>JBBPIE010000028.1:0-89294 GCA_038040485.1 Candidatus Onstottus arcticum
GCTCAAAATCACAAGCTTCTCGGACTTTTGCAAGAGGCTCTTTAGTCTGTGTCCGGCGGTCGCGAAGTTTGAGTGATCGCCGGCACACAGACTAAAGTCTATGCTACGCCTTGTGGCGTTCACTTGCCGCCGCCGCAATCTTCACAAGCGTGTCGCCAGGCGCTACGACATCGCCCTGCTTCACTAACACTGCTTCGACTACTCCGGCAGTCGAGGCTCGAAGCGTCTGTTCCATCTTCATCGCTTCGAGAATCACCAGCGGATCGCCCGCCGAGACTTGCTGCCCTTCGGTGACCAGGACTTTCAAAACCTGTCCGGGCATCGGCGCATAAGCGCTCTCGTGCTCTGAAGCCGCGGGCGAGCGCGGGTACCTGGAGGTTCGCGTGATCGCGCGTGACGACAAAAGCGATTGCACAAAGAACTGGTTGCCCGCCTGTGCGATCCGAAACGTTCGCTGCACCCCATCGAGCTCAACACGAATGCTTCCGGGCTCGAATGATACAACCTGCGCATTGGCTTGCCAATCGTTGTGCGAGAGTACGAAGGCGTCGGTCTTTGTTTCCTGTGCGAGTCCATGTTCGAGTTTGCGGCCGGGACGGCCGCGCTCCCAGGCGCGCAATGAGATCTCGAAAGTCGAATCACCGGCGTGGAGTTTGATCGACGGGTCGCGAAAAGGATTGTTCCGATAGTTCGGCGGCAGCTTTGGAAGAATCGCAGCGTCGGCCTGTTGCTGCTTCCTGATGTACAACGCGACGGCGCTTGCCGCGATCGAGTCGTCTGCCGGGTCGTTCTCCGTAGCCAGTTGACCCAGATGCGCTTCAACAAACCCCGTGTGATAGCTGGCGCCTGCGAACTCCGCCTGCTCGAGCGTGCGGACCAGGAACTCGCGATTGGTGTGAACGCCCAGCACGACGAGGTTGGTCAACGCGCCGGCCAGCTTGCGCCGCGCGGTCTCACGATCCGGCGCGTGGGCAATCAGCTTTGCGAGCAGCGGATCGTAGTGAATGCCGACTTCAACACCGCGGTCAACACCCGAGTCGATTCGCAAGCCGTCTATCGACGACGGCGCATTCCATTCGTGAAGAGTGCCGGTGGCAGGAAGAAAGTTGTTGTTCGGGTCTTCAGCATACAACCGAGCTTCGATGGCGTGGCCATTCTGTTTAACGTCTTCTTGCGCTAGCGACGATGGTTTTCCTTCAGCGATCTCGATCTGAAGCTTGACCAGGTCGAGTCCGGTTGTCATCTCGGTGACCGGGTGCTCGACTTGAAGCCTCGTGTTGACCTCGATGAAGTAGAACTCGCCCGACGGAGCAAGGATGAACTCGACTGTTCCGGCGTTCGAGTAGCCGATCGCGCGCCCTGCCGCAACCGCCGCGTCGCAAATACGTTGCCTCGCCTTGTCGCTGAGAGCCGGTGACGGGCTCTCTTCAACGATCTTCTGATGACGCCGTTGAATCGAGCACTCGCGCTCGAACAGATGAATCAAGTTGCCTTGATTGTCACCGAGGATCTGAACTTCAACGTGCCGGGCTCGCTCGACGTACTTCTCCAGAAGCAACGTCCCATCGCCGAAAGCTTTTTCGGCTTCTCGCCGCGCCGATTCAATCGCCTCGGAAAGCTCACTCGCGTCGCGGACGACTCGCATGCCTTTGCCGCCGCCGCCAGCCGAGGCTTTGATCAGTACCGGCAAGCCGATCGCTTCGGCGTTCTTGCTGAGAGTCTCGATAGACTGATCGTCTCCATCGTAGCCCGGTACGATCGGGACACCCGCCTCAGCCATCATCCTTCGAGCCGTGTTCTTCAAACCCATCTTGCGAATTGCATCAGCGCTCGGTCCGATGAATGTGATGCCGGCGGCTTCAGATGCTTCTGCAAAGTCGGCGTTCTCAGACAAGAAGCCGTATCCCGGATGAATCGCGTCAGCTCCGGTTCGCTTTGCCGCCGCGATGATCTTCTCGATGTTGAGGTAGGAGTCTTTGCTCGGAGCAGGCCCAATGTGGGCAGCCTCATCGGCAAAGTGCACGTGCGGCGCTCGCGCATCGGCGTCCGAGTAGACTGCGACAGTCGAGATGCCCATCGCGCGACAGGTCTTCATCACGCGGAGCGCGATCTCTCCGCGATTGGCGATAAGGGTTTTTGTGAAATGGCGCTCAGTCACTCGTGGTCATCAAATCACGCTCCGCCACTTTCCGGCAACCCGACCATTGGGTCTTCGCAGATTGCATAATCCGTGCCTTTGCGATCAAGTCCTTGAAGTGTTGTCTCATTTTGGCTTCACTCCAATTCCGTGGCTCCGAAGCCGGAGTCTTTTATGAGGGTTAGGGTACTTCCAATGGATTCGCTCACCTGCCAAACCAATATCATCCCTCAGGCTCGCCATGTTTGGGAAAGAAGTTTGGGGAAGAATTGGTTGACATACGTCCACTTTGAAGGTAATAGTGCTCTGCAAAAGGAAAGCGCCTTTTGAAAGTACTGTCTTATGCCTCTGTATCCGAACGACGAGAGCACGCTCCAAAGCTGGAACTTCGTGAAGGATTATCAGAAGAACAAGGATGACCTTCATGCTCTTGCTACGGGCGCATACAGAGCAGTCTGCTTACTACTTAGGAATAAAGCCCAAGCCAGTCAGATCCAGCCTGATGATTGCGTTATAATTCTTGAGGGTATGCTACTTTAATTCCAGGATTTTCAGAGGAATGTTAGCTCGTAAACCACACTTGCTCCCTAAGTACTACTTAGCTATGTGCAACAGACTGGCAAAGTATGTGCTTCATAAGGGGTGGAGTAGTATTACGGTCTAGGGGTGAATGATGTCAGAAAAGAAGTTACCTCAGTTGAGGTCCACACAAGCCGACGGGCTGATAGACGAAGCTGCTGAATTCCTTGTAGAATTCATGCACGAATTTAATGCAACGCATAGCGACTCCGACGCGCATGAGATCGTCTTTAGGCCTAGCCTCATACTCTGCAAGGAGAAGACTCCTGACTACGGAGCACGCTCCTACTTCGAACAACTCTGCGCGCTGACCCTTGCCCAAGAGTACGTCATAGCTCCGGGCACGGAAGGCAGTGTGGTGCGGGGCAGGGAGTCGGAGATGGAAGCATATTAAAGCTAGGCGCGGCGAGAACGAGAACATGAAATGCAGGACCAATTTCCCTCACTTGCGTTTCAGTCAGCACTAAACCTTGGTGCATTGCTTTTCGGAGTTTTGGGGTTTCTATACTCCGTTTACGCGCTGTATTCAACTGAGCAAGAGCGGCCACCGATAGTACAACCCCTTATAACCATCTGTAGAATTATCGCGGTTCTCATAGCAATCAACTTTTGTGTTTTTGCCTATTCACTCTATCTAATGCTACCGTTCGGCACTCCTGTCAACTGGCATCACACTATCCTAGCCACCGGGTTAGCGCTGGTCGCACTTATAATGTCGTTAATGAGTCTCTATTGGACTTTTTGGAAGATGCATTGAGAAAACCGCTCAATCTATGGGCCCCGTTTCGTCCGTTGGCAGATAGCGATGCCGCTTAAGGTTGGCGGGCGCCGCTTTGAATGAAACCTTCGACGCGGACGGTGGGTGGAGCACTTAGCGCAGCCTGCTTCTTGATCTAGCCGAATTCAGAATCTGGATCGTGACCGAAGCTTCTTCCAACGCGTTACCGGACCCTTTCGATAGTGTAATTGCTGCAACTGCCGTTGATCAAAAAGAATTCCAATATTAACCGTCTCTCAGTTGTGGAGATCTAAATGGTAAGACCTCCGCGATTGCAGTGAGACTCAGTCAGCCGCTGTCGTCCGAGGGTTAATCAATCATTGCCAAGCAATCGCGACGAGAAGGAACCGCTTGCGTACGGGAGAAAGACGATGACCTGGAACTACCGAGTAGTGCACCGAGTCGTGAATAACGAGGACATTTACGCAATTCACGAAGCCTACTACGATGACAACAAAGCAGCTTCCATCACGGAAGAGTCAGTACATCCCAAAGGCGAAACGTTGGGGGAGTTGAAGCGCGATTGTGAACACTATTTGCAGGCGCTTGAACGACCAGTACTAGAGTACGCTCATTTCTAGACTTGATGCAGCTAGTGCCTGAACACTCCCCACTCCATCGTGCCTTCGACCGGCCGGTTGTAAGCAGCCGACAACGAAATAGCCAGCACCGTTCGCGTGTCTCTAGGGTCGATGATCCCGTCATCCCAGAGCCTTGCCGTCGCGAAGTACACATCCGACTCGGCCTCGATCTGGGCTTCCAGAGCCAGTCTTGAGGCCGTGAGCTTTGCTTCGTCAACCGGCAAGCCTTGCTTGGTCAGGGCGTCGCGTTTGATTATGTCCATCACTCCCGAAAGCTGTTGCGGTCCCATCACGGCGATCCGATGATTCGGCCACGTGAACAAGAAGCGCGGCTCATAAGCCCGCCCGCACATCGCGTAGTTGCCCGCGCCGTACGAACTACCGGTCATGATCGTGATCGCCGGCACCGTCGAGTTGGAAACTGCATTGATCAGCTTGGCTCCGTTGCGGATGATGCCTTGTTCTTCGTAAGTGCGACCGACCATGAATCCAGTGATGTTCTGCAAGAAGACGAGCGGGATGTTTTGCTGGTTGCAGAGATGTATGAACTGCGCGCCTTTTGCGGCCGATTCGGACATCAACACGCCGTTGTTCGCGAGTATCCCGACAGAGTAACCGTGAATGTACGCGAACCCCGTGACCAAGGTCGTCCCGTATTTCGACTTGAACTCTTCGAACTTCGAACCGTCGACTATGCGAGCGATGACCTCGCGAGATTCGAACGGGACTCGCACGTCCGCCGACATAATGCCCAGCAACTCATCAGCGGAGTAGAGCGGCGCTTCGACCGCGCGAAGCTTTGGTTTTGGCGGCGCATCGGAATAGTGGCTAACGATGTCGCGCGCAAGCCGCAGCCCGTCCAGCTCATCTTCAGCAAGGTAATCCGACAAGCCCGACACCCGCGAGTGCATCTCCGCTCCGCCGAGTGACTCTTCATCGACGACTTCGCCGGTAGCCATCTTGACCAGCGGCGGGCCTCCCAAAAACACCTGAGCCTGGTTCCGGACCATGATCACGTAGTCGGACATCCCGGGCAGATACGCGCCGCCCGCAGTCGAATTGCCGAACACAACCGAAATGCTCGGGATGCGCATCTTCGAGCGGCGGGTGATCTCGCGAAAGCCGCGCCCGCCGGGTACGAAAATCTTTGCTTGAACCGGAAGGTCAGCGCCGGCGGATTCTACGAGGCTGATGCTGGGAAGGTGGTTCTCAGTGCCTACATCGGAGAGCCTTCGATTTTTTAGCTGGCCGATCTCGCTCACCGCGCCGCCTTTGACCGTAGCTTCGTTTGCGATGATCAAGCACTCGCGGCCCGAGACCAGGCCCACGCCACCGACTACGCCCGCTCCCACGAACTCGTTGTCCATTCCAACGCCGGCAAGCGGCGCGATCTCGAGGAAGTAGGAACCTTCATCGAGCAGCATCTCTATGCGCTCGCGAGGCAGCAAGCGGCCGCGTGCGAGATGGCGTTTGACGTACTGCTCGCCGCCGCCTTTGGTCGAGCGCGAGAGTTCGGCTTTCAGTCTTTCAACGGCTGAAGAGTTGGCAGCGTAGTTGGCGCGGTAGGTTTTGTCTTGGGGATCGACGACCGATTTGATCGCTTGCATGTTTTTCCGCCGCGTTGCGATGCTCGAAGAGAATTGATAGCCTAGCAAGGCTTTGAGACAGTAATTAACGGCATTTTGATTGTCAAGAAAAGGGGCAGGCGAATAATACATGTCTAGCCGGAGTATGCGGCTTCCGATGTTCTTCTGAGAGTGACCGGGAAGAACCCTATGGCCGAGGTGGTTGATTGGGACGACTTTGACTACGAGGAGCCCGCACTCGATCGCGAGCCGGATGAATATGAGGTGTCCGCGCGCAACACGCTAGAGGAGTTCTTCGAGACGAACCCTAATTGCGTGTTCTTCGGAAACCAACTCGCTGTTCGGAATGAGGACAAGTTTTTTCATTGGATTACCTACCGCGCCATCGCGGATTTGATAGACGCGGGACTCATACACACGGAGAGGCGGACGATGGCGATAGGTAGCGAGATCAAACTGGTCTGGCATAGAAAGAACCGTTACTACAAGCGTGACGCAAAACGAGTTGTTCAGCTTGTTGATGAGTATGGGAGCCCGAATATTTGTGCAGCGATGGGATTGCACGGAGAACAAATGATTCTTGCGGGTTTTGCGAGAAAGCAGTTTGTTATGCGTGACCACAACACTCGCCGGTTTGGTGACCGACAGTGGGTCGATACGGAACATAACCTGGATTTCATTTTCGAGCGGGACGGAAAAGCGTATGGCGTTGAAGTTAAGAATACGCTGTCATACATGGATCGAAAGGAGTTCGAGACAAAAATCCGGCTGTGTGAGACTTTAGGCATCGCGCCAGTGTTCGCAGTGCGCATGTTGCCGAAGACTTGGACCTATGAACTCATTAGCCGAGGCGGCTACGCCATGATTATGAAGTACCAGTTATACCCGTGGACGCATGTTGAGTTGGCTCGGAGGGTGGCGCGGGAGCTTGGCCTGCCCGTTGATGCACCGAAGGCGCTGGCGGAGGGGACGATGAATAAGTTCGAGGCGTGGCACCGGAAGAAGCTGTGAATTTGAAATCGAATTCACGGGCGGTTTAGGCGAAGTTGTTTAGTAGAAGCACTTACGGTGTACCCCTATGAATACGTAGTGTCTGGTGCGCCGCACCGCAAATCGGTGTCGACGATGGGAGAGCGGAGGATAGTATGGGATTGACGAGTGATCGAGCCAACTGGGAAGCTGAAAGCCGCGGCATCGAGCTGATCAACCTGACCATTGGCGAGCTCTTCGATCGCCAATGCGCCGCTATTCCCGACAAAGAGGCGCTTGTCTACAACTACCCTGAGATCGGGATTGATCTTCGCCTCAGCTATCGCCAATACCATCACGAAGTCACTCGACTAGCGAAAGGACTGCTCGCGCTCGGGATCCAGAAGGGCGAGCACGTCGCAGTCTGGGCCACCAACATTCCCGAGTGGGTAATGCTCGAGATCGCGCTTGCGAAGATCGGCGCGGTGCTCGTGACGGTCAACACGAACTATCGGTCGGCCGAAATCGAGTACGTGCTGCGTCAGGGCGATGTCGCGACGTTGTTCATGATCGAGGGGTTTCGCGGCAACTCTTACGTGGATTCGATGTATCGCATCGCGCCAGAACTCAAGAGCCTTGCCGATCCGATTCGCGAACGATTGCAAAGCGAGTCGCTGCCAGAGTTGAAGCGAGTGATCCTTATCGGGAGCAAAGAACAGCCAGGCATGGTGAGTTACTCGCAAGTCACGCTGCTCGGCGAGGACGTAAAGGATGAGTTCCTTCACGCGAAGCAGTCGAGCCTCGACCCGCACGACGTGATCCAGATGCAGTACACCAGCGGCACGACCGGCTTTCCAAAAGGCGTGATGCTGACTCACCACGGCATACTGAACCAAACTCATGTCACGTGCTCCATAGCCGAGCTTAGGCCGAGTGAGCGCTACGTGACGGCGATGCCGTACTTTCACATCTCCGGTTCGGTAGGCGCCATAATGTTTTCGCTTTACCTCGGGTGCACGCTGATACCGTTGATCTGGTTCGATCCGGAGAAGGAGTTGACGCTGCTTCACAATGAGAAAGCAACCTTCTCGTTCAATGTCCCGACGATGCTGGTTGCTATGTTGAACCATCCGCGATTCCTTGCCGGAGAGTTCAACCTATCGTCCCTGCGTGAAATCATCACGGGCGCGACGCCGGTCCCCGTCGTGCTCATGGAACAAGTGAAGGCAAAAATGGGCGCGTCGTGCACGATCGTTTTCGGCTTGACTGAATCAACCGGCGCGGTGACCGAGACGATTCAGAGCGACAGCTTTGAGTTGAAGTCTTCAACGGTCGGGATTCCTCTTCCACACATGGACATGAAGATCGCGGACCCGGTGACGGCCGCGCCTGTCGGCCTTGGTGAATCCGGTGAGTTGATGGCGCGTGGCTTCCTGGTGATGAAGGGCTACTACAACATGCCGGAGATGACCGCTGAGGCAATCGACGCGGAAGGCTGGCTTCACACCGGCGACCTGGCAACAATGAACGCAGAAGGCTACGTCAATATCGTCGGCCGCGTGAAAGACATGATCATCCGCGGCGGCGAGAACATCTATCCGGCGGAGATCGAATCATTTCTTATGCGGCACCCAAAGATCTCCGAAGCCCAGGTGGTCGGCGTACCGGACAGCTTCATGGGCGAAGAGGTGGCGGCGCTTATCAGATTGAAAGTCGACGAGATGGCGGACGAAGCGGAGATAACCACGTATTGCCGCGACGGGATCAGCAGGCACAAGGTCCCTAAGTATGTTCAGTTCGTGACGTCGTTCCCACTGACAGCGAGCGGCAAGGTGAAGAAGTTCGAACTGAGGGAGCAGCTCATCAAGGAGCTGGGGCTCGAGCAAGTCGCGCAACAGAGAACGGCCTAGCGTCTCCGGGACCGCGGGCATCTCTGGGAGCGCAGGCATCCCTGCCTGCGCTCCCAGTACCACTTATGAAGACGATCAGAATCGCAAACGGACAGGGCTTTTGGGGCGACTCGCTCGAAGCGCCGGTTCAACTCGTCGAGCGCGGCCCGATCGACTACTTGACGCTCGATTACCTCGCCGAGATCACGATGTCCATCATGCAAAAGCAGCGCGCGCGTGACCCGCGCTTCGGCTACGCGCATGACTTCATCGGCGTGATGGCTCGTATACTGCCGATCTGCGTTGAGAAGAACATCAAGGTTGTGGCAAATGCGGGCGGCGTCAATCCTCAAGCTTGCAGCGCGGCGGTAGCCGAAGTCGCCCAAAAACTCGGCCTGGCAGGCAAAGTCAAAATAGGAATCGTCGCAGGCGATGACATAATGACCAGCCTTGATGATTTGATTGCTCGCGGGATCGCGCTGGAGAACATGGAGGACGGCCAACCGCTCTCCTCCATTCGAGATCGAGTGCAAAGCGCGAATGTTTACTTTGGCGCGGCGCCGATCGCCGAAGCGCTCGCGCAAGGCGCCCAGGTCATCATCACCGGCCGCTGCACCGATACCGGATTGACGCTTGGCCCGATGATTCACGAGTTCGAATGGTCTCCCGACGATTGGGACCGATTGGCTTCGGGAACAATCGCGGGTCACATCATCGAATGCGGCGCCCAATGCACCGGCGGCAACTGTCAGGTCGATTGGAAGTCGATCCCCGACGCTTGGGACATCGGCTACCCGATCGTCGAAGCTTGCGTGGACGGCAGATTCTCAGTGACCAAGCACGCGGGCACCGGCGGGCGAATCACCGTTGCGGGAATCAAAGAACAGTTGATGTACGAAATGGGCGATCCGAACGAGTACATCACACCCGATTGCATCGCAGACTTCACGACGGTCCAACTCGATCAGGCGGCGCCGGACGTCGTGCGTGTGTCGGGAATCCGCGGCAAGCCGGCAACGGATTTCTACAAGGTCTCGATAAGCTACTCCGCAGGCTACAAGGCGGTCGGCTCGCTGATCTATTCGTGGCCCGAAGCTTACGACAAGGCCAAAGCTGCCGACGCAATCCTGCGGCGGCGGCTCGAGGCGCTGGGGTTGAAGTTTGACGAGATGCGTTCGGAGTTTGTCGGCGCGGGTGCGTTGCACGGCGAACTGGCGGGCGCCGCGTCACTCGAACTTCCCGAAGTGCTCCTTCGCGTCGGCGTGCGTTCGGAGGACAAGAAGGCGATCGAACGCTTTGTTAAGGAGCTTGCGCCGCTTGGGTTGAACGGCCCGCCGACTGTGTGCGGTCTGGGAAGCGGCCGCCCAAAGGTTGAAGAGATCGTAGCTTACTGGCCCGCGTTGATGCCTAAGTCAGCCGTCTCGCCGCTTGTCGAGATCTTCACAGTCTAAAACGATAGACCACTGATAACACGGATTGGACGGATCAACACGGATCTGAGCCGTGTTAATCCGTCAAATCCGCTTCATCCGTGGTCTATTTCGCTGCCCTCAATTCCACACGCCAACCGCTTTCAGAAAATCCAGCAGCTTGGTGATCCTGAGAGGCGTTTTGTAAGGGATTGCACAGAGTTGCACGGGTTAGCAGATTGAAGCGTTAGTGGCTGGACCTGCAAACCGATATCAACCCATCTAAACCGGTGGGTCGCTACCGTGACTATCACCGATTACCTCTTACCGCGCGCTCCCCTCCCGCCAAGGCGAGAAGCAATTGCTTCAACACTGCCTTTGGGCCTGTAGTGGTCCACAACTATTTTCTTTCGAGTCCGTCTTGAATTCCCACCGCCCGCCCTGTGAATCCCGTCGCCACCAGCCTTGGCGGGACGCAGAGGTTCCTGATACCAGCGTTCTCCCACTCTGTACTCCTCTTCGGTGCGGCCAAGCACATCCAGCGAACGCTTAGGCTGGATGTGAGCGCTGGCGACAATAATTGAATTCATAAGCGCCATCGGAGCCACGTATGAGCCCGTGAAGGAAGGACTGCTGGTGGATGCGGCCAGATAAGAATCACAGTGCATCGCTATCGGAGTGGTGTTGCCGTCGGTAATCCCGACGGTGCGCACGCGGCGTTCACGGGCTCTGAGGACGGACTCCACAGTCTCTCTAAGGCACCGGCCGAAGCTGACAGCGATCAGTAAATCTTTGCTGGTTAAGACGTCAATCTTGTGTTGCAGATTTCCAGCACTCCCGACGGGCGCCTCGGCGTCGAATCCGAGTGTCGTCAATCCGTAAGCAAGAAACCACGCAAGCGAAGCTGCCAGATCCACTCCGACAACCAGAATGCGTCGCGAGCGATGGATCAGCTTAGCCAATTTCACTACACGATCCGCGTCGAGGCTTGATCTGAGCATGCTCAAATTTTCAGTATCGCCTTCTACACAGTGGCGAACATGATCGGGCACGCTTCGGTTCTCTCGCGTCGCGGCTTTGAGCACCGTGTATGGCGTGATTTGCGTGACGAAATGTTTTCGCAGGTCTGCCGCGAAGTCTGCGAAGCGTTCGTAGCCTAGCGCCTGCGCGGTGCGCACGATCGTCGCAGCGTCAACGTTGTAGCGCTTGGCCATTTCTCGAGACGATAGAAAGAATACCTCTTCATGATTGTCCAGAATTGCTCTAATCAGTTGACGACGCCTGCCGCTCAGTTGCGATTGAGCGAACCGAACCTCAAGGGACGTAGGTGAAGCTTTGCCGTGATTTCCAACTTGAGCGGCTGACATGGTTTCCTCCTCGATTGCCCTGGTTAGTTTTGCGTAAGGATATCGCGCGGCAAGCGAAAATAGCACACCATCTTTCGGAGTGCAACGCGTGTTGCAATCCCGTTGACAAGTGCAACGACCGATGTTATATACCCTCACGCTCAAGCGTGAGGCTTAGCGCCGGCGCGCTATGCCTGAGACTCTTGCAGGGCGCGGCGCGGCAGGTCGCAACGGCGGGGATGAGCGAAGGACGCGTTGGATCCGTTGTGACACCTCTTGAACACCGCGGCTTCGAGTAACTTTCCTTTGAGGAGGCAGACGTCATGAAAGGGATTGATCTAACCTGGACCTACAATCTGATGGGAGAAAGCGGGACGGGCGTCCCCAGGAGGCGCTGCGCCACAGTCTTAATCCTCGTCCTCACGATCTCCATGTTCCAGCTCTTGTCCTCGAACTCATCGGCCCAGACTACCACTTCTACCGTCGAAGGCATCGTTACGGATCCGACCGGTGCTGTGATCGCTGGCGCCGAGGTCAAAGCGAGCCAGAAGTCGCTTGCGTTCGAGCGCGGCACCACGACCGACTCGGACGGTTTCTATCGGCTCACGTCGTTACCGGCGGGAGCTTACACTCTGACGTTTTCAGGGTCGGGCTTTGCTTCGAGCACCTCAAATATCGAGTTGACGCTGAACCGCGTAGCAATCTTCAATGTCAAACTGCAAGTCGGAGGTGTTGGAGCGGTGGTCAGTGTTAGCTCTGATGCACTGTCCTTGCTGGAACCAAATTCGTCTTCCACCGGCCAGACAATCGCGCCGCAACAAATCGTTGGACTGCCGACCAATGGGCGGAACTACCTTGACCTGCTCCAGCTCGTGCCCGGAGTAGCCATCAACCGGCAGGCCGATCCTGACAGCGACAGCTCGACGCCGGTGCTTGGCGAGCGCGCCGGCAACAACAATTTTTTGATTGATGGACATCCGAACAAAGACACCGTCAACGGCGGGCCCGCCGCCCAGTTCAATCAGGAGACTATCGCCGAGTTTCAGGTTTTGACGACCGGATACAAAGCCGAGTTCGGACAAGCATCGGGAGCGATCGTCAACGTGATCACCAAGAGCGGCGGGAATGGCTTTCACGGAGTCGGCTCGCTGTTCTATCGCGATGATGCGTTGGATTCGTCAAACTCTTTGGGTACTACGAAGAAAGATGCGCCTCCGCTTACCAGATATGACTTCAGTCTTGCGCTGGGCGGGCGGATAATCAAAGACAAGGTCTTCTTCTTCGGCTCGGCGGAACGCATCAACGAGAAGCGCCGACTGGATTTTTCTTTCCCGGACACCGGAAGCGCGATTGTGAATCAGTTGCTTCGCGACCAGGAGTCCCAGTTTGATAATCCGACCCGTAACCGTGAGACCCGATTCTTTCTCAAGTTGAACGAACCCCTCGGGCGCCATCAATTGACACAGGAGATGAACTATACCAACGGCCTCGTGAACGAATTCCTGCCGCTTTCCCAGTCACAGAGTTTGCCGTCAGTGCGAAATGACTCCGGCGCCCGCCACCTGCTGCTGGCGTTCGGCGACACGATCTTGTTGGGCCAGCAGAGCTCTCCGTGGATAGTGACGCTCCGCGGCGCGTATCGCGGGGAGCCGTCCGATATTCGACCCTCTCATCCCGACGCTGGAGCGGGGACTGTGTTCAGTCCGTTCAGCGGCAACTGTACGACCTGCATTTTCTTCCCTGGAGACTTGCCTTCGGTTGCTTTCGGCAATCCCCTGACGGCTTCAAATCTGGACCAGAAATATACTTCATTTACCACCAACGCCAACAAACTCATTGGCAACCACGACGTGAAGTTCGGGTGGAATTTCCTGCGGACAAAAGTTGATGGTGTCGAAGCGCAGATTTTGCAAAGCCAACTGATCACCACGGTCGCTGACTTTGCTACGTTCGGACCTGTTAACGCCGGCACTTCTCTACTCGCGTCGGTCGCAGGAGTGACGCCGGCAGCTAACGAAATTCATCTGCGAAACAACTACAACGGACTATTCGTGCAGGATGATTGGAAACTGCGGAATAATCTGACGCTCAATCTCGGACTCCGTTGGGACTACGACTCTGAATTCGTGACCAAGCGGAACTTCTCGCCGCGTCTGGGTGTCGCCTGGTCGATAACGCCGAAGACCGTCGTGCGCGGACACTTCGGTGTCTTCTATGATCAGTTCCGGTTGGGCCTTGCGCGCAATGTTCCTGCGTTCGGCGGCACTGATCAAAGAATTTCCCAGTTGTTGTTGTTTCCGCGAGGGCTTTACGGCTCCCCGTCTTTTGTTTCCAGCATCGCCCTCTTGAGCGGTCTCCCCGGTGGGTGTTTTTCAAACAACTTTGTCGGCAACCTGACTGATGCACAAATCACAGCCGCCGGATTGACATGCCCGTTGGCGCCGGGAATTCCGTTTATCGGAGTAGACCGGCTCAACCGAGTAGTTGCGCCCGGACATGCTCCTATTCCAGCCAACGCGGTGATTAACGTCAGCAACGTGCAGGCATTGACCGGGCTGACACCGGATCAGTATGCAGCTCAGGCAAGCGCCGCCATCGGACAACCGGCGGGATACTTTGTCTTCGGTCCGTTCGGCGTCTTGAATAATCCAATTATCCCACCTCAGCTTCGTCCCATCGCTATTGATGACAGCTTCAAGACCCCGCATACGCTTAGCTTTAGTTTCGGCGTGCAGCGTGAGATCGCGAAGGATATGATGGTCGAGGCGGACTACTACCACCGGGACATCCGTAATCTTCTGGGGATTAGAAGCGCCAATCTTGCCTTCCAGTCGCGTCTTGTGGGTCGCACCTTTTTGCCGCCATTTACTCAAGGACCAATCAATACTTTCGGGCCTTTCTTTGAAGGCACCTACGACGCGCTGATCATCAACTTCAGTAAACGCTTCAGCAGCCGCTTCCTCCTCGGCGCAAACTATTCCGCTGCCAACGCCACCGACAACTCGCTTGGTATTAACCAGGCGCTGCCTTCGGATAGCTTCATCGGAATAGTGCCGGAAGTAACCGAAGCCGCCACCGGTAGAACGAACCGAAACGGTTCGTTCACCGCGAACAACGGCAAGTTTATTGACCAAGCCGGAACGTTTCTCAATGGACCTGACCGTGATAAAGGACCGTCCGATTTGGCGGTCGATCAGATGTTTCAGCTTAACGGATTGGTGACGTTTCCCTGGAAGTTTGAGATCAGCGGCATCTTCCGAGCGCAAAGCGGTTTTCATTTCAGCCGCACTGCCACGACCTTGAGTGACCCGGACGGTGATACAACCATCAACGGCATTGATCTTGCTCCCGGGCGGAATGCCTTCACCGCGCCTGCCTTCGTCAATCTCGATATGCGCTTTGCCCAGCGTTTCGATATCGGCGAGCGAGTCAAAGTGCAAGTCTTGTTCGAGTTCTTCAATCTGTTGAACCGCCAGAACCCAGCCGCAGTCGGGCGGCAACAAGGCGTTGCGCTGCAGCCTTTTGGCGCGACAACGCAGGTGTTGCCCGGACGAGAAGGGCAGATCGGATTCAGAATCGAGTTCTGATGATCACACGGCGCAAGATGCTCAAGGGGGCGGCAGCCGCCGGGGGCGCGCTCGCCGCGCCTATGATCAATCGCGGGCGGTATTTGATCTTTGCCGGCTCGGTAACCGAATACTCGGCGCGCGCAGTCGATCTGGTCAGCCGATCCATCGTCCTCGACATGCTTAGTGTGCTCACGCTCGACTTCGCCAAGCAGGACAAATGGTTCGCTGACCCCGAAAGCTTTACTGCAGCCGACCTGCAGCCATTCAAAGAGTCGGGCATCAATGTCTTTCACATCGCGGTTGGACTCGGCGGACCGGGGGCTTACGAGGAAACGCTGAAGTTCTTCGCGTCGTGGAATGGGTTTATCGCCGATCAAGGTGATCACTTCATGCGCATTGATAGCGCGGCCGACCTCGACCGAGTGAAAAAATCCGGCAAGATCGGCATCCTGCTCGGCCTGCAGAATTCGGATCAGTTCCGCACGCCCGCCGATGTTGGCTTCTTTCGCGGACTCGGGCAGCGCGTCTCTCAACTCACCTACAATACGCGCAACTTCATCGGCAATGGCTCGACCGAGCGGCGCGACGAAGGCATTTCAGACTTTGGCATTGCGATCATCGAGCGAATGAACAAAGTCGGGATGGCAGTTGACGTGTCACACTGCGGCGACCGCACCACGCTTGATGCGTTCGAGCTTTCAAAAAAGCCCGTGTTGATTACTCACTCCAACTGCCGTGCGCTCGCATCGGGCCACCCGCGTGACAAGACTGATGAGGCGATTAAGAGGGTGGGTGCGACCGGTAGCGTCATGGGAATCACCGGCGTGCGGATGTTTGTCAAAGCGGATGAGCCGACGACCATCGAGCACGCGCTCGATCATTTCGATCACGTGAGGAAGTTGATCGGCGCGGAGCATCTCGGCGTCGGCAGCGACATCGACCTTTACGGCTACGACAAGATGCCGCCAGAACTGAACAAGAGACTGCGCGCCAGCTACAAGGGGAGTTACGGCTTTCGCGAGAAGATCGACATCGAAGGGCTGGATCACCCAAAGCGAATGTTTGATCTGACCGAAGGACTGATCCGCCGCAAGTACAGCGACAAGAATATTGAAGGAATACTCGGCGGCAACTTTGCGCGGGTGCTCAAACAAATCTGGACGATCTAACGCGACGACAATCACGTCAAATTCACCTTGGAGAAACATTTGATGAAATTCCCATCACTAGCAAATCGCTGCGTTGTTCTCATATTGACGCTGTTCGCCAGCGCCCACTTTGCCGCCGCGCAAGAAGCGCCTTTGCAAGGTTTTGATGACTACGTCAAGGAAGCGCTCGCCGAATGGCAAGTGCCGGGACTTGCAATCGCCATTATCAAGGACGATCGCATCGTCCTTGCTCGAGGCTACGGGGTGCGCGAATTGGGCAAGCCTGCGAAGGTAGATGAGCGCACGCTGTTCGCCATCGGCTCGTCATCCAAGGCATTCACAGCCGCTTCGCTTGCTATGCTCGTCGATGACGGAAAGCTCAAGTGGGACGACCCGGCAACAAAATATCTTCCGGGTTTTCAACTCTATGATCCATATGCGACGCGCGAGTTGACCGTCCGCGATTTATTGAGCCATCGCAGCGGGCTGGAACGCGGAGACCTGCTCTGGTACGCGTCTGCTTATGACCGTGACGAGATAGTTCGCCGCGTACGCTTTCTAAAGCCGACCTGGAGTCTGCGCGCGCATTTCGGCTACCAGAACGTCATGTTTCTCGCAGCCGGCCAGATCATTCCGTCAGTCACGAATAAGAGTTGGGATGATTTCGTTCGCGAGCGCATTTTCGTTCCTCTGGGTATGACGGCCACCGGCACCAGCATCAAAGCGCTCGCCAGCTCAGATGATGTAGCCACACCGCACGCGAGGCTCGACGACAAAGTGCAGCCGGTTGCATGGCGCAATATTGATAACATCGCTCCGGCCGGCTCGATCAACTCCAACGTCCTCGATATGGCGCAGTGGGTGCGGCTGCAACTTGGCGGCGGCGTGTATCAGACCAAACGCCTGCTTAGTTCCGGCGCGGTCAAGGAAATGCAAGCGCCCCAGACTATCATCCCGCTCGAGGGCCCGTTGGAGAAACTCTATCCTGAGGCTCATTTTCTGACCTATGGAATGGGTTGGTTCCTGAGTGACTATCGTGGCCGGAAGGTCGTCGAACACGGCGGCGCCATTGATGGGATGAGAGCGCAGGTGGCGATGATCCCGGAAGAGAAACTCGGCGTTGTGATCCTGACAAATCTGGGCGGATCAGTGCTTCCGCAGCCTTTGATGTACAGAATCTTCGATGCCTTTTTCGGCAGTCCGCAGCGCGATTGGTGCGCGGAGCTTTTGAAAACATTCAAAGGTCTCGAGGAGCAAGCCAAGGCCGCTGAGAAGAAAGCCGAAGCTGAAAGAGTCAAAGGTACTTCACCGTCTCTGGCATTGGAAAAATATGCGGGCGACTATCAAAGCGAGATGTACGGAGGAGCGAAGGTCGCATCTGAAAACGGCAAGCTGGTGGTGCGGTTCGGTCCGAACTTTACCGGGGATCTGGAACACTGGAATTACGACACATTCCGTGTGAACTGGCGTGATCGGATGCAAGGCAAAGCGTTCGTCAACTTCAGGCTCAATACTCAGGGGAAGGTCGAAGCGATGAATATCGAGGGCATAGCCGACTTCACGAGCGTTCCTGAGAAGCCTGCGGTTGTGGCCGGCATTGCACTGGGCGAAGCCGAACTGAAGAGTTTTGTGGGCAAGTATGCTCTGGAGTCCGCAGCGTTGGAAATCAGTATTGAGCTCGTCGGCGCTACACTGAAAGCAATTGTGCCAGGACAGCCGATATTTTCGCTGGTGCCGATCGCTGCGACTCGGTTCCGCCTCGACGGCGCACCGGCCGGCTTTTTTGCGCAATTCGAAATGGCGGAAGGCAGGCCAAAGAGCTTGACTCTGGTGCAAGGTTCCAGACCAAGCATTGTGTTTCTGCCGAAGCGATAGGTGAGAGATGAGAGACTCAACCCGGGTGACACTTCTAATCAGATAAAGCGATGAAGAATATGAAAAAGTGGTCGGCTTTGATGATTCTTGGTTTGATCCTCGCCTCAATCGCATTGGGGCAGGTGCCAAACTTGCCAAAGGCTCCAAGCAAGGAAGCAGTCGAACAACCGGCGGCTGCTGAGAAAATTCCTTCCGGCGTTCACGAGTTGACCGCAACCGATGTGGAGGCTTTCCTTGACGGAATCGTTCCGCTGCAACTCCGCCAGGATGACATCGCGGGCGCGACAATTGCCATAGTCAAAGATGGAAAGTTGTTGTTTGCAAAAGGGTACGGTTACGCAGATATTGAAAAGAAAATGCCCGTCTCAGCCGAGGAGACATTGTTTCGACCGGGCTCCGTGTCCAAGCTGTTCACCTGGACGGCGGTGATGCAGTTGGTCGAACAGGGCAAGCTCGACCTCGACCGCGATGTGAACGGTTACCTCGATTTCACGATTCCCGATGCCTTCGGGCAGCCCATCTCGCTCAAAAACATTCTGTCGCACACTCCCGGATTTGAGGAGCAGATTAAAGACCTGTTCAAAACTGATTCTGAAAGCCCCAATCTTGGCGAGTACTTGAAGACTCACATCCCGGCGCGAATATATCCTCCAGGGACCGTGCCGGCCTACTCAAACTATGGGTCGGCGGTCGCCGGATACATCGTAGAGCGTGTGTCGGGTCGTCCGTTCGAACAGTATGTCGAGGAGAACATTTTCAAGCCGCTGGGCATGATGCATTCAACTTTCGTTCAGCCCTTACCATCAGCGCTTGTTCCAAACATGTCTAACGGTTATCGGGTAGCTTCCGATGAGCCGGAGCCGTTTGAAATGGTCGTCCCTTTTCCAGCCGGAAGCCTGAGCAGCACCGCCGCCGATATGGCTCGCTTCATGCTGGCTCATCTGCAAGAGGGCCAACTGGGGGACGCGCGGATACTACGTCCGGAGACGGCGCGCCTCATGCACAGCAGACTTTTCGCTTTAGACCCGGCGGCCAACGGGATGTGTTATGGCTTCTATGAAGAATCGCGCAACGGACGCCGGATTATCGGACATGGCGGAGACACAGTTTGTTTTCACAGCGACCTGCACCTGATTCCGGACGCTGGGGTTGGTTTTTTTGTTTCGTATAACAGCCTGGGGCGCGGAAGTGCTCAGCCCCGAACTGCGCTGTGGGAAGCGGTCCTTGATCGTTATTTCCCGTACACCGCGCCGGATGCGCCGACCCTGGCCAGCGCGAAAGAAGATGCCAATGCGGTCACCGGCACATATATGCTAAGCCGCCGGAGTGAAACTTCGTTCTTGAAGGCGGCAACGCTGATCGGACAATTCAGCGTCTCCGCGGCTGAAGGTGGAGCGATAGAGATCGCTCAGTTGACAGGTCCGAATGGGAAGCCCAAACGATGGCGGGAAGTGGCTCCGATGACATTTCTCGAGGAGAGCGGGCAGGACAAGTTGGTCTTCAAACCGGATCAGAATGGCCTCATGCAGTTGATCTTGCCCTACCCATTTTTTGTCGGTCAACGGGTTGGGTTATTCGAGAACAACACAGTTCTCTTACCGGTGACGGGTATCTCACTTTTAATCATGCTGCTGACACTCTTGTTGTGGCCGGTCGCTTGGTTTGTGCGGAGACATTACGGCCACAAGCTGACGCTGACGCCAATCGAACGGCGCCTGCGGATAGCTGTTCGGCTAGTCTTTGCGTTGGATCTGGTCTTCATGGTGGCGTTGATCGCTCTTGTTGTTTACGGGCAGACGCATCTCGAAGTCTTTAGTGATCGCGGGAATACATGGTTTCACCTTATACAGACAATTGGCGTTTTGGGAACGATTGGAATCCTGGTTGTGCTCTATAGCGCGGTCCAGTCTTGGCGGAATCGGGAGAAGAGGATCTGGGGCAAGCTCCAAGCTACCCTGTTTGTGCTGGTCTGCCTCGGATTTCTATGGTTCGCCTTCGCGGGAAACTTATTGCATTTCAGCTCGAGTTATTAGAGCGATAGGTACTGACACGCTCGACGCTAATGTGGCGCTCCTGTGAATCCCGAAGTCCTGACGCTCTCCTTAAGCGTCAACGAACAAGCTAGAAAGAAGGAGATTGTCCAAGTCTAGATGAGTAATCCGGCAGCCAGTGTCCGCCACCGTGCAGACAAAATCATAGAGTCGCCACTCGTAAACGTTTCAGGCTTAAACGAAGAACGCTTGGATAGCTCTGCGTCCGATGACCTTGTCTTACTCGCTTTCTTCTTTGACTTGTTTGATTCGTAGCGCCTGACGAATGTGGCCGTTTTTCTTTCAACCAACTCAAGCAGGACTTCATCCCCCTAAGATGTTTGCAGGTTGTAGGAGCTAGACCAGCATCACGCATACCCACAACAAATTGATTTAGACTTATCTTGGTTGATAGAATCTCCTGCCCATACTTGAGTTACTATCATAGGGCTTGACGGTAGCTCCTGACAGTTAGCGGTGTAACGCTTTAGGTGGGCTAGCTCTTTGCCAAATTGCTCAAACAAACTGACCCCGATCCTGATATATCAATTTCAGTATCGCCGAATGGCCGGCGCTAGGTCAGTAAGTCTTAAATTCAACCACTCTTATGCGGCCCCTTAGCTCAACGGTAGAGCAGAGGACTCATAATCCTTTGGTTGGAGGTTCGAATCCTCCAGGGGCCACCAATAACATCAATGACTTACCGATTCTAGGATCGGCTCCCCTTCTTCGACTGTGGCAAAATTGTGGCAATCGCTCTCAGGCGGGATAGAACTGACAGCGGATTGAACAGCCTTCGTGGACCTTGGCTCTAATTCGAATCTCCGCTTGTTCGGCCTGGGCTTTCGTCCTAGCCGTTTTGACCGAGCCCCGATACCGGACGCCATCGAACATGAAAGCGTAATGCCACTTGTTTCCTCTTTTGGTTACGGACATTGTTCCTTCCTTTCCAGTCTCGCCACCGACCAGTGGAAGGTGCCTGCATTGTACAACACGTCATGCAGGCCGACTAGAATTGGGGTTCTGCGTCATCTTTCGGTTTGTCCACTCCAGAATCTCATCGAGCAGAAAAACTGTGCGCCGGCTCTTCCGCCCGGCATCGAACGCTACAGTAAGCGTGCCCGCGATCGCAGTGAGCGCAGATGAAAAACTGCGCTCCGCACAGATCGCCTCGGCGAAACCGCTGACGTAGTGTGAGGTTGCAAGCATCAGCCATCGCCCCGGTCGGCGGAGATCGACAGCCGTTCGCGAATGCGGCAAGATAGCAGCGCTTTTGGCTAGCTGCCGCCGGAAACGGAGGCTGCCAAACGAAGAACCCGGGTTGCTACTTACAGCCGGGGTTCACTATTTCAGCCTGAACGCGCGATACTACCAAATCGCTTCCGCGCCCTCTAGCGCCTTCGGCGATGATATTGTTCTAGCCGCCTTTTGGTTTAGTTTTCTACGTTCTCTGATGAGCGCTGACATTCATTCAGCGAATCTAGAAAAAAGGCTGATATTTGCGTTGGGATTTTTGTTGACAGGGTAGACGGTAAATGATATTACTTGGCAACCTGCCTAACAAGCGGACGCTTCACGACCTTTCTTGAGGGAGGTTCTGCAATGAGCATATCTGTGAACTTACTTCGCAAACACGTTCTTTTTTTTCTCATTCCAATTCTCATCAGCATCGTCTATTTAGGCAGCACAGTTCTATCGTCGGCGGCTAAGAAAGATAAAACTATCGTCACGGTCAACAATCTCACATGGTCTTGTGATCTATTGAATGTTGAAAAACATAAAGACCATATCAATGTATCTGTCCAGAATAACAGCAATAAGGCTATAACAGCCTTTGTTCTAACTTCGAGGATTGATGCGAGAACACTCTTTACGTTTAGAGAAGAGTTCGCTTTTTCAGAAGGTGACAATGTGATACCTCCGGGTCAAAGATACGATAAAGTAATTGGTATACCTGAGACGTTGAATCGTAAATCCGAAATCACTCTTAATCTTTCTTGTGTTGTTTATGAAGACGGAAGTAGTGAGGGTGACCAGAGAATCGTCCAGGATGTCGCAGATAGCCGCTTGGGGTGGAAGATTCAAATTATGAAAATTCTTCCTGTTTTGGACAAGATTTCGGCTTTGCCTGAAACGGAATTGAGGTCTTATTGGAATGAAGCGGCCAAGCAGGAGCTTGACGCTACTTTGAATGCGCCTGATCGAGATTTCGCACTCAAGCTCAATAAGAAGTCCCTGAACAATGATGAACCCTATAATGAATCTGAACACTTCAAATCAGGGTCTCGGAAAGGGAAAGAAACGATCTTACGAAAGTATGAAGAACTCAAAGACCTACAAGAAGCACAAGGAACCGGTGCGCTGCGAGACAGAATTATTGAGCTTAGCAAGCTTTATACAAGGATAGTAAACAGACCTTAGACTCTCACCTGGACAGGAGGGCAAAATGCAACGAGTCGGTTATGCACTTGTTGTGGTGTTGCTCTGCCTTAATAGAGTTTTTGCGACTGATTGTACTCCTGAACCTTTCGGTTCACAGGAAACATATCAGGGCTGTTCTGGGATAACTAAAGATGTGCACTGGTTTGTCCAATGGCCAGATTCAGTAACCGGTCAGTTCCACTCTTTTGGAACAGGCGATTGTGCCAATACAAATGTCTGTTGTTCCTCCGGGCAGGTAACAATAGAATGTTGGCCTGTATTCTGGCCGCCTGTTGCTTCGAGCAACGGAACATTTAGTCAATTGGTATTTAATAGGGGCACAAGGGCTGTTAGTAAGTCCTGCCAGGGTTGCACGAGCCCCATAACCGTTCGGGAATGTTATAAAACTTCAGAGTCTTTTTATCAGGTTTCTCATACATGCCAAGAGAGTGGGGGGGAGTGCGCGGAGTGTATTCATGAATTCGACTGCTTCACCTGTGCGAGTTCATCTTACTGTTCCGCAGGCATTTGCGAAGCCTATACGCCCATCGTGATCGACATAGATGGCAACGGATACCGTATGACTGACGCAGCGGGCGGCGTCGGATTCGACTTCAGAGGAAATGGTGTCTACGATTCTTTATCGTGGACTGCCGCGGGATCAGATGACGCCTGGTTGGCTCTTGATCGAAACGGCAATGGAGCGATAGACAATGGCGCCGAGCTATTCGGTAGTGCCACTCCGCAGCCAAATACAGGCGGTCCTCGCAATGGTTTTATCGCATTGGCTGAGTTCGATAAGCCATCGAATGGTGGTAATGGTGATGCGGTTATTGATAGACGTGATGCGATCTTCTCCTCACTACGTTTATGGCAGGATTCAAATCACAATGCGATCTCCGAGCCTTGGGAGCTAGCGACGCTAAGTACACTCAACGTAGCCTCTATTAACCTTGATTACAGGGAATCGAGGCGCACCGACCAGTATGGGAATCAGTTCCGTTACCGGGCCAGGGTGCGGGACGCCAGAGGCGCGCAAGTTAGTCGGTGGGCATGGGATGTATTCTTGCTTATTCAGCGTTGAATGGGTTAGGGAGTTCTTGTAATTCGCTGGCGCGTTTATTTTTTCAGAACGGAATGTCCTAGTTTAAGGTACTGAAAACACCTTCGTTGCATTGTAGTCTCCCAGCTTCTCGGCGCTTCACAAGCTCTTCGCCCAGTGTGGCTCCCTATCGGCACCGAGTGAAGCGGGCCTGTCGATCAAGCCAGTGGTGATACGAACGCTGGCAAGCCACTACCACGCGAGATTGCGACTCTGAGTAGTAATTACAAGAAAATGCCAGATAGGAATTAGGTTTTCTGTAGCGGGGAGAACTGAACCAGTCTTTCGTATGCCCTTTGCGGCTTTTCGCTCTAGGAATATTCGATTCAGCCCAAACGGGGCGGGATAAGGGGCGTGATTAGGCTGAACACGTGGAAATAGGGTAAGAGCCCTGGCAGGTATTTGAGTATCAAGAGCGCTGCATTGCGATCGATCCGCACTGGGGGTGTGGGTTGGGCCACATGGGGGAGAGTGGCGATGTGTAGCCTCCTCCTGTACGGTAAGCTCCGCGCTTGAGGCTATCGAGGTTCTTATGAGTGAGTAGAAGTAACTCCAGCGTGATTACTCACATTGCTCGTCTTGCAAGTTCTGCGCGCAGCTCGGTGAGACCTTGCTGATAAACGCTTCTTCGGCCATGACAGCGAAGCTTGACAAATGTTCCAGCTTCGTCGGACTCGGTTCGATAAAACGCAACGCCTTCAAGACGAGGGTCCTCCGTCAAATCATAATTACCATCCTCCCTTTGTCCAAGGTTGGCGTACCAAACCCCTCCACCACTAAGGCCCTTTAGGAAATCAGGCGTTAGAGGTTCCCCGGCTAAGGATGCACGGGCCTCAAGATAGTCGAAGGGCCCTGCTCGAGCTATGGATTTGATATCGGCCGAATAAGTGTTTCGCTTGAAGTGATAACTTTCGGGACCCTCAATATTACTTTCGGAGATCGGTGAACCTACTACTGCCCAAAGATGGCGGTTAGTCTTGGCACTGCCTGCCAGCATTTCGTCCTCATACCTATCAAGGTTAAAGAAGGTTTTGTTGGAATTATCATGAATGTGTTTCACGTCAACAGGATGAATCGGAAGGAACGCCAAGTCCGGGCCCCATTCATCGGTCGTGCGCTCGCCAACATAGATCGGCGGAAGTTTTTGAACAATGAATGGGCTTCCTTGTAAGCCAATCGGAAAGCCTATGCTTTCATATTTGCATAGCGGTTCTGCACAATGTTGAGCCGTAAGCACAAAGTGCTGATCGCCGGATTTAACGAGGGTCCCAGAACCACAGTGACGAAAATTATTACCTGGATCAATTCCAACCAGGGTGACGGAGTAGATAGCGGGCTTATCCATCAACTCAGGTGGAACGTCAGACAAGGCGACATAAAGTCGGTTTTTAACCATGTATTTCTCAGGGCACATAGTAACAAAACTGACTCGAAGCTTCACGGAGTTGTAAGCGGATATTGACGGATGATTGCAATCTTTCGGAACGAATGCTCAGACTTGTGATAACCCCACACTTCTGAACCTTGCAGAAATATGTCGTGGGTCCTGAAGTAATCTTCGATCTTCTTCTTACGCGCTGAGACATTGAAGAGAGAAGTGAACTGTATCCGTCTCACTTCGGAGGTTCCGCGTTTGACCGCGAGTACGTCAAAGGTAGTGAGGATATCTTTTTCCTTTGCGTAAGTGTCGCGGGGTGGGTAAGGCTTTTGGGGGCGCATTTCAACCCGACGTTCGGTGTTCAAGTCCGCTATTGAATAATTCGGTACATCATTTTTTGCCTTCAAGTCTGGAGTTATGAAGAAAAGGTGCCCACTTGAAGAGTGAACACCCTGTCTGGCTAGTTGATCCTCCTTCTTTATTTTGTGGCAAATTTGTGGCAATGCTAGGCAGAAACCAGCGTAAAATGGCCGTAGTCCTCTCACTGGCCGGTGGCAGTATGCTGTAGTGGTTTCAATGAGTTGCGGTCCATTGCACTCTGGCGCACTGCCCAACATTTGTCCTCATAATCCTTTGGTTGGAGGTTCGAATCCTCCAGGGGCCATCAAAGAATCAAGAATTTACGGTTTCACTCAACGGTTTGCTGCCCTGCGTTGTGACAATTTTGTGACAATCTGTTTTTGACTGCGTCCGTGTTCCCTGTCTTCGGTAACTGCGCTCGCTTGTCGTGCGCATCGATACTGAAGGGATTTAGCTTAGCGCGAGCAGATAACGAGTCTCTTTCTAGGTTCTGCTGGAATTCTCCTTATTTTGCGGCATTCTCACCCGTCTGTAGTAATTGATTTCCCTAACCGTGATTTCCGGTTCGAACGCAACTGCTGCGACCCCAATTTCGTTAATCGTCGTTCTTCCTTCGGCTGACAAGCCGAAATCACCCGACGAAGGACATCAATCCCGTGCCTGGTCTTCGTCGTATTCGTTCCCTTCCTCCATCTCTATGTCTTCCACGGTTTCATCAATACCTTCGCCGCTGTATTGCGCAAACTCCGCAAACCAGCCGCCCGACGCGATCAATTCCGCAGGTGTGCCTTGTTCGGCGACGCGCCCGTTGTCGAGCACAATCACTTGATCCGCATCTTCAACCATCGAGAATCGATGGGCAATTACCATGATGGTAGGGCGCGGCATCAGCTTTTTCAGCGCGTGTCTGATTTCTGTTTCGGTAGCGAAATCAAGATTGGCGGTCGCTTCATCGAGAATCAGAATGCGGGGTTTTGAAACCAACACACGCGCGATCTGCAAGCGTTGCCGTTCACCGACGGAAAGGCCGACACCACTTTCTCCGACGTTTGTCTGCAAGCCATCGGGCAGGCGTTCCAGCGTGCGCTCCAACCCTGCGGCCCGCGCCGCTGCCGCCACGTCTTCGTCACTCGCATCAGGCCGTTTGTAGCGGATGTTCTCGGCCAGTGTGCCCCGAAAGACCGCGCCGTCCGACGCCACAACGCCCAACGCACGACGCACCGAAGCCGCATCAAGGCCGGCTAACGGCTGTCCATCAATCAGAATGGCGCCCGCCTGCGGTTCATAGAGTTTGAACAGCAAATCCGTGGTCGTCGTCTTGCCCGCGCCCGAAGTCCCGACCAGCGCCGTCACCTGCCCCGGCTCCAGCGTGAAGCTTAGCCCTTGCAGCACCTCGCGCTCGGAGCTGTAGCTGAAATGCACGTCCTTAAATTCGACACGGCCCGTCCCAACTTCAAGCTGCGCCGCGCCCACTTCTTCCCGGCCCGTCACCAGTAACCGCAAAGCGCGTTTGAGCGAGACGATCTGCTGCTGTAGTTGGACGCTTAGACTGGTCAATGAATCCATCGGCGCATAGAGTGAATCCAAATACACGACAAACATCACGACATCGCCTGGGGTCAGTTGGTGTTGATAAACCAGCCAGCCGCCGTATAGGAAAACGACCGTCTTGCTCAAATAACTGAGCACCGATTCAGCCAGATGGTAGCGATTCGCCAGATACGAACGTTGCAGGTAATCATCATTCGCCACACGCGCTTGTTCGCGGAAAAGCGCCATTTCGCGCGCTTCCGCGCCCGACAGCTTGACCGTCTTGATGGCCGCGACCCCGTCCTGAATGCGGCCCGAGAGGTTCTCCCACATTTCGTAGTAGCTTTCCAACCCGGTTTCGAGCCGCTTCGCTGAGCGCCGCGCCAACCACAAATAGGGCGGGATCAGCGCCAGCGCCAACAAGGTCAAGCGCCAGCTTTGCGTCGCCATAATGATGAAGACCCCGAGCATCCGAATCACTTCCGGCGCGATCTCCTGCGCAACTGCTGAGATGACGGGCGCGACCTGATCGGATTGATCAATCTGTTTGGCGAGCGCCCCGCTGGCACGCCGGCTGAAGAAACTCAACGGCAGTCGCAAGACATGGCCAAAGGTGGATTGGATCAAGTCGGCTTCGATGCGCACGCCTAGCCAAACGGTGCGATTGTCGGCCAGCACCGAAAAGATGAGGCCAATGACATTGATCACAAATAGCAACAGCACGGCCCACATCAAGGTAGAGAATGTTTGCGTAGGGGTGCGCGGCGCGACGTAATCGCTCCGATGAGGTTCTGGCGGCGGCTGTAGCTGTCCGGCTTGCACTGAATGTTCATTCTGGCGATGGCGGCGGGGCTGGCGGCGGTTACCTTCAGCACGTCTGTCATTGTGCGGCGATGCGGTGGGAGCGCGTGTATTGATTGGGCGTGGCGTGGCGCGAGTCAAGACTTTCGCCGCAATGGGGGACGGCGTGGCGCCAGGTGACACTTCCGGCACAGGTGACGCTGACGTAGTGGGCGGCGGCGGTTCCTCATCAGGAAGCTCAGAGTCTTCCGGGCTTTCGCCTGTGTCGACGAACAGACCGGCCACGTCATTGATGGCAGTACGGTAAATTAGTGGCGCAATTAGATCGCTCCCAGTGGCCAACAGGGAGAACAAGACAACGACGAGAAACTTCCCTTGATAAACGCGCGCCAACTCCCACAACGTGCGCCAGGGGCGCAAGTTTTCTGACCCAGTTGTTGTTTGTGGAGCGAAGTTTTCATTCGGAGTCAACGCATGCATCCTCTGAGCTGTATAAATGACAGGCTCAAGTTGCTGCCGGCAGGCTGAAGCTCAACTAGAGCGCTGGCCAGGCATCTTGAGCCTGTCTTTAAGACAGTGCCGGAAACTACTCGCTGCTATTCTCCGTTTTGGCTTGCTTTGTCTTTTTCGACGATTTGTGATGCGCCGCAACAGAATGGCGCTCAGAGTTCATCCCTTTGCCCTCGAGCCCCTGCTCCATCTTTGATTTTTCTACTTGAACTCCATAATTGCTCTCGGACACCCAGATTTGCGAGAGAAAATACTGATCGCCAATCTTATTGAAGACCAGCTCGGTTTGGCGCGGCGTCCGGTCAGCCTGAACATTCTCGGTCTCGAAAGCAACAGCCGTGTGGCGATTGGAGCTGCGTATCTCGAACAGGTTCAGGTTCGTATCGTTAAGCACCTTGATTGTGTATTTGCCTGCCGGCAGTGTTTTATCTCCCACGAGAAAAGCGTGAGGGATATCCGCCTCGACAGGGGTGTCACTATCAATCTGTGCCTTCGTAGTTACCGCCCCAACGCCTGCCAGAAGGCAACCGATCAAGAGCATTTTGCCAAAGTATCTGTTCATATTTCCTCCGATTGTGTTTGGGCGAATGGCTGAAGCCGGCCGCTCGCCTCGCCTTCCTCATTGGAATTGATCTCAGACCAATTGCTTCTCCACTCCGTCTTGATGCTTCCATGCCCTATGCCCGCGCTCGATTGAGCCATTGGCTCATCGCACCAAAAACACGGATCAGTCACAACTTCGATTGTAGAAAAACAGCAGAAGGCATTCTTTCCATTTCTTGCCCGAATCTTCCTTATCCTGCTGCAAGTCTTGGAGGGAACGGGGCGTTGGCAGCGAATCTAGCTTTGTCAGCGTAAGCCGGAGAACAGAAGATTTCTGTATATCGATTTTTTCGACGCCGGAATTACACAATTCAGCGCACGAAACAGACGCTTTTGGCAAGAAACAAAAAGACTACCGGCGGCCCTTTTCTTAATATCAATCTGTGTGGCTCAGGTTTTGACTTCTCCTGCATTGGACGAGAGGAGCGTTCCAGCACCGCGGGCTGACTAACTCAGGAAACAGGACGATATGGTCCGCTGTGATTGCGAAAAGCCGTTGAAATCACGCAGCGGAGGGACCGCTGGCATGCGGTTAGGAAATGCTGACATATCAAAGGCAGATTCTTTGCGCTGAAGGCCACGATGACACGCGAGAATTCCTAATCATCTGGCTGGGGCGGGCGGGCTTTGAGGTGACACCTTGCGACACCATCGCAGAATGCGCCGAGATGGCCGCAAGCCGACGTTTTCACCTGTATCTTATCGGTGATCGATTCCTGGATGGGTCAGGCTTTGACCTCGTCGAAAAGATCCGTTCCTTTGACGGGCACACACCCCTGGTCATTAATTCAACTCTAGCTTATCCAACAGACATCGAACGCGGGATGAAGGCCGGCGCGCAAGCTTACATAACCAGGCCGAGCGATCCCAAACACCTGGTGGAAACAATCAACCTATTGATTGACACCGATGACAGGAAGGGACGAAGCGTTACAACAGTCGCGGTAAGCGCATAGGTTGGCACAAGGCGCAGGAAGAATCCGGGCGCGCGTCCGAGTTTGCGGAAGAAGCTCGCCCTCACGTCTCATACCCAACTCGTCAGAGGTGGGTCTCTGATGATCGGGCCTACAAAAGAACGCAAGCTTTAACTAAACAGGTCTGCAGCCCGTTCGCTCACTATCGCAAGAAACAGCTTCTTTCGACAAAGAATAGAAAGACCCCGAACGCCACCCTTCTCTAATCTCAGCTTTGACGAATGTTCGTTGAAGGCACCACGGGAACGCGATCTTCAAAGTCGCAGAGCCAGGCGGTGCGCCTGACGGAGTCAATCAAATAGGAGGACTCAAAATGAAAAGCAAATTGTTTCTCGCAACCTTTACGGTGTGCATGCTGTTCGCCGGCGGAGCGGTTTCACGCGCTGCAATGGTGATGCAAGCGCCCACCACCGATCAGCAAACGGGCGATCAGTCGATAGCCAAAACTAAAGGGACAAACAAGACCAAAAAGGAAAGCAACCTCAAGAAAGCTGCCCTGGATGTAGGAAAAGGGACGCAAGCGACGGGCAAGGAGGTTGGCAAGGGCGGCGAGAAGGCGGGCAAAGCGGTAGCCAAGGGTTCTGAAAAAGTGGCGAAAGGAACCGCTGTCGCAACTAAGGACGCGGGCAAAGTAACGGCAAAGGGCGCTGAGAAAACAGGAAAGGCTACGGCCAGGGGCGTCAAAAAGGTCGGGAGCGAATTCAAGAAGATTGGAAAGTAGCATAGCGATCATCAGTGAGTTCAAAACTCGGCGGGTTGGAAATAAGACTAGTCCGGGTGGCTAAGAGAATGATCAAGCGTCGCACTCAGACATTATTCGGGTTCTCAATCCTTGGGCTCTGGCTCTTTCCCATGTCAGTTGACGGGCAAGAGATTAAACAAGCAAGCGCCGCCCAGAGCCAAACCACGCGCATTGCTGCGAGCGATAAAACAGTTGGCGCGCCACAAGGAAATGAAGAGAAAAACCGTGCCGGCGAAAGCGACATGGCCCGAATTAAGATTGCCGGCACTTTGATTGCCGGATGGATCTCGGGATCGGATGGCAAAAGCCCTCAGGCATCCTCAAGCCAGGCAGCCTCTTCTGTGCCGAGCCCGCTCAGCTTTGACGAGGCCGTTCAGCTTGCGATCAAGACCAACTTAACCACTTTGCTCGCGCGGGAGCGCCGTAACGAAGCGCGAGGGGTTGAACGTGAATCGCGGGCCGGTCTGTTGCCAAACCTCGCAGGCGCTGCATCTCAAACCAACCTCACCATCAACCTCGCGGCGCAGGGGCTGACACGGAACGCGTTCCCTATCATCCCGTCAACCTTCCTCGGCCCATTCAACGTATTCGACGCGCGAGTTCAGCTTGTGCAGACGCTCTTCAACCTGAGCGCGATTCGCAACTATCAAGCCGGGCGCGCGGGTGTAAATACCGCGGCGATAAGTGAGCAACTCTCGCGGCAGCAGGTGATCACGAATACTGCGCTTGCTTATCTCAATGCTTTGCGAACTGAGCGGGCCGTGGAAGCGGCTGAGGCCGATCTCGAACTTGCTCAGACCCTGCTCACGCTGGCCAAAGATCAGCACAAATCCGGAGTTGCTACCGGATTGGATGAGACGCGGGCCGAGACTCGCGTGGCGCAGCAACAGTTCCGACTCGCTCAGGCACGGACCGACGGTCAGCAGGCACGCCTGCAACTTCAAAGAGTCACCGGCCTTCCGCTCGGCGGATCGTTGCTTCTGACTGACAGGCTAGCTTATACAGATGCTCCTCTACCTTCGGCAGAAGCGGCGCTGCAGATTGCACAGCGACAGCGTGTGGAGATTCGCCTCGCCGAGGAGCAGGTTAAGCTCAATAGTTATGAGCGTCGCGCGGCCGAAGCCGAGCAGTTACCATCCATTGATTTCGTGGGTGACTACGGTTCAAGCGGCATAAACCCGAAGGTGGTTGACCTGCCGACTCGGTCCGTCGGAATTCGCCTGAGTGTGCCGATCTTCAACGGCGGCCTTACCCGTGGCCGCATTGCGGTTGCAACCAGCCGGCAGCGCCAAGCCGAATTGCAGCTCAACGACCTGCATGCGCAGGTGGAACAAGATGTCCGTCTCGCGCTTCAAACGCTTGCGACGGCCGCCGAGCAGGTGCGCGCATCCGAGCAGGCGCTTCGACTCGCCGAGCGTGAGTTGCAAATGGCGCGCGACCGCTTCCAAGCAGGTCTAGGAGACAATATTGAAGTCGTAAATGCCCAGACCTCGCTTGCCGAGACGCGGGATGCTCAGGTGGCGGCGCTCACAGCGCACAACGCGGCGCGGATCAATCTGGCTTCCGCGATGGGGCGGGTTGAATCATTCCGCTGGTAGATATTGGAGGACCGGTCATGTCAAAGGATGTAGAGCCGGAGGGTGATTCGACATCGGGAGGCGGCACAGTTGAAGCCGAGCGACCGGGCGAATCGTCGGTAGCAATTTCGCAGGTTGATTTGCATGAATTGGCAGGCGAGAGGAAGCCCTTTTTCAAGCGGCCGCCGGTGATAGCGGCCTGCGCCGTCGTTCTACTTGTGGGTATTATCTTCGGCGCGCGCTATTACCTTCACGCAATCTCTCACGAATCGACGGACGATGCGTTCATCGACGGGCACATCATTCAGATCAGCCCAAAGGTCTCTGGTCACGTCATAAAGCTTCATATAACGGACAACCAGCAGGTGAACGAGGGCGACCTGCTGGTCGAGATTGATCCGCGCGATTTTGACGCGCGACTTGCTCAGGCGAGAGCCAGCCTCCTCGCTGCGCAGGCGCGACACAACTCCTCCCAGATCAACCTTAAGTTGACCAGCGCGACCTCGAGCGCGGCTGTAATGCAAGCATCTTCGGGACTGGGCCAGGCCACGTCTAACGTGCAGTCGACAAGAGCGCAGACGGAAGTCATGCGAAGCCGTCTTGATCAAGCGCGTGTCCAGATCAAGACGGCGCAGGCAAATGCGGAACAGGCGCGCGCCCAGTACGCAGCGGCGGATGCTGAAGCTATCAGGGCAGCTGCAGATGTGAAGCGATATCAACAGCTCTACGATCGCGACGAGGTGTCACGCCAGCAGCTCGACCAGGCAGTAGCGGCTGGTCGCGTGGGCAACGCTCAACTTGATGCTGCCCGGCTCAAGGTAGCTGCTGCCGATATGCAGGTGGCCGATGCTTTGGCGGCAGAACAAGTTGCTGCCAACGGACTCCTTCAGGCTGAATCACAGGTGCGGGAATCGCAAGCGCGCGTAGGTGAGGCACGCGGTCAACTCGCCGGCGCCAACGCTGCGCCAGACCAAGTGGCTGCAAGCCGTTCTCAAGTCAATGTCTCAAGCGCAGATATCGAACAGGCGCAAGCAACGGTTCAGCAGGTAGAGCTTGAGCTTTCTTACACCAGGATCTACGCGCCAGATGCAGGGCGCGTGACGCGTAAGGCTGTTGAAGAGGGCGCGCTTCTTCAAGTCGGTCAGGTTCTCTTTGCTATTGTGCCTGACGATCTGTGGGTGAATGCAAACTTCAAAGAAACGCAGTTGACCTTCATGCAGCCCGGCCAGTCGGTAGAGATCGACGTTGATGCTTACCCCGATAAAGCCTTTAGGGACACGTCGATAGTATCCAGGCTGGCAGCGGCGCGGCTTTCAGTCTACTGCCGCCTGAGAACGCGACCGGCAATTACGTCAAGGTCGTTCAACGAGTGCCGGTCAAAATCGTTTTTGATGAGCCTCCCGATCCAAACCATTCACTCGGCCCGGGGATGTCCGTCGTGCCGGAGGTGAAAGTGAAATGAACGGCGAGAACGGAAGGGAGGGGGCGAAAGGAAGTGCCTAACCGGCAATCAACAGGTGATGAACAATCGGCCGTGGCGTGGCGCCCAAGGGTGAGTCCCTGGCTTATCGCCCCCGCCGTTATGCTCGCGACGTTCATGGAAGTTCTCGACACAACCATTGACAATGTGTCGGTCCCGCATATTGCAGGGAGCCTGTCGGCAAGCACCAGCGAAGCCACCTGGGTGCTGACCAGTTATTTGGTCTCGAACGCCATCGTGCTCCCGGCGAGCGCCTGGCTGGGGACTTTTTTTGGGCGCAAGCGATTCTTGATCGCCTGCATCGTCCTTTTTACGGTCGCGTCGTTCTTATGCGGCGCGGCAACAAGCCTCGGGTTTCTCGTGGTCACCCGTATCATACAGGGAGCGGGCGGCGGGGCCTTGCAGCCATTTTCTCAGGCGATTCTGCTGGAGAGTTTTCCACCTCAAAAGCGTGGCGTCGCGATGGCAGTCTTTGGGCTGGGTGTCATCGTGGCGCCGATCATCGGCCCGACGCTCGGCGGATGGATAACTGACAACTACTCCTGGCGATGGATCTTTTATATCAATATTCCGATTGGCGCGCTCGCCATCTTCCTGCTGCACCGCTTTGTCGAAGACCCACCCTACATCAAGAATGCCCGGCCCGGCCGAATTGACGCGCTTGGATTGGGCCTGCTGGCCATCTGGATTGCAACGCTCCAGATCGTTCTCGATAAGGGGCAGGAGGACGATTGGTTCAGCGCCGTTTGGATTCGCTGGTTCGCGGTGATCTCAGTCCTGGGCTTTATCGCATTCATCATGCGGGAACTCAAAGCTAAGGAACCTATCGTCAAATTGCGCATCTTCTTGAATCGCAATTTTGCCGTCGGGACCATAGTAGTGCTGCTCCTGGGGGTGACCATTTACGGCTCGATCACCTTGCTGCCGCTCTTTTTGCAAACGGTAATGGGTTATCCGGCGCTGCAAAGCGGCCTGGCGCAAAGCCCGCGCGGTCTTGGGGCTCTGGTGATGATGCCTATTGCGGGCATGCTGGTCAGCCGGATGGACAACCGGCTGTTGATCTCTACCGGATTCCTGTTGTATGCCCTTAGCAGTTTCACGTTGAGCTATGTGAATCTCGATATTTCACCCAGCTTCATCACCTGGCCGAACGTCCTGCAAGGCCTGGCAGTGGGATTGATCTTCGTTCCGCTGACTACAATGGCAATGGGAACGCTCGACAACGAGCAGATTGGAAATGCATCCGGCATCTACAATCTGTGCCGCAATCTCGGCGGCAGCATAGGCATCTCGCTGGTCACCACACTGCTTGATCGCGGCTCGCAATCTCATCAGGCGATATTGGCGTCGCATATGACGCCATACGAGCCGGCATTCCAGCAGCGCCTGCGGGCGCTCGAACAGGTGCTCGGCTCTGCTGGGAAGGCATACGGGATGATGTACGGAATGATGGTCAAGCAAGCCACGCTACTAGCCTATGTGGATAACTTTCGCTTGTTCGCGTTCATCTGTGTGATCTGCGCCGGGGCGGCCTTCCTGTTCAAGAAGGTAAAGGCGAGCCGTCCGGTCGAGGCGCACTGAAGAGAGCGCGGGAGGTATTGTATTTTTGATCAAGGTGATAGCCATCGAACGTGAATTCGGTTGCGGCGGGGGTGCGATTGCCGAGCGGCTTGCGGGACGTCTCGGCTGGAAGCTCTTCGACCGGCAATTGACCTCCGAGATCGCGAGGCTGGCGGAGGTCGAGGAGTCTGTTGCCAGGCAGCGTGATGAGCGGCTCGACCCGCTCTTATACCGTCTTGGAAAAGTCTTCTGGCGTGGCAGTTACGAACGGGGATTGCCGATTGCCGATGACAAGATCTTCGATACCGATCGAATGGTTTTGCTTGTCCAGCAAGTGATCGAACGCGCTTCCGATGCGGGCAACTGCGTCATCGTCGGAAGAGGTGCTCCGTGGTTTCTCCGAGGCAGGCCTGACACTCTCAGCGTCTTTCTATACGCGCCGCGGTCCGAAAAGATTCGGCGCTTGACGGCTCTCGGTAAGAATCAGATTGAAGCGATTCAACTCCTGAACACGATAGACGACGAGCGAGCCGCTTTCGTCAAACGTTACTTCGGAAAAGAGTGGCCGGTTCGCCATCTCTATCACGCGATGATTAACACGCTGCCGGGCGATGCGGCCTGCGTTTCCATAGTATTGAACGTCATCGAAGCCATGAACAAAAGACTCCAGCCCGCGAAACAAGTCTGATGATAGACGGGTTCGCAGGAGAATCGGCAAGCGCTTCGAGTCGAAGCTTTCCGCAAAAAATGGGATGTAACCGCAAGAGGCGGAAAGAACCTCTGCACAACCTTGCTCTAATCTAAACCAGACTGAGCGAGATGAATACAGATGACTGGCTAGCCAACGTCTGCGGCAGGCTCAGGAAACCAGAGCACCGAATTCATGACTGAGACAAAAAGTTAGCCGTCAATACAACCAAGAAGGGGTTAGACATGATAACAAGGAGACTTGGCAATTCCGATCTTTACATCACTCCAACAGGCTTTGGCGCATGGGCGATTGGAGGTTCGGGCTGGGAGTTCGCCTGGGGCCACCAGGACGACCGGGCTTCGATTGAAGCGATCCATCGGGCCCTTGATCTGGGCGTCAACTGGATCGACACCGCCGCGGCTTACGGACTGGGTCACTCAGAGGAAGTAGTCGCCCGCGCACTCGAGAGCTGGCCCGGCGCTCGGCCTTATGTCTTCACCAAGTGCGCCCTTCGCGGAGACGAGCGTGGGAACGTGCACAGGGTGCTTAAACCCGATTCAATTCGCCGCGAATGCGAGGGCTCTCTTCGGCGACTGCGCGTTGATGCGATAGACCTCTACCAGATTCACTGGCCGCCGGATGACAACGGGCCTGACCTGGAGGAAGGCTGGGCGACGATGGCCGAGCTGCAGCGCGAGGGTAAGGTACGCTGGATCGGGGTATCGAACTTCGACGTCGAGCAGATGCGTCGCGCACAGGCCATCGCGCCGATCACTTCGCTTCAGCCCCCATACTCGCTCATCCGGCGCGAGATCGAATCAGAGGTCCTGCCATTCTGCCGGCGCGAGGGGTTGGGTGTGATTGTTTATTCGCCGATGGCCTCGGGGCTACTGAGTGGAGCGATGACGCGCCAGCGCGCAGCCAAACTCCCGGCCGACGATTGGCGTCATCGGGACCCCGAATTCAACGAGCCGAGGCTCTCCGATAATCTTGCGCTCGTTGATCGTCTCCGAGCAGTTGGCGCCAGACATGGACGATCGGCCGGCGAGGTGGCAATCGCCTGGGTCTTACACCATCCGGCGGTGACAGGCGCCATCGTGGGCGCGCGGAACGCACAGCAGGCGGAAGGAGTGATGCGCGCTGCAGACCTCCGGCTTAGTGACCGAGAGGTCGCCGAGATCGAATCACAGACCGGCATCGCAGCTTAATTCGGGGAATGAGGACCGCAGCAAGATAAGAAACTTTTCTGCAAGAAAGAGAAAGAACGCTCCTCGCAGTTCAGAATACAATTGGAATGTGAGCCATCTGCTGGATGCGCAGCTTTCGGGCGCACAAGGCGTGAAGCCACAAGAAGAAAAATGTGGTGAAGCAGTTGATCCGCGATCAACTCCATACGGATAACACAACCGACCGGTAGCTTCGACCGTTCGTCAAGTCATAGTGGAGGTAATGTGAAGATACATTCTACAAAGATGCTTTTGATGCTTAGTCTGTTGATAGCAAGCGGAAGTGTCACTGCAAGAGCCCAAGAGCTAATCGATGATACTGCTATCAAGGCAGATGTTCCTCACGCGTTCATCGTGAAAGACAAAACGTTGCCGGCTGGCAAGTACACGGTCAAGCGCCTTGATGACACTCAGCCAAACGTTCTTGAGATACGCAGCGAAGATGGCCGCAACGCTGTTACTTTCGAGGCAGAGTCCGCCCAGACGAATCAGATACCCCGTAAGGCTGAGCTGGTCTTCAGCAAGCTCGGAGACCAGTATTTCCTCTCGAAGATTTGGACGGCTGATAGCAGCCTTGGATATCAGTTGCCAAAGACCAAAGCGGAAGAGAACCTTGAAGGCAGCGGCATGAAGGCGGAGCACCATTCAATCTTCGCCAAAGTGCATAAGAGAACTAAAAAGACGACCTAAGAGCGCGCTGTGTAGTCGAAAACAGGTTCAAGACAGTCAAACGACGGGCCGAAACTCCCCCTCGGTTCGGGCTGTCTTGAGCCTGTCATTTGTCCTTTCGAACGTACGGAGTTAGATCACGGTTACATTAGATAATTCCTTTTGCGGCGCTTTGAATGATTGCAACTACCGCGGCCCTCGTCACCTGCGCCTTTGTCTAACGAGGCTGATTCAGTTTCATCTTCGATAAAGTGAATTCCCGACTCCCCTGTCCGAGTCTTGCGAATCATCGACCCCCCCCCCAATTCTCGGCAAAAAATAGAATATTGCCGCAGAAAACAGAAAGAACATCCCTCGAGCTTTGCGTTAGTCTACTCTTTCGAGCGCTTCTTGAAAAAAGGGACATTATGAAACCCAAGACTCTATCAAATGCGGCTGGTGCAAACCTTCGCGAGAGGTAATCTATGTGGATCGTTAGGCTTGCGCTTCGGCGCCCATACACCTTCATCGTGATGTCGCTGCTGATCTTGATTCTCGGCGTAGTGGCGATCTTCCGCACTCCGGTTGATATATTTCCGGTCGTAGACATTCCGGTCGTCAGCGTCATCTGGACCTATAGCGGCATGGGACCGGAAGAGATGACCAATCGGATCACCACCAACACCGAGCGCGGTTTCACCACGACGGTTAATGACATCGAGCACATGGAGTCGTCGTCGATGAATGGCGTGGCGGTCACCAAGATCTACTTTCAGCCCGGCGCAAACATCCCGGCGGCAGTCGCGCAGGTCACCGCGATATCGCAGACTGTGCTGAGGGGGTTGCCGGCAGGGATCACTCCACCGCTCATCATTCAGTATAGTGCCTCGAATGTTCCGGTGTTGCAGGCTGCGGTCTATAGCGACACGCTCTCGCCGGATCAGCTCCAGGACTACGCCAATCAATTCATCCGGATACAGCTTGCCACCGTTGAGGGCGCGCAAACGCCAATCGCTTTTGGGGGCGCGCCGCGCAACCTCATGGTCGATCTCGATCCGGAACAAATGTTTGCGAAAAACGTCTCGCCGTCCGATGTGAGCGCCGCCTTCAACGCGCAGAACGTCATCCTGCCCGCGGGCACGGCAAAGATGGGCGAGCGCGAATACAACGTGCGGCTCAACAGCAGTCCGACGGTCGTCGATCAGCTTAATGACCTGCCGATCAAGCAAGTCAACGGCGCTACCGTCTACCTTAAGGATGTCGCCCACGTTAGAGAAGGCGCCGGCGTCCAGACCAATATGGTGCGCCGTAACGGGCAGCCTTCGGCGCTGCTCACGGTCCTAAAGAGCGGCAGCGCTTCGACGCTCACGGTAGTCAGTAACGTAATCGCTCGAATGCCCAGCATATTGACGACGCTGCCATCATCACTAAAACTTGACTTCCTCTTCGATCAATCATTGTTTGTGCGCGCCTCAATTTCGGGGGTCGTGCGCGAGGCGGTCATCGCCGCTTGCCTGACCGGCTTGATGATTCTCCTGTTTCTAGGTAGTTGGCGGAGCACGTTGATCGTCGTGACTTCGATCCCGCTATCGATCCTCTCCTCGATCATCATTCTCAGTTTCCTCGGCCAGACGCTCAACATCATGACGTTGGGCGGGCTGGCGCTGGCTGTCGGCATGCTGGTCGATGATGCGACCGTCGAAATCGAGAACACGCATCGCAATCTGGAGATGGGCAAGCCAATCATCAGAGGGATTCTGGATGGCGCGGCGCAGGTCGCCACGCCGGCGTTCGTCTCGACGCTGTCGATCTGCATCGTCTTCGTCTCGGTAATGTTTTTGACCGGGGCCGCCAAATCATTATTCACGCCGCTGGCGATGGCCGTGGTGTTCGCGATGCTGCCCTCGTATCTGCTGTCGCGCACCCTCGTGCCAACGATGATCAGATTTATGCTGCCAAAAGAGGTTGAGCTCTATCAGAGCAAAGGCGCTCATGAAGCAACCGGCGAAGTAGAACACCAGCAGCCAACCGCCAGCAACAAGCCGCGCGGCGACATCATCTGGCGCATCGGCGAGAGATTCAACCGCCTCTTTGAAAAGCTACATGCCGCGTATGGCCGCTCGCTGGGCTGGGCGCTGGCTCATCGCCTGGTCGTGTGCGCAGTGTTTGTCATCTTCTGCGCCGTTTCCTTCGCCCTGTTCCCGTTTCTCGGGCGTGACTTCTTCCCATCGGTCGATGCCGGCCAGTTTAGCCTGCACGTGCGCGCCCCGGCGGGCACACGCCTGGAAGAGACCGCCCTGCGCTTCTCCCAGGTGGAGGAGGTGATCCGCGAGACCATCCCCTCAGACGAGCTAGCGACTGTCCTCGACAACATCGGACTGCCGCCGTTCCTCAACCTTGCTTTCGGCAGCACGGCGACCATCGGGCCGGCGGATGGCGATATCCTGGTCGCGCTTCAACCCAAGCATAGCCCGACCGAAAAGTACGTCGAAGTCCTGCGCGACAAATTGACTGCGCGGTTTCCCGATATGACCTTCTTCTATCAGCCTGCAGACATCGTGACTCAGGTTCTGAATTTTGGACTTCCCGCGCCGATTGATATTCAAGTCGTCGGGCACGATCCGAAGAATCAGGACATCGCGCGAGAGATCCAGACGCGGGTTGCGGCCATCCCCGGCGCGATTGACGTTCACATTTCACAGGTGCTCAACATCCCGGAACTGTTCGTCAACGTCGACCGGACTCGGGCCCAGCAGATTGGCCTTACGCAGCGCGAGGTCGCCAGCGACATGCTGGTGTCGCTGAGTTCGAGCGCCCAGACCGCGCCGAACTTCTGGCTCGATCCATCAAACGGTGTGAGCTACGCGGTCCAGGTCATGACGCCGCAGTACAAGATCCCTTCGATCGATGCGCTCGGGCGCACGCCGGTGACGTCGCCTGGTGTGACCAGACCGCAGCTACTAAGCAATCTAGCGACGGTCGACCGCACCACTTCGGCGGGCGTTGTCAGCCATTACAACGTGCAGCCCACACTCGACGTCATGGCCAGCGTGCAGAACCGCGACCTCGCCGGTGTCGCCGGCGACGTCGACAAGATCCTGGCTGATGTGCAGTCGAGGTTGCCGCGCGGTACTTCGATCTCTGTGCGCGGCCAGGTCGAAACGATGCGAGCCTCGTTCTCTGGTCTGAGCATTGGCTTGATATTCGCCGCAGTTCTTGTCTACCTGCTCATCGTCGTCAATTTTCAATCGTGGCTTGATCCGTTCATCATCGTCGCAGCCCTTCCCGGGGCGATCTCCGGAATCATCTGGATGTTGTTTGTCACGCAGACGACGGTCAGCGTCCCTGCGATGATGGGCGCCATTATGACGATCGGCGTCGCGGTCGCAAACAGCATCCTGCTAATCACTTTTGCAGGCGAGCAATGGCTCTCGGGCAAGAGCGCGCTTGAGGCAGCGCTCGAGGCTGGGCAGACGCGGCTGCGTCCGGTGCTGATGACGGCGGCCGCCATGATCATCGGCATGCTGCCGATGGCCCTCGGATTGGGTGAAGGCGGCGAACAGAACGCGCCGCTGGGTCGAGCCGTAATCGGCGGTCTACTGGTGGCCACCGTCTGCACGCTCTTTTTCGTGCCGGTGGTCTACAGCCTCTTGCACCGGCAGCCACCCCGAGCTCTGTCGCTTGAAGAGGCCGAATTGCTCGCAGAAAACTGACAAGGTCAGTCAACCGTTCGCGAGCTTGAATACTGGAGGAGAAGGAAGTGGCAACGAGTTCCGAAGAGCTTAAGATCAATCATCCCCGTCTCGATGAGCCACGGCGGCAACCGGCCGAGCAGCCGATAGTCGAAGGCACAGAGCTTCGCAAGAAGCACCGCTTCAAGCGAATGCTCCTGTCGCTCATCGGGCTGGTCATGATTGCCGGTCTTCTGGTTGCGGCCGTCCTGCCGCGCATCGAGCGGCAAAAGAAGATCACGGCGGCAGCCCAGGCCATCCAAGACGCCTCCCCGGCGGTGAACGTAATCACCGCGCAACAGGCGCCGGCGTCTTCCGAACTGGAATTGCCGGGTAACATCGAAGCGATTCAAGTAGCAGCCGTCTCCGCCCAGACAAGCGGTTATCTAAAGCGCTGGTACGTAGACATCGGCGACCGCGTACACGCGGGACAATTGCTGGCTGAGATCGACACTCCAGAAGTTGATCAAGAACTGCAGCAAGCCCGATCGACCTTAGTGCAGGCGCAAGCGAGCCTTGGTCAGGCGGAGGCCAATCTTCGTCTGTCCATCACGAACATGGATTTCGCGCGAGTGAGCTATGAACGCTGGAAATATCTCGCGGAACAGCACGTCGTCTCCGATCAGGACCGCGACCAGACGCAGGCAGCCTACAACGCGGCGAAAGCAACCGTAGACGCGACACAAGCCAGCATCAATGTGGCCAAAGCGACAATCGCCGCGAATGAGGCCAACGTTCGGCGGTTTATCAATCTGCAGGGATTCAAGAAAGTATTCGCTCCGTTCGCGGGGATTATTACTGCCCGCAACGTCGAGGTAGGGTCTTTGATCAACGCCGGCGGAGGCACAAGCGCCAGCGTGACGACCGGTACCACCGCTTCGGGCGCGACCACGCCCGGTAGCGGCACGACTCAGACGGGCACCGGTGCTGCCGCCGCCAGCGGTGGCCTATTTCAACTTGCGCGGATTGATACCCTGCGCATTTTCATCAGCGTCCCGCAGACGTTCGTCAACTCGATCAAACCGGGGCAGACGGCCGAGATCGCCGTCAACGAGTTTCCACAGCAACCATTTAAAGGGACAGTCGTCCGCACAACCAATGCGCTCGATCCAGCCTCACGCACCTTGCTCACAGAAGTGCAGACCACGAATTCCGGTTACCAGCTTCTGCCCGGCATGTACGCGACCGTGACGTTCGGCGTCACTCTCGCCCAGCCGCCGGTGCAGATCCCAGCCACGGCTCTGGTTATTCGCGCCGATGGGCCGCAGGTGGTGACCGTCACTGGGGATCAAAAGGCGAATTATCAGAAAGTCGTGATCGGGCGCGATTACGGCGGTACGTTAGACATCATCTCCGGTCTCGAGCCGGGGTCGACGCTCATCCTAAACATCCCAGACGGTTTGCAGGATGGTGAATCGGTGCGTGTCCAGCCTGCTCAAGCCAACCAGCCAACGAACAACCAGCCCCGGGTGCCGGCAGCCTCAACGGGGCCAGGACCAAAAGCGGGGGGGAGCTAGTACCATGGGCATACTACTAAGACCCGTCGCGCTTTCACTGGCACTCTGCGCCGCGGCGATGGGGCAGGAACCGGTGATGAAACCACCGGTCGCTAATCAAGATTTGAGTAACAATCCACTGCTCGCGCCTCGGTCGCTCCCTGTGCCTCCGGTTCCAGATCTCACGCGAATAGGAGTGACGGGAGGCGCGTTTCCTTTATCTCTCAACGACGCAATTCGCCGCGCTTTGGAGAACAACAACAACATCGAGATCTCGCGCGACAACGTCCGCCTGGCCGACACAACCTTGCGATCGCTCCAGGGTGTGTACGATCCAATCATCAATATCACTCCACAGTTCAGCGATCTCAACACCGCATCGGTCAACTCCACTGGGACAACGTCATCAGGCATACTCAACCAGAAGTTCTTCACTCTTTCGCCATCGGTGACCCAGCAGTTCAGCACCGGGGGTGGCCAGTATCAAGTCTTCTTCGACGGTCAACGCGCCACCAGCAATTCAGGCATTACCCAGTTGAGCCCCTTTTACTCGACGACGGCCGGTATTACCTTCACACAGCCTCTCCTGCGCGATCGATCGATCGATCGCTACCGCCACGACATTCGCGTTCAGCGTAAGAGGCTCACGCAATCAGACTTTGATTTTCGGCTCAGCACGATCGCGGTGATCGCTCAGGTGCAGCAGGCTTATTGGGAATTAGTCTTCGCCTTGCGAGATCAGCAAAATCAACTCTCGAATGTGAATCTAGCGCGCGAGCAACTCCGCATGATCGAAGAGCGGATCTCGGTCGGCGCGTCCGCGGCGCTTGAACGAGCCCAGGCCCTGGCGCAAATCGCAACCAACGAAACAAATCTATTAACGTCGACGCAATATGTCACCACCGTGGAGAACGCGCTCAAGCAACTGATCCTGCGCAACACCGCCGCGGGTGAATGGTCAGCGTGCGTTGAGCCGACCGACCAGCCGTCATTCGACACTGCGCCCGTCAATTTGCAAGACGCGGTCAAGGCGGCCCTCGCCAATCGCCCGGAGTTGAGCCGGCTCCGACTGGAACAGGACATCAATGGCATTGATATCAAACTTTTCCGCAATCAAACCCTTCCTCGTGTTGATGTACAATCGACCATCTCGTCCACCGGCTTTGCCGGCGCCGCTGTACAGAGACCGCTGATCAGCGGCGACCCTCTAACGACTGCCAATGTTTTCCTGTTCGACCAGGTCAACCAATTGCGTAGCGCTCAAGGTCTGCCCGCGGCTTCAATACCGCTGGTGACAGGCACGGAAGCCGGCAATCTTGTCGGCGGGTACGGACAGGCGCTGCGGAATCTTTGGGATGCGCGCGCAGTGACCGTCGGTGTGGCAATCCAATTCCCGTTACGCAACCGGACCGCCGAAGCCAACCTCGCAGGCGCTAACGTTCAGCGCGAGCAGTTATCAGCGACGATAGCAGCTCAGGAGCAAGTGATCGAAGCCGATGTTCGCAATGCCGCCCAGGCTGTGGACATCACCCGGCGTCAGGTTCTGACCGCGCGCGCCGCAAGAGAGAGTGCAGAGGTTCAGTTGGCGGGTGAACAGAAGCGGTTTCAGACTGGCCTCTCAACCACCTTTCTTGTCTTTCAATATCAGACTCAACTGGTGAACGCGCGCACCGCCGAGTTGCGCTCGGAGGCCAATTACAACCAGGCTATCGCAAGTCTTCAACGTGCGACCTCAACGACGTTGCGGGATAACAACGTGACGGTCGTGACGCCGCCTCTCAAATAGGCATTCATATGACCTGCACAACTATTGCCGTCGCCGGAACATCGTCTGAGGTTGGCAAGACCACACTTCTTTGCAGCCTGCTGCGAGAGTTTTCCGGCTGGGAGGCGATCAAAATGACCCGCGGCCACTATCGCTCCTGCGGCAAGGACCCTCACGCATGTTGTGTTAGTCATCTGCTGAGCGATGAGCCGGTGATCCGCTCGGGGCGCGGCCAAACCTATGCCTGCGGCAAAGACACTGGGAGATACTGGGACGCAGGGGCCTCCAACGTCCATTGGGTAATCGTCACTGACGATCAGGTCGAACGGGGAATCGCGCTTGCGCTGGATCGCGTTAACGCCCCAGGCGTCTTGATTGAAGGAAACAGCTTTCTGAAATTCATCGACGTCGACTTCGCCGTAATTGCTGCCGGATGGGGCGACGGCCAGATCAAATCCTCAGCTCGACGGGCCTTCCAGAAGGCATCAGCCATTTACTTCTTTGGTCAGAGCGATGAGGCCGCGAGCCGGCGCGCCAATCTCCTGAGCAAGAGGCTCGCGTCTGCGGAACTGATTGAATACCTTCGGGTCTACACTTCCAAAGACCTCCCAGAATTGATCACCCGGATCAGACACATACACTCGGGTCGCGATTCGGCTGAGGAGGCAACCGTCAAACAGTTCATCACAGGAGGTTGGTATGTTTAGCCAGATAGAAGACCGCAAAGAGGCCGGGAAGAAACAAACCGCTACAGGCCGCCAACTGGGAGGAACGACTATGTCCCGATCAATCAGCATCTTTTTTCTGCTCGCCTTCTTTGCTTTCGACCCGCTGGTGTGGGGGCAATCAAGCGCGACACATGATACGCCCAATCGACCAGGCGATGACCGAGCCTCAGCAGGGAGAGCCGATTCGCCTGCAGCAAATGAGAAGACCGGGGCTGGATCGGCGGCCCCGGATAAAGCGACGACTACCTTCGATGCTGATCCGCTGCTACGCGTCCTCGTCACTAAGGGAGTGCTGACCACCGGCGAAGCCCGCGCCATCGTTTCTGATGGCAAGCCGAGCGAACAACGTGATCGCCTGGCCCAGTTGTTGAGAGATAAAGGATTGATCTCAGCCGCGGAGCTTGAGGCGTTGCGAGCTGACGGTCACGTCGCAGATTCGGTCGGGTCAAATGTCACGGCAAAGCCTGCCTCTCCGCCGCCTGGCGACGCCATCGCGAAAGGACCCGATCCTTCCGCGACAACCCGACAACGCGCAACTGGTCCGGCGGTGATCGCTGCCATTGCGCCCATCCGGCTTCTTCCGATAGATCCTCAGACGCGCGAGGGATTGATTCCCGACCTCAAGCTTGGATCGGGAGCGCGGATCAAACCCTACGGCTACTTCAAGACGAGCGTAATTCGCGATTCCTCGTCGCCCGGAGGGAATGACTTCCCGCTGCCGCTGCTGGCCGCTGATACCGGCCCACAGGGGTCACCAGAGTTTCATCTGAAAGCGCGAGCGCTTCGGATTGGGGTCAACTTCGAATGGCTCGACGCAGCTCCGAAGACTGTAATCACCGGCCGTTTCGAGTTGGATTTTGAAGGCGATTTCACCAGGGCGAACAATCGAAATGTATCGTCGATCCGTTCCAGTCAGCCATCGCTGCGCCTTGCCTGGGCCCGCATCGATCGGAGTTTCAACGACAAGCTCAGCGGCTTTGCCCTGTTCGGCCAGGACTGGTCACCCTTTGCTTCTTCGACCCTTCCTAACATGATCGAGAACACAAATTTCGGCGGCATTGGCTTCGGCGCCATTTATCAGCGTGTACCTCAGGTTCGATTCGGCTTCAACTACAACGCGGGAGGTGCGCGCTCGCTGAAAATCAGTCCTGAGTTTGCAATCGTATTTCCAGCGTTCGGTGACCTGCCAACGAACGTCGCTGACCAGTTGGGGTTTGGTGAGCGCCAGGGCGCCGACTCGGCCCGCCCGGGGCTGCAAAGCCGGCTCGTGCTGCAATGGCAATTGGACAAAGCACCAGGCGTCGTGCCGGCCGAGTTCATCATCAGCTACGAACATGCCCGAAGAACCGCCATCGTCACGGCGGCAAATGTGCCCTCGCCGTTCCAGTCTGCCTTCCCAGCGGAGCCGAAGTGAGTAGCGATAGCAATGCTTACAGCGTGGAGCTCCAGCTGCCAACACGGTTCGCAACGCTGTCGGGAAAATATTACTCGGGCTCAGATCTGCGCTTCTTCCTCGGCGGCCAGCTTCTATCTAATTTCAACGACGCTGCCGGACTGGCTTCGACGGCGAACTCTCTCTCGATCGACGGCGCATCAACGGTAGTCTTTGGGCTTGCCAATGGAATACCCACAGTCGCGCCTCAGCGACCGGTTCGCGGACAAGGGGGCTTTCTGCAAGTGGGCTTGCCGCTTTCACGTCTCGTCGATGCTAATCCGACAGGCCGAAATGCAGGATGGACGGCCTATCTCTACTATGGTTTTGACGAAGCGCTGGCCCGTGATGCGCGACGATTCTCTCCGGTTCGGGGCCGCAGCGATCTGTTTTCCGGGAACATTCAGTACAAGCTCAACACGTGGGTAACGTTCGGTTTCGAGCAGGGCTACTACCGGACGCGTGCAGCTAATCAGTCCGCGTCTGACTTCGGCGGGCTGCCGTTGTTTCGCGGAATACCCAGCTACACGAGCCATAATCTGCGATCGGAATTCGCTTCGATATTCACGTTCTAGTGGCTTCTAACAGGCGTATTGCTACCGATGAAATGAGTCCGAAGATCCGTGTGAATCCGTCAAACCCGTGTGATCAGTGGTCTATGAGTTCGTAACAAGAGCATTGCGATCCGCATAGACCACGGATGACGCTGATTCGACGGATTTGCGCGGATAAGCCCCAGTGGTGAAGCGCTAGTCGCAGCCCACTAAGACGCTCCAACGTGACACGGAGGAAACCATGGAGTCGATTGACGAGCTGTTGGAGAAATGCGAGCTAGTGCACGGTCACCTGTGCCCCGGCCAGTTGCTTGGGGTTCGAATGGCTGTCCTCGGGTGTGGCCTTGTCGGCATACAGGACCCGCGCGGCGCGGATCGAAAGAAGTTAATCGTCTGGGTGGAGATAGACCGCTGCATGGCAGACGCGGTAGGGGCGGTCACCGGCGCGAGATTGGGAAGACGAACTCTGAAGTTCCTGGACTACGGGAAGGTGGCAGCCACTTTCTTAAACATCGATACCGGCGAAGCTGCGCGGGTAGTGGCGATCGAGTCGTCCCGCGACCTGGCTGACCAGCGTTACCCGGAGATCCTCAACAAGAAAGACCGTCAGATGTGCACATATCGCGCGGCCTCTGACGACCAGTTGTTTGCAGTTCGCGTTGTGAAGGTCAGCTTGAGCGAGATGGACGCTCCCGGGCATCCCCGTTCTCGAGTGACTTGTGATCAGTGCGGTGAAGGCGTAAACGACGGACGCGAAGTAAGCCTTCCGGACGGAAGCACGCTCTGTCGATCTTGCGCGTTCGGCGCTTACTATCAGCCTCAACCGGGTCGGGTTGGAGGAGTTGTTAAGCCGAATAGCGCACGATATCTAGATCGTAACTGTACTCGCTCAACGCTGCTTGAAACAGAGCAGCGTGACAATATTTCCCGGTAACTATATCAACAACTGCTTGCTTTTTATCAGAAGGCATCTGATATCCAAGAATCACCTCTTTGACACATTCAGGGGGGAATTCGAACAAGCAGATGTCGCACCCACCAGCAACTTTAATATTGCGACTAGCCGTTGGAGGAAGCGCTAGGATGCGAATCTCTTCCTCGTAAAACCACCTATCGCTCTTAGTAAAAAAGAATAGGTCATTGACTTCCCCGAGTTCATCATCATCGAGAGAGGACAAACCACGTCTGGGAACAACTCCTCTATCGGCGGCATATTTTACTTCCCGCAATCCATCACGGGCTTTCCCATTCCCCGGCTTGAAGAATGGGCTGTTCGAATCAAATCCTATAACGAATCCTCTATGAGAATCAGCGTAGTGGGCCCACATGAGGGCATTACTATTCTTCTTGGTGAGGCTCAATATACCGAAATATTCACCCCATTGTTTTCTTGGCTCTGCAAGCTGTTCATCAATAATTGACGGCCGTATTGACTCTATTTGAGAAGGTAGGTTAGACCCAAATCCTTGTCGGAATCTGCGGGTTAATTCTTCTTTCAGATACTCCTTGAACAAATTGAGGCGGGGCATGGTTTCAAATGGATCATTGAGAGCGGCAGGCTGTGTAAAACGGATTGCTGAGTTTTCGAGAACATCAATTCTGTCAGGGTGAAGATATTTGTAAACAATCACTCTTACTTAACCTCCCCAGATGTTGATCCAAGGTCAAACGGCATAACACGTACATAACCGAAGCACGCATCATCAACGTCCAACAGTTTACGCTTCCATGAGCTGTTGAACTTCTGGCGGTTCTTCGCCAAGCCACTGCGGATTGTGTGCAGTGCCATCAAAGAGTGACGTTGTCTTGAACGGCTCGTATCGGCCGGTCGCCGCGGCCTTAGCCGTCTTCGCAAGTAACACATCGATTTCCTGTTTGCCGAGCTGATGGAACGTGCGCACGGCTTCGAATGCCTGATCGAGGATTTCCATACTGTCGATACCCGTGATTACGACTGACGTGGGTAGATTCAGGGCATAGTGCAGGCACTCTATCGGCGTTGCGGTGTTCGATTTCAGCAGAATGCCGTTTGCCATGCTCTTCATTCCAAGCACGCCGATCTTCTGCTTCACCAGTTCAGGCACAACCAGCTTCTCAAAGCTGCGGTAATGCGCATTTATGACGTTCAAAGGCATCTGAGCGGTATCAAACTTGAAGCCGTTCTCCGCCGCGACTTCAAGCATGTGCAAGTGTATGTGCGGATCTTTGTGTCCGGTGAAGCCTATGTACCGAAGCTTCCCGGCGTCGCGCGCCTCCAGAAGCGCAGCGTTGGCTCCCGCCTCGTCGAAGATTCGATGCGGGTCTTCGTAGCGAAGGACCTCGTGATGCTGCACGAGGTCGATGTAATCCACCTGTAGCCGCCGGAGCGATTCATCCAGTTGCTTCGCCGCCTCCTTTTTCGTCCGCCCGTCGATCTTGGTCATGAGGAAAGCCTTCTCGCGGTACCCGTCACCGAGTGCTTTACCCATGCGCCGTTCGCTCTCGCCGTCGTTGTAGTCCCAACAGTTGTCCATGAAGTTGACGCCGCGATCGATTGCGGTGCGGACGATGCGCAGGCTGAGTTCTTCGTCAACGTGCTTGAGGCTGAGATGCCACCCCCCAACCCCGATGGCGGAGACCTTTTCTCCAGTGCTTCCAAGTGTTCTATAAATCATTTAGTGAACTCTTTCCCAGTGTCTTCTAAAGCCCGGCATTTAGATATGAGATCCTGGCGATCGCAGCCCAATCGGATTCGCCCAGCCCTTGAGCGAGAGCGGCTACAAACCGATCGTGGACAAGGCTCGCCAACGGCATCGGCACCGCAGCCTCCTCCGCCGCGGCGAGCAGCAGACGGTTGTCTTTCATCCCGAGCGGCAATTTGAAGCCCGCCGGCTCAAACTTGTCCGATGCGATCATGCTCCCGTAAGTTTGGTAGACCGGCCCAGGGAACAGTGAGTTCGTGAGAATGTCCAGAAAGGCATGCGGGTCAATTCCGAACTTACGGCCAAACGCAAAGGCTTCGCCCAGACTTTCGATCACCGTCGTGAGGAGAAAATTCCCGGCCAACTTGATCACGTTGGCCGCGTGAGCCTCATCGCCGATCAGGAATGTCTTCTGCCCAATCGCGTCGAATAGAGGCCGGCAGCGTTCGATCTGTTCGGCTGAGCCAGCGGCAATAACGAGCAGCTTCGCGGCGGCGGCGGCGTCAGGCCGGCCAAAGACCGGCGCGCCCAGATAGTGCTGCTGTTTTTCGCGATGACTCTCGGCCAATCTGCGCGACAACGCGACGCTGATTGTGCTCATGGAAATATGAACCGCGCCGGCGGGAAGCGCCTCTATGGCATTTCCCGGTGAGAGTATGACACCTTCTAAAGCCGCGTCGTCAGCCAGCATGGTGATGAGCGCCTCTGCATCGGCGGCGGCTTCGGCAGGTGTCTCCGCAATCCTCGCGCCCAGGGACGCGAACACCTCGGCACGCCTTCGCGTCCGGTTGTAAACCGTCAGATTGTGCCCCGATTTAATCAGGTTGCGGGCGATCGCCGATCCCATGTTTCCCAGACCAATGAACCCTACTTTCATTCTCTCTCCCCTTTCCTTGAAATCATCAATCAACAACTCAACCGCCAACAGTGTGGAACAAGCGTCCTATCAAATAGCCGAGCGCCGCAGCGCCAAGACCGATTGCTACCATTTGTAAGGCGCTCTTACGCCAGTCTCCGACCAAGGTCCTCGCAGAATATACACCCACGGCGAAGAGCGTCACTGCGCTGAGCGCTATCGCCACAATAATAGCCGGCGTGCGCGTGACGAGCATGAACGGGACGATTGGTATCAGGTGACCGATGAGGGTCGCCACTGTGACAATCACTGCGCTCCGCACCAAGCTCCGCTGGGCGACCGGTTGAAGATGCAATTCTTCATTCATCATCGTACTCACCCACGTCTCCCGATTCGACGTGATCGTGGAAACGATATCATCGAGCAACTGCCCTTCGAAACCCTTGTCCGCATAGATCTCTCTGATCTCCCGCCGCTCTTCGTCAGGTTGCGATGCGATCTCGCGTTGCTCCCGTTCTCTTTCGGCAAGATAGAAGTCTCGATCGGAACCGAACGAGGTATACGCAACTGCGCCCATTGAAATTGACTCTGTGATTGCTGCCGCCAAGCCGGTCACGATGAGAACGTGCGTGGACCCGCCCGCTGCTACTACACCAAGCGCGATGCCCAGCATGTTGACCAAGCCGTCCTGTCCTCCGAGGATCACATCTCTGAGAGAGTTGTTTGTACTGTGCTGCTCCTTGCCGATCATCGGGCTCTCCCGGCCGCCGCCGGCGGAAGCACGCACCGCCCGTCCGAGGCGAGTGGTGATCGTCTTCTTCATCTCTAAAGGTTTCGCTTCTATCAAAAACTCTCCTCCCACCTATTCGTGGTAGGTCTCACTTTTATCACCAGTGCGGCTGCCGGCGGACGCTCTCAATGCTGCCGGATTGGAGAGGTCGAGTCTGACCCGAGCCGCTCAGTTCGCCCTCGCGAGTCGACGACGCCATCGCGCGGCCGCGACACCAGGATTGGAAGCAGAGCTGAAAGCGCCATTACTCCGGCAATTATGTGGAGCGCTCCGCGATAAGAGCCGGTCGTCTGCCGCATCTGGGCGATAAGCAGCGGGCCAACCGCGCTGGCACAACCCCAGGCCGTCAGCATCAGACCGTAGATCGGGCCGACGTTCTTCGAGCCAAAATAATCAGCGGCAAATGCCGGCATGGTGCCGAATCCGCCGCCGTAACACATCAGCGCGACGAACGCTACAATCGTCATCAACCAGACTGCGGTGACACTCGGAAGAAACCAGAACAGTAGAACTTGAACGACGAACATCACGAAAAATGTTGCTCGCCTTGTTATCGAGTCGGAAACCCATGCCCAAAAGACTCGGCCGAATGCGTTACCGATGCTTACAACGCCCACCATGCTCGCAGCCACGACCGCGCCCACCCCGACAAGTTCCTCAAAGATCGGCGCCTCCTGCGAGATGATTGAAATGCCCGCGAACGTATTCAGAAACAGAAGCAACCAGAGCGCATACCACTGCCAGGTCTTGAGCGCCTCGCCGAGCGTGTAATCGCGTCCCGCACGTTGCGAAGTCTGGGAAGCTGTTGGCATCCAACCCTCGGGTCTCCAACCCTCGGGCGGATTCTGCATAAACAGGCTAGCGACTACCGTCACGATCAGATATGCGATGCCCAGATAGGCAAATGTGTTCAATACACCAACGCTCTGAATGAGTCGCGTAGCTACAGGTGCCGTGATAAGAGCGCCAGCCCCGAACCCGCCGACGGCGATACCGGTGATGAGCCCTCTGCGATCCGGGAACCACTTCACAAGAACAGCAACCGGAACGATGTAAGAAAATCCAAGACCAATCCCGCCGATCAAGCCATAACTGAGGTATAACCACCACAGTTTGTTAGCGGAGAAGCTCGCGAGAAAGACTCCGAGTCCGTACAGTGTTCCTCCGGTTATCGCGACGACGCGCGGCCCTTTACGATTCAGCCACAGGCCGCCAAAGAACGCCGCAATGCCCAGCACAAAAATGCTGATCGTAAACGTCAACGTAACTTCCGAGGTGCTCCAGCCGAATTGTTTGCTGAGCGGGACACGGAATACGCTCCAGGCGTAGACGGCGCCCAACGCAACCTGCATCAATACCCCAGCCGCCGCAATGACCCATCTATTTTGAGTTCGCATGATTCCTCCTGATTAAAGCGACCGATCCCTTTCAGACAAATTTCTACCGAACATCACTATCAAATCATTGAAAGCGGCCAACCCCCGGCGAAAATCCTTTTTCCAGAACGTGCTCATGAGTTTGAAGAGCCCGGGGGGTTTTGATTCTTCTGCGTTGGCCTGGACCAAAGCACTGGGAACTGCGCGGGTAAGATCGCTGAGCAATGCGGGCTCAATCTCTCCGAGCGCCTTCACCAGCAGCAGAAGGTTTCGGGTTGCGCGAATGGCCTCCGGTCCACTTGCCACCTCGACGACCTGTCCGAGGATTTTTTCACCTCCGTTTAACGTGCCGCGCAAGACCTCGAGCACGCCACTATCGTGCAGGCTCTGCAACACCTCGTAGGCGGCCAACACTGCCTCAGCGTGTTCCAGCGGCGCCTGCTCGAGTCGCGAATTGAGTTCCCGCTGCGGGTCGCGTGGCGGTAACTCTAAAGGAATAGGTCGAGCCATCTTTTTCTCCTTCCGTGCTATGTGGCCTGCCTCGGTTGGATCTGTACGAGTTGAGGTCCCGGTGTTCGATAGTCCGCACGCTTCCACTTTCGTTCGACTTCTACTCCGTTCTGCGGAGTCGGATGACCCCAGCGCGAATTGGTCCGGGGCAACGGGCTTTCGCCGATCTCCGGCAACACTGTTATCTTCACCGAGGTCTCTTTGTATGCGGGGGTATGAGTCACGGGATCGGTGTGGCTGCTCGTCAGGCGATTGACGGGGCTCTCGACTGAGTTCATCGGCATGTAGAGTTCTTTGCCGTGAACTCGACGGGTCACCAAGGCGCGCACGCGGACTCTGCCGTATCGCGAAGTGAGATGCACCCAGGTTCCGGTTTGAATCCCGCGCTCTCGGGCGAGTTGCGGTGAGACTTCGACAAACGTGTCCGGGGTTTTCTCCCGAATTCCATTGGTGCGGTAAGTCAGGTTGCCTTCATGAAAGTGTTCGAGTAGCCGGCCGTTGTTCAGGTGCAGGTCAAACTCGGCATCGGGTTGCTCGGGCGCTTCCACCCAATGCAAGGGAAACAGCCTCGCCTTGCCGTCGGGGAAAGCAAACTCTTTAGTGTAAAGCAGCGGTTGATCGCTGCCGTTGGCGGCCACCGGCCACTGCTGCGACTTGTATCCGTCAAGCCTTTCATAGCTCACTCCTGCGAACATCGGAGTCAGCGAAGCGATTTCAGCCATGATTTCCGAAGGGTGCTGGTAGCGCCAATCAGCGCCGAGATGATTCGCAACATCCTGGATGATCCGCCAATCAGGACGGCTTCCTTCCAACGGCTCGAACACTTCATAAAGCCGCTGGATTCTCCGTTCGGTGCTGGTAAAGGTTCCTTCCTTCTCCAGACTTGGAGAGGCGGGCAAGACTACGTCGGCATATCCGCAAGTGACGCTGAAAAAGATGTCCTGTACGACGAAGAACTCGAGCTTGGAAAACGCATCGCTAACGTAGTTTGCGTTCGAGTCGACAATACTCATTTCCTCGCCGGTCAAGTACATCGCCTTGAGCTTGCCCTGCTGAATCGCATCGACCATCTCGTGATTGTCCAAACCCTTGGTTGATGGCAGAGGCACCTTCCACGCCGCTTCAAAGCGCGCGCGCACCTCCGGGTTTTCCACGGATTGATAGCCCGGGAGCATATTCGGCATGGAACCGTTGTCGCTCGCTCCCTGGACATTGTTATGGCCGCGCAAAGGGTAGGCGCCGGTTCCCGGGCGCATGTAGTTCCCGGTGATGAGCAGCAGGTTCGAGATCGCGGTTGAGGTATCGGAACCCTGGCTATGTTGCGTCACGCCCATAGCCCAGAGAATGCAGACACGCTCTGCCTCGGCAATCATGTGAGCCACTTTCTTCAGCGTATCTACCCGCAGCCCACAGCGTTCAGACGCAAAATCCAACGTGAAAGGTTCCAGGGTCTTTCGATACTCCTCGAATCCATTGACCCAACGATTGATGAAGTCAGTCTTAGCCAACCCGTTGTCGATCAGATAGCGGCTGACCGCCGAGAGCCAGATGAGATCGGTTCCTGGCCGTGGGTGCAGGAAGACATCAGCGCGGCGCGCCATTTCGTTCTCGCGCAGATCGGAGACGATTAGTTTTTGACCGTGCAGTTTGTGCGCGCGCTTTACCCGAGTCGCCAGCACCGGGTGACTCTCGGCGGTGTTGCTGCCGACGATGACGACAAGATCCGCCTGCGCAATGTCGCTGATCGAACCGGAGTCTCCCCCGTAGCCAACGGTTCGGAACAAACCGATCGTTGCAGGCGACTGGCAGTAACGCGAACAGTTGTCGATGTTGTTTGTGCCGACCACCGCCCGGGCCAGCTTCTGCATGAGATAGCTTTCTTCGTTCGAGCACTTCGAAGAAGCGATCAGCCCGATAGAGTCTGGTCCGTGCTTCGCTTTGATCTCGGTCAAGCGCCGCGCTACCAGGCTCAGGGCTTCCTCCCACGTGGCTTCTTGAAACTTGTCCCCCTCGCGGATGAGCGGCTTGGTCAGTCGATCCCCGCTGTTGATATGGTCCCAGGCGAACTTTCCTTTGATGCACGTGGAAATGCCATTGGCCGGACCATCCAGCGGCTCGACCTTAAGAATATGGCGATCCTTCGTCCAGACATCGAAGCTGCAACCGACTCCGCAATAGGTGCACACTGTCTTGGTTCGGCGAATGCGCGACTCGCGCATCGCCTCCTCGGATTCCGATACCCGCATAATCGTTCCATAACCGGTTTCGGGCTCGATCGCCTTGACCACGTCGATCATGCCGCTCAACACCGGCTTGGGCAGCCCGGTGAAGAAACCAGCGTGGCCGAGCATGGACTTTTCCATCAGCGCATTGCAGGGGCAGACCGTGACGCAGTGCCCGCACGAAACGCAACTGGATTCGCCGATCGTCGAGCCGCCGTCCCACAGCACACGAGGGTGCGGGTCTTCCCAGTTAATGGAAAGCGTTTCATTCACCTCGAGGTTTTGACATGCCTCAACGCATCGGCCGCAGAGAATGCATTGATCGGGATCGTAACGATAGAACGGATTCGTATTGTCGACTTCGTAAGGCTTTGGTCGATAGGGGATGTTCTGGTGTTCAACGGCTAACAGCTTCGTTGTGTTATGGACTGTGCAGTTACCGTTGCTGTTGTCGCAAACCGTGCAGTAGAGAACGTGATTGCTGAGAATACGGTCAAACGCTTCTCGCTGCGCTGCAATCGCGTCGGCAGATTTCGTATTGACGTTGATTCCTGCTGAAACGGTGGTGGCGCATGCCCTGACTAGCCGGCCGTCAACTTCAACCATGCATGTATCACAAGTTTGAATGGGGCCAAGCTGAGGGTGGTAACAAACCTGGGGAATCTTACTACTGCTGCGGTTGATGACCGCTATGAGACGCTCATCAACCGCTGCATTCTGGACTAAGCCGTCAACCGTGATGCTAATCATCCGTGTAGTTCCTCCATCGAATATTCTGCCGGCAAAAAGTTTCAAACCATCCAGTCAGAAAACCGACCGATGCATGGCATCCAATCATCGATGTTCAAGTCTAAGGCAGGCAGCTTCGCGGCGTCTTAGCTGATCTTGCTCATAGTTGCCCTTTCTTGCTGAATCCTAGCTTCGACTGTCCTTCAGCCCCTTCAGCTCCTTCCGCCTGTTTGCATTCGTTCTGGTTGTCCCGCACCTGAACGCTTGAACGATACGTCACCCTTTGCTCTTGATTGCGGCCCTTGCGGTCGCCTACCGGCCTTTTGAAGACTGATTTCTGCTTGTAGTCTTATTGCGAAGCGCTTATATTCACATCGCACCGATTCTTCCCGTCCATGTTTCTAGGCTGACGCGACTGTTCAAGTGCGTCATGGGAAGGATATGAACGCCGTAGGTGGTTGCTGATTAATAGCGAAGACTAAACAGATTCAGAAGGTAATCTCTTATGCAATCTCAAAAGAAGTTTTTTAACCGGAGGATCGTGGCGATCTTAATCGCAGCCGTGGTTATCGCGACTATTGCCTTCGTACTTTACCGTTGGAACAACAATCAACCAAAGCTAAAGAAGATCACAATCGCGCAGGCAGGAGACTTCTTTCTCTATGCGCCGCTCTATATAGCCAAGGATGCGGGGTTGTTTGAAAAAAAAGGGCTGGATGTTTCATTGGTCAGTACTGGTGGTGACGACAAAACATGGGCCGCGATCATAGGCGGAAGCGCTCAGTTTGGCGTGGCAGACCCGACCTTCGTTGCCATCTCGGACAAGCGCGGGCAGCCAGGGCGTGTTGTTGCATCCGTAGTAAACGGTGTTCCTTTTTGGGGGATTACGTTTAACCCTAAGATCCTGCCAATCACAGATCCGAAGGAGATTGGATCCTACGGCATAGCAACTTTTCCCGCGCCGTCGACGGCTTACACCCTGCAAAAGGAGATGTTTCAGCGAGCAGGCTTAACGCCTAATATACGTGAAGGTGCTTTTGGAACGTTGATAGCGATGCTGAAGGCGGGCAAGGCAGATATTGCCCTAGAGTTGGAACCCAACGTCTCTCAAGCAGTCATGCAAGGAGCTCACATAGTCTATGCCATGCCAGACATCTACGGCGACTTCGCAATCACGGGCCTGACAACAACACCCGATCTCATCGGTCGCGACCATCAATTGATTGAGGATGTCGTGTGTTGTCTCCAACAGGCCTTGGATTTTGCGCGCACTAGACCTGAAGAAACTCTTCGAATCCTGTCTGCTCGATTTCCTGAAATTGAACCTCAAGTTGCAAAAGCTGCCTTGGATCGGGCTTTGAAAGCGGGAATCATCCCCCGAGATGTCTCAATAGCCCCTAGCGCTTGGGCGAAAGCTATCGAGGTGCGGGTCAAGGTTGGCGATCTGTCCTCGCCCAAGGGTATGGAAGCATACGTTGACAATACCTTCGCTATACGCGCTGAGTCTAACTGCAAGGGTAACTAGAGGACCGCGCTAATCCCTCGTTTTTCGCTGACTTCAACAGAAATATCATGGACACCGGACGAAGGAAGATAAAGATAGTAGTTATGGATAAACACTTCCTATATCTGCCTCTGTATTACGCAAAGTATAGGAATTTTTTTGGTTTCGTGCCACGTAACTATGAACTGGAAATTGTTTTGTCGGCTGGTCATACCGACGAATCTGCCTACCAAATGCTAATGGATTCTGGGTACGGAAAAAACACTGAAGTGGACTTCGCTGTTGCTGACCCAAGCGTAACTCTCAACACGTCCAATTCCTTTGAGGGAACGCCCGCGATACTAGCATCTCTAATTACCAATACCGCTTTTTGGGCGGTGGACCGTAAGACACATCAGATCGTCTTGCCCAAAGATCTCGCTGACTTTCAGAAAATCATCGCGTTCAAGCCCGGTACGACCTCACACTCGATAGCTCAACGAATCTTTCGAGACGCCAGTAAGAGTCCTTCAATTCAGCCAGTCAATCCAAGCCAAGAATTAATAGCCTTACAAAAAAGCACCAACACAGTCGCGCTCTCTCCCGATATTCTCGGCATCGATCACCTTTTGTTCTACCAAAAACACTTTAATATCGATTTGGCTTTGGGAACCACGCAAGAGTTCAGCAATGTTTTCATGACGGCATTTCTCAGTCGACAAGACGTAGTGGAACAGCATCGCCCTCTTGTTATGGGCCTCCTAAAGGCTTTACAACTATCTCTCATCCTGGTGAGAGCACAAGCGCCAGATCTTATCGAGTATGCAGCCGATCGGTTTGGCGATTCCAAGGACAGAGTCAGAAGCGCGTTGAATCGTGCCGAACAAGCCCAAGTGTTTCCTCCTAGTATTGAGGTCTCGGTAGCGAGTTGGATGAACGCGGCTAAGATCTGGTACGAGTCAGGAGACCGGCAGTTCCTATCAGATGAACAGAAAGAGGCAAAGCTCAGATTTCAGAACATAGCTCAACCGCATCTAAGTTTAGCTAAAGCCGCAATCGATGAACTCTATTCCCAAGTCTCAACCACCAATAGAACGCTATCGACCTGGAAGTCTGCCTTGCGAACTTCGGGGGCGGCTGCGCTGTGTTTCGGCGTTGCAACCGCTGTTGTAAAATGGTGTCACTGGAGCGGGATCGGCGTCCTACTATTATCGACCACACTTGCAATACTGCTTGCGAGTTGGCTCAGACTGAACCGAGCGTCTTCGACTTGGTTTCTTCATTGGTTCTACTGCGCAGCCATCCAGTTCGTAATCTTGGCCTGGTTGAGTCCTGAACTTAAGGCCCTGATCCCGATCCAAACATTCATACCTGTGACCATTGCCGCGACGCTACTGTTTTTGGAAATTAGACTGGTTCACGACGAACACAAGAAGCTTACTGAGGGCAGCGGATGAGTGAGCAAGCCAAGGACATCGTTGCCAACGACGTCAGTATGGCCTTCACCAGGGGGAGCGAAAAGCTGACCGCGCTCGATTCTGTGAGCCTCACTGTTCTTCGAGGTAGCTTCCTATCAATCGTTGGTCCATCTGGTTGCGGTAAGACCACTCTACTAAGGATTCTGGCGAAGCTCCTGACTCCAACCACGGGTGAAGTATGGATAGATCCCGGACAGCTAAAGGAGGGCATCGCCTACGTGCCTCAATCGCCGCTATTACTTCCTTGGCGCACTCTCCTACAAAACGCAGCACTCGGATTGGAATTGAAGGGCAAGCTTAACGCAGCGAAAGTTGAACGCATCAAAGCGGAGATTCAGGAATTCGGCCTTGGCGGATTCGAAGAAAGTGTTACGGCAGAGTTGTCTGGGGGAATGGCCCAACGGGCGTCATTAATCCGCGCCCTAGAGAGCCGCCCACGAATCTTGTTCTGTGATGAGCCGTTCTCGGCAATTGATTTCGTAACCCGGTTGGGCCTAACCACCCGATTCAAATTACTCTGTGGCGTGCACAACATGACAACCGTTTTCGTGACCCACAATATAGAAGAAGCGATCTTTCTTGGTGATCAGGTTGCGGTAATGAGCGGCAGACCCGGCAAGATTGTGGCGACCCACCATCCAAACTTGTCAATTGGCAGCGAAGATGCTGTGGCGTGCAGACAAGCGCCAGAGTTTGCTCAACTATTCGCTCAGATATGGGAAGAACTCAAGAATGGTAGTGCCTAGAACCAAAAAAAGAGTTCTGGGTCTTCAGTTAGCTGTGGCTATCGCTTGGCTGTGTGTTTGGGAATTTGCGGGACGTTCATCGGACAACGTCTTCTTCTTGATCGGCACACCGTCGGCCGTACTTCGGGAGTTCAAACAGTTACTCTTCTTCGAAGATTTCCATTACCATTTTCTGGTTACAAGCGGTGAGGCGATGATTGGTCTGATCATTGGCACAGTAGTCGGGGCTGGCGTCGGACTGTCTTTGTGGTACTCGGAGACCGCTGCTGCTACAGCTAGACCATTCATAATCACGCTTGGCACGTTGCCCATCTTTGCGTTTGCTCCCCTGATGATTGTTTGGTTTGGTATAGGTTTCAGCATGAAGGTTGCGCTGGCGACGTTCTCAACTGTATTTGTAGCCTTCAATCAGGCATATAGAGGGGCTACCTTAGTTTCTCAAGAGTATGTTGACGTGTTGCGAGGAATGAATGCGTCTCGACATCAGGTCTTCGCTAAGGTGATCATCCCCGGATCATTGGATTGGGTCTTGAGTTCGATGAGATTGAATGTAGGCTTTGCGTTGCTTGGTGCCTTTATCGGTGAGTTTGTCGCATCCGATAAGGGCCTAGGATACCTCATACTTCGAGCAGCCGGCCTGTACAATATTCCTCGAGCATTAGCGGCCGCAATCGGTATTACTGTCCTTGCTCTGTTTTTAGACTTTGTAGCACGCTACGTCGAGAGTCACCGGCATGTGTTAGTTCAGATTCTCAGCGTCCCTCGATCCATCTGGCGCAGCTAGGGTCAGGCATCACATTTCTAGATTTCCTTCAACAGAACGTCGGGAATGCACAACTACCGAGGTTTCATTGAGTGCATTCTGGCCTACATCCGAGAAGTTAAAGCCGGGCATTTTGTCGAACAACCTCACCCGATAAAAGCGGCAACATACTACATGCCAGTTACCCACCGTATCGGCTGAGATATAGCTTGCCTTCGTAATCAACCAAGCCGAGTACGACCCGGTCCAGCCAGCCAAAGCGCCCGAGCACGTTGCGCGCAATTTCTGCATCGGAGGGAAAGAACACGATCGTGTCGAATTCAAACTCAGCCACACTCAACGTGACTTCATGTCCATAGCCGACGAAGGTGCCTGTAGCCGTGCCAAACAATTGACGCATTCCCATTTCGATGTCAAAGCCGAGTGCTTCACCGACACGACGCTCGAAGAGACAGCAGCTCGCGCCGGTATCAACCTTGACCGGCAGGTCGAAGGTCTGCTCCTTTAGTTTGAGAGTGGCCTCAAGAGTGATTCCCGGTTCGCCAACGTCGTAGCTCAGCAGTTTTTCAAACTCCAACTGATACGCCATTGGCTACCATCCGGCGAAAAGGACTTCGCTTTCTGAGGTCAAGCGTACTAGAAATGGATCTTCAACGCCTTTCTGTTTCGCTTGTTCGTGGGCTTCGCGAATTGTCGGCCCGTGCCCGACTAGCACGTCTCCAGCCAACGCTACGTATTGACCCGCGTACTCTTCGCGATGAGACTTCAGCCACTCGAGCCGGCGCTCGCGCGTCCCGTCGTCGCCATTCTGGCCGTGCGTCGGTTGGGCGCGGGCTTGCGCCTTTGCCTGCTCCAGCTCAAGGTCAAGGATCTGGCGCAGTTTTCGCTTTTCGGCCGACGAGAGCGAGCGTGCTTCGTCGATGATCTGTTCCAGTGTTGCCATTCGCGTCACCTTTACCTGGGACGTCTGGGGCCGTTCCACACTAATCCATCTAGCCATTTGCCAGATAGTGATGTGCGCGAGCCTTTGCCAAGCGCATCAGGTGTTCGATCTGCAGGTAGTGATCCAACTCCGACTTTTCCTCGTCTGGCAGGCCTTCGGTCTTCTCCCGAAAAATCAGATCAGCTACTCGCGCTTTGGCGTCTTCAGACGGCCGAAAGGCAATCACATTTTGCGGGCTCGAAGAGGCGATGAACTCGATCACTTCGTCGTAGACTTTGTTCGGATGCATTGTCTCACTCCACATGATCTGAACTGAAGTTTAGCACCCGCTGAAAGATTGGCAAGTGGAATCATTGGAATCAAACGGCCGCAGATCGAAACGAAGTAACTCCAGGGACAGGCATTGACTACTGGGCGTTCAGCGATTCATTCGACTGGCCGAATAACTCTGCGCGCACTTCCTCCCACGGGATCAATTCGACGGTCCCCGCGTCGATCTCAACCACGCGTCTCTTGATCTCTTCAGGCCATGCTGCTTCGACATCAGGCTCAGAAACGGGGTCAAGCGTCTCGATGAGTAAACCGGCCAAGGTAGCTCGATCGCGCTCGGGCAATTGCGCCGCTTCGCGAAAGACATCTTTAAGATTGGGTTCCATAACAGATAGTGTACTCCACGGTGATATTAGATTCCTCATGATTCGCTCAGCGGGAGGGTAAACTGCATCGTCGCACCCGCGACCTCGTTTAGTGTGGCCCAAAGACGGCCGCCATGCACCTCGATGATCGACCGGCTGATCGCCAGTCCCATACCCATGCCCTGCGGCTTGGTAGTGTAGAACGCAGTGAAAATCTTTTCGAGATCCTCCTGGTCGATCCCTACTCCGCAATCCTGGACCGCGACCAGCACGTGATCGGATTCGTGCGTGCGGGAACAGATGACCAACTCTCGCGGGCGATCACGCACCGCAGCCATCGCTTCGACCCCGTTCATCACGAGATTGAGAGCAACCTGTTGCAACTGCACGCGGTCTCCGAAGACCGGCGGAAGATTTGCGGATAGTTCCAGCCGCAGCCTCACGCCTTTTCGCGCGGCTTCATTTTGCGTTAATAGGACGATCTCTTGAATAGCCTCGTTAATATCCAACTGCGCTTTCTGTGTCTCTGTTTTCTGCATGAGCGCGCGAATTCGAGCGATTACCTCGCCCGCCCGATTGCCGTCGCGGATGACGCGCTTGGAGGCTTCGCGAGCCTCTTCGAGATTGGGCGACTCACCCATGAGCCAGCGCAGGCAGGCGCTGCCGTTGGTGACAACGGCGGCAAGCGGCTGATTAATTTCATGCGCGATGGAAGCGGTCATCTCGCCAAGAGTAGTCACGCGGGTGACGTGCGCGAGTTCCGCCTGGGCGCTTCGCAGCGCTTCCTCGGCGCGTTTGCGTTCGGTGATGTCGTTGTTGGTCTCCAGGATCGCGGCGGGCAGGCCCTGCTCGTCTCGCTGCAATGACCAGCGGCTCACGACCACGACCTGCGTCCCGTCTCGCTTCGTATGTATGAGCTCTCCTTCCCAGCGCCCGGTGCGGAGCAACTCCGCATTAATTTCTTCAAGCGGTGCAGGAAAGATCGTCTGAGTGAGCTGGTGAGAGACCTTGTCGAGGGCGTGCTCTCTGGTCCATCCATACAGCTCCTCGGCGCCGCGATTCCAGTAAGTAATTACGTCGCTCATGTCGCGGACGAAGACAGTGTCGTGCGTCAGATCGAGGAGGCGGGCCTGCTCGCGCAGGACCTCTTCGGCCTGTTTGCGCTCGATGGCGATACTCGCAAGATGGGTGATTTGCTCTATAACATTATGCTCTGGCGGAGTGGGGCTACGCGGTTCGCGATAATATATTGCGAAGGTCCCCAACACCCTGCCTGCCGAGGATAGTATCGGCGTGGACCAACACGCTCGCAGGCCATGTGCTAACGCCAGATCGCGATAATCGGCCCACAACGGATCGGTGGCGATGTCGGAGACGTTCACTGGCTCCGCGCGGTACGCGGCGGTCCCGCACGAACCCACCGATGGACCGATGACCGAGCCGTCGATTGCCTCGGTGTAGTTTGTTGGCAGGCTCGGCGCCGCGCCGTGTCGAAGCCGGTTGGCTTTCGCATCCAACAAAAGGATCGAGGTCAGAGAACCGCTGGCCAGATCTTCGACGAGCCGGCATAGGGCATCGAGGATGACCGCGAGAGAATCGCCCCTCGCTATCATCTCCAGAAGGCGTTTCTCTCCGGCCAGCAACGTCTCGGCCTGTTTGCGATCCTCGATATCAGTCGACGCGACATACCAGCGCGTGATCCGTCCTTGTTCATCTCGCACAGGGCTGCTGCGGCCAAGAAACCAGCGATACTTCCCGTCGTTTCTCTGTAAGCGCGCTTCGATCTCGCGCGGGGATCCGCCTAAGAATCTACCTTGAGTCCCGATCGCTATGCGTTCCAGATCACCTGGATGAAGGAACCTGCGAAGGTCGGAGCTCCGCCACTCCTCAAGAGTAATACCGTGATAGTCGAGCCCGGCCTGGTTGAGATAAATACAGCTTCCATCGGAATTCACTACGGCGACGTGCTGAGGAGCAAGATCCAGGACCTGTCGTAGCTCTATCTCCTGCTCCCGGACTCTTTCTTCCGCATGTTTGCGCTCTTCGCTCGTGCGGAGCGCGGTCACCCCATATGTCAGGTCTTCTGCTAGATGGCTACGGAGCGCGCTCACGGCATAAGTCAGGGACGCCGCCAAACCGGTGTAATGCTCGACCGCGCTCTCATCAAAGGCGTTGCACTCCCCGGAGTAAAGATTGAGTGTGCCACGAAGATCCACTGTGGCCCGCCTCATGCCATCCGCGATCAACGGAATTGAAATACACGAAGCGTAGCCGCGGTCGAGGGCAGCGACTCGCCAGGGAGAAAATCTCGGATCCGTCCGTATATCATCAATCCAACAAGCCTTACCGGTCCGGACCGCGATGCCGAACGGGCCCTGACCTGCTTCCGTCTGCTCTCCCCAGGAAAACGTGATGCGCTTAAGGTAATCAAAATCGTATCCCGCCTGTGCCACAAGGCGAATAGTCTTCTCGGCATCATCTTCGCAATAGCCGATCCAAGCCAGCCGAAGTTCATCGCCGGCCACGAGGATCTCGCAAATGGATTGCAACAGCCCCTGCTCGCTGTCGGCTTGAAAGAACATACCGTTGCACTGGTAAAGAGTCCGCAGTCTCCGGTTGAGCCGGTTCAAAATCTCATCGTGGGTTTTGCGTTGCTCTTGCATGTGCGCTCTTCTCATCACTCGGCTCGGCCCTTAGGAGGCACAAGCATTTGCTGAACAATAATCCTATTCAAGACCAAGTTCTTTGCTGGCCAACGCGGTGCCGGCTGCACGAGCTCGAATCTTTTCGAACACCGTTTCCCGGGTGCGGGACGTGTCGTCGGCGAAAGGCGCAAATCCGCAATCATCGGTCGTTCCCAATCGATCAAGTGGAATATATGCGGCAGCTTCAAGGACACGGTCCCTGACCTCGTCCACAGTCTCAACACGAGGATCTAGCGGATCAATCACCCCCACGAAAATCCGTTGATCATCTTTGGCATGTTCCCGAATCATTTTCAGGACACGCTTGCGGTCAGGCTCGCTTGCCAATTGTATATAAAAGTTAGTCGCCTTGAGCTCGAATAAGCTCGGCAGGAGATCGGCGTAGTCCACTCCCGCGCTGTGGGATGAATGTCGATCGGCACCCGGGCAGGTGTGCACTCCGAGTCGCTTTCGCTCTTCGGCGGAAAAGCGCTTCAGCACCAGATTATTCAGGTCGATGAAACTATGTAGCAGGCGACGCGTTGGATCCAACTTGATCGAAAGCCGGCCTTCCGTGAAGTCCATCTGAACCACATGGGCGCCCTTTGTTAAACACCGCCGAATTTCTCCTTCCTGCTCGGCAATCAGGGCGTCGAGATACTGCTCTCGTGAATAGCCCGGAATGCCCCCTTGCGGGTACAACAGGCTCAATGCCGAGGCCGAGATGACCGCTTGCTTGAGCGGCACATGCGCATACCGCTGGGCTATTTCCAGGTAAACATCGGCCGGGGTCTTATGCCTGAACGGTCCGGCGGTTATTCGGGGGAGGTTTCGAATGTGCCCGTCCGCAAAGGAAATCGGCATGCCGTCCGGGGCAAGGTTCTCCAACCCGTAGATCGAATAGGTAGCAAAGCTGTGCTTGGCCTGTTCTCCATCCGTAACGACCGGCGAACCGGTGGCTTCCAGGCGCTGAATAGTGTCCCGGACGGCAGAATGGTAAAGCGCAGTCAGTTCCGGCTGCGAGATGCGCCCGGCCTCGAAGGCTTGGATTCCTTGGATCAATGCGGCCGGTCTCGGAATACTTCCTACTTGCTCCGTAGGCAGCAGCATAAGTGCACCAGTTGAGGTTCTGACGACAGCGGGTTTAGCCAAGTGTCGGCTAGACCATTGTGCCATCGAAAGGCTGAAACTCCAACTTTCAATGGAACACGACGCACGCCCCAAAACCGAGATGACTGCATGATACGACTCCGAAGAAATTCTCGCGTTTACCAGTGAGAGGGGAAAGAGCGCGTATGACAGAAGGCCGCCCCCGATGGTCGATTTGGCCACTATCAAAAAGAAAAGGAGTGAACTGCAATGAAAGCAATCAAATCTACTGAAAGGATCACAATAGCCATGCGGGTCGTAGTCGGTCTCTGCTTCTTACTGACCGCTGGTATCGCGTTCGCGCAAAAAGTAAATGTGGACTTCGACAAGGACACCGAATTCTCAAAGTACAAGACCTACGCTTTTGCGGAGGGTACGCCCACGCCGGAAACGCTGACGAACCAACGGATCGAGAAGGCCATCGAAGCTCAGCTTGCTGCTAAAGGGCTGACGAAAGTGGCCAGCAATGCCGACTTGACGGTCGTCTATCACTGCTCTGTCACCCAAAAAACGCAGCTCAACACCACGAACCTGGGCGGTTGGCGTTGGGGGCCGGGCTGGAGACGCGGCTGGGGTTGGGGAGGCGGCTGGGGAGGCGGCTGGGGAGGAATTGGCGGCAATGCGATCACTCAGGTGGAGCAAATTCCTGTTGGAACTCTCATCGTCGACATCGGCGACTCGGCTAGCAAGAAGTACATATGGCGCGGGACGGCCACTAACACTCTCAGCAGCAACCAGGGCAAGAGTGCGAAGACAATTGACCAAGAGGTGAAAAAGATGTTCGAGAAGTTCCCGCCTAAGGAAAAGAAGTAAGACCAGAGACCGAGTTCCCGCAGAACCTTCTCGGTTCTGAGGATCAGTGGATTGGTCGGTCGCTAAGGAGGTGCGTTATGCAGGAGATAAATACGAAGGAACCTACTGTCAGACAAATGACTCGCTCAAAAATGACCGAAGCGTCTAAGCCGTCGAGGCGCCGGGACGAGTTGAGCGCTTTTCGCGCACAGCTTTTCTTAAAACGATTTTTGCGCGCGCGCGGAGCCATGACGCTAGCGAAGCGAACGCTGACAGTGATGGTTATTGGAGCTCTGGTACTGGCAGCGGGATCTGTACAGACGCTCGCCGTTCAGCAACCTGATGCCGGACAGGGCGCGCAGCCGGCGCAACAGACTCCGGCCGAATTGCAGCAACTCGTGGCGCCGTTCGCCCTGTACCCAGACGCTCTTGTTGCTCAGATTCTGGCGGCTTCTACTTACCCGACGCAAATCGTCGAAGCGGAGCGATGGCTGCAGAAGCATTCGGACCTGCAAGGCGAAGAGCTGGCCAACGAAGCTGACAAGGAGTCGTGGGATCCAAGTGTGAAAGCTTTGACGCAGTTTCCATCAGTGCTGGCAAAAATGAATGAGAGTCTCTCCTGGACTTCAGCAGTCGGCGACGCCTATTTCAATCAACAGCAGGACGTGATCGACGCGGTTCAGGTCATGCGCAAGCGGGCCGAGGACGCAGGAACTCTGCAGAGCACGACGCAGCAGACGGTGGCCACACAAGGCTCGACGATCATCATCGAGCCTGCTGATCCCAACATTTGCTACTTGCCGATTTACGATCCCTGGACCGTCTATGGAGCGTCATTGGCCGTGTACCCGGGGTACATTTTCGATCCCTGGGTTGGACCTGCGTTTTACTTTGGTCCTGCGATTGGCCTCGGGTTCTTCGGCGGATACGGCTGGGGTTGGCCGGCCTGGGGCTTTAACTGGGGCCGCCGGGAGGTAATCTTCAACCGCAATACTTATGTCTCGCGAAGCCCGAGTTTCTTCCACCGCTTTCCCGGTGAACGAGGCAATCTCCAACCGGGCCAGAATGCGCCTTCGTTTCGGGGCAATCACGATGTTGGAGGCTCTGGTCACAATCAAAATAGTGGCAATAGCGATTCCGGTCGAGGTCGTATAGACGGCTCTCCTAATCCCAGCTTTGATCGCGGTCACAGCGGTGCTTTCGTCCCTCCCGGCACCGCGCCGAATCACCGAGACGCGCGTGGCTTTGGCGACGGGCGCTCTAACACCGGAACCCGCTCCGGCGCGTTCAGCGGCTTTGGTCAAGGTGGAATGGAACGTGGTTCCGCTTCACGTGGACAGTCCAGCTTCGGCGGTGGACGCGCCGGCGGCGGTGGAGGCGGCTTCGGTGGTGGAGGCATGCGAGGAGGAGGCGGCGGCGGTGGACACCGTCGGTAAAACCAATAGTTCGTCGGGCCACATCCGGTGGCCCGACTCCCGAGAAAAGCACAGGAATGGAGACTATGACGATGTTAAACATGAGAAAGAACTTCGAGCGTTTTCACCTTTGCAAGTTACTAGGGTTGGCCGCGCTCGCGACTTTTGCCGCTGGCTATTTCAATCTTGCGCTCGGTCAAGTCCCACGACAGAGGACGTTCAATACTTGCGAGGAGGCAAGCGTTGCACTCTTCGTCGCAGTGGAAAAGGACGACCGGTCGGCTCTGTTGGAGATTCTTGGAGCTTCAGCGCCAGAGGTCATTTCCGGTGGCGATCAAGCCGAAGACCGCAGTAGCCGGCAGCAGTTCGTCGAGAAATACCAGGAGATGCATCGGCTGGTTCGAGAGTCAGATGGAACCACGACGCTTTACGTCGGCGCCGAGAATTGGCCGACGCCGATCCCGCTTGTACACAAAGGGAACCGCTGGTACTTCGACACCGTTGCCAGCCGGAAAGAGATACTGTTCCGGCGAATCGGCAAAAATGAACTGGAGACCGTTTCTGTTTGCCGCGAGCTGGTAGATGCCCAGAACGAATACCACTCGGAGCCACACGACGGGGACGGAGTCAAACAGTACGCGCCCCGATTCCGGAGCGAGGATGGCAAACGCAACGGTCTCTACTGGAAGATCTCGGCCGGCGAATCGGAGAGCCCAGTGGGACCGCTCCTGACATTGGCGAGTGGTGAAGACTATGCGAAGGAAACAACTCAGCCCCGGCCGTTTCACGGCTACTACTACCGCATCCTTACAAGCCAGGGAAGGCAGGCGGCTGGCGGTGCGAAGAACTACCTTGTCCGTGGCAAGATGACCGGCGGTTTCGCATTCGTGGCCTATCCCGCGGAATATCGATCTTCGGGAGTAATGACTTTTATCGTTAACCAGGATGGTGTCCTTTATCAGAAGGACCTGGGCGCGAGGACCGCGGTCCGCGCTAAGACCATGACCCGATACGCACCGGATGCAACCTGGAAGAAAGTAGATTAGGTCACTCAGGTCAGCCGTGGATGCCTGACGTATTGAGGGTCCGCCTGTAAGGACGAAAAGCCCGTGGCAGGCGGGGAGGACGAAATAACCTAACGCTCCAACGAAGGAACGTGACTGAGTTCATCGAGCCCATCCCCCGGGTAGTGGGGTGTGTATTTGCCCCCACTACCCCCCGCCGACTTGAGAGCACGCCCCGCGCGGCAGGGAAAAAAACCGAGCCCGGTTGAGCGCCGAGTGTCCCATCGATCAAAGCCCTTGGTGGCGGCTGGGACGCGTCGCAGCTACCGACGCCCAAGGATCTGTTAACACTAAATTGACGCGAGAGACGAACGGTTAAACGATGGGATCAGAAAGATGATGGAACCGGCGCGCAGCCGGTTTCGCACACGTGTTAATGGTAGCGACCGGAACTGGTCTCGCACCGTTCGTGTCAATGGTCAAGCAGCTTCACTTCGAAGCGCAGCGCAACCGCGCGCGTCGTAAGCGCTACACGCTTCTCCACGCCAATCGTACTTATGAAGAGCTGGCATACCACCGCGAGTTGCTCGCGATCGAAGCGTCGAACGCGATTGACTTCGTGTACGTTCCTTCGGTGAGTCGCCCCACTTCGCGAGACCGCGGCGATTCGCACCTTGGCGTCGGCCGTGCAAATAACGTGCTTCGCCAGGTCTTCGGCATACCGGCGCGTGAAGCGCAGGCGGTCTCCCCGGAACTGCCGCGCGACCGTCCGTTAGCAATGCTGCAGGGGCGGATTGAACTATCGCACACGGTAGTTCTTGCTTGCGGTAATCCAGACGGGATGGAGGATATCGCGTGGATTGCAGCACGCAGCGGAATGCGATTCGAAAAGGAGGAGTGGTGAGTCAGAGAGTCATAACGCGCGCGATCACTGCCTTATCCACTCGCTGCTCGCGCGCCGTCCGGTCGCGCTCAAGCGCCTGGTGAATTGCGTCAAGCAAATCCTGGTCGCGGAACGGTTTGGTTAAGAACTCAACCGCCCCGGCTTTCATCGCTCGCACTGTCATCGGAATGTCGCCATGCCCGGTTATGAAAACTATCGGCGTCTGTATGTTCGCCTTGGCGAGTTCGCTTTGGAGATCCAGTCCGCTCAAGCCCGGCAGCCTCACATCCAGTACCAAACAGCCCGGCACATCCGAGGGGCGGCTTTGCAGGAACTCCCGCGCCGTCGCGAATGTCTCCACCCGCAGCCCTACAGACCTGATGAGACTCTTAAGCGCTTCACGAATGAATTCATCATCATCAACCACAAACACAGTTGCGTCCAACTCCCGCGACTCATCGGAACTCAAGGCGGGTTCCACCTTGGCCTCGAGCTCCAATTGCTGCTTCAAACTCTTCAAATCACGAGCCAGGTCGTGGACTGTCTGGTAACGCTCATTTCTACTCTTGCGCAATGCCCTCATCACGATTCGCTCTAACTCCGCGGGCGCGTACGGAGCGTAGCGACCTAGCGGTAGCGGCTCCTTGTACAGGATCGAGGCGATCACGTCGCTCCGTGTTGGTCCTTCAAACGGGCGATGGCCCGCGATCATCTCGTAGACCACAACACCGGCGCTCCAAATATCCGTGCGTGCGTCAACTGCCAGTCCCCGCGCCTGCTCGGGCGACATATAACTGGCTGTGCCGAGCACCTCGCCTGGCATCGTGTTAATTAGATCCCTTACCCGTAATTCATCATCAGTGGATTCGCCGTCGGGAAATTGTTCGGTAAGCTTAGCGACGCCAAAGTCGAGGACCTTGATATAGCCATCGCGTCTCACCATGATGTTTGTGGGCTTGATATCACGGTGCACTATCTTTGCAGAATGTGCAGCTCCGAGGGCATTGGCCAATTGAATAGAGATCTCGAGGACTTCACGCAGTGTCATCCCGGCGTCTGTCTTAACCCCCTCTTTGGAAACAACGCTGGAACTAGGGTCTTTCATGTACTGAAGCAGCGTTTCACCGTCGATGAATTCCGTAGCCAGGTATTGCGCTGAGTCAAATTCGCCGAGCTCGTAAACAGTAATTATGTTCGGATGGTTGAGTGCTGAGGCAGTGCGTGCCTCCTGCTGGAAGCGACGTAATCTACCTCGGTCCTCGCTGAAGCGCGATGGTAAGAGCTTGATTGCAGCCTGCCTGCCCAACGTCGTATCCCGGACCAAATAAACCTCACCCATTCCGCCAACCCCGAGCAGCGAAAGAATCTGGTAGTGATCAATCTGCTGACCGGCCGCCAAGTGTGTGCGATCCTCCACAAGCAACCGAGCCGCCGCTCCAACAATAGACTCTTCAAGAAAATCGCTCGCTTGCTCGTGTGAAGCCAACAGCGATTCGACGTCAAGCCGTAAACCCTCATCGCTTCCGCATGCCTCTTTGACAAGGGCGGAGCGCTCAAAGGCTTCCCGCTCCAACGCGGGGATAAGCACATCATTGATTTGCTTCCAACGCTCAGGGTTCATTACTTATCTCGCGCCGCAACCAGGCCTTGGCTACCAGCCAGTCGCGTTTCACCGTGATCGCTGACACCTCTAGAATCTCGGCCGTCTCCTCTACCGACAATCCGCCAAAGTATCTGAGTTCAACAATGCGGGATTTGCGGGAATCGATAGACGAAAGGCGTTCCAACGCGTCGTCAAGCGCGATCAGGTCCGCTCCGCGCTCCGGCGACAACACGGCAACTTCGTCGAGGGCAACTTTGCGCGCGCCGCCTCCCCGCTTAGCATAGAGATGGCTCCGTGCGTGATCTACAAGAATACGGCGCATCAACTGTGCCGCAATTCCGAAGAACTGTGCGCGACTCTTCCAGTGAGTGTGTGTTTGATCGAGGAGACGGAGATATGCCTCGTCGACAAGCGCCGTGGTCTGCAGTGTGTGCCCGGGATGTTCGCGTCTCATGTAATGGTGAGCGAGCCGGCGCAACTCGTCGTAGACCAGTGGCATCAATTTGTCGAGCGCCGCCTGATCGCCATCGGCCCAATCCAGGACCAGCTGGGACACCTCATCTAGCTTGGACTGCGTCGTGTATGCGCCCCGCGGGACCGCCTGTCCGAGAGATTGTGATTCTCCAACGAGCCTAGCTCGTGACTCATTCATCCGGCAGCAGTCGAGTTCTTTTCTACTCGTCGCCATAACTCCCCCATGGTCTTCAAAGAGTAGATTCGGGTTGCTGAACTGCAGCTTCGGTAATTCAAACAGACTGGTCAGGGCCGGGGCGATCACGACCGCTATCCCTGTGAATCGCTAGAGACGAGCTTATGGCATTGAGCAGCGCATCCTCGCTGAAGGGTTTCTGTAAGAACCCTACTGCGCCGGCCTCGAGTGCCCGTGCCCGCGACTCTGCATCACAGTGCGCGGAGATAAATATGATCGGGACCCGGCACTTGGAAGCAACCAGGCGATTTTGAAGCTCAAGACCACTCATCCCCGGCATCTGAACGTCGAGGATCAAGCAACCCGTGTCATCGAGAAAGCCTGAATTCAAGAAATCGCCCGCCGATGGAAACACTTTGGCCAGGTAACCTACCGACTTCATGAGGCTCTCTATAGCCTCGCGGACTGATTCATCATCGTCCACAATTGAGATTACCGGGATATCCGCCACAAGTACCTTCCATTTCTACGACCTGGCGTTGCTATAAGCTCTTCAGGCTTCACTTCGGAGAGTAGCGATGTGAAGGACGGATTACTATTATACTTTGGTATAGGTTCTAGTGCTTTGCGGATGGGATTCCCAGCTTTTCGGCCATTCTGACCAGGTCAGCCAGCGAATCAGCCCGCATCTTTTGCATGACCTGCGCGCGATGCAGCTTGATCGTTACTTCGCTGGTGCCCAACTTTGCGGCGACCTGTTTGTTGAGCAGCCCTGTAATGACCAGGCCCATCACTTCTCTCTCTCTCGGTGTGAGGGAGTCAAACAGCGCGCGCAATTCTACCTGCTCCATCCGCTGTTTGTGCGCTCCCAGGTCGCGGTCAAGGGCCTGGTGAATGGCATCGAGGAGGTCCTGGTCTCGGAAGGGCTTGGTCAGGAACTCAACTGCGCCTTCTTTCATCGCGCGCACCGTCATAGGGATGTCGCCGTGCCCGCTGATGAAGATGATCGGGGTGTGAATATCGGCCCCGGCCAGTTCGCGCTGGAGGTCTAGCCCGCTCAAACCTGGCAGCCGCACGTCGAGCACGAGGCAGCCTGGGACATCCCCGTCTCGGCTTTGGAGGAACTCCTGGGCCGAGGCGAACGTCTCGACGCGCAGCCCCACAGAGCGGATGAGACTCTTCAGCGCTTCGCGAACGGCTTCATCATCATCCACTACGAACACGGTTGCGTCTGGATCGGTCATGACATTTTCTCGGCGCCAGGTGGCAGCGTGAACTGAAAGACTGCGCCCCACGGCGAGTTCGGCGAAGCCCAAAGCAGCCCGCCGTGAGCCAGAATTATCGAGTGGCTGATCGCCAGACCCATCCCCATCCCCTCAGGCTTAGTCGTAAAAAAGGCGTCGAACAGATGATCGAGACTCCCGGGGTCGAGGCCCTTGCCTGAGTCTAGTACCGAGACGAGCACGCCGGCTGAATCGTTCATACCAGAGCTGACCTGTAACTCCCGCGACCTATCGACGACTCCACTCATCGCTTCGAGGCCGTTCATGATCAGATTCAGAATCACTTGTTGCAACTGGATTCGATCGGCGAGTACAAGCGGCAAGCCATCTGAGAGTTGAGGCTTCAACGAAACGCGATTTCTGTGTACTTCGCTCCGCGTCAGGGCGATTACCTCGAGGATGATTTCGTTGATGTTGAACCAGTCCTTCCGTGGAGGAGTCTTTCTAACGAGGGCCCGAATCCGTCCAATCACATCGCTTGCACGATTGCCCTCCCTGATAATACGCCCGACGGCTTGTCGTGCCTCGGCCAGGTTGGGCGGCTGGTGGGCGAGCCAGCGTATGCAAGCATTGGCGTTTGTGACAACCGCGGCGAGTGGCTGGTTGACTTCGTGGGCAATCGAGGCAGTCATCTCTCCCAGAGTCGCCACGCGATTTACGTGCGCCAGCTCCGCCTGCGCCTTGTGCAGCGCGTCCTCAGCCAGCTTGCGCTCGGTGACGTCACGGTTGGTCTCCAGCACCAGCCAACGATCATCCGTGTCGCGCGTAAGCACATGCCGGCTTTCGACGATTATCTTTCGGCCGTCGCGCGTCGTGTGTTTCAACTCGCCGGTCCATTCTCCTTCGCGTTCCAGAATTGCTTCAAAAACCGGCGTTGGCAAAGAGTGCTCCGTGTGGAGGAGTTCGTGGCTAAGACGCCCAATTGCCTCTTCCCTCGAGAAGCCATAGAGCTGTTCCGCGCCTCGATTCCAGTAAATGATCGATCTTGAAAATTCCCACGCAAAGATCGCGTCGTGCGTCTGTTCCAGCAGGTTCGCTTGTCGCTGTAGAGCCTCTTCGGCCCGCTTGCTCTGGGTGATGTCGTTGTTGGTCTCCAGGACCGCGACCGCGCGCGCCTGCTCGTCCCGTTGCAAAGACCAGCGGCTCGCGACCACGATCTGCGTCCCGTCGCGCTTCGTGTGTATCAGCTCTCCCTCCCAGCGGCCCATGCCGGACAATTCCTCATTGATCTGTTCGAGCGGCGCCGGGAATCGCGTCCGTAAAACATCGTGAGACACCTGCCCAATAGCCTCCTTACTCGCCCACCCGTACATCTCCTCGGCGCCGCGATTCCAGTAGGTGATGACGTCATTCATGTCGCGGACGAAGACGGTGTCGTGAGTGAGGTCGAGGAGATTCGCCCGCTCGCGCAAAATCCCTTCCATCCGTCTGCGTTCGGCGATCTCGCCGTGTAACTTCTCGTTGCTCTGTTTGAGGTCTGCTGTTCGCTCGATTACCTTCGTCTCCATCTCGTCGTGCGCTTGCCTGAGCGATCCTTCGGCGCGTCTTCGAGCCGTGCTCAGCAAACTGATGGTTAAAGCCAGGACCGCAAAGGCCCCCATCTGAACTAGATCTGTTACGCCCAAGTTGAACGCGTACATTGGGGGCACAATGATGTAATTGACTGCAAGGGTACCCAGCAAAACTGAAAGCAATCCAGGCCCTCGACCCCCGTACCAAGAGCTGACAATCACAGCGGCATAAAAGAGCGGGATAGTATCCACGAAACCCACGAGTGGGGGCGAGAGCACTGCCGCGACCGCGACAGACAACACGGGTACCACATATCTAAAAACGACAGTTTGTTTCCGCCTGGACGACTGAGATTTCGATTGAGATTTCGACATACCCTTCCCTCTCCATATGCGAAGGCCGAATCAATGAACCCTTTCGCCAATTTTGCTCTAATGGATGTCAAGAGGGTCCAAACGCCGACTATTATACGCCGCACCCTCCAAAAACTCGGATCACAAATGATACCGCTTGGAAGAAATCCTCGCGTTTACCAGTGAAGGCAGAAAGAAGGACCGATGGGAGAAAGCCGGAACACTTGCGAGGAATTCACCATCGTTCTCAAGCAGCAAGAGCCTGGATGGGTTGAACTTGAAACGCTCGGAAGATCTTTAGGTGGCGGCCCGGAATATTGACGTTAATGCCGTATCTCGGGGCGCTCAGAGGGGAGTGAACGATGTATCAGATTCAGACTATCGACGCCGCGAGCTATCCGCCTCTTGCGGGGCTATCCAGAACGCGGCACTCAAAGAGATCCAGAGTCGAAACACACGGCTATCGAGACAATCGGCCTGGCGTCTCACGTCGTGACTTGTCCACAGTCTACCCCGAAGCGATTCTTGCATCGAGCAAAGATCTCGGTTGGCAAGACATTAGGGTCTTGCACGTCCGCAACCACTATGGCGATACGGACGTGCCTCCCCTTGATAACCACTGCGTGATCGTACAACTCGAGCCCTCAGGTCAGGTCACGACGACAATCAACGGGCAGGACTTAGACAATTTCCTTAGTCCGGGAGACATAACAATCATTCCTGCCGGTGTGCCATCACGTTGGCTTTGGCGCGACGGCAGGTCGCACGAAGCGTTGCACATATACCTGGAGCCCAATTTCGTCCAAAAGATCGCGGAGACCAATGGCTTAAGTCATGACCAGATGGCTATCGAGCCGCAGATTGGTATTAGAGATGAACAGCTCAGTCATATGGCTATGTCGCTGCTTTATGAGCTGAAGGCAGAAAACGTCGTTGGAAGGCTTTATGCGGATTCAGTTGCATCTGTGCTCGCCATTCAGCTCGTGAGGCGTTATAGCTGTTTGAAAGATGTAACCATCAGGAAGGGCGGGATGGCGCCGAATAAACTGCGAAGAGCGCTTGAGTTCATCAGCGATAAACTCGAGCAGCAGCAAGGGATCGCACTGGAAGTTGTAGCACAGGAGGTTGGGATGAGCCGTTACCACTTCTCGCGTGTCTTCAAAGAATCGATGGGGTTGAGTCCGATCAACTATATCGTCCGACAACGAATCGAACGCGCGAAAAAGCTATTAGCGGAGACAGACCTGCCGATCGCGGACATTGCTCTACAGGCAGGATTTTCCGGCCAAAGCCACTTTACAACCTTCTTCAGCAAACTGGTGGGACTCACTCCTAGATCTTTCAGGAGGGCAATGTAGGCTTTCGCTCAGATGTGGAAAGGAAGCGGGCTGACGCCGGCAGGCGACTTGTTCTCCTCTGCGATCCTGCCCTGACACTTCCTGGTTCAAAACGCCTAAGGTACGCAACCAACCGGGCACGGTTAAAGAGGGCAAGATCATGTTTGCAAGACCTGAACAACAACGCGCCGCAATGGACCGGGTGTTTCTGGATCCCGATGAAAAGAGTTCCCGCGCTCGCGAGTTTGAAGAAAGGCTGGCGAGTCGCGTTGTTGGTCAGGAGCGTGCTGTACGCGGTGTGAGCAGCTTCTACCAGGTCTTCCTCGCCGGTCTAACCCAGTCAGATCGGCCAATCGGCACGATGCTGCTGCTGGGTCCAACGGGATGTGGCAAGACGCACGTAGTGGAGAAAGCAGCGGAAGCGCTCTTCGGGACCTCTGGCGCCGTCATTAGAATTGACTGCGCTGAATTTCAGCACTCGCACGAAATTGCAAAGCTGATCGGGTCGCCACCTGGCTATCTGGGCCACCGCGAAACTAGCCCGCTGCTGACTCAAGAGAATCTCGATCGCTGTCACACCGAAGACACCCAACTTTCGATCTTGCTCTTTGACGAGATCGAAAAGGCTTCTGACAGCTTGTGGCGATTGCTGCTCGGCGTTCTCGACAAGGCGACATTAACTCTCGGAGACAATCGGAAGGTCGATTTTTCGCGCACGCTGGTTGTAATGACCTCCAACCTCGGCGCGCGCGAAATGGCGGAGCTCATTTCGGGCGGGGTTGGTTTCGCTGCGTCGAAGACCGCCAAAAATAACGGCGATGTCACCGACCAGAAGATCTATCGCACTGCTCTCGAAGCAGCAAGGCGTAATTTCTCGCCGGAGTTCATGAACCGCATTGACAAAGTTGTGGTCTTCCGTTCATTGCAAGAAGGGCACTTGAGACAGATTCTCGATCTTGAATTACAAGCCGTGCAGGATCGCATCACTTATTCAGACGAATCAGGCTTCATCTTTCAATGCTCGGACGCGGTTAAAGAGATTCTCCTCGACGACGGGTTTGACCCGCGGTATGGCGCGCGTCACTTAAAACGCGCTGTCGAGCGCATTCTCGTCAATAGGCTGTCCAATCTCATAGCGACAAGGCAAGTCCGATTGGGCGACTTTGTCTATGTGGACGCGATACCGGAAACAGGCAAACTGATCTTTTCCAGATATCGCAGTGCCGACGCGCTTCGCGAAGTTCCAATGCCGGGAATAGCACGAACAAGGCCAGGCAATAGTCACAGGCTATCCGTAGGAGGGGTCTACAGCCTGGCGTAGGAGGAGTCGAACAGCTTGCCGCAAGTCTCGCTCGAGGGCTGACCGAGACGACCGTCGCCACCGGGGTGACGGTTAATTCGATCCTACCTGGCCCTACACGCTCCGAGGCATTGTATGCCTCACGGAAGAAACGCTGATCGATGGCAACCATCGCGCGACGATTCACGGCTCTAAGCAGCACGATTGTCAGTGTGGTTACAACGAAGATAGCGCCGAATTGAGCACGAAGTCGGAAGAAGGAGTTCCTATGACTGGTCTAGGATAGGAAAGACTTGATACAGGCAGAAGATCAGGGGTGAAACAAATGAGAAAGAGGATACAGACAAGAGACACACAGAGCATAAACCGGATGTCGACATCAGGGTTGAGTTTGATTGGCCCGGATGACCTAAAGATTGTGGTTCGCGACCAGTTTGGTTCTATGACTACAGCCGACCGTGTGGCTTTCATTCTAGCCTTGGAGACGGAGCTGCTGTCCGCGAACCTAAGCATGCGTTCATATCTGATTCTGCTGGGCATCTCGGCAAGCTCACCGGAGGAATTGACTCCTAGCGAAGTTGGGCATTTTGTTCGGTTTCTCAAGATCAATGTGCCAAGTGCGATGCGCGCAGTTGACGGAGTCATCGAACGGTTTTCAGTCTCTGGTGAGAAGCTAGCGAACTCTGGCGAGCGCCTCGCCGCATAGAGGTCGGCGCGTTGGCATCACCCAGGGACTCAGACGCCTCGGTGTCCCCTGATGGCTTTGCTACTTGACCTATACCGTTCTCCCGTATGACGGTCAGCCGCCGAATTGGACGCCTTAGAGCACTCGTTCGGCGCAGCGTACGTTTACCTGCTCGTCTCGCGCTGCTTTTATGATCCTTGAAGTTGAGGGAGTGCTCGCGTCGCTGAGTGTCGTTCTGACAGGCAGTCGCATCGCCGCAATCGATCGTCTCGGAAACCGAGCCGACATCGTAGCTTCCATCGGCGCCCGTCAGGTTACTACCGAAAGGAGTAGGTTGATCAATATGAACTAAGGGGATTTCTGAGCGGAGCTATCACTCGCTGACAGATTTCTCGAGGTTGCAACAATATAAGAAAGGTTTCCGCACAAAACGGAAAGAATGCTCTGCTCAGGTTCAGTACCATTGGCGTTCTGAGTGATACAGCACAAGGGCAATTTGTGCGATTGGGAGGAATCAGTTCATGAAACGAGTAATAGCTCTTGCTCTATTGGCGTTCGGATTGGCAGCTTTTACACCTGGACAAGACGTCAGCAAGACATCACAGGGAAATGATGGGAAACAGATTCTCCTGCCGGCGAGCCCCGCGAGCCTGGATTTCGGCGATCAAGTCGTCCAAACACTAAGCAAGCAATTGAGAGTCACCCTTACAAATAACACTGACAAGCGGATTGAGATCAGCCGAGTCGATCCGGGCGAAGGGCATTGGGAGGACTTCGAAGATGATGATGATCCGTGTACCGGCATACCAATCGAGGCGGGGAAGAGTTGCAGTATTGGAGTCATCTTCAGCCCTCGGGGAGTTGGCGCTCGAAGTTCATTCCTCTTGATAACCTATGACGACCCGGACCATCCGCAGAAAATATCGTTGAAAGGAAACGGTATCATGGCGAGCAGGTGACGCCGTCGCAGGAAGTCTGATTCGATAGAATCGAGAGCTCCAGACCAGATAAAATCGATACCCAAGAGCCGGAACTACTCTCCAGGAGCTTGCGTGAGAGATCCAGTTGGTCGGCTTTGTCGTCGACCCGGCGTTCTTTACCCAGCTCGTTTACGCGGGCGTAGATCGCCGTGATTGAGACCGGCCATCTGGCTAATCACGTAGTCTTTGCCGACATTCTGCTTTGGAGATCAAGCTAAGAGCACTCAATCCAAGGCGTGGCGATAATCATGATTGATGAACTCGAAGAGAGCGGAATCATTTCTATCGGTAGCCGGCATTCTGTACCGGAAACTGCTGCGCGCATCACTGCCGGTCTCCAGGCAAAAGGAATCACCATCTTTGCCGTGATTGATCAAAGCCGGGAAGCAGAAAAAGTCGGCCTCGCTTTGCGACCCACACAATTGATCATCTTCGGTGATCCGCAAGCAGGTACTGCGTTGATGAACGCTTCGCCCACCCTTGCGATTGATCTGCCACTGAAGGTATTGATCTGGGAAGACGCCGGCGGGAAAGTGCAGGTCAGTTACAACAGCCCAAGGTACTTGCAGCGGCGGCACTCTTTAGCGCAACAGCCCTTCGTGGCAGTGGGGGCTATATTGTCAAAGGCTATTGAATGAAGGTGACGATCTCAGTGTGCGTACTCTTGCCTCTTGCTACTCTCTTTTACCGCTCATTAATCTTTCGGAGCGGGCAGACTTGCGCGAGCGAGAAACTCATCCCCGATTGCTCAGGTTTCGGTATTAGATTGGCTGACGCCAGCTGCAATCATGTCGACCCAGGTTGTGACAAGTTTGTGACAATCTTCCGCCGAAATTGGCCTAAATCCGCAGTAGTCCTCGCAATGGCTGGTGGCTATAACCTGTAGCAAATGTAGTCTGATGCAAGAATCTGCATCTCCCTGCATATTCAAATCCCTTGACTCATAATCCTTTGGTTGGAGGTTCGAATCCTCCAGGGGTCACCAAAGAACCAAGAACTTACGATCTCATTTCAACTCCTCGCCACTTTGCGGTCTGACAATCCCGGATTGACGTGCTAAGCTTGGCACCCTTCGCTGCATCGCTCGGTCTCGACCCTGCGGATACGTTCGAACCTGCCTGTACGCACATATGGAACGTCGATGAAAGTTGCTCGAAAGATTTGTCGCGTCAGGTAATAGGAGAGCAGAGAGGGAGAGTGCAATGACTCTCAGCGAGGGGAAGTTTCATATAAATAGAGCGGAACCGGATTCACTCTCGACTCATCATCGACTGCCCACCCGTAAGTAAGGCGGACGGCTGCAGTTCTTACCTCTATTCAATTCGACCATAGGGAGCGTGACCATGAAATCTGCCATAGTAACGTTGACGTTGACCTTCTTTCTTTTGCTGTCGGCTCCCGTGGCCTTTGCCGACGATCAGGAAAAGGCTCAGAAGAAGGCTCTCGAGCAACAAGCAAATGAACTCATCAAGGAGGCTAAGGGCCTGGAGAAATCAGGTCAGTTGCTTGATGCCCGCTCCCGCTATGTCAGTTCGCAGGCTTTCTGGGAAACTAGAGACGCCATCCAGGGAATCAAGCACATCGACGAAGAAATTCATGACCGGGTTAAGGACGCACTTCGCCAGGCGCATAAGCTCTACGATCAGGGCCAGTTCAAACCTGCCGCTGACGCGCTCCAGAATGCATTAAAGCTCGGGGAATCGACAGCGATTCTCTCTTACGATCTGGCTCTTTGCTATCATCGCACAGGCGACACTGCTACCTCGCTGGCATATCTGGACCAGGCGACTAGCGCAAGCCCGGACCCCAAACGAAGGCTCAAACTCCAACAATTGCGAAGCGCCCTTGTTACCGGCGAGCAAGCGATAGCTTGGAAAGATGCCGACCGAGGTCGAGTCGACACCGTAAACGGCCTTGTCGATAGCATCGGTTTTGAGACTTCGCTCGACGAGGGGCCGCCCTCGCTTCAAGGGGGACCCGAAAAGCCGGATGCCTCCATAGTCCCTGCCGCGGTCAGCAGCGACCCAGCCACGAGTCCCGCCAAGACATCGCGCCGCAGTTCGAGTCTGTGTCAGGCATTGAAGAGCCTGGGCTCTATTCCAGCCAACAGCCCAACCTATAGTTTCGACCTTGCGAACTGCGCCGAAGACAATGATAGACCCGGCGAGGCTTCCGCCCTTCTTACCCGCTATCTCCAGATGTCTCCCAAGGCGGTCGACTCCGACCGAGTCCGGCTGCGAATCGCAGACTTGAATGCCCTGGCCGAACTGCCCGACCAGAAGGGCGCCCAGGTCCGCGCCATTTACTCATCGGCGTCCCGCTCACTCGAAGAGCGCAAGTACGATCGTGCCCTGGTGGAGTTTCAGAAGGCTGCCTCCATGGACCCAGGCTTTGCACCCACCCAGTGGAGATTGGCACTGCAGCATGAAGCAATGGGCAATGTAGAACTGGCTCAACAGTCCTTCAATCGGTTTCGTGAACTGGAATCCGACGCGGCCGCCCGAGACGCAGCAGGCCTGCACCTCGAAACCATTGAGATCAAGCGCGAGACCTACGACAAGGAGGTCGATGCTGCCGAAGACATCCTCTCAGATTTGCTCAATCGAGCAATGAACCTGACCTTCAACGGAATGGACGACCGCACAGCCCTGTACAAACAACGCGCCAAGGCGACCAAGAAGCTCTATAAGAAAAGCCAACACTTGAATCGTGTGGGCGGCTTCTCAATACCGTTTGCTTATGCCAGGCAACAGTTGAATGAGGCGGGCGATCACCTGTCTACGGCTCTCGCGCTTTTCCCGCTAGGGGCCGAAGCCAATCAACTAATGGGGCTGGTTTTCCTTCAGGTTAACGATGGGCGTTCTGCAATGCGGAGCTTCGATGCCGTTGCTGCTCAGAATCTGCCGGTCTCATTCTACGGCCAGTTGCGCGGTCGCAATCAGGACCACGCCGTAAAATGCGAGCTCGGGCGCGATCGCTTACGGCTGATCTACTTGTGCTCGTACGATAAGAAAGCGAAACCGACTCCTCCCATAAAGCCGGCTGGGGAAGATGGCTTGGGAGACCTGGTAGTTGTTCCGGGGTCTTCCAGAGAGCAAAACCTTGAATCCCTCACGATAACAGCCGCGGATATCAAGAAAATCGAAACCAAGAACGGGCAGCTCTGGTTGAAGCTCACGAAAGAATTGGTCACGCTGTCGCCCATCTTCATGGCTGCGGCTACACCGACCGAAGGCCCGCAGGGACGCCGATTTGCCAACAACTACACACGGCTCTTCGTCCGTTATCCGGGTCTGGAGGATTCCAAGCTCGGGAACGAAGGCCTGACTGGCGGTGAGAAATTCAAGCTCGCTTACGACATCGCGAATGCCGGGATGAACATAGCAACCAACCTCAACCCGATCGGCGCGGTCAGCGCGTTGCAAAGTTTCATCAAGATCACTCGAGAAATCCGTGGCACCGTAAAATCATTACGCGTCAGCTTCGCGGCCTGGGAGAAAACCTTTGAGGACCAGCAAGCCTTGCAGAGCGGCAGCGCCTTCAGACCGATTCCGACTGCCCCTGTAAGCTTGATCTTCCTGGAAGAATTCAAATGATCGTCGCTAGTCTGGCATCGCCCGTGTTCGTGCCAGGCCAACCGGACTGGCCCGCGAGCGCGAACCACCGCCGCCAGCAGCGCTCTGCTGTGGTAACAGCGGCATGTGAAGTGTCACGCGCGCTGAAGAGACTCCCGCCAAGCTTGGTACTCTGACGGACGCAGCCGGAAGCGAGCGTAGTTGCCTTCGTGCAGGTTGTCTAATTCTCTAATCGCCATTCGGACGAAATCGTCCAAGTGTTCCGGTGGCAGCAGGTGGTCCACCGCCGCTGCGGTCACGTTTTCTACAGTGGGTCGCGCGAGGTTGCGCACAATGTTGCTCACTACTTCAGTAAGTTCGTTGCGGAACCTGAGCCTAAACCTGTCGGGCTGCCCCAGTGATTGGCTTATGGCGACGAAGCGTTGGCAGGATCGTTCGTAGGCCCACACAAAGACATCCCGCAACAACTCGACGCGATTCAGTTCGTAGACTCCCAGCAGCCCGGCGATGTAGGCGCGCTCCGACACGTCCACGAATGAGAGCGGGCACAGGTTGTGGCGGACGAGCGGGATGTTCGCGCCCAGCCGAGAGACACGTTTGTTTACGTCCTCGAACGGCTGCAAGTAGGGCAGGTGCACCATGGCGAAGAATGCCTGCTCGAAAGGCTCACGAATGGCGGCGGCCGTGTCCACGACTTGTTGAAAACATTCTGCGATTAGCTGCGGCACCTCTAACGGGTGATACACCGAGTCGTTAATCCCCACGCCGATGCGCCGCAGCCGGCCGCTGGCGCCAGGGTCCAGCAGCAGATTGTCCGAGAGCAGCGCATGGAGATTGAGAATGGTTTGCCTGTTGAACGCCAGGTCGTCGGCTGAATCTACGAGGAACTCGATGGCGGCTTTGTGATTCAAGATCATCTGGGTCTCGGCCGCGTCTTTGCCCTCGGCTGCTTGCCCGTGTTCGATGAGCCGCTTCGTGTCGAGCAACGAGTAAGTGTTGCCTTCCAGTTGTGACGATGCCCACGATAGGTCGACCAGCAGCCGGTCAAGAATGTGACGCGCGTAGGTGCCTGCTGGTTTTTCTGAGTCGGGAGTGCGGCCGATCCGGTTAAGCTGTGCGATCGTTTCTGGCGTCAAGTAGCTACTTTTGTTGGGTCTGTACTTGTCTAAGAATTCGCGGTTGTAACCTACAGGGGTGCGCTCAGCCAGTGGCCTCCACACTTTCCGGCTTACCTCGACTCCCGATGGAGATAGCGCAACGGAACTCTCCTCTCTCTTCGCTTCACCTGCCGACCGGGGAAGCAGGTAGCGCGTTGAGCGTCCCCTCTTTTCGGATATCAGTCTGCGAGCCGCGACTAGATTCGATAAACGTCTTTGGAGTGATCGGCGACTGATTTGGTCGCCAAGCAACTTGGATAGAGCGTCGATCCCCATTCCTTCAGGCGTGCTTCTGATATGCGCAAGCACTTGTTCAGCGATATTGGCGGTCACTTTTCTCGGCACTTCTTCAGTTCCCTTTCAGCGGCCTTCAGTAATGTTCCCGCGAGCCATTAGGTCTATTCGCGCCATCAGAGTCTACTATCTTTGGCGCAATTAGTTCTATTCGCGCCATTCGATTCTACCATATCTGGCGCAATTAGCTCTATTCGCGCCAATACTTCCATTGCACTTGCTTGTGTCAGGCCTCTTTCGCGCCAAAAACACTCCTCACATTGGCGCGATTAAAGGCTGTTCACGACTGCGGATTGATGCAATTTCATTACTTCGACCGGACGTAAATATGGCTTACTCACCCGCAGCGATTTGCACGATCCTCTTCCATTGATCGACGCTGCCGCAAGATTATGTTAGGGACCTCAATTCGATGTTTGATGGAAGGATTGACCTCGTCCTAGCTGGTTATAATGCAGGTGAGAATGCAGCCATTAAGTCAGGCTATAAAGTGCCGCACAATCGCGAAACTCGACGTTACGTTGCGCGCGGCGTATCGGTCTTCGGGCGTATAGCTCAGGCGAACATCTTGTCTGTGGAGCCGGTTCTGCAGGTTCACCCCCCCAAGTCCAACAGGCTGTTCATCCAGCAATCGTTCTGCGCTCCGGTATCAGCCTGCTCCCTCGAGAACCCAATCCACCCGCTCGATTTACTTTCGGCAGTAAGCGGAACTTACTCAGGTCACTTCACAGATACGTCACCGCTAACAGCGGGTACCATTCCCCGCCGCTTTTAGTACGATAATTTGAAGTTATACCGCTGGGTGATATGTCGCTTACGTTGCATGCTGTCTTCTATCAACTTCGTCGAGTTGTAGACAATTCCGGGTGTTGAGCGCATGATTACCGTTTAGATAGTCAAGCAAGACCAGAGAGGAGACGTCATGGCGCTTCACGCTTCAGGTCCCTTCACCGTATTTAGCGGTGAAGTACATACAGGAGTTTTTGTCGGAGCTGGCGACCTTGTATCCGTGGCCGGAAGTGGCGTTGTTGACGTTGGTTCTTTCCTTCGCGGCGGTCTGATAAATCCGGTCATTGGACCCGAGGGTTTCCCATATTGGACACCGCCCTCTGACTGGCCTGCCCCTGACCCTTCCTTGACGCCGTACTCCCTGGTTTGGAAAATCGGCTCTTCTAACTGGTTTCAAGGTGGAGCTCCTATCGCTGCCGTTAGCTCCAGCGGCGAAATCATTCTGGCAATCAATGACGCCTGGCCGAGCGACAACTCAAGAGGGTGGAGCGTGATCGTCAAGGTGGATTCGCCTGATCCTGCGCCACGCAGGCGGGGAGAGCCAACCTTACGCATCACCTTCGTGGAAACGATCCAGATTATTCAAAGCAGTAACAACGGCGTGCCGCTGGTGGAAGGCAAGCGGACGATGTTGCGTGTTTTCATAGACTCGGGCATCAGGGACGGGTCCGATCTCGGACAAGGCCGTAACAGGCAGCCCAACGTGATGGGGACCATAACGTTAACGCAAGCGGGTTCCCGTCCTCGGATCATATTGACGCCCGACAATGTGGACGGAATGGTTACTGCTCGCCCCATGGAGACGATGGACCGCAGCGATCTCACTCATTCGTTGAACTTCACGCTGAGCGCCGATGAGGCCAGAACAGGCACTTTCGATGTTCGAGTTTTCGTCCGCGGTCACGAGGGAGATACCCGGGGCGGCTTTGTCGCCTTTTATAACAGGCCGATCACATTTCGCTCGCGCCAAACACAAGAGCTGTGGCCCATCCTGTTGCAAGACACCCATCTCGGCTTAGGTCCGCCAACTATTGGCGATTACGGGGCAACAATGGTTGGAGCGATCGCCCGCTACCCCATCGCGGACGATGGATTCATCGTCCATCCACCTCTGGTTCTTCCCGCCGTTGTTGATTTGACTAGTCTTCCCGGGTGGCAGACGCTGCTGTTTTTGCTTGCGACGTTGCCCTTGTACTTTCCCGAAACACCGTGGATGAGAGGTATTCGCAGTGCTCTGGTGCCGAACGATCCCCGGTACGGGAATATGAACGGCATTGGGATGACCCGCTACATAACGACTGCTCCCACTTTCGTCGCGCAAGCGAACCTTCAGGAAACGGTTGCGCATGAAATGGGACACTGCTTCAACTTCTTCCATGCCCAGTGTCCACCGCCAGGAGCCATTGGCGCCCCGGCCGGACCTTTCGATGTTCGCCTGCCTGCAAGAACGGAAGACATAGGTGTGTCTATGCAATCTGCGCTGGTCCAATTGATACCGGCCGGAACCGGCGAGATGATGAGCTACTGTGACGGCCAGTCAGCCTGGCCCTCCATCGCCTTTATAAACGCGCTGCTCCTGCAGAACCCGGAATAAAGGGGAATCGTGATGCAAGACGATCCAAATGCTCCTCAGTATCTAACCGTAGTCGGTAGTCTGTCTGCCGAAGGCAAACTATCGCTGCAGCCCGGATACATCACGCGGTCTCATGACGTGAAAGCTCAAGGCAATTCCAGCAACGAGCCTGATCAGTTTCTTGGCGTCGAAATGCTGGATGACAAGAAAGGTGTGGTGAGCCGCAATTATCTTCCATTGGTTGATTTTTGCGTGGGCGCCTCGAAGGGGATATCCGTAACGGAGCGGATGGTAGCCGGCAAAGTTCCGTATGATCCGGCGACGCGGCTGCTACGCTTTTACCACAACAACAAGCTTGTCCATGAAGTGGAGGTCTCAAAGTCTTCGCCGGAGGTTGAGCTAATTTGGCAGCCTTCCAAAACCATAAAGGGCCAGCAGGTCGTTTCCTGGACGGGCAAACATCCTGAAGACAAACCGCTTCATTACATGGTGTGCTACTCCAATAGTGACGGGCAGACCTGGCAGCCACTGTCCCTATCCACAGAAGATACCAAATATCAGATTGATTTCGATCAGTTGCCCGGTGGTAAGGGGCGGGTCGGAATCGTCGCTACCGACGGCGTCAACACGGTGATGGTCGAAAGCCAAGCGTTTAAGGTTGCCAATAAGGGCTGCATCGCAATGATACTCGCTCCGCAAGACGGCGCTACGGTAGCTTTGAATGACCAGGTGCGCTTTCGAGGGCAAGGCTACTACATGGAACAGCAACGACCTGAAACTCAAAAATTAACTTGGTCTTCCTCTAAGGATGGCACTCTTGGTCAGGGTGCAGTGCTTGAGGTCCGAAAGCTTTCGCCGGGAACTCAGCAAATCACTCTTACTGCTGGTTCGGGCAAAAATACGGGAACTTCGAGCATCAAGATTGAGGTGAAGTAAGACGGCGGTTGGTGGGAACTCCTCTGTTCATCCAAAACCTATACTGATCATTCCAGTCACGCACGCCCGAGACGACTGCAACTAAGTGTCGTTCAATATCGGTATTGTCGATTGTGTGATTGGAACGCAGCTTGCCCTCTCACCTGGCCGATGAGCGGCTTTCGCTTTAGCCACAATCTCAGCTTCTCTCGCGAGGACCGGGAAGAGATAGTCATCGTCACCAGCAAGCAGTACCTTGCAGTCGATGACGACTTCTTACGCAAGCTGTTTCCCGAACTCACTCCAGACCGGTTGCCTTGTCCGGGACCCTTCACCGTCTTCATCACTGATGACGAACGCGTACTCCACTGACTCACAAGGAGAACTCGTTGTGTTGAACAGAGCTCAATTCAAGACCGACAACCCGCTCATCGCGACCGTTTCTCGTTCCAGCACCAAGCGTGATGCGCTGCGACTCGCTACCATTTACCGTGACCCTCAGGATGTTCGCACCGTTATTCATCTCGCTCGAAGCGGAATCGTCCTGACTTTGCTGCTTCTCATCAGCATCGGCGGCAATTTCTATCAATACTATCGAAGGCCAGACCGGATCGTAGTCGATAAGTCGAGTGGCCGCGCCGTTCAAATCAACGATCGCGACTACGGCGAGACCGAGGCCGTCCAACTCGGCCCTGAGCATCTGACTGATGCCGACAAGAGTACATCGCTTCCGAGTTCGTTCGCTCCCTCTATCAGATCGACCCGGCCACCAGGTCTAAAGACATCGAGCGCGCGCTCAGGATGATGCTCCCCGATTCTGCTTTGAAATTCGCACGCTACTTGGTCGTCACCTGGGTAGGACCGACGAGGGCGCTGGGGTGCGCGTCAGGTTTTCGCGCATACCCACCTCGTGAGAGGTGGGTCGGTGATGCTGCAGCCTACAAC
>JBBPIE010000004.1:0-77608 GCA_038040485.1 Candidatus Onstottus arcticum
GAGGATTGAGGATAGAGGATTGAGGATTGAGGATTGAGGATAGAGGATTGAGGATGGGGAATTGAAAATTGAAAATTGAAAATTGAAAATCGGAGATTGGAACTGAAAAACTGAGAATCGTAAGACCGAAGACGACGATCCCCCATCCTCAATCTTCGATCCTCGATCTTCGACCTTCCAAATTATTTGCGCTGAGCCCGGACTTGCTGTTTGAGATTGCCGAACCGTGCGGTCCTATTTCTCTCAGATTGCTCGAGGTGGGTCTTGAGGTTCTCCTCCGACAGTTTACCGCGTTCGGCAAACTTCTTGTCGGATTCCTTCCAGCCTTTCTCGATCTGCTCGAAGCGATTGTTAAGCACACTGGTCTGATAGGCCAAGCCGCCGACGATTGCCATGCAGAGGCTGATGAATAGCGCAATCGATTGCCAGACCGCCTGACGAATGTTAGCTCTGACGATCTTGCTAAGTCGATTCAGGTTGGCTCGGATTTCGGCTATTTCCTTGCCGTGCTCTTCGACCTTGTCTCGCAAGGCCGCGATTTCAGGATTAACGGTTGTGCTCATGTGGCTCCTTGTGCGAGCCCACGATCTCACGCGCGCATTGTAGCATTGCGATTCTCGACGCCGGAACACGAGAACCGCACAACGTGTCATAGTCGGATGCCGCTGGTGCGGGACCCGTCTACGTTTACTATCGTTTTACAACGAGCCGGCGGTACAATGCCCGAAGCGGTTTAGGAAATGAAAGCAAGCACACGCTATGTCAAGATCGTCGAATGGTCCGATGAAGATCAATGCTACGTCGGGAGTTGCCCAAGTTTGTTTTATGGAGGCTGTCACGGAGACAATGAAGAGGCGGTCTTTGCGGATTTGTGAACTAGTTGAAGAGACTATCGAGCTTTATCACAAAGAGCGAAAACCATTGCCTCCTCCGACAGCAGGCAAGGACTACGCCAACAAGATGTTGAACGTTGCATAAGGGAATCTGATCAGCATCTCCCGAATTGCAGGCCTTTGCACTTCGCGCTCCTGCGCGATTCTGGGAAACCCATTCCTGTAGGCGGACACAGGGCAATTGCGGATTTCGGATTGCGGATGGCAGATTGGTTGTTCCTCCGCCCCCGCGAATAACGCGCCTCGCAAGCCCTGCCCGCTCAAACTCAATCAAACGTAGACTTAATCAACGCGCCCGGCTGCGTTCTTGACTGCCAATTGTCTTCCCAAAACCTGAAGCCGCCCTCAACTCTGCTGGCACGCTAGTTGGTTAGTCACTCGCAGTACTCGGGAAAAACTGCGCACATACCGGCCCTGTTTGAGCGCACCAGGTTTGAGGCCGGAGCGTCAGACTCGTGATCTGAACTTCGGGAGGAACGATGCAGACTCTACTTCAGGACTTGCGATACGGGCTCCGAATGCTCTTGAACAAACCTGGCTTCGCCGCGGTCGCTGTCGTTACCCTCGCTCTTGGCATTGGCGCTAACACGGCGATCTTCAGCGTCGTCAACGCAGTGCTGCTGCGGCCATTGCCCTACCAACAACCCGGCAAGCTCGTGCGAGTCTACACCGAGTTCCCGACCATGAACCTGAACAAGTTCTGGATGTCGGTGCCGGAGTTCCTGGACATTGAAAAGGAGTCGCAATCCTGGGAGAGCATCGGCGCCTGGACGACCGGCGGGAGAAACATCGCCACCAGCTCCGATGAGGCGGTCAGAGTTAACGCCGCGTTTGTCACTCGCGGACTGATCGACTCGCTGGGCGTTCAACCGGCGATGGGCCGCAACTTTACTCCCGAAGAAGATCGCAACGGCGGGCCTCGCACGGCGTTGATCTCCGATGCACTGTGGCGCCGCGCGTTCGGCAAACAAGACGACATCATCGGAAAAGAAGTGCAGATCAACAATCAGCCCTTCACGGTGATCGGTGTGATGCCGCAGGGATATGTTTTTCCACCGGGCAGCAACGATCCGTCTGAGATGTGGCTGTCGCTTCAAATCGATCCGTCGAACCCCGGGAATCGGGGCGGGCATTTTCTTTATGTGATTGGCCGTTTGAAACCCGATGTCCGAGTTGAGCAAGCGCGCTCTGAGATCGAGTCGCAGATGGAAGGTTGGAAGAGCGAAAACCGCGCTATGCACCTTCCTAATCCGCAGAATCACCCGATCCTGATGGTCCCGCTTCACGAGGACGTGGTAGGCGCGGCGAGACCGGCGGTGTTGATGCTGCTGGGCGCGGTTGGGTTCGTCCTGTTGATCGCCTGTGTGAACGTCGCGAACCTTCTGCTCGCGCGCGCCGAATCAAGACGCCGCGAGTTCTCGATACGTCTGGCGCTGGGCGCGAGCCGAAACCGATTGCTGAGACAGTTTCTCGCTGAAGGGTTGATTCTTGTTGTGCTCGGCGCAGTCGCCGGAATAGTGCTGGCCAGGATCGGGCTGGGCGCCGTGTTGGCCGTAGCGCCCGACAGTATTCCGCGCACTGCCGAAATCGGGCTTGACCTGACGGTGCTCGGTTTCACGTTAGCCGTTTCGATTCTGTCAGTGCTGGTCTTTGCGATGGCGCCGCTGATGCAGATGAGGCATCGCGACCTTGCAACATCGCTTCGCGGGACGGGGCAAAGAACATCCGGCGGCGGCGGCAGTCACCGTCTAAGAAAGACGCTGGTCATCGTCGAGATCGCGCTTGCGGTAGTCCCGGTGATCGGGTCGGGGCTTATGATCCGCGCGTTCTGGAAGCTTCGCCAAGTCGAGGTTGGCTTCGAACCGCGCGGGGTTACGTCGTTCAGTCTTCAGTTGCCCGCGTCCAAGTATCAGAACCCTGACCGGCAGCGATTCGCCGAGACGCTGGCGCAGCGTTTGGCCGCCATGCCCGGCGTCAAGTCCGCGGCGCTTGCCGGCGGACTGCCGCCGCTAAGGCCGATAAACGCCAATGACACCGACATCGAGGGCTACACTGCGACGCCCGAGACTCCGGCTGAAAACGTCGATTACTGGAATTTCGTCGGCGAAGACTACTTCAAGACGATGGGGATCCGCACGCTCGAAGGGCGGACGTTTGACGCGCCTGATCGCAACGAGACCGCGCAAAAAGTCGTCGTCATCAACCAGGCGATGGCTAAGCGCTTCTGGGAAGGAAGCCCGATCGGGCGACGGCTCGATGCAGGGTTCACCAACCCGCCGGCTGCGCCGATAACCTGGCTTACCGTGGTGGGCATCGTCGAAGACACCAAAAACCTCGGTGTGGACAAACCCGCGGGCACCGAACTCTATTTCCTTCAAAGCCAGACGGCCGCGTTCGGAGTCGGTACACGCATGAGTTTCGTCGTGCGCACAGAAGGTTCCTCGGCTTCGTCGGTGGCGTCTGGCATCCGCTCGGTGGTGGCCGATCTGGACCCGAGCGTTCCGATCTTTCAACTGCAAACAATGAGCGATGTGGTTTCCAATTCACTGGTAAGACCGCGATTCCTTTCACTGTTGTTGGCATCGTTTTCAGCCATCGCAATGTCGCTTGCGGCGATTGGGATTTACGGCGTGATGGCGTACTCGGTCGCGCAGCGTACGCAGGAGATCGGCGTGCGTGTTGCGCTTGGAGCTACGACTCGAAACGTATTGTCGATGGTGGTAAGCGAGGGCTTGAGGATTACGGTTGTCGGCCTGGCGGTCGGGCTGACGGGCGCGTTTTGGCTGACGAGATGGATGGCAGGTCTCTTGTTCGAAGTTAGCGCGAGCGATCCGCTCACTTTTGCGTTGGTGGGGATCGGTTTGACGGCTGTCGGGCTGTTGGCTTGCTTCGTGCCTGCGCGGCGAGCGTCGAAGGTCGATCCGATGGTCGCGCTCCGATACGAATAGGTGGTTTTTAGTTTCTGGTTTCTGGTTGCTAGTTTCTGGTTCGTGAGCTTGAGCATGCAAGCTGACTGAACCTCCAGAACCACAAACCAGAAACTAGAAACTAGAAACCAGAAACCAGAAACTAGAAACCAGAAACTAGAAACCAGAAACTAGAAACCAGAAACTAGAAACTAGAAACCAGAAACCAGAAACTAAGGAGGCTTTATGAAAGCGAGTTTGAAAGGGTTTGCGTTGCTGGTGCTGCTCTCAAGCATGACACTACCCGGTTATTCGCAATCACCGCGCGGGTCGAGCGGTCTGCGCGACTCCGACAAGTCGAAGCGGGCGTCCCGTCAAACTCCCAACGCGCGCGACCTTAAGGATATGAAGGATCTTAAGGATGAGAAAGATGGGCATGACGGCGGTTACTGGTTCAGCCGCGGATACGAGCTGCACCAATCAGACAAGTACGTCGAAGCAATTGAAGCTTTCAGTCACTCGATTGCTCTCGGCTTCCGGCAGGCGACCGCGATGTACAACGTTGCCTGCGGCTTTGCCCTGTTGGACGATAAGGAAAACGCGCTGTTCTGGCTCGAGCGCTCATTTGCCGTTGGGTTCGACCAGCCCGATCTGCTGAGAAGCGATTCGGACCTGGATCCGCTGCGCTCGGATCCTCGCTTCAAGGAGATCCTTCAGAGAGCTGTCTTCACAAAGACAGAAGGTAAATCTTCGAAGGAGAACGCCGAACGAGACAGACTCCAGGAAACGGTCAAAGCCTTCGAGGAGCTGAGGCGGGAGGGGTCCCGTGACGGCAATGAATGGTACAGAGTAGGTTCACGGTTCCTTGGGTTTCGCGACTTCGACCGCGCCACGGCCGCGTTGACTCAGGCCGTTGAGCATCTCGGCCATCGCGGCGCGTCTGCGATGTACAACCTCGCTTGCACCTACGCGCTAAAAGGCGATCGGCAACTGGGACTCGACTGGCTCGAGAAATCGATCAATGCGGGTTTTGACGACAGCACTAAGCTTGTGGCCGATTCCGATATTGCAAGCCTCCGCGGTGAAGCTCGCTTCAAGAAGATTCAAGACCTGAGTCGGGTCCTGTCTCTAGGCCAGTTCTCCGACAACCAATTCGACGGTTCGAACTACTCGAAACGACGCTGGGCGCCTGCGATTAAGCTCTATGAACCCCTCGTGAGGGAACAGCCTAATAACGGCCGCGCGTGGTTCAACCTCGCTTATGCCTTCCATTACTCGAGTGAACATGCAAAGGCCGTCGAAGGCTTCGAGCGCGCGGTTCAACTTGGGTATCGCACGCCGACTTCGATGTACAACGTGGCCTGCGCGCACGCGATGCTGAACCATCGCGACGCGGCGTTTGAGTGGCTCGATAAAGCTGTTGCCGCGGACTTCGATATCGGCGGCTACGTTAGAAGCGATGACGATCTGGACAACTTGCGCTCCGATCCCAGGTTCAAGCGCTTCATGGAGATGGCTGACAACGAGGACAAGGACCACAAGGACAAAGGAAAGAACAAGCAGAAGCATAAAGAGAAGTAACGGAGAGGATGGAGGATAGAGGATGGACGATTGAGGAATTGAAAATTGCAAATTGCAAATTGCAAATTGAAAATTGAAAATTGAAGAACCTGAAACTGGGGAGTCGCGATTGACGATAGAAACGCTCGATCGTTGAGTCTTCAGTTGCAATTTTCAATTTGCAATTTTCAATTCCTCCATCTCCATCCTCCCTCCATCCTCCATCCTCGATTCAAGGAGGAACAATGGAAACCTTGTGGCAAGACATTCGTTACGGCTTTCGAGTCCTGCGCGCGAGTCCGGGCTTTGCCGCCGTAGCCGTGCTCTCACTCGCGCTGGGAATCGGCGTCAACACTTCGATCTTTAGCGTAGTTAACGCCGCGTTGCTGAAGCCGCTGCCGGTGACCGAGCCGGACCGGCTGGTGTTTGTGTTCAACGGAAGGCCAGCCGATCCGTACAGCGTATCTTCTTATCCCGACTATCTCGATTATCGCGACAAGAACGAAGTCTTCAGCGACGTTCTAACGTACTCAAGCATTACCGTCAGCGCACGAAGCGACGATCAGACTGATCTGCTCACAGGCTCGATCGTGTCGGGGAATTTCTTCGACGTGCTTGGAGTCCGCGCGGCGCTTGGACGAACCTTTCTGCCGGAGGAAGACAAGACGCCAAACACGCATCGTGTGATGCTGATCAGTCACGGGCTGTGGGAGCGACGCTTTGGCAGCACCGCGAACGTGATCGGACAACAAGTGACTTTGAACGGCCACGCTTTCACGATCATCGGGGTGACGCCGGCCGGCTTCAACGGACCTGAAGTCCTCGAGACCAACGACATTTACGTTCCGGCGATGATGCAGGCGGTGGTGCGTCCGCCGCGCGGCGGCTTCTCGGGCGATATGAATCCCGACTTGCTTACGCAGCGAGGCCCCAGGTGGTTGAGAATGATCGGGCGTCTGAAACCTGGTGTCTCAATCGAGCAAGCCCAAGCGGCGATGACTACGACCGCCGCGCAACTCGAGCAAGCTTATCCCGACACTAATCGAAACATGCTCGCTACTGTCTTTCCCGTGAGCAAAGTCGATCCGCGGGCCTACACCCAGCTAGTCTCGATCGCTGGATTGTTGCTCGCGGTAGTTGCGATAGTCCTGCTGATCGCGTGCGCCAACGTAGCAAACCTGCTTCTGGCGCGAGCTTCGGGGCGTCGGAAGGAAATCGCGGTGAGACTTGCGCTGGGCGCAAGCCGGTCGCGGCTCATTCGCCAGTTGCTCACCGAAAGCGTGCTGTTGTCGATTGCGGGCGGAGTCGTAGGGCTGCTGCTCGCGCTGTGGACAAACGATCTGCTCAAGACAGCCACTCCGCCCGATGGCATCTTCTCGTTCACGCTCGACTACCACCTCGATGGGCGCGTGCTGGCGTTCACACTCTTGCTGTCGCTCGCGACTGGCGTGATCTTCGGACTGGTGCCCGCGCTGCAAGCTTCGAGGCCCGATTTGGTGCCCGCGCTCAAGGATGAAGCTTCGGCAGCCGCAAGGGGCCGGCGACGATTCAGCCTTCGCAACTTGCTGGTCGTGGCGCAAGTCGCGTTGTCGCTTGTGCTGTTGATCGGCGCGGGTCTCTTCCTGCGCAGCTTGAACAACGCGCAGGCGATTGATCCGGGCTTCGACGCCGAAAAGATTCTCAACGCCCAGCTCAACATTAACCTGCTCCGTTACACCAGAACGCAGGGCCAGGAGTTTTACAGGCAAGTGGTCGAACGAGTCGAAGCGCTTCCCGGCGTCGAGTCGGCCACGCTCGCGCGCGTTGTTCCGTTGACCGGAGGCGGGCGCACGAGCAGCTTGTTCATCGAAGGTCAGGAGCCGGCCGACAGAGGCAGGAGCGGCGAGGGCTCGGGGCTTCAGGAGACCCCCAACTCGGTGAACTCGAATGTCGTCGGGCTGAAGTACTTTCAGACGATGGGGATTCCCTTGCTTCGCGGACGTGACTTCGCCATGCAAGACAACGCCGGCGCGCCGCTCGCGGTGATCGTCAACGAATCGTTCGTGCGCCGCTACTTTGAAGGCGAGGAAGTAGTCGGGAAACGGTTCAGCTTCCGCGGCGCGCAGGGTCCGTGGTCTGAAATCGTCGGGGTCGTGCGCGATAGCAAATACCGCACGATTGGCGAAGCCCCGCGGCCAACCGCTTACGTGCCGCTTGCGCAGAATCACGAGACCGGCATGGCGCTGCACGTGCGCACGATTGGCGACCCGGCGAAACTGGCAGGAGCAGTGCGGCACGAAGTGCAGGATCTTGACCAAAATCTCCCGGTGACCAACCTTCAGCCGTTGAGCGACGTGCTTGGCAGTTCGCTGTTCGCCGCGCGGATGGGCGCCGTGCTACTGGCTGTCTTTGGTTTGCTGGCGCTGGTGCTGGCGGCAGTTGGCTTGTACGGCGTGATGTCTTACACAGTGTCGCGAAGGACGCGCGAGATAGGAATAAGAATGGCGCTCGGTGCGCAACGCAGCAACGTGCTTCGGTTGGTGCTGAAAGAAGGAATGATGCTAGTAGGCGGCGGAGTCGTGGCCGGGCTGATCGTCGCGGCCGCGGTGACTCGGTTGCTGGCAAGTTTCCTTTATGGCGTTAGCCCTTTGGACGCGGTTACGTTCGCGGCGATCCCGTTGGTGCTCGGGCTGGTAGCGCTGCTCGCGACGTATCTTCCCGCGCGACGGGCGACAAAGGTCGATCCGATGATTGCGCTGCGGTATGAGTGAGGAAGTCCGTAGTCCGTAGTCAGTAGTCAGTAGTCCGTAGTCAGTAGTTCGTAGGTCGTGATGTTTTCAGAAGCCTGCACCGGCGACGGACTACGGACTACTGACTACGGACTACGGACTGAAAGGATTAACAATGTCCGGATTGCTGTCTGACGTTCGTTTCGGAGCGCGGCTCCTCCGCCGCAATCGCGAAGTCACGATCGTTGCGGTGCTGGCGATGTCGATCGCGATCGGCGTCGCGAGCACGGTCTTCAGCGTAGTCAACACCGTGTTGATTCAGCCCCTGCCGTTCACCGAGCCTGAGCGGCTGGTCGCCATCTGGCAAGTCGATCCGGCGAACTCCGCGCTTTGGAGGCCGGCCGCGCAAGGCAACTACGCCGACTGGCTACGGATGAGCCAGTCGTTCGAAGAGGCCGGCGCGGCGGTGAACATTTCGAAGACCCTGACCAGCTTTGACGAGCCCGACACCCCGTTGATGCAGACGGTTTCAGCAGGCTACTTCGATGCGCTTGGAGTTCAGCCGATGCTCGGCCGCACCTTCCTGCCTGAAGAAGACCGTCCCGGCGCCCGCGCGCTAATGGTGATGAGCTATGAGTTGTGGCAGCGTCGCTTCGGTGAAGATCGAAACATTCTTGGACGGACTACGGAGCTGGACGGTGTGCCTTACGAAGTAATCGGCGTCATGCCCGCGGGGTTCGACAACCCGATATTCGGGCTGACCGTAAGCCCGGAAGCATGGTTGCCGCTGCCGCTGGCTGAAAACGGGCTGGATCGCCGCGGCAACGATCATACTGTCGTAGCCCGCCTGCGAAATGGAGTGACGCTCAGCCAGGCTCAGCAGGAACTGACGCGCATCTCTGAAGAGCTCAAGCAGCAATACCCGGACACAAACCAGAACGTTGCAGCTTTGGTTGCGCCGCTCAAGGAGAGCATAGTGCGCGGAGTGCGCCCGGCCGTCTTGCTGTTGATGGGGGCAGTGCTGTTTGTGCTGTTGATCGCTTCAAGCAATGTGGCTCATTTGTTACTGACTCGTTCGGTCGTGCGCGAGCGTGAGTTCGCGGTTCGCCGGGCGCTTGGCGCGGGAGCGAGCCGTCTGCTGCGCCAGCTTATGATTGAAAGCCTGTTGCTCATGATGTTGTGCGCGGTGCCCGGATTGCTGCTGACGATCTGGGGAACGGAAAGCGTTGGGTTGCTGATTCCAACGGGCCTCAACATTCCACACTTCGATTTTCATGTAGACTGCAACGTCGTCTTGTTCGTACTCGCGGTTTCATTACTGCCCGGCATCTTGCTCGGACTGATCCCGGCGCTATATGCGCAGCGGGTGAGCATCGTCTCCGGACTCGCTGGAACGGGTCGCGCAACGGGAAGCCCCGGCAGCCGGCGGCTGCAGAGATTTCTTGTTGTCGCCGAGACGGCCTTGTCGCTCGCGTTGCTGGTTGGCGCCGGTCTGATGGTGCAAAGCTTTCGCAACCTCCAGCGTCTGGACCAGGGGTTCGATCCAAACAACGTGCTGACGTTTCGCGTTTCGACGCGCGGAGCGGCATACACGGACAGCGAACGGCGTCAGCGATTCTTCAAAGAGATTCAAGACCGTCTCGCCACCATTCCCGGCGTCGTGTCGGTTGGCGCAGCCCAGTTCCATCCTTTCTATCCGCAATTCGGGCTGACCACGATAGCGCTTGAAGGGCAGCCTGCGCCTGAACCTGGAAAAGAACCGCGCGTAACCTCCATCAGGTGCTCTCCCGACTATTTCGCCGCGATGAAGATCAACCTGCTACAAGGACGACTGCTCGCGGAGAACGACACGACCCTGAGCCCGGCGGTAGCCGTGGTCAGCTCGAAGATGGCGCGGCAGTTGTGGGGCGCCGAAGACCCGATCGGCAAAAGGCTGACCATTGGAGGCAGCCGTAACCCGCTGCGTCAAGTTGTCGGCGTTGTTGGCGACGTCCGCACCGACCAGTTTCCACCTGACCCCCACCCAACCGTCTACGTGGCATTGGAACAGGTCACGGCGCCGGCCACGGTGGCTTATTCGATGCGAACGACTTCGAATCCTCTTGCGTTCACCGACGCCGCGACGAAAGAAGTGAGAGCGGTCGATCGGACGATGCCGGTGTATCTCGTCCGCTCCATGGAAGATATCGTCGCTGGGTTGGATTGGCGGACGCGGTTCGTCATGTCGTTGCTTGCGATCTTCTCGGTGTTGTCGTTGTTGCTGGCGGTGACCGGTATCTATGCGGCGCTGTCCTATGTGGTCTCGCAGCAGACGCGCGAGATCGGTATTCGGATGGCGCTGGGTGCGAAGAAGGGTCAAGTGTTGAAGCTTGTGCTGAGTCAGGGAATGAAGCTGACACTGACTGGAGTGGCGATTGGTTTGGGCGCGTCTTTGGCGATGACCCGCTTGATGGGAACCTTGTTGTTCAACATGAGTCCAACCGATCCGTTGACTCTGGGCGCGGTCGCTTTGCTTTTAATGCTTGTTGCGTCGCTGGCCTGCTACCTTCCAGCCCGGCGCGCGGCGAAGGTCGATCCGATGATCGCGTTGAGACACGAGTGAGACGATTGCGGATTGCGGATTGCGGATTGCGAATTTGAGATTTGATCTGTCGATTTGCCGTTTTGGATTGTCGATCGACGTTAAATCCAAAACACCAAATCCAAACGCGCAGGTAGAACTATGTTGAGCTTACTGATTGGCGACACTCGTCTTGCGATTCGAATGCTGTTCAAGCAACCCGCCTTCACGGCGATAGCGGTCGCGACACTCGCGTTGGGCATCGGAGCCAACACCGCGATCTTCAGCGTGGTGAACGCTGTGTTGCTGCGGCCGCTACCTTTTCCACACTCCGAACAGCTCGTACTTGTCTCCGATGATTTGACCGGGCGCCAGGTTAGCGATGTTGGGATGTCGGTCTCGGAGCTGCAGGATTTGCAAGAGCGCTCCGGCGTCTTCGAAGACATATCGGCGGTGTGGCCCGTGGATGCGAACCTGACGGGATCCGACCGGCCCGACCGCGTCGAACTGCTCGCGGTCAGTCCCAACTACTTTTCGTTGCTCGGTGCGAAGGCACAACTGGGACGAGTCTTCGGTGACGAAGATCGGGCGCAAGGCTTTGCCGAAGGCGTCGTGATCAGTGACGGACTCTGGCGAAGAGTGTTCGGCGCGGATCCAAACATACTAGGCCGCAAGATTCGAGCAGATAGCGACCTGTACACTATAGTCGGCGTGATGCCGCCCGGCTTTCGTCACCCGGGCCGGACGCTGCGCGACGACGTCGAACTGTGGGGCACGGCTGGATTCGCGGCCAATCCGTTTGGGCCGCCGCGACGAGCGGTACGCATGCTTCCGGGGGCAATCGGGCGATTGAAACCGGGTCTCACGGTTCAACAAGCACAGCTTCAACTCGACGCCTTCGTAGCGCAACTGACTGGGGAGTTTCCCAACGAGTATCCCAGCGAAGCGGGGTGGACGGTTCGGCTGCTTCCAGCTCGCGAGAAACTGGTCGGCGACGTACGCACGACGCTTCTCATTCTGTTGGGAGCGGTCGGAGTGGTTCTGCTGATCGCTTGCGTGAACCTGGCCAACTTAATGCTCTCACGCTCGCTTGCGCGGCAGCGCGAGATGGCCATTCGCCTGGCGCTTGGCGCCGGCAGAAGGCGGTTGATCCTGCAGCTTCTCACCGAGAGCCTTGTGCTCTCGGTGCTCGGCGGAGCGGTCGCCCTGCTCGTCGGGAGCTGGGTGACCGGTCTGTTGTTGCAGCTCCTGCCGGCAACGATCCCGCGACTCCAGGAAGTGGGCTTCAATAGCAGCGTGCTTTTGTTTACCTTCGGCGTGTCGCTGCTAACCGGCGTGGTGTTCGGGTTGGCGCCGGCATGGCAGGCATCGCGCCCCGATGTGATTGCAGGCTTGAAGGAAGGCTCCGCGGGCGCGGGCCTTGGCGCGCGCAGCAATCGACTTCGCGGCCTGCTGGTGATCACTGAATTCGCGCTGTCGCTGGTGCTGATGATAGGAGCTGGGCTGTTGATTCGCAGCTTCTGGCGCGTGTTGGAAGTCAATCCGGGCTTCGACGCGCAGAATGTCCTGGTCGCGCGGATCTGGCTGCCCGTGCCTAACAACCCCGAACTGGATCCTTATCGCCCGCCCGCCAAGCGCGTCCAGTTTGTCAAAGAGGTGTTGCGCCGGGTTAGCTCCCTGCCCGGCGTGAGATACGCGGCGATCGGAGCCGGCAACGGAGTACCGTTGATCGGCCCCCATAACAAAGACGGCCTGGTGATCGAAGATCGGCCGGATGAAACGGTCCTCCCACAAGTGCAAGTCTCGTCGGTTAGCTCTGCTTACTTTTCTGTTCTCGGAACGCCGCTCCTGGAAGGCCGCCTCTTTAGTGAAAGCGACGATATCCAATCCCCGCCAGTCGTGCTGATCGATGAGGCAATGGTCAAGCGCTTCTGGCCGGGCGAGAACCCACTTGGGAAGCACATCAAGTTTGGCAGAAGAGACTCGCGGAGACCCTGGCTGACTGTCGCGGGCGTCGTTGGAAACATCAAGACCGACGGTTTTGATCTACCAGAGCAACCTCATGTTTATTCGCCGATATTTCAGAACGTAGGCTACTCGATGGCGGTCTATGTTAAGGCTGACGGTAATCCGAAGAACCTATCTCAAGCGCTGCGGCAACAGGTGCAGGCCGCCGATCCGGACCTGCCCGTGTTCGGCGAGAAAACGATGGAGGATCTCGTCGCGGCGTCGCTGGCCGAGCGTCGGTTCGCAACGCAGCTCGTGACCGTGTTTGGCGCTGTCGCGCTGCTTCTGGCCGGCGTTGGCATCTACGGCGTGATGGCATACTCGGTGAATCAGCGAACGCGCGAGATCGGCATTCGGATCGCGCTTGGCGCGACCGGAGGCGACATCACGAGATGGGTGCTCAAGCAGGGAGTGGGGCTCACGCTGGCCGGGATTGGTGTCGGTTTGACGAGCGCGTTCGCGGCGACGCGCCTGCTGCAAGGCTTGCTGTTTGGCGTATCGACGACTGATGCGGTCACCTACGCGGCACTGGCATTGCTGTTGGGTATGGTCGCGCTTTTCGCGTGCTACATCCCGGCGAGAAAGGCGACAAAGGTCGATCCGATGATAGCACTGAGACATGAGTAAGACGATTTTGGATTTTAGATTTTGGATTTTCGATTTCTGTTTGAGAGCGAGCCACCTTCGTTCCATGTCGGAATTTCTACGCCGCGGTTTTCAGCATCTTTGGGGCAGTCGCCTTGTTGCTGACGTTGGTGGGAATCTACGGGGTCCTGTCATACGCAGTTACGCAGCGCATCCACGAAATTGGCGTGCGGGTGGCGCTCGGCGCGCGAGGGCGCGACGTGATAAAGCTGATCATCGGCCAAGGCATGCTGACTACGGGCATTGGCCTCGTCATCGGAGTGGGGGCGGCTCTGGCATTGACCCGCTTGCTGACGAAGCTGGTTTATCTCTACGGCGTGAGTGCCACCGATCCAGCGACCTTCGCAGTGATCGCGGGTCTGTTTGCGGCGGCGGCGTTGCTGGCTTGCTATGTGCCGGCGCGTCGTGCGGCGAACCTCGATCCGGTGGTCGCGTTGAGACACGAGTGAAACGATTTCGGATTTTCGATTTTGGATTCTGACGTAGTGCGCGGACGAACTAATCGAGAGGAGCAAGTCTGACGATTTTAGTGCAAGACCTGCGATACGCGATTCGAATGCTTCTGAAGAATCCGGGCTTTGCGGTTGTGGCGATCATCGCGCTGGCTCTGGGAATCGGCGCGAACGCCGCGATCTTCAGCGTCGTGAACACGGTGCTGTTGCGATCGCTGCCGTACAACGATCCCGATCGGCTTATGGTCGTGAGAGAGAACAAGCTGCCGCAGTTTCCCGAGTTCTCGGTTTCTCCGGGAAACTTTCTCGATTGGCAAAAGCAGAACACCTCGTTTGAGAAGCTCGCGGCGGTAAACGGAACGGCTTTCAACCTGGTCGCGGGGGATGCCGAACCCGAGCGGCTTCGCGGCGTTCGAGTATCCGCGGGATTATTCGAGATGCTCGGTGTGACGCCGCTGCAAGGCCGGACCTTCATGGACGAGGAAGACCAACCCGGCCATCAGAACGTCGTGCTGCTCAGCAGCAGCCTGTGGAAGCGCCGGTTTGGCGGCGATCCCAACATCGTCGGCCAATCGATAACGCTGAGCGCGTCGAGCTACACGATCATCGGAATAATGCCGCCGAGCTTTCAGTTCCCGGATCGCGACACCGACGTGTGGGCGCCGATCGCCTTCACTGCCCAGCAAGCCCAACAGCACGGCAGTCATTACCTCTCGGTCATCGGGCGTCTGAAGCCCGACGTTACTCGGGATCAGGCGGACACCGAAATGGCCGGCATCGCCGCGCGGCTCGGAGAGCAGTATCCCAACTCCAACGCCGGCTGGAGTACGAACGTACTCCCGATGCAAGAGTACGAAGTCCGCGATGTCAAACTCGCACTTTTCTTTTTGTTTGGCGCCGTCGTGCTAGTGCTGCTGATCGCCTGCGCAAATGTCGCCAACCTGTTGCTTGCTCGCGCGACGGCCCGGCAAAGGGAGATGGCGATCCGCAGCGCGCTTGGCGCGAGTCGATGGCGAGTCGTGCGGCAGCTCCTCACCGAAAGCGTTCTGCTCGCGCTGTTAGGCGGGGCGGTTGGGCTGCTGCTTGCGCTCTGGGGCATGGAATCGCTTCTTGCGCTCGCGCCCGAGGACTTGCCGCGAATAAAAGACGTTGCCCTCGACGCACGGGTGCTTGGCTTCACGCTTTTGGTCACATTGATGACAGGCATCATCTTTGGCCTCGTCCCCGCGCTTCAGGCGTCGAGGCCGAATCTCAATGAGACTCTGAAAGAAGGCGGACGCGGCACAACCGGCGGGCATCATCGCGTTCGCAACTCCCTCGTCGTCATCGAAGTCGCGCTCGCGCTGGTTGTGCTCGTGTGCTCGGGGTTGCTGATTCGAAGCTTCATGCGCTTGCAGCAGGTCAATCCGGGATTCAACGCGGACAACGCTCTTGCCGTAAACATCTCCCTTCCAGGAAGGAAGTATCCGAACGCGGATCAGTACTCGGGGTTCTTCACTCAACTCATCGAAAAGACCTCCGCGCTTCCGGGCGTGGTCGCCGTGGGAGCTACGCAAGCGCTTCCGATCCAGGGCGACTACCTTTTGGGCTTCAGCATCCAGGGCCGTCCGCCGGATGCGCCGGGCGAAGACAAGAGCACGAATTACTATGCGGTCACTCCCGGCTACTTCAAAGCGATGGGAATCCCTCTGCTGAAAGGACGCGTCTTCACCGAGCAAGACAGCAAGAGCGCTACTCGAGTAGCGCTGATAAACGAGACGATGGCCAAGACCTACTTCCCTGACGAAGACCCGATCGGAAAAGGCATAAACGTGACGAACGGTCCGGAACGATTCCGCGAGATCGTTGGAATAGTGGGCGACGTGAAGCAATACGGGCTGGCTCAACCTTCAACCTTGCAAACTTATGAGCCTTACCTGCAGAACCCGTTCAGCGGGGTGACGCTTGTGGTTCGAACGGAGCGCAATCCGGCGGCGCTGACCGGGGCAATCCGCGGCGAGGTGCTCGCGATCGACAAGGAGCAACCCGTCTCGCGAGTCAGGACGCTCGATCAGATCATCTCGGCGTCGGTCCAGCAACAGCAGTTCCTGATGCTTCTTCTTGGAGTCTTCGCTGCCGTAGGCTTGATCCTGGCGGCGGTCGGCTTGTATGGCGTGATGAGCTACGCCGTCACTCAGCGAACACACGAGATTGGAATACGGATGGCGCTGGGCGCGAACGCCGCCAACGTACTCAGACTGGTAGTCGGTCACGGAATGATGCTGGCTCTGATCGGTGTAGCAGTTGGATTGGCCGGGTCGTTCGCGGTCACTCGATTGATGTCACAGCTACAGCTCCTGTTCTCGATAAGCGCAACCGACCCGGTGACTTTTGCGGCCATTTCAGTGCTGCTCACAGGGGTGGCTCTGGGGGCTTGTTTGGTGCCCGCGCGCCGCGCAATCAAGGTCGACCCGATGGTGGCGCTGAGACATGAATGACGATGGGGATTAGAGGATCGAGGATCGAGGATAGAGGATAGCGGATGATGGGGAATTGAAAATTGAAAATTGAAAAATGAAAAATGCGAATTGCCACATCTAACATTGCGATCCGCATTCTTAATCCTGCAATTTGAAATTTTCAATTTTCAATTTTCAATCCTCCATCTTCCATCCTCTATCCTCCATCCTCGATCCTCGTTTCTCACCGGAGAGTTAATCGATGGGATCTTTCTTGCAAGACCTGCGGTTCGGCTCGCGAATGCTGGCTAAAAACCCAGGCTTCACGCTGATCGCCGTGGTCACGCTCGCTCTGGGTATCGGCGCGAACACCGCGATCTTCACCGTGGTCAACGCGGTGCTGTTGCGCCCGCTTCCTTACGTCGAAGCTGACCGGTTGGTCTGGCTCACAGAGCGGCAGGAGCAGATTCCTTCGCGATGGGTTTCATATCCGAACTTCCTCGACTGGCGCAGGCGAAATCAATCATTCGAAGCGATGTCGACAATTCGCGGCTGGCAGATGACTTTGACAGGCGACAGCGAAGCTCAGTCGATCAACGCGCGGATGGTCACTGCGGATTACTTTCGCGTGATGCGAGCGTCTCCGCAGCTCGGCCGCGACTTCAGCAGTGATGAAGACAAGTTTGGCGCGCCCGGAGTCACCGTCATCAGCCATTCTTTCTGGCAGTCGCAATTCGGCGGCGATCCGCAGATCGTCGGTCAAAGAATCACCCTCAACAACCAGCCCTTCACCGTCATCGGAATAGCGCCGCAAGAGTTCCAGCATCAGGGACCGCCCGCGATGTGGGTGCTGGCCGAGCAGTACGCGCAACCGAACGGCGGCTGGTTCCAACGCGAGAGCCGAGTCGCCGGCAGTGTCATCGCGCGCTTGAAGTCCGGAGTGACAATCGAACAGGCGCGCGCCGACATGAAGTCCATCGAGGAGCAGCTGATCGCGGAGTACCCGTATCACAACGGCGGCAACACGATCCGCGTCGTCAGTCTGCACGAGAGCATAGTCGGCGACACTCGCCCGTCGTTGCTCCTGTTGTTCGCAGCGGTCGGATTGGTGTTGCTGATCGCGTGCGCCAATGTAGCCAATCTGCTGCTCGCACGCGGGGCCACCCGCCAAAAGGAGTTCGCGGTTCGTGTAGCGCTGGGCGCGAGCCGCAGCCGGCTGCTCCGACAGTTGATTACGGAAAGCCTCGTGCTGGCCGTAGCTGGAGGCGGGCTGGGTTTGTTGCTCGCTTATTGGGGCGTCGATCTGCTCGTGAAGTTTGCGCCTGCGGCCTTGCCGCGTCTGGAAGGAGTGACGATCGGCGGGGGCGTGCTCGGTTTTACTCTGGCGCTTTCGGCGATCACCGGCATCGTCTTTGGTCTCGCGCCTGCCTGGCAAAGCACAAAAACCGATCTGCAGGAGACGCTGAAGGAAGGCGGCCGCAGCATGAGCGATGCGCGCGGCGGGCGTTTGCGCAACACCTTTGTAGTTGCCGAAGTCGCGCTTGCGATGGTGCTACTGGTCGGCGCCGGGCTGCTTATCAGAAGCCTCGCGCTACTGTTCGCTTCCGAGCCCGGCTTCAACGCGCAGAACGTCCTGACGATGCAACTACTGCCGCGCGAAGCTTATCTCAGCCGCGAAAAACTGACGAACTATTATTCTCAACTCCTGGAACGGATCAACGCGCTGCCCGGCGTCGAAGCCGCGTGCGTCGGCAACGGCGATCTTCCCGGTCTGGAGCCGGGATGGCAGAACGACATCAACCCAGAAATCAACGGTCATTACCAGACAATCAAGCCCGACGAAATCATAAATGTCGACTGGGGGATCATTACTTCGGATTACTTCAAGACGATGGGAATTCCCATCAAGCAAGGTCGCACCTTCACAGCAGAAGACAACGCTCGACCCGCTTCGGCTGTGCTTGTGGATGAACAACTAGCGCGTCGCTTCTGGCCCGAAGGTGACGCGGTGGGCAAACACATTAAGTATGACGGCCCCGTGCCGCACGAGATCATCGGCGTCGTGGGCGACGTGCGCAACTATGGCAGCGAGCGACTGGGACGCATCAAGATCTATACGCCGTTTGAACTCAGGCCGCTGCCGCAGTCGACTCTCTCGGTTCGAAGCTCGCGTGTTGATCCTTGGACGCTGGCCGCCGCGATCAAAGGCGAAATCCAGGCGATCAATTCGAATGTTCCGATTTCCGAGATCGCGACATTGGAAGGGCGGCTCGCGCGCCACATCGCGCCGCGGCGATTCAACACCTGGCTGCTTGTGCTGTTCGCAACCGTCGCGCTGCTGCTTGCGGCGATTGGGATCTACGGGGTGATGTCGTATGCGGTGACGCAAAGAACGCGGGAGATCGGGATCCGTATCGCGCTAGGCGCGCAAAGCAAACACGTGCTCAAGCTGACGCTGAGTCAGGGGTTGCGACTGGTCCTCACGGGCGTCGCCGCGGGCTTGATTGCAGCGTTGGCATTGACGCGATTGATGGCAAGCTTGCTGTTTGGCGTGAGCGCGACTGATCCAGTGACGTTCGCGATCATAGCGTTGTTGCTTACAGGAGTTGCGTTGCTCGCGACCTACATTCCCGCGCGGCGTGCGGCAAGAGTCGAGCCGATGGTTGCGCTGAGACATGAGTGAGGATGGAGGATGGAGGATGGAGGATCGAGGATGGAGGATTGAAGGATCGAGGATTGAGGATCGAGGATCGAGGATGGAGGATCGAGGATTGAGGATCGAGGATTGAGGATTGAGGAGAGACTGAAGGACCCACGTAGTAACGAATTCATTCGTTCGATCGCGGTCTATGCACGATTGATTGACTAACGAATAAATTCGTTACTACGTGGCACAGTTTCGCCGAGCGGATGAATCAATTACTACGGGGGTCGATCCTCTATCCTCTATCCTCTATCCTCAATCCTCTATCCTCAATCCTCAATCCTCCATCCTCGTCCCTCAAAGACAGGAGAACCAATGCAGACACTCTTCCAAGACTTGCGCTACGGCGCGCGAATGCTGCTCAAGACACCTGGCTTCACTCTGATAGCCATCATCACGCTCGCGCTCGGCATCGGAGCAAACACCGCGATCTTCAGCGTGACTGATAAGCTGCTGGTCAGGTCGCTGGCCGTCAAAGATCCGCACCGACTCGTGCTGATCAACTCCGTCAGCGTGAGCCCGCATTTTGTCGGCAACGCCTTTTCGTATCCCGACTTCAGCGAGTACCGCTCGCAGAACGAAGTCTTCTCAGGGCTGCTCGCCTTCAATACGGCCGAGTTGGAACTGAAGACCCACGATCAGATCGAACGAGTCGCGAGCGAGTTTGTCTCGGGCAACTACTTCGACGTGCTCGGCGTGAGCGCCGCGCGCGGCCGCACCTTCTCGCCCGAGGAAGAACGCGCACCGGGCACTCAGCCGGTCGTGGTTGTCAGCGATGCTTTCTGGCGCAATCGCTTTGGCGCGGACCCAAACCTGATCGGCCAGACGATCACGCTCAACGGCTTTCCGCTGACCGTCATCGGCGTCGCCCCGCGCGAGTTCAACGGAATGATCCTCGAAGAGCCAACCGATATCTGGGTCCCGGCCTTGATGCATCCGCAACTCGCGGAGTCGAAGTTTATCGAGAACCGCAACGACCGGTTCTTGCTGCTGATGGGGCGCGTGAAGGAAGGGCTGACCCAGCCGCAAGCAGAAGCGGGTTTGGACGCGCTCGCACAGCAAGTCAAGGACGCTCACACTCCGCCAGGAACGATCACCAAAGGCCTGCCGTTCAGCGAGCAGCACATCCAATTCGAGCCGGGCGGCAAGGGCATTTCGGTCTTGCGCAAGCGATTCTCGTCGCCGCTCAAGCTGACCATGGCAGTAGTGGGTCTCGTGCTGTTGATTGCTTGCGCAAACGTCGCCGGTCTGTTGCTGGCGCGCGGAGTCGCGAGACGCAAGGAGATGGCGATCAGACTGGCGCTTGGCGCGACCGGCTGGCGGCTGAGCCGTCAACTGCTGACCGAGAGTTTGCTGCTGGCGTTGGCGGGCGGCGCGGCGGGGCTGCTGCTTGCACCCTGGCTCGTGATGCTATTGATGAAAACGCAGTCGAGGCTGGGCGTCGCGCAGACTCTGCTCGGCGAAGGCGTGGACCGGCGGGTGCTCGCATTCACGGCGCTCAGCTCGGTGCTTGCCGGACTGGTCTTCGGCGTGGTCCCGGCGTGGCAAAGCGCGCGAGCCGATCTCGTGCCGGCCTTAAAGGAAGAACCCGGCGGCTCAAGTCAACGCGAACGAAGGTTCAACTTTCGCAGCGTGCTTGTCGTGGCGCAGCTCGCGCTTGCGATAGTCGTATTGATCGGAGCCGGGCTGTGTATCAAGACTCTGCGCAACCTGCTGGCGATCAATCCGGGTTATCAAGCCGAAAGCCTGATCGTCGTGCCGTTGGAACTGGACAAGAAGAAGTACGACGCTGCGCGCGGGCACGCGCTGCAGCAGGAGATCATCGAACGTCTTGGATCGCTGCCCGGCGTTGAATCGGTCAGCTATGGATTGGTGATGCCGCTAAGCGGGAGCCGCTATATGAGCAGCATCTTTGCCGAAGGGAGGCAGCCGTTGCCCGACGAGCAGATGGCTTTCGACGCGAGCTTCGTCGGTCCGCGCTATCACGAAACGATGGGTATTCGCTTTGCGGAAGGCCGCGGCTTCACTGAACAGGACCGCGAAGGCGCGCCCAGCGTGGTGATCATCAACGAAGCGCTCGCCCAGAGGCTGTTTCCCGGCGAAGACGCGCTGGGCAAACGACTGAACCTCGGCCGCCCGCCGTCGCTAGAAATCGTCGGCATCACCGCCGACGTCAAGCATCACGATCTGACCGAAGCGCCGCTCTCGCATTTCGATCTCCCCTCGTTGCAACGCAAGTACGACTCCTACACCAACGTCGTCGTGCGGGCGAAAGGCCGCTCTGCGGATTTGATTCCCGCGGTCCGCGGCGAACTTCAAGCCGTGGATCAGTCGCTGGCAGTCAAAGACATCAAGACGATGGCCGCGCAGCTAGGGAACACGCTAGCCGCGAACCGCCTGGCATCGACGCTTATCGGAGTCTTCGGTGGCGTAGCTCTGCTGCTCGCGTCGATCGGGTTGTATGGCGTGATGGCTTACATGGTCGGCCGGCGCACTCGCGAGATAGGCATTCGAATGGCGCTTGGCGCCGAGTCGCGGCATGTGTTGTCACTGGTCATCAGACAAGGAATGGTGCTGACGATGATCGGAGTGGCGGCCGGTCTCGGCGCGGCGTTCATGTCGACGCGTTTGACTGAAGGCTTGCTGTACGGCGTGAGCGCAACGGACGGGGCGACTTTCGCGATCGTCGCGGTGCTGCTGTCAGCGGTGTCGTTGGCGGCTTGCTGGATTCCCGCGCGCCGCGCAACAAAAGTCGATCCGATGATCGCTCTCAGGAGTCAGTAGTCCGTAGTCAGTAGTAGTTAGCAGAGCAGGACGCCACACGTGAGCACGAGCAACGGACTACGGACCACTGACTACGGACTACTATCGCGGGAGGGACTGGAGCCATTCGTCAAAGGCGACGAGGGTCTGAGATTCGCCGTCCTTTGGAAGGCGCGCCAGGAAATCCGTCAGCGCCCGGCTCGATAGCATGGGCAGCGCCAGGCTATTTTCCACGTTGATGTATTGATCTTCCTGAAGAAGATGGATGGTCAATTCCAGCCCGTCGTAGCGCCAGATTTCTGGCACCCCGAGCGCCGCGTAGATCGAAAACTTGTCTTGAGAGTTGTGATGAATGTCTACTTCGACAACGACGTCGGGCGGAGGATCGACAGCGAAGTCGATTTGAATCCTGTTACCGATGGCCGGGGCCGACTGAACATAAAAGCACGCATCAGGTTCGCTGCCTTTCTTCTTTTTCTTCGTTCTCATTGTGGCCGAGCCGAAGAAGCGTATGTTGATGCGCAGCCGGAAGCTTAGGTGACTGATCAACCGGTTGATGAAAGTCGCGTAGCTTTCGTGTTCAGATGAAACAGTCATAATCTCCAAAGTCCCGTCGTTGTAACTGACCCGCAGTCCTCTGGCCTCGCCGAGTTCGTCAATTAGTTCCTCGTACTCATCCCAACTGACTTCGTGTAAAGTGACGGCCGCTCCGGATGGCAACCCCGCGGCGATTTCAAAGTAACTAAGGGTCTCGGTAGTCATAGTCTTTCTCTCAGCGGCGAATCTATGAGTGGCGAGTCGATTATAGTCCCGCCGCGCTACCAGGGACAATCGAAACACAAGACAAGCAGTTGGTGGTCAACCACGTAGTGGTTGCGGCCCAAAGCCCAAGGTTGTTGTACTCAGCTACCTTGGGGAATAGCAGTGATGATCGTCGCAACCCCAACGGGGTTGTGGCAGTGCTCCACGTTAAAGGCCCAATGAAGTCATTCAAAGCAATCTGATCCAGTGGTCGGTGTGTGCCGAGAGGCTTGGCCACAACCCCTTCGGGGTTGGGGAGCTCGGCGCCGTCTTTCCCAGGGTAGCCGAGTACAGCAACCCTGGGCTGGAGCACGGATCCCCTTCGGGGAAATGTCCAAACTCTGGTGTTCATTGCTGCGGCGCAGCCCGCCACTCAGCCAGTTGCGTGCGCACCTTCTCCGCCTCCGGCGATTCGATCTCTTCAAAAATCCTGAGCGCGGCTTCACCATTGGCAACAGCCTGTCCGCGCTCACCCAGTCGATATAAGGTTAGGCTCAGGTTCGAGAGGACGTGAGCTTCGCCTAAGCGGGTGCCTATCTCTCGCACCAATGTAAGGGCCTGTTCGTGAAACTTAATCGCTTTGCGCGTCTCGCCTAACTTGTCGTAGGCCTTGCCGATGTTGCCCAGTGCGTGTGCTTCGGAGTCGCGGTCGCCGGTCTCAAGTGCGATCACAAGGACTTCCTCGAAATAATCAATAGCCTTGCGTGTCTGGCCCAAGCTCGCATAAGCGTTACCGAGATTGCCGAGCGCGCTGCCTTCGCCTATGCGGTCACCTGTTTCTCGTGCGATTACAAGGTTTTGCTCGTGATATTCAATCGCCTTGTGTGTCTCACCCAAATCACAGTAGGCATTGCCGAGGTTGCCCAGCGCGCGCCCTTCGGCTCTCCGTTCGCCTGTCTCTCGCGCGATCGCAAGTCGCTGCTCGTGATACTCAATCGCCCTGCGCGTCTCGCCCAACCCAAGGTAGGCAAGACCGAGGTTGCCCAGCGCCATCCCTTCGCCTTCGCGGTTGCCTATCTCTCGGGCGATCGCGAGGCCTTCTTCGTGATACTCAATCGCCTTGCGGGGCTCGCCCAACGCGAAGTAGACAATGCCGAGGTTGCCCAGCGCGTAGCCTTCAGCGCCGCGATGCTTCAACCTACGGGCGGCTTCAAGCATAACTTCCAACCACTTTATTCGCTCCTGCAGGTGTTGACGCAAATGGAGAACGTATACTCCGGCATTCGGATAGCTGAGGCCCAACTGCGACGCCTGTTCGTCTCTTTGGGCGTTTGCCGCAGCCCAACCCCATCCCGCTTCAATGTTTTCGCGCTCCCAGTCGAAGAGTGCAAGTCCTCGTGTCACTGCGTCACCACCTTGCAAGTAGGTCTCATCCGCCTGTTCGAGCACCCGACAGTAATGCACCGCGTGGCGGCGTTTCGCACCATCACGCTCGCCCTCGCTCAAACGCCGATCGACAAATATTCGGGCAAGGTCGTGGAGACGATAGCGAACAATCTCTTCGTCATACTCGAGAAGGCTGTACGCCAGCAGATCGCCGAGCGCGTCCTCTGCAACATCCGCCTCCATCTCCCACACCACTGCCGCAGCGCCGTCATCAAAGGTGCTCGGAAAGACCGCTAGCTTGCGCCAAAGCGCGAATCTCTCTTCGCCGAGCATCGCGCAGCTTACGCTCAGCGCAACGTCGACCTCCTTGAGGTGACTTAGCCGCTGCTTTTCATCGCTCAGCCGTCGCACATAATCAGCCGGAGACAGATTCTTCCTTTCGGCAATTGCGCTCGCAGCCACGCGCAAAGCCAGCGGCAGGCAGCCGCACAACCTTGCAATCTCGTCCGCGTGATCGCCGATTCGCTTGGCGATCTTCAGAAGCAACTCGCGCGCGTCGTCTACCGGCAGCGCATCGAGGTCTTTCTCAAAAAGCCCCGGCAGTGTGAAGTGCTGCCGCGACGTCACAATCAACGCGCAGCCCGCGGGCGGGATGAGCGGCTCGACCTGTGCACGATCTTTCGCGTTGTCCATTATGAGCAGGGCCCGTTTGCCGTTCAGCACCGAGTTGTAGATAGCGCTCAACTCAGCTTCCTGATCTGGCAGCTTTGCCTCCGGATGATAGGCTCGACAGACGTGCGCCATCGCGTCGGCCGCGGTGAGCGGGCGTTCGCTCACGCCTTTGAGGTCGAGATAGAACTGAGCATCCGGGTATCGCTCTTTTACGATGTCGGCCAGCTTAAAAAACCAAGCGCGGTCTTGCCCACTCCGCCCAGCCCGCGCAAGCCCGATATGGTCACGCCGTTTGCCATCTCGCGCAGGAGTTCTTCGATCTCTTCTGCGCGGCCCGTGAAATCGCGAGGCGGCGCCGGAAGCTGATGCAACGCAGAGAGCGCCCGACTTTCGGCCTTTTGGATGTGGATGTGCTTGTCGCCGTGAACCACGTCGCCGTCGGTGATCTTGTCCCCGCGAAAGACATCGCCCTTGGTGCGGTCAGCAATCACATTGTCATTGCCCGTTACGAAGTTGCTGTCTTTGACTTCGGCTGCTGAGATGTTTCGATCGCCTAACGAGTCACTGCTCGGAGGATCGTTGCTTGAGCGTGATTCTCTGAAAGCCATCACGATCGCCGCAATGAACGCCAGCCCAAGCGCCGACCATACGTAGATGCGATACGGGCGAAGCATCTCCTTCAGTTCGTCGCTCAGTACCTCGATGGCCACTTCGCCAAGCACGGCGATCACGGCGAGCACTGCGCCAATGATCCAACCGCAGCGTCTTTTTCGGTGAGGTGCCTTTGTCATTTGCCGTCTTGTTTCTAGCTGTCGGGAACCGACGGTTGAGCTGCCTTTGTAAGCAGTCACATACTAAGCCTGCGCTATCAAGGCTTCAAGCGCGGAACCGTGCTTCACGAATCCGGGACGACCCAGTCCCATAACCGGCAAGGCGAAAATGGCCGATCAGTTCGATCCCTTGAGATTCATCAGTTATGGCTCAGTTTGAGAGGGCACGACGATTGATTCTAATCTGATCCGCAGGGCTTGGCCCTGCGCAAGTTTCCGGTTCAAGGTTTAGCGTTCTGGGTTCTTGACTCAGCACTGAAGAACTTGGCTCTCCCGTTTGAACTTGGAATTTCGAACCCTGAACTCTGAACTCTGATCTCTGAACTCTGAACTCTGAACCCCGAACTCAGGATCCTGAACTCGGAACCAATACTTCGGAGGAACGATGCAAACTTTGCTTCAAGACTTGCGCTATGCGATTCGAATGATGGCTGCCAATCGGAGTTTTACCGCCGTGGCGGTCCTCGCACTCGCTTTGGGGATTGGAGCGACCAGCGTGATCTTCAGTGTGGTCAATGCGGTGTTGCTTCGTTCGCTGCCCTTCCCCGAACCCGACCGGATCGTCATGGTCTTCGAGAGCGACCTTCAGCAGCACAGCAAAGAAGCCATCGCCGCCGCGAACTTCGTGGATTGGAGAGGCCAAAACCAGGTCTTCGAAAACATAGCGACTTATCGCGAAGAGGGCTTCAGCCTCACTGGTACCGACAGGCCCGAACGTGCCGCGGGCGTCGTCACCACCGCCGGTCTGTTTCCGGTCCTCGGCGTGCAGCCGATAGTGGGCCGAGTCTTTCAGGCGGACGAGGAAAATCGCGGCACTGGCCGGGTCGCGGTCATCAGTCGTAGCTTGTGGGAAAGGCGATTCGCCGCGAACGCGAACATCATCGGTCAGACGCTGACTGCAAACGGTGAACCCCTTACCATCATCGGAGTAATGCCCGCCGGATTCCGATTCCCCGGGGAATCCGACCTTTGGATTCCGCCGCGCCACTCCGTCCCCGAACACGTGTTAAGACCCACAGTCGACATGTCGTCCAACCGCGACAGCCACTACCTCAGCGCTATAGCGAGGCTCAAGCCGGGCGTAACGCTTCAGCAGGCGAGAGCGGACATGGACATGGTCTCGCGAAACCTGGAGGAGAAAAACCCCAACAACAACATCGGGCGCGGCGTAAACCTGACGACTCTGCGCGAGCAGAGCGTCGGCGACATACGGCCGGCTCTGCTGGTCTTGTTCGGGGCGGTGGGTTTTGTGCTGCTGATCGCGTGCGCCAACGTCGCGAACCTGCTGCTGGCTCGAGCAGCGACACGTCAGAAAGAGATAGCCATTCGCACAGCGCTCGGCGCGACTCGATGGAGGCTCGTCAGACAGTTGCTCACTGAAAGCGTTGTCCTCGCGTTGGCCGGCGGCGCGCTCGGATTGCTGGTGGCGCTCTGGGGCATCGACCGGTTGGTTTCGGTGATGCCAGCCGACCTCCGCGGCGCGCAGAACATCAAGATTGACGGGCTTGTACTTGGCTTTACGCTAACGGTTGCGCTTGCGACAGGCGTGGTCTTCGGGCTCTTCCCGGCGTTGCAAGCTACAAGGAACGATTTGAACGAAACGCTCAAAGAGGGAGGACGCGGAGGGACCGCGGGCGCCCGCCGCAATCGCGCCCGCAGCTTGCTCGTCGTTTCGGAAATCGCGCTGTCGATGGTGCTGTTGATCGGCGCCGGCCTGATGATCAAGAGCTTCGTTCGGCTCGAGCGAGTCAATCCCGGCTTTGAAACTCGCAACGTGCATACGGTGCGGCTTTCGCTTCCGGCCGCTCAGTATCCGGACAGCCAAAGAAGAGCAGCGTTCTTTCAACAAGTCGTTCAACGTCTCCAGTCGATTCCCGGCGTTGAGTCCGCGGCCGCAATCTCGCGTCTTCCTCTGACGCCCGGAAACAGCGGCCGTGGTGTGATCATCGCGGGCCGCCCCACCGATGGTTCAGGTGATGGCCCGAACGCCGACTACCGCGTGATAAGCCGCGATTATTTCCGGACGATCGGTGTTCCTCTTCTGAAGGGCCGCGCATTCACCGAGGCCGACAACGCCGATGCGCCGCCAGTAGCCATCATCAACGAGAGGATGGCGCGACTCTATTGGACAGACGAAGACCCGCTCGGCCAGCGCTTGCGGATCGAGAGCGATGACCCGTGGATGGAAATCATTGGCGTCGTCGGAGACGTGAAGCACCTCGGACCGGACGCCGAATCGAGGCCTGAATTCTACGTCCCTTACCTCAATGACCCGTGGCCGTTCATGACCGCGCTTGTTCGGAGCGCCGGGAGTCCGAAGAGTCTCGCTGACGCGATGAGGAACGAGGTATGGGCCGTGGATAAGGACTTGCCCGTTCCGGATATAAAGACGATGGAGCAACTGCTCTCAGCGTCGGTCGCGCGGCGGCGATTCAACATGTTGCTGCTTGGGATCTTCGCGGGCGTCGCGCTGGTGCTTGCAGCCGTTGGCATTTACGGAGTGATCTCTTATTCAGTCACGCAGCGCACTCACGAGATTGGAATTCGGATGGCGCTCGGAGCGAAGCCGTCCGACGTCGTGAAACTGGTTGTCGGTCAAGGAATCGTGCTTGCGCTGACCGGAGTGGGAATAGGGCTGGCCGGCGCATTTGCATTGACCCGCGTGCTGGCCAGTCTGCTGTTTGAAGTCGGGACAACCGATCTTGCAACTTTCGCGACCATCTCGCTGCTTCTGACGGGAGTGGCTCTGGGAGCCTGTTTCATACCGGCCCGCCGAGCTGCAAAGGTAGATCCGATGATCGCGCTTAGATACGAATAAAGGTCTAGGTTTCGAGTTTCCGGTCTTCTCTGCGAAACCTCCGCGTCTTCGCGTCTTTGCGGTTAGAGAGGACTTCCAGGTTTACAAGTTTGCGAGCTCTCCAACCGCAGAGACACAAAGACGCAGAGGTTTCGCAGAGAAGAGGTGGAGGAGGTGTTCGGAAATGAAGAGTTCCCTGCTGATGATCTCCCTGTTGTTGACGGCAGCACACCCGATGGAGGGCGTATGACGACTCTGCTGCAAGACGTTCGATATGGCATTCGAATGCTCATCAAGAACCCGGGCTTCGCATTGATCGCGGCAATCACGCTTGCCCTCGGAATCGGCGCGAACACGGCCATCTTCAGCGTCGTCAATACGGTGCTGCTCCGCCCTCTGCCTTACAAAGACGCGGACCGTATTCTCACGCTCTGGGAAACAGACGCGAGCACCGGTAAGAAAGAGGATGGCGCCGCCCCTGCTAACTTCCTCGATTGGCGCGACCAGAATCAAGTCTTCGAGCGAATGGCCATCGCCGAGCCTTACAGCCATCGGCTCACGGGAAATGACGAGCCGGAGTCGTTCAGGTCGTGGCTCGTGTCTGACGGTTTGTTCGACATACTCGGTGTAAAGGCGGTCTATGGGCGCACATTCTTACCCGAGGAGTTTCAGGCGGGCAATGATCGCGTGATCATTATCGGCGAAGCTCTGTGGCGCAGGCGCTTCGGCGCCAACAAGGAACTCGTCGGGCAGTCACTCCTGCTCAATGGCCAGCCTCACACCATCGTCGGAATAATGCCCGCCGCGTTCGAGTTTCCTTCCGGCCGAGCGATGTGGGCGCCGCTGGTCATCCGAGATAGCTACAAGCGTGACCGCCGCTCGACCTACATCAAGGTTATCGGGCAGCTCAAGCCCGGCGTCTCGCGCGAGCAAGCGCAACAAGAAATGACGGCCATCCACGCGCGGCTCTCCGAACAGTACCCGCAATACGTCAAAGGCCGAGGCGTGCTACTCGTACCACTCGCCGAACAAATGACGGCAGAGGCTCGGCCCGCGCTGCTACTACTATTGGGCGCAGCGGGTTTCGTGCTCCTGATAGCCTGCGCCAACGTAGCAAACCTGCTGCTTGCCAGAGGAGCCGAGCGCCAAAAGGAGTTCGCAATCCGCGCCGCGTTGGGCGCCGTTCGCGCTCGCCTCGTCCGCCAATTGATCACCGAAAGCGTAACGCTTGCTTTGCTCGGAAGCGCCGGCGGCATCCTCATGGCGTGGTGGGGCGTGGATGCGGTGCTGGCCTTCAGTCCCAGCAATCTGCCGCGCCACACCGAGATCGGTTTTGATGGCCGCGTTCTGCTTTTTGCGCTTGCGGTATCGATGCTGACGGCGCTCATCTTCGGTCTTGCGCCGGCGTTGCAGTTCTCGAAGCCCGATCTGCAAGACTCGTTGAAAGAAGGTGGCCGGGCGGCGGGCGACGGGTCCGCGCGTCACCGCTTGCGCAACGCGCTCGTCGTTTCGGAAATCGCTCTGGCGTTGACGCTGCTGATCGGCGCGGGCTTGCTGGTTCGCAGTTTTGTTCGCTTGCTGCAGGTCGATCCGGGCTTCGCGACTCGCAACGCGATTTCGCTTGAAGTGCATGTCTGGGGCAGCAGCCGGACTCCTCAGCAACGGGCGGCGTTTTTCGAGCAAACCCTGGATCGTATAGCGGCACTGCCGGGAGTCGAATCAGCCGGCGCCGTCTCAGCGCTCCCGTTTCACGACAACAGCATCGACATCAACGGCATCTTCACTCTGGAGGGCAGCCCTCCGCCTCTCCAAGGTCAAAGAGCCGTCGGCTTTCTTGACCGTGGCAACGACAGACTACTTTGCGGCGATGGGCATTCCTCTGCGGCGCGGGCGCGTCTTCACTAGCTTCGACAGGGACGGGGCGCAGCCGGTGGCGCTGATATCTGAGACCACGGCCCGCCGCTTCTGGCCTGATGAAGACCCGGTTGGAAAGAAGATCAAGCTTGGCTTTGTCGGCGAGGCGAAGGTCCGAGAGATCATCGGCATTGTCGGCGATGTTCGTCATGACGGATTGGACAGCGACCCGCGCACGGAAATTTTCCTGCCTCATCTCCAGGAGCCTTACGGCTCGATGACCTACATCGTGCGCACCGGCGGCGAACCCTCGACAGCGCTGCAAGCGGTAAAAGCCGAAGTGTGGGCGGTGAACAAGAACCTGCCGTTCTCGAGTATCGCGACGATCGACGACCTTGTTTCGAGGTCGCTTGGTGAAAGACGCTTCAACCTGCTGCTTCTCGGCGCGTTCGCTGGAATCGCTTTGACGCTCGCCGGGATTGGGATCTACGGACTGATGAGTTTTTCGACGAGCCGCCGCACCCACGAGATCGGAGTTCGAATCGCGTTGGGCGCGCAGACTCGTGACATTATGAAAGCGGTGCTCAAGGAAGGGATACTGCTCACGACTGCCGGTTTGGCGGTTGGCTTGATTGCCTCGATCGCGTTGACTCGGTTGCTGTCGAGCTTGTTGTTTGGAGTGACCGCAACCGATCCGCTCACATTCATCGCGATTTCCCTAGTCCTGGCAGGGGTGGCTCTGGTGGCCTGTTTCGTGCCTGCACGCCGGGCAACACGAGTCGATCCAATGGTCGCTCTGAGGTACGAATGAGAAGAAGCTAGAGGTCAGAGGTCAGAAGTCAGAAGTCAGAAGTCAGAGGTCAGAGGTGATCGAAGAACGATTGCGGCTCGAGCTGCTGCAAATGCGCGAAGCAGATCAAGCGGTGCGAGCTGAGCTTGCCGCTGATGGATCGCTGTTCGACGGCTACCACCCGCGAATGGAAGAACTGCATCGCCGCAATGCCGAACGGCTGGCAGAGATCATCGAGCAACAAGGCTGGCCTGCTATCAGTCTCGTTGGAGAAGACGGATCGGATGCCGCCTGGATGATCGCCCAGCACGCGATCGGAGAGCCCGCGTTTCAACGGCGCTGCCTTTCTCTTCTCACTCAGGCCGCGGCTGACAGTGCAATCCCCGCCTGGCAACCGGCCTATCTTGAAGACCGGATTCGGATGTTCGAAGACAGACCTCAGCTTTATGGAACTCAGTACGACTGGGACGAGAATGGCGAGATGGAACCCTGGCCGATCGAAGACGAGGAGCACATCGACGACCGCCGGCTCGCGATTGGCCTGGGTGCGCTCGCCGAGAACACCGCGAGAATGCGAGAAGGTGTCGCAGGCGAAAAGGAGCAGCCACCTCGCGATTGGGCGCGCAGACGGAAAGAATTCGATGACTGGGCGCACAAAACCGGCTGGCGTGACTAGAAACCTGCGACGCTGCCTTCCTCCAGGTCACTTACCAGGAACGAGAAAGCCCGAATCGAGGAGACCGTATGACGACTCTGGTGCAAGATCTGCGATACGGCGCTCGGATGCTATTCAAGAGCCCGGCGGTCACGGCGGTCGCCATTCTCTCGCTCGCTCTCGGCATCAGCGCCAATACAGTGATCTTCAGCGTGATCAACGCCGTGCTGCTCAAATCGCTGCCTTACGCGGAGGCTGACGGCATCGTGCTCCTTTGGGGAGACATGCCGAATGAAGGTAATAATCGCAGTCAGGTTTCCGCCACCGATGTGGACGATTGGCGGAATCAGAACTGCGTTTTTGAAGAGGTCGCGACTTACTCAAGCTGGGCGCCGATCCTTTCGGGCGCGGGCGAGCCCGACCGAGTTAACGCGATGCAGGTCGGCGATGGCTACTTCAAGATCATGAGAGGCGAGCCTATTCTCGGGCGGACGTTCCTCCCCGAGGAGCAAGAAGACGGAAAGGATTTCGTTGTCATTCTTGGTCACGGCTTATGGCAGCGAGCGTTCGGCGGCGACGCGAATATTGTAGGGAAAACGGTCTTGCTCAACAGCCGGCCTTACACGGTTGTCGGAGTGATGCCGGCTGATTTTCAATCTCTTCCATCAAGCCTCGTCGGCGCGCGCGCGGAGTTCTACCGGCCGGTTGCCGAAAAACATGATAACGAGGAACGAAGCTCGCGCCACCTTCGAGCGATCGCGCGGCTCAAGCCCGGCGTGCCTCTCGCGCAGGCGCAATCGGAGATGAACGTTATCGCAAGCCGTTTGGAGCAGCAGTATCCGAGAGACAACACCGGTTACGGCGTGCGGCTGGTCGCGCTGGCTGAAGACACAGTTGGCGGGTTGCGAGCGACCCTGCTGATGCTGTTTGGGGCGGTCGGTTTTGTGTTGCTCATCGCCTGCGCCAACGTGGGGAACTTGCTGCTCGCGCGTTCTGCTGCGCGCCAAAAAGAGATCGCCATAAGGGCCGCGCTCGGGGCCGCGCGGTCTCGCCTGGTGCGACAACTGCTCACCGAAAGCGTGATGCTGGCGATGGCAGGCGGAGGACTGGGCCTGCTCTTTGCGCTATGGGGGACGAGCCTCGTCGAATCGCTCGGCTCGAAGGTCAACCCGATGCTCAGCGAAATCCCGGTGGATCTGCGTGTGCTGGGGTTCACACTGGCGATCTCGCTGCTGACCGGAATTGTGTTTGGACTCGCTCCGGCGCTACACGTCTCGAAGCTCGATTTGAATGAAGCGCTCAAGGAGGGCGGCCGAAGCTCCGGCGCGGGAGCGGCCCGCAATCGACTGCGCAGCGCGCTCGTCGTTGCCGAAGTCGCAATGGCGCTCGTTCTCTTGATCAGCGCCGGGTTGCTGATCAAGACAGTAATCCGGTTGCGCGACGTTAACACCGGATTCAATCCCGAAAACCTCGTAACCATGAACGTCGCGCTCCCGAATGCGAAATATCCTAAAGCCCCGACATGGATTGCTTTCTACAATCAAATCATCGAGCGCATCCAGTCTCTTCCGGGCGTGAAGTCCGCTGGCGTGACGAGCATACTTCCTTTCGGCGGAAACTTCGATGGCAGAGGTCTCGCAGTGGAGACGCGCCCGAAACCTCGTGGTGAAGAGATCAGCGTGGCTCTTTACATAGCGACGCCCGGATACTTGCAAGCGATGGGAATTCCGATGCTGGAGGGCCGGGCATTGGCCGAGCAGGACGTTGAGGCCTCGCCTCTTGTTGCGCTGGTTAATCAGACGATGGCCGAAGAGCTTTGGCCGAACGACGATCCGATTGGCAAGCGAATCAAGTTTCCGGGTTCGGAAAAGCGGCCGCAGCCCTGGAGAACGGTCGTTGGCGTAGTCAGCGACGTCGCGCAGTTTGGGTTGGACAAGAAGCCGCCGATGCAAATGTATCTGCCCGAAGCGCAGTTCCCCACCTCCTTTATGACTTTGGTTGTTCGGACGAATTCAGACCCGTCTGGAATGACCGCGTCAATTCGCGAACAGATTCTTGCCGTCGACAGGGACCAGGCGGTTTCCAACATCGCGACGATGAAGGAATTGCTTGGGGACTCGATTTCGCTGAGGCGCTTCTCAATGCTGCTGCTCATAAGCTTTGCTGGCATCGCACTGACGCTTGCAGCGGTCGGCATCTACGGAGTCATTTCCTACACGGTCACGCAACGTTCTCACGAGATAGGGATTCGCATGGCGCTGGGGGCGGGCCGGAAAGACATACTCAAGCTCGTCGTGGGCCAAGGCATGACGTTGACGCTGGCCGGCGTGGCTATCGGGCTCGTGTCGGCGTTCGGATTGACACGCGTGATGGTGGGCTTGCTGTTCGGCGTGAGCGCAACTGACCCAGCGACGTTCGTGTTGATTTCAATCGTGCTTGCCGGAGTGGCTCTGGGAGCTTGTTTCGTTCCTGCTCGCCGAGCGACGAGAGTCGATCCGATGGTGGCGCTGAGATACGAATGAAACGATTTTGGATTTTAGATTTTGGATTTTGGATTCCCCAGGCGGATCTTTTATAGAACGCGGGGGCGATCCTCAATCCAAAATCTAAAATCCAAAATCCAAAATCAGAAGGAGAGGCTAGTGGAGACACTCTGGCAGGACTTGCGCTACGGCGCGCGAATGTTGTTGAAGAAACCCGGATTCACATTGATCGCACTCGTGACGCTTGCGCTGGGTGTTGGCGCGAACACCGCGATCTTCAGTGTCATCAACACGGTGCTACTGAAGCCTCTGCCGTACAAAGACGGGGACCGGCTTGTCGCCATCTGGGGCAAGCTTCAGAAAGTAGATCAAGTAGAACTCTCTCCAAACGAGATCTCATACTATCGCGAGCGTAGCCGCTCATTCGCGCAACTGGCCGCCTCCGAAAGAGCGAACTTGAACTTGACCGGCACCGGTGACCCGGTGCGGCTTGAAGGCCAGGCCGTTACTGCGAACCTGTTTCCGATGCTTGGTGTGACGCCGCTGTTTGGGCGAAACATTTCCTCGGAAGAAGATCAGACCAATGCCCGCGTCGCCGTGCTCAGTTATGGCTTCTGGAAACAAAGGCTCGGCGGCGAATCTGACGTCGTTGGGAAGGCGATTGTGCTCGATGGGAAGAACTATGAAGTGATCGGTGTGATGCCCGGCGAGTTCCAATACCCACCGCCGTTGACCGGCGCCAGGCAGGGAGAGATCTGGGTGCCGCGCTCGCTTGAAACCGAAACGCATCGCGACGCTCACAACCTTTTCACCATCGGAGAACTCATGCCCGGCGCTTCGTTCGGCGAAGCGCGAGCTGAAATGGAGAGCATCGTCCGGCAACGCGAGCTGGAAGACTCCCGGCAGGGGCTGGGCCTCAATCTGGTTCCGCTGCAAGCGCAGGTCGGCCGTCAACTGCGGCCTTCCCTGTTGATTCTGGCGGGAGCCGTCGCGTTCGTTCTGTTGATTGCCTGCGCAAACGTAGCCAACCTGTTGCTGGCTTCGGCCTCGGCGCGGCAGAAAGAAATCGCGGTGCGATTGGCGCTCGGCGCGAGCCGCAGCCGAATAGTTGGCCAGTTGCTGACGGAGAGCCTGTTGCTGTCGGTGCTTGGCGGCGGCCTGGGATTGCTGTTGGCGGCCTGGGGTAACGAAGGCATTCGCCGGCTGGGCGCAAGTCAGATTCCTCGCGCGGATCAGATCACGGTCAACGGCACGGTGCTCGGCTTCACGATGTTGCTTTCCGTTGTGACGGTGGCGATCTTCGGCCTGGTTCCGGCCCTGCAGTCCTCGCGTACCGATCTGAACGCGACGCTCAAGGAGGGCGGACGAAGCGGCAGCGCCGATGGCCGGCATCGTTTGCGAGGGGCGTTGGTGGTTGTCGAAGTCGCGCTGTCGCTTGTGCTGCTGGTCGGCGCGGGATTGATGATCAAGAGCTTCTGGCGATTGCTGAACGTCGATCCGGGGTTCAATCCGCGAAACCTGTTGACGGTCGAGCTGTCGCTTACAAGCGAGCGATATGCTGAAGAGCCGCAGCGCGGAGCCTTTTATCAGCAACTGCTGGAGCGCGTCTCGGCTCTGCCAGGGGTGCAATCGGCAGCCATCGTCAATCACCCGCCATTTTCGGGACGCCGAGGCATCAACGGTTTCAAGATCGAAGGGCGGCCCGAACCAACGGGCCTGGACGACACGCCGCTCGCCGACTTCCGCGCTATCAGCCCAAACTATTTTCAGATGATGGGCATCCCTCTGCTTGAAGGTCGCGAATTCAGTGTCGCCGATGCAAAAGGCGGGCTTCAAACGGTGATCGTCAATCGCGCTTTTGCCGAGCGCTACTGGCCGCAGGAGAATCCGCTCGGGCGGCGGTTGGGCGATGGAGATGACTGGATGACGGTGGTCGGCGTGGTCGGCGACCTTCACCAATCCGGATTGGATCAAGAAGCCGCGCCGCACGTCTATGCTCCGTTCATGCAAGCTCCGCTGCGGCGTTCCGGGTTGCTGGTGCGCACCTCGGTCGAGCCGTTGAGCCTGGTGGGAGCAGTCCGCAGTCAAGTCAATGCGATTGACCCGGCTCAGCCGATCTACAACATTCAGACGATGGATGCACTGATCGCGGGTTCGATGTCCGACAGACGCCTCAACCTGGTGCTGCTTGCCGTGTTCGCTTTGACGGCGCTGTCTTTGGCGGCAATCGGGATCTACGGCGTGATCTCGTATTCGGTGACGCAACGGATTCGCGAGATCGGCATCCGCATGGCGCTTGGAGCGCAATCGCCGGATGTGCTGAAGCTGATCGTCAAACAGGGAATGATTCCGGTAATCGTCGGAATAGCAGTGGGACTCGCCGGCGCGCTGGCATTGACTCGCGTGATGTCCAATCTGTTGTTCGGCGTGGGAGCCAATGACCCATGGACGTTTGCGGCGATTGCAGTCCTGCTGGCTGCTGTCGCGCTTGTGGCCTGTTACATTCCAGCGCTGCGGGCTACAAAGGTCGATCCGATAGTGGCGCTGCGGTACGAATGATCGAATTGCGGAATGCGGATTTCGGATTGCGGATTTGGGTTTCCTGTCCTGAATCCGCAATCCGCAATCCGCAATCCGAAATTTAGGCAAGGAGACTCAATGGAAACGCTTCTTCAGGACCTGCGCTACGGTGCACGCATGTTGCTCAAGCAACCCGGCTTCAGTGTCGTCGCAGTCATCGCGCTTGCTTTGGGGATCGGAGCAAACACCGCGATCTTCAGCGTGGTCAATGCGATTCTGCTCCGTCCTCTCAACTACAAAGATTCCGAACGACTGGTCCAGGTGTATCACAACTATCCCAAGCTCGACCTGAAAGCCTCGGTGTCGGCCAGCGGCTATTCGCACTATCGCGATAACTGCGATTCGTTCGAAGCGATCGGCGCGGCCACCGGCTGGCCGGTGAATCTGACCGACAGCGGCGATCCCGAACGCTTGCCTGGCATGGCCGTCTCACACACGTTCTTCTCGACGCTTGGAGTAGCGGCGGCGCGAGGCCGTCTTTTTGAGCCTGAGGAAGATCAACCGGGCCGGAATCGAGTTGTCGTGCTGAGCGATGCTCTGTGGAAACGGCGCTTCGGGTCCGACCCGAATCTGATCGGCAACACAATCAGATTGAACGGCGAGAACTACAACGTCATCGGCATAATGGCGCCTGATTTCCAATTCGGCCGCGAACTCGGCCAGGTTCAGGAACTGTACTCGCCGATCGCCTTCACGCCTCAACAGTTGGATACGGGTCGATGGCGAAATGAATTCCTGTTTGTGATCGCAAAGCTAAAGCCCACCGTGACGCTCGAGCAGGCGCAGGCCGAGATGGACACCATCGCTGCAAACGTGCGCGAGCAGTATTTCGGAGGCGGCGACGCGAAGGATCCGAGCAGTTGGGGATTGCTGTTGCGGTCGATGCGCGAGAACGTCGTCGGCGAGATTCGGCCGGCGTTGCTGGTGTTGCTGGCGGCGGTCGCCTTCGTTTTGCTGATCGCCTGCGCAAACGTCGCGAACCTGCTATTGGCGCGTGCGGCGCTTCGGCAAAAGGAGATTGCGATTCGCTCGGCGCTGGGCGCCGGACGCGGGCGCGTAATTCGGCAGCTTCTGACCGAGAGCGTGTTGCTGGCAATCGTCGGCGGGGGACTCGGGTTGGCGCTGGCCTATTGGGGCATGGGCGCGCTGCTTTCGCTCAACAAAGACGGCATTCCTCGTTCTCATGAGATCGGCCTCGACGCGCGTGTGCTGTTTTTCACACTTGGGGTTTCGTTGTTGACCGGGGTGCTGTTCGGTCTGTTCCCGGCTTGGCAAACCTCGAAGACTGATTTGCATGCCGTGTTGAAAGAAGGCGGCCGAAGCGGTTCAGCGCGGCGTAGCGTGCGAGGACTATTCGTCGTGGCGGAAGTGGCGGCGGCTCTGGTGCTGTTGATCGGGGCCGGACTGCTGTTGAAGAGCTTTAAGAAACTGCAGGAGGTCGATCCCGGCTTTAGACCGGATCATCTGCTCACTATGCAGGTTTCCTTGCCGGCCACCACGTACAAAGAGCCACAACAGATCGATGCATTCTTCCAACAGGCCCTGGAAAAGATCAAAGCTTTGCCCGGCGTCGAGTCCGCCGGCGTATGCACCAGCGTGCCGATGAGCGGATCGGGTTCGAGCGGCAGCTTCTCCATTGACGGTCGAACGGTAGCGCCTGGCGAAATGTCGCCGTGGGGCAATCGTTGGTTTGCGGGCTCGACCTACTTTCAGACAATGGGGATTCCCCTCCTCAAAGGACGTTACTTTGACGATCGTGATGTGAGGGATGCGCCTCAAGTGGCGATGATCGACGAAACGATGCAGCGCAAGTTCTGGGCCGACGAAGACCCGGTAGGCAAACGCATAAGCTTCCAGCGCGATCCGCAGGGCAATCCCATCTGGCGAGAGGTAGTCGGCGTGGTCGGCCACGTAAAGCAAAAGGGACTTGAAGGAGAATCGCCAGTTCAGTACTACCTGCCGCAACGCCAGTTTTCGGTGCCCGGCGTTTTCTTGATTGCGCGAACGGCCTCTGACCCGTCGAGTCTGGCCGGAGCCGTGCGCGGCTCGATTCAAGAGGTCGATAGCGAGCTGCCCGTGTTCCGAGTCACGACGATGGAGCAGATGGTGGCCGATTCGATGACGCAGCGCCGTTTCGCCATGACACTGCTTGGCATTTTCGCCGTGGTCGCGCTGATCCTGGCTTCGGTCGGGTTGTATGGGGTGATGTCTTACTCGGTCACTCATCGAACGAACGAGATCGGTATACGCATGGCGCTTGGCGCGCGAGTGCCCGACGTGCTGGCGATGGTAGTCGGCCAGGGTATGAAGCTTTCAATCGCGGGCGTGGGAATAGGACTGGCCGGTGCGTTCGCGTTGACCCGCGTGATGAAGTCGTTGCTCTTCAGCGTGAGCGCAACCGATCCCTGGACCTACTTTGCCGTCGCAATGGTGCTGGCCGGCGTCTCGCTACTTGCGTGTTATATTCCGGCACGACGAGCGGCAAAGGTCGACCCGATGGTCGCGCTGAGGTATGAATAAACTCTTGAACCCCGCGAGTGCTGAGCTAGGATCGGCGCTTGGCCCATTAATTCGACAGCATCAATTGCGGCGAACAGAGACCTGCTTCCCCGCGTATCCTTGTTCAAACCCAATGGAAACGAGGAGAAAACGGAATGCTGATGAACCATTTGCTCACTGTCGCTGTCAGTTTGGGGCTCGCATTCACCTATTGTCTCGGAAGCACGGTCGGAAACCTATCATTCGAGTTACTCTCGAAAGGCATTCAAAGCCAGCCTCGCACGGTCTCCGGACAAATCCTGCGCTCATCCGAAACGCCGAAGGTTGAGTTGAAATTCGACAAGCAGTTCAAGTACGCCGGCAGCCAGGATTTCATTCTCTATGACGTCGCCCGCGCCGAGCAGCATTTCTTTGTCGATGCGGACAAGCAAGGCCGGATCAACCGAATGTACTGGGTGCAGTTCGAAGGCTACTTGCCAGGCAATACTAATACGTACCGCTACAAGGCCAACAAGACGGTCCATCTCGGGGGGCTCGAGTTCATTGCCGATGCCTACGCACGAAACGTGAAAGCGAATCCCGGGCGGCCGGACTCCGACGGAGCCCGTGCACGCGCGTTTCTCGAGGGCAAAGGCTATCGAATGCCGAGCGACGAAGTCCTCTCTCAACGACTCGTGCATCTGGTTGATGAAGCGAAGCGCAATGAACTGATGATCATCTATCTCGAGGACCTCGCGGGGACGGGCTTAACCGCAAGCGACGTTTCGCCGGGCGGGCGAGCCGCCGACCGATGGGAGGCAATGAGCGCGGGGCTTCTCGAACGCGCTGTTAAATGGATGCAGGTCTCCCGTTAGCCGCTCGGTAAAGTGCTGCGATTCGGCAGCGAGACAAAGCCCAGAGACTTTCAGATTGTCGGAGTAGTCGGGGATGCCAAGTACAACGACTTGCGCGAGCCCGCTCCGCCGACAGCATATTTTTCTCACTCTGCAGGCGATCGATGCAGCGAGCTTTATGACTTTTCAGGTTCGCACCAACACCGACCCTGAAACCGTCGTAGCCGCACTGCGAGACCAGGTCTCCGAAGTGGACGCAAACATTCCGATCACCAGGATCGACACGCTTGTTCAAAGGATCGACAAGTCTTTAGTGTTCGAGCGAATGTTCTCGCGGCTCACCGGTTCGTTCGGACTGGTAGCGTTGGTGCTGGTCTGCGTCGGGCTCTACGGAACGATGTCGTACTTCGTGGCGCGGCGGACAAACGAGATCGGAATACGAATGGCTTTGGGCGCGCAACCCGCTCGTGTGTTTCGAATGGTGCTCGTCGAAGGATTGAATCTCACGGGCGTCTGCGTCGCGGTAGGACTCCTGGGAGCGGCTTTTGGTACTCGTCTGATATCGAGCGTGCTTTTTGAAGTACCCGCGCTCGACCCGCTCACGTTTATCTCCGTAGCTCTGCTGCTGATCGGAGTCGGCTTGTTAGCTTGTTACATCCCGGCCCGCCGCGCGATGAGAGTCGATCCGATGGTCGCGCTCAGGTATGAGTAAGACGATTCTGTGATGAGAAAGAAACGTGCTTTCACAATGGCGTTGATGTTATGAGGTGGTCCAGGACTCAAGCACGCGCTTCGCTTCTTCGTGCGTCTTTGTGCGACCCGCAGCGATGTCGGCACGTCCGCGTTTGATTGCCGCAATTATGCGCAACTCCTCGATGATTTCTTCAAGCGAGGCGTTCTCCGGCAGTCCGCTAAGAGCATCCATGACGGCCTGTTTGTCGGTCATACGCGAGATGCTACAGCTTTGCGGCAAGTAGAACAACAGCGACGAACATGGCGGCGTTCAGGGACACAAGAGGCTTGCGGCGGGCGACAGCGTGTAGCTTCACGTTGCGATGCTTCTCGTAGCTGCTGTAGGTTGGACAAAGCCATGACAATTTCAACGAAGCAACTACAGGATCAATGGGCGAGAGTTCGCCGGATACCGACGATTCGAAATGAGCGCGAATACGATCAAGCCGTCAAGCGGCTGAACAACCTGCTTGACGAGATCGGAACCGACGAAAGGCATCCGCTGTATGGATTGCTTGATACGCTTGGCACACTCATTCACGCCTATGAGGAGGAGCATCTTGAGATTCCCGAAGCCAGCGGACCTGAAATGCTGCGCTTCTTCATGGATGAGCATGAGCTTAAAGCGTCGGAATTGCCGGAGCTGGGTTCTCAGCACGCGGTCTCGGAAATCTTGCGAGGCAAGCGTGAACTGAACGCGCGCCAGATTCGCGCAGTTGCGACGCGATTCCACATCTCGCCCGCGGCGTTCATTTGAGCATCACGGCTTGCTTAGGAATGTACAGCCGTCCATTTCCCAAATACCTCTCGACCTCATCACAAATTGATGCCAATTCGATCGCACACACTTCACGGTATACATTCTCAGAGATGCGACCTAGATTCGCTATGGTGACTACCGGAATCGAATCAAGCGGATTCTCGTCGCGGATAGCTTGTTCTAGTGAGTCTTCGCCGATCATATTCCGGTTTCCGGTTAGCAGAAGCAACCTGTGCTCTCGAGCAAATCGCCAGACCTCACGGTCAGAGGTCTCGACCGGCAACGACAGCTCCCTAAAGGTCACGAGTCGGAGCAGGCCCATTTCCACCCAGCCTTGAGATTCCAGAGTACTCAGAAGCAGTGCGGCATGTCCCTCGATGTTGTGATCAACCAAGATTGTGATCACCGGATACCCAGTTCGGCTTTCTTCTTCTCAAGCCTCGCGCGGATCTCTTCCCTACCAGGCTTGGGTGGTTGCTGAGCAATAGCTTGAAACCGCTCCCGATTGCGCTCTTCCCAGTAGGTGCGGCTCGTTTCAGCTTGTCTCAGCACCTCTTGATATTCTTCCTCGTGCTTGTCCGGATATTGCTTGAGTTCATCGAGGATGAGTTCGAGGACACCGGTCATGTCCTCATCGTTCAACCTGAACAAGTCCTTGATTGCCGAAGTCGGCTGGTCGGCCTTGAGGTAGTCCATCAATTGGTAGATGGTGATTCTGGTGCCCGCGATTGACAAGCCGCGCTCGGTTCGGACTATGGCCTTACGGCATACCGTTATATCGCCACCCAACTCAGTAATCCTTTCTTTGCAGCGTCTTATCAACTCGTCCTTGTTTTCGTCCCTACGTTCTTCGGGCTTGGGGTCCCCCGAATAGTCAGGTTGTCCCGGCCCGCCTTGATAGAGTGGTAGCATCTTTATCGGACCGATCTGACCAACATAACAATTCCTTTCCGCGTCTTCAGACACTTCAAGGAAGAATATCCCCCTTCGAGCGTGCACCTGATATTCTTCAATTATGTTCATTTGTTACCCCTTCTTTCGAACGCCCGACATTTTGACGAAATAGCCGAATTGTCGTTTTGAGGATAGCAGTTATTTCACCCCGCGAAGTTCCACATCGCCATGCGAGCCATATCTTTCGGGCTCTTTCTCAACTCGAACATCGCCGAAGCTTCAAACCCGCTGTGCATCATGCAGTTCTTGCAGAGCCGGTCTTCCCGCGACTCCCAATAAGCCCAGTCCACGCCGTTCCAAAACTCTTCCCACTCCGCGTAGTACTTCTGCCCGATCAAATAGCACGGGCCCTTCCACCCGCGAGGCGTGCGAGTCACCGTGCTCCACGGCGAGCAGTTGTAGTCCCGCATTCCTGCCGTGAACTCCAGATACATCGGCGTAGACATCAGCCGGTACTTCTTTGAAAGCTCGAGCACTCGTTTGAACTTGGTCTGAATCTCTTGCTGCGAAAGAAAGATGTCGCGATCCACCGACTCGTAGTGATAGCCTGGCGAGATCATCATCCCATCCACGCCAAGCTCCGAGGCGAGTTTGCACACGTCTTCGATCTCGCTCATCTCGGTTTCTTTGAACACAGTCGTGTTGGTAGTGACGTGATAGCCGAGCGCCTTGGACTGTTTGATCATCTCGATCGCTTTGTCGAAGACACCGGCGCGATCGCATACCAGGTCGTGAGTCTTCTGCATCCCGTCCAGATGCACGTTGATCGTAAGCCGCTTGTGAGGCGGGATGACACCGAACAGTTTGCTGTCCAGAAGTAGCGCGTTGGTGCACAGGTAGATGTGCCGCTTGCGAGCGATGATGCCTTCGAGGAGCGCTTTCAACTCGGGATAGATGGTCGGCTCGCCGCCGCAGATCGAGACGATCGGCGCCTCGCTCTCTTCAACCGCCTGAAGGCAATCGTCGAGCGACATTCGATCTTCAAGCTTGCCCGTGTGCCGCTCGAGCGCGCATCCGAGACACGCGAGGTTGCAGGTGTAAAGCGGCTCGAGCATAAGCACCATCGGATAGCGCTTGTGACCCTTGAACTCCTGTTTGAACTGATGCGCAATCGCATCCGTCGTTATGTGCAAAGGAAATCGCATTCTTAACACCCGTACCATAGACTTTAGTCTGTGGGGCGATCCGCGACTCAAGATCGCCAGGCTGCACACAGACTGAAGTCTATGGTACGTCTTTCTCCATCTGCCTTTCATAGACCCCAAGCGCGAGCAACGGAAAATAAGTCGCGTACAGGTGGTAGCGCAGATAGAAGACACCCGGAAACCCGGTGCCCGTCCAGAAGTCGTCCTTCCACGAGCCGTCTTCGCGCTGGCCCTTGATCAAGTACTCGACGCCGAGTTTCAGCCCGTCGCTCTGGTCTTCGGTAGCCATCAGTCCCAACAGCGCCCAAGCGGTCTGAGAAGGCGTGCTCGGCCCATGACCTTTTGTGCCCGGGTTCTGGTAGCTTTCGGGCAGCTCGCCCCATCCGCCGTCGCCGTTCTGAATCGCTCGAAGCCAGCAACCAGCGGCCTGATAGCCCGGCTCCATCATGTCTTCGCCAATCGTCTTCAAGCCGTGCAGCGCAAGCCACGTCCCATAGATGTAGTTGCAGCCCCACCGCCCGAACCACGAGCCGTCCCGCTCCTGCTCGCCCGCCAGAAACATCAGCGCCTTCTGCACGACCGGATGGTCCTTCTTGAAGCCCAGCCGCGAAAGCGTCTCGACCCCGCGCCCGGTGATATCGCTCGTCGAAGGATCGATCATCGCGTTGTGATCGGCGAAGGGAATCTGAGTCAGGAACTGCTCGTCGCAGTCCTTGTCGAACGATGCCCAGCCGCCGTCGCGGTTCTGCATGCTCAACGCCCATCGCATTCCGCGATCCATCGCCTCAAGCTTCCGGCGTTCCTGTTGAGGCTCGGAGAAGCGAACTTTGCTGAGAGCGGTCAGCACCTGGAACGTGTCATCCACGTCCGGATAGAACTCGTTGGCATATTCGAAATACCAGCCCCCCGGAAGCGCGTCCGGGTTCTTCGCCTTCCAGTCGCCTACCTGCTTCACTTCTTTTTCGAGCAGCCAACCAGCCGCCTTTTGGAGCGCCGGATGCCCGGGAGGCAAGCCCGATTCAGCAAGCGAGTTCATCGCAAGCGCAGTGTCCCAAACCGGCGAGAAGCACGGCGCGATCTTGAGCGTGTCGCCCTCGTCGATCTCGAGCTTTTCGAGCTCGCGAATCTGCGACGCTGTCAGCGGGTGATCGTTGTCGTAGCCGAGACAGCGCAGCGCTATGATCGAGTTGATGATGGGCGGAAAGATCGCGCCGATCCCGTCGCTCTTCTCGAAGTGCGCGATCATCCAGTGCTCGCACGCCTTCAGCGCCTTCTCGCGCGTTGGCGACCAACGCCTTCGCTCGAGCAGCTTCAAGGTGTAGTCGGTGGTGTTGAAGATCAGTCTCCAAAAACCGCGTCTGGCCGGCTGACCGGGCGAGCGGTCCAGCATCAGCTCGTCGATGTTCGCGTGCTCAGGCACCGCGCAGTAAGGCTTGCTCGCCCACATCACCGAGAGCGGCACGACGATCCCGCGTGTCCACGACGACATCTCGTATAAGTTTATCGGCGCCCAGGTTGGGAGCAGGACTATCTCGGGCGGCACGGCAGGGCACCGATCCCAGGGGTATTGCCCGAAGATGGCAAGATAGATTCGCGTGAAGCTGTTGGTCGCATCCAGGCCGCCGAGCTCGCGGATCACGTTGCGAGCCTTCTCCATGTGCGGCGAGTTCGGGTCGTCGCCCTGCAGCTTCAAGACGAAATAGGCTTTTGCGGAAGCGCTGACTTCAGGCGGGCCGCCCTCGTATATCGCCCATCCACCCTTCGCGAGTTGTTTCCCGCGGATGTAGTTGGCGGCTTTGCGAACTCGATCTTCACCAGAGCGCCCGATAAAGTGCATCGTCAGGATGTATTCGGATTCGAGGATGGTGTCGCCTTCAAGCTCGCCACACCAGTGGCCGTCGGGGTGTTGAATGTTGAGCAGGTACTCCTGAGCTGACCTCATCGCCCCGCGGATGCCCGCAGGCAACTCGATCCCAGGCGTGACCTGGCCGGCTTGAATCTGATTCAACATAGGGGCCAATACAACCTTTCGAGCCTACACGGTTTGCAACGATTCTGGGCCATCGGGGAGAGAATCGTTCGAAGGTCTAGAGAATACTACACCTGCCATTGTCGGTGCCACCGGCGCTTGATTCTCGTTCCGTCCGGCCCCGCATCTAACTCGCGCGGATCCAACGCGCAGCCACCCAAACCCACGTAGTAACGAATTCCTTCGTTTCTATTTTCCAGTCCTTCATATCGCAAAGAGAACTAATAAGTTCGTACACGGCGCTCACAATAGCCGCCCTAAACCAGCATCTTTTCGGGATGCATCAGCTCCTGAGGCAATGCAAAGTGAACGTTCTCGTCTTCCCCGGGCTGTTCTTCGAACTCCGTCGCGCCCATCAGCCGCAGGTGATCGAGCACCCGCATTACCAACTCCTCGGGCGCCGAAGCCCCGGCGGTCACCCCGACGACCTCAGCCTCTGCAAGCCACTCGGGTTTGATCTCAGCTTCATCGTTTACCAGGTAGGCGGGAGTGCCCGCGGCGCGCGACACCTCGCACAAGCGAAGCGAGTTCGAACTGTTCTGCGAGCCGACTACCAGCAGCACATCGACCTGGTTCGACATCTCCTTAACGGCATTCTGACGGTTCTGTGTCGCGTAACAGATATCGTCCTTAGTCGGCGAGTGGAGTTTGGGAAATCTGCGCTGCAGCGCTTTGATGATCTCCGACACATCGTCAAGAGAAAGGGTGGTCTGAGTCAGATACATCACTCGGTCAGGGTCCGGCACTTTTAGGCCTTCCACTTCTTCCACTGAACTGACCAGTTGCATCGGAGCTTCACCCATCGTGCCTTCGACTTCTTCGTGGCCCGGATGTCCAATCAGGATCAAGGAATAACCCTCGCGGTTGAAGCGAATCGCTTCGAGATGGACCTTGGTCACCAGCGGACAGGTCGCATCTATCACACGCAGTCGCTTGCGTTCCGCCAGTTCAACGATTTGCGGCGAGACGCCGTGGGCGCTAAAAACGCAGACCGCGCCGTCGGGAACCTCTTCGATCGACTCGACAAAAACCACGTCGCGCTTACTCAAGTTGTCCACCACGTAGCGGTTGTGAACGATTTCGTGGAAGACATAAATCGGCGGCGGACAGAAATCCAGGGCGCGCTCGACTATGTCGATTGCCCGGACAACGCCGGCACAGAAGCCGCGCGGCTTGGCAAGCAGTACTTTCCTTAATGGCATCCTATGAGTCCTTTGAGTCCTTCGAGTCCTTTGAGTCCTTTAGGTCAAGTATATCAACGCGATTGACCGCCCTCAAACAACGCCAGGCCGCTCAGTCTCAACCACGACAATCTCGGCCGCTCCGGCCACTTGAACCATCTTTCCATCGCGGGCTACTTCAAACAGCCGGCCGCGCCATTCGACTCGCTTTCCGATCCAACTCGAGCACCAGATCCCGAAGCTTAGCAGATCGCGAATGGGCAGCAGCCAAAAGTTCCGCTTCAAGATTCGATCGCGGAGCAAGTGGGCTCCGATCAACCAGCCCATAGCCAGGCGGACAACCAATGTGAAAGCCAACAGCGCCAGGCTGAGGCTCGACGCTCCGTCGACCGCCACCGTCAACACCGCAAGCGCCGTCCCGTAAGTCAGGACCATCCCGAGATAACCTAACGGCCGCGAGATTCTAGTCGATCGAGCCCATCTCATCTGGTGCCTGATCATTCCACCAAATCCGGCCGGCGCCATTGCAGTCTCGACGACGTGCTGCGACAACCGCACCTGGTAGCCATCCTCCGCAATCAAGTTGCCAAGCATGAAATCATCCGCGAGATAATCCGCCAGAGCCGGAAAGCCGCCGATCGCTTCAAGCCTCGCCCGCGTGGTTGCCATCGTGGACCCGAGCGCGAACTTGACGCCTTCCAGCATCCACGCCATCAAAACGCCAGGCGCAAACTCGGCCGTTATCCCGACGGCTTCCAGCCGCGCGGCAAAGTCCGGTGTTTCGACCGCTCGATAAAGGCAAGTCACTAGTCCAACCCGAGGATCGGCAAGCGGTACGATGACCTTGCCCAGATAATCGGCGGTCACTCGAATATCGCTGTCGAGAATGACGATGTGCTCGTGCTTGACCATAGAGTACATGTTCTGAAGGTTGCTGACCTTCAGATTCTGCCCGATCACCTCTGAGCTTATGACCAGCGCGATATCACGTTCCGGAAAGTCGATCCTTAGCCTCTCGACGATCGCTATCGAAGAATCGTTGGCTTCGCGAACACCGAAGACAATCTGGTACTCGGGGTAGTCCTGCCGGCACAGCAGCGCGTAATTTTGGTAGGCTTTGAAGTCTGCGCCGTACAACGGGACCATTATCGAAACCGGCGGTAGGTACTCGAGGCCGCCGTCTCGCTGCTTGAAAAACCGAAGGCCGGCGATCATCGACAAAATGTAAAACGCATCGGCCGCAAGCGTGCAGCCGATCAGCGCCACTTTGAGGATTATGAACGCCAGGTGCATCAATGCTGTGAAGGTATGGAAATCAGCGCGACGCCTGCGCAGACAAGCACGATACCCGCTAGCCGACTCGGGCTGATCTTCTCTTTCAAGAATAGGCGCGCGCCGATGGTTGTGATGACGAAGCTGACCGAAGTCGCGGGGAGAACCAGACTCAGGTCAGCTAGTCGCAAGGCCCCGAGAAACGAGAAGTAGCTGATCGCCATGAACAGAACGCCGATCAGAAAGTATCGATTCGTGATCGCCCGTCCCGCTATTCCAAGCAGCCGGCCTGGGTGAAGCGTTTGTATCTCGCCGAGTTGCTTCATGCCTTTTGTTATGAAGACATCGCCCGCCGAGCCGCCAAGCACCACGAGCGCTATCAACAACGTGGTGATCATTCGATGCCCCTCGCAGCGAGCAGCTCTTCCCCGGGCGCTTCAACCGTGCGAGCGCCCGAACGTGAGACGAACAGAACTCCAAGCGTGATTATCGCAGCCCCCGCCCATCTTCTGGGCGAGACCGTCTCGTTCAGAAAGTAATAGCCCGCCGCGACGTTCAGCACGTAACCGAACGCCGTTGCCGGAAGCACAAAGCTCAAGTCGGCCCACGAAAGCGCCGCTGAGAACAACGCAAAGAAGACTATCAACAGCAGCGTGCCAATCCATATCATCGGACTCTGCAGCGCTTGAAATGCAATGTGCGAGACTTGAGAGATCGATTCGGACAGGCCACCGCCGCTCGCGTCCAGCGAGACCATCGACTTCATTCCTCTGGTCAGGAACACGTCGCCGGCGGCTTGCGCGACTATCGCTACGATCAACACGGTGGCTGTTTTCATCTGCCCGCTTCAACCTCGATGTAGTTGGTCAGCTTGATCCCAAGCTCGCTGATTCGCTTCTTGACGTTCCCGCTGATTAGGGCCTGGAACTCAACCGCACACTGGCGCTGCTCGTCCGTGAGTCTGTCATCGCGATAGAGCGCCGGGTGAAAGTATATCTCATTCGTCCTCGCGGTCAGGTGGTCCAGCACGTAAAGAAAGTAGCGCTCGTTCATCCTTCCACTCTGGAGGTTGCCGTAGACCCGTTCGGGAAACGAAAACCCGCGCGCCTTGAGTTTCCGCTTCATCCAAAGGGCCAGTCCGCCGAACAGCGCCGCGTGAAAACGCTTCTGTGCTCGGTTCGCGGGATCGAAAGCCATCGCCAGCCGCAATTCTTCTTCGGGCACGCGCATCCGCCGACAACCGTATTTCTCTCCAAGCTCGAGCGCCGTGTTGAAGATGACCGGATGAACGTGCAGGTGCAGGTGCCCGTCGATGTGCGAGAGTTGCAAGCCCGTCGCGTGGAACTTCTCGAACTGCGCCGCAAGTTCTTTTCGCAGCTCGCTGCGCGCTCGCGGGGAGAAGAAGTACTTCAAGCCGGCTGCAGTAGGATTGTTTGAGAAGTTCCGTTCTTCGTCTACCAGAGAGGGGATCTCAGACTTCGGCAACTCGCTTCGGCCCACGACGGTGACGAGATGAATGCCGACTCCAAGGCCGGGATTCTCTTTAGCAAGCCGCACCGCCTGCTCGAAAGCCGCGCCGGTGACCATCAAGCTGGTCGTGGTAAGCACGCCTTCCCTGTAGGCACGAATCACAGCCTTGTTGACTTCTTCGGACATCCCGAAGTCGTCGGCATTGATTATCAATCTTCGCTCGATCACTCTTTAAGTCCAAAGTCCAAACTCCAAAGTCCAAACTCAGGCGAGTGCATCTTCCGACTTTGGACTTTGGACTTTTGACTTTGGACTTGCGCGATTGTCTATCGACTCGCTTGCGCGCTCACGAAATCCTTCCGCTTTGCTCGAAGCTGCAAGAACTCCTTCGCTTCCTTGTACAGCCGCTTCCGCTCGTGGCCGTTGAACGCCGCTCGGCGAACGATCCTGAAGATGATCCTCGGCCGGAAGTAGTACCGGTCGTAGAAGTGCTCGACGGCTTGCACGATTTCCTCGCGGGTCAATCCCGGGTATTGAATCGTCGGGAGCTGATGCCCCATCTCGTCGGTCATGTGCTCGAGCTGCGTGAAGAAGTTGTTCTTCTTCAGGAAGTCGTCAAACTCGGTGCCGGGATACGAGTGCGCGATCGAAACCTGGATCGTTTCGCAGTCTAACTCCTCGGCGAACTTGACGGTCGTTTTGATCGTCTCTGGAGTCTCACCCGGAAGCCCGATGATGAAATCACCGTGCACGACCAGGCCGAGCTTCTTGCAATTCTTCATGAACTCGCGCGCCTGTTCGACGGTCGCGCCTTTCTTGATGTTCTTCAAGATTTGAGGATCGCCCGATTCAAAGCCCACGATCAGCAGCCGGCATCCCGCCTCTTTCATCGCCTTGAGCGTCTCGTAGTCGGTGTGAACGCGCGATGTGCACGACCAGGTCGTTTTGAGCGGCTTGAGCTTTTCGCACAGCTCGATGGTCCGGTTCTTCGCCCACGCAAAGGTGTCGTCGTCGAAGAATATCTCCTGAAGGTTGGGGAAGAGTTCCCACGCGCGTTTCACTTCGGCGGCAACATCGTCGTTCGAGCGCGTGCGCCACGCGTGGCCGCTGATCGTCTGTGGCCACAGACAGAACGTGCAAAGCGCAGGACAGCCTCGCGAGCTGTAAAACGCGATGTACGGGTTGAGCAAGAACGGAACGTTGTACTTGGTTATGTCGAGATCGCGTTTGTAGATCTCCGAAGCCCACGGCAGCGAATCCAACTCATGAAGCGGCGGCCGCTCAGCGTTGTGAACGTTCTTTCCGTCCTTGCGAAAGCTGACGTTTTGAATGCTTTCAAGCGGGCGGCCCTCAGTGAATTCGGCCAGCGGATAGTCGATCTCCTTGCGGACGATGAAGTCGATCGCCGGCGACGCATTCAAAGCGTGATCGGGCTGCGAAGTAACCGGAGGCCCGACGAACGCGAGCTTCAAATCCGGCTTCGCCGCTTTCATCATCTCGGCCAGTTTGACGTCGTTTTTGAACCCGGGCGTGCTGGTGTAGAGCGTTACGAAGTCGTATTGCTTAGCGATCTCGATCGTCTCTTCGGGAGTGACGCCGTGCGGCGATGCGTCGAGCAGGCGGCTGTCTTTGATCAAGCCCGCCGGATAAGCAAGCCAGACCGGATACCAGTACGAAGCAATCTCGCGCGACGCGGGCCAGCGCGAGCTCGCTCCGCCGTCAAAATTCGGGAAAGAAGGCGGATTAAGTAAGAGTGTTTTCATTTTATTTTCTCGGTACTCGTTAGTAAGGCTTTTACCTTGGGGGTTCTTGGCTCGTCAAGCACGGGGAGATTTCGCAACCTGGAACAGGGCCTGGCTAGATCGCGAAGATGGTCTCGACTCTGCAACTATATCCGGGCAATACCGACGAGGTGATCTCGTCCTGCTCGTTGAGGCGCGAGCGCAGGCGCATCGAATGCCCCCGGGCCTGATAGACTTCGATCGAGCGATTCTCGAAATCGACGATCCAGTATTCTTTAACGCCATGCTTACCATATAACTGTTTCTTGGCGACGCGATCCCGGCGCTCGTTCTCCGAGCCGGGTGAGACGATCTCGATCACCAGGTCCGGCGCTCCGGTGACTCGATCGCCTGAAGCGATTTCGGCGCGCCGCTGATGACTTACGTAGACCAAATCCGGTATCACTCCGCTGAACTGGCTTAAGATCACTCCGGGAGTCGCCCAGATTTCTCCAATTGGGTTCTCAAGGAGAAACGTCTTTATGCTCATGAAAAGATTACCGGAAACGCTTTGATGGGTGAGGCTGGGTGAGCGAGACACAAATAGTTCCCCCTCGATGATTTCATATCGGTACTCGTCGTCGGGCATGGCGTCGAGATCAGCTATTGTCATCAGCGGCTCGATACGGGTTGCCATAAGAACCTCCCACAAGAACCACCCCACGCTCGCGCTGATTCTAGCACGACGGTTTCACGGCCGCATCAAAGGCGAGAACCGAGGCGGTGTTTTGATTTGGAGTGCGGAGACTTGTCGCCACTTTCTGTGATCCAAGCGAGACCAAAGCGGCGACAAGTCGCCGCACTCCAAAAATCATCAGAGCTAGGCGACGACTTGGCGGAAGCGTCAAACCCAAGCGCCGTAGCCGGCGCCAGATCACGCGATGGAACGGATTGCGCTATGCATCGCCTCGCGGTACTCTCGCGATTCGGCCATTCAAGGAGCGGAAGCTTGAACCTGAATCAAGTCACTGTGTCTTCGACCGACGTTGCAAGGGCGGTCGCGTTCTACAAGCGCCTCGGCCTGATCCAGATCGTGGAAAGCCTGCCGAAGTACGCGCGATTTGTGTGCCCGGACGGCGATACGACTTTTTCGATCCATGTTGAAGATCAAACGGCGGCCGCCCCGAGTGTAGTCGTCTACTTCGAATGCGACGACCTCGACGAGCGAGTCGCTCAGTTAAAACGATCGGGCATACTTTTCGAAAGCGATCCCATCGATCAAGCATGGCTGTGGCGCGAAGCTTATTTACGAGACCCGGACGGCAACTTGATCTGTCTGTACTACGCCGGTGAGAACCGCTTGAACCCGCCGTGGCGTCTGGGTTGAATGAGACCGAGGATAGAGAATGGAGGATGGATGGTTGAGGATAGAGGATTGAGGATTGAGGATCGAGGAATTGAAAATGGCAAATTGAAAATTGAAAATTGAAAAATTGCAGAATGATTCCTGAAGCTGGGGAGTCCCGGTCGACGATAGAATCGCGCCATCGCCAATTTGCAATTTTCAATTCCTCGATCCTCGATTCTCAATCCTCTATCCTCGATCCTCTATCCTCAATCCTCCATCCTCCATCCTCGATCCTCTATCCTCTATCCTCGGCTTCCGTCTCCGCTCTTCTAGCGATACACTCTTGAACCGCAATGGAGCTAAAGCTCACTCGATCGACGATTCGGGACTGGCGCGTGGGTGACGAAGCGTCGCTCGTTCGTAATGCAAACAATCATAAGATATGGCTTAACGTGCGCGACGCGTTTCCACATCCTTACACGATGGCGGACGCCGAAGAGTGGATCCGCAAAGCCAGCAGTGATGACCCGATGATCAGCTTCGCCATTGAGGTCGATGACGCCGCAGTCGGAGGAATTGGGTTGGTGCCGCAGACGGACATCTTTCGACGATCGGCCGAGATCGGCTACTGGCTCGGTGAGGAATACTGGAGTCGCGGGATCGTGACCGAAGCGGTAAAGGCGTTCACCGAATGGGCCTTTGCCAACTTCGATCTTGGACGACTCTACGCCGGAGTCTTCGAGTGGAATCCGTCCTCGGCTCGCGTGCTGGAGAAAGCCGGCTACGAGTTCGAGGCGCGCCTCAGGAAGGCGGTTATCAAGGAAGGTCAAATCGGCGACGAGTTGATTTATGCGATCACCAAGTAGCTTTCAGAAAGCTATCGATCAATTCGAACCGCGCGGCCGGATGCTGCGCGCATTTGTCTTGTGTCTCTGCCTGGCAGTCCCCAGTCAATCCATCGTGTCCGCTAGCGCCACCCCAGCGGCTCGCCTGCCGAACATCGTCTTCATCTTTGTTGACGACATGGGCTACGGCGATGTGGGCTGCTTCGGCGCGAAGGCTATTCGAACCCCTAACATCGATCGCATGGCGGCGGAAGGTTTGAAGCTGACTTCGTTCTACGTGACATCACCGGTCTGCACACCGTCGCGCGCGGCGCTCTTAACCGGACGCTATGCCGCCAGGATGGGCGCGGCTCAGATGAATCTCGCTAACGTCTTGTTCCCAACGCACAAGACAGGGCTGCCGCAGAGCGAGACAACCGTGGCTCGCGCACTCAAGCAGCGAGGATATGCGACCGCATGCATAGGCAAGTGGCACCTCGGAAACGTCGCGCCCTATCGAGCGATCGATCACGGATTCGATTACTATTTCGGAATACCCTACAGCAACGACATGACACCGACGCTGCTGCTGCGCAACGACGAGACGATTGAAGAACCGGTCAGGCAGGACACCCTGACGCTACGGTACACGCAGGAAGCACTCAGCTTTATCGAGCGATCGAAAGGGCGACCCTTCTTTCTTTATTTGGCTCACAACATGCCGCATATTCCGCTGTTCGCCTCAGAACGATTTCGGGGCAAGTCAGCGGGCGGGCTCTACGGTGATGTGGTGGAGGAACTTGATTGGAGCGTCGGCGAAGTGCTCGGCGCGATAAAACGGCTCGGACTCGACAAGGACACGATAGTCTTCTTCGCAAGCGACAACGGCCCGTGGTATCAAGGCAGCCCGGGACCGCTTCGAGGACGGAAGGGCTCGACTTACGAAGGTGGCGTGCGAGTGCCCGGAATCGTACGATGGCCCGGCAAAATAAAGATGGGCAGCGTGTCGGACGAGCCCGTCGCGAGCATAGACTTTTTCCCGACAGCCGAAGCTCTCGCGGGAGGAAACAAGCCGGACTCGGGGGACAAGCTTTCAATCGACGGCAAAAACATCGTTCCTTTTCTGCTTGGAGCTGAAAAGAAAAGTCCAAACGATCTGCTGCTCTTCTTTGACGGCGTCTATCTGCAGACCGCGCGAGCCGGCCGCTGGAAGCTCCACGTCGCGCGATGGAACTATCCTCGCTATACGGCTTCGACCGGGCCGCAGCAAGATTTGATACTGGCAAGACCTGAACTCTATGACTTGACTGTGGACGCGGGCGAAAGCTATGACCTTGCGGCGGATCACCCGGACCTCGTGAAGGAATTGAAAGCCAGGATCGCAGCCGCGCTGCGAAGCTTTCCGGATGAGATCCAGCGGGCCAACGCCGGGCTGATCGGCGGCTCGCCGGCTAATCGCTGACGTCTTGCGACAAACGAACTCTTTGGACATTCTCGAACCGGAGGTGACTGAGTGAACAGAACTGAAATAGAAATCAAACTCAACAATGATCGCGTGTGGTTGCTGGAACAGTACGCGGCTCTATCCGACGAAGACCGGGCGCGGCCAATCACTACAAGCAAGCACGACGCTGGAGCTCAATGGAGCGCAAAGGACCATCTGGTTCACCTGTCGGGCATCGAGCGTGCTTTCAATCGAATGGTGCGGCGACACCTGGAAGGCGATCCGAACCCGGTGGGACTAAGCGCAAGGCCCGACGGTTCGGCGCCGACTCGCGAAGAGATGTTGGGAGCGTTCAAAGAAACAACGGAAGTGGCGCTTCGCAAGCGTGAAGAAATCATGGCTCGGGTTCACGCGATGAACGAAGAGTGGGTCGCCAAGCACCGCGACAAGAGCTACAACGAAGTCGTCGCGCTCGGCCAAAAAGTGCGGGGCGAAACACTCGAGCTTCTGGCGAGCCTGACCGATGAGCAGTTGCAACAGCAGCTCCCAGGCGCTCCGTGGGGCGACGGAACAATCGGCGGCGTAATGGCTATCAACGGCGATCACGGCCGCAGACATTATGATTCGGTCGCCGCGGGTCTTGCGAGATAAGCAGCAGGTCTGGGATTGAGGTCTGAGTGCCGCCTTTCTTTAGAGGCTGTCGGATCACCGGTTTTCTCTGTGCAAACCTCTGCGTCTCTGTGTCTCTGTGGTTAGATAGTATCGCGGGTATCGTCCAACACTCGCGATACTATCTAACCACAGAGACACAGAGACACTGAGGTTTGCACAGAGAAGACTCGGGACTACAAACATCAGGAGGATCACTATGAAACGTCTCGTTACCCTCGCTCTCGCTGCAGCTATGATGTCAGTACCGCTGCTCGCCCAAACAAAAACCACGTCAGATAAGCAGTCGCCGGCCGGGCTGGCGATGGCCAGACCCGAAGCAGTGGGAATGTCTTCCGAAAGGCTCGCTCGCATTCGAGTCGCAATGCAGCGCTACGTCGACCGCAAGGAAGTGCCCGGCGTAGTGACGCTCGTGGCGCGGCGCGGCAAGGTCGTTCATTTCGACGCGATCGGCTTTCGCAACGCCGAAACTCAAGCGCCGATGACCACCGACACGATCTTTAGAATCGCATCGATGACCAAGCCGATCGCCTCCGTCGCTTTGATGATGCTCTACGAAGAGGGCTACTTCCTGTTGACTGACCCGATCTCGAAATGGCTGCCTGAGTTCGCCGACATGAAAGTCGCGGTAGCCGCGCCTCCGGCCGAACGCATCGGAGCGCCTTACAAACTTGTGCCCGCCGCCCGGCCGATTACGATCAAGCACGTGCTTACTCACACCGCCGGGCTTCCAAACTCGTACCGCGGGTTCACCGTCGCCGAGTACGCCAAGACCGTTGCGAAGGTTAAGCCCGACGAAACGATGACCGACCGCCTGAAACGAATCGCGAAGCTGCCGCTGAACTTTCATCCCGGCGACGCTTGGGAGTACGGACCTGGAACCGACGTTGTTGGCGCGTTGGTCGAGAAGATGTCAGGAATGTCGCTCGACGAATTCTTCCGAAAGCGAATCTTCGAACCGCTTGGGATGAAGGACACGCACTTCTACCTCCCAGCCGAAAAGATCGGGAGGCTCGCCGCGCTCTATCAACCGAACGCCGAGTCCAACAACACGATCAAGCTAACCGAAGCGCCGACCGTCGAAAGTCGTTGGGTGAAGGAGCCTCACGCGCTGTTCTCCGGGGCCGGCGGATTGGTATCGACCGCAGCCGACTATGTTCGCTTTCATCAGATGATGCTGAATTCCGGTGAGCTGAATGGAGTGCGCCTGCTGGGACGCAAGACGGTCGAACTGATGACCACGAATCACATCGGCGATCAGCAGGTGTGGCTGACCGGGCCGGGTTACGGTTTCGGGTTGGGCTACAGCGTGATTAAGGATGTAGGGCAAGCAGCAGTGACTTCGTCGGTTGGGACTTACGGATGGGGCGGCGCGTTTTGCACTTACTTCTGGGTCGACCCGGTTGAAGAGATGGTCGGCGTCGTGATGACTCAGGTCTCACCGTACACTCACCTGAACATTCGTCAGGAGTTTCAAGTGCTCGCAAATCAGGCGATCGTTGACAGCGCGAAGAAGGGAAACTCGAACCACGCCGCGGCGCCGTAGCCGCGAAGTTATAGAGGAACGGGCAAGGAAGGAAGTGAGGGACCGAAAGTCGACGACCGGTGTCGGCGTGGCTCTTTATTCTCGCGCGTTGGCTCGATACTGTCCTTCGCGAAGGAGGTTTCTAGGTCCCGCGCTACTTACCGACGGGTTCACGAACCTCAGCAGGCCGTTGTCGCTCACCAGCAATCTCAGTCGCCACTGCGTACGGTTGCCTGTCACGTTCCGTTTTCGCAGCTTCCTTCGCTCTGGTTTTCACGATGTGTTCCAGTTTATCAAAGAGAGTAAAATCGCCTCGCAGAATATCTGAAGCACATTCTTCTAGAGCGCGCGCATAGTGACTGAGAGTCTTGCGTAACGCGTCGACGGTGAGGCGCCGGGCAACATGCTCTGCTGAGAGTTTGAGTTCTGGATTCCGAATCTCAAGAACATCTTCGAGGTTAAAAACCGTGAGCTGACTTTCAGGCCCAATAACAACAGGGTTGTCCTTTATTCTCCCGTCAACGAGACGACAGAGTTCGACATAAACGTATTGCTCCCGCCACTCCAGCCCCACTTGTACGGCTGTGGTCGAATTCTGGTAGGTGAGTGTATATACGCCTCCAGTTGCGCGCTTTGCTCCACGCCTACATTCAAATCGCTTTATTAGGAATTGAAACCTTTCAATGCAAATACTGAAAAAGGATTCGTTGAGGTTGCTCATTCTTAACTTCCCTTCCCGCGGGATATTCTAGCATAAGGAATAGCTGGATACTTTTGCTCTCTCAGGGTTTTCTTTTCCATTTCATAGAACGGGCTGCGGAAACTGCGCGTCGCGTCAATACCAATGTCTACTATTTCATAGCCTTGCTTAATCTTCTTGAGTATCCAAGCCTTGTTTCTCTCAAGAGCCAGATTTTTGTCCCACGGTTCGATTCGCCTGCCTTGATACCAACTTGCGCCGATGCTCTTTGCGCCCGCTCTGATTCGCCGCATGTTCTCGCCTATGACTATTTTGCGCCGAGTCTTCAAAATATGTCGTTCCCGCAAAGCACTCGGTCGGACTCTGGAAGACCAGCTAGGAGATCCGGAATCCTCGCGCTGTCGGAAGTCGTCTTAACAACAGACGAGCGCCGTTATGACGCCCTCTCAGTCCACTCTACCTCAAAGCATGACTATTTCAGCTTCTCGAGCAGGCGTCGCGCTTTAGCTTTGATGTCCTCCTGCTCGAGAAGCGACCGGGCTAGGTCGCTCGCGCTGAGCACGCTTTCGAGCAAGGCGCGAGCTTCATCGTTCCTTCCCTTCTTGATGTAGTACTCGGCGAGCGTCACTTTCAAATCCGAGTTGTTTGCCCCGACCTTCAAGCCTGCCTCAAGCCGCTCTAATCCTCGCCGCTCATTGCCGCCAAAGAGTTTCGGTAGATTCAAGTCGATCTGGCCGAGCGCCGAATAGATGTCGCCGTTCTCGTAAGCCGGATTGATCGCGAGCGCTGCTTCGAACTCTCGGCGAACCGTCTTCACCAGGGTCAAACTTTGAAGCGCGCCTTTCAGATCTGCGTACTCGCCAGTCGCAGCCGCAAGCCAAAAGTGGCCTTCCACGCGAGCCGGGTCCAACTCGATTGCTTTCTTTCCCGCGTCCATCGCTGATTGAAGCACCTTGCCTTTCTTCGAGCCGTCCTTCTCGTGGTCTGCGAGGTAGTACCTGAACCGCGCAAGCCGCCAGAACGCTTCGAAGCTTGCCGGCTCCCGTTTCGTCACGTCTTCGACTAAGGAAGCGCCTTGCTTCAGACTCTCAACGTTGTCCCGCGCGGCAAACAGCTTGTCGGCCTTCGCAGTCCCGGTTTCCTGCGCGCTGACTTGCGAGGCAATGAAAACAAAAATGGCTGAGACGAGAGCAAATCTTTTCATAGTCAGTTCGATTGACGATTGGTCAGAATAAGTTTGCCGCCACTTTCGGCGAATCTGTGGGCCGGCGCGGGTAAGCCAGCCGCAAGCTCCTTGAACTTCGACGCGTCGGTGAACAGGTAGATGCGAGCCGGCTCCTTCCACAATCTCGCAAGATCCTCGCTGGTCACAAAAATCGGCGGCGCGTCCTGAAAGTAAGACCCGTACTCGAGGTTCGCCGAGCGTCCGTTCAGAATGTAAACCATCCTGCGCGTGTAGAAGTTCAGCGACGATCCGCCTTCGTACTCGCCGTTGATGACGATCATCTCGCCGTCTTTGTACTCGCGGGTGATCGCTTCGGCAAGTGTTCGCGATGAGAGATAGGGTTCAAAGACCGCGAGGCTCTTGTGAGCGCAAAAAAAGAACGCCGCCATCATCACAGTAATCGCGAGATTCGAAGCAAGGTGTTTGCGCTTGAATCGCAGCAGAAGAGCAAGCAGGGTGAGGCCGCCGAACGCCAGCGCCGTTACGACTAGCGGCCCTCTAAGCGCGGCCAGTGACTGCGGCGTTAGATCAAGCACATGCCCTAGCGACAATGCATAAGCATCGGGATTGCGCGTGAGCGCCGTCGAGATGTCCCCCTCGACCGACATCTGCCGCGTCGTGACCAACGCGTACGCGCACGCTGCGAAGACCAGAACGCCGAAACCGGCGAGCGCCGTCTGCGTGATCAACAGCGACCGTGGCGAGCCTTGCTCTTCTCGCCTTGCGATCGCTCGCCCGATCAATATCGCGAACGCCGGATACGCCGGCATCGTGTAGTACTCCTGCGTCGTCGAGAACGAAAAGAACAAGATGATCAGCACAGCCCAGACCGCCATGAACAGCGAGAGCTTCTGTTCCCGATCCAGGCTTCTCACGCGACGCGGCATGTCCCTAATCACTAACGGCAAAAAGAAACTCCAGGGAAACAGCCACACCAGATGCAGCACGAAAAACAGCGGCAGCGGCACCGTGTCGTAGTCCGCGGGATAACGCTTGCCGATGTAGCGCAGGAAGTGTTCGTTCATGAAGTAAAACCAGAAGAACCCCCTTCCCTGCCCAGCGGCGGGTGTCCCCGTCATCAGCGATCCCGGATTCGCGAGTCCCGCCGCAATATGCCACGGCGCTGCGATGACAAAGAACAACAGCGCGCCGGTGAAGAGCTTCAAGCGCAACAGCCTTCTCGTGTCTCCGGTGATCAGCAAGTACGCACCGATGATGATTGCTGGAAACGCGGCTCCGATCAGCCCTTTAGTCAGCACGCCAAGCGCACCAAATATATAAATCCCGTAAGCGAATCGCGACTTACCTTCCTCATCGATGGCGCGCAAGAAGCAATAGAACGCCATCGTGACAAACAAAGTCAGCAGCACGTCCGGCCATAGCACTCGCGTGAACAGAAAGATTCCGACGCACGAACCAATCGCGAGCGCGGCGTAGAATCCCGCCTTCTCACCAAAGGCGAATCGGCCGAGCATCATCGTCGCCAACATCAACCCGAGCGCTGCAAGCGCGATCGGAAGTCTCGATGAAAACTCGCTGACTCCCAGCACCTTGTAGAACGCGGCGACCGACCAGTACATCAACGGCGCTTTTTCGAGATAGCGAATCTTGTTGGCGTGAAGCGTGACCCAGTCGCCGGTCTCCGCCGTCTCGCGCGCGGCTTCGGCGTGAACCGTGTCGGCGTCGTCCAGCAACGCGGGTGGATAACCGGAACTGGCAAGAAAAACAACTGCCCACAATCCCACTATCGGTAGAACAAATCTCGCCTTTGTCATCGAAGGTATGGTTATAGCAAAGCAACGGCGGCTTGCTCCAACACTTCTGCGCTTCAAGTTCGAAACGCTGTAGAATTCCAGTGCGCGTCACCTGCCAAACGAATCTCACGAACAGATGAGGAGACAAGAACATGCTCAGAATCATTCTGTCGTGCGCAATCGCTGTCGCCCTGGCCGCCGCCCCTTCAAATCTCATAGCTTCTGCTGAAGATGGGCAGCATCGGAATTCCTCCGAGGCGGAGGTCAAGCAGACCATCAAAGACATAGGCGAGGGGTATCAGTCACGCGTCAAGATCACCCTGAAAGATGGAACAAAGATCGAGGGTTACATCAGCACGGTAGCCGATGATGGCTTCGCCGTAACAAATCCAAAGACCAGCAAGACGATCAAGGTTGCTTACGGCGATGTCGCGAAGGTCAGCAAACAGAAGCCACCGCGAACCGGGAGCGGACGCCCGATCGTGGCCATAATCGGCGGAATTGCTATCGTCGTATTCGCCTTTGCTGTTTACTTCATCAGTGATAGAAAGGGCTAGTATTCAGTCAACATTATTTGATGAAAACTTGTACGGGTGCCCCTCCGTGGGCACCCCTCCTAGACAGGATCGAGGTCGCGACCGAGGGGCGCCCACGGTGGGACGCCCATACAAGCACACGGGGAGATTGTCTATGGGTTCTTTGTTTCGATCCGCCTTCGCGGCGACGACACTCGCAACGGTTCTAGCGACGGCGTCCGCGCAAGCACCTAACGCACTCCGAGAAACTATTCGCCGCCACATCGCCAAACAAGGCCCGGTAAGCGAACAGCCCAAACCGATAATGGCTGATCTGGATGGCGATAAGAGCGACGAAGCCGTCGTGGCCTTCTGCATAGACGAGAACCTGGCGGGCGGCGCGAGTGCAGGAGCGAGCAATCCCGCTAATGTGCATTGTGAACTCGCTGTCTTTACGCTCAAGAAGGGACAGTGGGTCGCAGTGGGTAAAGCAGAGCTAGGCCAGGGCGATGTTACGCAAGTCAAAGCCGGTGTTATCCACGCCGAATCAATTAACTATGCTCCAAAAGACCCTCTATGTTGTCCAAGTCTGAAACGCTCGATACGCTTCGGCTTGAAAGGTGGCAAGCTTGTGCGGTTGCGGTGAAGGAGATTGTTTTCTGGCGGTTGATCTCTTTGTCTAGCAGGCTAACAGAGCGTCAGTTGCTTACGAGGACAATCCCATCCGCTCGAGCAGGTTCGTGAATCGCGAGTCCGACCGTATCCGATCGAACGCAGCCTCTACCTTGATGTAAGTCAGGATGCCGTGGCGTTCCTGATAAGTCTTCTCCAAAGACTCGAACGCGGCGTCGGTCTCGCCAAGACCGACATACATCCTCGCCAGACTATACGGCGAGACGTAGGCCTCCTTCGCAAGCTCGTTGACTCGATCGAGAATATTTCTCGCATCCTCGAGGCGTCCCGACGCAGCATAAGCGTAACTCATCGCCGACATGGTCTCCGTGTCGTTCCCGGCTATGGCGAGCGTTCTTTTGAACTCGGCCTCGGCTTCTTCGAACATCCCCTTCTCACCATAGGCTATGCCCAAACGGCGGTGAGGTATCAGGTAGTCCGGGTACATCTCGATGGTCTTGTGGCACTGATCGATCGATTCATCGAACTGCCGCGCGAAGTAGAACACGCGAGCCAGGTTTAAATTTATGACTCGGGAGAGCGGGTCCAGCCCGTGCGCGAGTTTGATCTCCGACAGGGCTTCGTCGATCTTCTCGACCGCGGCCAGGTAAAGCGAAAGCCACAGGTGGGCCGTCGAATAACCTGGATTGAGTTCGATCGCTTTTCTGAATCCTCGTTCGCCGCCCGCGAAGTCGAACTCACGCCAAAGTTTTACCGCTGCAAGCGCCACGTGCGCTTCGGCAAGTCTGTCGTCGAGACTCAGCGCCTTCAATGCCATCGCTTTGGCGCGAAGGAACGGCGTCGCAAGCGGCTTTGCGCTGTAGCTCGCCATCAGGTTGTACGCATCCGCCAGCCCTGCATAAGCAAGCGCGTAGTTCCGATCGAGCGCGATCGCCTGCTCGAAATACTCGATGCTCTTCTTGATCCCGTCTTCCGTGCGTTTGTTCGAGTGATAGCTGCCCTTCAAGTAGAGCTGATACGCTTCTGCGTTTTCGGTGTAGCGCCGAGCCAGCCCTTTCTTTTGATCGCTGGTCAGCTTGAGCTTCAAAGCATCCGATATCTCGTGCGAGATCTCTTCTTCGATGCTGAAGATGTCGGACATCTTTTTGTTATAGCTAGCGCCCCACAGGTGTGATCCGTCGCTTGTGTCGACCAGCTCGACTTTGACGACCAGGCTGTCGCCGCGATGAACGACTCGTCCGGCCAAAATCGCGCGAACGCCTAGCTCATAGCCGACTTCTTGCGGGTCTACGGCACCGCGCCCCTTGTAGCGAAACACCGTGCTGCGAGCCATCACCCGAAGCTTTGGAATTCGCGAGAGGTTGTTGATTATCGACTCGGTTATTCCGTCGCCCAGGTATTCAGTCTCCTGCTCGGGGTTGAGGTTCTCCATCGGCAGGACCGCGAGCGAGTCGATCGCTTTGCGCGATCGCGTTCGCCCGAGCACCTCGGTCCTTCGCTTGATGCCCGTTTGCGTTTGACCGCCCGGATCGTTATCCCGCTGAAGGTTTCGCAGGTCGGTCAACATCTCGCGCATCGACTGATACCGGCGGTCTGGTTCCTTCTCGAGGCACTTCCGAGTGATGCGCTCGAGCTCCGGCGGGACGGCGTAGTTCAGCCGCGAAATGGCCGGCGGATCGGAGTGAATTATCTTGTCGATGACTTCCGGCGACGAATCGCCACCAAATGGCAACCGCCCGCTCAGCATTTCGTAGATGACAACTCCCAGCGAAAACACGTCCGAGCGGTGATCAAACGAATGCCCCAGCGCCTGCTCGGGTGACATGTATGACAACGTGCCGGCGACGATTCCCATTGCGGTCTGTTCGCCGACCTGCCTGGTGCTGTCGTCTGCTTGGAGGGTTCTTGACTCGTCGGCTTTGGCGAGTCCGAAGTCGAGCATCTTTGCAAACCCGCGCTCGTTGACTATGAGGTTCGAGCTTTTGACGTCGCAATGGACGATGCCGAGCGCGTGAGCTTCAGAGAGAGCGTCGGCGATCTGCGTGGCGATGTCGATGACCTCGCGGACGGTGAGCGGGCTGCGTTTGAGCTTTGCGGACAGCAGCTCGCCTTCGACGTATTCCATCACGATGAACATCGTGCCGTCGTGTTCGCCTATGTCGTAGATCGCGGCGATGTGCGGAGAGCGCAGCGCCGAGGTGGCTCGAGCTTCTGTGAGGAAGCGGGTGCGCCGGTCGGGGTCATACTGAAAGGAAGCCGGGAGGAACTTGAGCGCGACCTGGCGTCCGAGCCGAGTGTCTTCGGCGAGATAGACTTCGCCCATTCCGCCTGCTCCAAGCTCTTTGATTATGCGGTAGTGCGAAATGGTCTCAGCGATCACCTGGTCGTTACCTCAGGCTGGAGATGCGTCGCCTCGTGCTTGAGATTCTCTTGTCATCGACTCCACTGACCAGGCTCTCTCAACAACTCGGTGTGAACAGCCCGCTTTTGTTTTTATATCACGGGCGGGAAGAACTAAGGAAGAGAAGCGGCTTCACGACAGTTCGCTGAGAGTGACGGCAGTGAAGGAGTCTGGTATAAGTGACCACGTTTGGAACCTCGCGGAGCTGCTTTCAGTATGCGGAAGTCTGACAGACGCGGCTTTGTGCAGAATAGTAAGCGCTGCTCCTGGGGCATCGGTTGCTTCATATTCTCCATCGCGCTAGAAGCTGGATGGCTTACTCTATTTGGTAGGGCTCCCGGATGGTTCTTAATAGCTGGCTTCGTAGCTCTTTTCATCGGAGCGGGCTATGACTACCAGCCGACACGGCGAGGACCGTGGGCGTGAAGAGACACCCGCCAAGGAAGCGGGTTGTCTCTAGCCTTGATACTTCGTTAGTTTACAGAACTATGGAAGAAGGGGTTGAGTAGCAAATCCGTTGCTTCTTCGACGGTCAGAGTCTTGCCACGATGGGTCATGCTAATGCGGCTTCCATCCACGCTTGGAAAGAACTTCTCCGGCTCAAGCCACGCTCCCCGACAATAGAATTCTATTGAGCCGTCGAGTTTTGGCGCTACTACAAGTTGATTTGTCAACGAAGCCACAGAAAATGGTGTGTTTCCTCTAGGTGTCGCCAAGGATGTGAACTTCACTCCCTCCTTCTTGACTACACACGCTTTAACCGTTTTTGCCAGCTCGCCGCAGGTTAATATTGCTACTTCAATCCGATTCTCTAATTCTGGATTGCTCATAGTGCCTTGTAAGTGATTGGTCATGATTGCTCCTGTTTCTAGATATGGAATTGATTCAAAGAACGAACGGTAACATCTTACATTGGAGGCTAGCGGCCAGCAACACACTGATGGGTGCGCGTCATCTTTTCGCGCATACCCACCTCGTGAGAGGTGGGTCGGTGATGCTCCAGCCTATAGAAGAGCACTTCTGCCTACGCTGTTTGCATACCCACCTCGTGAGAGGTGGGTCGGTGATGCTCCAGCCTATAGAAGAGCACTTCTGCCTACGCTGTTTGCATACCCACCTCGTGAGAGGTGGGTCGGTGATGCTCCAGCCTACGATGAGACGCTACCGATCAAAGACGGTTCGCTCGTAGGCTACAGCATCAGGAACCCACCTCTCACGAGGTGGGTATGACGCGGCACGGCGGTGCTCGTAGGCTACAGCATCAGGAACCCACCTCTCACGAGGTGGGTATGAAGTCCTTCAGAGGCGCTGACCGCGAAACTCTGACGAGCACCTGATAGTATGACGGAACAAAGGATTGTTGCTTGTTTACGTGGAGTGAGGGATGGAGTCGAGAAAGGAGGAAATCATGCCAGAGAATGTCAGAACGCTCGAAGAGTTAAGAGGACGCACGCTGGATGATGTTCTGCATGAGGTTGCGCGACAGAGGCACGCCCTCGGAGTTGTGCTCGACGATGGCGAGTTGATAGTGATACAGCCCGCCGAGCTGTTGAGGGAGTTGCCAGCTCTTGAAGGGTCTATGCCAAAGGGATGGAAAGACGCCGTTTATTCTGAGCGCTAGCGATATACCGCATAGTCAATCTCTTGAAAGATCGTGTCCCGCGATTCAACCTCGGCAAGCCACGCTTCGTCGATCTCGCTTTGTTTGATCATCTCGTACAGCTTCGTGAACCGATGGATGTGATCCCGAAAGCGCTTCTTCGCATATTGCACGCTCGTGGCAGTGGTCATGATGAACGCCCAGTCCGACGATTCCGCAAGCAGCAACTCGCGCGCGGCTTGATTCAACGCGCGAAGCAGCAGACCGTCAGCCCGCCGGTGCTCGCGTGCAAGCTCAACCATTCGATCCTCCGCGACGTGTTGATGCAGATACATCCACTCGTTCTCGCTGTTGATCCAGACGCGGTAGTACCCCTCCGCGCCCCACGATGAACCGCTGATCTGCTGGCGCTGATTCTGCGGATATTCCTCCAAGTAATCGAGCGGCGTCGCAAGTCGAATATCGTCCTGATCGAAGTGAATCTTACGGAACAGGTAGTTCAGGAACTGAGGGCCTTCGAACCACCAGTGGCCGAACAGCTCGGCGTCGTACGGCGACACGATCATCGGTTTGCGCCCAAGCACGCTGCGCAGGTATCCGGCCTGCGCTTGCCGGTGGAACATGAAGTGTCCGGCGTGACTTGCTGCCTTGCCCGTAGCCCACGTCGGGACGTAAGGCTGTTTCAATCCAAGATCGACTTTCCCGGTGACGCGATAGTACTTGATGCCGAGATTGCGCCGCACTCCGTCGGCATGCAGATAGGGTTTGACGTACTCGTAGTCGCCGTCGAATCCGAGATCGCGATAGAACTCGCGATAGTCCGGGTCGCCCGGATAGCCGGTGTCCGCGCTCCATACCTGCTCGCTTGTTTCGACGTCGCGCGCGAACGCCGCTACTCCCGCGGGCGTAACGACCGGCGCATAGATGCCGCGGCGAGGCTGCGGATTGCCGTACATGATTGCGTGGGCGTCGGTGATGAAGAACGTCAGGCCGGCTTGCCGCAACAGTTCATCAATGCCGACATCGTAAGCGCACTCCGGCAGCCATATCCCGCGCGGGGTCCGGCCGAAATGCTTTGCGTAGTTTCGGCGGCCGACTTCGATCTGCGCGCGGCGAGCTTCGGGCCGGGTCATCAGCGGCAGGAACCCGTGAGTCGCTCCGCTGGTAATGATATCGATCACGCCGGCGTCTTGAAGCGCTCGATAGCCATTAACCAGATTGCGCCGGTACCGATTCTCGAACATCTCGCGAGCCGCGGAGAAGCGCTGCTCGTACATCTTCGCCGTCTCGTTCATCGCGGGATGATGCCGAGTGCGAACGACCTCTTGCTCACAAAGCTCGACCAGCTTGTTGACGTGGCGGAGATACCGTTCCTGCAACAGAGGATCGGCGAGCATTTCGCAAAGCGGCGGAGTCAGCCCCATCGTGATTCGGGCGCTCACTCCATCCGCGGCGCAGCCTTCGAGTATGCTCAGCAGCGGCAGGTAGGTTTCGCTGATGGCCTCGAATAACCACTCCTCTTCAAGGAACTCAGGGTATTCGGGATGTCGCACGAACGGCAGATGGGCGTGAAGAATGATGGCGAGCAGTCCCTGTTCCATGATTGGTTTCTGGTTTCAGGTTCGCGGTTCCGGCTCTAGGAGTCGCGCGGGCTTGTGGCTGAGCTGAAGACGAAATCGGAACTCCGAACCGTGAACCCTGAACCCGAAACGAGCGGACGCCGCGGGAACGGCGGCAGCTTGAACTCGCCGCCTGGCCACGTGACAGTTTCGGAGGCGCCGACAAAAAACCGCGGCGTTACGTGCAACGGGTGAACGCGGTCGCCTATCAGCTCGCGTTCGTCTTCGAGCGCCTCGCGAAGAAGTTCGGGTAGATAGTGAACCAGCGCCGCCGCCGCCAGTCTGCCATCGCCTCCAAACAACAAGTCAATCAACTGGCTTCGCAGCCAGTCAGGAAGCGCGTCTATCATTTGTTCGTCCAGCGCTTCGCCGGCGGCAGCCGCCATCAAAGCCGCGCGAAGCGAGTCCGGCAGCTTCTGCAAAGCCTCCGACATCACATCGGCATCCGCGCTCGCGCCGGGCAGCGCAGACACGGTTATGTCCAGCGCCTGGGCTCCCGCGAAGCCCGAAACCTCGAGCACATCCAGAAACTCGGGCGGTGTGAGCTGATACTCTCGCTCGAAGGCCGGCTCGGCTGACACCGTACCGCGCGGCGTGCGCACGCGGTTCGATTTGATAAGAGTTATGTAGCCGTGCTCCTGCGATCGGACACCGATCTCGAATTCGTACTCGCGATCCGGAAAGACCATCATCCAATAACGGCCTCGGAGACCCACTTCGAAAAAGGCTTCGTTGCCGCCTTCCACTTCGATCAGCTTGAGCGTGCCTCGAAACCGCGCCGCCTCTTCAGCGGAGAAATATTTGGTCAGTCCGTTCAAGCTCGCTTCGCGAACCTCCCAGTAGATGAAGATGCGAAACGGGTCTTGAAGCAGCGCGCGAACGATATCGACGTTGTAAGTCTCCGGGACGGGAAGACCCACGTCGATGAATGGCTCATCAGCCGCCGGCGCATCGACGGAAACCGGCGTTGCCTTCACCTCGGCCGCACGCGCGGATGGGATCGCAAGCGTCGCGGATGAGGATCGCAAGATGAACACAGCCGTCTCCTTCGGTCAAAGATGAAGCTTTGTTTGTATGTGATGGACGTTGTGGTGTCAAGCAACGGTGCTCTTGGTTTCTGGTTTCTAGTTTCTGGTTTCTAGTTTTTGGTTTCTAGTTTCTGGTTTCTAGTTTCTGGTTGGTGGATCTGACATCAGGCGGCAAACAAGTACCAGAAACGAGAAACCAGAAATCACAAACCAGAAACCAGAAACTAGAAACTAGAAACCCCAAACCAGAAACCGTAGCTAGGGGTTAAAGTCTTGCCCGTCTCAACTTGACTGTGCTACTTTTCAATAACCTCAAATTTTTCTTCGGGGAGTGTCAGACAAATGGAGAAGCAACCACAACAACAAAACACAATACAAGACAGTTTTCTCAACAGTGCCCGGAAAGAACGCAGCAGTGTCACGATCTACTTGATGAGCGGTGTAAAGCTTACCGGAAGGATCAAGAGTTTCGACAAGTACTCAGTGATTCTCGAGGCAGGGTCTCAGGAGCAGTTGATCTTCAAGCACGCGATCTCGACGGTTTCGCTGCCGCGCGGAGGGGGACGCGACTTCCACTACAGCCGTCCCGCGGCGCCGGGCGAGCGCGAGCAACACGTCGAACCGCAGCCTGCTGCAACTCAGGCGGCGGTTGCTCCGGACAAGGTTTGATGGCTGGGGGTGTCTGCAAGTTTTTCGCAGTTGGGCTGCCTAATCGGCAGCCCGACTCGTTTATGGTGATGAGGATTGTGATGCGTGATTCGTGATTCGTGATCAGCAAGACGCGATGGGCTGATAAATCACTCTTCACGGAATCACGAATCACGCATCACGCCTCACGCATCACGAGTCACTCCGCTACAATCCAAACGTATGCGCGGACGACTGATAACGCTTGAGGGCATCGACGGCTGCGGCAAGAGCACGCAACTCGAGATGCTCGCCGAGGCCTTGCGAGCGCGCGGCTGTCGAATTGTCGTCACGCGCGAGCCGGGAGGCACGACGATCGGCGAACAAATTCGTGACTTGCTCAGCTCAGATGCCACCGAAGCGATACAGCCTGCAACAGAGCTCTTGCTGATAGTCGCGGCGCGCGCCCAGCATGTCGCCGAAGTCATTCGGCCCGCGGTCGAGGCCGGCGAGATCGTTATCTCGGATCGTTACACCGATTCGAGCGTCGCCTTTCAAGGCTACGGACGCGGGCTCGATCTGGCCATCATCGACCGCGTGAACCGGCTTGCGACTGGCGGGCTGACGCCTGACCTCACGATTCTGTTTGACCTGGATGCCGAGCAGGCGCAGGCAAGGCTGGATGCTCGGCGCTCGGGAGCATTGGAAGGCGCTCGAAAGCCAGCGCTGGCTTATCTGGACGAGCTCGAGTTGGAGTTTCACAAGCGCGTTCGCGAAGGCTACTTGAAGATCGCGGCCGCCGACCCGTCGCGGGTGAAGGTTGTAGATGCAGCCGGCGCGCCCGATGAGACGCACGCGCAGGTGCTGAGCCTGGTTCTGCCGCTTGCTCAGTCCTCAGTCCTCAGTCCTCAGTTCTGATGCTATGCTCGACGATGAACTAGTCATCGAAACGCCGGAACGGGTCGAGCTTCACTACGTGCTCGCCAATGTCGGCAACCGTTTTCTCGCCGCTGCCATAGATCACCTGATACAAGCCGCTGCGATTGTCGCCATCGTGCTCGTAGCGGGAGTGATTACGGGCTGGCGGCTGTTCGCGGACATGGGCACGTGGACCGCGGCGCTAACCGTGCTCGGCGTATTTGCAATCTACTGGGGTTACTTCGTAGCGTTCGAGACACTGTGGAGCGGACAAACACCCGGCAAGCGAATTATGCGTTTGCGAGTCGTGCGCGAAGACGGGCGGCCCGTCCGCTTCTTTGAAGTTTTCGTGCGCAATCTGCTGCGGCTGGCGCTCGACTTTCAACCCGCCGGGTCGTACGCAATCGGCGTGGTCTCGATTATCTTCAGCGCGCGGTCCAAGCGCGTCGGGGACTTCGTGGCAGGAACGGTGGTCGTGAAAGAACGAGCCACCGAAGCGCCTTCGCTTGCCGAAATCATCAGCATCTCAAACATCGAACAACAGAGGCTGGAACGCGCGGGAGCGCCTCCGTTTATCGCAGACACACGGCTGCTCAGTGAAGCCGAGCTTCGCGCGATCGAGGCTTTTTTGAAGCGAAGGTTCGAGCTTACGGAGATCAACCGTGTGGCGCTTGCGGCTCGCATCGCCCAGCCAATAGTGCTGAAGCTCGGAATCAACGCCAGCCAGATCTCTCCCGAAGCGCTCATCGAAGAGGTGCAGCGTCAGCATCGCACCCAATCCAGGTACGCGGATTGATAGACCTGTACGGGCGTCCCTCCGTGAGGATTTTGGATTTTAGATTTTGGATTTTGGATTAAGGCATTTGGAGTATCAGGAGTAACCGTGGCCAATCCAAAATCCAAAATCCAAAATCCTCACGGAGGCACGCCCATACAGTTGCCGCTAAGCTTGCTCCAGCTAATCGAGGGTTGAATCTACTGAACGGCCTGCACTTTCTTGATCAGGCCGGTGAATATCTCGCTTATATAGATGGTTCCGGTCTGCTCATCGAAAGCCAGGCTTGTCGGCGAGATCAAGCCATCCAGAATCACGACGGACGAGGCAGTTGACGAACTGAAAAACTTCAGACGCCCTGGCGCGTTAGCCAGCATATCCGCGCTGAATTCGAGCACGTAGAATTGATCGTGCCCCGAACTGCTCACCGGAAGGACATCGATGGCCGATGTCAGACCCGCGATGAATGTCCTCTGGCTATTGTTCGCCAGGTTAATCTTTCGAACCTCGGATTGACCGGGCGGAAACGGGAACCCAACCAGAAAGGTGATCAGCAGCTGCTTGCCAAAGAGTCTCACGTTATCCGGCACTGGATCCATGAAAGGAGGACCGAACGGCAGGGGGTTAGGCTTGGGCGCGAACCTCGCGAGCACGTGATGCTCGCCGGTCGAGATGTCTACTTCATGAACAAGGTTCAGGCCAGCATTTACGACATAGAGCGTGTCTTTGAGGAGAGCCACGCCGAACGGATTCGAGTTGCGAACATTAGCAGGGAAGCCCGGCCTCGGCTCATCGGCGAAGTCTCGGAAATTAGCCAGCACACTGATTGTCACTCTCTGGCCGGCAGGATTCCTGGCCTTGAGAGTTGTTCCTTCATTCAAGCCGTCATAGTCATCGCTTGTAAGCGCGAAATTACCGGCTGAAAACTCAGGAGAAGAATCGAGTTTAATCGCCAGCACCGAGCTGAAAATTGGCGAGGACCGATTAGGGTTAGGGACCTGGGTGCCCGCTGGACCGGGCAGCACACCGTCGCCTTCACCGATTGAAACATAAAGTGTGCGCCCGCGCAGGGCCAGACCTGACGGCCCGGAGGGAGCGGGTTCACCGCCACCCAGGCTGATTCCCGATGGAAGACCATCAACCAGCGTTCGGCGGACGCCGTTCTGGTCAACTATCGAGATGCGGCCGTCGTTGTGTCCGGTTCCTGTCTCGGCGACCAGGAGACTGCCGGCTGGAGTCACGATAAGTCTGGTGGGGGCCTTCAGGCCGCCGGTTACTACGGTCTGAGCCATAACGCTCACGCTCGAAAACAAAAGCGCAAGCGCCGCAAGAGTTGCTAAACGGGTGATAAGGCTTTTCACTGAATTATCTCCTTTTCGTGTGAATTACCATCTGTTCAATTTGCCTTCGAACTATATGGCGAGAATGGATTGAAAATCCAATCATCGTTCTGAAAAAAACTTCGCCAAGGGAGGCTGGCAAGCCGGGCTTTCCGAAAGGGGTGCTATAATCCGCGCGGTCTTGCCAGGCTTTTGTATTTGGGATTCGAATCATGACCTCCTCACAAAGTGAAGTGACTCAACTGCTCCGGGAGTGGGGCAACGGGGACAAGGCAGCCCTGGACTTGCTGGTACCGGTCGTGTATCAGGAGTTGCGCAGGTTGGCCAGGTATTACATGAGCCGCGAGAGGCCCGGCCATACTCTTCAAACTTCAGCCCTGGTCAACGAAGCGTATATGCGGCTTGTTGACTACCGGGATATGCGCTGGCAAAACCGTGCTCACTTCTTCGCAGTTGCCGCGCAGGCGATGCGCCGGATTCTGGTTGACCACGCGCGAAAGCGCGACTTCGCCAAGCGAGGCGGCGGAGCCGTGAAGGTCTCGTTTGATGAAACGGCAATTGTTTCTCGAAAGCAAGACGCGAATCTGATAGCGCTCGACGATGCGCTAACCACCCTCGAGGCCTTTGACCCACGCAAGAGCCGGATAGTCGAACTTCGCTACATCGGCGGACTGAACATCGAAGAGACGGCCGAGGTCCTCGATATTTCACCCGCCACCGTACAACGCGAGTGGAGGGCGGCCAAGGCCTGGCTTTACCGGGCTATCAAGGAAGGAAAGGAAGATGAAGCCTGATCGCTGGCAGCAGGTTGAACAGATATTTCAGGCTGCGCTCGACCAGGACCCGAAGGAGCGGCAGGCCTTTCTCGACCGGGCCTGCGCGGGCGACGCTTCACTGCTGAGCGAAGTTGAATCTCTTATCAAGTCCCATGACGAGGCAAACAGCTTTATCGAGTCTCCACTGCTTGAAGACCAAACAAAGATACTCATAGACCTGCCCAACCAATCCGTTGTGAACCGGCTCATAGGCCCCTACAAGATCATCCGAGAGATCGGTCACGGGGGCATGGGAACGGTCTTTCTGGCCGCCCGCGCCGACGACCAGTATCGCAAGGCCGTTGCAATCAAGCTGATCCGCAGAGGCATGGACACGGAGTCGATCCTCAGCCGATTCCGCCACGAGCGGCAGATCCTTGCAAGCCTCGATCATCCGAACATCGCGCGACTGCTCGAGGGCGGCACGACTGAAGACGGCCTGCCTTACTTTGTGATGGAGTACATCGAAGGCCAGACCATCGATCAATACTGCGACTCGCAAAAGCTCGCCACCGCTGATCGGCTGAAGCTTTTTCGCACGGTCTGCTCGGCTCTTCACTACGCCCATCAAAACCTCGTCGTGCATCGAGACATTAAGCCGAGCAACATTCTGGTGACGGCAGGCGGTGTTGCAAAGCTCCTGGACTTCGGGATAGCGAAGCTTCTCAAGCCGGAGATGTACGCGCAGACGATTGCTCCGACCGAGACGATGGTTCGCCCAATGACGCCTGACTATGCAAGCCCGGAACAGGTGCGAGGCCAGCCCATCACCACTGCCACCGATGTCTATTCACTGGGGGTGTTGCTCTACGAGCTGCTGACAGGCCACCGGCCCTATCGAATTCCAACCAACGCTCCACATGAAATAATTCGAGTTGTCTGCGAGCACATCCCGGAAAGACCGAGCACGGCAATCGGCCGCACGGAGAAAGTACAGGCCGCTGATGGAACACTGCAGGCCTTGCTTACACCGCAGACTGTCAGCAGCACACGAGAAGGCCAGCCTGACAAACTCAGAAGAAAGCTTGAGGGCGACCTCGACAACATCGTTTTGATGGCGATACGCAAGGAAGCCCAGCGCCGGTATGCCACCGTCGAGCAATTCTCGGAAGACATCCGCAGACATCTCGAAGGGCTGCCGGTGATCGCTCGGAAAGACACCTTCACCTATCGCACAGGCAAGTTCGTAAAGCGGCATAAGGCGGGGGTCGCTATGGGTGCGCTCGTTATCGCGGCGATTCTTATCGGCCTGGCGGCTACAATCTGGCAGGCGCGAGTCGCCAGCAATCAACGATCAATAGCAGAGCGGCGATTCAACGACGTGCGCGCGCTGGCAAACTCGCTTGTGTTCCGGCTGCACGACGAGATAGCAGACCTTCCCGGTTCGACGCGGGCCCGGCAAACTCTCGTTCAGATGGCGGTCGAATACCTTGACGGTCTTGCGAAAGAAGCGGGCGGTGACGCAACGCTTCAGGCCGAGCTTGCGTCAGCTTACGAAAAAGTCGGCGACGTGCAGGGCAACCCGAGCAATGCGAATCTCGGCGACACGCAGGGCGCGCTCGCAAGCTACAAGAAGGCGCAGACAATTCGTGAAGCCCTCGTTAAAGAAAACCGGGCTGATCGAAAGATGCGCGCCGGGCTTGCGCGCAATCAGGTATTCGTAAGCGATCTGCTGTCCCAGATGGGCGAGACCGCTTCCGCACTTGAGAGCCAGCAACGCACCCTTTCGCTATTTGAAGCGTTGGTGGAAGAAGACCCGCGAGATGTGGATGCGCGCAACGGCCTTGGAAGCTCTGAAAACCGGATGGGCTATTTGCTGTTAACGATGGGCAAGGCCGAGCAGGCGCTTGAGCACCACCGAAAATCGGAAGCAATTCGCAAGGTGCTTGCGACGGAGAAACCACACGACATGGAGTTCCGCCGGAATCTGGCAGTAAGCCATTTGTGGCTCGCGCTCACACTGGTCGAAATCAATGACTTGCAAGAAGCCATCATCACCTGGAGGCAGGCTATAGCGGGCTTTGAGGGCATCGCCGCCGAGAACCCGGATAGCGCCAGATCGCGCCGCGACGTGCAATCGAGCTACAACGGACTGGGTGACGCGTTGATGAAGGCGGGCGATCCGGATGGCGCCCTCGAAAGCCAGCAAAAGGCTTTGTCGCTCTCCGAAGAACTCTACGCTACAGATAAGAACAATGCCCTGCTTCTCACAGACCTGTCTTACAGTCTGAAGCAGATTGGCAGCATACTGGTTACGAAAGCTGATGTTGCCGGCGCGCTCAAGCATTACCGCCGCGCATTGGATATTTACGAGCAGGCAATTGCTGAAGACCCGATGAATAAAATGTATCAGGGTTTTGCCGCCGAGATTCACAATGGCATTGGCAATGCAATGATGAAATCGAATGATCTATCAGAGTCTCTGAAGAGCTATCGCCGCGCGCTCACAATATCTGAAAAGCTTTCGGCGGAAGACCCGACCGAGGCGCTGAAGCTGCACGAACTGGCCCGCACATATTCGAATATCGGAAACGCGCACGCCGCGATTGCTTCGAAATCAACGGCCACCCAGAGAATCCAGAACTGGCGTGAGGCGCGCGCCAATTATCAAAGAGGGCTCGACATACTGTTAGACATGCGTACTCGCGGCATGTTGAACACACTTGAGTCGGGAGAGCCTGACACGATCGCGGCAGAAGTTGCGAAGTGCGACGCGGCCTTGAGCCTTCCAGCCAGGAAATGATCCTCGCATCAGGTTTTGGGTTCGGTTGCACGATCCGTAGCGATGACGTCGATTGTTCTGTGTCGAACGGCTTCGATCAAAGCTGCGCGCTCTTCTTCGCTGCGAAGCGAGGAGCCCTTGCCATCATGCTTGTTTGAGAATGAACGTGCGACTACACTCATTGGAATCGGCTTACTCAGAGGGCGGATTGTGGTTGTCGTGTTTGCCGAGTTCGAAGCAGACACAGTCAGAGTGATTTCGTTGCGAAAGGCATTGAAGCATGAACGCATCAAATATGAACAAGCCATCACAGACGGATTGGGAACGAATTGATAAGCTGACGGATGAGGAGATAGACACGTCGGATATTCCGCCGTTGGACGATTGGTTCTTTGCGAAGGCAAGACTGCGAATGCCACAGCCGCGAATATCTGTCACAGTACAGGTTGATGCCGACCTACTCGAATGGTCTAAGGCTCAAGGAGAAGAGTTTGAAAGCGTTATCAACGCTGCTCTTCGTCATTACGTTGAAAGGCATAAGGAACAGCACAGCTGATCAGCTTCGCGCCATCTAAAGAGGTCGCGTTGAGCTACGTCGTCTCAAATCGTCGTCCCGTCAGGTAAGATCCCGTTCTTCGGAATGATAACTATGCCGTCGCGTATGAAGTAGCCTTCACCGTCGAGCTCCTCGACTCGATTCTCATTGAGTATTTTCACGCCGGAGCCGATGCGCGCGTTCTTGTCGAGGATGGCTTTGCGGATGACGCAGTTGGAACCGACTCCGATTCGCGGAAGGCCTCGGTTTATGTCGGCTTGCATTTCGTCAATCGTCTGGTAGAAGTCAGCTCCCATCATGAGCACTCCGTCCATCCGGGAGCCATGCTCGATGCGGCTTCGAATTCCGACTACCGAATCGGTTATGGTTGCGCCGTTGATGATGCAGCCTTCGGTGATAACCGAACTCTGAACGTGACAGTCGAGAAGCTTCGAGCCCGGCAGGTGACGCGGCCGCGTGTACATCGGAGCTTCGGCGTCAAAGGCGTTGAACGGCGGCAGCGGGTGGGTCATCCCGATGTTAGCGCGGTAGAACGCGCCCATCGTTCCGATGTCCTCCCAGTATCCGTCGAACAGATGCGCTTGTACGTTGCAGCCCGTAAGCGCCTGCGGAATGATCTCCTTCCCAAAATCCGCCGCCGCCGGCAGCTCGTCCAGCAGCAGCCGCCGCAGCACTTCCTTTTGAAAGACGTAGATTCCCATTGACGCAAGGAAGGGCCGCCGCTCGGCTTCCTCGGACGAAAGGCCGAGCCTTGCAGTGTCGACCCTCATATTCTCGAGCGCGGTCCCGCTCGGTTTCTCGCTGAACTCAACCACCCGGCCGGTCTCGTCAATCTTTACAAGCCCGAAGCCTGACGCGTCTTCAGGCCGCGCCGCCGTCACCGAGAGAGTAACGTCGGCGTTGGTCTCATAGTGCCGGGTTATGAAGTCGCGATAGTCCATTCGGTAGAGATGGTCGCCCGACAACACAAGAATCGTGTCGCCTTTGTAGTTGTCGAGATGATGCATGCTCTGGCGCACCGCGTCCGCGGTCCCCTGAAACCAATCGGGCCGTTCCGGCGTGATCTCAGCAGCAAGTATCTCGACAAAACCGTTGGAGAATCGGCTGAATCGGTACGTGCGCGAGATGTGCCGGTTCAGCGACGCGGAGTTGTACTGAGTCAAAATGAAGATCCGGTGCAGGTCGGAGTTGATGCAGTTCGAAACCGGGATATCAATCAGGCGATAGTTGCCGCCAAGCGGCACTGCGGGTTTGGCTCGCCGTTGGGTGAGTGGATAGAGTCGTTGGCCCGCGCCGCCGCCGAGTATCAGCACCAGTACGCGATCAGCAATTTTTTCGGTCCTGATCAAGTATGCACCGCTCACGTGGGTCTCAGAGTCAGGGCAAAGAGTATACAACGCCGGCGAGCGGTGACAAGTGAGGAGTGATCCGTGATTCGTGATGCGTGATCCATGACTCGTGATCCGTAACTCCTGACTCCTGAGACCTACGCATCACGCATCACGCATCACGCATCACGCATCACGCATCACGCATCACGCATCACGCAT
>JBBPIE010000004.1:77708-284174 GCA_038040485.1 Candidatus Onstottus arcticum
ATCACGCATCACGCATCACGCATCACGCATCACGCATCACGCATCACGCATCACGAATCACGCGTCACGCATCACGGATCACGCACCACTTCCCTTCCTTGTCACGCGACTCGCCAGTGGCTATGGTTGGTCGTCGTGACCAGAATCAACCGAGCGAGGTTTCGCATTGCCGAACAGGTCAGCCGGGCGCTCGCTGCCGGGGAGCCGGTGGTCGCTCTCGAATCAACCGTTATCGCGCACGGGTTACCCGCGCCGATCAACATCGAAACGGCCCGTGCTTGCGAAGACATCATTCGACAGCAAGGCGCTACACCAGCGACGATCGGGATCGTGGAAGGCTCGCCTGTCATCGGCTTGAGTGAGGATGAGCTGAAAAGCTTTGCCAGACGCGACGGCGGACCGCTCATCGAGAAAGTCGGATTGAACAACCTCGCGGCAGTGATGATGAAGCGCGGATGGGGAGCTACAACGGTAGCTGGCTCGTTGCGGATCGCGCACGAAGGGGGGCTTCGTGTTTTTTCTACTGGAGGCATCGGCGGCGTGCACCGCGGCGCTGCCGAGTCGTTCGACATATCCACTGATCTAACTGCGCTGGCAAGCATACCGCTAGTCTGCGTGTGCGCGGGAGCGAAATCGATTCTGGATCTGCCGAAGACCGTCGAGCTTCTCGAAACGTTCGGAGTTCCGATCGTTGGTTATCGCACCGCGGAGTTTCCCGCTTTCTATTCGCGTCACAGCCGCTTGCAAGTCGATGCGACGGTCGAGACTCCCGAGGAGGCAGCCGAGCTTGCGATGAATCATTGGGCGTCGGGCGGATCTGGCGCCGTTCTCCTCTGTGTGCCGATACCGGAAGCTTTCGAAATAGCTGCTGATGAAGTCGAGCGAGCTATCGAGCAAGCGATTGGGACGGCCGAAACTCAAAAGATCTCCGGCAAGGCGGTCACACCGTTTCTGCTCTCGCAGCTCGAGCACATCACCGCGGGACGAAGCCTCGTCGCGAACCGAGCGCTGTTGGTCAACAACGCCGAAGTCGCTGCCAGAGTTGCGGTCAGCCTCTCGCGGATTGGGAAGACCTAAACACAAAGACCGATGAGACCTAAAGGACACAAAGGACGTTAAGGACACAAAGGACGTTAAGGACACAAAGGTCACAGAGTTCCATAGATAACCGCAGCCGAACTCCTAAAGAGCCGCCCTCCCCTTTTCGACCCTTGCGTCATTTGTGTCCCTTATGTCCTTTGCGTCCAGCTTCAACCAACCTCCCGCTCTATTCGCTTTGACTTGAATGACCTGCTCAATATAATGGTTCTCCCGCAACTCGCACACATTCACCATGGAGGATCGAGGTATGGATACTGCCGCCTCAATGAACAGGATCGGAGTCGCACAGTCGCGCCGCCGATGGCCGCGCCTGCTGATGCTGCTGGCAATCGTGTTGATCGCAGGATTTGTCGTACTCGGCCTTTGGCCGGTACCGCAAGACTTCGCCGGCGACGAAACCACCGCAGGAGTCGCGGCAGGCGGCGAAGGGTTGAAGCGCAGCTTCCCGGCGATCGTCATACGCGCCGACAACGCTCCTGCTGACGCGAACAGCGCCGAACGAACCGCGTTGGGGCGGCTGCTCTTTTTCGATCCGATACTCTCAGGTGCAAACGACATCTCGTGCGCGACTTGTCATCATCCCGACCTAGGATTCACCGACGCGCGCGGGCTCTCGATGGGAAAAGGCGGGCACGGACTTGGACCGGATCGAGCCGGCGGCTCAGTTGTCCGGCGAGGCGCGCCGACGCTGTGGAATGCGACTTATAACCACCTGCAATTTTGGGATGGCCGCGCGCCGGACCTTGAAGAGCAGGCCAAGGGCCCAATCACCACCGACATCGAGATGAATGAAAACGCCGAGACGCTCGTGAAAGAGTTGAAGGCGGTTCCCGAGTATGCGAAAGCGTTCGACTCGGCGTTTGGTGGAAACGAAGGCTCGGCCGTAACACTGGACAACGCCGTCAAAGCGATTGCCGCGTTCGAGCGAAACCTAACGGCCAACAACGCGCCCTTCGATCGCTACGTAGCAGGCGATCACAGCGCGTTGAGCGCCGCCCAGCTTCGGGGCTTCAATCTGTTTCGCTCGGGCCGGACGCGGTGCTTCGAGTGCCACGGTCTGCCGACGTTCGCGAATCGTGACTTCAAGATCATCGGCGTGCCTGAAGTCGATCCGAACACTCCCGACTACGGCCGCTTCGAAGTGACCAAAGGAGAGGGCAACAAGTTCGGCTTCAAGGTCCCGACGCTTCGTAACGTGGTGCTGAACGCACCTTACATGCACAATGGAAAGTTCAAGACTCTGGAAGAAGTGCTGGATTTCTATGCGGCGGGCGGCGGCCCAGGCGCCGGATTCAACGAGCCGAAGGTCGATGACAAGATACACAAGTACACCATCACTCCCGAAGAGAAGCAGGACTTGATCGCGTTTCTCTTTTCGCTGACTGACGAATCCAACTTGCCGCAGTTTCCCGAACACGTGCCGTCGGGTCTGGCGGTTGTGCCGCATTTGACCAATCCGGCGCGCGAGCTTGTGGCGAAGCACAACACCGGGTCGACGAAAGACGTGATCGCGGCCCGCCCACCACAGACGATAACCGTCAAAGCCGGCGAGTCGATTCAAGCGGCGGTCGATCGCGCGCGTCCCGGCGACACGATTGAAGTGATGCCGGGCATCTACACCGAAGAGGTGAAGATCGATATCGATAACATCACGCTACGTGGAATCTCGACCGAGAATCTGGGTCTGCCGCGGCCGGTGCTCGACGGCGACAAGAAGCTCTCCGACGGCGTGATCGCCACCGGCAGCAACTTTGTCATCGAGAACTTCGACCTCCAGCACTACATTGCGAACGGTGTTGTGGCTCAACACGCCCGCAATGTCACGTTCCGCAACTTGAAGATCGACGACACCGGCTTGTACGGCGTGTACCCGGTGAGCTGTACCGGAGTCACAATCGAGAAGTGCGTTGCTAGCGGTATCGCCGACGCCGCGCTCTACGTTGGCCAGTCGCGCGACATCGTAGTGCGCGACTCGGAGGCTTACAACAATGTCACCGGCATCGAGATCGAAAACTCGATCAACGCTGTAGTTGAGAACAACTATGTGCACGACAACACGGGAGGAATCCTTGTCTTCGTGCTTCCAAACAACCCTTCGAAAGTCGGGCGCGACTGCGTAGTCCGAAACAACCGGGTGATCAACAACAATCACGCGAACTTCGGCAACCCGAACTCGATCGTGTCTGGTGTGCCGCCTGGGACGGGTGTGTTCGTGATGGCGGCAAAGAACACCGAAATCACCGGCAACGAGATTCGCGGGAACGATTGCTACGGCGTCGGAGTGTTCAGTCTCGAAATCGCTTTCCCGAAGGGTACGGCTTTCGACGTTGGCCCGACGCCTGAAAACACCTTCATTCATGGGAACACCTATTCGGACAACGGACGAAACCCCGCGGGCGCTATGGTGAGGGCGGGATTGAAGGGCGCCGATCTTGCGTGGGACTTGAGCGGTTCGTCCAACAGATGGCAAGAGTCCGGCGCGACTCAAGCGACCCCGCTGCTAAGCGCCCGTTGGCCCGGGTTCGTACGCCGCGTACACTGGCGTGCGCTCCAGTTCATGCAGAAGTATCTGTGAAGAAGATGCGTGATGCGTGATGCGTGATCCGTGATGCGTGATGCGTGACTCGTGATGCGTGATTCGTGACGCGTGATCCGTGATGCGTGACTAACACATTGTGATCGCTCAGCACGGAACGCGGCTTTCGAATCACGAATCACGAATCACGCATCACGAATCCACGAATCACGCATCACCCATCACGTCCTTCGAGGTGAAGAATGTCGAGAGCGGCAACAGCCGAAGTCCAAGAAGCGCCCGACGCAATTCAAAACGTCTACACCGCAAGTCTTGCCGGTCAATGCCTGGCCGAGTTCGTTGGGACGTTCATTGTGATCCTCGTCGGCGACGGCGCTGTAGCGGCCGCGGTGATGACCAACCAACTCGACGGCTGGGGAGTCGCAGTGATGTGGGGGCTTGCGGTGACCTTCGGCATCTACGTCGCGGGGCCGGTCTCGGGCGCGCATTTCAATCCGGCGGTTACGATCGCGATGGCCGTCTTCAGAGGCTTTCCGCGAAGCAGAATCCTGCCGTTTATTCTCAGTCAGATCGCGGGCGCGTTCACCGGCGCAGCGGCGGTCTACTGGATGTGGCACGGTTACTGGCCCCGAGCGCTGGAAAAGCTCGGCGTTGAGGTGGGAGCGCCCGGCAGTCAAAAGCTCATGGCGATCTTCTCCTGTTTTTATCCGAGCCCAGGCGGGATTGGGGTCGATGCCGCCGCTATGGCTACGGTCTCGCTTTCGGGAGCTTTCTTTATAGAAGTGCTGCTGACGATGTTCCTGCTGCTGATGATTTTCGCGCTGACCGAACCAGACAATCCTGGTATGCCACAAGCCGGACTTGGTCCGGTGTTTATCGGGCTGACGGTGACGGCGATTGTGGGAGTTGGAGGCTCGCTGACTATGGACGCGGTGAACCCGGTCCGCGACTTCGGGCCTCGGCTGTTTGCATATGTAATTGGTTTCGGGCGAATCGCGTTTCCAGGTCCACGCGGTGACGAATGGTGGCTTTACATCATCGCGCCGATCATCGGCGGTCTGCTCGGGGCCGCGGTCTACCGGTTTATGGTCAGGAGATATCTACCGCCTCGCGTGGAATAACTACAATCCTAACGTTTCGTCGAAGACACGCCTGAGGGTTTGGCCAAAGATCAGTGAGGAGTCGTGTGTCGCTGATGCGCGCAATCTACTTGAACAGCTTATCGAACGCGGAACGCGGGTCCTTGGACTCGGTAGCTGCTGCGGTGGTCTCTCGCTCGATCGTCTTGCGAGGTTCGAATAGCGTGCATTCGTTGCGCAGATCTTTCTTCGGGATGCGCTCGGTTATCGGCTTGCGGCACTGGAATCGCGCGCCCGGATCAAAGCTCACACAGTTCTTGCAGGTGTGAAGGTCGCTCTGGCACTTGGGGCACTTGGCATCCACGGCGATGCCTCCTACGTCCACGTTAACGAATGTCCCGCACAATGAGCAGCGGGTCACTTCGCGGAAGGCGGGCATCTTTGGCGCGCGCACGTCGCTTCGCTGTTGCGGGGGACGCGGCTTCGGCGGCTCTTTTTCTTCGTTTTGGTAGCCGCGCTGTTTGTACTTTCTATCCATAATTCTCCTGTTTTGGCGGCAAATCGCCTACTTCAAATGTAGCGCTGGGTTAAGTCTGTGGCTGAAGTAATTAGGCTGCGGCAGTCCGAGACTCGCTTCGGGCGTTGCGGCCGCGTTATTCAGAACCAGGTTATCGGGATCCAAGAACGCTAGATGTGACAATCACTTTATACAACACGGGCCAAAAGTAATCAAACAAAATCTAGGGCGGTTTCTGGTTTTTAGTTTCTGGTTTCTGGTTCAACCGCGAGTTGTCAGGCGCGGTACCGCATCACAAGGAACACAAACCAGACACTAAAAACCACAAACTAGAAACCAATCTTGATCATCGACCACATCAGCAACACGTGCAGCGACCAGATTGTCACTGCAAACGGCAATTGAAACTTGATGACCCCATACTGATCGCGCATGTTCAACAGCGCTGCCGGCACGATGTTAAAGTTAGCCGCCATTGGCGTCATCAGTGTCCCGCTCGAACCTGCGGTAAGCGTGATGATCGCAGCCATAGCCGGGTTCACACCGAACGGCACCAGGATCAGCGGCACCAGCACGCCCGAAGCGATCACTGGAAACGCGGCAAACGAGTTTCCCATCACGATCGTGAACAGCGCCATCCCGAAACAGTTTGCAAGCACAAGCAGAAACAGATTGTCGGCGGGAACGATCTTGTAGATCCCTTGCGCAACCAACTCGCCGACCTTCGCGGCAGTGAAGATCACGCCCAGCGACGCCAGCAACTGAGGCAAGATGCTGACCGTGCCCATCGCATCGTTGAGCCTTCGGCCCTCGCTCATCATCACGAGCGGCTTCGCTCGGGTCAGACGCAAGCCAACCAGCATCGCAGCCAATCCGCCGAAGCCAAGCCCAACCAACGCGCCGTCCGTTGAGTTCAGGCCCCGCGCTCGGAAGTAGAGCGCTACCGCGAAAGTAACCAGCGGGATCACCAGCACCGGAAGGAATATCTTGTTCTTGAGCCTGTTCGCGTGCTCAACCTGCTCTGCCTTTGTAGCTTCGCTGTGACTTCCGCGCGTCACGCGCCCGGCGCCGTCCAACCCAACCATCACTAGAACGAGCAATCCAGTAACCCAGTGCGGCAGCAGCCCCCCGTTCTTGTCCGTTCCAAAGATGAAGATGACCCCGAGTATCAACCAGAACAGTCCGCTTCCGAACCGGCGGCGATTGCTTCGATCGGCGAGCGTCATCGCTGCGAACACCAGCAACACGATCCCCGTGAGCGCATACACCGCGCTCAGGCTGAATACTGCGTCTCGAATCGACGACGCCGAAATCAGAGCGCCTGGCATTGCGAGCTCCCCGCCTTTCTGCGAATCCACTTGTCGAGCAGCCAAAACTGAACAGCTCCAAGGATGATCGATATGGCCACGATCGGGACCGCAAACACGACCAGGCTCCAGACGCTGATTGCGTAGCCGAGGCCGTTCATCACACCCGCGACTAGCAGGATTCCGGCTTGAACGGGATTGAGGTTCTGGCCATAAAAGTTACCGTAGTTCTCTGCCGCGCCGTTCGCGGCTTTGATCTTCTCCATGACCTCCGTTGGCACTTCGCCCACGCTTGATGAGCCGGTGACAGATTCGGCTGCGCCTGCGGACATCGGGAAGATCAGGGGACGCACAAACGCGGGATGGCCGTTGAGCCTCAACCCAAGCAGCCCGATCAACACGCGGAAGAGTTGATAGACCACCTGCAATCGCCCGACTGTCGCGGCCTTGATTCGGCGGATGAGCGTGGCCGATTGCTCCTGCAATCCGAAGCGCTCGGCCAGCCCGATCGCCGGGAGTGTCAGGATAAACAGCGTCATCAACCGGTTCTCTGAAAACGCGCGGCCGAGCATGTTGATGATCCCCTCTTGTTCGGGTTTGGTCAGAAACGGCAGCCCGGCAAAGATGCCTTCGCTTGAAAACAGCGGAAGCCCCGCCGCGAGTCCAGTCACCAGGGCTGCTGTCACCACGACCAGCGTCGTGCGCAGCTTGAATGCAAGCCCGACTATGACGATTGCGATTCCGCTCAACTTCAGCCAATCGGTTAGATTCATGGTTCTTTTCCGGAAGGTTGGCAGCGCGAATCGTTTCGCGAACTACGGATCACTTACCAGAGCCGAGTGACGGCATAGTTATCGAAGACTGCATCGGAGCTGACAATCTGCATCTGTTCGGTCATAGCCTGAGCGATGAGCAGCCTGTCGAACGGGTCGCGATGATGAGACGGAAGGTTTGTTATCGCCGACACGTGAGCGGTTGTGATGCCTAATAAATCTATTCCGTTGTTGGCGAGTTGTTCCGGGAATATCTTATCAAAGGGCTTCGATAGAGTTAGCTTTCCGACGCTAACCTTGATGGCGATTTCCCATAGACTGGCGATGCTGAAAAACTTCTCGTTGGATTCGCTTTCAATCAAGGCTCTCGCTTTCTTGCTCAACGACTGATTGCCAATGAAGAACCACAGGAAGGCGTGCGTATCGAGCAAGAGCTTCATTATCTGTATTCTTCAAAGTCTTCTAACGGCGCGTCAAAATCATCAGACAAGGTGATCAGCCCTTTGCCGCTGCCAAACTGCGGGCGAGGCTTGGTTCTCTGAATTGGCACGAGTTTGACGCGGTGTTGATCGTCTTTGGTTATGACAATCTCCTCACCCTTAACAGCCGCATCAATCAAGTCAGTCAAGTGATCCTTCGCTTCCTGAATGGTTACTTGGTGCATATCAGTCAAAGCCTTTCGCGCCTCAGAATATCACGTCGAGCTTGGATTGTTTAGTGTTGCGAGGCGGCAATGATTTCGCATGCTCTCGAACTCTAACGCTCAGCCCGCTTTGGAATGACTGCCGGGGTCGACGCTATCAGAAGCCTCCAACCCTCGATCGGCGTTCCCTTCGTATCGAGCCGCGAGGTCAGGTACAACAGCCGTTGCGTCCCCGGCGCGTTCGGCGCCTGCTCGAACCGCTGCACCAGGTAGTACGGCGGGATCGACTGGTAGTAGAGCGTCGCCTTCACGGTCAGCTTAGACACGTCCGTCCCCCTTGGCAGATCCGACAGCGGAACCTCGTAGCGCACAACGCTCGTCCCCTTTCCGGTCTTGTAAGCCGGGTCCTTTGCGGCTTCGCCCTCAGGATACGTCGAGTGGAGGAACTCTCCCGACAACGACGCCGGATCGGGTCCTTCCTTCGTCCATCCGATAGGCAGCAGCCGGTTGTCTTTCACCGGCGTGTCGCGACGAATGAAACTAGTCGTGAAGTTGCCTTCCGAGTCCTTCATCAACTCCTCATAGATCTGCACTTGCTTCGAATTCGAGATCGGATGCTCCTTGTAGAAGTGCGGCTGGGCCGGCCCCTTCTTGTTTCTGTTGGTGCCGATATATTCGGTGTCGAGAATGTTGCCGTCCTTGTCGACGATGAATCCCTGATCGTTCGTGCGCCCCGACGACCATACTATCTTCGGCTGCCGCGTCTTTGGATCGAGGATGCTGTTGTCCAGCACGTCGAACTCGATGACGGCCCGTCTGAAGCCGACTCCGCTCGGGAACCGATGACCCGTCCAGTTCGTGACCGTCACATCCGCGGAGATCTTCTGATTCGAGATCTCCGGCTGCGAAACTTCCACGGAAGCCGTTTCATTCTGTGCGGCCTGCACGAAGTTCAGTATCGCGTTCGGCAGGTCGTTGTTCAACACGCTCATGTAGTCGCTCTTGCGCACACCCAAGATGGCGTTCGAGTAGTTCGACTTGTTTGCGTCGGGGCTCATGAATTGATTGAACATCTCCAGCAGGAAAACATTCAGTCCTTGAAGCTGATGCCGGACGAAGCCCTTTTCTCTGAACCGCGCGCGGACATGGTCCATTGGCGCCAGGTTTTCGGCCGCGGGATAAGTGTCGTCCTGCACGTCGGCGAACGCTGTCTGTATCTGTTTCACATCGACGTTGTTTTGTTTGTTGGCATAACCCGAAGCCATGTGACAGTCCTGACAGGACTTCGCGTTAGGGCCAGGCCTGAAGTCGGTCTGATACTGGCTGTTGACCCATTCCAGGTAAGTCACCTGCTCGAGCGAGTGCCCAAATGGTTTCTGATCCATCACCGGCAAGTTGATCGTGTGACAACTGCCGCACATCCTCGAATCCTTGATGTAGGCTTCGTACTTCGGTTCGATCCCGAGCGACTCCTTCATCGGGTGAGGCGAGATGGTGTTGTCTTCAAACGGCCCAAACAGCTCGGTTGGTTTGCCAGTCTTGAACTGTCCGGTTATCGAGTGCGCTAAAAAGTACTGCAAAGCGTTTTCGTTTCCGGGCTTGTCCTGGACTATGTGGTGGCACGCGCCGCAACTGACGCCGTCGCGAGCCAGCGCTCCGTACTTGAAGTCCTTGTCCGTCAGGTTCGTGTTGTAGACGAAATCCAACTTGAAGTTAGGTTCCGGGTTCTTCGGATTTTGCACGGCCGGATCATACCCGTGGTCACGATCCAATTGGCGCTTGCCCATCACTCCGTGGCAACGAAAACAAGTGTTGATGACTTTCTGTTGATCGTCTTTCCGGTCCTTCAAGTAAGCCAGTTCGCTGTCCAACTGCGCATAGAAGATCGGGTCGCGTCCCGCTAGACCCATCGGCGACCAGCGCCACTCGCCGTAAGGCGAAACGTTCACCGGGTTCTTGGACTTCCCTTCCAGGATCATTATGAACTTCTCTCCGAACCAGGCATTCCCGCTATGACACATCATGCACTGATCTGAAGTTACGAACTCCTCCGCTCCGCCAGGCCCGGCCACGATGTGATCGTAGGTTTCCGCGGGGATCACTTGCACGCTCTCTTTGCCGGGCGAGGAAACTCCGAAAAGCCTCAAGAACGCGGCGTCAGTTGCCATTTCTACGGGCGCAGGCTTCGATGAACTCTTCTTCTTGTGACCCGGCGCGACCTGAGTCAGACTCTTCAGGGCAATCCCTAAAGAAGGCGGCGTCCTCCAGGTATTGTCTATGAAGTAGCTGAGCGGATTGCCGGGAAAGCCCTTGATGTTGTTCAACGACGCAAAGGTGCTCTCTTTTTCCGACGAGGCGTGACAGTGCAGGCAGGGCAGACCAAACCCTTCATCGGCCACATTGAACGGCGGCTTGTAGGCGTCGCTAGGCTTGGGCATGGGCGGGTTGCTCGTCCAGAGCCCGCCCCAGAACCAGCCGTCCTTTGAGCCCTTCGAATCTTTGATCATCACAGTCCACGACGCGGGAGTAAGCTGCTTACCTTCATATCGGGCTGCGGGGCCCGGGTTATACATCTCTTTCACGATCATCGCGCCGTCGGGAATATCAGCGATGCGGCCATTCACGAGCCAGTTCATTATCGCGGGCGAGTAATAGATTCTCACCGCCGGATGAACTCCGAGATAACTGTTCACAAATGGTCCGGTGTCCCGCACTCCTTTGTCGACACACCATTTCAGCTTCATGTATTCGGTGTTTTGGAGGAAGGCGAGAAGCTTGTCGTGAAACGCATCAGGCGACATCGAACTCGGAAGCGGCAGCGAACTTTCCTTTGCGTCCGGGCATTGGGCCGTAGTCGCGTCACTGCGCAGAGCGGCGCCGGCTTGTGAATCGGCGCGCGCCTGCGGCGTTTTCAAGAGAGTCGGGCTGATCACATAGATGGCGGCGCAGAGATAGCCGACGAGGACAATGCGTTTGCTGAGCCTGTGCATCGGTTGGTCTCCTCTCCGAATGAAAAGGCGCTTGATGATTCGCCAGGGGTTGGCTGATTATACAGTAATGAATTAGACGTTCAATGGGATTTCGCCAAAGTCATCCGCCTCACGCTGATATCGGACTGACCGAACATCCTGATGGCCGGAACCGGCGCCTGATTGGCGAGAAAACCAAATAGTTTGCTCTGGAGGCTAGAGGTCTTTTGGGGAAGACTTGATGCAGGTTAACACAAGCCTGCCGATCCATTGCGCAGGATTGGATGAGTGTCACACTTGATTCTTAAACCACTGGCCCTCGTAGATCACTTCCGCGGACGCTGTCAGCGCAACCGAGTCATCATCGCGCCACTCGACTTGCAATGCGCCACCTTCGGTTGAGACCGTCACGCTTCGATCTGTCAGTCCATTCAACGCGGCCGCCACTGCCGAAGCACACGCGCCTGTTCCTGATGAAAGAGTGTGTCCCGCTCCTCGCTCCCAGATCCGAATCTCGATCTCCGCGCGCGAGACGACCCGCGCAAACTCGATGTTGGCGCGATCCGGGAAGACTGGGTGATGCTCGATCAGCGGCCCGATCTCCGAGAGGTTCACTGCTTCGAGGTCGCGCACGAAGATCACGCACTGGGGATTGCCCATCGACAAACAAGTCACATCGAACATGTCTCCGCCGAGATGCAATGGGTAGCCGACGACTCGATCGAGCGCGCGATCGAGAGCCATCGGAACCGCCCGGCTCGAGAGATCGGGCTTACCCATGTCGAACTCGAACTCGAAGCGCTCGCCGTGCCGCGAGACCAGTCGTCCGCGCTTCACGCCTGCTGCCGTGCCTATCTTGATTTCAGGCTCGCTCCAGAGCCCGGCGTAGTACAAGTAAGCCGCCGCGCAACGGGTCCCGTTTCCCGACACACCTGCTTCGCTTCCGTCGGAGTTAAAAATCCGCGACGCGAAATCGGCTTCGGTATCGCGCGAGCGCGAGACGAAGACCAGCCCGTCGGCGCCCGCGCCATAGTTGCGATTGCACATTTCGATGGCGAGTTCGGTGGGCGGGCCCAACGTGCTCCCGCTTGCAGGGTCGCCGACGCTTCCCGGAACGAGCGAAGCAACATCGCCGGTCTCGACGATCAGAAAATCGTTGCCCATTCCTTGAAGTTTGGTGAATCGGAAATCGCTCAATCTGCCTCGCTCGAGACTTGATCTGTGAAGTTCAGAAGCTCACATGGGCCGGGTTCGCGCATGCTTGACTGGTCCGGATCATCGTGATACTTTCGCCCTTCCTCATAAACCTCAATGGCTGGTCCGAAAGGAGCGTAAACGTGGCAAGCCTTCAAGCTCGTAGCCCTTTACGCGGTGGCCACCTGCTGTTGTTCCTTACCAAGGTCGTATCGTTTGCGGCCCTGATCGTGTTACTCGCCGCGGGGTGGATGGCCGTTTCCTACTTGAGGGCTGGGCTTGTGAGTCGCGAAAGCGTCTCGGCCGGCGAAAACGCCCTTTCCACATCGTCGAAGCCCGCTGTAGAAAAAATTGAAACGACAGCTGTTAAGGTGAAGCCGACGACGGCGCCGCTGCGGCTGGTCTACTCGTGCGAGGCCGACGCCGAACACTACCACACCCAGGCTCATCTGCCTTCGAATTGCGCGCGCACCGCGCTCAGCGAGGAAGCCGCCGCCCGACGCGGTCTCAAGCGTTGCCTTGTCTGTCTCCCCGAATGAGCGAGTATCCGCACACCGGACCGTCGACGGTGCATTGCCCGCCTTCGCTTCCCTCTAGAACGGCGGCGTCTGCGCTTCTTCAAAGTGCGAGTAGGCCTGCAACTCTCGGAAGCGCGCGTTGATCTCGTCGTGGGTCAGCCGGCGCATTCGCTCGCAGCCGAACTCCTCGACGTTGAACGACGCCATCACCGAACCGTAAATGATCGCCCGCCGCATCGCGGCGTCGTCGTCCGCGTTCGTGCCCGCAAGGTAACCCATCAACCCGCCTGCGAAGCTGTCCCCCGCGCCGGTAGGATCGAACACTTCTTCAAGCGGATAAGCGGGCGTAGCGAAGTAGGACTGCTCGGTGAACATCGCCGCTCCGTACTCGCCGCGCTTGACGATCAGCCGCCGCGGCCCTGAACCGAGAATGCGTCGCGCCGCGCGCACAAGGTTGGCTTCGCCGGCAAGCTCGCGCGCCTCGGAGTCGTTGATGATCAACACGTCGATGTGTTTCAGCATGTTCTTGAGCGCATCCGGCGTGTTGTTGATCCAGTAGTTCATCGTATCGGCGGCGACCAGCCTGGCGCTCACCTGCTTGCGAACTTCGACCTGCAGGTCCGGTTGAATGTTTCCGAGGAAAAGATAAGGCGTCTCACACGCAGCGGGCGACAGCTTGGGTTTGAAATCAGCGAAGACGTTCAACTGGGTGTCGCGGGTGTGAGCCACGTTCAAGTCGAAGCCGTACTCGCCGCTCCAGTGGAAGCTTCGCTGGCCCGTCACGCGCTCGAGGTCCGAGATGTCCACGCCCCGCTCGCGAAACACTGCTTCTTCCGCGGGTCCGAAGTCGTCGCCCACGACAGCAACGACTCGCACCTCCGTAAAAAACGAAGCGGCGACGCTGAAGTACGTCGCCGCCCCCCCGAGAATATGGTCTCTCTCTCCGAAAGGCGTCTTGACCGAATCAAACGCCACGGAGCCCACGACAAGAATTGGCATCTACGAATTCACCTCGCGAAGAGTGATGCGTGATTCGTGATGCGTGATGCGTGATCCGTCACCTGAACTTGCCTGATCACGCATCACGCATCACGCATCTTGCTCCCTCATAATTTCTTTGCGGGCGTCGCCTTCAGCTCATCGAGTCGCTCGCGAGCCTTCTTTGCAAACTCACTCGACGGATAAGCCTTCAGCATCTTGTTGAAAAAGTCTTCCGCTTCGTCAACCTTATCGAACTTCAAGCTCACTTCACCCATCCAGAACATCACTTCATCCATTCGGGAAAACTCCGGGTAGGTGTCCATGATTTCTTGAAGCCTGTCGCGCGCGCCCTCGTACGCCTTGCGCTTGGTTATGTACCAGCGGGCGGTCTCCAGGTTGTGTTTGGCGCTGATCTCCATCAAGGGGTCGCGGACCGTGTCGACTGGTCCGCGCGCCGGCCCCTGAGCCGCGATGTTTGCGGCTGACAGTGAGATCATCGCCAACGCAAGAACAAAACGCTCAGCAAGAATCTTTAGGCGTGACATCGCTCGTACCTCAACTTCAACTTACATACTTGCCGATGATCGCCTTCAGCCGTTCTTTGGCTTCGGGCGCGATCTGGTCCGGCGCGGTAATCATAGCATGGCGCAAAGAGTGGCCGCACTTGCAGGCGCGTTCGGCGCCGCCCAGTCGAGCGACCGCGCCAGCGATGAGCTTCTGCGCGTTTTCAGCATTGCGATTCAAGTATTCAATCACAATCTCAACCGTGACCGAGTCGTGATCCGGGTGCCAGCAATCGTAGTCGGTCACCAGCGCCATAGTCGCGTAGCAGATCTCAGCTTCGCGGGCGAGCTTTGCCTCCTGAAGATTGGTCATCCCTATGACCGACATTCCCCAGGAGCGATACGTTTCAGATTCGGCTCTTGTAGAAAACGCCGGGCCTTCCATGCAAAGGTACGTGCCTCCGCGATGGATGTCGATGCCTTTCAGATCGGCTTTGGCGGCCTGTTCCAGGGTATCGGCCAGATCGCGGCAAACCGGATCCGCAAAGGTTACATGAGCCGCGATGCCGCCGCCGAAAAACGTCGAGGCTCGCTGCCGTGTGCGATCGAAGAACTGGTCCGGGAAGACTATGTCGGTCGGTTTCAGCTCTTCACGCAGTGAGCCCACGGCGCTGGCCGAGATGATTCGCTCAACGCCGAGAAGCTTCATCGCATAGATGTTCGCGCGGAACGGAATCTCGGTCGGAAGAAGGCGATGACCGCGGCCGTGGCGCGGCAAGAAAGCAACTCGTTGTCCAGCGAGCGTTCCGATGATGAAGGCATCGGAAGGATCGCCGAACGGAGTCGCGATTTGGACTTCTTCGACCTCGGTGAGCGCTTGCATTTCGTAAAGCCCGCTCCCACCGATGACGCCGATTCTTGCTTGTGACACGAGGCCTCCAGTAGTCCGTAGTCCGTAGTTCGTAGTTCGTAGTTCGTAGTTGAGATCGAGTCGAATCTCAAAGCACCAGCTACGGACTACTGACTACGGACTACTGACCATTCCTCAGTGGTCGCTCAACGGCGCCCCTTGAGCGGCCTTTGGCGTGGTATCGAAATCCTCCGCCACCTCGACCGTGCTCGCTGCCGTTATTTCCTCGATGCGCGCATCCAGTTTTTCTTGTTTGAGCTTGTCGGTTATCTGTTGCCGGACCTTCGGGTCGCTCGCCGATGTGGCAGACCGGCGATCCTCGAGCTTGATAATGTGATACCCAAACGGAGTTTCGACCGGCTCGCTGACCTCGCCGGGCTTGAGCTTGAAAGCCACCTCTTCGAACTCCGGCACCATGCTGCCCTTGGCAAAGAAATCGTACTCGCCGCCCTTGTCCTTCGACCCGGGATCATCGGAGGTCTCGTTCGCAAGCCTCGCGAAGTCCTCCCCCTTTCGCACCCGCTCCAGCACGGCCTGTGCTTTCTTCTTTGCTTCTTCTTTCGTCGGCGGTTTAGGCGCGTCCTTCTTGTCCTTGCCGCCTTCGCTCTCTCCTTCGTCGGCTGGCTTTGGTTGGGTGCTGATCAGAATGTGGCGCACGCGCACTTCGTCGAACTCAGACGAGTGATCACTGAAGTACTGTTCGACGTCTCCATCGCTGACTAGCTTTTCCGAGTTCTTCTGAAGATCGGTCATGTACGCCTGGGCCAGCGCCTGGCTGCGATCGATCAGCACTTGAATCCGAGTCAGATCTTGCTGATCGATCTTGTCCTTGCGAGCGCGCTCGGCCAGCACTTTGAACTCACCGTACTGCTTCTTGATCTCGTCGCGCTGGGCTCCCTGCGCCTGTTGCTGCAAGCGCGGATTCCCCTGGACGAAATCCTCGAAGTCCTTTGGGTGCGCGGTGTGGTAAGCATTGATCTCTTCGTCGGCCACCTTCACATCAGGATTGCTCTTCCGGTAGGCGCGATAAAGAGCCATGTCGCTCTGAAAGGCCACCTGTGTTGCGACCTCCGGCTTTTGAAGGTAGCCCTCCTGCTCTGCAACCTGAGCCAGAGCAAGGAGCTTCTTCAATTCGGCCACGAGCTTCTTTCTCTCGTCAGGGCTGGCCGCGATTTCCTGCTGCTTTGCGGGCGGCAGCATCTCCTGAAAGACAAGTTCCATATCGTGGGCTGTGAGCTTGACGGCTTTCGGCCCCGACGAGCAGCTCTGGTTCCACAGCGCGCCGCTCGCGACCGCGAAGACAACCAGAATTGCTACAATGACTTTGGCTGGCAGTTTCATTCAGTGTTCCTCCGATGTTCTAGCCTTCTCAACCAGTTCAACGAGAACACCGTTTGCGTTCGCTGGGTGTAGAAAGGCAACTAGTTTTCCTTCGGCTCCGCGGCGTGGGTAACCATCCAGCACCCGTACGCCGCGCGATGTGAGGTCTTCGATCTTGGACCCAAGGTCCTCGACCTCATAGCAGATGTGATGAAGCCCCTCGCCGCGTTTGGCAATAAAGCGACCGACGGGCGTGTCGTCTGATAACGGCTCCAGAAGCTCGATTCGTGACTCGCCGACCGGGAGGAGCGCTACGTGGACTCCCTGGTCTTCGACTGTTTCGGTAGCCGCGGCGTCCATCCCAAGCGCGTCGCGGTAGAACCCGAGCGAGTCCGATATCGAACGAACAGCAATGCCTAGATGATCAATTTTCATAAGTGTCGGGAGTCCGTAGTCCGTAGTCTGTAGTTCGTACGCTCGAGGTCGAGTCTTAACTCGAAGCACGAGCTACGGACTACTGACTACGGACTACTGACTACTCATTAATTCCAAGTCGGGCCATGATCTCATCGACGACCGAGTATGGATCGCGGCGGCGGTCCGCCACAGATTCGGCCATCGCGCGCAGCTCGGTCTGGCTTACGCTCTTGTCCAAAGCCGCTCGCAAAAGCCGGTCGCGCAAAAGTTCTACGATTCGGTGCTCGGCCACACTTGCGCGCCGTCCGTTCGAAGGCTGACTTTGAGTGTCAACAAACTCGGCATAGCTTGCGATAGCGGTTGCAAGCTCGTCGAGCCCCTTCCCTTCGGTCGCTACCGTTTTGACGATCAGCGGCGTCCAACCGTCGGGCCGCTCTGAGATCGAAAGCAGTGATTCCAACTCGCGCTCCGTCCGCAAAACACCTTCTCGGTCGGCCTTATTGATAGCGAACACGTCGCCGATCTCCATTATCCCTGCTTTGATCGCCTGTATGTCGTCGCCCATCCCCGGGACGAGTACAACCACGGTAACCGTTGCGGTCTTGACGATGTCGATTTCGTCCTGACCGACGCCCACCGTTTCGATGATGAGCTTATCATATCCGGCGGCATCCAGTATGGCGACGGCGTCCACCGTCGCGCGCGCAAGTCCACCAAGGTGGCCGCGCGCCGCCATACTTCTGATAAAGATTCCGGGGTCGGTCGCCATGTTCTGCATTCGAATGCGGTCGCCAAGAATCGCTCCTCCGGTGAACGGGCTTGAAGGATCAACCGCGATGATGCCAACCGTGTCACCCTCTGCTCGATAGTGGGACGCCAGCTTATCCACAAGCGTGCTCTTACCCGCTCCCGGCGCGCCGGTGATACCAACTATCAGTCCTTTACCAGTGTGCGGAAATATCTCCTTGAGCAACTCGGTTGACTCCGGGCGAGCGTCTTCAACCGCGCTGATCGCGCGCGCAATCGCGAGTTTGTCCCCCGTCAAAATGGATTGCGGAAGCGTCAATGATTTCGGTTCACGTATCACGTATAGCTTAAGCTCTGAGTATCTGCCGGGCGATGACCGTCCGTTGTATTTCGCTCGTGCCCTCGCCGATCGTGCACAGCTTCGAGTCACGCCAGTACTTCTCGGCCGGATAGTCTTTGATGTACCCGTAGCCTCCGTGTATCTGCACCGACTCTTCAGCCACGCGCACGGCGACTTCGCTCGCGTACAGCTTGGCCATCGAAGACTCGCGAGTCGTAGTCTTTCCCTGGCTCTTCAGCGTCGCCGCACGGTACGTCAACAGCCGCGCCGCGTCGATCTGCGTAGCCATATCGGCAAGCTTGAATTGAATCGCCTGGAACTCCGCGATAGGCCTCCCGAACTGGGTGCGCTCCTTCGCGTACTTCAACGCCGCTTCGTAAGCACCTTGCGCGATCCCTACCGCAAGCGCTGCGATTGAAATCCTTCCGCCGTCGAGCACCTTCATCGCCTGGACAAACCCCTGTCCAACTTCGCCAATCAAGTTGGCGCCCGGCACAAAACAATCGTCGAAGATCAGCGAGGCTGTGTCGCTTGCGCGCATGCCGAGCTTGTTCTCCTTCTTCGCGACCGAGAAGCCTTTTGTGCCTCGCTCGATGATGAAAGCCGAGATTCCATGCGAGCCAGTCGCGCGGTCGGTGATCGCCAGCGCGACGGTCGTCTCGGCAAACGTCGCATTAGTGATGAAGTTCTTTGAGCCGTTGAGCACCCAGCCGCCGTCCCGGCGCACAGCCGTCGTTCGCATCGAGCTCGCGTCGGAACCCGAGCTCGGCTCAGTCAATCCCCACGCGGCAAAGTGCTCACCGCGCGCGAGCGGCACGAGATATTTTTGTTTTTGTTTTTCGTTGCCTGCGATTTGAATGTGCCCGGCGCCCAGCGAGTTGTGACCGGCGATAGCAAGACCGATGGAAGGGTCGACTCGCGCGAGTTCTTCGATGATCGTGGCGTACTCGATATAGCCCATTCCCGCGCCGCCGTACTCCTCAGGAACAAGGACGCCCATGATTCCAAGCTTGGCGAACTGCGGCTGAAGCTCTACCGGAAAGTGCTGCGCTTCGTCCCACTCGGAGACGTGCGGCGCAAGCTCGGCTTCAGCGAACTCACGAATCGTTTGTTTGATTTGTTGCTGGTCTTCGTTTAACTCAAAATCCATCGCGCCTCCAAGCGTCAGCGTGCGAGCGCACCCGCACAGACAGCTTTCGGGGACCATTACGAACTAGTAATTCTACACTGCCGGGAATTGAACCGCCAAGTACTGGGAGTCGTTGATAGTGGGGTGATAGTGTGTTGATGACTCTCACGGCCCGTGTACTTAATCGAGTGGCGAGACTCGACCCGCAGGATGATTCCCCAATTCAACATTCATGGAGCCGCGTAGCGGCGGCAGATTGTAGCCCCGGGCGTAAGCCCGGGGTAGCAGCGGCGCCTTCACTGATCGAGCCCCGTAGGGGCGACAGAGACTGGGATCTGTCGCCCCTACGGGGCTCTCGTCCATTTGCGACGCATACCCAGGGCTTACGCCCGGGGCTACAATCTGCCGCCGCTACGCGGCTCGTAAGGCTTTGATTGCGGAACTCGATGGTTTCTGATGGATCGATTCGGCCGGCAATCAGGGTTGCGAAAACTGCCGCAAAAACTTCGCGAGGACATTGCCGGTGACCGTTCGGCGGTAGTGCTCCGTCGAGCGAAGGTCGGTGATCGGAGCGACCTCATCGCTGATGGTTTGCCGCGCTTCCTCGATTAGTTGATTCATCAGCTTCGAGCCGGTGAGGAGATCCTCCGTCTTGCGTGCTCGGATCACGGTTGGCGCGACGCTGCCGACGCCGATGCCGATCGATTCGACGACAGAATTCATCACTCTTGCCCTTGCGCTAAGCACCGTCTTCGATATTGCTTGAGCGCGGCGCGTTCCAACTTTCCAAAAGAAGTCTCGCTCGCCGCTTTCGAGCTTGGGGATTCGAACTGCAAGCACCAACTCGTCAGGCTCGAGGACAGAGCGCCGATAACCTGTATAGAACTCGTTAAACGGAACGGCTCGCAGCCCGCGCGTGCTTCCGATCTCGAGAACCGCGTCGTAAGCCGCAAGCACCGGCAAACTGTCGCCCGCCGGCGAAGCGTTTACAACGTTGCCGCCAAGCGTTCCTCGATTCTGAATCTGAATCGCTCCAATGGTGCGCGACGCGGCGACAAGCGCTGGCACATGTTGTTGCACAAGCGCGGATCGAATGATCTCAGTGTAAGTCGTCAGCGTGCCGATCCTGATCGTGGCGACTTCATCCGCGATGCCCCGAAGCTCGTCCACTCGCCAGATGTCCAGGAATTCGCGCGCGTCGAGTTGATGAGCGTTCACTAACACCATCAAGTCAGTCCCGCCGGCGATGACCTTCAACGCGCCGCCGCGCTCAGCCAGCGCAGCATAAGCGTCAGCGAGGGTGCGAGGCGAGTGCACCGTTGGAACAATCTGACTGGAGGTCTGGCTCATTGTTGTCCTCTACCAAGCTGAAGGGAGATTCAAACGATCGCCACTAAAGCACGAGGGCGCAAAGGAGCACCAAAACTTATGTATTCACAGACTTGGTGCAGCTTTGTGCCTTTGTGTCTTTGTGGTGAACTCCCATTCAATGAAACCCTGCTAGCCCTGCTCGACATCGGTTTCGAAATCCACGAGCAGTCTCAAGTGACCGCAGTCGTTGCACGCGACTGCCTGCACAAATCGCTCTTCGTCGTCGTCCGGAAAAAAGATCGTCAGTTCCTTATCGGCGAACATCTGGCCGACTCGCATTGCGCCTCCGCAAAGCTCGCAAGGGAGAAGACTCTTTCCCGAAATCGTGCCCGATGCGTTGTTGTCCTCGTCGTCATCATCATCCTCGACGTCGTCGCCCGGCTCGAATGGAACGCCGCGAGATTGCAATTCGCGTGTGGCGAAATCGATGGCTTCTCTTCGATAGTCGCCGCGCTCGACGGTGACGATCTTCAGCAGCTCTTCGTTCGACATGCCTTTGATGCGTTCCTGGAGTTCGCGGATCTCGTCTTCCATTAAATGCCTCTCTGAGCCTGGCGTTAGGCCGTAGTCGGTTTGCTATTTCAGGCGCGCCGCCGCCGCTTGCTCGATCGCGTCAATGATTCTCACGTAGCCCGTGCAGCGGCAGAGATTGCCCGCGATAGCTTCTTTGATCTGGTCGCGAGCCGGATGAGCGTTCGCGTCAAGCAGCACGCGAGCGGCGATCAACATACCAGGCGTGCAGATTCCGCATTGAGCGCCGCCGCATTCAAAGAAAGCTTGTTGGAGCGGATCGAGCCGCCCGTCTTGCGCAAGGCCTTCTACGGTGATGATCTTCGCGCCTTGCACCTGGCAGACGGGGACGAGGCAGGAGTTGATAACTTCGCCGTCAACAATAATCGAGCAAGCGCCGCACTCGCCCTCGCCGCAACCTTCCTTGGCGCCGGTCAAACGCAAGTCTTCGCGCAGGACGTCGAGCACGCGCTTCATCGGCGGCGCCTCAACGCGACGAGGTAGCCCATTGATCGTAAACTCGAAAGTCATAATGCAACCACAGATGAACACAGATGAACACAGATGAAGAGAAGGATGGGTTTCACTCTCATAAGACCATTCTCTTGATTCCCAAGCGCGACGTTCCGAAGTTTAGAATGGGTCCGACTCTCATACCAGTAGATCGCAGGTAGTTTAGGAGTTGCGCTTCGTGAGCCCGATCGATGACCTTTGCTGCCTTCAACTCGACCAGAACGCTTCCATCGACTATTAAGTCGGCCGCATAGTCACCAACGACGACGCCCTCGTAGAGAACCGAGATGCATTTTTGCTGCTCCACTCTCAGACCCGCTCTTCTCAGCTCGAGCGCCAACGCGTTCTCATACACCCTTTCCAGAAATCCAATGCCCAGAGTATTACTTACCTTCATTGCACAACCGATAATCTTCTCCGTTGTTAAATCTGTGTTCATCTGTGTTCATCTGTGGTTGCTGTTCTCGAGCACGGATTGGAGGCGTTCAGGGGTTATTGGTATCTCGCTCAGAAAAGCTCCAGTTGCGTTGAACACTGCCGCGGCTATCGCCGGAGCTCCGCCGTCCATCGGAAGCTCGCCGACTCCCTTCGCTCCAAAAGGCCCGTGCGGATACGGCTTCTCGACAATGATCGTCTCCATCTCGGGCGCGTCCAGCGAAGTCGGGATGATGTAGTTCGTCATCCGATTGTTGACGATCCTTCCCTTGTCCCAGACAATCTCTTCGAGCAAACCGTAGCCGACCGCTTGCAAGGTGCCTCCTTCGATCTGACCTGCCGCAAGCACCGGATGAATCGCTCGACCGATGTCTTGAGCCGTCGTGATCTTCGTGCACGTCACCTCGTAGGTGTCCATATCGACTTCTACTTCGGCGACATCGGCGCCCCACGAATAGACCGGGTAAGCGTCGCCCGAGTATGAGTCGTCATCCCACTCGATGCCCGGCGGGCTCGCGTATCGAGCGTAGACTCGAAGCTCACCATGCTGAGCTATGTACTCGCGAGCCATCTCCGCGAAGCTCGCGAGATGTTTCCCGCCGGCCACGAATCGCGCATCAATGAGCATCGCCTCCGCCTCGCCGAATCTTTCAGCCACGAATTGAGTCAGCTTCTCCTTGGTCTCACGAGCCGCGAGCTGGACGACTCGACCCACCACCATCGTCGTGCGCGAAGCGACAGTCGGCCCGCTGTCCGGCACTCGCGAAGTATCCGCTTCTTCGACCTCGACGCGTTCGAATTCGAGGCTCAGTTCTTCGGCTACGATCTGACAGAAGATCGTTCGCGTGCCCTGGCCGATTTCGGTCGAGCCTGAGAGAACTCGCGCGCGGCCGTCGGCAGTGATCTCAACCCCGGCCTGAGCTTTCATCTTAGCTTCGCCGCTTCCGGTGAAGCCGGCTCCGTGGAAGAAGAACGACAACCCGACTCCTCGCCGCTGGGAGCGCAGGCTTCCAGCCTGCTCGTTGTGCAATCGAGCCGCTTCCTTCTTTGTCGAGTAGCCCGACCGCTCGACCGCGGCGTTGAGCACATCTTCCGACCCGACGCTCATCGACAGCCGCTGACCCGTGGCCGTGATGTCACCTTCTCGTAGCATATTCATTCGTCGCAGTTCGAGAGGATCGATTCCCAACATCGCCGCGATCTTTTCCATGTGCATCTCGTAAGCAAACGCGACTTGCGGCGCGCCGAACCCACGAAACGCTCCGTTGGGCGGTGTGTTTGTCGCAACCGCGCGAGCCGTGATGCGCACGTTGTCGCAGCGATACGGTCCGAGCGCGTGAATCGCGCCGCGCGACAGCACGACCGGCGTCAACGTCACATAAGCTCCGCCGTCAAACACGATGTCGATCTCGCTTGCGACCAGGCGGCCGTCGCGTGTTACGCCGGTTCGATGCCTGATCACACCTGGATGCCTCTTGGTCGTTGCGGCGATGTCTTCGGCGCGATCGTAGATCATCTTGACAGGCCGCCCGGCTTTTCGCGCAAGGAGCGCCACGTGAGCCGCGAGCATCGACGGGTATTCTTCCTTGCCCCCAAAGCCTCCGCCTGTCGTCGTTTGAATAACGACCGCTTGTTCGTCGCTCAGATTGAAGAGCTGCTTGAGCGCTTTGTGAATGTAGTACGGGCACTGCATGGAACCCATCACCGTCATCTCCCCGTCGCCGGGAATCGCTATCATCCCTTGAGGCTCGATGTAGAGCTGCTCCTGATGCGGAACGCGGTACTCGCCTTCGACGATGTGGTCGGCGAGCTCGAATCCTTCTGTCACGTCGCCGCGCCCGATCAGAAACCGCTTGAATATGTTGTCGGTTCCGTAGATCGGCTGCGAGTACGCGAGCGAGTCTTCGATGGTCAGCACGGGCTCGAGTTCTTGATACTCGATATGAATGGCGCGCGCGGCCCGTTCGGCAAGCTGTTTTGTTTCAGCCGCTATCAGCAGTATCGGTTCGTCGTGATGGCGAACATCTTCTTCGACAAGCAGCGGCTGATCGTTCTCGATCAACGCGACGAAGTTCTCGCCTGGGATGTCGCGGTATTGAGCTACGACGATGCTTGACCAATCGAGGCTTGTATCGAAGGCAATGGACTTTATGCGCCCGCGAGCCACGCGGCTGCGGATCGTTTTGCCGTAGAGCATCCCGTCGAGCGCTATGTCGTCAATGTAACGCGCCGCGCCGGTGAGCTTCTCATAGCCTTCTTTGCGCAGAACATTTTGTCCGACTGCCATTGGAGCCCCCGAAAGATTTGCGTTAGTTTACTCGCGAGGCCTTGCAGGCACAAGCGGCCTTTCTAGTTAAAAAGCGATTGATCGCCACCAAGACACGAAGCAGCACGAAGCCCCAGTATTGACTTGGTGCGGCTTTGTGTCTTTGTGCCTTAGTGGCGAACGTTTGTTTCACTCATTTGCTTTGAGCCGCCGCGCTTGAACAACGGAGCGTGAACAGGTACAAGAACTCGGAAGGAACGCAGGCACGTTCGAAAAGGAAGGACCCTTGAACATCGAAGCCTATCTTCGGCGAATCAACTACACTGGGCCCACCGAGCCGAGTGTTCGCACTCTTCGTGAGTTGCACGTGGCTCATCTGCTCCGGGTGCCATTCGAGAATCTCGACAATCATCTCGGCCGTGAAATCGTTCTGGAAGAAGACAAACTGGTCTCGAAGATTCTGGATCAGCAACGCGGCGGAATCTGTTATGAGTTGAACGGCGCGTTTGCCGTGCTGCTTCGCGAGCTGGGTTTCGACGTCGCGATGTTGTCTGCAGGCGTCGCGCGCGCCGAAGGCGGGTTCGATCCGCCGTTCGATCATATGACTCTGATTGTGCGGCTCGAGCAGCGCTGGCTTGCTGACGTCGGGTTCGGAGATTCGTTTCGCGAGCCGCTCCTGCTCGATAGCCGGGATGAGCAAGCGAAGAACGGCGAGGCTTACAGGCTTGTAGACGAATCAGACGAGCATTTGATTCTCGAACGCCGCGAGGGCGAAACGTGGAAGCCGCAGTACCGATTCACGCTTCAGTCGTACGAGCTTCCGGACTTCGCAGAGATGTGCCGTTATCATCAGACCTCACCGGAGTCGCCGTTTACTCAGAGGCGAACCTGCTCGCTGGCGACTCCGGAAGGACGAATCACGGTGACCGGAATGCGGCTGATCAAGACCGTCCGAAGCGAGCGAGACGAGCGAGAGCTCTCGGGTCCGGAGGAGTACGCGGCCGCGCTCCGCGAGCATTTCGGCGTCACGCTCGACGGAGCCCTGTTCAAATAGCAATCAGCTTTGCTCCTAACGAGGCAGGCAGGGATGCCTGCGCTCCCAGGGTCGGAGGAGACGAATGCCGGGTTATTCAGCAACGCCGCTCGCAAAGAAGCTCGGGATCAAGGAAGGCTTTCGTGTCGCGTTGGTTGGCGCGCCGAAGGGCTTTCGCGGCGAGCTGGAAGGCTTGCCGAAGAAAGTTGAGTTCGTCACAAGCGTCCAGACTTCGCTCGACTTGATCGTGTTTTTCACCAAGAGCCAGTCGGAGCTGCTCGGCAACTTCTCGAGGCTCGCAGCGAATCTCGCGCCCGCGGGGATGCTGTGGATCTCGTGGCCAAAGAAAGCTTCCGGAGTAGCGACTGATTTGTCTGACGGAATCGTACGGCAGACAGGTCTCGACGCGGGGCTCGTTGACACAAAGGTCTGCGCGGTCAATGAAGTGTGGTCAGGCTTGAAGTTTGTGATTCGTGTGAAAGACCGCCCAAAGACTCCGCCAAGGAAATAGAGACCCGGCGTTTTTGCAATTAGATTCTCTGCGTCCGGCTCTGCGTCTCAGCGTCTCCGCGGTTAGAGAGAACTCCCAGGTTTACCAATTGGCGAACCCTCTAACCGCAGAGGCGCAGAGACGCAGAGCCGGACGCAGAGAAGAACAAGTGAACTCGAGATCGACGATGAAGGCAAACAACTCCAAGAAGACTCCGCGCAAGGGTTCTCGCAACCTGGCGCAAGCTGCCAGCTTGCGTTCAACCTTGGTCCTTGCGAGTAGTGCGATCACGCCTGCTCAAGTAGCTCTCGGGTTTCGAGTCAAATCCGGCCGCGCGATTGCGGTAGTGCTCGCGGGTCCGCCCGAGTCGCCTCAGGTTCTCGCGCGCCGAGAGGTCAAACTGTGCGACCCGGCCGAGCCTGACTCGATGCAGCCTTACCACGCCGCGCTCGAGATGCCGGGGCAGACGGCCGCGAAGGCGATCGAGCGGCTTGTGAAGATAGTGCGACGAGCCGCGAACGCTTCGGTCGGGGAACTGATTGAGGAATGGCGCGGCGCGGGTCACGAGATATGCGGCGCGGGACTGGTCGTTGGCAGCCTGATCGATCCGGCAACGATCACGAACGATCACATCCGCGCGCATGCGCTTGAAGGCCAATTGTTCCGCGTTTCGGTCCAGGAAGCGCTGGTGAAGAATGGGCTGACGAGCGTCGCGATTCCCGAGCGAGACGTGTATTTAACGACGGCTACAGCGCTCGGTAAATCGGAAGACGAATTGAAGCGTACGGTATCTGAGCTAGGCCGGGCCCTCGCGGGTCCCTGGCGCGCGGACGAAAAGACGGCCGCTCTCGCTGCGTGGATGGTCCTCCGGTCGAGTAATGTTCAGCGGCAAATAGCTGTGCGCATCTAGTGCGGCCGCGGCTAAAAAAGCAAAAGGCCCGGGGAGCTGACTCTACGGGCGATAAACTACTGAAACTTGGTCATCTCTCCCACGGGCGCTTATGTTTGCTAGGCAAGTATGAATTAGATGGCACTGGACTCCAAGATCTTGAATTGCGACCCGCACTATCGGGTCCATCTTGTAGAAGCTCCCACTGGTTTCCGCATTCATCACATTCCCAAATGGACCATAAATCATGTTCCATTACGTCTGCGCTATATGGATTGCAAGAATGACCAAGCGGCCCGTGACCCTCTCTTAATATACCCATGTCCATTCTCCTTTCGGAAAGATCCATTCTTACCTACAAAAAATAGCCTCGCGACGGAGCTCTTGATCATCTCGCACGTGCAACTCCCCGACGACTAGTCAACCAACAATCAGGTTTGAATCGCATGCTCGAGAGCTCGGGCGTCAACGGCTGGAGAGCGCATCATTCAGTCGGGCGGACATTTGTCGGGCGTCGCGGACGACATCCTGCTCGTTCATCGTGGTGAGCTTGCGATCTCGCAACGCCGCTCGACCGTTGATGATCACAGTTCTGATGTTGGCGGCTTCTGCCGCGTAGACGATCGTAGACACCGGGTCGGGACAGGGAGTCGTGCGCACCTCGTCGAGATCGAAGAGAGTCAGGTCGGCGCGTTTGCCAACTTCGATGCTGCCAATCTCGCCCTCAAGTCCCATTGCGCGAGCGCCGTCGATTGTCGCCATCCTCAACACTTGAAGGGCCGGAAGCACCTCGGGTCCGTGCAGCGCTTTTTGAACAAGCGCTGCCGTGCGCATCTCGGTCAGCATATCGAGGCGGTTGTTGCACGCGGCGCCGTCCGAGCCTAACGACACAGAGATTCCGCGCTCGATCATCTCCGTTAAGCGAGCGATGCCGGAGCCGAGCTTGAGGTTTGAAGAGGGACAGTGCGCGACGTGAGTTCCGGTTCGGCTCAGGATCTCCATCTCGTCATCGTTCAAGTGAACACAATGAGCCAGCACGACGTGCGATGCCGCAAGTCCGACTTCATCGAGGTATTCGATGTTGCGCCGGCCCGTCTCGCGTTGGACGATTTGAATCTCGTCCTTGTTCTCCGACGCGTGAGTGTGCACCAACACACCACGCTCGCGAGCAAGCCTCCCCACTCGCTCCAACAACTCGCGGCTGCAGCTCAGAGAGAACCGAGGCGCAAAGCAATACCTGATTCGTCCGCCAGCCGCGCCGTGCCAACGTTCGAGAAGCTCCAATGATTCCGCGATCGAGGCTTCGGTCTGTTCGCGCAGAGCGGCGGGCACTTCGTCGCCGCGATCCATCATGCACTTGCCCACGGTAGCTCGAAAGCCTGACTCCTCAACTGCGCGGAACACGTGTTCCGTGTGATTCACCGTTTCCATCGTCAGCGCGCAGGTCGTCCCGCCTCGAATCATTTCCGCGATACCCAGCCGAGCCGACGCATAAATCGATTCGGGCGTATGAGCGGCTTCCATCGGCCAGATTCGATTCCTTAACCAATCGATCAGGGCGAGATCGTCCGCGGCTCCGCGAAACAACGTCTGGCAAAGATGGACGTGAGTCTGGACGAACCCAGGCAACAGCACCTGTCCTCGGGCGTCGATGACTTCGGCGGCTTGCGTTGAGAGCGATTCACCCAGCGCCGCGATGCGCGAGCCTTCGATGAACACGTCGCCTTTGAAGACATGGTTCTCCCCATCGAGCGTGATGACGGTCGCGCCTTTGATTAGAAGCGTGTCGCTCATAGCTGGGCCGGCTTCGATCAATCGGGAGTTGTTGGCTCAATCTGCGGCAGAATCGCCGCTGGCTTGAACACCGTTGACTGATTGTACTGATGAGCGTGAAGGATTGGAAGTGGAATAAGTCGCTAGAACGGCCACTTCTGATCCACGAGCTGAAGACACAGCCGCTCGTAGCCGTCCTTGCCCGTGTACTGGTTGCGCACGAGCGCGAGGCTTTCAAAGGAATTGTCTATCTTCGCAATTCGCAGGAACTCGAACTCGGGCGGCGTAGATCGAGTGCAGACGCGCGCGCCGCCCAGGCTGATGTTCTCGGTGACCGCCGAGTCCTGCCTGATGGGCTGTTTGTTTTCGTCGAGGTATTCGATCACCACAGGTTCGATGTGATCGACTCGTCCCTCTCTTCGACGATTCGGCCCGGTCCACTTCTGAGTTCGGAACGTAGCCCAGGGTTTGTTGAGATAACCGGCGGGCGGGTGATTGCCGATGAACTCCAGCCCAACCAGCCGCAACTCCTCGCTGACCGGTTCGATGCGGCGCACGATGACATACATGTTGTAGCCCTGATCCGAGAATCCGTGATTGCGAAGCTTAGTCGGAAGCGGCAAGGTTATGTGCACGACTGAACCGCTGCGCACTTTCCGATGCATCCGAACCGCGACACCCATTCGGCCAACGTCTACTGTCTTCGCTACTTCTTGCCAGCGCTTATTCTCGTGATCGTAACCCGCAAGCAAGGCCGGGACGGTCAACTTGAATCGCTCGCAACGCCGGCGGTTCTCGACCGCAGACTTGTCCGTTATTTTGGTGAAGATTGGTTGTTGTCCGGTGTCCGTTCTTATGTCGATTGCGTCGGCTACAGCACCGCGATCGTGGTTTATCGCGGGAGACGCGTCCGTTCCGGATTGAGTTGCGCGGATGTCTGCTGGCGGTGTTGGTGGCCGGGGCAATTCGCTCGGCACTTCGATCGAGAGCGGAGTACGAACACTGCGCTTGAGCGACCTGTCGTAGTCGAGTCTCTTCTTGGGACTGGCAAGAACACCAAACGAGCCGGAGACCTGTTTGAAGGCTTTGTCGACCCGAACCATGATCTCGTCGGGCAGGGCGGCGCGAACCTTGTGATAGGAAGGATGCAGGACTGAAACGGCCTGCTGATACGCTTCCATGGCTTCCTCGTGGTTGGCGGTGCGCTCGAGCCCCAGTGCCTGGTAGTGATTGGCTGCGCCTTCGATTCGCTCGAGCAGGTATTCAACTTCGAGGTAGTAGGCGCTGATGAGCTTGCCTGTGGTTCCTGCTTTGGGCCTTGCCGGACTAGTCAGTAAGCCTGAGGTTCTCATAGCGTAAGCCACTCTTGGCGATGTAAGAAAGTGAGATTCTTCTTCGGGGGTAGAAGGTGCTTCAATCGGAGGATGCAGCCATTATGGACGGGTTCGGGAATTTGTCAACGGTGTTGTCATTCCCCGCTAACGCGCATTATCCCCAGGCAGGGCACGCAAACTCGCGCTCGGGCGAAAACGGTCTCGATGGCTGAGGTTGCGAAAACGAACGCCCGCGAACGAAGAGGCGCTTGTGGTCTCAAGGCTGGACTCCTCGGGGATCAGCGATGGGCCAGCTCGGGTCACTTCGGCTGGCGCAGCATCTTCTCTACTTCGGAAATGTGCGTTTCCTCGTCGGCGGTCAACTGGCGCGCGAACTCTTCGAGGAACACGCTGTGACCCTGAACCTGGCCGAGGAGCTTCTTGAAGAGTTCGACCTGCTCTCGTTCGTGCTCGATGCTCTCCTGAAGAATGTCGTTGATCGAATGCTTGTGAGTTTCAAGCAGGCTTGCGATCTTGAGCGACGGATGGCCTCCGAGCGCGGTGATGTGCTCGCCGATCAGTTCGGCGTGGGTGAGCGACTCACGAGCCAGACCGCGCAACCAACTGATGATTGGAATGCGGGTGTGGCCAAAAACCATGAACGAGTAGTGAGTGTATCGAACGAGTCCGGCAAGCTCGCGTTCGAGCAGCTCATTTAATGTTTCCAGAACTTTTTCTTTATTCATCGCCGATCTCCTGTTTTCTCGAAGAAATTAGATAGAAATAAGCGACACAAATGCAAACCACTTAGCGAGCGCTTATCTTGCGCTGGATCGTAGCGAACAAGCGGTCGCAATGGGGTGCCCTGTTTCTTACTTGAGCGACGTCCACTTTCTTTAGAAGCTCTGCACCATGAATCACTTTGTGATACTGACCTTTCTGGGTCCGTCGTGTTGCCGCCTTTAGGGATGAATACAAGTTGGCCTTGTTAATCTCCTCGACGTTCGTGTTTCCAGGAATCGCGCTAGCACTAAACTCTTGTCCATAGAACTGCTTGAGTGCCGCAACATCTGCAATCAGCCACGCCTCGACCGTCTGAACCATGAGGTGACAACTCTCATCGACAACACTTCCGCGCAACTTCAAACCTCCGCGCGCGCGCAAGTGCTCTCGGGGTCCAACCCTCACTGGGCCATCCGAGTCTACTAACAACACATTGAAAGCATCCTTATGCGTCTGCAATGCAATGTTGAAATCCTCAAGAGTTGAGTTGATGGAACCGCACGCGATGACATCAAAGTGAATTTGTTTTCCCCTTGCGAGATCTGCCGCGCTCTTGAAAAACGCTCTGAAGCCTTTCTGAACTAGCCCCTTGGAGTCCTTTCCCTTGCCGCCGCCTTCTACGTAGATTCGAATTCCTCTTATCACTCAGTTTCCGCCAATCTCTCCCATCCTCCAGAGTTCGCCGAGTGAGTACTTCTCAAGCCACAGCTTGAGCTTTCGCGATTCAAGGCGTTGCAGATGCGTCCCATCATCATCGCGTTCGCACACTATTACCGCGTCCGGCTGATCCGACAGAGCCGATACTAGAGTATCGGAATGGGTCGTAACGACCAGCTGAGTGTGAGCCGATGCAGTCTTGAGCAGTTCTGCCAACCTCGGCATTACATCTGGGTGTAATCCAAGCTCTGGTTCTTCGATGCAAACCAGCGCGGGCGGTTTTGGATGGCAGAGAATCGTTAGCAAGCAGAGGTACCGGAGGGTTCCACGGGAAAGACGATTCGCAGAGATGCGCTGGGTGAGTCCACTTTCTTCGATGAACGCTCGCACAGTTCCATCACGAATCATACTTAGTATCCGCTTCACTTGCGGGTAGAATTCCCTCATCTCTTCGACAATTCGGACCATAGGGGTTTCCTCGTGACCGAGAGCGTCGAGAACCATACCGAGGTTACTTGCATCTTCCAGTAAGAAGTCATCAGGGAGGTTCGCTCGTTGAGGGAAGGCCGCGAAGGTACCCGGTCGGAAGCTGAATTCATCGTAGGCTCGGATTCCGCGAAAGACGTTTGCCAGGTATGTGATTTCCGGATAAACGTCGCCACGTCTCTGCGACAGAACGGACTCGTCTAAGCGAATCTCCCCGCGAGCCTTAGACAACACCTGACGACTCCGCGTTTCACTCCTGTCGTCTACGGGTCCGGCGGGGTTTTTGAGATAGAGAACCGCCTCGCCTTCGTGAAGGCTGTAGGAGGGCTGGTCCTTCTTCCGAGAGGAACTTGATTTACTAGGGAACAGTGGGGCTGGCCCGGACTCAGTTCCTATGACCTCATCGACAACTAGCGGGCCGTAATCGGACATTGTGAACCCCAACTCATATCGAAAAGGTGTCGATTTCTTGCGGGATACTACAGTCGCTTCTATCCTGGACGTAGGCACGACTTGGGCGCGCGCTTGCTTACCCTTCCAGAGGTATTCACTGACACCGCCGCCCTCGCGGAAATGTTCTGATAGGCCAATGGTCGCACCACGCAGCAGCTTGATCGCCTCTATTAGATTAGACTTCCCCGATGCGTTCCTACCTATTATTACGTTTAGCGGTTGAAGGATGACTTCTTCGGCTTTGCTTCCATACGAAAGAAAATTCTGAAGACGCAGGGATGTTATTAACCTCTTGCCTTCCATCTTAAGAGCTTTCATTATCTGGCCGTCTTCCCTGAAATGAAACGAGCGGCGGGTGAGTCTTTCATCGGAAGACTGAATCGCCGAATCCCGTCGAACTTGTACAACGCTCCCGCGACCGCCGGGGCCGTCGGAACCAGGCCGATCTCGCCGACCCCCTTTGCTCCGTAGGGACCGTCGGGATGTTCTTCCTCGATCATGAAAAGTTCAACTTCCGGCATGTGACGCGCGCGCAGCAAGCCTTGCGAGTTCACAGTCATCGTCTGAGGCACGCCGCCTTCGACCCTGAATTCCTCGGTCAACGCGTAACCAAGTCCCATGTGAATCGAGCCTTCGATCTGGCCTTCAAGCAGTGCTGGGTTCATGACTTTGCCGACGTCGTGAGCGGCTATGACCTTCGCGACCCGGCCGTCGTCGTCGAGTATCACAACCTGAGTTGCAAACCCGTAAGCGAAATGCGTCTTGGGTTTCTCGGCGTTTGCTTCAAGCGACGTCGTGTCGTCGATCAGCACTTCACCGTAGTAGGTGTTGCCCGCGAGATCGCGGAGAGTTTTCTTTTGATCGAGATCGGCTTTTAGCTTGCGGGCCGCTTCTTGAACGCCGCGGCAACCGAGGAACGTCCCGCGCGAAGCGGTCGTCTGCCCGCAGTCCAAATCGTACTTCGTGTCGGCCGACACATGAGCGAAGACCGACGGAGGCAGCCCCGTCTCTTCGCAAGCCGTTTGTTGAAGCACCGTGAACAACCCCTGGCCCATCTCGGTGAAACCGGTGTAGATCGCAACCGAGCCGTCCTTGCGCACTTCGAGCATCGCTTTGCCGTATTCGGGAAGGCCGTTGCCGATGCCGACGTTCTTTATACCGCAAGCAATGCCAGCGTACTTCGCGTCCCGGTAACGTTCCTTTACCGCTTCGAGGGTCTTCTTCAACCCGACGCTGCATTCGAGCGTTTGACCCGTGCAGAACTTGTCGCCGACGTCGAGCGCGTTACGGTAGCGAATCTCCCAGCCGTCTATGCCGACGCGCTCCGCGAGAATGTTGAGCATCGATTCGATGCCGAACGCGGCTTGATTTGCGCCGAAGCCGCGCATCGCTCCACAAGGCGGATTGTTCGTGTAGACCGCAAGCGACTCAACGTGAACGTTGTCCACTTTGTACGGTCCGGTGCAATGACCTGCTGCGCGTTCGAGGACTTTCGTTCCAACCGAAGCATAAGCCCCCTTGTCGCCGACCATGAAAGCCTTGACCGCGGTGAGGCGCCCTTCAGCGTCGCAGCCAACCGTGTAAGTCATCTTGATCGGGTGCCGCTTGGGATGAAGCCGCAGACTCTCTTCGCGGCTGAGCGTAAGCTTGACCGGTTTGTCCGTGACTCGAGCAAGCAGCGCTGTCTGCGCTTGAATGCTCATGTCTTCTTTGCCGCCGAACGCGCCTCCGTTGGTCACCAACTCGACGTAGACCTTCTCTTCGGGCAGTGCGAGAAACGAAGCGATCTGACGCCGGTCGTCGAACACGCCCTGGCCCTGAGTGTAGACTCGGAGCCCGTCGCCTTCCGGCATCGCGATGCACGCCTCCGGTTCGAGATACATGTGCTCGATGAACTGAGTCTGAAACGTGTGCGACGCGACGTGGGTGGATTCCTGAAGCGCTTGTTCGACATTGCCGCGCTTTATCTCGGACTTGCTGAGCAGGTTGCCCTTTTTGTGAAGCTTCGGTGCGCCGGGTTTGAGCGCGTCTTCGGGGCTGGTTACCGGTTCCCGCACTTCGTAGTCTACGACGATGGCTTCGGCTGCCTTGCGCGCGATGCGGCGATCGACGGCGGCAACGGCGGCGATCACGTCGCCAACGTAGCGAGTCTCCTCGGCTTCGGCTACAAACATCGGCCAGTCTTTGTAGATCAGGCCCTGCGAGCGTTCACCCGGCGTGTCGGCCGCAGTGACTATCTCAATGACACCGGGGATCTCTTTGGCTCTGCTGGTGTCGATCTTTTTGACAAGCGCGCGAGGATGATCGGACAAGCGCACGGCTCCATGAAGCATGTCGGGGACCGACATATCGTCGATGAAGCGCCGATCTCCCAACGCAAGCTCGCGAGCCTGGTAACGCTGCGTGTTAGATCCTACGCGTCCGCTGCGCTCAAGCTCGGGCGCTCCGTCGCCTCTCAGCGCTTTGGCTGCCAGCTTGATCGAGTCAACTATCTTGACGTAACCAGTGCAGCGGCAATGATGCATACTGAGCACGCGATTGATCTGATCGTCGGTCGGATCTGGAGTTTTGTCGATGAGGTGTTTGGCTCGCACGACAATGCCCGGTGTGCAGAAGCCGCACTGGAGTCCGCCGGCGGCGATGAACGAGTCGGCGAACGTCTCGCGCTCGAGTTCGCTAAAGCCTTCAAGCGTTGTGATGCTCTTGCCGGCAGCGCTTATGGCGGGCGTTGCGCAAGTCACGAGCGCGCGGCCGTCCACGATAACCGTGCAACAGCCGCATTGACCTTGTGGGCTGCAACCGTCCTTGGGCGAGATCAATCCGCAGCCGTCTCGCAGAAGTTCGAGGAGCGAACTGCCGTCATCGACATCAACCGCGCGATCGGTCCCGTTCAGATTGAATTCAATCCGGGTCGTCATCTCAAAGCGCCTTTCGGGTGCCGGAATTGTAACACCTGGAAAAGCGGGGCGCAGTGGGAAAGCGGAAAGTCCGCCTACTCAGTCGGTTTGGCGTATTCCCATTGTTCAGGCAAGGGTTGAGGGCCGGGGCGAATTCCGGCGATGTCCGGGTCTTCGCCTTCGATGCGCGGCTCCAAGTCTTTGCGGTCCTTAGACTCAATCCGCCGCTGCTCTTTATCCTTCCGCTTTTCCTGGCGGGCCTTTTCTTTTTGACGCTTCTGAAATGTCGGTCTGGATTTCTTTGCCATGCTGGCTCCTGGGCCTCAGAGTTTCAATACTTGGTAGCGGCCGGCCGTTACTCCGTGTCTTGATCATCCTCATCATCCACCCGGCTGGCGAAGTTATCGCTGTTGAGATCGTCATCGTGGACTTCTTCGTCGTCGCCTCCAAAGACCAGTTGTCCACCGGGCTTTTCGCGGATGGGGCCCTTGGGTCCACGCTCGGATTTCGAGCCGGCCCTGGAGGGCTTTCGCCTGCCGCGCGGGGCTGCGTCGGGACCAAAGTTCTTGCCTCCGCTTGTGGCGCCGCCTGGCGGCGGGGCGCTTCCCGGAGTGAACGATGGACGAGGCGCAAAACCCTGAGAGCCGCCCGCCGGGCGGTCTTCCCTGGCGCGCGCTTCATTGACCGCGAGCGGCCGGCCTTTGAACATCTGACTGTTGAAGCGGTTGATGGCTTCCAACGCGTGAGATCGCTCGCTGTATTCGATGAAGGCAAACCCGCGAGGCTTGCCGGTCTCACGGTCGAGCGGCAGATAGATATAAGACAGCGGGGCGACGGCGGAAAAGTGCTCGCGCAGATCGGCCTCTGTCGCGTCATAGGGGAGGTTGCCAACAAAAAGGCGAACAGACATTAGGAAGCCCCTCTCAGTGTTGAAATGCAGATTGGAGTTGGAAGAAGCGAGCGCAGCTCGCCTCTTCCAGTTTTACTTCGTCTATCTAGACGCGCGCCGCGGCCGGAACGAACGCGAAGCCTGTCCTCGGAGCCTGCCGATCTCGGTTGCAAGGCTCACTTGTTGATCGCTTCTTCCATCGGAAAACCCGCTCAGCTTGGACCGCTGAATCTTTAGACCGGTCGATCTCTCGATCAACGACAGCGCGGATTCTTCTTCGGGGCTGACCAGCGTCAACGCCGAACCTTCCCGGCCCGCCCGCGCTGTACGGCCAACCCGATGAAGATAGCCTTCGGGCGTAGACGGCACGTCGTAGTTGATCACGTGCGAAATATCGTCAACGTCAATCCCGCGAGCCGCCACGTCTGTCGCTACAAGCACGCGCACTCGGCCCGACTTGAAACTCGCCAACGCGCGATTCCGCTGCGACTGGTTGCGATCCGAGTGAATCGTCTCGACGGTGTGCCGGTTCGCAGCCAGAACGCGAGCCACCTTATCGGCGCCGCGTTTGGTTTCCGTAAACACCAAAAACGAACCTTCAGCGTCATCTGCAAGTAACCGGAGCAGCAGCGGGACCTTCGCGTGTGAAAGCACCGAGTAAGCGCTCTGAGTCAGCGTTGCAACCGTAGCTGCAGGCCTCGCTGCTTCGACGCGAATCGGGGTTGCCGTCATCTCGCGCGCGAGCTGCTCGACTGCTCGCGACAACGTCGCCGACAACAGCATCGTCTGACGCTTGCGAGGAAGATATTGCATGATCCTGCGGACCTGGGGCAGAAATCCCATGTCGAGCATCCGGTCCGCTTCATCCAACACAAAGACTTCGATCAAGTCGAACGGAACGACCTTGCGGAGGATGAAGTCGTTGAGCCGTCCGGGAGTCGCGATGATAATGTCGGCCCCTCGCGACAGTGCGTTCAGTTGCTTGGTGACGCTTTCGCCGCCGACAAGCGCCACGGACCTGAGCTTGTACACGCCACCGTAACTCTTCGAATTCGCTTCGATCTGAAGCGCAAGCTCGCGAGTCGGCGCAAGCACCAGCGCGCGAGGTTTGGTTCCCTTGGCGGGCTTTTCGAGCCGTTCAATGATCGGCAGCAGAAACGCGGCGGTTTTGCCGGATCCTGTTTCGGCCGATGCAAGCACGTCGCGTCCTGCCATGGCATGGGGAATGACTTTGGTTTGAATCTCCGTAGGCACGGTGATTCCGAGTTTCTCGAGTACGCGCACGATGGGCGTACTCAATCCGAGTTCTTCAAAACTGTTTGAGTTCATCGATCTTTCTTTCGGTACACTTGTTTTGGTGAAGAGTAAAAACTGTCCGAGTGCTGTCGTAAGGACGGGAATGGTTTGAAGTGAGGCCGTTTAAAGTGTACCGGTGATGTCTCAGCAGTAGGCTCCGTGCAATCCATTCAGCGTGTGTTCGGCTGTTTGCTTCTATGTTAAATCCCGCAGCCACGGCGAGGTAAATCGCCGTGGCCGCTTTCCCACAAGGTTCGCTAGTAACGGCTTCCGCCGTAGCCACCGCGTCCGCCGCCGCCGCCGCCGCCGCCGCCGCCGCCGCTGCGACCACGGCCTCCGCCGTAGCCACCGCGTCCACCGCCGCCACCGCTGCGTTCCTCACGCGGGCGCGCTTCGTTAACTGTCAGCGCGCGGCCGCCGATCTCGGTGCCGTTCAACTGCGCGATTGCCTTTTCAGCATCGTCGTTCGCCATTTCGACAAACGCAAAGCCCTTGGAACGGCCCGTGTCGCGGTCCGTGATGATATTGACTGACTCGACCTGGCCGCATTGTTCGAACAGCGCGGAGAGGTCGTTTTCTGTCGTCTGATACGACAGATTTCCAACGTAGATTCTTTTCGTCATTGATTTCTCCTGAAATCGGTTAAGAGGAACTTCCAAGACCTTGCGGGAAAGGGATGAAACAAGCAGGCTCAAACACTCTCCGGACCAAAGCAAGAGGCTCCCGAAAACAAACAACGTAGCAACGCTCGGGTTACCACAAGACAGCCGGAGCATAGCAGCCTGACCGGCATAAGTCCAGCTATTTAACAGTCGAAGGCCCCGCCCGCCGTTTCGCCCTAAAACAACACATCAAAGTCCAATCTGAATCTTCGCTTGTGATTTCCGAAGAACACTCCATATTTCAGATCATCGATGTTTGAACGGACGTCGAGCGGGTTGAAGTGATTGGTCAGGTTGAAACCGCTCACCGAGAAGCGAACCGAGTACTTGTCGCTTAGCTTGAAGTCTTTCGATACCCTCGAATCAAGCGAGAAGAACCCGGGAAACCGGTTCGTGTTCGGCAAGCCAACGTACTCCTGAGCCTCGTTGGTCGTCGCAAACGGGAATCCGTTGCGCCACTCAACCATCGGCGAGATGCGCATCTTCCAGGGCAAGCTTACCGTTCCCCAGGCGAGAAACCGGTTCGGCAAATCGCCCGGCATGTTCGTGTATTCGTTGGGTCGCACGACCGGAAACGGGAAGTTCCCGAGATAGTTATTGAACTCGTTCAAGTCGCCGCGCGCGCGGCTTCGGACGTAAGAAAAGAACATCTGCTGCCCGTCTTTCATCGTCATACGAGCGGTCAGTTCGAGCTGCCGATAGCCTGACTTGCCGTTCCCGGCCAGCACCAGCGCGTCCCGACCTTGCACTATCTTCGGGGTAAACACGATCGTCCCAAACGAATTGCTCTGGAGGAAGTTAGCACGCACCCTCAACATCTTGTTGACCGGGTGCTCGATTTCGACGTTCCAGGTCGCGCTGTAGGGCGCGAAGTTGCCGGCGTTGTTCGGACTGAACACGAACGGGAAACCGTCCGCCTCAGCTTTGTCGGTGATGTTAGCGAATCGGCGTACGCCCGTGACCGCGCCGTCCGGACCGTAGGTCGTCACCACTTGTTCCGGATACCGATCGAACGAATACACGCTCAGCGGCACTCGATCGTAAAACAACCCGAAGCCGCCGCGAAGCGTCGTCTGACTGTTTGCAAATGGAGTCAGCGCCAGTCCAATGCGAGGCGCGACCCGAAACGTCTCGGTTATGCCTTGATATTCGAAGCGCGTGCCGAAATCCACCGCGAGCCTCGGAGTCACGACCCAGTGATCCTGCCCGAAGAACCCGGTCTCGGTATCACCGCGATCAAACGGCTGGCCGCCCTCGAACTCAATGCGCTTTACCGGACGTCCGTCGGCCGTCTCGATGCTCACCGGACGCGCGTCGAACGTACCTCGATTACTCGTGTGCGCCAGCGTGGTACCGAACTTCAGATTGTGCGCGCCCATCGCGTTGATTGGCTTGACCGAGAATATCTCGAGCCACTCGAAGCGCGAGGCGTGCCGGTCCTGCTGGCTGAAGTAATTTCCGCTGTTACCTTCCGGCGTCAGCACCATATCCCCGGTGCCCTGCCCCCAGACCTTACCGGTAAAACGTTTGACGGCGACCGTGCTTTCCAACAAGCTGGAGCCGATCGTCAGCCGGTCTATCAGCGTGCCGGTGTAGTCGTGCGCGCGGAAAGTCGGCGTCACTTCCTGCGGATTGAAAAAACTCAGGTTGACGAAGTTCATATGCCGCGGCGCTACATGGAAGGTTCCGGTCAGCGTATGAATCGGCGACAGAATGTAGTCGAACTGAGTGAATGAGTTCACCGACTCCTGCTTCGTTTCATTGAAAGGAAACGGAAGCGTCTTCACCGGCTCTTTCTTGAGGTCATATTCGAGACCCTCAGAGAAATAAAGCTTGTCCTTGATGAGCGGGCCGTTAAAAACCACTCGCGGCGAAGCTTCTTTTATGCCGCGTAAATGGCCGCTTCGAATCCTGTACTCGGGCAGCGGATCGTTAAGCTCGAAGTTCCACTTCTCACCGCCGCGCCGCGTTTCTACCGATACCACTCCCGCGGTGAAGCGGCCGAACTGAGCCAGGTACGGTGTCTTGAAAACGCTGATCGTTTCTACGCTGTCCACAGGAACGGTCATGCCAAACTGGCCCGTTGCCGGATCGGTCACGTCCGCCGAGTTGACGACCAATGCGCTCCGATGCTCGCCCGCACCGGAAATCCTTATTTCGCCCTCGGACGAACGGACAACGCCGGGTACTAACGGCAAGGTGTCGGCAACCGTTGCGGGTTTGCTGGGTAAGGATTTGACTTCAGCGCGCTGCAGCTCCGTTGACGGCGACGAGCCTTGTTCAACCTTGTCAGTCGAACCCGCGCTGACGTTCACCGTGTCCGAAATTTGAACCTTCGGCACCATCGCGAATCTGACTTCAACCGTGGCCCCACTGGTCACGGCGACGTCGCTCAGGTTCAGCGGCTCAAAGGACTCTTTCGAAACCGCGACCTCGTAGACTCCCCCCGCGACGTTTGCGAATTCCGCTTCGCCCTTCTCATTCGATGTAGTCGAGTGAATCGCCGCGCTCTTGAGCCTTAGCTCGACGAGAACTCCCGCCACTGGCTTCTCGGATTCGTCGTGCGTCGTTACACGAATACTGCCAAGCGCCCGCGACTGAGCGATCGCAATCCCCGGCAAGAGACACAACAGCGAAACCGCGGCCAGAGCCACTGATGCTCGTTTGATTGATGAACTTCGCAACACCTTCATACTGGTAAGATTTGCTTCTCTCTTAGGCCAAAAAGTCATTGTTATCATAACCGATCCGTCACCGTTTGACTACCACGAGCCATGTCTGAGTTGTCCGCTGCGATTCCGAGCCCGGTTGGGCCGCTTGAAGGGCCTGTGCTTGGTGCAATGATAGAATACGTGTCGATTCAGATGCTGGATTCTCAGCAGCTTCGGAAGCTGTCCGCCGGGTTGTTGGCAACGGGGTCGGGTTTGATTCGCCAAGGCCGGTCGCAGCGGTTAGCCTCCTGTTTTCTCTGCGTAACCTCTGCGCCTTTGCGGCTCGGCGGTTAGATAGACCTCAAGACCCGCTAACCGCAGAGGCGCCGAGACGCTGAGCCAAACGCAGAGAATCAAGTAGGGACACCACCGTCACGCGTTGCTTCTTGCATATTCCGTTCATCGCAATTACTTTCTCTGGCTTGATGGCTCAGACTTCCGAAGTCGTTGGGGATCAATGAAAACAAATATCAGACAGAAGTTTCAACACCTGGCTCTCTTAGCATTCCTTTTGCTCACGCTTCATCTCTCGGCGTGCGTCGGGTCGAGGCCGATCTCGGACCTGCGGCCGACAGTCATTCTCATTTCCATCGACGGATTCCGTTACGACTACCTCGACAAATTCGAACCACCCAACCTCAGGTCTCTGGCTCGCGAAGGCGTTCAAGCCAAATGGATGACTGCTTCGTTTCCAACCAAGACTTTCCCTAACCACTACACGATCGTCACCGGGCTCTATCCGCAGAACAACGGCATCGTCGAGAACACTGTCTACGACACGGCCACCAAAGCAACGTTCGGGATGGGCAATCGCGAAGAAGTGCAGAACAGCCGCTGGTGGCTAGGCGAGCCGATCTGGGTCACCGCCGAAAAACAGGGGCAGCGAGCCGCGCCCTTCTTCTGGCCCGGCAGCGAGGCCGAAATCGAAGGCAAGCGAGCGACCTACTGGATGCCCTATGACGGGGAGATGCCGAACGAGGCGCGTGTCGATCACGTTTTATCGTGGCTCGATTTGCCGGCCGCCAAGCGGCCGACTTTCTTGACTCTATACTTCGCCGACGTCGACCACGCCGGTCATGAGTTCAGCCCCGACTCGAAAGAGACACGCGACGCGGTGCTCAAAGTCGACGCCGCATTCGGCAGACTGATCGATGGACTCAAAGCGCGAGGAATCTTCGAGCAGGTCAACCTCATCATCGTTTCCGATCATGGTATGGCGACTCAGGACCCGAACAACGTCATCGTTCTCGACGAGCTTTTCGATACTAAGCTTGCCGAGAAGGTTCTCTGGACAAGTGAGATCGTCAGCATCTTTCCAAAGGAAGGCTCGGAAGACGCGATCTACAACGCGCTAAGAGCCAAGCTGCCGCCGCAAGCAAAGGTCTATCGCAAATCGGAAATGCCGGCGCGCCTTCATTATTCGAACAGCCCGCGCATCGCTCCCCTGCTGGTGTTACCTGATGAAGGCTGGATGTTGATGACTCGCAAGCGGTTTGAAGAGAGGAAAGCGAAAGGTGAGGCTAGCGGCTTGCGAGGCGGACACGGCTACGATAACGAGCTTGAGTCGATGCGAGCGACCTTCATCGCTCACGGCTCGGCGTTCAAGAAAGGCGCCCTCATCGAGCCGTTTGAGAACGTTCAAGTCTACAATGTGATAGCAAGGATTCTCGGCTTAACACCCGCGCCCAACGACGGGAACGACTCCGTGGCCAACGCGGCTCTAGCGGAGGCTTCGGCTCGCGGACGGTAGAAAGAGTGTCGGGTCCTGAGTGGTCAGGACTTGGGGTAGGGTGATGACTCGGGTGGTTTTGCGTTGGATGATTTGTGTCCTGGGTCAGAGTCTGCGCTTCCGGCGGGTTGATCGGCTGGCGGAGGCGAGGCTTGAGATGACTGTTTGTCGTCCTTGAAGGATATGCCCATGATCTTTGGGTCGCTTATGAACGCGCCGAGTTTCTCGGGGCTGAACTTCATCTGGAAGACTACCGCTTGCTTCTCCTGAACTGCGACGGCAAGTATCTTCACGTCTTTCTTTTCGGGAGTAACATAGATGTACGTCCACTGCTTCTCGCGAGGAGAACTGAACTGTACGAGCGGCGACCACATCGACTGAATCTTGTCCTGGATAGCGATATGAAACTCGGGCGTCTCAGGCCGTGCGGCGCTTGAGTAGTCGAGATTCGTCAGCAGCGTGACCTTGAAGTTCTTCACACCCGCCGGCCGGATCACCTTGACAAGGAACCGTGCGAAGCCGACAAACCCCAGAAAGCCCTGCTGCCTGGCGCGGTAGTTCGACTTCATGTGTTTGACCACCGAGCTGAAGCTGTGGTCGCCGTCCGTGCCCGCCGATGCAGCCGCAGGCGCAACCGAAATCAACACTGCGACGATCAACAGCCGTGTGAGGAATCTTTTTGAGGTCGTCATCGCTCGTTACTCCGTGGGCGGCTTCACGCGCATCGTTCGATTGAGGAAATCCGTGCAGATCCGTCGAATCCGTTTAATCAGTGGTCTATCCGTTTCGGGGAATCGGCTTGCCAGTGCCGGATCGACCACCGATGACACCGAACGGATTTGCGCGGCTACTGCACATCTTTCAGTGGCGAACTGTCTGTTACACCCAACTGGTTAGCGGTTGTCATGCTGGTCCGGCGGTTTGTCCTCTTTTTTGTCCTTTGGTTTTTCGGTCACGGTCATACCCGGTATTTGCTCGAGGCCGAACTTAGGTATGCCGAACTTGCCCTCGATGTCGCGAAGCTTCGAAAGGTCGATCGACCCGACGACGTTGACTACGGTGAGCGCCTTTGGTTCCGCCGCCAGCACCGCGAGTCCCTTGATCACGCTGCCCTCGCTCATGAGAACCACGTCGTAGCTCCCTTCGCGTTTGCTGGTCACCGTTGCGATGCGCTGCCAACCCGGCGCGTTGAACTGAGAGCGAACCGAATCCGCGTCGGACATCGTATACGCGCCTTCCTTCTCAAACTCGAACCGCTTAACGTAAACGCCTTTCAAGCCTGAGAGTATGTCGATCAGCTTCGCCTCGTCCGCCGAGCGCTTCGGATTCAGGATCGACAGCGTCAATTTGATCACCGATTCATCGACGTTGACCGCGATGGTCTTGTCTGCAAGCTCGGCCAGGCGGTCGAGGTTGTTCATCGCGATCTTCGCGTCCTGAGCGCGCGCCGTCGAAGCCGTGAACAGCAGGAGCAACAGGCAAAGCGGCGCCGTCCTCATCAAGAGCGTATTAACTGCTTTCATAATTCCTCCGTTTTAATGCTGCAAACTCATCGCGATCTCTGAGGCTTCTCCTCATCGTCGCCAATCGCTCGTTGAGCGTCGTTCAATGTCGTGCTCGTGATATGAAGCGCGAGCATGACTTTCTCTTTGGCGGCCTCGGCTTCGGGATTCACGACCCGTTTCATGTGCCGCGTGTTGCGGGGCGTTTGATTCGACGCCGCGGCCATGTGGCGCTCGACGCTCGTGTGAGACTGCGCAAGCTTCGGCGCAGGAGCTTCGGGAGCCGGGACGGCCTGTAGAGAGCCGGCGTCTTTCGCGGTCTCCGAAGCGTGCGGATTAGTCTCGACTGCCGCCACCTTGCCGCTATCGTCGATCACCGCCGGATGAAGCCTCGCGTATTGAGCCGCGCCGATCGCAACCAGCAGCGCGGCCGTCGCGCCTATCGCCACCCAGCGGAACTTCGGCGGCTGCAACAACTCAGCCACTCTCTGCCACCATCGAACTCGTGGCGCAGGCTGCCGGGCGACCTTCGCAAACACTCGATCGGTGAAATCCACCGGCGGCTGCTCGCGTCTAAAAGCCATTCTCAACTCGTCATCCAGGCGGCTCATAGTATTACCTCTCCAAGCGTGCGGCTCAGCTTGTCACGCAAAATCGACAGCGAACGCCGCAAGTGACTCTTAACCGTGTTGACCGGCATCTCGAGCACCTTTGCTATCTCAGCCGGTTCGAGGTCTTCCTGGTAGCGAAGGATCACGACCATTCGCGCCTTCTCTGGAAGCGCATCCACGACTCGCTTCAACAACTCCGAAAGCAGCAAGTCATTCTCGGTCGGATGGGTGAACGGTTCGGGCACGTCTTCGAGGCTGACTTGTGGCCGCACCTTTTGTCGCCGCGCCTGATCTATGCAGCGATGGCTGGTGACCTTGCGCAGCCAGAACGTTAGGTGCGCCGGAGACTTGATCGACCGGAGGTTCTGATGAAGATTCAGAAAGACCTCCTGTGAAAGTTCCTCAGCCAGCGACCGGTCACGAAGAAAGTGACACGCGAGGCCAAAGACCATGCCTTGATGCTGGCGAACGATATCGGCAAAGGCCAATTGATCGCCCTGCGCCGACCTCTCCAGCGTGTCTTCAAGCGCTACGGCCGCCTGGTTCTCCAATGCGATTGTTCCTTCCCACCCCACCATGCCTAAGTACGCAGACGATTGGCTGTCGAATGCACCATTCTAGCTGCTCAGGTTGATTGAATCTAACCACGTGGGAGCGCAAGCAACCTGGGAGCGCGGGCGTCCCGCCCGCAGACTTGTGATCCAACCGTTTGCGATTCAGGCAGGCTTGATTCCGTGGCGCAAGCTGCCAGCTTGCGAAGTCCGCCGCGCAGCTTGCGCCACCTATCTCATTCAAACCCCGTAATCGCTTCGCGACTGAATCGGGGATCTGAACTTCCACCGGTTAGAGTGTCGTATCATCAACGGGAGGCGAAATGAGAAACCCAGGCATCGCAGCGGTGTTGAGCTTCTTCATTCCAGGCGTAGGACAGATCTATAACGGCAAGATTCTTCGCGGCATATTCTGGCTGATAGTAACTCCGGGAGTCTGGATTGGAACGGGCGGGTTGTTCGGCTGGGTGTGTCACATTCTGTCGGCGGCTACTGCCTATTGGTACGCGAGTCGGCATCCTTACCCCGGCTGAACCGAAGCAAACCGATCGCGAGACCAGAGCCGGGCGCGGTAGTCTCCGCAAACCCGGCTCGGAACGCGATCCGGTATTGAGTTAGCTTCCGGCTGTTGACCCATCCGATTTGTGACTCTTGCGAGAATTCCCGCGGCGAGTGATGGCAGCATACCCAGCAAGAAACAAGAACGCTCCAAGCCCCGACACGATCACGGGAGCTGAAACCGATGCCGGCGCTTGCCGTTCCTCTGCCCGGCTTCCGTTACCGGCCAGCGTTTGGAGTGCTGAGTCGATTTCCTTGTCGGTGAACTTGCGACGCTCCGCGCGAGCGTACTTGCCTTTGAGCTGGCCTTCCGCAATCTTCGTGTCAGGCCGCACCGAGCCATTCGGTCCGAGCTCGACCAGCAAGCTGCAAGTCATCCCGTTGTAAGCGCCGCTGACCGTCACGACCCACGCGCCTTCCGAAGGCCACTGCTTCTTTATCGCGTAGACGCCAGTCGCGTCCGGCGCAAGGTCGAGTTTCACCGATTGGCGTTTGCCGTTGACCAGCCCCTCGGCCGACGCGGTGATAGCGGCGTCCGCAGGCGTGTGGCAGCCGAACGTCCGCACGATCAAAGCCGCGTCTTTCACGTGAGAACCGCTTGATGCGTTTGGCGCTTCAACGGAAAGCTGAAAGCCTCCCGCGAGCGCCGCCGGCGCAAGAGCTAACAGCGCGATTGCGCAAAAAGGAACATACCTCTTGATGGATGCTAACTTGAGCATTGAACTTGTTGACATAGCAGACTCCTTCCAGTGTCCACCGGACTACGTGGACTGATTTCGCTTGTGATCGATGAAGGCCGATTCGCCCCCGCTTCGTTTGCGCGTTCGGGAGTTAGACGGAGAGGGTGAGAGTTTTCTTCCGTCGTTTCGAACGGCCCAATGCGCGAGGCAGTTCTAACCGCAGAGCCGAGGTAGCATAGACTTTTAGTCTGTGTGCGACATTTGTGTTCGACCACTCATCCATCCACAGACTAAAAAAGTCTATGCTACCTCGGTTCCTCTGCGGTTAGATCACCAACAGAACCTCAACAACTCGGAGCACGTTGCGGTGAACGGGGCTCCTGCTTATACTTTCGCCGCCGTTCACAAGGAGTCCCACTTATGCGCACACTAGCCGCGCTGATGATCGCTTGCAGCATTGGCAGCTTTGCCTGGGCCCAGGAGCGCAGCTCGTTCACCGTCGGCACGGCCACCGCAGCCCGCGGCCAGAAAGTCACCGGCGCCATCGAAGTCCCCGCCGCAAGCGACGCCGCGTTGAGCATCCCCGTCGCTGTCATTCACGGCGCAAAGCCAGGCAAGGTACTCGCGCTCGTTTCTGGCGCGCACGGCACGGAGTACGCTTCGATCATCGCGCTCGAAAAGATCATCTCCATGCTCGACCCAGCCGAAATCTCGGGCACCGTCATCGTCGTTCCGCTTGTCAATGTACCCTCCTTCGAAAAAAAGATCGCGCACGTGAACCCGGTCGACGGCAAGAGCATGAATCGCTTTTACCCGGGGAAGATGGACGGCACCCAGACCGAGCGCGCCTCATTCCTGATCACGAAGCAGGTAGTCGAGCAGTGCGATCACTTGATCGACTTGCATGGCGGCGACATCGACGAGAGCCTGCGGCCGTACAGTTACTGGACAAAGACCGGCAAAGAAAAACAGGACGCAATGTCGCGCGAGATGCTGCTTGCGTTCGGTCTCGACCACATCATCATCTCGACCGAGCGGCCGACCGACCCGGCGGCTTCGCGGTATCTGGAAAACACGGCGACCACTCGCGGCAAGCCTTCGATCACAGTTGAAGCAGGACACGCCGGGACGGTCGAAGCCGGAGACGTGAACGCGCTTGTAAACGGCTGCCTGAGCGTGATGCGATACCTCAAGATGTTGCCGGGCTCGCCCAGCTTGATCGAGCATCCGGTCTGGATCGAGAAGGTCTCAACCGTTGCAAGCGAGCAAACCGGGATATTCTATCCGCTGGTCGGGCGCGGGAATTATGTCGAGCAAGGAATGAAGCTCGGCTACGTCACCGACTATGTCGGCAAGACGATCTTTGAGGCTCGCGCTCCCGTCGCGGGAGTTGTTCTGTTTATTCGCGCGGTGCCTTCGATGACAAAAGGCGAAACCGTTGCGAACATCGGAGTCGCCGGCCGCGACCCGATCTCAACCACTCGAAACCAGTGAATTGAAGGATCAACCATGAGCGCAAACGATCTGACACGTGGTAATGCCTGCATCGGCTTCATCGAAACAAGCTCGATTGCTCGCGGAATCGATGCTTTGGACGCGATGATGAAGATGGCGGAAGTCGAGCTTCTGATGACGACGATTATCCCGCGCGGAAAGTATTTGATAATGATTGGCGGGAACGTGGCCGACGTGGAATCGTCTCTCAGAGCCGGTCTCACCAAAGCAGGCGAAACGGTGCTCGACCACTTCATCATCCCGAATGTGCACGAAGAATTGCCGGCCGCGATCAAGGGGCGCGTGAAAGTCGATCACATCGAAGCGATCGGGATCATCGAAACAAAGGAAGTCGCTTCTGCCATCTACGCGGGCGACGCGGCTGTGAAGTCCGCCAACATTAAGTTGATCGAGGCGCGCAATCAGCCGGGAGGAAAGGGGCTGGTGGTTCTGACCGGCGAAGTCGGAGCAGTGAGAACGGCGGTTGCGGCGGGTGTCGCTTCGATAAAGAAGGACGGAATGCTGATCGGCGAAGTGGTAATACCCTACGGCCACCAGGCGCTGCTCAAGACCCTGACCGCGTGACGAATTGGGTATGCGATAATCAATTAATTCGGCGGTGCCTTAATTTAAATTAAGGCACCGCCATTAATTCACCATACTTGACCTTGCCGTTCGGGCTATGATAAATGAACCACAGAGCATGATTGAATCAGATTTGTTCCGAAAAATCTGAAACTAGTTTAGGAGGTCAAAGCCATGAATAGCAGATGGGTCCTGCTTGCATTCTCAGTTCTGGTAGTTTCTGTTCCGTTGGTTTCTAAAGTAACAGCTTTGCAGCCACTAATCGAGGATCAAGGATGTGTGGCGAGGGCCCGGATCGGAACGCAGGGGGTACCCGCTTTCGTTATCAAGCAAGTGACGAAAAGAAGCCCGGCAGCCAAGGCCGGTCTACTGCCCGACGATATTATTACGGATATCAACGGGCGGCAGATTGCTGATCTTATGGGTTTTGAAGCAGAAGTGAGAAGCAGTTTTGTAGGTACTTCCTTTGAGTTGACCTACTTACGGGGCAATACAATCAGCTCGGGCGAAGAAGGACTAAAAGCCCTTGTACAAACGCGCTCGGGAAAGAATGACCCTGAAACACCGAGTAAGAAGGTACGTCCAAGATCCGAAATTGGTATACAAGGAGTTTACGGCTTTCTCCTGAAGGTTGTTGAAGCGGGAAGTCCGGCAGATCAGTCGGGTTTAAGGCCGGGCGATGTGATTACTAGAATGAATGGCCAGGACTTAATGGCAACAGAAGATCTTCAGCAGGCTGTCCATTTTAGTGATCCGGGGACATCATTTCAGTTTTCCTACCTAAGATACAAATCCAGCATAGGTAAGCTCGAAGAGTCTCAGACCTCTGTATCAAGCCGCCCTCTTAGGACAGCAAATACTTCTGGAACTTTGATCCTACCTAGCGTTGAGAAACCCGCGCATGCAACAGTCAAAGTCGGGGCCTTTATACCGACAAGTCCCAGCCGTCCCTTGGTTCAAGGCTGCGATCTTTGTTGTGCAACGTGGTCCCAGTCTGATGGATGCGCGTTTGCTACTCATTACACCGGCAAAACCAACTGTAAAGCACTCGTTAATTCATGTTCCTTTTGGTTTTGCTTCTAGAGTCAGGTAGGCGGGTCAGTCGCACACTACCCTATTCGAGACGCTGCGCCAAATGTCCTCTGGTAAAGCGATAATCCCGAACGAACACCTCTCCCCGCCAAGCTGGCTCGGCTTCATCACGAACGCAAGATTTCAGTTCGGCTCCTGCATTGCCACCACCCAAGAAGAGCACGGAGTTCAGGCTTAATAGCCTGGTCTTTCTTCGTACCGTCAAGACAAAGCTAAAGCCCGAACTCCATGCACTTACTGATGACCTGGAGTGGTTGCCACCTCGAGGCGCATGCCTTCTGCTCTCGCCCAATCGGATATGAGCGCTCGCTCTTGATCAGAGAGCCGCGCTTCCGGATGAAGCAGAGAATAAGACGAAAGGGGCATCGCCTTGCTGCTGACTTCCTCGTCGATCTCCTGCATCTTCTTCGCTGCCTTGCTCCGGTCGTACCCCGACCACTCAGAAAAATTCAAGTGGCGCCGGCCGTCGTTCACGTGAGAGACGAGGAACCATGACACCGGAGCGACTTTGCCGTACCAGGGCCAGTCGGTCGCATTCGAGTGGCAGTCATAGCAGGCTCGGCCCAGGACGTCGGAAACTTCCGGGTTCATCGCAACATGAGATTGTATTGCTCTGGATTCATCTGACGCCGGATTGGTCTTGGCCGGCCGAACGAACTGCGCGGCGACAAGAAGTATCAAGCCCGCTGTTGCTATCCACTTCATCGCTTTCTTCATAAGGCCACCTCGACTGTACGGGCGTCCCTCCGTGAGCGCCCCTTGCTAAAAGGTCTAATGTGGCGCGAGAAGGGGCGCCCACGGAGGTGACGCCCCTACAAGCTGCGGGCCTTAGAACCAGACCGTGTCGAGTTCATCTTTCCAGAGTTCAAGCGTCTTCGAATCGAGTTGCATAACGGCTTCTCGCGTGACGCCTTTCGGCAGCCCGACAAGCTCGATCATCCTGTCGAGTATCTCCGAGCGTTGCGACTCATCGACACGAGAGAGCAAATGCCAAAGCGTAAACGTGTCTCGATCTCTGGACTCCGCCAGCACAAGCTTGAGCGCTTCTTCGCCGGCGCTTTCGAAGTCAAACTTCGCAAGTGCTTCTATAAGCAAATCGCTCGCGTCTTCAAAGTACGGCGTGCCCGGCCCGATGCCCGGTCTCGTCTCGCACATCGCGCCGATTGGCACGAAGGACTCGCGGCCGTCGCGGGCCAGCGCTACCCATCCCGAAGTCACGTGCAAGAAGCCCCGCCCCGCGTCGTCAACTTCAAGCGTATAAGCGCAGCCGAGGTCGATAGCTACCGCCGAGGGCGTATCGACAAAGAACAATCGCGGCGGCGCCCAGATCTTTGCGTGGATCTTGCCGCGATCGAGCGCAATCCGATGCTCGGTCACTTGCGTCTCGATCAAACGAACCCGCGAGTTCGGCTCCAGCTCGACCGTTCCGATCTGACCTACATCGAGCAACGCGCGCGACGATCCATCGGTTTCGAGCACCCCTCCGACCGCGAGTCGGGTTGTCGTTTTGATCTCGTCGGACCCGACGCCGTAACGCACAACCGGCCACGTGCTGCCAGGGGCATAGTTGAGCAACCAGACGGATGCCCCGACAGCGACTATCAGCACCAGCGCGCCCGTCGCTACGAATGCGAAGGCGGGAAGCCCGAACCACGAGCGCGCAGGCTTCGGTTGAAAAGCGGCCTTGCGCGACCTCGCGTCCAGCAATGCATCGATCTCGCTCCACAACTCAGACGGCGCTTCCACGATGGGAAGCTGCGAGGCGAGGTGTACGCCGAGTTTTATGTCGTCGTGCTCCTTGCGGCAACGCTCACATGCGAGCAGGTGCTCACCGACGTGGTTCGACTCTTCGGCCGGCAGCTCGCCGTTGCAGTACGCTGAAAGTTTTTTGACTACGTGCTTGTTAAACATCTTCATTCCCCTGCTGCGATCTCGCCGCGCAGATGCCCGAGCCTGGTGGCGAGCATCTTGTGGCCGCGGTTGAGCCGCGACGAAACGGTGCCGATCGAACACCCCAGCGCTTCGGCGATCTCATCGTACGACAAGCCCTCGACGTACTTGAGCAGGATCGGCATTCGAAGCTTTGGGCTCAGCTCGGCTATTGCTCCTCTTACCGACTCGGCTACCTGCCTTCGGTGATACGCGTGCTCTTGAGACTGCGTCCCAGAATCCTTCACATCCGCCTCCGGGCTGAAAGGCACGAAACGTTTTCGTTTTCGCTGCTCGTCAACGCACGCGTTTGCGACGATGCGATAAAGCCAAGTCGCGAACTCCGAGTCCTGACGAAACTGATCGATCACGGTGAACAGCTTCAGAAAGACTTGCTGGGTGACGTCGTGCGCCATCGTCGGGTCGCTGCCGTAATGGAGCGCGATCGAGTAAACCTTGTCCTGGTACGCTTCAAACAACAGTTGAAACGCGGCGCGGTCGCCGCGTTTGCAAGCTTCGATAATGTCCGCCTGTTCTTCACGCTCGATCATTGTTGCGAGCTGCCTCATACTCTAGCCATCCATCATATCCGTGAATTAGACGGAGGCGGGTCAGGATTTCTTCCCTGTTCGGGCACAGGTCGCCTTAGCAGCAAGCGGCATTGTATAATTCAGCCCTCGTTTCGCAAAAAGCTCCGTTCGAGCGAGACTTTGATTATCAAGGCGTACAAGGATGGTTCATAAAACGATGTTGTTACGAGTTGGGTTGGTCGTTGTCATCTTATCTTCGCTGCTTTCGCTACAGACACCTGTTACCGCGCAAGGCGGAGGCATTCAGTTGGCCGTGGACACGGCGGACTTCAATCAAGACGGTCTACTGGTGTTGTTTGGCGGGCTTCGCTTTCAGGGGGAGGTCGGGTTGCCGGTCGCCGCCGGGGACATTAACGGCGACGGACGCGCCGATGTGATCTTTTGCGGGATGTTCGGCAGCTCGAGTCCTCGCAATAACAATGGCGTGGTTAACTTCTATATCAGCGACGGACGCGACAGTGGCTTTGTAGATCAGGCGCAGAACCCGCCGAACATTTTCAGGCTTCATGGCGCCCGGTCGGGTGACCTGCTTGGCACTTCTGTGTCCGCAAACGGCGACATCAACGGCGACGGGATTCGCGACGTGGCAATCGGGGCGGGCGGTCAGGACGGGCCCGGGCGGCCGATCGCCGATAACCGGGGCGCGGCTTACGTGGTGCTAGGTTCGCACGACTTCAACGGGAACGCGGACCTTGCCACCGGAGGCGATCCGCCCCCCGGCGTCATCGTGATATACGGACCGCAGTCCGGCGGACGGATGGGAATCTGGATCGACGAAGGCGACGTGGACGGCGACGGGATCGCTGACATTATCATTGGCTCCGACCAGATCAACTTCGGCGGGAGTCAGCACGTTGGCGGCGCCTACATCGTGTTCGGTTCGCAGTCGCTTCCAAACGTCATCGATCTGGCAAGCCCTCCGGCTGGGGTCAGAACCGCGCGCATAGTCGGCTCGCGCCAGGAAGATCACTGGGGCGCCGCGTTGCAAGTCGGTGACATCAACGACGACGGCATTGGCGACATCATCATCGGCGGGTCGATCTTTAGGGACTCGGCTTCCTACGTCACGCCGACCGACGACAGCGGTCACGATGCCCGCGGGGCGGACTTCGGGGGAGCAAGAACGCAGTGCGGTGAGACGTTCGTAGTTTATGGGCAGCACAACTGGCCGGGCGATACGTTTCTCAGCAGCCCGCCAGCCAGCGCTACTCACGTTATCGGCGCAAACACGGTCGACTTTCTGGGCTCGCAGGTTCACAGCGGGGACGTAAACGGAGACGGCCGCACAGATTTGATCATCGGAGCATTGCAAGCCTTGGCTCCCGATAATAAAGGTAAGACGGGAGCGGTGTATGTCATCTACGGGTCGGCAAATCTGCCAGGAGCGACGATAGATATGGCCAACCCCGACGCTTCGGGTTTGCGCATCACGACGATCTACGGGGAGCACAACCTTGACTGCGCGGGCGACTCGGTTCGCACCTACGACATAAATAAAGATGGCTTGTCGGATCTTTTTATCGGCAGTCCGGAGCGGACTTTCGATGTCGACGGCGTGGAGCGCGAAGATGCGGGCGTCACTGAGTTGATATACGGTCAGCGCGATTTTCTGCCGCCGGTCATCAAGCTTTATGATCCGCCCGCCGGCCTCCCGATCTTTCGACTTGCGGGCGCTCACGGCGAGGGTCAGACCCAGTTAGGAAGCGACGGCGACGAGTTTTCTTACCGGCTCACGGGCGCGGACGTCGACGGCGACGGCTACATCGACTACATCGCGAATGCGATGCACGGAGACGGGTTTGGCAACGGGCTGCTCAACGCGGGAAACGTTTACATTTTCAGCGGCAAGAAGCTCTCGGCGAAGCTTGGGATGCTTGGGCCACCCGTGCTTCCGACTCCGCCCGTGCTGACTTCCGCGAGGTTGGTTTTGAACGGCGTAGGCCCTGTCCAACAAGCCAATACCGGTCAGAGCGGGCTGGTCATTGAAGTCGTCGGCACCAACACCAGGGTTGATACTCAGGTCTTGATTAACGGCACAGTCGCCAATTCGGTCGTTCCAAACCCCAACGACCCAACCCCCAGCTTTGCTGTCCTGCTCGATGCTAATCCGTCAATCAGAGACACCGCCGGGCCACTGGCCGTGCGGCTTCGAAATACCAATCCGCTGTCGGCTTTGTCCAACGAGATCGTCGCCGGAAGGCTTGTCGGGCTGGAGATCACTTCAATCAAGGTAAAGAGAAAGTCAGGCGGAGTCCTGCTCGTGAAGATCAGCGGCGCGAATTTTCCGGCCGCCGGCTCAGTGCAAGTAAGCGTCAACGGCTCAGCGGTACCGCTCAAGTCAACTTCATTTGTAGCGAGCGACTTCATCCAGGTGAAGATCGGCAGCAGCGCGGCGCCGGCCTCGGGCGCAGTTCTGCACGTTCGAGTGATCGCGGCTGGCGGAGGCCAGTCGAACGAGTTCACGGTCACGGCGCCTTGAGTTTTAGCGGGAGAAGCCGCCGGGTTGGAGCTTGCGATGCGACTACCATCAATTGGTTTGCGCCGATTAACATTTTGGTTGACAGTGAGTTCCGCGGTGTGTAGGATGTGCGAGTTTTGATCAGCAGTTTGTGAGGAGGAGTGAAGTTGAAGTTAAGGTTTTGCGCGTTTGATCAGTTGGACCGCGAACGCTCTTTGCTTTGACTCCGATCATCACGCTGCAATTGAATTCAGATGAAAAGGAGAAGAGAGCATTGAGAGAAACAGGAACAGTAAAGTGGTTTAACGCAACAAAGGGTTACGGGTTCATCACCCGCGAAGGCGGCGATGATGTTTTCGTGCACTACTCGGCCATCGAATCCGAGGGCTACAAAACGCTGAACGAGGGCCAACGCGTCGAGTTCACCATAACTCAGGGACCGAAGGGCCTTGCCGCCAGCAATGTGATCGCCGCATAGGTTGTCCAAAATCGGGCGAGCCTGAGATTCAAATCAGGCTCGCCATTGTGTTTGATCCTCAGTCCCACCTCGAAACTCCCGACAGCCTTTATAGAACTCGCCAAGTTTTCCAGCTTCTCTTTTTGTGATAGACTTCCGCTCACTTCATTGCGATAACGACTGAGAGCAAAGTTCGAGGGGAGCGAACATGCCTAAGAGCAACGAGCGTTTCATCGACGCGGGCACTGCCGAAAGCGAGCAGTACGAGCCGAGCGAAGAGGTGCGGCAAGAGTTCGCAGAGGCCCAGCGTCTTGCCGCGGGCGGCGAGCAGTTGAGGCGCGAGCTGAGCCAGCATCACTCGCGAACTCCTGAGCTTTCGGGCGGCGACATAGACGCAGACTGGGCTCGCGCCGATATCGGAGATGAAACCGTAGGCGGCTCCGCTCCCACTCCCGATCAGGATATCGTCGAGGAGCTGGGGATAGCTGCCGGTCTCACCTATGAAGACAACGAACCGCTCCACACCAGCGAAAAAGTGGGGGAGCGCGACCGCAGGCGATGGGAGATGGACCCGGCGTCGTCTGAAGACTACAGCAAGCGAGTCAATCACGAAGGCGAGTGATCAACCGTTCGCCGGCTACTCGCTTTGCGCGCCGCAGAGTGTCCGCGTTTCGCCGCTCGCGCTTGTCTGATATAATCCGCGCCCGCGAGACAAATCCAAGAACCCGGGGAGGCCTTACCAATGCGAAAGCCCTCATTTTCGTTTTTGATTCTGATTGCGTTGATCGGCTCGGTAGCACAAGCAGACACGATTCATCTCAAGAACGGCAGTCTGCTCAAAGGCAAGGTCACGAATTTTGCCGACGATCAATTCATCGTGATGTTGGACACCGGCTCGGGCCGCTACCTGAGCAAGGCCATGGTCTTCGTCGGCGATGTTGCGCGGATCGAGTTCGACTCCGCGTCAGGCGCTTCCATTGGAGAATCAGACCCGGGGCCTTCGCGAGAGCCGGCGGCGTCAACCCAGACAGTTGAGCCCGCGGAAAAAGTGATCGCGTCAAAGGAGACTCCGCCGCGCGACACATCTGCAGCCGAAGCTCCAGCTAAAGTCACGCAGCCAGCCGAGGCGCCGCGCGATACAACTCCGGCCGAAGCTCAGCCTTCTACCGTTCAACCGAAGGATCCCGACCCGCAACCCGAGAAGGTTGTGGAGAAGCCGCCAGTGATTGCTCCGTCAGCTTCCGAGCCACTGCCCGAAACTGAAAAGCCCAGCCGTAAGCTCGGCGGATCCGTCAAGACGGTTTCGATTGACGTAGTAGGCAAGCGCGATTGGACCAGCTCGGGATTGCTCGTTAAGCGGGGCGACCGGATTCACATTTCGGGGACAGGCACAGTGACGATTGACCCGACGAACGGCCGAACCAGCGGGCCGGAGGGAGTCCTGGAGCTTGCCGATCCAAAGAAGCTCATGCCCGATCAGCCTACGGGCGGGCTCATAGGCGTGATCGGAGCCGACAACGATGACTTCATTTTCATTGGCCGTTCGGCTGAGTTCACCGCCGCGCGCGACGGACTGCTGTTCCTGTCGGTCAACGAGGGAACTCTCTCCGACAACACGGGGACCTACAAAGCTGTGATCGAGGTGCAGCTGCAACGCAAGTAGGAAGAGCAAAGAGAGTGAGGCACAAACTCGACTTTGACCAAGCGTGGGAATGGACTCTTTCTGGTTGCTTTACACGGTTCGAATTAGATGTTTCCGTGCGCGGCGGCTGACCCTACAGCGGAGCCGTCTTAACACGCATTTTCCTTGACTTGATTCTGGCCTTGAAGTAGCCTGTCACTTACCCGCAGGGCAGTTTCAAGTCTTTACTAAAATGTGGAAGGTCAATCGGCAAAGCCGTAGATCATCCTGGCGCTCGGAACCGGCCCCTGCCACGCGCCGCCCAGTGAGAGGCACCCTGCGGCGGCTCGCTCATTTCAGTTCAATAAGTGAAGTATCACCGCTCGGGTAGGATTCATTCTCAGTTCACTTGCAGACTCAGAGTTTTGGCCTCGCGGCAGAAATCAGTGAATATGCGAAGACAGGTTGGGGAGGGACGGCGCGCTGCTTTCGGGGACGACCCGTATGCAAGCAGTTGCCCTTCTGCCAGCATAAGGCTGAGGAGAGCAGATCGTTGAATTGAACCATCCGGACGACGAGTGCCTGAGGACCCGCCCGCCGGATACGAGAACAACTAATCAAAGAGAGGCAGGAGACAATGTCAAAACGAAAATCATTCCACTCACTATGCTCATTGGTGCTTGCGTTGTGTATGGGGTTCGGAGCGATTCCGGCCCTGGGACAGTCGCAAGCCAGCACTGGCCAGATCGCGGGCGTTGTGACTGATGCTCAAGGAGGAAGCATTCCAAAGGCAACCGTGACAGCGACAAACAAGAATACCGGCATGGCGCGGTCGTCGGTTTCCAACGACGAAGGCTACTACGCCATACTGCTGCTGCCGCCGGGCATATACAATGTGGCGGCCGAGGCGAGCGGTTTTGCGGCGAGCACGATAAGCGACGTGGAGGTAAGCGTCGGTAGAACGAGAGACATCAATATCTCGATGGGCGTCAGCGGGGTTACGGAAGTCGTAAGCGTCACTGCCGGCGCGATTCAGGTTCAGACCACCCGCTCAGAGGCAGACTCGGTGCTCAACCAGCAAGCCATCGAAAATCTCCCGATCAACGGCCGCCGATTCCAGGACTTCGTTACCCTTACGCCGATGGCGCAGGTGGAACCGTCGCGCCAGCAGATCTCGCTGGCCGGACAACGTGGCATCAACTCGAACATCAACGTCGACGGCACGGACTACAACAATCCGTTCTTTGGCGGCATCCGCGGCGGCGAGCGATCGAACTTCGCTTTCACGATCCCGCAGGAATCGATCAAGGAATTCCAGGTTGTAGCGTCGGGCTATAGCGCTGAGTTCGGGCGGTCAACCGGAGGCATCGTCAATGCTGTGACCAAATCCGGAAGCAATGCCTGGCACGGCTCGGGTTTCTATAATATTCGGCCGCAGCAATGGGCGAAAAAGCCCCAGATAGTGCAGGCGGCTGAAGACGACCGGAATTTGAGACTGGGCCCAACGGGTGTGCCGCTAAACTTCGTCGCCGCGCCGACACTGCAGCTGTTCGGCGGATCCTTTGGCGGGCCGGTTAAGAAAGACAAAGCGTTTTTCTTTGTTGCCTACGAACAACAACGCTTCCGCAACAAACGCCAGGTCTTCTTTGACAACCTTTCTGCCGTCACACCCGGACCCTTGACGCAGGAGGCTATTGATTTCTACTCGTCGCTGCAGGAGCCGTTCACACAGACCAATGACGCCAAGGCATTTACAGGGCGCTTCGACTACGAAATCAATGCCAATCACCGATTCAATATCAGGTACGGCTGGAGCAAAGCCAACGCGCTCAACTCCACCTCAGTCGGCAATGCGTTGTTCCCGACCATCAGCAACGCGCTCTCCAATAATGGAACTGAAAACGACGGGAGTAACTCGGTAGTTGGACAGTTTACCAGCTTCTTTAGCAGCACGCTGGTCAATGAATTCCGCGGACAGTGGGTTCGAGAGGAACGACCCCGTCCTGCCAATGCTATTGAACCGAACGTGACAGACTTCCTCGGCACCTACGGAACGAATACCTTTCTGGGCCAGAACACTCAATTTGACCGCCGCATTCAGGCTGCGGACAGTCTGACCTGGTCAAAGGGCAGTCACACGCTCAAGTTCGGTGGCGAGTACAATCACATCTTCATCAGCCAGCTATTTGGCTTCAACCAGACCGGCTCGTTTAACATAGCGGGGACAAACGCAAACACGGTTGCCGAGATATTGTCGGTTGGCGGGACAAACGCGAACCGTTTTGACACGACAGACGTGACATTCTTGCGGCAAATCGGCAACCTGATGGCCTCGTATGGAACAGACGAGATCGCCTTCTTTGGGCAGGACTCGTGGCGCATCAAGCCGAACTTCACGCTGAACTACGGGGTTCGTTGGGAGGGACAATACAATCCGACGCCCGAAGCCAACAACACAACTCTGCTCAACAAAGTAAACGGCGCCGCTTTCCCGAACGTCTTCCCGTCCGGCCACAGGGCAGATCCAACCAAGATCGCCGACAACGCCAAGCAAATTGCCCCGCGCCTCGGGTTCGCCTGGGATCCCAAGAGCGATGGCAAGACTGTGGTGCGCGGATACACTGGCATTTACTACGCGCGCACGCCGTTGCTTCTGTTTGCCGCAGCGGTTAACAACTGGCGCATACCGGCCGGTGATCTCTCGGTGCAACTGCCTTTCTCGGTACCGTCCTCCAACCCGAACAATACTGTCTACGAGCAGTTGAAGTTGATCGGGATAGACCTGAACACTTTCACGCTGGGTAATCTACCGGACATAACACCGGATAAGTTAACAGCCATAGCGAATGCTTTAGGCCTGGTCGTCGATCCGTTCACTGGGGCCCAACCGATATTCAACGCGGCCGACTACAAGAATCCCAGGGCCTACCAGGGCGGACTCGGTGTCGAACGGCAGGTTAGCCAGAGCCTCTCGGTAGGCGCGGATTTCACCTATGTTCATACCGTCTTCTTGCAGCGGAATCGCGACATAAACGTTCCGAAGCCGGTACTGCGAAGTGTGGCGGTTGACCCGGCTCAGAGACCGTTCTATGGATTGCGGACTGGAACACCTCGGCCGATCTCCACACTTGGGCAAGTCCAAGTGCGCGAATCGACCGCAAAGTCGCTCTATCGCGCCATCACACTCCGGGCGAAATTCCAGAAGAAGTGGGGGCAGTTCAACACGTTCTACACGTTGTCGAAGAACCTTTCGGACGACGACAACGAGCGCTCGGCCGGCGGGTTCTCCTACGAGGACTTTTATAGGTTCGGACCCGAGTACTCCAACTCGAACATAGACCGGCGGCATCAGTTCGTTGCAAGTCCGGTCTTTTACCTGCCACACGGGATAGACTTTTCCAGCGCCATCAGAATGTTCTCTGGAACTCCGATTGATGCGAGCTCGGGGATCACCGATGCAAACGGAGATCGCGGCGGGCCCGATCGTCCGTATCTGGGACCCGGCGTGCCCTTCCAGCGAAACGCATATCGCAACCGGGCCATCTACGGCTTTGACGTCCACGGCGCGAAGCGCATCGAGTTCGCAGAAGGAAAACGGGTAGTTCTCACGCTGGACGTATTCAACGTTCTGAACCTTCAGAACAATCAGATCGCGGGCGCCGCGTCGACGAACTTCTGCATAGCAGCTCCGCTGCCCGCGCCGAACAATGTGATTCCTCCCAACTGCGGGTTCCTTGGGCCGACAAATCCAAACTTCCTGTCGCTGGTGGACCATCTTGCGACGTCACCGCGATTCGGGAAGCTGTTGCTCAACAACAATCCCGGGGCGCCGCTACAGGTGCAAGTTGGGGCGCGCTTCCAGTTCTAAGTAGTTCGCATGCTGATTCAAAGGGTGGTGAGTGAGAACTCACCACCCTTTTGTTTTGAATTTGGTACGTAACACGGGCGCCGGACACAGGTCGCGTGCCCGACGCTTCGCGCATCACTCCGCAGGTTGCGCCACAAGGCACACGAGCCGGTCACGACATTTCGATTGAAGTCGCACTCGACGCAGGCGTGCCGATAGACGGGCTCAAGACGACTCAGCACGACGTAGACATCGAACGCCCATCCGATCGCCGGGCAATTGTTCGGCTCAGGAACAAGAATGAAATCCCAAACCGGGACTTCATCCTCAAGTGCGACGTGGCCGGGCGTAAGATCGAAGACGCAGTTCTCGCTCATCACTCGGAGCGCGGCGGGTACTTCACGATGCTTCTTCAGCCGCCCGAGGGAGTGACCGCCGCAGACGTAACGCCGAAGGAACTCGTGTTTGTGCTGGACACGTCGGGCTCGATGAGCGGGTTCCCCATCGAAAAGGCGAAGGAGACGATGAAGCTGGCCCTCGACGGGCTCTATCCAGAAGACACCTTCAACTTGATCACCTTCGCCGGCGACACTAACATCTTGTTCCCCGCGCCAGTCCCGGCTACAAAAGAGAACCTAAGAAAAGCTCAGGAGTTTCTCGCTTCGCGCTCGGGCGGCGGCGGAACCGAAATGATGAAAGCCATTCGCGCGGCGCTCGATCCATCGGACAAAAAAGATCACCTGCGCATCGCGTGCTTCATGACTGACGGCTATGTCGGCAACGATATGGAGATCATCGGCGAGGTTCAGAAACATCAGAATGCTCGCGTGTTTGCTTTCGGCATCGGAAGCTCGGTCAATCGTTTCCTGCTCGACAAAATGGCCGAGCATGGCCGCGGCGAAGTGGAATACGTCACGCTCAACGACGACGGCTCCGCAGCCGCCAGAAGATTCCACGAACGAATTCGCAACCCGCTGCTGACTGACATCTCGATAGACTGGTCCGGGTTGCCGGTCGCCGACGTTTATCCAAAGCGCATTCCGGATCTGTTTAGCGCGAAACCTGTCGTTGTGTCGGGCCGTTTCACCGGCAGCGGGCGCGGAACGATCAAGCTTCGAGGGAAGATGTCCGGCCGTGACTTCGTGCGAGATATTCCAATTGACTTGCCTGAGAACGAACCGCGTCACGACGTGCTGGCGACGTTGTGGGCTCGCACCAGGATTGATGATTTGATGTCGCAAGACTTCAACGGGATTCAGCGGGGCGCACCACGGGCCGACGTAAGCGAAGCCATCACGCAACTCGGCATCGAGTATCGCATGATGACTCAGTTTACCTCGTTCGTTGCCGTTGAAGAGATGACGGTAAACGACGGCGGCAAGCCTCGCAGGATCGAGGTTCCGGTCGATATGCCCGAGGGAGTAAGCTACGGAGGCGTGTTCGGAAAAGGACAGGATCGGTTGGCGCAAAACAGAGCCCTTTATCAAACGCAGGCGCTCTCTGCCCCTGCGCTGCCAAAAGCGGCTGCCGAAACAGTCACCGTGACCAGCGGCCAGCCGAGCACTGATAAACGAAGAAAGGGGGGCTCTGCCGGCGGAGTCTCTGGAGGTGTCGGGGGCGGTGTTGGCGCTGGAAGTGGTTCGGGCGTCGGACCTGGCTCGGGCGCAGCGTATGGAGGAGGTTTCAGCGACTCGGCGAGAGACCGGGTGCTTTCTCCTGATGAACAGAGGCGCCTGCAGACGCGTTCAAAGCTTCATCCATCAATAGTCGCGCTGATTGAGCGGCTGAAGGACAAGACCGCGAAGCCCTCAACAGAAGAGTCCAGGTTTGTTCGCGATGGAAAAGCCGAGATTCAAATCTGGCTCACGGCTAAGAGCCCACAGGCGCTCGCGTTTCTCAAGCAGCTTGGATTCGAAGTGGTGCTCGACCCGCCCTCCTCGAAGATGGTGATCGGGCGAGTGCCGCTCGAAAAACTCGCGACGCTCGCGGAAACAAATCTGATCCGATACATCACGCCAATGACCAGCAATTAGCCGGCGCGCAAGGCCTCTCATCGTTTGCCGCAAATCTCGAAAGGCAAGCTCCCGTGAGCTTGCCTTTCTTTTCGCCTCTCGCAGATAATCGCAGTACTCGTGGGTGCGACCTTCAGTTGATGAAGGTCGCAAACTGGCTCAACCGAGGAGATCACACATGACCGGCGAAGAGATGGAAAAAGCAATTCAGTTCTTGATTGAGCACCACGCAAACGTCAGCGCAGGAATTGAGGGCTTGAAAGAGGCGCAGGAGAGTACTGCCGCGAACCTTGACACCCTCACTGGAATAGTGGCCGACCTGACCCAGAATGTCTCGCGACTGGAATGGCAGGCCGAAGCGGACCGCGAGGAGATGCGAGACAGCTTTAACAAGCTGATCCTGGGCAACGAAGTCACGCGGGACCTTGCGCAGAGAGTAACTCGCCTGGCTATCCAGACCTCTCAACGCGTCACCATCATCGAAGACAGGCTCGGGTAAAATGATCGCTCCGCTCAGACAACGCCGGTTCAGGATTGCACCGTATCAACACTCACACGAAAGAGAACACACGATCCAGTGAAGCAAACGGAAGATCAAGACTGGCGAGAGCTGGCCCGCCTGCTTGAGGCCCAACTCACCGCCTCAGGTAAGCAGCTCGAAGGCTGTGACTGGCGAGAACTGCAGCTCCTTATTGAGCCGCAACCCAGCGACTCAGTAAGGCCAACAGAAGGCTATGACTTGCGAGAGATGGTGCGTCAGGTTGAGGCTAAGCTCAGGGAGTCGGAATTAGATGACTCATTCCAGAAAGCGAGGGAAATCGTCGATCGCCTGGGAAGACCCTCGACATCGGCGACGACTCCCGATGTCAAAGAGCTCCTCGCGAAGACCAGGGAAGCCCTCGACAAATTGACGACCCGCGTAAGAGTTCGCTTTGCCCCCTCGCCCACCGGCTACCTTCACGTCGGCGGCGCTCGCACCGCTCTGTTCAACTGGCTGTACGCGCGTCAGCACGGCGGCGTCTTCATTCTTCGCATCGAAGACACGGACGTCCAACGTTCGTCGGAAGCGATGGTCCAGGGCATCCTCGAAGGCATGCACTGGCTTGGGCTTGACCCGGATGAGGGTCCGTTCTTCCAGTCATCGTTCGTCGACAAGCACCTGGCCGCTGCACTCAAGCTCGTTGAAGTGGGCAAGGCTTACTACGACTTCACGCCCAAAGAGCAGGGCGACGACCGTACGGTCAAAGAAAAGATAGTCGATCGCGCGAAGGCAGCAGGCGGGACCGGTAAAGCTCTCAACCCTTATCGCGACCTCTCGATTGAAGAAGGAACGCGCCGAGTCGAGGCCGGCGAACTCGCCGCAATCCGTTTGAAGGTCCCGGAACACGGCGTCTCGCGTTTTGACGACATGGTCTACGGCCCGCAAGAGCGGGACTACTCCGACACCGAAGACCTCGTACTTGTCCGCTCGGACGGCCATCCGCTCTACAATCTTTCGGTCGTTGTCGATGACATAGAAATGCGAATCAGCCACGTGATCCGAGGGCAAGATCATTTGACCAACACCCACAAACAAGTGTTGATCTATGAAGCGCTCGGCGTGGCGGCGCCTCGGTTTGCTCATCTTCCGCTGATCATGGCGCCTGGCAAAGAAAAACTCTCCAAACGAAAACACGGCGAAGTCGTCTCGGTAACAACCTATCGAGATCGCGGGTTTGTGGCCGATGCTCTGGTCAATTTCCTCGCGCTGCTGGGCTGGTCACCCGGAACCGATCAAGAGATCATGTCGCGCCAGGAATTGATCGAGCGCTTCTCGCTTGACGGAGTGAACAAGGCGTCGGCGATCTTCAACTTCCACGAAACACAAGCTCGAGATTGGACCGACCCAAAAGCTCTGTGGATGAACGCCGAGTATCTGCGCGCGATGCCTCTCGACGAGCTTGTGCCGATGGTAGCCGGGCAGTTGAAACTTGCCGGCCTCTGGCGTGAAGAGTACGCGACCACCGAGGCCGAGTGGCTATCGCAAACCATAGACCTGTTGCGCGCCCGCTATCGTACTACGGTAGAGTTCGCCACGGTTGGACGGCCCTACTTCTCAGACGAGTTCGAATTCGAGCCTGCAGCGGTCAAGAAAAACCTGAGAGACGAACGGCTCAGCCAGTTGCTGCCGGCGCTGGCGGATCGCCTCGCGCAGGTCGAACCCTTCTCCCACGACGGGACGGAAGCGGCTCTGAGAGCCTTTTCAGAGGAGCGCGGCGTGAAGCCCGGTCTCCTCATCAACGCGGCGCGCACCGCGCTCACCGGACAGTCAGTAGGTCCGGGGATGTTCGACATAGTGATAACTATTGGGCGCAAGAAAACCGTCGAGCGGCTCAATCGAGCAGTCACGCTGGTCACGCCTGGCGCTGCGTAGGCCGGGAGTTGTAACGCCTACCCAAAGAGGTTAGTCGCTGGTAGATTCATTGCATTCCGCATTTGACGGATTGGGGGCGACCCTAACCCGGTCGCTTTGTCGGCTCGTTACCGGCGGCGCTTGCAAGGATCGCCCTCGCGAATAACAAGGTTCCATGAAACCCAGTAGACCGAACATCAGTTCGCTCTGCCGATGACACGATGGACGCACAGGCTCGAAAAACTATTCCTAGTGGCATTGAGCCCGTTGACAGCTTGACGGGAGGGCTCGAGAGCGGACAGTTGTATGTCGTTCACGGCGAGGCATCGGGCAAGAGCCTTTTTGGCACCGCGTTCCTGATCGAAGGTTTGAAACGCGGCGAACAAGGCGCGCTGATCGTTCGCTGCGTCCCCGAAGATGCGGTCAGGCGATTCGCGCGACTCGGCTATGACTGCCTGGAAGACATCTACAGCGGGCGCCTGGTAATACTTGAATCCTCGGGCGCGCTGGCTGAGCGAGTCGCGCGTCCGGGACAGTTGACTCGGGCACTTCGAGAGCTTGAGTGGCTCCTCGGCGAAACCCGCCCGCGGCGTCTCGTTTTCGATCCTGTGACAAGTTATGTCGCGGGCGTGCAACCCGGCCTCGAGGACCGCGTCGCCGAGTTCGCGCACTGGACGAGATCCCTAGGCGCTACCGTTCTGCTGATCGCAAACGACGCCAACGCCGAAGTCACCCGTCTCTTCAAACCCCATGTCCTCGAGTCGTTTCGCTTCGATTTGCGAGAAGAAGCTAATCGCGCAACGCGCTTCATCGCGTTCGAGAAGTCGCTCACGCTCCCCGCTCAGCCAATCCAGGTTGACCCTTCAAGAGGGATCTTTCTGGCGGAGCGGGTTGAAGATCCCCACATTTCTCCCACAACTCTCTCAATCCCTGTATCCGATTTCCGGCTCCTCGATATTGACGCGCTGCCCCGTACGCAATCACGGGAGCGTCCAATCGGCGGCGGGCCCGAAACGAACGCACCGAAATCTCGCCGGGACTACACGGTCGGGCGCATCAATGAAACGGCGCCGCTGGAACTGGACCTCGAGAGTATTGAAGACGCGGTCGCCCGGCTCGTCGAGCACAAGGAGCAGAATGGAGGCGATCGGCCTCAACAGCCCGCCGTCGGGCTGGCGCAGCACCCGGAGCGCAACGCGGCGGAAGAGCTTGATCTCACATCGGAGTTGTTAGGCGAGCTGGCGGGCGTCTTCTTTCCCGGCGACCTCAGTGGAGGCCTCGCGGGCCCCCTTCAGAGCAGCGAAGGTCTGCCGATGACGAACGAAGGATCCGAGCAGGCGCCGCCGCCGTCTCTGCGACTAGTGCCTGAGCGTCGGAGAGATTCTGACCGGGCTTCCCAACAAGCTGGCGCGCGTCACGGCGTCAGTGCGGAAACGACAGTCGATGGGCGGCCGCGTCGGCAGCCCGCAATGCGCGTCCGCGCGTCAGATCTCAAGATCGATGCCGCGATGGCCTCCAGCGCCGTGGACACTCTGCTCGGCCGGTCGAAAACGGCGCCCCTCCAGCCTGAAACTTCTCTATCCAGCGCGCCGGCAGATACAGCGCTAGCGAAGAATTCGGTCGACTCAAAATGCTTCAGAGTTCTGGTTATCAACGACGAGGCTCAGCCCTGCGAGATAATCGTTCAGTCGCTGATGGATTTCACCATAGAACAGACTAACGACGGCGTTAGAGGGTTGGCGGGACTGATCTCGTACGAACCCGACCTCGTGGTTCTGGATTTGGATCTTCCTATCGTCGAGGGTTTCAAAGTACTTGCTCACATTCGTGCGAGCCTCAACGTACCGGTCATCATCGTGTCGAGCACGCTGGCTCAATCAAGTGACCGCCCGCGGCCGGCCGAGCTTTCCAATGCGGGTGACGCCGAGGTTGACCAGCTGTCGAAGGCGCTTGCAGCTTCGGGGTATTACCACTTGACGAGGGCATTCAGCCCGAAGGAGCTGAGAGACAAGGCGCGACAGTTGATCGCGCGTTATCGTGGAATCGACGCGTGGATCGCCGGCCCCCCGGCGCGAGTTTCTGTTAGCGCACCTTCGACTGGATCGCCAGATAACAGGATCCTGGATCAACGTCAGCACGATGGAGTGCAGGATCAGCATCAGTCCGCGGGAGCTCAGGGTGACCGGCTCACCCCTTACGGCGATTTTGTTACGGAACTGGAAAAACGAGTCAAGGCGGTGATAGATAACGGCTCTGCCCTTTCGGTGGTGGGCTGCCGGGTGACACCTATTCCGGCCGCGCATGGTGATAACGCGCAGTTTCGACTGCGCGAGGTGATCCGCCACATCGTGCGCGACACCGATCTGACCTCATCGAACGCCCCAGGCGAAGTGGTGATATTGCTCGCGGACGCACGGGCAAGCGGCGCGCGGGCTTTTGCGAGCCGTTTGCGTGAGAACGTCGCACAAAAGATGAGTCAGGAGCCGTCGGTCTGGACGAGAAGCTTCCCCGAGCTTGAGGAGACTCTGGAGGCAGAGGCGGCTGCTGCGTACGCGAAGCCAGCGGTCGGCGGCCTTCATCGCCGCCGCGCCAGTGATCGTCAGGCTCGCGGCTGAGCCCCACGTGCCATGCATGTTGCCAGCTTCACCACATCTAACCCGGTCATCCCTTTTTTTCGAGAGATTGAGTTACACCCGTTTGAATCTGCGGGCTTTGAACTCATACCGCGGCAGGGTACCGGCCGACGCGTGCTCGACGCTGATGCGGATGTTGAATTGGCGCCGAAACGCTTCCACGACTGACCGGGCGGTTTGTTCGAACGGCGTTGCCTCAAACGTCTCAAACCTGATCATCAGATCATCCAAGCCTCCGACGCGCCGGATGACCACCTCGTACTCGGCTATTTCACCAAGACTGCGAATCAAGTCGTCGATAGCACTCGGATAAAGGTTCACTCCGCGCACGATGATCATATCGTCAGCGCGGCCGAGGACGCCGCCTCGTATTCGCGCAAACGAGCGCCCGCACGCGCACGGCTCGGCTGTCAGATCGACAACGTCACCCGTGCGATAACGAAGCACGGGCATCGCTGGGCGGCCAAGATTTGTTATCACAAGCTCGCCGCGTCCTTCTTCGACTGACTCGCCGCTCTGCGATTCGATCACTTCAAAGATGAACTCGGCTTCGTTGAGATGAATTGCGCCGCTCTGCGCTTCGCAGTCGAAAGCCCACGCTCCCGCTTCGGTTGCGCCCGCGTGATCGAAACAAGTCGCGCCCCACGCTTGCTCGATCGCGCGCTTGACGTTCGGAAGACTCGCGCCGGGCTCGCCCGCGTGAATGCTTCGACTAACCGACGACGACGCGAGGTCCAGTCCGAGCCGCCGCGCAACCTCCGCGAGGTGAAGCGCGTAAGTCGGCGTGCACACGAGCACCGTACAACGATTGTCGATGATCGTTTGCAAGCGCTGCTCGGAGTTCATCCCTCCGCCGGATATGCACATCGCCCCCACGTGCCACGCGCCGGAGATCGCCGCCCAGTGACTCAGGTAGGGGCCAAATGAAAACGCGCAGAACACAACGTCGTGCGAGCCCACGTCCGCGCCCCGGTAGACGTAGCCCCAGCAGCGCTCCCACCACTCCCAGCTCTCCGAAGTGTCCAGACATTTCAGCGGCCGCCCGGTCGTGCCCGACGTTTGATGAAAATAGCGATAGCGTGAGAGCGGATAGGTGAGCGAGCGCCCGAACGGCGGGTTTGCCGCCTGATCTTCGACTAGCTCGGCCTTGGTGGTGAACGGTAGCGCCCGCAGGTCTTCGGCTGCTCTTATCTCGCTCAACCCGATCCCTGCCGCGCGACACTTCTGCTGATAAAACTCGTTGGAGCCGATCTCGCCAATCAACGCGCCGAGCCGCTTGTTCTGCAACTCTCGCAATTGATTCCGATCGAGCGTTTCAATCTGCTGATCGTAGAAGGCCACTTGTCCTAACCTCGCTATTTTAGCTCAGCCGAGAGATCACCCAGCTCATGTTGAATCAGAGTCATCGCAACGACCGCGGCTGTCTCCGTTCGAAGAACCCGCGGACCCAGTGTTACCGACTTGACGCCTCGCTCTGCGAACAAGCTAATCTCGTCGTCGCTCCATCCGCCTTCCGGGCCTATCAGCGCCGTTAAGTTTGACCCAGCCGCCAGTCCCTTGAAGGCGTCCGCAATCACTATTCCGCCTTGCTCGCTGAATACAATGACGGTGCATGCGATCACCGCGTCGATGTCGCGAACCCGTCTGTCGAGAAGCTCGCCAACGGTCATCGGAGCCTCTATCTCGACCAGTCGCCGCCGGCCACACTGTTTCAGCGCTTCAAGCGAGATGCGCCGCCAGCGTTCCACCTTCTTTTCAGACCTTGCTTCCGCAAGCTTCACATCCGCGCGATCGGTGATCAACGGCACGATTGAGCTGACCCCAAGCTCGGTTGCTTTCTGAACGATAAAGTCGAACTTCTCACCCTTCGCGAGCGCCTGCCCAAGCGTGAGACAAAGCGGTGATTCAACCACGTCGGCAAGCTCATCGCCTACCGCAAGCCTGGCATGAGTCTCCTCGACTCTTAGAAAGTTGCAACGGTACTCGCGCCCGCAGCCGTCGAACACGAAAGCTTCATCGCCGGGCTTCAGCCGCAACACTCGAGTCAAATGATGAGTCTCGTCGCGAGAGAGCATCACCACTTCGTTGTTAATGTTATCGGGTGGGGCGTAGAACCTTCGCCGCTGCATCAGCGATATTCCTCATGTGCTGGCGCCTCTTCGGGCGCATGTAAAAGCGGCCCTGCGGCCGCCCCGGTAGTTTATCGTGTATGGGCGGCCCTCCGTGGCCGCCCCTCGCCCCGCATTGAAAGTCCTCATCACGGAGGGGCGGCCACGGAGGGCCGCCCATACAAGCTAACGCCGCCCACGCACGCTAGTCCTTTCGTGCAACCAAAGCAGACCATTCGCCCAACTGCCGCCGCTCTACGATGGTCAAGCCCGCGCGCGTCGCCGCGGTTTCAACGTCTGCTTCAAGCGTTGTGAGAATGCCAGAGAGTATCACCATCCCCGAGCCCGAGACACACCCGGCAAGATCATCAATCAGGCTGATAATCACTTCCGCCGTTAGATTCGCAACCACCGCATCGAACGCGCCGCCAACAAAACCGCGCGGTCCGCCTTCGACTACTTCGACGGAATTCGACGCGTCATTTATCTCGGTGTTTTCCCGCGCGACTTCGACAGCTTGGGGATCGACGTCAATCGCTGTGATACGCGAGCCCGGCTCAAGCAACGCCCCGGCAATAGCCAGAATGCCGGTACCGGTTCCCACGTCTAGCAAGCTGCCGCCGCGCCAGTGCTTTTCAATCGCTTCAAGGCACATCCGCGTCGTCTCGTGGGTGCCGGTTCCGAAAGCCATTCCCGGGTCTATCTGAACGACGATACGGCCCTCTCCCGCGTCCGGCAGCTTCCACGAAGGCGCGATGATCAAGCGGCTGCCGATCTCGGTTGGCTCGAAGCCTTCTTTCCACTTCTGCATCCAGTCCTGGTCTGGTACGGAAGAGGAAGAGACCAAACGCAGGTCATTCGATCTGCCCACTCTCGCGAATTCAGCTCGGATTGCGCGGGCGACTTTACCGGCATCAGTTTGACCGTCAAAGTATGCGCCGAGCTTCACGGTGTCGTCTCGCTCTTCAAGCGTAACGATGCCGGTCGTGCCTAGCTCGAACACCAACGCTGCCGTGAACTCTTCTGCGTCGCGCACAACTTCAAGCTCGATCAACCGCCACGCCTCAGGCCCGTCAGAATGTTTGAAAGGCATAGCCTGTATTTGAACCACAGATGAACACCGATGAACACGGATTGTCTGTTGATCCCTCATCCGCGTTCATTTGCGATGATTTGCGCCTCATCCCTAAATCCCGAGTTCGTTCAGTGTGCGGTCGTCGTCGCGCCAGCGCTCGCGCACTTTTACGAAGAGCGTCAAGAACACGTGCCGGCCCAAAAGCTTCTCGATATCACGCCGAGCCTCGGTGCCTATCTGCTTCAAGCGGTCTCCCCCACGGCCGATCACAATCGCGCGATGCGACCTGCGCTCAACGTAGATCAAACAATTGATCTTCGTTGTGCCGCCCGCGTCTTCCCAACCTTCGGTCACAACCGCAGTCACATACGGCAGCTCATCGCCGGTCACATGAAGGATCTTTTCGCGCACGAACTCGGCTGCCATCACACGTTCGGGCTGGTCGGTCATCTCGTCTTCGGGATAGAGCGCCGGGCCTTCGGGCAAATACTCGAACGCTTTCTCAACAAGCAGATCAGCTCCGTCGCCTGTCAGTGCAGAGATCGGGATGACTTCTGCAAAGTCACGTTCGCTCGTGTAAGCCGAGATCAACGGAAACAGCTTTGATTTGTCTCGCATCAAGTCGACTTTGTTCGGGAGCAGGAACGCACGAGTCTCGACACGCTTTATCATCTCCAGCACAAAGCGGTCGCCACTGCCCATCGGCTCGGCCGCGTCAATCATCAGCAAGATCAGATCGACAGTCGCGAGTGCGTCCGCGACTATGCTCATCATCCGGCGATTGAGCTTGTAGCCGGGCTTGTGCACACCGGGCGTGTCGAGGAAGACTATCTGTCCTTGCGGCCGGGTCAGCACGCCGCTGATTCGCGTGCGAGTAGTTTGCGGTTTGTCCGAGACGATGGCGATTTTCTCGCCGATCAGTTTGTTGAGAAGAGTCGATTTGCCGGCGTTGGGCCGCCCGATAAGCGCAACGACGCCGGATTTTCGATGTTCGACTTCACTGGCGCTTTCTTGATCCGGCATATAGTGCGATTTGATCGAACCTCATAGCGCAATGTGAGGTCAATGATTAGTCTCTCAAAGATTAGTCGACGACTATGTCCTCGGCCTTGATCAGCCGTATCTCGCCGTCTTGCCAACCAGCGATCGTATTTCCCGCACGCTTGTGCATGATCAGGGCTTCACGCACAGCCTCGCGGAAGATCTTCTCGATGTCCTTGGCGTGTTCGACCAGCAGCATTGGCGACGAGTAGATGTCGATCTTCATTTTGCAGCCTCTTTGATCTCATCCCATATTCGCGCTCGGAGTATATCAACAGCGGTTGATCCATGTCCCGAAGCGACAAGCGCAGGATTCGGCGACGGGTCGGAATTATCGAGGATCGTCCAAGTGTCAGCCAGGGGTTGATAAAGATGGAAGAGATTGCGAATTCCTCGCGAATAGCGTCTTCGGACTACATCCTCCGGAACATCGTGGCCTCCCGTTCGCGCACGTTCCTTGACGCGGTACACGGCTAGCTCTGGGCTTCGAAGCCATAGGAACAGAACATGAACTTTGTAGCCCCGCTCCTTCAACTGCGCTAACCAGGGAGCGTACGATCGGCTCGCCAGGGTGCTTTCAAATGCGAAGCTCCTATTCTGTTCTGCAAGCGAATGCAGCCGCTCGAGCATCACGCGCCCCGCTTCAAAAGCGGCGCCTTCCGGAGCAAAGCCGGAAAGGCCCAATGCTATCGCGTCTGCGTTTACATACTCTGGCAAATCGAATGAGTCTCTCAACAGGTGAGGAGCAAGTGTAGACTTGCCCGCTCCATTTGGGCCCGCGATCACGATAACCTGTGGTGGCTTCAGATCCATACTTGAGCGAGCGCCTATGAAACCTCGCGCGGAACAAAACCGATCAATTCACCCGGCCCTCGCGCCGTCCGGGATTGCAGTTTCTGGCACTGCGAGTACCGCAGTCAGCCCATCCGCATGGCCTATGTCGAACAGCATTCCTTCCGACAGCTCGCCCATCATCTTTCTCGGTTCGAGATTCACAACGAATAGCGCCTGTTTACCTTCGATGTCCTTCGGCTCCGGGCGCTCGAGTTTCATTCCGACGAGGATTGTCCTCTTGTGATCGCCGAAATTCACTGAGAGCTTCACCAGCTTATCCGATCCTTTCACGTCCTCGACTCTTTCGATTGTTCCGACTCGAACGTCTATTCGGTCCAGCGCGTCGAGCGGTATCAACGGCTTTATCGGCGCTACATCGATTGTTTCCATACTGACTCTCTGTCTTAGGTTCAATCGCTTGTCGCTCTAGACTCGGCGTGTCCGGACTCCGGCTCGTCTATCTTGCGAAGCCGGACTCGATTCACCCGCTTGTTATCCGCTTCGACCACTTCAAACTCGAGCCCCTTGAATTGGAGCTTCTCACCCGCCTCAGGCACGTGGCCAAGCTCGCTGATGATCAATCCCGCGACGGTCGTGAAGTCGTCGGTCTCGACTTCCCGGTCGAACAGCAACTCCACCTTTCTTATTTCAGCGCTGCCGTCGACCAGGTATGAGCCGTCTTCTTCGCGCACCACGTCTTGATCATTCGTTCCCTCGTCTTCGTCTTCGATCTCGCCGAGTATTTCTTCGATTATGTCCTCGATCGTCACAAGCCCGGCCAGCCCGCCATACTCGTCGACCACCATCGCGATCTGCACCTTGGCTTTCTGCATCTCTTCCAAAAGAGCGCGAACCGATTTGCTCTCGGGGACGAAGTAGACCGGGCGCATGCATTCGGTCACCGGAGTGGTCATCTTCCCTTCTTCGCAAAACGCCAGCAAGTCTCGCACGTAGACGATTCCCTCGATATTGTCGATCTGCTCTCGATAGACCGGAATGCGCGAGTACTTGGATTCAATGATCAGAGCGCGCGCGGCGGCGATGGTCGCGGACGCTTCGATGGCGACGATCTGAGGCCTCGGCTGCATGATCTCGCCGACCAGCGTGTCGCTGAACTCGATGATCGATTGGATCAGGTCGCCCTCGGACTCCTCGATGATGCCTTCTTCTTCGCCGACGTCGATAAAGGCCTGGATCTCGTCCTTGGCTTCATCCTCCTCGCTTTCGGAGTTCTCCTCTTCAGGCTCCGGCTTTCTCATGCGATGCAGAAGTGAGCTGATCGGCGTCACTACGATTGAAAGCGCAAAGTAAAAGAGCCGGAATACCGGCAACAGCATCCAGAACACTTCTTCGGGATTGTTCTGAGCTATCAGCCGGGGCACCAACTGGCGGAACAACACGATGACAACGAAGACGGCTGCGAGAGTAGCACCCAGTGCGCCTCGCATTCCGGTGGCGGCGAGCAGTTCATACAGAAGAATTGCGATCGCGGCTATCGAGAGTTGCGTGCCCATGATCAAGATCAGCTCGAATCGGCGCCGGTGCTCGAGCAACTCGCGAAAGAAGATCGCTCGTGAGCTGGTTGCCCGCTCGGCCGCCATCACCCTGAGCGAGACTTCGCTCAGTGATTCATAGGCGCTCTCAATTGTCGAAAGAAAAACAAGCGTCAGCAAAACGACGCCGGTAACTATTAGCTCGGTCAACATGATCTGAAGTGCTTAGCTATCTAACCTGTAGGGGTGCTCCCTCCGCGGCCGCCCCTGGGAGCGCAGGCATCCCTGCCTGCCGCGTCCGCCACCCGTTATTATCTTTCTCGCAGGATGCGGGCAGGGATGCCCGCGCTCCCAGAGGCGCCGCGGAGGGATGCGCCTACAGTTTACATTAGTCCTTATCTAGCAGCTTGCGCCGCAGGCTTAGCTCAACCCGGTTCATCTTTCCGTTGTCACTCTCGTGATCGTAGCCGCAGAGGTGCAGCACCCCGTGAATAAGCAGCTCGCTCAACTCGCGGTCCAATGAGTGACCGGCTTCTCGAGCCTGCTTCAGCGCGGTGTCGGTCGATATCACCACATCGCCCAGGCTTTCCTGTTCCATCGCCGGCGAGCTCTCCGTCTGTTGATCGGAAGCCGGAAAAGAGAGCACATCGGTCGAGGTGTCCTTGCCTCTGAACCTTCGATTCAAGCTCCTGATTGCGGCATCGCGCACAAACGCCAGGGTCACTCCGGCATCCGCGCGATCGAGCGCTGAAAGCGTGTCGCTGGCCAGCAGCGCGAGCCGGCGCCGGTCTACCCGCGCAAGCCGCTGCCGATTTACAACCTCTATCGTCACGGCTGCTCTCAGCGGCGGCCTTTCACGGCTGCGGCGGCGGGCCGGGCTTCCGGGAGCTCGCCTTCAGGTCGCGCAATCTGCTCGACTCCTCCAGCCGCTGCGCGATTGAAATCAAACCCGGGGTACGCTATGCGATGATGATGAATCCCGATAAGCACCCTGGTGAAGCTTTCGGCGACGATTCGCAGCTCGCGCAGCGTGATGTCGCACTCGTCGAACTGCCCGTCGTCGCGGATGCGATTTGTGATCATGTCGATCATGTTCCGAAGCTTGCCCGGCGTCGGATCCTGCACCGTGCGGGCCGCCGCTTCCACCGAGTCAGCGATCATTATTATCGCTGCCTCTTTGCTCTGCGGTTTTGGACCCGGGTAACGAAACTCCTGTTCGAGCGCGGTCGAGTCGGCGTCGTCGTTCGCCGTGCGAGCCTTGTAGTAAAAGAACTTCATCAGACCGGTGCCGTGATGCTGCGGAATGATTGCGACAATGCGCGGCGGAAGTTTGTGCTGGCGAGCGATCTCGATTCCTTGCTTGACGTGGTTCGCCAGCACGATCGCGGACATCTTGGGCGAGAGTTTGTCGTGCCGGTTCTCCATGTAGCTCTGGTTCTCGACAAAATAGGTCGGGCGCACGCTCTTGCCTATGTCGTGGTAGTAACAGGCGACTCTCGCGAACAACGCATCGGCTCCAATGGCTTCGGCGCCGGCTTCCGCGAGCAAGCCAACCATTATCGAATGATGATAGGTACCCGGCGCCAACTCCGCGAGTTGCTTAAGCAGTGGCAGGTTCAGGTTTGAAAGCTCGAGCAGCTTTATGCTCGTCGTTATTTTGAACAACCACTCGAATAGCGGGAGCAGGATTGAAGCCACCATCGTGGCGAACACCCCGCTGACAAATCCGCAAAGCGAGTCGAAAAGCAGCAACGGAACCTGCGGCTCGCTTGATTTAAGCAAATCGAGCGCGAGCGCGGCGGCTGCGTTTAGCCCGCCGATCCACAGGCCTGCTGCCACCAACGCAGTGCGGTCACGGCAGTCCTGCAGGTGGTATATCGCACCAGCGCTCGATATCAACGTATAAGCGGCGAGATACACGTCGCCTGACAAGACTCCGACAAAGACCGTCAACACCGCCGAGAAAACAAACGCCGCGTTTGGGTCGGTCAATAGCGTCACCAAGACCGCGCCCAGCGCCACCGGCGCCAGATACTGGTAGCCGTCCGAAGAATTAAACGGGTTGATCGCCGAAGAGTGGCTCATCATGGAGCCGAGGGCAAAAAAGGCTCGCGCGATGCCGACCGTGACGGCCAGGCTTGCCATGTGGAGAAGGAAGTGACGGCGCACTCGCAGATGCTGCCGCTGGTAGCGAACCAGGTACTGCCATAGCACAAGCACCATCAGCATCACGATCACGACAGTGCCGGCAAATTCGATCGCGCGCTGGCGAATCGGGCGATGACGGGACGCCTCGGCCAGCAGCAACGCCTGCGCGGGAGTCACGGTCTCGCCGCGCGCGACAATAGGCTTTCCCTTCTCCGCCCTTACCGTCACCGGTGAAATAGCCTCGCGGGCAGCAACCCGTCGAGCCTCAGTCTCAGCTTCGCTATAGTCGAGATTGGGAACGATCAGCGCTCCGAGAACCTCGCCCAGCAGCTTGCGATCGCGCGGTTCGTAGTCGGCAGGCCATATGAGCTTCTCGGAACGCAGCGCCGCCGCCGCTGTGAGCTTGTCGCGAATCGAACTGAGGTCGGTGACCATGAACTCCTGCCCGCTCTTCGGTTCGCGGCGCACGATCGCGCTGGCCCCCAGCCGCCGGAACTGGCTGCGGCTGGCTACTACCGGCGTCGTCATCACCGATTCGAGCTGATCGACCATCAAGTGTTCAAGCTCGTCGCTGAAGCGGTGCTTAATCAGCGCGGCGATCTGTTCGGTCTCGAGCAGCAGTCCTATTCGTTCTTCGATGTAAGCTTGAAGCTGGTCGGGGGTCGCGCCACTACCCGCCTCGCGGCCGCTTGCAAAAAGCTCTTCGACTACCGCCGTCGCGTCGCGAGCAGCCTTGATATGAAAATCAAACACCGGAAGCGCCGACAATGCCGCCTGGTCGCGCAGCCGCTTGGTCTCCTCGGCGTCATGGATCTGCAAGTCTTCGGGAGCGATGAGGTCGGCGCTCGCAATTGCGCCCGCCGGAAGCTGTTCGACCGGCTCGCGCTGGTAGGTGCGCAACAGCAGCATCGAGAGCGCAACGATAATAAACAGGCCAACGCCCGCGTCGATCATTGCCTGCTCGGTCAGGCTCGACGAAAACGCTTTCAAGGCGTGGAGTGCCTTTTTCGAAGGACCGGCGTTTGGTGTGGCGGGCTTGGGCTGCATAAGAAGCGATGGGTGATCCGTGATGCGTGACGAGTGATCCGTGACGCCGTTTGTCACGCATCACGCATCACTGCGAGTCATAGCTTTTCTTCGAACTTTGTTTTCGAGTGCTGCTCATACGCCTGAACGATCATCTGCACCAGGTGATGGCGGACAACGTCCTTGTCGGTGAAATAAATGAACTCGATCCCTTCGACTCCGCTCACGACGCGCTGAGCCTCGACCAAACCGGAGCGCCGGCCGGCCGGCAAGTCGATCTGAGTGATATCACCGGTAATAACCGCCTTCGAACCGAAACCTATGCGCGTCAGAAACATCTTCATCTGCTCGGAGGTCGTGTTTTGAGCTTCGTCTAAAATGATGAACGCGTCGGCAAGGGTACGGCCTCTCATGAAGGCCAGCGGGGCTATTTCGATCACGCGTTTTTCTAGCAGGCGTGTGACCTTCTCGTAGTCAACCAGATCGAAAAGCGCATCGTAGAGCGGCCGCAGATAGGGATCCACTTTGTCTTGAAGGTCGCCCGGCAGGAAACCGAGTTTCTCGCCCGCCTCGACTGCCGGCCGCGCGAGCACGATTCGATTGACGCGCTTTTGCATCAGCGCTTGAACCGCCATCGCAACCGCCAGGTAGGTCTTGCCCGTGCCCGCTACCCCGATGCCAAAAACGACATCGCTTCTCTCGATGGCTTCGAGGTAGCGCCGTTGATTCGCAGAGCGTGCGGTTACCTGTTTCTTCCCGGTGGGATTGAGCCGCGTCTTGGTGAAGTAGTCGCGCAGCGTGTACGCGCGATCTTCGGCGACTTGCTTGAAAGCGGACTTCAGTTCCTCGTTCGACATTCGCCGCCCTTCTTCAAAAAGGGCGGCATAATCTTCCATTATCTTTTCAACCAGCTCCACGTCTTGCTGATCGCCTTCAATAGTCAGTTCGTTGCCGCGCAGGTTAACGCGCACGCCGACCAGGCTTTCGAGGTGTTTGATGTTTTCGTCATAAGGACCAAACAGAGTCCTTATTCCCTCTTCGGGTAGAGCAACTTTCTTCAATACGGCTGACCCCATACAAAAAAGGCGCTCAGCAAGCCTTTAGCTCACAAGCGCACGGTTATCTTATCTCGTTTATCGAACTCGGGCTGCCAGACTCTCAGGCCGGGCTTTAATCATAGCGCAACGCTACTACAGCGATGTTTCACTGTCAACCGCGCCTAATTCGCGCGTTCCACGGCAGACAACCAGCCTTGTGCGAGCGCTTTTAGCGGAACAAATGCCTGTCTACCAGTCTCCCGCTTTTATCCGCTTCTTGATTTTGCGCTTGACCAGATCTCGTTTGAGCGGGCTGATGTAGCTTAAGAACAACTCGCCGTCAAGGTGATCGGTTTCGTGCGAAACGCAGCGCGCTTCAAGGTCCATCACATCGAGTTTGAACTCGCTTCCGTCGATGTCACGCGCCCGAACGACCAATCGTTGCGGCCGCGCAACCTGAAGAAAGATTCCAGGGAAGCTCAAGCAACCCTCGTCGCCGATCTGTTCGCCCTCCTCAGTCTCAATGACCGGGTTGATGAGCGCAACTTTTCGCTTCTTGTCCTTGCCGGAGGTACAGTCCATTACGAACAACCGCTTGAGCAACCCGACCTGAGGCGCAGCAAGCCCAACGCCCGGAGCTCCATACATCGTTTCGAACATGTTATCCACGAGCTTGCCCAGCTTCGGCTCGAACTCGGTTACTTCTTCGGCGGGTTTGGTCAACACCGGATCGCCGTACTTAACCACCTCTAAGATCATCTCAGCTCCCGAACTCCTTTTGTCTTTCGTCAACCTGGCGCCGCTCAGCCATCTTTTCGTTCAGCAGATGATTGAGGACGGTCGTCCTCGCTCTAAAACCCGTGACTTCGCGCCAGGCCACAAGTGCTAATCCGACTAAGATTATACCAGCCCCGACAAGACTATGCGTGGCGTATCCGATGGCGAAGCCCACGAAGATTATTGCCACCAGCAGCACATAGTACAGAATCCCGTGCGTGCGAGTGGCGTTGATCGAGCGGCGCAACTCGTCAACCTCGTGGTCCAGTTCGTCGTGTATCCTTGGCATCGCTCAACCCGAAAATAGGAGGGGGGCTCCGTGGCCGCCCTTCTCGAAATCGCGCATCAAGGGGCCGCCACAGAGGGCGGCCCTACAGGTCAATACAGGTTCAACTGCTCTACATAGCCTTCGAAGTTCCGCTTCACTTCTGCGAGGCTGTCACCTCCGAACTTTTCTCGCGCCGCGTCCGCAAGGACTATCGCAACCATCGCTTCCCCGATCACTCCTGCCGCAGGCACCGCGACGATGTCTGAGCGCTCGAACGCAGCCGCCGATTCCTGCTTGGTCACCACGTCGACGCTTGCAAGCGGCTGGCGCAAAGTCGAGATCGGTTTCAAGTGTCCGCGCACGCGCACTTCTTCACCGTTTGTTATCCCGCCTTCGATCCCGCCTGCCCGGTTCGTCGGCCGCGTGAACCTGCGCGCCTGATCATTGTACTGAATCTCGTCGTGCACCCGCGACCCGGTGGTTCGGCTAACGGCGATACCTGCGCCGATCTCGACTGCCTTGACTGCGGGGATGCACATGATCGCCTGGGCGAGGCGTCCATCGATCTTTCGATTCCATTGAGTGTGCGAGCCCAGGCCTGCGACGACCCTGCGCGCGACGACTTCGAAGATTCCTCCAAGCGTGTCCTTATCGTCCTTCGTCGAGTCGATCAGCGCGATCATTCTCTGCTCTGCTTCCGTGTCGACGCACCGAAGCAGCGAATCGTCGGGCAAGCCCTCGATCTCTTCCCAGGTAGCATTGATCGGTTCGTCGGGTACGCCCCCAATCATCGCTGTGTGGCTGGCGACTTCAGTCCCGAGTTCTCTTAGAAAAAGCTTGGCGAACGCGCCGACGGCCACACGCGCCGCAGTTTCGCGGGCGCTTGCACGCTCGAGTATGTCTCGAAGATCGTGTGTGTCGTACTTCAAGCCCCCGGCCAGATCAGTGTGACCCGGGCGCGGCCGTGTGAGCTTGCGAGCGCGTTTCTCGTCCGTGAAGTCGCGCGGCTCGACCGCCATCACGTCCTGCCAGTTCTCGAAGTCGCGATTGCGAATCAAGAACGAGACCGGCGAACCGATTGTCTTGCCGTGTCGAACACCTGAGATGATCTCGGCTTCGTCGGATTCGATCTTCATCCGGCCGCCCCGCCCGTAGCCTTGCTGCCGCCGCCAGAGCTCGTGATTGATGAAGGCGACATCGACGGCAAGCCCAGCCGGCAAGCCCTCGATTGTGGCGATGAGCCCCTTGCCGTGCGATTCCCCTGCCGTGATGAAGTTGAATTGGCTCATAAGTATCAACAGCGCGCTAACTACTGGTACTGGTGCCCGCCGCAACAAGAGATGATTTAATTAGACCTGCAACAAGGCTTTCATTTGATCGTGTATCTGAGAGAGGTCGGACGCGCTAAGTCGTCCAAGTCTTCGCCTAACACGTCGCTTGTCGATCGCGCGCAGCTGGAACACCAGGGCCACAGATGCCAGATTCAAGTTGTTATCGGAATCGGGCTGGATCAAGAACGTTCCCGGAAACGACTGCGCCGTCAAGCGCGAGGTTAAAGGGACGATCAGCACGGTTGGTAGCCGATCTCCGAACTGCGGAGCTTGTGCGATTATGGCCGGCCGCGCACCAGCTTGCTCGTGCCCGTTGCTCGCAGGGATCTCGACGGAGTAGACGTCGCCGATTTCCATTATGGAAGTCCCTTCTCGAACTCAACGAGGGCTTCATCGCTAAGCCGCTCCCACTGATCAAATTCGGCCTGGAGCGCCAAAGCGGCTTGCCGACTCTGATCCAACACGCTCTCTTTGAATAGGCGAACGATCTGCAAGAGGTTGGGAAACGCTTCTTGCGGCAAGCCCGCAATCTCGTTCATCAATGCCTGTTGATAGTCCACGGTGGTTTCCATGATTTGTCCTTACGAGCAGCGAAGCACCTTATGTTTTCGATGGTTAGTCTCATAGACTGGCCCATCCGAGCAATTTCTTTCTTGCCGTCGTCCTTTTCTCCCCACTCGGCCCCTGTGTTGGTCTTCAAAGCCTCTCCCATTCATCCTTGTCGATTCCCGCCTGTCGCAATACCCTGGTCAAGAGATCTCTGCCTATTACCTCGCCGTGATGGGGGTTCGGAACCACCAGCTTGAGCTGGTCTCTAACCATGTAACTGTGCTTGCCACCACCATAGGGCCCATCGAATCCCAAGTGTCTGAGACAATGAATCAGATCAGATCTCTTGATGGGGCCAAAGGATGGCACTATGCTGCCTCCTCCTTAACGGCCAGTTCGATGCCATCTACTGTCGGCATAGAGTGGCCCAGTCGCAAGCCGAGTATAATCCAACCCTCCAGCACCTCTTGCAGTTCTTCGCGACACGATTCAAGCGTCTCGGCGTTTGCATATAAGCCTTGAAAGCCTGGGATCTCCCCATAGAACGTACCGTCCGAGAGTAGCTCGTAGGTCGCTCGATGCATTGCTCGAACGATATACTTAGTCAACATACGTTGGCCTCCTTACGCCATTTCAAGCTCGCGACTCTTGAGAACCTTGATCTTATCACGCAGCTCGGCGGCTCGTTCAAACTCATACTTGGCAGCCGCGGCTCGCATCTGGCCTTCGAACTTCTTGATTGTCGCCGCTATGTTTTCCGCTGAGTACGCTTCGGCTTCTTCGGCCACGCTCGGAAGTTTGAAGTAGTCGGCCTCGACGATCGAGAACATCGTCGAACCTATCGCTTTCACTATTGTTTGCGGCGTGATCCCGTGTTCGAGGTTGTACGCGGCTTGTCTCTCTCGCCGCCGCTGCGTCTCACCCAACGCACGGCGCATCGAGTCGGTTATCCGGTCCGCGTAGAGTATCGCTTTGCCGTTTACGTTACGAGCCGCGCGCCCGATCGTTTGAATCAGCGACATCTCCGAGCGCAGGAAGCCTTCCTTATCGGCGTCGAGTATCGCCACCAGCGATACTTCAGGTAAGTCCAATCCTTCGCGCAACAGGTTTATTCCGATCAGCACGTCGAACTCGCCCGCCCGCAAGTCTCGAAGTATCTTTATGCGATCAAGCGTCTGGACCTCCGAGTGCAGATAGCGCACTCGCACTCCCAGCTCCGCGTAATACTCGGTAAGGTTCTCAGCCATCTTCTTTGTTAGAGTCGTGACCAGCACTCGCTCCTTTTGAGCTACCCGCAAGCGAACTTCGTTCAGCAAGTCGTCGATTTGTCCGCGCACCGGCCGCACATCGACCTCGGGGTCCGTCAGCCCCGTTGGACGAATAACTTGCTCGATCACTTCCCCGCCGGTTTTGGTCAACTCATACGGGCCGGGCGTCGCCGAGACGAACATAAGTTGGCCCATGCGCCGCTCCCACTCGTCGAAGTTGAGCGGACGGTTGTCCATCGCCGACGGCAACCTGAATCCGTACTCGACCAGCGTGCGCTTGCGCGACTGGTCGCCCGCGTACATGCCTCGCACTTGAGGAATCGTCTGGTGGCTTTCGTCGACCATCACTATCGCGTCACGAGGCAGGTAATCGAGCAAGGTCGGCGGCGGCTCGCCCGGCAAACGTCCGGTCAAGTGTCTCGAGTAGTTCTCTACACCGTGGCAGTACCCGAGTTCTTTCATCATTTCGATGTCGTACATCGTGCGCTGGTGAAGCCGCTGGGCCTCCAGCAGCTTCCCCTGCTCGATGAGTTGTGGCTCCCATTCGTCCAGCTCGTCTCTTATGGTTTTGATCGCCCGGCGGAGCCGGTCCGGCGGCATGACGTAGTGTGACTTCGGGTAGATCGGCAGCCGCTCGTGTGTTTCCAGCACTTCGCCGAGCAACGGGTCTACCGTCGAGATTGATTCAATCTCGTCGCCCCAGAACTCGATTCTGACGGCCCTCTCCTGATAGACGGGATAGATCTCGACCACATCGCCACGCGCCCGGAAACTCCCGCGCTCGAAGGCTATGTCGTTGCGCTGATACTGCATCTCCACCAGTCTCTTAATGAGCGCCGTGCGGGACAACTGCTGGCCGCGCTCGACGAACGTGATCATCCCATAATAAGCGTCCGGATCACCGAGACCGTAGATGCACGAGACGCTGGCGACGATGATGCAATCGCGGCGTTCGAACAGCGTTCGCGTCGCAGACAGCCGCAAGCGGTCGATTTCTTCGTTGATCGTCGATTCCTTCTCGATATAGGTGTCGGTCGAAGGGATATAGGCTTCAGGCTGGTAGTAGTCGTAGTAGCTGACAAAGTACTCGATCGCGTTGTTCGGAAAGAACGACTTGAACTCCTGATAGAGCTGAGCCGCGAGAGTTTTGTTGTGCGCCATCACGAGCACGGGCTGATTGATTCGCTCGATCACCGCGGCGATAGTGAAGGTCTTGCCGCTCCCGGTCACTCCGAGCAGCACCTGGTGCTGCGCGCCTTCCTTCAAGCCGCGCACGATCTGCTCGATCGCCTGTGGCTGGTCGCCCTGCGGAACATAGTCAGAAACGAGTTTGAAATCCATGATTGCGGCCCTGGCGTCCTCGAAGGGTTACAAAAAGTCGCTGTGATGGCAGGCTTCGCCGCGCCCGAACACAAGAACAGCCAGTATACAGTTACGCTTTAGTCGGGACAATCAGCGCGAAAAAGTTGTAGCGCGAAAAAAAACTCATCAAAAGTTCATCCTTCTGCAATCCGTGCTTGACATCGAATCGACTCGCGCCGATAATGCGGCTTGCCATCACGAACCCTTGCTCATCGGTTGCGCAGTTCCACACTCATTGACAGTCAAATCCGGGCAGCAGAGGCAGCGCGATTAACGTAATAACTCAAACCAGCATCCCCGGCGTCGCACTCTTCAGGCGGGGAAAGGTCAGGGACGTTTATGCAGTTGAAGACAAACTGCTGATCGTCGCCACCGACCGCATCTCGGCATTCGACGTGGTAATGCAAGAGCCCGTACCGTGCAAGGGCTCGGTGCTTTCGGCGCTCTCTGTCTTCTGGTTCGGTTTTCTGAAAGGTGTAACTGCCAATCATCTGATCACGACGTCGATAGACGAGTTCCCGTCGCCGCTTCGCGAGCATCGTGATCAACTCGAAGGCCGCTCGATGCTGGTCTGCCGTGCCGAGGTATTTCCGATTGAGTGCATAGCCCGCGGCTACATCGCGGGCTCGGGCTGGAAAGAGTACCAAAAGACGGGCGAAGTGTGCGGCGTGAGGCTGCCGGCAGGCTTGCGTGAGTCGGACAAACTCCCGGAGCCGATCTTCACTCCCTCGACAAAGGCGGAGAGCGGTCACGACTTGAACATAACCGTTCGGGAAATGGCAAACACGGTGGGTGATGAAGCGACGAAGCGGCTCGAGGATCTGACGCTCGAAGTTTATCAGCGCGCCGCCGACTTTGCGCTTTCGCGCGGGATAATAATTGCGGACACAAAGCTTGAGTTTGGATTGAAAGATGGCCAGGTGATTCTGGTAGACGAGGTATTGACGCCGGATTCATCCCGGTTCTGGCCGCTCGATCGCTACGAACCGGGCCGGGGCCAGCAGTCATTCGATAAGCAGTACCTCCGCGATTACCTCGAGACGGTTGATTGGGACAAACAGCCGCCGCCGCCACAGATTCCTGAGGCGGTAGTAGCACGAACAGGCGAGAAGTACCTTGAGGCTTACAGGTTGTTGACGGGCGAATCGATTGCGGATTGCGGATTCCGGATTGCGGGAGGCGGAGCCGGCAGTTGAGCTCCAAGTTCCGAAGTCCGAAATCCGAAGCCCGCAATTGGTTATGACAGTTCTCGACTACTTTGTTCTGATAGTCGTCGTGGCGTCGGTCGCCTCAGGAGCCACGAGAGGAATCCTCAAGGGAATCATATCGGTCGCCTCCGCTTTGGCCGGGTTGGTCTTGGCGGCGCAGTTTTACGCCTATGCCGCGATTCCATTCGGCTGGGCTGGTGTGGCTGCGCCATGGTCAAGCCTTGGTGGTTTCGTGGCGATCTTCGTGCTGGCGCTCGCTGCCGGGAGCTTGCTGACGCATTGGCTGCGCTCGCGTTTGAAGCGCGCTCGGTTGAGCTGGCTGGACCACTCGATGGGAGCAGGGTTCGGGCTGGTCAGAGGCTGGCTTATTTGCTCAGCCCTATACCTGGCCCTGACAGCTTTCCCGGTTCGGCCGGCGGCAGTCGAGCGAGCGATGCTTGCGCCGGTGCTGCTCGAGGGAGCGCACGTCGTCGTCTATCTTACTTCTGCAGAGATGAGGAAGCGGTTCTTTGGCGGCTACGAAACGGTGAAGGACTTATGGGGACAGAGGAAGGCTGGCTAACGGCGCCCCGGCCGGAAGCCTTGGAGGAGAGAGACAACAATGAAGAGCAGCCTGGAAGCCCTGGTGACCGAGATGGTCGACACGGGAATACTGTTTGAAGATGCCGTAGCGGAATTCGAAAAGCATTTTATACTCTCGGTGCTAAAAAAGACGCGGGGTAACCTCTCAAGAGCCGCGGACGAACTTCGCATACACCGCAACACGCTTTCCAGACGAGTCGAGAAGTACTACCAGAACGGCCACATGGCGGGGGCGCGTCACCGGCGCCCTCGATCACAACCGGCGCGACCGGGCGAACTAAAGGCAAAGGCGGGGAGATAGCGGCGGCAGAATTGGGAATCGCGTCCGGCCGTATGAAGACCAGGAATCAGTTTTGCTTTAGTAGTGATTGGATGTCTGCCTCGAGCCTCGTCGACTTTCCCGGACCGGCGCCTATGTACTTTCGATAGATCTTCAAATCTTTGGTGATCAGGTAAGTGGTTGGGAATCCCACCAGATTGAAGTCGTATGCCTGATCGTCATCACCCATCAAAACCGTGTATCTCATCTTGTTTCGGGTGATGAACGGCTTCACTTCCTTCGGTTCGCCCGAGGCTAACGTCACGCCGATCACCTTCACTCCCACGGCCGCGTATTTTTCCTGAAGCCGGTTGAGCAGCGGTATCTCGGCAATGCACGGGCCACACCAGGTCGCCCAGAAATCAAGCACCAGCACGCTGCCTTTGAAGGCGTCCGATCGAATCGATTTGCCATCGAAGTCTTTCAGGTCAAGCGCCGGCATCGTCTTGAGCTGCTCCTCCGATGCGGATGAGTCAGAAGCGTTCACTGCTTTGGCCGACTGCATCGAGACCGCGGGAACTGCTAGAGCAACTGTGACTGCGAGTAAGAGTAACGCTTTCATACTGACCTCCGGATTCCTGACTGTGCCTGACGATCACGCAATTTCCGAGACCTGAAGAAGCACGCGGAGATTGTAACTCAGCCATCGAACGTTCAGCAATCAGCCGGCTGCGGCGCTCAGCTTGAGAATCGAGGATTGATGTAGTAGACTTCCGGTCTTGAAGACAAACGGAGGAACTCAGTGAGCCCTGAATTGCGTCAGCTCATAGAGCTCCAGGAACTCGACCTTGAGATACAGCGCGTTTCGGATCGCCTTTTGAGGATACCCGCAGAGCGGGATCAGATAGAGCACGAGTTTAATAAACAAGCGGCTGAGTTCCTGGACCTGACGAGTAAACACCAGCAGACCATCGAAACCCGCAAGCAGCTTGAAGCCGACCTGGCTACCACCCAGCGAAACCACGAGAAGTTTGAGCAAGACAAGACTCGCGTTACCAACGAACGCGAATACACTGCCGTCCTGCGCGAGATCGATGCCGCCAGAAAACACATCGCCGCTCTCGAAACAGAGATACTCAAGCTTATGGAAGAGACCGAGCAATTCGAGGCGGAGCTCGCCTTGAAGACACCCGATGTCGAACGGATGCGGGCCGAAGTCGACCAGAGCCTCGCCACGCTCGATACGGAACGCCTTGAAACGACCAGGTTCATTGATTCATGTGAAGAGCGACGAAAGAAGCTTGGCGAGGCGCTTCCTCGTCATCTTTTCTCAACCTATGATCGAATGGCCCGGACACGACGAGGCCAGGCGTTGAGCGAAGTAAATAACTTCGGAATATGCGCCGCGTGCCGCATGAAAGTCCGTCCTAAAGTCTTCAGCGATGTGCGGCGAGGGGACCAGTTGATCACTTGCGAAAACTGCGGCCGCATTCTCTTCTATCGCTCAGAGATTGCCCAGCCAGCCGAAGCCGCCGCAAGCGGACAAGGCGGCACCGATCAATGAGCCAACACGACAGACCGGCAGGAAGCACGACAGACCAAAATGACTGCATAGCACCTGCCGCATCCCGTCTATGAGCGGACTAGCACCAACAAGACTGCGCGTGGAAGGTGTCGACGAGTTTTGGTTTCGCCCTTATGAAACGCCACAGGGTGAGGACATAGTCTATCGTCCGGCCGCGCTCATCGAGTGTAAGATCAACTTTCGCAGCCTGCGTGCGGGTTTGAACCACTCTGAGGAGCACAACTACACCGCCTGGCTGCCTGAGTCCGACCTCGCGATAGACTGGGACTCGCCCGCGGCTTACCTGGACGAAGGGTCTCTGGCGCCTGAAGCTGGGCCCGGTTTCACCTACAAAGCGGGCTATTACTCGACCACCAACGCCGACTTCGATCTCTACGTATCGGAGTTGACCGACAAGCTCGTGCGCACGGAGCGCCTGAGAATATTCTTCAACCCGGTGTTCGGACTTTTTTCGGCGCCTGGTGACGACCTGGACGATTTTCTCTCGCGAGTAGCGGAGGCGGCGCTTGGGCGGGCCGAACCCGAGATGAAACGGCTCCGGAACAGATTCGAGCTTCAACTCGAGCAGGTTCGCGAAGCGCAATCGGCAAAAGGGTTTCGCGCCGAGAGCCTGAACCTCGACAGCTTCATCTCTCACAAGCTTCACTTCTTCGAGAGCGAAAACCGAATCGCCGACATGTTCTCGACCCTGGCCGGCTCGGTGTTCGGCACAACCGAGGCGCGGGCACACACCGAGGACTTCCCACTGGAGGAAGCAGAGTTGCACGAGGACCTGGCGCACATCGAGGAAGAGGCGAGCAGGACTTTGAAGGCGCTTTATGCCGAATACCTGACGCTCGCGAACGAATACGACATCTTTGAGATCGGCCTGCAGCCCGACAATGTCCAGGTAAGCCGGAGAATGCTGCTGTGGGTTCCGACAACTAGCGGTTAGTGGTCGGTGGTCAGTGGTCAGTAGCCTGCACGTTCGAAACACCGGCCTCCCCACTGACCACCGACAACTGACCACTAAACACTGCCAATGCACCAGCCACCTCAACGACTCGGAATCATAGTCAAGCCTGGAGAGCCGCGAGCGGTTGAGCTTGCGGCGCGAATCGCCGAATGGGCAGCCCGCCGCAACATGGACCTCGCCGTCAGCGACCGGATCCCTGACTCCCTCCCAGGCACGCAGCGCGCAACCGACGTCGAAATCGCCGATAGTTGCGATTTGCTGGTAGTGCTTGGCGGAGACGGCACGATGATCTCTACCGTAAGGCTGGTCAGCGGACGCGGCGTTCCCGTGCTGGGCATCAACCTTGGCACGCTCGGCTATCTCACTGAGTTTGCGGTCACGGACGCGATACCTGCTCTCGAGTCCGTTGCGCGCGGTGACTTTAAAGTTGTTGAGAGAATGATTCTCGACTGGAAGGTGCTGCGCGACGACACGCAAGTGGGCGGCGGGTTGGCGCTCAACGATGTAGTCGTGAACAAGTCGGCTCTCGCTCGAATAATTGAGATCGATTGTTCGGTCGGCCCGGACTACGTAACAACCTATCGCGCCGATGGGCTTATCGTTGCCACACCGACCGGCTCGACCGCATACAACTTATCCGCGGGCGGACCCATCATTGCGCCCGGCGCCGAAGTCATTTCGATCTGCCCGATCTGCCCCCACACCTTGACCAATCGGCCGCTGGTGCTGCCTTATGACGTAGAGATCAGCCTTCAACTGAGGACCGGCAGCGAAGAGGTGATGCTGACTTCGGACGGCCAAACAGGAATGCCGCTGGTGGCAGGCGACCGCGTTGAGATCGTTCGGAGCCCAAAGACGTTCAACACTGTTTCGGCGAAGGACCGCGATTACTTTGAAATCCTGCGGAGCAAGTTGAAGTGGAGCGGCAGATGACAGGCAAATGCAGCGAGCCAAGCAAGCGAATTCTCGTATTGGGCTTCTGACTCCTGCTCGTTTTCCCCGACTGCCGATGAAAGAGGAGTCGAATCATGTTCCCGATCGGAGATGACAATCAGGGCCGATCGACGACGCCCGTGGTCGTCTACGCGATCATCGCCATCAACTTTGCCGTCTTCCTTTTTCTTCAGCAGGCCGGAATGACTCCCCAAGGTGAAAAGTTCACTTACGGCTATGCTGTCATCCCTTACGAAATCACGACAGGGAAAGATCTGAACGAGCCGATGCTTGTGCCTGGCCTGCCGCCTGTGATCGACCCGCGAACGGGCAGACGGGAGCAGCCCATCATCCCGGAAGCCCCCGGTCCTAACCCGATATATCTGACGTTGCTCACGTCCATGTTCATGCACGGCGGTTGGCTTCACATTCTTGGGAACATGCTTTACCTCTGGATATTCGGCGACAACATCGAGGACAATTTCGGGCATGTCAAGTTTCTCGTGTTCTATTTGATTTGCGGGCTCGTAGCAGCCTTCGCGCAGATAGCGGCGGACCCCAACTCGATAATACCTTCGCTTGGCGCGTCGGGCGCGATCGCCGGTGTGTTAGGCGCGTACCTCGTGATGTTTCCTCGCAATCGGGTTCGCAACGTCGTGTTTCTTGGTTTCTTCATAACAACCGTGGAGCTGCCGGCGATAATCGTCCTCGGGTTCTGGATCGTGCTTCAGTTCGTCAACCAATACACGTCAAGCTTCGAACATGCCCAAGGCGGCGGCGTCGCGTACATGGCGCACATCGGCGGATTTATCAGCGGGCTGATCCTGTGCTTCGTCTTCCGTCGCTCGCGGAAAGCGGCAGGCTGACTTTTACGATCGATAACGGACTAGCCTGCGAGGACCTAAAGGACTTAAGGGACTTTAAGGGACTGAAAGGACCTTACAATGACTACTGAAGTTCTGGAGCACTCGGGGCTGATCATCGATGAGACGCCCCCAGACGCGATGGATCTCCCGGAGCTGGACACCTTCGAGTACAAATACAAAGGCAAGGAAATCCGAATCAACTTCACCTGCCCGGAGTTCACGGCGATCTGCCCGTTCTCGGACTTTCCGGATTTCGCCACGATCAAGATTGAGTACGTGCCCAATGAACTTTGCGTCGAGCTCAAATCGCTGAAGCTCTACGTCAACGCTTATCGCGACAAGAAGATATTTCACGAGCACGTCGTCAATCGGTTCCTGGATGACTTCGTTCGCGCCTGCGATCCGATTGCCGCTGACATCGAGGGCGACTTCAACGTTCGCGGCAACATCAAGACGGTGATTCGGGCTTCGTATCGCAAGACTTGAGGAGACCGCGCGATGGAGATGGAGAAGGCCTACTACGTCGTGACGTTCAAGGCCGCGTACTACGAGATGCTGCTCGCACGCTCGACAATGGGTGACGTGGCAATCGCAGTCGAGGAGATCAATCGAGTGATCATCAGCATCACTCAGGGCGGCTTCGGGCAGGATGTGGTAGACGACGAACGACAGGCAAAAGAGCGATTTCTGGAGTACCTGTACTACTCGAGCGACATCGATCTTCCCAGGACGGGCGAGGTGTTCGATCAGTACTTCGAGCTCGAGCCGGCGGGCGAATTCATCGACCTCGACGAAGAAGTTTGATTGTACGCGCGGCCCTACGCGGTTGCTCCGGCTAGATTATGGAAATCTCGATCGCCACGCCTCCCGGCTTCAGCTTCAAGCGAACAGCCATCAGTCACGGCTGGTACAACCTGCCGCCATTCGATCTCAACCAGGAGCAATGGAAGCTCTCGCGTGTTCTCGACCTTCGTGGAGCCCAACCCATCACCGTCAAAATCACCGGTGGCAACGGCGCAGTCAACGTCGTAACCTCACGCGAGTTGGGGAAGCAGTCCGCTCAACAAGTCGTTCGCGACGTGCGGCACATGCTGCGGCTTGACGACGAGATGTCGAGCTTTTATGCGTCGATCGCGGACGATCCCGATTTCGAATGGATCGTGAGTTCCGGCGCGGGCCGGCTGCTTCGGTCGCCGACGGTCTTTGAAGATCTGGTGAAGACGATGTGCACGACTAACTGCTCTTGGGCGCTCACATACAAAATGGTTGACGGGCTTGTCGGCGAACTCGGACGCGAGTCGCGCGGCGGACAGCGCGCCTTTCCCACACCCGAAGCGATGGCGTCGAAAACGGAGCGCTTCTACCGCGATGTGATTCGGTCCGGCTATCGCGCGCCTTATCTCAAGGAACTGGCCGAGCGCGTCGCCGGCGGCTCGCTCGACGTCGAGTCGTGGTTCTCAAGTGATCTATCGACGCCCGACCTGCAACGCGAGATGAAAACAGTGAAAGGCGTGGGCGACTATGCGGCTGAAAACCTGCTGAAGCTGCTGGGCCGCTACGATTGTCTCGCGCTCGACTCCTGGGTTCGAGGTAAGTTCAAGCGCACTCGCAACGGCGGCCGCAAAACAAGCGACAAAAAGATCGAGCGCTACTATTCGCGTTTCGGCGAATGGCGCGGGCTTGCGTTGTGGTGTGATATGACTCGCGACTGGCTGGAGACGGAGGAGTCAGTTGCGATTCCCTAACCTCGAGGTCCCTTCTCCCGAAGCAACGACGACGGGCACAACGGCTCAATGACGCACTTGCCGCATTCCGGCCTGCGCGCCTTGCACACCCGCCGTCCGTGGTAGATCAGCAAGTGCGAGAAGTCGATCCAGTCCTTTTTCGGCACAAGCTCCATCAAGTCGCGCTCGATCTTCTCCGGCTGCTTTTCTTTGGTCAGTCCCAGTAACTGCGACAGGCGTGAGACGTGCGTGTCGACGACAACTCCCGAAGCGACTCCGAATGCGTTGCCCAGCACAACGTTCGCCGTCTTGCGCGCAACACCCGGAAGTCCAAGCAGCTTTTCGACGTCGTTCGGCACCTGGCCGCCGTGCTCTTCGAGCATCTTTTTGCACGCGCCCTGTATCGACTTGGTCTTATTGCGAAAGAACCCTGTGGAGTGAATGTCTCGTTCGAGCTCAGTCGGCGGTACGCTCACGTAGTCCTCGCACGAGCGATACTTTCTGAACAGGCCGGCGGTAACGATGTTGACTCGTTCGTCCGTGCACTGCGCGGAGAGAATGGTCGCAATCAGCAGTTCGAACGCGTTCGCATGGTTCAAGCTGCAATGCGCATCCGGGTAAGCCTTCCTGAGTTTCGCGATTATCTTTCGGGTTCTTTGTTTCTCTTCAGTGCTCGCCAATAGGCACCTCGGTCATTAGCCTGTTTGTCCCTGGGAGCGCAGGCATCCTGCCTGCCTTTTCGCGCGACGCCTAGCAGCAGGCAGGGATGCCTGCGCTCCCAGCGGTCCGGTGATTTTCAACAGAGCTTACATGCTATTGGTGGGCACAACAAGCACCGGCCGGTCGGCGGTTGAAAGCACCTGGAGTGTCACGTCGTTCAAAGCGAACAGCGAGCGAGAACGAGGACCGTGGCTTCCTATCACGATAAGGTCGTGGTCGCCTTCCGTCGCTTCTTCGAGGATGCCTGCAAGCGGTGTTTCGGCAAACCTCACCCGCACCTGGCTCGCGACGTCCTGCGCTCGCAACGTGGCTGACGCTCGATCGAGATGGCTGCGCGTGAGCGAGTCCGGGCCTTCCGATTCTCGCGTCACAAACAAAAGCGTGACTTCGGCGCCGAGCATTCGAGCCAGCCGCCCGCCGACTCTTACGTCGCTCTTGCCCGGCTCACCCGCCGCAGTGCAAATCAGCACCCGTTTGAGCGACCGCCGTTCGCCCTTCGCCACAAGCACTGGAATGTCGGCGTGCTCGAGCAGCTTCACAAGCGTCTCCCCAAGCAGCCTGGCTCGCGCGCGCGAGTCGCGTGCCGGCAAGCGCGAGCTCTTTGGCCGCCTGAAGAAGCGAGACCCCTTCGAAGCGGGCCGCGTCGTCATGACAAGCATCTCGTACATCGCACCGGCCTGTTCAGCCGCTATCTGCTCAGCCGGCTTGCCATACCGGACATGCAATTCCGCTTGCTGGAGACCCGCTGCTTCCTGCCGTTCCTTCAGACTGGCCTGAAGCCGTTCCCCGTGTTCCGGATTCTCGGCAACCGCCAGAATCGTGGCCGCCGCTGGCCACCGTTCCATCAACAAGTTTGCGATGTTGAGCGGCGCAGTCGAGCCCTTACCGGCGTCGCACACCAGCAAGCGCGGCGGGGGTTGCTTCAAGATCGTCCACCCGCGCAAGCCAACCCAAAGCTCCTCGCCATTGAGCGAGGTCTCGGAAGCCACCGACGCGTCTATCAACAATCCTTCTTCGCCAAACGGAACCACGGGTGCAATCTGACGCACGCCCTGAGGCCGGGGCACCGTGAGCCTCACACGACGCAGCGCGCCGCTGAAGCTCGTCTCGACGGTCTTGCCTTTGCCCAACACTGACACCTCGGGCGGAAGCTCCCCTGAGCCCAGCACAACTTGCTCGGGCCGAAACAGTAATTGCACCGGTGCGCCTTCATCGTGAGGAGCGTCGTCGGGTATCGGCAACCCGAGCATGCCGAACTTTGCTTGTCCTTGTTCGGCTCTGCCGACAAGCACGGTGCCCGCGCCGAGGAACGTTGCCGCAAACAGTGATCTGGGCCGCGCGTATAGAGTTTCACCCGGGCCCACTTCAAGCAGCCGGCCGCGCTCGAGCACGCCGATCCGGTCAGCCAGCTCGAAGGCTTCCTCCTGATCGTGAGTCACCAGAATCGTTGTCACGCCCAGCCGCCGCTGGATCTCCTTGAGACTCCGTCGGAGCTGCGCTCGTATCTTCACATCGAGCGCGCCGAAGGGCTCGTCGAGAAGCAAGACGTTTGGCTCATAAACAAGCGCGCGCGCGAGCGCGACACGTTGCTGCTGGCCTCCCGAGAGCTGATGCGCGTAGCGGCTGCCGAGCCCTGCAAGGCCAACCAGTTCCAACAACTGCTCTCGCCGCCGCCGCCGCTCCTTCTTCGGCACTTTTCGGATCTTCAGGCCAAACTCGATGTTCTCCGCGACGCTCATGTGTCGAAAGATCGAGTAGTTTTGAAAGACGAATCCGGTGCCGCGCTCTTGCGGAATCAACTCAGTCACGTCGCGGCCGTGCAACAGGATTCGGCCGCTGCTCGGCTTCGCAAGACCTGCGATCATTCGCAGGATCGTGCTTTTGCCGCTGCCGCTCGACCCGAGGAGCACGAACAATTCCTTATCGGCGACTTCGAGCGACACGTCATCGACAACCCACAGGTTGCCGAAGCGCTTGGTTATGTTCTCAAGAACGATTGACATAAGGAAAAGGTCCGTACTCCGTAGTCCGTAGTATGCAGTATGCAGTTTGCAGTTTGTAGTTTGTAGTCGGTGCGAGTGTTGTCCTTCAGCCTACTGACTACTGATCAACTACTGACTACGGACTACGGACTACGGCTTATCTTAAAACGCAAACTGAATTCGGCTCAGCACAACAAAGTAGTTCCGGTCCCCAGGATTCGGCGTTCGCGCCGGATCCTTGAAGCGTTCGAAACCAAGGTCGAGCATGTATCTCACAAACCGATTCATGTACCAGTTCGGCCCGAAATAGATCGAGTCGGCGCGATTCGACTTCGCCGAACCATCGGCAATTTGAAGATTGGCGTAACGGAATTTCAGCTCCCACGCACCGAAGCCAGTCTTGCCGCTTTCAGTGCTAAACAGGTCGTGCTTCGGCGCAAGCACATCCGCCTCGGGCTTGGTTTCACCGGTGACCAGATAGGTAAACTGAGCGACGTAGCCTTTCGCGACCACGCCCGGAAGATCGCGCCCGCCGGCTCCTAGGTTGTCGCGTCGCTGATTTGTCTGGACATACTCAGCTCTGAGCGTAGCCGGACCTAATAGCCACGTAAGCTCGCCGTTGGCTCGATTGAACTTGCCATTGACAGTGTCCGGCGCGAACCAGCTGATGCTGCGGCTCTCCGTCAGACCTCGAACACTCTGGCCGACGACGTTCCGTCCCTGGGTGTAAGCGCCGCCGAAGATCAACCCCTTTACCCACGACTCTCCGGTATTCTTCCACGGGTTGAAACGCAGCCTGACTGCCGTTTCCGGCGTGCCGCTGGTGTTGAGCGCAAGCGGGCCTTTGCCGTTGAATGCGCCGACTTGATACTCGAACACACCCTTGTCGATCTTGCCGGAAGCCATCAGACCGGGACTCCGGCTTGGGACCAAATTGTTCACCATCGAGCGTTCGACGAAATCCTGATACAGATCGGATCGTATCTCTTCCTGACTGATCGGCACTCTGAAGTGCCCGAATCGGAACTGCAGCTCATCGGTCCGATGGATATTCACGTACATATCGCGAACGTTGATGCTGGTGGTATCGGAGAACTCGCCCTCGATTTTGAACTCATAGTAGCGCGCGATTTTGCCTTCCGCCGCCAGCCTTGCTCTTCGGATCAGAAATGTATTCGGCGGATGAGTGCCGGACTGGTAGCCGCGATAGTCGAGCTGCCCGTAGCCCGTGATCTGAGTTTCGAACGCGCCGTCAGAGCTGCGCAAAAAGGCATGGTTCTTGTCCCATCCGGCGACGATCGCAGGCTTGTCCGGAGGTTTTGGCTTGTCTTGCGCGGGCGTGGCGTTAGCCGGCGTCTGGCTCACTTCAAGCGAAGCCGTCCGCGCTTCCACCTTAGCCGGCGAACCCAGAGCGGCAGTTCGCGCTTTGCCTTCAACGTCGTCCAGGCGCCTTTGCATCTCGGCCAGCGCGCGCTGCTGCACCTCCACCAGCGACTGAAGCTGGTCGAGCTTCGACTTCAACTGCTCGAGATCACCGTTCGCTTCGCGCTTCGATTCAGCTTGCCCATGTGGTTCGTCCGTCGTTGCCTGCGCGTGAACGGACACCACAGCGACAAGCAACAGAATCATCGTAGCGAAAAAATGCAACGGAGACATTCTTCTCTCGATTCTCATAAGCTCTCCTCTTTTCGAGAAATCTCGTACGGGCGTCCTCGTGGGCGCCCTCGGTCGTAACCCCTTTTTCTCCGTGGGGAGGGGCGCCCCACGGAGGGACGCCCGCGCAGGTCGCTTCGAGTGCGTCTTAGGTTCAATCACCAACATTGACTCACTGCTAATGATCTTCGGCTCGCTTCTTGAAGAACTCGATGACGATCAGTATCAAAAACGACACGCCCGCAAGCACGACTGACATAGCATTGGCGCCGACGTAGTTCCGGTCGTCGAGCGAGCGGTAGATGAACAGCGTGGAAGTTTCGGTCAAGCCGCTCACGCCGCCGCTGACGACAAGCACTGCGCCGATCTCGCCAACTGCCCGCGCGAAGGTCAGCGAGACGCCGTACAGCAGTCCCCACCGAATCGCCGGCAGCGTTACATGCCAGAAGGTCTGCCATCCGCTCGCGCCCATCGTGTGGGCCGCACTTTCCTGATCCGCGCTCACCTGGCTCAAGACCGGCGCAACTTCGCGGATCACGAACGGCAGGGAGATAAAAACCGTCGCCAGCAGAATCCCGGGCAGCGCGAAGACGACTTTCAGACCAATCCCTTCGGTCAAATGCGTCAGCCACCCGCCTCTTCCGAAGAGAAGGATAAGCATGAAGCCCGCGATGACCGGCGATACTGCGAACGGCATGTCAACCAAGCCATTGATGATTCGCCTTCCCCAGAAGTCATCGCGAACAAGCGCCCACGCGATGCACAAGCCGAACACCGTGTTGATGACCGTAGCGGTCGCGGCCATGATCAAAGTCAGCTTGAAGGAACTAACCGCGTCAGTGGATGTGATCTCGCGGGCAAAGGCGCCGGCGCCTTCGGCCAGCGATCCCCAGACTATGGCTATCAACGGAGCGATCAAAAGGCCGCCGGCATAAAGCAACGCAACGAGGATCAGAATCGATTCCTTGATCCGCGATCGCTGCTTTCGCGGTTTTGCTTCTCGACCGCGACTCAAAGCACTCTGAGACAACTCCGAAGTCGCAATCGTCGCGCCCCCGGCGTTTCGGCTGTGAATGGTGGTTTCAGCCTGCGACATTGCGTTTACCCTTCCGGCTCTGCATCCATTCAACGATCAGAATCAACGAGAACGAAAGCGCAAGAAGCAATATCGACATCGAGCTGGCGCCCCGTTGGTTCTGCGATTCGATCTGCCCATAGACATAAACCGGCGCGGTCAACGTGCGGCCCGGGATGTTGCCCGCCACCACGACGACCGATCCAAACTCGCCAAGCGCCCGGGCAAAGCTCAACAACGAGCCGGTAATGATCGCAGGGAGAATCATCGGCAGAACAACACGCCGAAAGGTGGTCCACCCGGAAGCGCCAAGCGTGTACGCCGCCTCCTCCTGACCTCGTTCAGCTTCCATCAACACCGGCTGTACAGTGCGAATCACAAACGGATAGGTGACCACCAGAAGAGCCAGCACGACACCGGGCGTCGCAAAGACGACCTGGATTCCATGCGAGCTGAGCCAGGCTCCAAGCGTTCGCTGCGGACCGTATAGCGCAACAAGCATGACTCCAGTCACCAGAGTTGGAATCGCAAAAGGCATATCTATGAGGCTGTTGAACAACCGCCGGCCTGGGAATTGATAGCGCACCAAAACGTAGGCCGTCAGCGTTCCCATTGCCGCGTTGATCAGCGTGACTATTACCGCTATCGTCAGCGTCAGCTTGAGCGCGCCAAACGCGATTGGGTCGACGATGTCGCTCCAGAAAGCCGCAAGCCCGCCGCTGAGACCGTTCTGGATAATTGCCGACAGCGGGAGCACCACCAGGAAGCCGAGGTAAATTACCGCCGCCCACCTGATCCCCCAACGGCCCCACGGCAATGCGCCGCGCGTGGCCAGCGGGAGGGGATTGTTTAGTTGTGGTTGCTCAACGCTCATTGCGATTTCCGAAGTTCGTCGACCACTCGCGAATAGACGCCCTGAGGCCCGTATATATCTTCCGTCACTCGCTTCCAGCCGCCGAGATAGTCGATCTTCCACAAGTCCTCGACCTGCGGGAACTGTGCTTTCACTTCTTCAGCTATCTTCTGATCGACAGGCCTCAAGCCGTACTTTGCATATCCGCGTTGGGCTTCTTCGGACCAGAGAAAGTTGACGAAAGCTTCGGCCACTGCGCGCACGCCGTGCTTGTCGACTGACTTATCAACTAGTGCGACTGGGTTCTCAATCAGGATAGTCGAGCGCGGAATCGCGCAGTCATAGGTCTGGCCGGCCTGCTTGCCGACAAGCACTTCGTTCTCATAAGTGATGGCCGCGTCGCCAACGCCTTTCTCATAGTTGGTTATCGATTCGCGAGCGCCTTTGTCCATGATCGATACGTTGCGGAAGATGCCTTTGAGAAGCTCCTGCGCGGCGGCCTTGTCGTCTTTCGCAACGCCCGCGAATCCCCGCAACGCGGCGCCGTAGATCGCATTGATGTTCCACTGTGCGCCGCCGGAAGTCTTCGGGTCAGGAGTCAGCACGTTCAAACCCGGACGCGCGAGGTCCTGCCAGTCGTGTATGTTTTGGGGATTGCCTGATCTGACCGCGATCACCACTATCGAGGTGCTTACCATTCCTGCGTTCTTATTTGATTTCCAGTCATGCGTGATCAATCCGGCTTCGGCGATCTTGTCGATATCGCCTTCCAGTGACAGCGCGGCGATGTCCGCCTCGAAGCCTCCTATGATCGCGCGAGACTGCGCGCCACTGCCCTGGTAGGACTCTTGAAACTCAACTTCCTGTCCGGTCTTTTCTTTCCAGTACTTCTGAAACGCCGGAATGATCGCTTTTTGGTAAGCCTCGCGCGGCGTCGTGTAGCCGCCGAGAATCAGCGAGACTCTGTTACCGTTTTTTTCGGCCGGGCCACAAGCCTGGAAGACCCCACCACTGAACAACAAGGTAAGCCCCACGCCCACCGCGAGCAAGCCGCGTGTTGAAGTGAATGCATTCTTAATCATTGTAGACATCTCCCGTCGGGATGGGTTGGTCCGCCCCTACTGATAGCTTAGTTGTTCCAAGGGAATTAGCCGTCGCGGCTGAAGACGAAGAGGACGCGGAGCGAAACGCTCCGCGTCCCCAAACCGGTCGCGGCGTAATGCCCTTCCTTTTAGCCTGCGAGGTTAGCTGACGGGCTCGGACTGGAAGTGTCCTACGCGAATCCGCTCGCGATGCGCCCCTTCCGCTCGATGCGGAATGTTGGTTCCCCCGCGTTGCTCGTCTCACGCTCAGCGCCGCGAGCAACTTCGGCAGACAGATTGTCAACGCGAAAAAGTTTAAGTGGCGCTCGTCAATAAAGTCAAAGGCGATTCATACAAGACTCAACTTGATGCCCAACTTTTCGCAAAGCGACTTTATTCTCTCAATGCGTTTTCGCGACGGGTGTTTGAAGCTCATCACCTCGCCCGATACCGGTCTCTTCATTTTCGGCGGCGCATCCGACTGCCAAACTACGTCCGCGCCTTTTGGCAACCGCTTCAACTCGGACTCAAACCCGGATGTTCCTATGATCACGGTCGCCGGGGCGGTTATCTCCTCGTAGGTTCGCTCTCGATTCGTGCCCGGCAACAGCGAGTAATGCCAGTGCCCCTTCTCGTGCCAGGTAAAAAGCTGATAGCCCTTCATGGGCGCTTGTCTCTTCTGGCCGTACGCAACCAGCACGACCAGCAGGAGCGCAATAACTGTCGCAGTCTTTCGTACGAGCATTACTCCTCCACCAGCCCTTCGCGGCGAAGGCTTTAGTCCGCGCGCCGGGCGTCCGCCATGAACCGTTCGATATCCTCAATCGTCTTGGGCACACGAGCCGACAGCACTTCCGCGCCGCCGGCCGTTACAAGCACGTCGTCTTCAATCCGCACGCCGATGCCTCGATAGCGCGGGTTCACACCTTCAACATCCTCGGCGATGTAAATGCCCGGCTCGATAGTCAGCACCATTCCCTGCTCGAGCTTGCGCCACTCGTCGGCGACTTTGTAAGGACCCGCGTCGTGCACATCCATCCCAAGCCAGTGACTCGTCCTATGCATGTAGAACTTCTTGTAGCCGCCCTCTTCGATTAGCTTATCGACGTCGCCCTCCAACAATCCGAGTTCAATCATTCCATGAGTGAGCACCCGAACTACCCGGTCGTGCGGTTCGTCTACCGTCGCACCGGGCCGGATCAGTTCCAGCGCTTCACTCTGAGCATCAAGCACCAACTGATAGATCTCTCGTTGGGCTTCGGTGAACCGGCCGTTTGCCGGAAACGTTCGGGTCACGTCGCCGGTGAAGTAGCCGAACTCCGTGCCGGCGTCGATCAACACCAGATCGCCGTCGCCAATCCGACAGTTGTTGGCGGTATAGTGAAGCACGGTCGCATTCGCCCCCGACGCCACAATCGGAGCATAGCCGTGACGAGGGCTGCCGTTCTTGCGGCAGATGTAACGCAACAGGGCTTCGATCTCGTGCTCGAACATCCCTGGCCGAACCGCGCGCATCGCCTCGAGGTGAGCTTCGCATGAGATATCCACGGCGCGCCTAAGCAGCTCGAGATCTATTCCCGCTTTGATCAGCCGCATTTCGTGCAACAACCCGGCGGGATCGATGACCGCCGACGGCCCAAGTCCGTCGCGCTGCCGGACTCGCTGGAAGCGGCGCATAAGGCCGACCACTCGATCGTCGCAACGAGGATCGCTGCCAAAACGATAGTAGATCCGATCGGCCTTCTCGACGAGTTTGGGTAACTCCTCATCCAGCTTGTCGATCGTGAACGCGGCGTCCGCACCGTAGTCGCGCGCGGCCCCTTCCTCGCCGCAGCGCCAGCCGGTCCACACCTCGCGTTCTCGCTCACGGGGTTGGACGAACAACACGAAGCGATGCTCCGGGTGATCCGGCACAAGCACCGCGACCGAGTTTGGCTCTTCAAAGCCGGTCAGGTAATACAGGTCCGAATCCTGGCGGTACTCGTGTTCGACGTCACTGTTGCGCAAGGCGGTAGGCGCGCTTGGAAAGATTGCGACTCCGCCGGGAATGCGGCGCATGAACTCGTCTCGGCGTTGCCTGGTCAACTCTTGAGGATGAACGCTTAGAGTTTCAGTCATACGGATGGGCATCAACGGCTTCCGAGTTTTTCAGGCCGACGCAGCTTGCTTGTCACCAGCCCTGATGCGAGAATCACCAACTATATCGAGCGAGTACCGCTTTCTCAAGCCATGGCCAAGCGAACGGGATCCACTTAGCGGATCGAGACGCCGAAACCGGCAAGTCAAGCAGTGAGCACAACGCCCTTCACATTTATCACCGACGAAGCGGCCGTGGAAAAGGCCGCGGAAGCCATTTCCAGACATCCGGCCGCCGGCGTTGACACGGAAACCACAGGTCTCGACCCGCTCACCAGCCGCGTAAGATTGCTCCAGATTGCGACCCCCGAACACAGCTTCGTCATCGATCTGTTTCAAGTTCGCGCTCTTGAACACCCGGGGTTGCGCGACTGGTTCTCATCCGCCAGGCAGGTCAAGATATTTCACAACGCGAAGTTTGACCTGAAGATGCTGCTGCATCATTTTGCAGTCGAAGTTCGCGGAGTGTTCGACACACTGCTTGCCAGTCAGTTGATCGGCGCCGGCCGGAGCGAAGGTGGCCACGGGCTTGCCGCGGTCACTGAGCGCCACCTCGGCGAAGTCATCGACAAGTCGATGCAAACCAGCGACTGGTCGGGCCCGCTCTCGCAATCTCAGCAGGAGTACGCCGCCAAGGACGCAGCTCTCCTGCTGCCGTTGGGCGAGAAGCTCTCGGCAAAGCTCGCGGAGCTGAACCTTACCGATGTGGCGAAGCTGGAGTTCGAATGCGTGCTGCCGCTCGCAGCAATGGAGCTCGCCGGAATGGCCATCGATCCGATCTGCTGGCGTGCGCTGGTGGCCAATCTGGAGCGCGCGCATGAAATCTTGTCCGAGGAACTCCGTCGTGCGCTCGCCGCGGGCGTGCCGCAGTTGAACCTGTTCGGCGAGCCGCCAAACATCAACCTCGACAGCCCGGCGCAGGTAACAGACGCGCTTTCGCAGATGGGCATCAAGGTCGAAGGCACGCGAAGCTGGCAGCTTCAAGCGGTTGCAAAGGACCATCCGGCAATCACCAAGCTTCTGGAGTATCGCAGCGTGCAAAAGCTGCTTTCGAGCTACGGGCCGTCGCTGCTCGGACACATTCATCCGATAACCGGAAGGCTGCACGCCGACTTTCGGCAGATGGGCGCGACCGGCGGACGCATGAGCTGTTCGGACCCCAACCTTCAGCAAGTGCCCAATACGCCGGAGTACCGCAACTGCTTTAGAGCGCCCGAGGGCCGTAAGCTGGTAATAGCCGACTATTCGCAGATCGAATTGCGAATCCTCGCAGACTGGTCGCAGGACACTTCGCTGGTCAAGGCTCTGATCTCGGGTGAGGATCTTCACCGGGTGACCGCGAGTCAGATGTTTGGAATCGAGCTCGACCAGGTTTCGAAAGATCAGCGCGCGGCCGCGAAACAACTCAACTACGGAATAATGTACGGGCTGGGAGCGCCGGGCCTGGCTGCGCGGATAGACTGTCCTCCCGAAGAAGCGGAGGGTCTGCTGCGGAAATATTTTGCTGCTTACAGCGGCGTGGCGGCGTTCCTGCGAGAAGCGGCTGACCGCGCGGTGCGCGACCGCGAGTGCAGGACTCGCTCGGGCCGGCTGATCTACTTCACCTATGACGCGAGTGATCGCTCGCAGGTGGCGGCTGCTCAGCGGCTGGGAAAGAACGCACCAATTCAAGGCTCCTCGGCTGACATCACCAAGCGCGCGCTGGCGTTGCTCTACGACTCGCTGAAACCGTTCGACGCCAGTATCGTGAACTGCATTCACGACGAGATTGTTGTGGAAGTCGCCGAAGCCGAGGCCAACCCGTGTGCGGCGGTTGTGGAACGCGACATGGTCGCCGCCGCGCGCGAGTTCATTCGCAGCGTGCCGGTTACAGTGGATGTTGTGGTGGGCGACGCGTGGCTGAAGTAGCGGGCGCTCTTGACTCTAGATATTGAGTCTACATGCGGGCGGGCGAGCGCGGATTGGATCAGCGAATCAATCCAAGCTGAGCGCGCGCTTCGGCTTTCAAGCGTTCGTCGGGTGTCGCTTCGATGAACTTGTTCCAATCCTGTCTTGCTTCGTCCGTATGATTAGCCTTTTGTTCAGCAAGCGCTTTGTTAAACAAGAACCGGGTGTCGCCGGGCGATTTCTCATACGCTTTCCGGAAGCATTCGACCGCAGCGTCGTATTTCCCAAGCTGAAGCCTCGCCAATCCAAGATCATTGAAGAGATCCGCTGACTGAACGCCGGCGGCCTCGAGTTGCTCAAGAATTGCGAGCGCCCTGCGCGTGTTGTCTCCAGCCATCGCCAGCAGAATGCGAGCCTGTGTGTGGCGCTCTACCGGCGCGGTGTCCTTGTCCACGGACTCCACCTTATTCAACGCACGCTCGTAGTTCAGATCGTCGCTCTCTTGCTCTCCGCGTATCGGTAAGTAAGGCGAATAGGGGATGTCTCCGGAGATCAAAGCCTGGTTCCGCCGCTCGTCCTTCATCGCCTGCCGAAGCGTTGCCATTGCAGCCGCCTCAGGCGAGTCTTTGATGACCAAAAAAATGCCCACCGCCGAGACCGCGCACATGACAAGCGCGGCTGACGCGAGCCTCGGGTAAGAAAGACGCGAACCCGTCCTCGCACTCTCGCGGTGTTTCGCCGCCTTAATGTTGGCACGCCCCTGGTTGGATTCGTCCAGCGCGATGTACGCCAGAACCCTGGCTGATTGCTGTTTGACCTCGCGTTCGGAGACTGGCTCGGCGTGTCGTGCTTCGCCGGTTTCTCGAACCGCAACCGCCACAAGTTCGCGGCAGTCGTCACACTTTGCCAGGTGAGTTTCAAACCTTCCGCGATCGCTCGCTGAAAGTCTGCCGTCGGAATAAGAAAGTAATCCGGCTTCGTCGGGACATCCGGTCGCCTCATCTGACCCTTTGTTGCCGGTCAGTCGCTGTAGCATTGCAGATATGTTCATGGCCTCTAACTTCCTCGAATTATTTTTTAACGCAACTCGCCTCAAGTTGATTTCTATGGAGGCTCTCTCACTCGTTCCAACTGCTGGGCCGCTGTCGCTCTGCCGAAGCGCAGCAACCTCTGAGGAAGATCATTTGGCGTCTTCTCCCTCTAAACCTAATAGACGGAAAGTGCGCGCATTACGATGCAAACATCTGGCAATTGGCGTGAAATCTCGTGGCAAGTTCTTAAGCGCTGCGAACACGCCGCTCGGCGCAACTCTTCGAGCAGAATGCGCGACCAGCCAACGAAAGCGCGCTACTTTGGGTTATGAAGATGCCGCACCGGTCGCATCTGATCATCTGCGCGGCCCGTCGGCCGCTGGCCGCCCCCTTTCGTGCCACGGAGGGTGGCGGATTGATCAGCCAGCGGACAAGCCGCACAACCGTATAGGCAAGAGCCATGAAAAAGATAAACCTGAACAGCATCGCAACTGAACTGGTTACTCCTTAGGTATCGTGAACGGCCGTCCTGCCTTGAGGTCGGCAACCATACTCTCGAGCTTCGGGATGCCTTCGTTGGCAGGCTCGGTCTGCTTCAGCCGGTTAAGAGCCTCCTCGGCCCCACGACCGTCCTTCTTCAGAGCGTATGCTTCGATCAAGTGTCTCAGGCCGTGCCCGTTCTTCGGATCGATCTTCAACGCGAGCTGTATCTGCTCGATCGCTTTGTCGGGCGACGGCGGTTCACGTTCGATATAAGTCTCTGAGAGCGCGACGTAGAGATCGGCTTCGGCGGGTTGAGCCTTAATCGCGCGGTTGAACCAGATCTCGGCTTCGGGATACTTCTTTAGTTCGAAGTAATGCTGCGCGATAAAGGCGTCCGCATTCAATGCCGAGAACTTCACGGGATCGATGTCGTGAGCCTTCTCGAGATACTCGACAGTCTCAGCCTTGCGGCCGATCTGATAAAACACCGTTGCCGCCTCACGCTGTGCGTCAAAATCTTTTGGGTTGCTCTTGGCCTTCTCGATGGTCTGGGCGACCTGGCCCATCATCGCTTGCTGGCCCCCCGGTCCTGCGGCGGCCCCTGGCATCGTAGACGCGGGCCCCGATGCGACGCTCGCGCCTTCCCTATTGATCTTCTGCGTGAAATAGAAAGCCACACCAAAACCTATTGCCAGCCCGATCACACCAGCCAGATACTTGTTCTTGTTCACGTGGATTCTCCGATAGCGTTGGTGATTCTGGAGTGGGTCTGTAAGCCGAATTCTGTATTCGCCTCGACGGCCAAAACTGGTTCAGCCATCAACAGCGAAGTGACGGTCATTCATCTAGGCGGCGGATTGCTCCGCGCGCTCAAGCAACCTACCCGGAGGTCGTAGCACCGCAGCCGTAGCCGCGACGCTTCGGGCGGGCAGCCCTTTTGACGCCTCCCTATTTGGTCTTGCACCACGGAGAGTTTGCCTAGCCGCGACGTGTTGCCACTCGCGCTGGTGGGCTCTTACATTAAGCCTTGCGGCCCCACCGTTTCACCCATCACCTGTGCTCGATATCCGGCTCGCGCCGAGATCAAGCCATCGGCTGGTCTCTTCTCTGTTGCACTTGTCGTCGGGTCGCCCCGCCTGGCCGTTAGCCAGTCCGTTGCCCTGCGGTGTTCGGACTTTCCTCTCGCGACGACAGTCTCAAACCGAGGTCTGAAACCACCGCCGCCAGCAACCGTCCAACCCACTCCAAAGAACCAACGAGAGTATAGCACGCGCAAGAACCGCCGATGAAGTAACAAGACGCAGCCCGAGGTTGACCCCACCTCGGCCTGCAAGATGACCATAGTTTTGTACCGAGCGGTCCACGAAGAGAAAGTTCTAGTAATGCGAAAGATATTTCTTGACACCAAAACATGCCTGCCGTATCATCGGCGCGTATTTTTTGTTCCAGTCCTAAGGGCGTCAGGCCCTGAGAATTGCAAACTGAATCAGAGTTCGAAGTGGGATGAACGAGCGTCCGTTTCGCTGAGCGCTGCTCAGGCGCTAAGGTCGAGAAAACGCGTCAGTTCGAAGGAGGTCCCCATGAATTCTCGCTCTCCCTTTCAAGCTCATCGGTCGGTCGGCTTACACAGGTTCTCAGTTGTGCGACGCTCCACGCTAACCCGCTTGTTTCGTCGCCGCGTCTTCAGTAAAGTCATCTGCTTCGCACTCATATCGAGCCTTGTCATTTTGCCAGGGCCTGGAATCGCTGCTAGCGACGTGCGCGCGCTGGCGTCAACCGCCGTTTATCTGACCACCTCGCCCATTCGCTATCTTCAACCGATCCTCAGATTGTTGTTCGGCGTCGGAACGCAGGCCCGGCCTCGGCGAGAGACGCTCGCGGACAGACGAGCGCGCGTCTCGCAGATTCGTGTTTCTCCCTTTAAACTTGTCGGATATGCCGGCGAGGGTGCGACCTTCACCGCTTCACCATCAGACTTTCGTGATCGTACTATTCAGGGCGTGAAGTTCGACTGGGAGTCCTCCGATCCTCAAAAGCTCCAGATAGACGAAGCTGGCCGCGCGACGTTTCTTCAGCCGGGCCGGGCCTGGATCACTTGCCGGGCCGGGACCGCCTCGGCAACCGCACCTGTGCTGATCAGACCGGGTCATCGTCCCGTTCAATCCGATCAAGATTGGCGGAACGATCAGAACGGCTTGGACGCCAGCGGCAACATAGTGGGTCAATCAGGAGGCAGCAGTGAATCGACGGTTGCGGCCGCTGGAACAATCATCAACTCACTGCTCGACAGGCTGACTCCGACTGCATCCGCTCAAGTGTACCCGGATCTTTGGGCCGCAGACGTGGGCTACGATCAGTTGTGGAGCGAGCCGAGGAATGCGCTGGGCTCGCCTCGAAACGCTGCCGCCGAGTCAATGCCTCTTGGGTCAGTGCTGCCTGAAGGGAGCAACTTCACCTGGGGTGTGCCGATCGTTGGGCTTGGAGGCCGCGGCATCGGCACGAATCTCGCGCTTTACTACAACAGCCGGGTCTGGTCGCGTCGAAACAACGCAATGGCGTATGACGCGATCACAGGCTGGCCCGCGCCCGGCTTCTCGCTGGGGTTTGGAAGGATGGTCGCGTATGAGATCGGCTCAGGCGCTAATCCTACCTGCAAGTTCATGCTCGTAGAGCCCAACGGCACTCGACACTATCTGGGCGTCGGGAGCTACAACGGAATCGGGTATGCGCTCGGGGGACCGTATGAGACCGTTGACGGCACACACATCGTTTACACCGGCAACGGACGCGATGGTGGCGCCTTGCACTATCCGGACGGCACGACTGTTGATTTCACCAATGTGAACAATCGTTTGCTGCCGACGACGATCTATGACAGCAACGGCAACTATGTACAGATTGCCTACAAGCCCGACTGCTTTCAGGTCGGCAACGAGATGTACTGCGGTTATTACGCGCCGATGGCGATCGATTATGTCACCGACACGCTCGGGCGAATGATTCAGTTTCAGTACGATTCCAACTACAGACTCTGCGCGATCAACTCGCCGGGGTTCGGGGGTAACATTGAAAACCCTGTGACCCAAACGCTGGTTCAGTTCGACTACCAGACAGTTTCGCCAAGCTACAGCTTCACGGGTTTGACGGTCGAGCGGGCGGCAGGGAACCTGCGGTTGAAGCACGTTTATTTTCCGGCGACCGGCACCGGCTACAAACCAACGTATTCGCAGTACGGGATCATAAATAGCGTCTCGGTACGGAGGCAGATGACCGCGAGCACGGCTAACCCGCCGGTCATCAGTGATGGAGTCGAAAGCGCTGCCGTCTCGTTCAACTACCCGGTCTCTGGTTCCTCGACCGACGCGCCCGCGTTCACCCAGCGCACTGAAACGGCGGTCAACAGCCCGAGCGGCGTGTTCAGTTATTCAGCAAGCACAAACGGCGGCCAGCAGACGATGACGTTCACGATCACGCGGCCCGACTCGACGACCCTTGAGCTGACGCGCTCGACCAACGCTTCGTCGCCCGCCAACGGGAAGGTGATTCAATCCGAAATAAAGATAGGCTCGACTTCACTTGGTAAGAGCGTCCTGGCTTATGTGAACGATGCGAGCGGCTCGCCGCAGGTGCAGTCGGTGACGAGCTACGACGACACGGGCGTGCCGGTGAAGATCGATTTGGATTACGATCAGTACGGGAACGTGACGAACAAGCGGGAGTACGGCTTTCAAGTAAGCGGGGCCTGGCAAGTGCGGCGAAGAACGCATTTCACTTACAGCACGGGCTCCAGCTATCTTAGCGCGTATCTGCGAGGGTTGGTGACGCTCGTTGAGATATTTGACGCGCTACAGAACACGAGCGACGCCGACGATGTGCTGATAGCCAAGAGCAGTTATGCGCTGGACAACTATGTGTCGATGGGAGGGATGGAGGACTACGGCGGAACGGCCAACCCGATGGGTCATCTAAGCTGGTACGACGCGAACTTTGCGACGAGGGGCAATGTTACCGGAACGACGGAATGGTCGGACGTCCAAGCGGGAACTACGATTCAGCACCTTGCCAAGTACGATATCTTCGGCAACGTGGTCAAAGCTCAAGTGTCGTGTTGCCAGGAGAAAGACCTTACGAACACCGACGCGACTTATTGGTCGCAGCCGGATTCAGTGACGAGCGGCGATCCTAGCGGTGCTCACACGACGACTTCGACGGATTACGACTTCAATACGAGCCTGCCTATTTCCGGTACAAACGCAGCGGGGTTGACTACTACCATTGGGTACAACGCGGCGCTGCAAGCTTCAAGCGTGACGCTTCCGACAGGGGCGAATGCAAACGCGAACTTCAACTACGCGACCCTCTCTTTAACTTCGCAACAGACATACGACGATCTAGGGACTCAGAAAACCCTCACATCGACGACCCAATACGACGGCTGGGGGCGAGTGATCTACGTGGTTGCGCCGACGGGTGCACAAGTAAACACGAGCTATGACGCGATGGGAAGAGTCATGAGCCGGACGAATCCGTTTCAAACGGGAGGCTCGCCCGGTCCTGCGACGACGATTCAGTACGACCTGGCGAACCGAGCGGTGATAACAACGCTGCCCGACGGCAACACCACTCGCAGCGACTACAGCGGCAGCACCGTGACGCTGACCGATCAGGTGAATCGCCAGATCAAACGTGAGGCTGATGGGCTCGGACGCTTAGTCAAAGTCACCGAGCAGACTTCGGCAGGCGCGCTGAGTCAAGAGACGAGTTACTCGTATTCGCTCCTGAATAAGCTGACGTTGGTGAATCAAGGCAACCAGGCGCGCTCCTACAAGTACGATGCAATGGGGCGGTTGCTCTACGAGAAGATTCCCGAGCAGACGGCGACGATAAACGACGGAAGCGGAACGCTGTGGACTTCGGCTTATGCGTACACCGAGTACGGCGCGGTGAAGAAGAAGACCGACGCCCGCGCAGTCGAGAGCCACTATCTTTACGATGCGCTGCATAACGTGACACAGATTTGGTTCACAGGCGTGGGTGGAGACGACTCAGGCTCGGTCCGTCCGGCGTTGCCTTCGGAGGTTGCGGCGACGGAAGATCGAAACTTCGGGTACACGAGTTGGGGATCGCTTTCGAGCGTGACGATTCCGAACAAGTACACAGAGACCTATGCATTCGACAGCTTCTTCCGACTGTCATCCGTGACTCGCTGGATACTAGGTCAGACATACTCTATCAATAAGACCTACACGACGAGCTACGAGTACAACCTCGGAGGCCAGCTCTCGAAGATGATCTATCCATCGGGGCAGCAGGTAGCCGTCAATCACGACGACAAAGGCCGGATGCAATCCCTGACCAATGAGCCGGGAGACACGTCCGGCTATCTGACTGCGATCGGATACAACATAGCGGGACAGGTGACCGGGCTGACGCTCGCGAACGGCGTCGTGGAAAGCTATGGGTATGACGCAAACCGTCTGCAGTTGACGACACAGACGGCGACAAAAGGCGCGACGTCGCTGATGAACCTGACCTATAATTACCAGGCTTCAACCGGGCAGATGGGAGCGGGCTCGACGGCGGGTAACGCAGGTCAGTTGATGACGATCAGCGGAACAATCAACAGCACAACCGAAAGCGCCAGCTATACGTATGACCTGCTGGGCCGACTCGGGACTTCTAATCAAACCTCGAACGGTTCAAGCGCGCAACGGTTGTTCGATTACGACCGCTGGGGAAACCGGACGGCGGTGTATGACGGGCTGCCTGGAGGAAAGACGCCTCCGACTCAGATTCAGAGCATCACGTTTCCAACGACATTTCAACAAGGCGGCTCCGCGCCGACGAATCGAATCGGGAGCGTGACCAACAACGGCTCGACGGTGAACTACACGCACGACGCAGCGGGAAACGTGACCAACGACGGACTTCACTCGTACACCTACGACGCTGAGAACCGAGTGGTGAGCGTCGACAGCGGGACTACAGCACAGTATCGCTATGATCATCAGAACCGCCGAGTGACCAAGATCATCGGTTCAACCTGGACGCACTACGTATGGCAAGGCTCGCAGGTAATCGGCGAACACGACGGAACGACCGTGTACTCAACGAACCCGACATATCAAGTCAGTTCGGCACGACTGGATTACATCTATTCAGGCGGGCGAATGATCCAGAGTCGCCAGAGATCAAGCAGCACGGGTTCGTGGACGAGTCGGTACTTCTTGAGCGACCGATTGAGCGTGAGGGTGACGCTAGACTCCAGCGGGAACGTGGTTGGCCGACAAGCACACCTGCCGTTTGGAGAAAACTTCGGAGAAAGCGGCTCTCAAGAGAAGCATCATTTCACTAGCTACGAGAGAGACAGTGAGAGCGCCTTGGACTACGCAGTCAATAGAGATTATACCCGCGCGGTTGGCAGGTTCTTACAATCTGATCCGTATCGTGCGAGAGGATTCGTAGTCGACCCGCAGAGTTGGAACCGATATTCTTATACGCGGGACGACCCAATTAACAAGAGTGATGGGCTTGGGCTGGACTGGACAGATGACTTGTGGGCCTTACTGACGGCAGTAAAGTATACAGTGAACATCAATGGCAATGGAGACTCTTACATCAGCGGCGGCGGCGATGAGATGCTTCGAGTCCAAGACGTGCTCCCTGACCCAGGTGTAGCTGCCGTCGAAATCCCTGACTTCGAGCTCACAATTGACACTTGTGACGGTTTACTGCGTGACGCAGTGAGCCGGGTCCTGGGCGCCGGCTTCGCGAGCTTGTTCGGGAGCGGTGAGGATTTGACACGACTCTTGACTCTGGCAAACAATGCAGCGCAATTGAATGTGAACGCGGCTCTCGTCCTAACAGTTTGGTTCTTTGAGAATAGTCTCGGTATTGGCAGTAGGACCGATTTAGCAGAACCAGTGTACGGGCCAATGCAGATCAAAGAGGCAACTGCCAACGACATGAAAAACAGGTATGACCTTTCGCAAGAGTTTATTGACTTGGCCCTTGGCGGGAAGAATGCGAAGTTTCCCGATAACGACGCGAACATCCAAGCGAACCTTCAACTCGGCGGGATATATTTGCAATATCTCATGGATAGGTTCATCAACAGCACCGACCGCATCCTCGCGGCCACTGCTTATCAATTCCCGGCCGATGTACGCGATTACGTAAAAGGAGGTAAGCTTACGAAAAGCGCGAAGTTCCGCTATGGACAAATGGACAAGATATATACGCTCTTCGCGGGCTGGGAGGCTTGTCGATTTAGCGTTAAGCATTAGAGGCATGGCACTACGAGGCAGGCGATGACTTCAAGAGGCGAATTTAGCGCGATCAATGAGGAACACGTGAAGAATCGCGGAAGAAATCAGACTTCTTTTCTAACCGAAGCTCGGGCTTTGGCGATGGTCGCGATCCTGGTGGTTGGACTTGTGGCTGCCTCTTGCTCGCGATCATCGCAGGTAAGAGCGGGCACTGGAACCGATGTAAGCCTTGAGGCCGGGATAAGGGCAGCACTGCAGCCTTTTGACATCGATCGTCCGTTCGCGTGGACAGCAGGACGAACAGCAGCTATTGATCGCACGGGCGTCCTTCGTGTTTTCACCGTCGCACGCAAGAACGCCGGAGGTTATGCGTTAACCCCTTCGAGTTTGTTGCCGCATTGTTCCAGAGGGTTCGAGCAAACTCTGTCGCGCGGACCGCTCGACTTCAGCCAAGTCCTGTCTGATCGCGAGGTCGCCTTTCGCATCGACACGATCCCATCTGAGGCATCGACAGTGTATTTGATATCGTGCTGGTACGCTCGCCAGCGAGGCGAGGAAGCTGATGGTTTGCCGCTCCTTTCGGCCCGGCTGCGGGTCGTGGTGGTTCGAGACGGCGGCATAGTCGCAAGTCGACTTGTTGACTTTGATCCCGAGAGTCCCTGCCAGATAGAAGCTAGGGACTTTGACGGTGACCAGGTAATGGACCTTGCCTTAGTCAGCCACTATGTTTCCGACACACTTCGCATTTGGAAAGTCGGGAACGATGGGTCACTGACGCCGCTCCCGTTTCTGCACATAGGTTCAAAAGACCGCGACTCTCATCTTAGTGACGAGGCAATCAGAATCGAAACAGACGGGGAAGGAGACTTCATTAGGTCTACAAGCCGCCGTTTCGCTCAGCTCTCTAGTGAGACCTTCCGGTGGAACGCTAAGAAAAAGGCATTCGTTGTCACACCATAAGAAGTTTGTCATCCTCCCCACAAGCACTAAACACCGAGGAATCCGCCGGAACGCGACTTGTTCACTCGGTAAGCAGGCGCAGGAGGCCTCAAACGGTTCCACTCTTGCGCTGTCATCAGGCTTGAGCAGGAGGGGTCAGGCTTGAGTTCGTTGAAATTTCATTTATTTTCGCGATCCATATGCAGCAGGAGGGGCAGGCGTGCATCAAGCTGCAATGCGCATGGTTGAGGGATGAGGCGCATCTCGCGCGCGCTTCACCTCTTCGCGCGAAGCGCCCTGATAAGCCGTAGCCTGTCTCGCTGCGGTTGGCTGCGCACAGCGTCACATTCCAAGCCGCAGACTGGACAGCCACGGTGCGTTTGGCGGGCGAGTCGTTTTGCTTTCTGGCCCCTCACCCCTTCGCCCTTGCCCGCTTCCATCCTTTATACTTCTCGCGATGAGGGTTCTGATTGTCGAAGACGAAGCCAAGATGGCGAGTTTCATCAAGCGCGGGCTTGAAGAGGAAGGTTCCGTCGTCGATGTTGCAACCGACGGTCAGGATGGGCTCTTTCGCGCTTCGACCGCGAGCTACGACCTGATCATCCTCGACATAACGTTGCCGCTGCTTGACGGGCTCGAGGTGTGCCGGCGCTTGAGACAAGGTCGCGTGGCTACGCCCATCCTGTTGCTGACCGCGCGGGATTCGGTGGAAATGAAGGTGCAAGGCTTGGATAGCGGCGCCGATGATTATTTGACGAAGCCCTTCTCGTTCGCCGAACTCCTGGCCCGCATTCGAGCCCTCAGGCGGCGTGACCGCGCGGAGGTCAGTACGAAGCTTCAAATGGCCGACCTTGTGCTCGATCCGCTCACCCGCCGCGTGTCGCGAGCCAGCCAGCAAATCGAGCTGACTTCTCGTGAGTTTGCATTGCTTGAATGCTTTATGCGCCACCCGGATCAGGTGCTTTCACGAACCGTGCTTGCAGAGAAGGTGTGGGACGAGAGCTTCGATTCGTTCACCAACGTCATCGACGTGTACGTGAACTATCTGCGCAACAAGATCGACCGCAACTTCTCACCCAGGCTCATTCACACCGTGCGCGGAGCGGGCTATGTGTTGAGAAAGCCCGAGTAAGGGCGAAGAGCAAAGGGCAAGGAGCAAAGGGCAAAGGGCAAAGAGCAAGGGGCAAAGGGCAAAGGGCAAAGGGCAAAGAGCTAAGGGCCAGAAGTCAGCCGGTGCTTGACTCTGGCCCTTTGCTCTTTGCCCTTTGCTCCTTGCCCTTTGCTCTTTGCTCGTAGCCCCCTAAGTAGTCGCGACCGCGGTGAGCAGCGCGTAAGCGACCTCGTTATGGCATATGTCTGAGTGGTCCTTAATGATCGCGTCAGCGTTGAGATTGTAAAGCTTGCCCGGATCCAACTGATAAGCGCCGCCAACACCGAGAAGAGTTCCGTCGCTGGCTTCGGGCGTTTTCTGAGCGCCATTGCGGCCAATGCCGCCGAACTTATCATTCTTGTCGCCGAGATCAGCCGCAACCTGTCCCGCTATCAACGAGGCAAGCGGATAAGCTTTTCCAACCGCCTTATCGTTTTGAGTGAAGCTTATGAGCATCGGTCCCGACACACGATTGCCGGTTACAACCTTGCGGAAGAATCCATCGTTGGTTCCATCGTAGTGTTCCGAAAAACCATAATGCGAGAACGCCGCCTGCAACAGCGTCATCGTGTTCACGTTGACGCCGGATTGGCCTTCAGCTCCCGCCGCAGCGGCTGTGACCAAACGCCCGCCAAAGCTATGCCCAATCAAATGAAACTTGATGCTCGGGTTCTGAGCCCGAATGGTCGTAAGCACCCGGTTCACTCCCGTGCTGCCGACAAGGCCGGCTCGTTCTTTCATCTGGTAGAAGGTAGTCAGGTTGAGCAAGTTGAGCGCGCCCGCCTTTACCCCACTAAAGAATTGGCCAAGCCCGGCCGCGCCACCAGCCGCTACACCTCCAGCGCCTTCGTTGATCGAAGCTCCGCCGCCGGCGCCCGGCTTGGGCACCGCGATCGGCACAGGCTTGCTCAATCGATTCATGATCTCGTCGCCGGGAAGCTTTTGGAATTCGTTCGAGGAGTCCACATCCGCGGAAGCTTTCTTGGGCAACACCGACCGCAACAGATCCGCAAACTCTCTCCTGGCCGTTGGGCTGTCTTCGAGTTTGGCCACTAACAGCTTAGCCTTTTCAAGAGCCTCGTTTGCGTTTGGGTCATCGAAGACGCCCTTCAATTCTTCAAGCTCTTTCTTCAGGAGATCGTTGGTTACCGGCGACTCCGCCCCCGCCGCGCCGCTTGGAATCAGCTCCTGCTCGGCGAACTTCTTTGAGGGCCAAAGTACGGCCATGATGGCAAACGTGCGCGAGCTGACGCCGGGCACGGATTGCGAGTCTATCACCTGGCGCAGGCAATCAAAGAATCGATCGTAGAGGCCTCGTGCGTCGCCCATATCATTGTTCCAGCCGTGCGAGATTACGAATAAGTCCGAGGTCTGGCCCGGTGCGAGGAAGTCTGTCAGGCTCGTAATCTGCCCCTGATCATGCGCCTCACCCTTTTTGTTGAACTCCACTTCGAAGTAAGGAAACCCTTTCAAGTCTGACATCGTGTCCTCCATTGGTTATACGGATTGAATTGCCCGCATCAAGTCCACCAGGCCATGACCTTGAAAGTACCGCTCACGTTTCAGGTCGGTAGCAGTGGATAGGAATACTTCTTTGACCTTCTCGGGATACCCGATGAATTCGCGCCTTATCGAAAGAAACGCGGCAATCACACCCGAAACATGCGGCGCCGCCATGCTCGTGCCGCTTTGTTCAAGATAGTCGCAGATGCCAGCCTTGTCTTTCATCTCAGCGAGCTGTTGACCCGTAGCGCAAGACAGAATCTTTTCGCCGGGGGCGACTAGATCAGGCTTGGCTCGCCCGTCCCCCGTTGGGCCCTTGGACGAGAAGTATGAAACGCCGTAAACATGCGGCATATCTTTGTGAGTCGAGCCAACGGTGATTGCCATATCGGCGTTGCCCGGGTCATTTATCGTCAAGTCCATCCCTGCCGAAATAACTCCACGAAATGTGCTTTGCGCAACACCGTAGCCCGTATTGCCTGCCGACACCACGACCACAACGCCCGAGCGAACCAGCCTGTCTACTTCCACGCACAACGGGCTTTGCCCGCACGCGAACCATTCAGGTTCAAACTCGTAACCAACGCTCATGTTGACTCCGTGCACAAGCAGGCGGCGGCCATGGCCGTTGAGATCCTGTATCAGAGCGATCGCGGCTATGAGGTTGCTCGCCAGGCCGTCGCCGTTCTCATCGAGAACCTTGAGGCTCAGAAGCTTGCACTTGGGCGCCATCCCGGAAATGGCATTGATAGAAACCGAGTCATAGGTGACCTCGCCGTGTTCATCGCGGTGTTTGGAGTATGCGCGAATCTTTTCTACTGGCGGCTGATCATCGGCGGGTTTTTCCCCAACTCGCATTGCGCCGGCGATGATGCCGGCCACGTGGGTGCCGTGCCCGAACGCGTCAGTTGTCGCACCGTCGTCATTGCCGTCAGCTAATTTGGTCAAATCCCGATGAATGAGCGGCTCCTTAAGAATGAGGTTCTTGTGCACAGCGAAATGTGGGTGATTCTTGTCGATACCTGAATCGAGCACCGCCCAGACGATATCCTCGCCGACTGCGGCGAACGAATTCTGCGCAGCGTCCGCTTTTACGGTGCTGATTGATTTGTTGATGCGTGCTCCGATTGGAAAATCCGGCCAGATATGATAAGCAGCCCGCAATCGATTCTTCGGCAGCGGATGGCCGCCTCTCGGTTCTGCTTGCCGCTGTCCATCCCGATTGACCAACTCGCGTAAGACATCGCCTTCCAATCTCGCAAACACATACTGCTGGCTGAGGCTGGTTTTTATTTCGCTGATCCCTTGGTCAGTTTGGGTTTTTCCTATTTCCCCGATGATTGTTTTGATTGTCTCGGTAACCCACGTTCGCGCCTTATCGCGCCCCTCAAAGTACTCGAGGTTCAAGTCAATGATCACATCAAAGAGTTTCGGCTTTAGTGTTGTCTTGTTCTTGCGTCCTAGCTTCTCATTCTCAAGCTCCTTCAGAAGCGGCATCGCGATGACCGTGCTATCGAGCGTTTCAGGAAGGAACGAGGGTTTCCGAGGATCTCTTTTGTTTCGCCTGCTCTGAACAGCTTTCTCTTCAGGTTTTGTGGATTCGTTCGTAGCCTCCGCCAGCACCGGGTCCGCTGGCGTAGCAGTCTCGAGTGTCCCTTGCTTCGCGTCTTTGGCAGTGCCGCCCTCAGGCGTCTCAGGAACAATGACGCCTTCCTTCGGAAGCGCTCCTCGTTTTCGCTGCTTGGTGGGTTTCTTATCTCCTGCCATAGATCTTTTCTCCGATTTCACTACGATCCGTTAACTAAAAGAGCCTACTCCGTTCCGCCTCCATCGCAAAACGGAGTGGTTAGGTTAAGCCGGTTTTCCTTCTCCCCACATATAGACGTAGAAGGCTGGTGGGATAATGCAAAGCAATGCCGGGACGGAAGGACAGCCTTGCAACCTCGAGCGAAATCCCTCAACTCCCGGCGAGTCGTCTCCGCAAAAAAGGGACCGAAAGCCGGTCCCTCTTTGTGAGCCACAATTTGATCGTTGCCGTTAGTCTCGGTTCGCGAGCTCGGTGAATCTAGGTTGAAACAACTTGGACGCTACCGGAACGACGCCTTGATTCACGACTCGCACTTCGAAGCTGCCAAGTCTTTCGATCTTCTTCGCTCGAACAACGACCGACATCCGCCGCGCCTTCAGGTCGGCAGGAACCATCTGACTTACTGGCGCGTTGTCGATACCGCGCTTAAAGAACTCTACTATTGCGCCTTTGCGGAAGTTCGCGCCGTCGATGACAAGCACCACGCGCGAGTCGTCATCCTTCACGGGTTCAACGCGTACGTCGGCAATCCGCGGTCCTACGACCTTGATAGCACGGTCTTCCGAGCGCACGCCCTCCGACCCATTCGGATTCACGACCTGAAACTTGATCTCGCCCGGTTTGGTCAGCAGGCGATTCAGATCATCGGTCAGCGTAACTACCATGCGAGTGCTGTCCTGAAAGCGAATATGCCGGCGTTCGACCGCAAAGTTCAACTCCGCTCCGTCGCCGACAAACACGCGAGCCCGCGGGCGGAAGTTCTTTCCACGAATATCGACAGCAACGCCCGATGTGCCGGCGTACAGTTTTCCCGGACGAAACCCGGTGATTTCCGGACCGCGCACCCGTAAAATCGCGGTTCCCGATACGCCGCCTTCAAGATTCCGCACGAGCACCGGAAGACCGCCACTCTCCTGCGTAAACTCCTGCGGCACGCTCAACGTGATCAGCGATCCATTGACGCGCCGCACTCGTTCGGCGGGCATCACTTCGCCGCCAACGACTACTTCGGCGCCGTCGCGAAAGTTCTTGCCAGTTATGTTGAGCGTCAACTTGCGATCACCCGCAACGATCCTATTGGCGGACGGTTTGACCGAGCTCATACGAGGCCCAAACAAAACAAGCTGCTTCTCGTTAACGGACGACAGATCGGACACCGCGAGATCCTTCACTCGCACTCTCAAAGTGCCCAACGAGTGCGCAAGCTCTGCAGGCACTCGCGCTTCAAGCTCGTTGTCTTTGCTCAGCCGCGTGTTCAGGTCTACGCCGTCGATGGAAATCGCTGAACTCGGGCGGAAATTCCGGCCGGTAACTCTTAGGGTGAATGGCGCCAGCGGTCCTGGAAGTTCTGTAGGCGTGATCCTCTCGATCAACGGGATGCCGGGTCTCACTATTCGCAACTCGGTTGCAGCCGAGATGGCCCCGTTCGCTCCCTTTACTCGCACGGTCAGCGAACCGACTTGATTGAAGAGCGACTTCGGCAGCTTGGTTTGAAGCGCTCGTCCGTTCGGCGAAAGATCGGCCGCGTATTCGTTGTTGTTGACCAGCAGCGATGACCCATCGCTGAGGTTCTTGCCTGCCACGGTGAGTTGCAGGTTCCTGACGCGGCCCTGCTCGGTGACGTCGGGGAAGATCGAATCAATGGTGGGGCTCGACGGGTCCGGTTCGTTCGGAGCTACCACATCGAAGCTGATTATCACGACCTGATCACCGCTTGGCGAAGAACGCACCGCGGCAACCGAGCGATACTTGCCGGACACCGCGACTCGCCGAAGCTCTCCGCCCACCGTCTGGTAAGACTCAACCTCACCAGTCTCGGTGTTGAAGGCGAACAAAACGCCGGTCGTCGAACCAATGAATGCTACAGACGCATCCTCGTTGAACGCGACATTGTTGGCGCGCGAGAACTCGATTCCCTCGGGTGGCGTGAACTCTGTTCTGACTGCCAGGCGCGAGCCAAGATTCGTCGCTATGGTGACTCCGCCCTGCTTGCCGTTAGCCGGTCTTCGAATGCGGCTACAAGCGATCACGTCGTTGCCGTCCACACCCGTACCCACGCTGACCCGCTGTGGGGAAAGAACAGAGATCATATCGAGTTGGATTCCGCTCTCGACGTCTACCGCATACAGGTTGTCGCCGCCGGACGCGGCTATGTAGAGCGTGCCCCCGTCGGAGCTGAACGCAGGATTGTTTGCATCGCCGATGTTGGCGCCGGCCGGACTGAAGCTCGCACCTGCACTGAGTTGTCCCTCGCTGTCGAGCTTGATTATCGAGACGCTATTTGAAACCGAGCTTGCGACTGCGACGCATCGACGCGAGCCGTTTTCGTCAAGCGCAAGCTCGGACGGTCGCCCGATCAACGGAACATGCGAGATCAAATGTCCGCTCTCGACGTCGAATGAAAGAAGCGTCGGCACATCGAAGCTCGAGGCGATCAAGCAGAAGCGGCCGTCGCGAGTAAGGAGCGCCTGGGTCGCCGGCGTGATCAAGGCGTCCTTCGGAAGAACCAATAGCGCCTTCGGATCGAGCCGCTTGGCAGACGTCGCATCGATTATCGTCACGGTCGCCGGGCTGTCGTGACCGGGGTCGTTAACCGCAGGCGCGGCGATGAGCCTTCGGCCGCCCGCTTCTACGAGCGAGATCGGACCGATCGTTTCGCCCACCGAAACTGACGAGAGGATCTTGCCTGAAGTGAGACTGAAGGAGATGACCGAGCCGCCGGTTACGGAAGCAACGAAGCCGACCTTGCCGCTCGAAGCAATCAGCGGCTGCGCCCGCTCATCCAGCACTGCGTATGCAGGGAGCGAGACGCTGCGACTCTCGCCGAGCTTCGCGCGCTGGTCACTCCCTTGCGCGATCGCAAAGCTCAGGACAAGAACGCACGAAACGAAGGTCGTTATGCTTCTATTAGGCTTCAACTTAGTGCAACTCCCGGGATTCGAATTGCGCCTTGCGAGGGCGGCGCATCGTGACCCGATATTAGTATCTTCGCCGCCTCATATCAAGCGGAAAAGAACAGAGGTCAGAGGTCAGAGGTCAGAGGTCAGAGGTCAGAGGTCAGAAGTCAGAAGTCAGAAGTCAGTGGTCAGTGGTCGGTGGTCAGTGGTCAGTGGTCAGTCGGTGGCCGTCATGGGTTCCGCGTTTCGGGTTCCGCGTTCGGGTCCGCATCATCCGGTCAACGCAAGGCGTTCGGCTGAAGCCATAACCGACTTCTGACTTCTGACTTCTGACCTCTGACCTCTGACCTCTGACCTCTGACCTCTGACCTCTGGCCACTGGCCACCTCGCATGGCAGAATGGCTGCAAGACCTTAATCGCCGGGAGGCCACCGAGATGACGTTTAGAAGATTGGTGCTTCTACTCTCCGCCGTGTTGCTGACGTTCGACTCCGTTGCCATGGCTCAACCGCTCGCCGTGTTGGGACAAAAGAAAACAAAGGCAAAGAAACCGAGCGCCAAGGCCGAACGCCCGGCTCCTGACACTACAGCAACCGGTTCCGACGACGCTGATGTTGAACGCATTACCGTAGATGACCTGAAGGCCAAGATCGCGAAGAACGAACCCATGACCATAATCGACGACCGCAGCGAGGGTTCGTTTGAGTCTTCCGAAACGCAAATCAAGGGGTCGATTCGGATGACGGTTGACGAGATTCAGTCGCGTCTCAAGGAGATTCCCCGCAACCGTGAGATCGTTACCTACTGCACCTGACCGAGCGAACATACAAGCGCCCGGGCGGCGCAGATATTCCTGGCGAATGGTTTCAAACGGGCTCGCGCTTTGAAGGGCGGATGGGACGCCTGGGTTGCAGCCGGCGGCCAGGTCGAGCCGAAGAAGAAGTGATGGGCAGTCAGTAGTCCGTAGTCCGTAGTCCGTAGTCCGTAATCCGTAATCAGCAGTTCGTGGGCTTGACTCACGGACCACGTGACTACGAACCACGAACCACGAACCACGAACCACGGACTACGGACTACGGACTACGGACTACGGACTCCTTACAATGATCATCGTAAATCGCGAACGCGCGAGTGTCATCAACACGGCTCACGGCTCTGAGATTCGGCCGTTGATAGATCGCACCTCGTCGGCAATAACCCAATGCAGCCTCGCCGAAGAAATCTTGCCGCCCGGTCACTCAGTCAGACCTCACCATCACCGCCAGACCGATGAGATCTACTACATCGTCGCCGGCCGAGGCGTGATGACGGTTGGCGCCGAGCAGCGGGAAGTCGGCCCTGGTGATGCTGTGTACATACCCCCCAAGCATCGGCACACCCTCCAGAACACTGGCGCCGAGCCCATGCGGATAGTTCTAGTCTGCGGTCCGGCTTTCTCACACGATGATGAAATCTTCGACGAACAGATCTAAGGCGGCGTTCGAGACGCTGACAAGTATCGCCGCTTCTGCGCTGTTATCGCTCGGCGCTTGCCTCCCCAACAACACCGCGGCAACGACCTTTTCTCTCGGGCCAAACAAGGCTGTTAGCCCGCGGATTGCCGCGCTCGAACGAGAGATTAAGGCCGGCAATCTCACGACACTCGATCAGTTTTGGCAAACGGTCACAAGCGAAGGCACTCCCGTAATCGAACCGATTCAGGGTGACTCGCGAAACACGCTCGTGACCTTCTTGTGGCGGGCTAAGCAGGACACAAGCAACGTGGTCGTGTTTGCCTTGGGAGGGGGCGAGCCGCTGCGCAATCAAATGTCGCGGCTGGCAAACACCGATCTGTGGTACCGAACCTATCTCGTGCCGCGCGACGCCCGCTTTACGTACCTTCTATCGGCAAACGACTCGCTAGTGCCCTTTGATGAACTAGAGGAGAAAGACTTTCCGAAGCGAACTGCAACGTTCAAGATCGATCCGCTCAACAAGCGCCCAGCGCTGGGCGGCGGCTCAATCGTCGAGTTGCCGGACGCGCCAACCAATCCCTGGATCGGTCGCCAGACTGACACTCCAAAGGGCAAATTCGACAACGCCAAGATCAAAAGCGCGATCCTCAACAACGAACGCCGCGCCTGGGTGTACACGCCCCCGGGCTACTCTCGCGATGCAAAGCCCTACGGGTTGATCGTGATGTTTGACGGACTGATGTACACGCTGTTGATTCCGACAGCTACCATTCTTGACAACCTCCTCGCTCAGTCAAAAGCACCGCCGCTGGTCGCGTTGATCCTGGACAATCCGACTGCGGAATCTCGCAACACCGAGTTTGCTTGCTACGAGCCGTTCGCTGAGTTCATCGCGAAAGAAGCGATTCCGTGGGTGCGCGCGAACTACAACGTCACCACCAATCCAAGCCAGACGGTCGTCAGCGGGGTGAGCTTCGGCGGGTTGGCCGCCGCGTTTGTCGGGTACCGGCATCCGGAAATCTTCGGAAACGTGATCAGCCAGTCCGGCTCTTTCTGGTGGAAGCCTGGGAAAGAGACCGAGCCCGAATGGCTCACTCGACAGTTCGCCTCAAGCCCGAGACTGCCGTTGCGATTTCATCTGCAGGTTGGGTTGTTCGAAACCGGCCCGAATCCGGGCGGCGCTCCGGATATGGTTGCGGTTAGCCGCCATCTGCGCGATGTGCTGAAGGCCAGAGGCTACGAAGTTGGCTACGACGAGTGCAACTGCGGACATGATTACTTGAACTGGCGAGGCGCGCTGCCCGACGCATTGATAACTCTTGTGGGCAGTAGCGGGAATCAAAAGAAGTAGAGGTGTGATTGATTCTTGAGGGAGCCTGGCGCTTTCCGTTGAGATCGCGGGTTTTCGGCAATCAAATCCCGTGCTCGAATCCAGCCGGACTCACGATCTCGCGGTTACCGTTGCGTTCGAGCTGCAGTCCCTTCTCAGCCACAATATCCCCAATATGAGAAATGCTGATTCCCAGCTCGCGTGACAGCTTGGCGAGTTGCGATTGGTGTTGAGGCAAACAAGTAAACAACAGCTCGTACTCTTCTCCGCCATGCAGCGCGAGTTGGAGCGGATCGAGATCGGTTGAGCCGGACGCAAGCAGTTCAACGCAGCGGGCAATCGGGATGGCGTCTGCCTGAATGACTGCTCCGACTCGGCTCTCGTCGAGAAGATGCGAAAGGTCTGTGCTCAAGCCGTCGCTTACGTCGATCATCGCTGTTGCAAGCCCCCGTTCGCCCAGCGCGCGGCCAATCCCAAGCCGGGGAACTGGTGCCAGGTGTTTCATCAGAGCTTCGCGATGACTTCTCTCGATCATCTCGGAGCTTCCATTCGATTCGCAATCTCCGAGCCGCATTCCTCGCTCAAGCAGCGCCAGACCTAGAGCGGACGCTCCAAGCTCGCCCGTCACATAGATCGCATCGCCGGCGTGCGCGCCGCTCCGCGTGACGGCTCGGCCCGGTTCGCACTCGCCAATGACAGTCGTATCGAGAAACAACGAGGCAGGCGAGCTTGAAGTGTCCCCGCCGACGATCGACACGTTGAACGAATCGGCCAGTTCGCAGACGCCTTCGAACAACTCGTCCACAAATTCAGACGAACAGTCGCTTGGGAGCGCGACGCTGATCATCGCAAACCTGGCGAGTGCGCCCATCGCGGCGACGTCACTCAACGTCGACGCGAGCGCCTTGCGGCCGATGAGTTTCGGCGGCGCCCACTCGCGGCGAAAGTGTACGCCTTCGACCATTAAGTCGCAGCACGCTATCAAGTCCCTCGGGCTGCTCGGTCGAACGACCGCAGCATCGTCACCAATGCCAACGATCACGCCGTCCTGCTTTCGTGCACGACGCCTGATTATCGAGATGATCTCGGATTCGCTCGGCATAACTCTTTGCGCGAATGGTAGCAGCTTGCGCGACCAGGCAACAAATTGTAGGAAGTAGCATAGACTTTAGTCTGTGTCTCCAACTGATACACGCGATGACCAAGGGGACACAGACTAAAGTCTATGCTACTTCCTCAAACTGACCCAATGCCCAAATAACAATAGTATGGGCAACCCTTAGACGCTGTTGTAAAATGAGGCTGCCCTTTCCTCAGCACCCCCTTGGAGAAAAACTCGAATGGAATTCAGAAGCGACGAGTCCGGCGCGCGCTCCAGCGATAGGTTGATCGAACCCGCTTCGACGACAATGGTCGAGTTGGACCTGTTCGACGAGCTGTCGAACTTCAGCGCGCTCTCGTCGGAGGAGCAGAGAAAGGATTTGGAACGCATCGGGCTGGCTAGCGCTCAGCCTGCGCCGACCGCGGGAAAACCGGCTCCTGCAAACTTCGATTTCATCGAGCAGAGCGACTGGGCTGAAGCCAAAGCGCCCACGTTAGATCAGTTCGCCGAGCCCACATTCGATCTAATAGATGAATCGCTGCTCGAACCGCCTGACCTGCCTGACCCGCCGCCAGCCCAACCAGTTTTCGCTTTCGTCGAGCAGCCCGCACAGCAAGTCTCTCAGCCGATTGAGGACGGCCGATTCGCTTCGGAGCCGCCCGACACGCTCGGAGTAACTAGCCCGCTGGCAGATATATTTTCAGGTGTGATTCTTACTCTGGAAACAGCTCTGAGCTGCGAGAACTGCGGCGCCGACTCAGGGAAAGAAGACTTGTTCTGCCTGTCGTGCGGAGAGCTCGTGGGAGAGATCGATTAGCGACTTCATCCACCGGTTATCTGCCGCTTCTCATCTTCGTCAATCACGCCTTTGCTAACCAGCAAATCAAGCAGCCGATTGAATTGAGCTTGAACCTCAAACGCGAACACGCCGGACATTCGTTCTCGGTATTGAATGGGGTCCGCGCCCGAGTCCGTCTCCTCTTGCTCAGTCTGCTTAAGAGCCTTGATCTCCTCGCGAACAGTTTCCAGGCGCAAGCCGCGCTCGCTGAGGATTTGAGCGGCAGGCGAGTTCGCTTCGCGCAAGATACCGAGTAGCAGGTGCTCGGTTCCGATGTGGCGATGGCCGAGCCGCTGGCTTTCGTCGGCGGCGTTGCTCAGCACACGCTTCGCGCTCATTGAAAGCGGGAGATCAATCGAAGCGGACACTTTTTCGCTAAGCGTAGAGCGGCCTTCGATTTCTTTGCGAATTGATTCCACTGCCTGGTGGGGAGTGCGAAAGAATCGTTGGGTCAGCTCCTTATCTTCGCGCAGCAAACCGAGCAGGATGTGCTCGGTTTCGATTGCTTGCGAGCCAAACTGGCTGGCTTCGTATCGTGCAAAGAAAATAACTCGCCGTGCTTTCTCGGTATATCGTTCAAACATAGCGCCTCCCTTCAACGCGCGTCGTGTCATGCGAAGTCCGTGGGTCAAGCTTTGAGGTTGTCGATCGCGGCGCGGAGCGCGTCGATCGCAAGGCTCGCACAGTGCATCTTGGCCGCGGGCAACCTTCCAAGCGATTCGATTATGTCTTTGCGAGTCAGCAACTGAACCTCCGCGAGCGAACGGCCGATGATGAGCTCGGTCAGCGACGATGCCGCAGCGATCGTCGGCGGACAGCCTCGAGCTTTGACCTTCGCATCGGTGACCCGCGCTCCTTCGACAACAATGGTGAGCTTGATCCGGTCGAGGCACACTTCGTTAGTCACATCGCCCACGCTTGATGGGTTCAAAAGCTCGCCAACGTTGCGAGGATGCGCGATGTGATCGGCTACTTGAGAGGTGTACATCTCTGTTGATATCAAATCTCAGATTTCAAATCTGGAATAATCTGAGACCTGGGATCCCATCGGCAAGAGTCTTCGTCGATTCGAACACCGCATCTGCTGAGCATTCCTACGGGAGCGCCAGCTTTGCTATTTCGGGTTCATCATTCGGAATCATCTCGCGCAAGCGCACGACGGTCTCTTCAAGCGCCGCGACCGCGTAGTCGATCTCCTCGCGCGTCGTGAAAGCACTCAGACTCAACCGCAGGCTTCCGCGCACTCGCTCGCGAGTCAGCCCCATCGCTTGCAGCACGTGGCTCGGTTCAAGCGAACCAGACGCGCACGCCGACCCGGTCGAGACCGCAATGCCCTTTAGGTCGAGCGCGATGAGCAAGCTTTCGCCGTCCACGCCTTCAAAACTCAGGTTTGAGATGTTCGGCACACGATGGCCGAGATCGGAGTTGACTCGCACCTCCGCCGCCGCCGTTGTGATCTGCCGCTCGAGATGATCCCGCAACTCGCGCATGCTCGCTTGTCTTTCGCTCAGGTGAACGCGCGCAAGCTCGGCCGCCGCGCCAAAGCCGACGATGCACGGCACGTTCTCAGTCCCCGCGCGCCGGTCACGTTCGTGATGCCCGCCGTATAGAAGCTTCGCTAACCGGGTGCCTTTGCGAACGTACAGCGCGCCGACGCCCTTCGGTCCATGAATTTTGTGACTGGAGAGGGAGAGCAAATCGACGCCGAGCCGCTTTACATCAACTGCGATCTTGCCGGCTGATTGAACCGCGTCGCTGTGAAAGTGGAGATGCGCCGCCCCGCTCGCGCGTGCTTCGGCGACGACCTCGGCAATTTCTTCAATCGGTTGAATGGTCCCGGTCTCGTTGTTGGCGTGCATCACCGAAACGAGCATCGTGTCGTCGCTGATGGCCGCGCGCACGTCGTCAACGCTGACGCGCCCGCTGCTTGACACAGGCAAGTAAGTCAAACGAAAACCTTCGCGCTCGAGCGACTCGCAAGTCGCCAGTACCGCGGGATGCTCTATCTTTGTCGTGATGATGTGGCGGCCGTGGTCGCGATGGGCTTCTGCGACGCCGCGTACGGCGAGATTGTCGGCTTCGGTTCCGCCGGAAACGAAGACGATCTCGGCCGGTGAAGCGTTGATTAGCTTGGCGACCTGGCGGCGAGCCTTCTCAACTGCGGACTTCGCTCGCTGACCAAAGGAGTGAACCGACTGCGCGTTGCCAATCTCCTCAGAAAAGTACGGCAGCATCGCGTCAAGAACTTCGGGCGCGACTGGTGTGGTTGCGCTGTTGTCGAGATAAACTCTCATTGGTCCGTAATTCGTAGTCAGTAGTCAGTAGTTCGTTCGTACCTTACTCGGTGGATGCAAGAAACGAGCTATGGACTACGGACTACTGACTACGGACTCTTAGCTATTTTCTTCCTGCCACTCCTCGTACCAGGCCATCTGGATTGCTTCGAGCTTCTTCTCGTTCGATCCTTTTGCGTCGCCAGTGAAGCCTTCCAACCGCATCACCCACTGATGCAGATCGGTGAAGCGGACGCTCAGCGGATCAATGGCTGGATGTGCCTCCAAGAGCCTGATCCCAATCTCTTCAGTATCAGTCCATCCAATCTCAGGCATGTTGTTACCCCGTCATTCGGCGTACAGCCTCACCGCGTTGGCTAAGCAGCAACTTCTTCGCGCTCGTGAACGCTTTCGCTTCGGACAAACGAATAGCACGTCGCGCAATGATAAGTCTCGATCACAAGCCTGCTGGTTCGACCGCCCGGAACGGTGATCTCTTGTTCCGATGTCGATCGTTTCATCAGCCTGGGGGCAGCGCATCGAGGACAAAACAACGAACTCATAACTTCTCCTTCTTTTTCATCCGTGGCGAATGAAGTCGAGGACGTCGGGTATCTCGACCGTCACGTCGCCGTTAACTACCGCCTGACAGCCCAGCCGCGAGTGCAGCGTCAGCCCATCAGCCATATAGAGCCGGTCTTCCTCGTCTTCTTCCATCTCTGAGAGATTCTCTTCACCTTGCTTTACAATCACATGGCAGGTTGTGCATGCATTATTTCCTCCGCATGCGTGTTCGAGATCTAGCCCGCAGTTCAGCGCGACGTCGAGGAAAGAACCTTCCTTACCATGCTCGTGGTAAGGCGTTACTCCCGGCTTGTACTCGCAAGTCACCGGGTCGCAGCCCGAACGCAGAAAGGTCACGTTGTAGACCTTCGTCTCCGTCTCGGGCTCATCCATGACGGCGCTTCCGATTTTCTCTTTCGCCTCCATGCTATCCTTCCGCGATTTCGGATGCCTTACGGTCCTTTAACGCCGCAAGCACCGCTCCGTCCATTATCTCTTCAGCAAGGTGCCGCGAAGCATCGTCAAGTTCTTTGATCTTTTCGCGGATCAACCGATGGTCCTCGCCTGCCGTGACGCCGCGAAGCTCGCCGAGCGCGTTTCGAATCGCCGCCCGCTCGCCGCTGTCGATCAATTGATCAGCGCGCTCCGCAAGCGCTTTCTCCGCCGCGCGCATCACCGTCTCGGCTTCGTTTCGAGCTTCGATGACCTGCCGATTGCTGAGGTCCTGCTCGGCAAACTCGATCGAGTCGATCAACATCTTTTCGATCTGTTCATCAGTCAGCCCGTAGGACGGTTTCACTTCGATTGACTGCTCTTGCCCGGTGCGAACATCACGGGCGCTCACCGTCAGGATTCCGTTCGCGTCGATCAGGAACTTCACTTCGATTCGCGGAAGGCCGGCGGGCTGCGGCGCGATTCCCTTGAGCGTGAACCGCGCGAGGCTTCGGCAGTCCTGGACCAGCTCGCGTTCGCCCTGCACGACGTGAACATCGATCCCGGTCTGGTTGTCGACCCACGTCGTGAACATCTCAGCTCGCGAAGCAGGAATCGTCGAGTTCCGGTTAATGATCTTGGCGACCGCGCCGCCCAGCGTCTCGATGCCGAGGCTCAGCGGAGTAACATCGAGCAGTAACAAGTCTCTGCGTCCGCCGGAAAGAACGTCGGCTTGAATCGCAGCTCCGAGCGCGACAACTTCATCGGGATTCAACTCGACGTGAGGCTCGCGCTTGAACAGCTCCTTGACCTTGCTGCGAACAAGCGGAACGCGAGTCGAACCTCCGACCATTATCACTTCGTCGATCTGCTCGGGCTTGAGGTTCGCGTCCTTAAGCGCTTTGCGGCACGGCTCAAGCGTGCGCTCGATAAGCTTCCCGATAAGGCTCTCGAACTCTTCACGCGGCACCTCGCGGCGGTATGCTCCTCCGAGGGCCGGGCCCAGGTCAAAAGCAATCGTTGCGCGTCCGTGGCTTGAAAGCTCGTGTTTGACTGCGATGACTGCCTTGCGAATGGTCTGAAACGCGGACGGGTCGCGATCGAGTTTCGACCCGGAGCGAGCTTCGATCTCGGCGATTATCAGCATGATCAACTCATTGTCGATGTCGTCGCCGCCCAGGTGCGTGTCGCCGTTGGTCGAGAGCACTTCGAAAATTCCGTCCTTGAGCTTGAGTATCGAGATGTCGAAGGTTCCGCCGCCAAGATCGTAAACGGCGACCAGCGCTTCGTCGCGGTTATCGATGCCGTAGGCCAGCGAAGCCGCGGTCGGCTCGTTGACTATGCGAAGCACATCCAGCCCCGCAAGATGACCTGCGTCTTTTGTCGCTTGCCGTTGCGCGTCGTTAAAATAAGCCGGGACGGTTATCACCGCCTGCGTGACTTCTTCGCCGAAGAACTTCGAAGCGCGCTCCCTCAGATCGCGCAGTATGAACGCTGATATTTCGGGCGGCGTGAACACTCGTTCGCCCATCTGAAAACCAATGACGTGCTCGCTGCCTGGAGCCACCTGAAACGGAACCATTGCGAGGTCTTCCTGCACGTCGGCGCTTCCCTTGCCCATGAACCGCTTTACGGAATAGATGGCCTTCCGTGGCTCGGTGATCAAGCGATCGCGCGCTTCCTCGCCGACCAGCAAGCGTCGTTCGTCGTTGTCGTAGTAGACAATTGAAGGAACGAGCGCGTTGCCCGCCTCATCGCGAATGACTTCCGGACCATCAGCGCCCATAAACGCAACAAGGCTGTTCGTGGTGCCCAGGTCGATTCCGACTACGCGGCCCGACTTTGGCCGGCCGGTCATGCTTAGCTCAATAACGGGCATTCGACTACAACTCCTCGTTGATGTCGCGAACCAGGTTGTGAATGTACGACCTGTGCGACAAAAGCTCGCTCATTCGATCGAGCACTGATTTCTTCCGATCTTCGTTCGCGGCTTCGTCAGTCGCGCGATCCCACTCATCGAAAAGCTCGAGCAGCCGCTCATCGATCTTAGCCACCTTTTCTTCAAGACCTCGAAGCGCCTCTTCAAGCGCGCCGCGCGCTTCAGCGACTTCGTCTTCATCCGCCATCTTCCTGGCGGCTTTCAGCTCTTCGATCTGCATGTTCAACTCGAAGACTTCTTCCAACAGATCGGGCGGCGCCTTCTTCTCCGCTTCTTTGTATCCGTAAAGCGAGAGCAGGTACTTCGCGCGGGCGACACGATCGCGCAAGGTTCGATACGCATCGTTGAGCATCGATGATCGCTCGACGCTTGCCTTTTGCTCTGAGGCGCCTGCGTTCATGAAGTAGTCCGGGTGGAACTGCCGGCTGAGCGCGTAGAATGTTTTCTCGAGTTGGGTCTCATCAACACGCAACATCCTCGGCAGGCCAAGGAAATCAAAGTAGTCGGTACCCTCCGAGACTGGCTGAATGCGCCCGCACTGCGGGCAGAAGTGCGCCCGCTCGGCTTTAGTGCCGCAGTGACTGCATGGGTTCGCCGACAACTGTGTTTGAGTAGTGGTCAATGTGCTTTCCGCTAAAAAAAATGGTTGAGTCGCATGGGCACCCAACCATCACGCTTTGCTGAAATGAGTTCTTTGCTCGACCTGACGGCGCGGGTTTAGTCTCTCATTTAAACGGCAAATGATTCACCGCAGCCGCACGCGCCCGACGAGTTGGGATTGCTGAACATGAAACCGCGCTGCATCAGCCCTTCATCCTTATAGTCGAGGGTCGAGCCGTCGAGATACAGAAAGCTCTTCATATCGACGAGCAGCTTTACGCCTTCGACTTCGAACACCTTATCGCCGGGACGCACTTCGGTATCGATTGCGAGGTTGTAGCTCATACCCGAGCACCCGCCGCCCTGCACGCCAACCCTCAGCCCGCCTTCGGTGACACCCTGATCGCGCATCACCTCGCGGACTTTTTCAACAGCTCTTGGAGTCAGTTCAATCATGATTCTTCGCCGCCACCTCTACGCGTTGACAGCCTCCTCAGCCTTCTGTTCAGCCGGGGTCTGCTTGTGCTGGTAGTCTCGCACTGCCGCCTTGATCGCGTCTTCGGCCAGCACCGAGCAGTGAATCTTGACCGGAGGAAGATTCAGCTCCTTCACGATCTCGGTGTTCTTGATATCAAGCGCCTGGTCGACGGATCGGCCCTTCAGCCATTCCGTCGCAAGACTTGAACTCGCGATTGCCGACCCGCATCCGAACGTCTTGAACTTCGCGTCTTCGATTACGTTCGTCTCGGGGTTGATCTTGATCTGCAGCTTCATCACGTCGCCGCACTCGGGCGCGCCTACCAGACCTGTGCCAACGTTCGGATCTTTCTTGTCGAGATTCCCAACATTGCGCGGATTGTTGTAGTGATCGATTACTTTGTCTGAGTATGCCATTTGGTTTTCCCTCTCTGCTCTCTGTCGTCAAGAACTCTCTGTCGAACTCAAAAACTACTCGCCCGCCCACTGGACAGTGCTCAGGTCGATGCCTTCCTGAACCATCTCCCAAAGCGGCGAAAGGTCCCTGAGCCTGTTGACCGCTTCGTTCACCCTGCCAATCGTGTAGTCGACTTCTTCTTCCGTGTTGAAGCGTCCCAGCCCGAACCGTATCGAGCTGTGAGCCAACTCTTCGCCAACGCCGAGCGCCTTGAGTACGTAGCTGGGTTCAAGGCTCGCCGAAGTGCATGCCGAACCCGACGAGACCGCGATGTCGTTGATGCCCATCAGCAGCGACTCGCCCTCGACGTACGCAAACGAGACGTTCAAATTGCCGGGCAGCCGCTGCTCGGGATGGCCATTGATGTAGACATCCGGGATCTCGTCCATTATTCCCTTGCGAAGCTTCTCCTTCAGCCCGAACACGCGGGTGTTCTCGTCCTGCATTTCGGCCTGGGCGATCTCGCAAGCTTTTCCCAACCCGACGATGCCGGTCACGTTCAGAGTCCCACTGCGCATTCCACGCTCGTGTCCTCCGCCATCCATCATCGGCACCAGCATCACCCGCGGGTTCTTGCGCCGAACGTACAAGCCGCCGACGCCCTTAGGCCCGTAGATCTTGTGCGCGCTGAATGAAGCCAAATCCACGTTCAGTTCGTTCACGTTGAACGGTATCTTACCGACCGCCTGGGTCGCGTCCGTGTGAAAGAGAACGCCTCTCTCCTTGCAGACTTTGCCAATCTCGGCGATCGGCTGAATCACCCCGATCTCGTTGTTAGCCATCATGATCGAGACCAGAATCGTCTTGTCGGTGATTGCGTTTCGTACGTCATCGGGCGAGATCAAACCGTCGCTCGCCACCGGAAGGTATGTGACCTTGAAGCCTCGCTTCTCGAGCTTCTTGCACGTGTCCAACACGGCCTTGTGTTCGGTGACCGCAGTGATGATGTGATCGCCGCGCTCGTAGTACATGTCCGCCACGCCCTTGATCGCGAGGTTGTCAGACTCGGTTGCGCCGCTTGTGAAAACTATCTCTTTTGATGACGCGCCAATCAAATCGGCAACTTGTTTGCGCCCGTTCTCGACCGCCTCTTCCCCGCGCCAGCCGAACTCGTGATTGCGGCTCGCGGCATTGCCAAAAATTTCCGTGAAGTATGGAGCCATCGTTTCAAACACGCGCGGATCGCAGGGTGTCGTCGCGTGGTAGTCCATATAAATTGGGAGCTTCAACGCCATTTCAATCTCCTTGGTATCTTAAGAAGCCTCTTCAAAACAAACGAACCGTCTCAACCTGCCTGGGTCTAAGCCACTTGTATCTTTTCCGGCTCAGCCGTTTCGTCGTTTCCATTGCCGCGATCGGCCAGGATTCGATTCGACTTGATCCTCAAGCCGTACACCACCTCGGGTTTCGATTTGTTGGCCAGATCGGCCAGCGTGATCGAGTCCAAAAAACTGTCGACGTGCTCGGCAAGCTGCTTCCATATCGCGCCCCCGATGCACGTCTCTCCAATTCGGCAGTTCTCGACCGCTCCGTCATTGCTGAAGCACGAACTTGTGTAGAGCGGTGGCTCGATCAAGCGAACTATCTCGCCGATCGTTATCGCCGAAGGCTCGCGTGCCAGCACGTAGCCTCCGTGCGGACCTCGCACGCTGTTTACGACGTTGCCTTTGCGAAGCTGTTGAAAGAGCTGTTCGAGAAACTGCAGCGAGATTCCTTCCCGCTTCGAGATGGCGGCAAGCGGAACAGGCGAGCCGTTAGAGTACTGAGCGATATCCAATACCGCCCTCACTGAGTACTTGCCTTTCGTTGAGATCTGCATATCTACGACCCGCTGCCTTGAAGCGCCACTCTTATTTTAGATACCCGACCGTTTAAGTCAAGTATATTCCGATAAAAATGGTCATGATTGATTCGATCCGGCTCAAGTGAGGAAATAGTGTGACTTAGTCAGAGTGTTCAGAAGGGTAGCGCGACTGGACAAAGGGCGTCGGCTTCGTACTGAACCCGAGAAGGTCTCGACCTGGTGAGAACCCCAGCGCGCGCTCAGCTTGGCGACTGACCGATGGGTGCGCGTCAGATTTTCGCGCATACCCACCTCGTTTCAGAGGTGGGTCTTGATGTTGCTGCCTACTACAACGAAGCGCGTCTGACGCTGCATACCCACTTCGTGAGAAGTGGGTACGTGATGTTGCGGCCTATATATTTGGCACGACACGGTCCAACGCGCACAATGCAGGCTACAACATCACCGACCCACTTCTCACGAAGTGGGTATGTGCAAAAACGCGAGACGTTGACGCACATCTGATTGTTGTAGGCTGCAGCATCACCGACCCACCTCTCACGAGGTTGGTATCCGCGAAAACCTGACGCGCACCACTGATCGATTCGCGACTGGTTAGCTATCACGGAAGCCGCTATCATTTGGCCCGTGATACGCGCGTTCGCAGATCGGGGAACCTCGGACATATTCGACGGTACCGAAACGCGAGCGGCGCGCAGGACGTGCCCGAAATCACTGTGGCCGATTGCCCGTCGCAAGCTTGATCAACTCAATCGAGTGCGCGAACTTGCGGAGTTAGCAATACCACCTGGCAATCGGCTTGAGCGGCTCGGCAGGGATCGCCTCGGCCAACACAGCATTCGAATCAACGATCAGTATCGTGTTTGCTTTCGCTGGGAGAATGGTTATGCAGACGAAGTTGAAATTACGGACTACCACTAAGCCAGGTCCTCGACGCGGGAAGCCGTCGGAGCCAGTCATAGCGCGGCGGCTACCGGCCAAGCGGCCACCGACGCATCCCGGTGAGATGCTCTTGGAAGAGTTTCTCAAGCCGCTTGGAATCAGCCAGTCCGCCTTTGCAGAGCGACTGGGGATATCCTTCGCTCGGTTGAATGAGATCATCAGGGGCAAGCGTGGCGTCACTACTGATACAGCGCTGCGCCTGGCGCAGGTACTGGGAATGTCCGCAGACTTTTGGCTCGGCTTGCAGCAGGATTGGGACCTTTGGCATGCGGTGCGGAGCGAGAAAGCGGCAGCGATTACACGTCTCGAGCCACTTCACCGCGCTAGCTGAGCCGCCACCACTTTGCGTGAAATGGGGCGAAGCCGATCTTGCGCAAGAGGCAACACGCGACGCGAGTGCTTGAGGGTTGACGCGACGACATTTAACAAAGTACTGATTATGCAATCAAGCGAAGATGAGATCGAGCTTGCCATACTCCAAAGATATGTTGAAAAGCATAAAGCTGCCAACATGACTAACCCTGACCCCGCTAATGGATGTGCACGCGAGTTGGATATGAGGGAAGTATTACGTGAGATTGTTGATGAGCAAGGACCAGCATTAGATTATAGCGCCAACCTCTGGCATACCCGCTTGACATCATCAAAACCTTACGATCCTCCCTCCCCTCTTCTGCCATGTGGCGATTTCAGATTGAACAATGACCAACACAGATACCACGCTCGCGCGTTCCTTAATTCGGGTAAACCACCAGCGCCAGCATGGGAGCGGGTTAGTGAGCTAGAAACCAAAATCTCGCATAGAAAGCCAGTTGTACCTCCAAAGCAGTTAGAACAGAAGTTTGGAATTCTTCTCAGTCCACCACAGGAGGAAAAGGATTTCTTGGCTTGGGCCGAGGATGCCAAGGAAAACCAATATCAGATTGCTGTGATATTCGTTGATATAGATGGGTTCGGGGATCTAAATGCCACATACACCGAAAGCAGAATTGATGCATCAATTCTTCCTGAGGCTCAATATCTAATAAAGAGAGCAGTCGCCGCTCGTGGTGGGGCCTATGGGCATGGCGGCGATGAATTTCTGGTTATTCTTCCTAATCACAACCGAACTGAAGCCATAGCATTCGGTGAAAAGATGCGGGCAGCGTTCGAAGCCAAAGCGTTCAATGTTGAGGGGGCTCAGGAGAGAATTACGGTGTCGGTCGGAATTGCACTTTGGCCAGACCAGGGAGAGGATTTCGAAAGGACAAAACAGGCAGCAAATGATGCTGAACGGAACGCCAAAAACGAAGGGCGTAACCGTGTCAGATTCGCGGATTAGGTTGTTCGCGACTGCCCCTCAGCAGGGCTGGACCGGGGCGCGCGAAGCGAGTTTCGTGGTCTGCCGCACTTGAGAGTGAGAAAGGTGGCAAGCCTGAGATCATTTCAACATAGCTCTGTAGGGCCAGTAGAGTTGATTAGTATTTACACCCAGATCAGGTAGTCCTAGAATGGTCTAGTTCCTTGTAAGCCCTCTCAAGATTCGCAGCCTTCACAAAACAATTTACCAGTTAGGCCCGGAACAGAAGCGTCCCGAACAAGTGGCTAGGATGGCAACATAGTAGCTTGATCCAAGGCGAGAAATGCGCTCGTTTCGCTTTGGCAACCGTGACATCTATTGATCAGAAAGCAGGAACTATGGTTATACGAGAGATGAGATTACTTTTACTTCTAGCTATTGTTTTCATCTTCCCCTACGAGCGGCCTTTTCAGTCAACAGCGCAAGCGCAGACTCAAGGTCAGAGGTTCGGCCCTAGCCAATCAGAAACACCAGACCGCGCAGAAGCATCTGCATTGGCGACGATGAAACAGATCATATCGGCTCAAGAAAGATTCAGAGCCGGAGTTGGAAGCGGTAGCTATGGCACGATTAAGGAACTAGCTGACGCCGGTCTAGTTTCCTTTCTTGATGGGAGACATCCAGTCAAGGATGGTTACTTTTTCGAAGCATTGGGAAAAGTAACTAAGACAGGCTTTGAAGTTGTGGCCTTACCATTAGATTTCCTAGAAACTGGCGAATCAAAACACGGCGTGCTAGTGGCCTTTGCATCCGGAGTTCTAATTCTCACAACACAGGCGTGGGTCGCCCAGTCTAAGATCAGGTATACGGCAGACAACGAAAATAGTGCGATCGGTAGTGTAAAAACCCTGGCAGTAGCAGAGGCAACGTATCAAAGCACTAGAGGCAAAGGTGTATTCTTTGGGACTCTTAGCCAACTCGTTGATGACGGGGCTATTGATAGAACGCTCGGGACTGGTATAAGAAACGGCTATCAATTCACCGTAGTTCTAAGCACCGACCGAAAGATGTTTCAGGTTTTCGCAACCCCTATTCAATACGGAGTTACAGGTTCTAGATCCTTTTACACCTCAGAGAGCTATGTCGTATGTTCGGCAGACCGGCAAGGGAAACGAGCCACCTCAGTAGACCCCCCGATCGAGTGATTAGGAGGTCAAGGTATGTCCGCCACGAACTGCAGCTTCGGTTCATCCGTAAATAAACTTCTATGTCTATTTCTCAAATTCTCACAGCTCTCTACGTAATAGGCGCATTGTCCCTTCTATATTTTATGCTACTCGGATTGGCGTGGCTTATAGGACAAAGAGATGAGAAACAATCAATCCAAAACCTCTTTGTGCAACACCTCGATATTGTTCGAGATGCTTTGTTGCTCACTGCAATAGCGGTAGTCCTTCTGATGGTCTTGGACAAGACAACTTTTACTTTTGCTATACAACAAGGCTCTGTTTTATTGGTAGGATTCGGAGGGACATTCTTTCTCCTTTACCTTTTGGTCGCTTGCTACGTCACAGTTCTGCACATCTATCACGGCCTGACCAGTCACGATAAGTCTTTCTTTGCAGAACAAGCTGAGAAGATGAAGGGCTACACGAAGGCTTTAAGAATATGGAATGCCGTAATCTCGGCGATGAATTGCTTCCTAATTCTGACACACGTGATTGTGGATAAGATGGATAATATTCATCACTCGTAGCTAGGTCGGGAGAGGTCAGAGCCTGCCTAGATTCTTCCACAATCTGAGCTTTGAGATTAGCCTTGAACAAATCTGTCTGTAGGATACTCTCAGAGTAAGGAAAGCCGAAATGCGTAGTTCAACATCAACAAACCTTGGGCGTCTTGCTGGATGGATAGTTCGAATAGTTCTCCTCGTCTCGGTGTCGGGATTTCTGCGTGCGCTTTTCTCGGAAGGCTGGGATTCAAGGACGCGGACTACCGTTCTCATTTGCTCTCTCGTACCATTCGGACTCTCTATGCTGTTCCTACTTGGCGGTTCGATCAAAGACCGTATCAAGTATCGTAACGACCCGGTTGTCAGTCTTAAAATCGGGACTAGGAAAGTGGAGTAGCGAGAACCAGAGGCGGAGCATCAATCCAGGATCGTCAGAAACCGACAGAAGACTTCCATCGAATGCTTGAACAAGCCAACGGCAATTTGACCGAGAAGTAAAAAGAAATCTATGGCTAAGTGGCAGCGAGTTCCAGCGGAGATGAAGTATTGGCATCCCGCTAACGCAGGCTTTAATGGCTCAAATGCAAAATTCATCTGTTCTCAGTGTCAGGGGGAATTTCCTCTGGGTAATTGTATTGATTGCGGCGCTGCCAATAGTTGGCTAGGCACTTCAATGGGTCTGCCCGGCGTGTTCTGCGAGTCGTGTGGGGTGGGCGGTTACGTGTGGGACTGTCCGCAATGCGCGCATCGAGAGAAAATGGCGGTCGCCTTCGAGTTTGATGCTTTCAAAATTCAAGTGAGAAAGAAACGATTCTTCGAGTAATTGCGAATGGATAAGATTCTAGGATTCGCCACTCACCGCGCAATCGATTTTAGTTTCTGCAAACGCTCTTCGGCGGCCGCGAGAGTTTCGTCTCGCTTGCAGAAAGTGAATCGAACCTGCTTCCTTCCAAGCGCAGGCTCATGATAGAAGCTGCTTCCCGGGACGACTGCAACGCCGATGTCTGTCACCAGGAACTTCGCGAACTCGACATCGTCGTCGTAGCCAAACGCGCTGATGTCGGTCATCACGTAGTAGGCGCCGTCGGGATCGAAACACTTGAACCCAACATCCTTAAGCACCGGCAGCAGCCGCTCACGGCGCGCGAAATAGTCTTGTTGAAGATGATCATAGTAGGAGTGCGGGAGCCTAAGCGCGTGCGCGCCTGCTTCCTGGAGCGGGGCGGCCGCGCCCACGGTGAGAAAGTCGTGCACCTTGCGAATCGCCGATGTGATCTCCGCCGGCGCGATCGTGTAGCCGACTCGCCAACCGGTCACCGAGTAAGTCTTGGACAATCCGTTGATCGTGATCGTGCGCTCACGCATCCCGTCAAGCGTTGCAAGCGCGATGTGCTTCTTCCCGTTGAACAGGATGTGCTCGTAGATCTCGTCGGTTATTGCGATGGTGTTCCACTTGTGACAAAGTTGCGCGATGAACTCAAGTTCTTCGCGGCTGAAGACTTTTCCGGTTGGATTGTTCGGAGTGTTGATGATGATCGCTTTGGTGTTGTCGTTGAATGCCGCGGCGAGTTCGTCAGGATTGAAGCTCCACTCCGGCGCGTAGAGCGTCACAAATCTCGGAGTCGCGCCCGAAAGGATCGCGTCCGGTCCGTAGTTCTCATAGAACGGCTCAAACACGATCACCTCGTCACCCGGGTTCACGATCGCCATCATCGCTGCAATCATCGCTTCCGTAGAACCACAGGTGACAGTGATCTCGCGCTCGGGATCGACTTCGAGGCCGAGGTACCATGAAGACTTCTCTGCTATCGCGTCGCGGAACTTCTTAGCGCCCCATGTAATCGCATATTGATTCACGTCGGCCATTATCGCGTCGCAAGCCGCAAGCTTTATCTCTTCCGGCGCCGGGAAATCAGGGAAACCCTGCGACAGATTGATCGCCCCATAGAGGTTCGCCTGGCGAGTCATCTCTCTGATGACCGACTCGGTGAATTGCTGTGCTTTGTGGGAGACTATCTGTTTGGCCATGCAAGGGTTCCGGGTTCGGGGTTCCGGGTTCCGAGTTCGGGGTTCCGAGTTCATGGTTCGTGGTTCGGTTCTTTTTTCTTGAGGCAAGATCGCGCGCGGCCCCAAACCCTAAACTCTGAACCCGGAACCCCGAACCGCTACCTGGGATTTTCTTCCTTGAGTCTTTCGATTATCGATTCAGCCGCAGAAGAATATTCGCCTTCGGGATCGAGTCGCAAGTAGTTGCGATAAGCTTCGATCGCTTGCCTGTTGCGGCCTGCTTTTTCGAGTATCTCGGCGAGTTGGTAATAAAGTATCGGCTCTGTCTCCATGTCCTGGGCAATGCCTATGCGATACTCTTTCGCCACTTCGTCAATCAACCGCGGATCGTTGCGGGACTCATTAAGCTCGTTGAGCGCGATTGCAAGCCCGATGTGTGCCTCGAACGAAATTCCTCGCGCGAGCCGCAACGCCTTCCTGTATTCGACGATTGAGTCTTCGACCAGCCCCTGGCTGCGCCGCAGATTTGCCAGCACCGTCTGAGCTTCGGCTAGCGTGCGGCCGCCGCTTTTCATTGCAGCCTGGATATGCTTTTCCGCTCCTTGAAAGTCCTGAAGCGCAATGTAGCTTCGAGCGGCGCCTATGTGCGCTTCGAAAGAGTTCGGCCGCGCGGTGAGGGCTTGCTGGTATTCCTGAACTGCGTCTTTATTTTTACCCTTGTCTCGAAGCTCGTCGCCCTTCTGATAGTGCAACGCGGCTTGATCGCTCATTGGCGGTTGAGTGACTTTGAGGGTGCGGCTCCGCGAAGCAACAATCAGAACCGATCCATTCCAATCAATGTACCCCACTGTTCGTACGCGAACCGGGTATGAGCCCGCTTTGACGCGCGGCAGATCGAGCTCGCCTTTGTCATTGGTTGCGCCGTGGCGAACATTGTTGATGAAGACAACCGATCCCGCCTGACCAGTGATCACCTTTAGAACGCCCTTACCGCCAGCGGCAGGTTGTTTGCCCCCCGTTCGCGCCTGCGAGTTGGTGACATTGAACGCGAGTCCGTGAATAACCGGAACCAGCAGCAAAATCAGAACCCCGATGCTTCTGATCGAAATCGTCCTCATCCTATTCCTTGTAAAGCCTTCGGTAGTTCGCGGTGTAGCGCAACACTCCTTGAACATATCCCCGGGTCTCGGTGAACGGAATCGCTTCGATCCAGTCTTCGATATCCATGCCGCCGCGTTCGGCAATCCAACGCTGCGCTCGACCGGGCCCTGCGTTGTACGCAGCCGCCGCGTACTCGATCCTGCCGAACTGACCGAGCATCTGCGCAAGGTAGTTCATACCCAGCTTCACATTGAGCGTCGGGTTGAGCAGATCCGACGCCGTAATCGAGCCGCTTCCCTGCCGCTTCGAGATCAACTGTCCAGTCGCCGGCATCACTTGCATCAACCCGCGAGCGCCCGCCCGCGAAACCGCATTCGGGTTGAACACGCTTTCCTGACGAATGAGCCCTGCCGCCGTGTAAGGATCGATCCCGTAGCGCTTCGCCTCTTCTTTGATAGTCGCCCAGCTCACGAGAGGGAAGAAAATAAGCCACCCTTCGCGCGGTATGTCGGGTTCGCGATAAGAGTAGAGATCGGGGTAACCCCGCCTCAGAATCAGCGTGGCCTGAAAGCTCTCTCCGCGCCGAGAGTAGAGCTGCGCCAACCGAAGGTTGATCTTCGGAGACGCTGGCGCGCGATCAACGGCTGCATTCAACTCCTTGATTGCAAAGTCGGCCAGGCCGATCACCTCCAGATCATCCGCCTTCGCAAAACGCTCCTCCTCGGAGCCGTCCGCGGTTTCCTTAATCGCTTCGACGAATGTCACATTGCTTTTGATTCGTTCGAGGTCGGAGCCGGGCTTCGCCTGTTCGGGTTTCAGCGAAGCGTCTGCCGCGCGAAGCCTGCTCGCTCGAAGCCCCGCGATGTAGCCGTGATAGCCGTAGCGATAACGCTCATTCACCAGATCATAGAGCGCGAGCGCGCGTGTTCGATTGCCCAGGCGCTCTTCGGACTTGCCAGCCCACAGGCACGCCTCGCCGATGAACTTCGTTTCGGGATAGCGATATGCGGCCAGGTGCTGTTCGAGCATTCGCGCGGCTTCTGCGTAGCTCTTCGACTGGTAAGCTTGCCACCCAAGAGTGTAAGAGGCTTCCGGCCCGTACTGGCTTTTTGGATAAGCCGCAAGCAACCGGCGATATCGCGCAGCGGCTTCCGATTTGCTCCCTTGCTTGTCCAGCTCTCGTGCGAGATTGTAAAGCGCATCCTCGGTCCACCGACGCTTCGGATACTGGGCTAACAAGCGATCGACAATCGCGGCTGCCTGACCTGAGCGATTCGAGCGACGAAGCGCCTCGGCCTGATTGAACATGGCTTCGGCGTGCAACTCCGGGTTGTGATCGCTGACCAGAGCGAGCGACGATGCCGCTTGCGCCGGCTGCCTGTTGTTGAGCTGGCTTACACCGTGACGGAGATGAACTTCATCGTGCTTGCCAGCTTCAGGAAAACGAGCGAGCAGTTGATCGTAAGCCGCCGCTGCGTCGCCGTATTGCCTGGCTTCGAAGATCGCATCACACCGGGCTAGCTCATCCGCGAACGAAGCGGGCTGTTCTTTTGGTGACACGCCCAATGCCGCGAGTCTGGCTTCCGCTTTTGCGCCCGCGGTAGTCGCCGGCAGCTCGTAATAGATGCGGCGGTACCTGGCTAATGCTTGATCGGTCTTGCCGCGCGCTTCCTCAGCCTGAGCGCTGATGAGAAGCGCGTCGGCGTCTGAAGCGTCGGCCATTTTCGATAGCTCGTTGATCGCGGCATTCGGATCGCCCGCCGCGACCGCAACGTCAGCCGCCCGCAGTCTTGCTTCGCGAGCCTTCAAGGAATTCGCGTGCTTTGTGTAGACCGCAGCGAAGTCTCGGCGCGCGTCGCTGCTTGCGGCCAGGGCCGCCTCGCTTTCGGCGCGAAAGTACAATACGTAATCGCCTATAGCGGTGCTTGCATCAATCGAGGTCGCGTCGAGCGCATCAACCGCGGCCTTTGAATCCCCGGATGAATATGCGAAATAGCCACGCAGGAATCGCGAGAGCGCGGCAGTCCGCGTTCTCGGATAGCGCGACTCGATACGAATCAGCTCTGCTGCCGCCGGTTTCCCATCCGCGCCTTGCACGAGAGTGCGAAGCTCATCGATTCCGCGATTCGGATCGCTTGGCGCTCGCTGACAGGAGACAGTCATCGGCGCGGTGAGACTGACGATGAGCAAGACTACCTGGAGCGAAGCGGCACCAGCTCGGCGTCGGGTCATCGGGTTAGCACGTCCGCGAACCAGGGTCTGCATGGGGAACTCCGGTGAGGCGATCTGCATAATCACGTTGTCGAGGCTAATTGAATTATCGTCGATCAGGGTTGCTCGGGACAAGGGTAGAAGTCAGAGGTCAGAAGTCAGAGGTCAGATTGTGGATTTTAGATTTTAGATTTTAGATTTTAGATTTTGGATTTTGGATTCAGAGAACAAGCGTTTTACAACCGCGCAAGAATTCCCAAATCCAAAATCCAAAATCTAAAATCCAAAATCTGCCCGTTGACCTCTGACTAACCTGCCATTGACACGGAAGGACCCGGATAATCGGCGCCGAGCTTGCTCACGTCGCCTTCAGCCAGCGTGTTGACGAGTTCGTCGTAGAAATAATCGGCCTTAGTGGCAACCGCCGGGGTTATTCGCTTCTCGTACATCTGCCGGCTGCGCTCAATGTCATCCTTCAACCGGCCATATAGGTCACTGTTGCGCCGCCCGTCCGTCACCTTCTGTTCGTTGTAGAGTTTGATCTCGCTGACCAGCAAGCGCGCAAATCGCCGCGCGTCGCTGTGGAGCTTCTCCTCATCATCGAGTGGACCGGTGCGTAACGCGCCGACTGCGGGCTCGGCAGCCACGACTTCGGGCATGGACCTCGAGATTCCCGATTGCGCTCCGTCGGCAGGAGCGTCGTAAGCGGGAGAGTGAGCGGGCGCGGGCTGCGGCTCGGGTTCCGCCGAAACGGTTGGTTGAGTCTCTGGGTAAGCGGCAGGCTCAGGCTGCGATGGTTCGGCCTCTTCAGGGCTTGCGACAAAGCCTGGCGCCGGCGGCTTCGCGGTCTCAGTGCCCTGCGCAGCCTCGCTCCGTGGCGGGGAGACGTCAGACGCTGGCGCAGGCTTGGCGGCTACATGGGCCGCCTCTCCGATCCGCGCTCTCAAGGAAACGAGTTCGACCACGAGTCCGGCAGTATGAACCAATAACTCGATAGCTTCGACGTTGGTCGCGCCCTCGCCGCGTTCCGCCGAGTCCGCATAAATCACGGCTGCGCATTTACCGCGGACTTTCAGCGGCACCGCCATCACTCGTTGCGGTTGAACGCCGCCAAGCCGCGAGAAGATCAACTCGTTCTCAGTTTGGTCCTCGGGTGAACCGTAGAAGGTTTGTTGCGAGTTCAGGGCCATCCGCAGAGCCGTGTCGGCCTGCAACGAAATCGAGAGCCCGCGGATTTGCCCCGCGACTTTTGAATCGTCGAGGCCTCGCGCCGCCCACGCAAGCGCGTTGGTTCCCTTCACGACGAACAGGACGAGTCTGGGCGCGAAGTTCGCGGCACGAGCGACAAGCGAGTTGAGAACGTCGGCTTGCGACTTCTGTTCGTCGAGCTCGGCCACCGAATCGCGCAGCAAGGCAATATCTGCCCCCAGCCGCACGCTCTCGGCGCCTGCCTGATCTATCTGAGCGCCGACCTCCGCCGCGATTTGCCCAAGCGACTCATCGGATTCCTCCATCGAGCCGGCGGCGTCCGTGCGCTCGAGTAAGCGAGTGAACGATTCGTTGACCTCGCGCTGGAGGTTGCTGATGTCCTGTTCAAGCAAGCCTACTCGCGATCTGACCAACTCCTCGATTCGCCTTCGCAGCCGAACCTCTCTCTCCTTTTCCACCTGGGCTCCTCCCACCGACAGTATCTTTGAAGATGCAACGCGGGGCTATGGGGCTTGCTTCCGATACGCCCGATTATCACGCAGCACTTGTAAGATGTCAATAAATGAGTAGTCGGCGCTATCGCCTCCGCCGATCGTGCTGCTCGCGAACCAGATTGGCAAAAAACCACGGGATTATTACTTCCGGCCGTTTGCTTGCAATAATCGGTGTGCTCGCGGTATCATACACAGCTTGCTAGACAAGTGGGCTTGGCCCACTTTTTTTCTTGGCACAAATGATTCATCTGGACCGTGAAGCTGTCGGCAGAATCATCGAACGCGTCGGCGCGCGCGAGGGTCTCGAGATAGTCCATTGGGAGACGATCGGTCCGAGCGGCAACTTCGTGCTGCGCATATATATTGATAAGCCGGGCGGGGTCAACCACGGCGATTGCGAACTGATCAGCCATCAGGTGGGTGCGCTTTTGGATGTGGAGGATTTGATCCCGAATAAGTACACACTGGAGGTTTCATCTCCGGGTGTCGAGCGCGGGCTCTACAAGCGGGCGGACTATCAACGCTTCTCGGGCACACGGGTGAAGCTAAAGACGCTTGAACCTATCGGCGGCCAGCGAAATTTCAGGGGCACGCTTGGCGGGATCGAGAACGAAACGGTGATTCTCGAGGCGGACGGGATCGGGAGGATCGACATCCCGTACGAGCAGATTGCCAAGGCGAATATTGAATACCAGTTTTAGCTCCGCGAACGCCCTCGACGGACGGCAACGGACGATCAACTACTGAAGGAAGAGCAATGTCAACGAGCCCGATTCCGCAGACCATAGACATCTTAAGCCGCGAGAAAGGTATCGACCCGGAAGTCATCATCTCGGCCATTGAGGACGCAGTCGTCACCGCCGCGCGAAAACAGTTCAAAACAGGTGAGGACCTTCGCGCGCGCTACAACGCCGAGTCCGGCGACGTCGAGTTGTTCGCGTTGATGACTGTGGTCGAAGAAGTTCAGGATCCGGCCACCGAGATCAGCCTTCACGACGTCGAAGAGATGGGCGTCGAAGGCGCTGAGGTCGGCGACCAACTCGAGTTCCCCAAACCTCGCGAGGAGCTGGGCCGCATTGCAGCTCAAACCGCCAAGCAAATCATCTTTCAGAAAGTCCGAGAAGCCGAGCGCAATAACGTCTACGACGAATACATCGGCCGCGTGGGCGAACTTGTACACGGGTTCGTCAAACGATTCGAAGGCGGGCGCATCATAACCGATCTCGGCAAGATCGAAGCAGTGCTGCCAAAAACTCAACAGTCGCGCGCAGAAGCATTCAGCCAGGGTGAGCGCGTTCGGATCGTCATCAACTCGGTCTCCAAAGACTCAAAAGGCCCGCAAGTTGAAGTGTCACGCACCTCGCCCGAGTTGGTGAAGCGATTGTTCGAGATGGAAGTGCCCGAGATCTACGACGGGACTGTTCAGATAAAGGTCGCCGTGCGCGAGCCGGGTGACCGCGCCAAAATCGCTGTCATCTCGACCGAGCGTGACGTCGATCCGGTCGGTGCTTGCGTTGGAATGAAGGGTTCGCGCGTCCAGGCGATTATCCGCGAGTTGCGCGGCGAACGCATCGACATAATCGAATGGAGCGAGGACCCGGCAGTCTTCGCCGCCAATGCGCTCTCCCCCGCAAAGGTCGCCAAGGTCGAGATCAACAGCTTTGAAGAAAAAAAGCTCACGGTCACCGTCCCCGAAGATCAATTGTCGCTAGCCATCGGCAAGAAGGGACAGAACGTGCGGCTGGCCGCGAAGCTTGTGGGTTGGCACATCGACATTCGAAGCGCCGAGGAAGCGGCTCGCGCGGCGGCTGCGCAACTTGAAGCGGTGATGGCCGGCGGCGAAGCGACGCTGACCGACATTCGCGACAGTCTGGCGCTCGATCAGATCACCGCCGAGCGTCTCAAAGACCGCGGCATCGAGACCATCGAGCAGCTTACGACAATCACCGTTGACGAACTGGTCGACGCTATAGACGTGAGCTTCGATCAAGCGAATGAGATTCTCGACCGGGCGCGACGGCTACTTTCGCAGAAGCAGGCTCGTGAGGCGAAGGAAGCCCGCGAGGCCGAAGAAGCAGCGCTCAATCCTCCTGTTGTCGAGGGCGAGGCCGCAGGTGAGGAACACGAAACGTCCGAAGCCGATGAGAGTGTCGAGACTGAAGCGTCCGACTCAGGCGAGAGTGTCAAGACTGAAGCAGTCGCGGAAGCTGAAGCGGCAGTCGAAGCTCCGATCGAGGCAGCAGCGCTCGATGGAACACTTGAAGCGCCTGTTCTAAAAACCGGCGAGACCGCCGAGGAAGCGGCCATCGAAACTACTGAAGGTGAATCTTCGCCCGAGGTTGAGGCGGCGGCTGAGACAGCAACCGCCAATACCGACGAGCAGCCGATGGGCGCGGCTGAAGACGCTTCCCCTGACGCGCCGAGCGAAGCGTCAGAAACGCCGCCCGGCGAACCCGAAGCCGAATCGGACTCAGTCAACACGCCCGAAGACGAAAAGGGAAAGCAATGACGAGATAACTTATTTAACACGAGCACGCTGGCTCGAAGCCTTGAGTTGCGATTAATACGCGCTATCGGTCAAACGCGTGGAGACGAAGTCGGATCAGTATGCCAACAGGTCAAAAGATAAGGATCTACGATCTTGCTAAAGAGCTGAAGCTCGATAACAAGAAAGTCATGGAGGACGCGCGACGCGAAGGCATCGACGTAAGTGTGCCTTCCAACACCGTACCGCACGAAGTCGCCGAACGAATTCGAACCAAGTACTTCCCAAAGAAGGTCGTCAAAGCCGTTGGGCCACGACTCGTCAAACACGCCAAACAGGCTGAGCCTGTCGAGACGCCGTCGGAGCCCGCTGAGGCCGAAGCGACTCAAGAAGACTTCGAGGAATCCGAAGCTGCCTCGCCTGCCATTGCGCCAGCACCGGGAGCGCCCGAGCCACTAAAGCCAACGGTTCGGGTGTTAAAAGCGACTCCTCAACCGCCACCTTCAGCAGAGCAACCCGCTCTGGAGCCGCTCGCAGCGTTTCAAGCAGAGGCTCCAAGCACGGAACCGGAGCCGGAACCCACGGCCGCTCATGCGCCGATAGGTCAGCGGCCGCCATCACAGGTCAGAGTCCTTCGGCCGAGACCGGGAATGAGCGCGCCGCCTCCGGGCAGATCGGGCGCGACGGCTTATTCACCTGGCGGCGCCGGAGGCGTGCGTGCAGCAGGGGCCGAAGGCGTTGCAACCGAAACAGGAACGCCAAAGGTCGCCCCGCGAACAACTTATATCCCGCAAGATACCGGGAGGCCGCGCAAGCGCACCCGGCGCGGCAAACGCGGGCCCGGCGAGTTCGGCCACGAAGAGGGAAAGCATCTCGATGTCCCGCGCCACATGCGCGGACCGGGGACCGTTGTTCAGAGCAAGCAGAGACCCGTCTTCACCGAGCTGCGCGCGATCAAACTCATCGAAGGCACCACGCTCAAAGACTTTTCGGAGAAGCTGGAGGTCAAGCCGAAAGAAGTCGTGCAGATGCTCATCCAGCGCGGAGTGATGGCGACGATCAATCAGACGCTCGACCAGGGCCTCGCTCAGGAAATCGGCAAGGACTTCGGATTCGACATAAGCTTCGCGCCTTTTGAGGACATGATCAGCGAAGCCGAGGAAGAGAAGATCATCGAGTCGGGCGACGAGGGGACTGTTCCGCGGGCGCCGGTTGTCACAGTCATGGGACACGTCGATCACGGTAAGACATCGTTGCTCGACGCGATCCGCAAGACTCACGTCGCAGAAGGTGAGGCTGGCGGAATCACTCAACACATCGGAGCTTACTCGGTCGATGTCACCGACCCCGATCATCCCGAGAAAAAACGCCGGATCGTGTTTCTGGACACTCCCGGTCACGAAGCCTTCACGATGATGCGCGCGCGCGGCGCTAAAGTAACCGACATCGTCGTGCTGGTAGTCGCGGCGGACGATGGCGTCATGCCTCAAACACTGGAAGCCATCGATCATGCTCGAGCGGCTGAAGTCCCGATCATCGTCGCGATAAACAAGATCGACAAACCCGACGCCGCGCCTGACCGGGTCAAGCAGGAACTTTCCGACCGCGGACTGGTCTGGGACGGCTGGGGAGGCGACACGGTAATGGTCGAGGTCTCCGCGAAGAAACAACAGAACCTCGATGCGTTGCTCGAGATGCTTATCCTCTCTTCAGACATGCTCGATCTGAAGGCCAATCCCGATCGTCTGGCGGCCGGCGTCGTGCTTGAAGCCAAGCTCGATCGCGGACGCGGTGCGGTCGCCACGGTCCTCGCTCAGCAAGGCACGTTGAAGGTGGGCGACTCGTTTATTGCCGGGCAGGTATTTGGGCGCGTGCGAGCAATGTTCGACGATCATGGCAAAGCAATCGCCACCGCCGGGCCCTCGACACCCGTCGAGGTTCTGGGTCTGCAAGGCGTCCCGCACGCCGGCGATCAGATGCAGGTAGTCGGCGATCCAGCTCAAGCTCAACACATCGCCAATCAGCGTCAGATGCAGGCTCGCCAGGCGGCAATCGCGAGAACCTCTGCACGCGGTCTCGAGCAGCTTTTCTCAGACAGGAATCAGGTCAAGGAACTGCTGGTCATCTTGAAGGGCGATGTGCAGGGCTCAGTCGAAGCCGTTCGAGATGGACTCAACAAACTCTCGACCGAGCGAGTCAAAATACGGATCATCAGGTCGGGAGTCGGCGCCATCACCGAATCGGACGTGATGCTCGCGGCGGCTTCGGCGAATGATATGAATCGCGCTTCGGTCATCATCGGCTTCAACGTGCGGCCCGAATCGCGAGCGCGCGAGATCGCCGAGGCAGAACGCGTGGACGTGCGCCTGCACACGGTAATCTACAAGGTCGAAGAAGAGATTCGTGCGGCGATGCTCGGGCTGCTTGATGCTACCAAGCGCGAAGTCATCACCGGTCATGCGGAGGTCAGACAGGTGTTCCGGGTGCCCAAGATCGGCCAGATCGCAGGCTGTTACATAGTCGACGGCGCGATCAAGAGAACGACCGCCCGCATCCTTCGCGACAACGTCGTGATCTTCGAAGGCAAGATCGACTCGCTTCGACGATTCAAAGACGACGTCAGCGAGGTTAAGCAGGGCTTCGAGTGCGGGATAGTGCTCGAGAGGTTCCAGGACGTAAAGACCGGCGACGTTATCGAGGCCTATACGACTGAATCAGTTGCTCCTACGTCTCTTTGATTTTGGATTTTAGATTTTGGATTTTGGATTGTCGGGCGAAAGGTATCCAGGATCCCAAATCACGGTTTCCCCCAAGCCCGCAAAATCCAAAATCTAAAATCCAAAAATCGAACTCGGTTGCAAGTTCCACGCTTTGCCGTTAGCATGTCCAGTTCGGCTAAGGCGCCGATACGTGACCGAGGGTGTATGACCGGAAGAAGACCCCAACGACTAGCCGAACAGATCAAGGAAGAGGTCAGCTTGATAATCGCCGGCGAGCTGGAAGACCCGAGAGTCGGGCTCGTAACCGTCACCGAAGCGAAGCTTAGCCCAGACCTCAGACACGCCAAGATTTTCGTAAGCGTTCGAGGAACGAAAGATGAAATCAAGGCATCCATGGTGGCCCTAAAACATGCAGCCGGGTTCATCAGGACCCAGCTCGGGCCGTCACTCACGATCCGATATACGCCCGAGTTGCATTTCGTTCACGATGATAGCGTCGAGACTGCCGCCAGAATTGAAGAGCTACTCAGCGAGGAGTTAGAGAAGGCACGCGAGCGGGAACAAGCTGAACAGCCGGCTGCTGAAGAACAGATCAGCCCGGCCCCGAACGAATAGCCCGTTAGCGTTCGAGTTTGCCTTCGATTGGAAACATGCTTAGTCAGGTCGTACAGCTTATAGAACAAAATCAGCGGTTCATGATCACTTCTCACATTCGCCCGGATGGCGATGGATTAGGATCTGGCCTCGCGCTCTACTGGATGCTCCTGTCTCTGGGCAAAGACGCGGACGTGGTGCTGCGAGACCGGGTGCCGCCGGCTTACAACGTGCTTCCAGGCTCGGACCGCGTGCTTGTGCGCGACGACGTGACCGAGCGCTACGACGCGGCGTTTATCATCGAGTGCAGCGACGTGGATCGTCCAGGGCTTCCGAGCCTCGGGGACCAATTCGTGGTCAACATCGATCATCACTCGACGACCGAACCGTTCGGCGACATCAACTGGATCGACGCGACTTCGGCGGCGGTCGGCGAGATGATTTACAACCTCTGCAAAGCGCTCGGCGTCGAGGTGACCAAAGAAATAGCCGAGTGCATCTACACCGCGCTGCTGACCGACACGGGCAGCTTTCACTTCTCGAATACAACCGAGCGCACGCTAAAGATCGCGTCCGAGCTTGTGCGCCGCGGAGTCGAACCCGCGCGAATATCGCAAGCGCTCTTTTACTCCTACCCCTTCTCAAAGATCAAGCTGATGGGCCGCGTGCTCTCCGCAATCGAGCGCGATGAGTCTGGCCGCATCGCCTGGGTGACGATGGACCGCGAGACGATGTACGAAGCCGACGCGTGCGAAGAAGACGCCGACGGAATAGTCAATCACGCGCTCTCGGTTGACGAAGTTGACGCGGTCGCTTTCTTTAAGGAGCTTTCGCCTGGCACATACCGAGTGAGCCTCCGATCAAAAGGCAAGAACAACGTCGCCAAGGTTGCGGAGCTTTTTGGAGGAGGCGGGCATCGGAACGCCGCCGGCTGCCGGATAGACGGAGAGTTCGAAGAAGTGAAACGCCGCGTGATCGAGGGGCTTCAAGCTGCACTTGGCGTCGCCCCAGTTTCGGCGTAGGTACTTCGCGGGTTAATTGCAAGAAACGTCGCGCGCGTAGCGAGAGGCACTATTCAAACTGCTTCTTGAAATCCAGAAACTGCTGCTTCAGCTCTGACAACTCCAACTCGAGCCTCTCGACCTTCCCTTCCAGCCTGGCAATGCGCTCGTTCTCGGCCATCACTTCGAGCGTCGCCGCTTCCAACCGCCGCGGCGCCGCAGCCTCGCGTTCTTCCAGGTGTACCTCTCCCGCAAGCACGTGCGCATAGCGGGATTCCTTCGTTCCCGGCTGGCGCGGGAGCTTGACCGCCAGAGCCGCGCCGATCAGCGCCTGCAGCGTCAGCTCAACCTCCTCAAGCTCCTTAAACTCATAAAGCCGTCCGGTTCGCCCTCGAATCTCGCCGGTAGTCTGAGGACCGCGCAACATCAGCACGCACATAACCGCGACTTCCTGCTCGGACAACTTGTAGGCTTCTGCAAACCGGTGTTCGTACTTCGGCACTCGCGCACCTGCCCCGCTCACCATCCATATCAGCTTCTTCTCACGCAGGCTCTCGAGTCCGCGCGCCACAGTTTTCTCATCGTATGACACGATCGGCTCACGGTTGGTTAGCTGGTTGCAAGCGTTGGTCAGCGCGTTGAGCGACAGTGGATAGTACTCAGGCGTTGTGACCGCCTTCTCGATCAGCGAGCCGAGCACGCGAACTTCGACTGAATCAAATATGGCTTCCATGATGTGTTTCCCTTCCAGTTGCCCGCGATTGACTTATACAACAAGGGTCACGAAAGTTCTACCAGCTCCAGCCGCGCCGAAGCTGTTCTTCTCGTCCTCGACGATGCGAGGATCGCTTCGGACTTCTTTCAACTGCTGAACTGGAAGACGCTGTTCAAGCGTCACGATCAAGGAGAAGTCGAAGCTCGGCGGCGAAGAAGTCTACGTGATCGTCAAGACTTCCGAGAAAGACCACGAGGTAATCGACTATGTCTCTGCGAAATCGTTTCTGTTGTTGAAGCGCGACGTGCTGCGGTCGACGGTCGGCAGCGACGGCCCCGAGCCGGTGAGCGAAGTCTACAGCGACTACAGAGAGGTGGACGGCGTGATGATTCCGTTCGTGACGACCTCGAAGCTCCCCGGGTTTGGCAACGTGATCATTCGCGTCAAAGAAATAAGGTTCGGAGTCGATGCGCTGGACACGGAGTTCCGATCGAATCACTAGTAACAAATTCCGAACCGGGCTTAGGGATGTTCTGACTTCGCGACAGCCTGAGGCCTTCCGTTTTCTCGCCTGAATCCACAGTCTGTGTTCCGAGCAATCGCTAACGAAACTCGCCCGCATTGCCAGAAGTGTACGATTGTATTGGGTGCTATACAGACTTGAGCGGCGGTTCATGAAGAGTTATTGACTTCGATTTGCTTCTGCCCTATTCTCGCGCCGTCTTTAGCCGGATCGCAGCAACAACACGTCCAAAGAAGGCCAAGCCACTATCGCGGAGGCGGCGAGGCCTGCCTGACATAGGAGAGGACTATGCTAAGCAGAAGACTTGCTTGTAGAAACCAAGCATCTATCAATCGGCACGCAAAGCGCGTAGACAGCCGCCGGGGGGCGATTGCTTTGGTGCTCGTGCTCTGTTGCGTGGGCTTTGCTGTTCGAGCTCTGAACGGCTGGAAGCACGCGTCAGCGAAAGCCAATCCACCTGTTTCAGCCTTTCCCTCGTCGGCGCGATCAAGCTCCCAGGGAGTGTCCAAGGAGCCTGCAAGAGTAGTCAAGTTCAGTCTATTCGATGCCGGCATCTATCCGCGCGAAGTCCACGTTGACAAAGGCTTGATAGCGATCACGATTGAAGACTACTCAGGCGGTACGACTGCGCTCGTGGTCGAACGAGAAACCGGTAACGCGCCCGAACAGGTGGGGAGTGTCGGGCGGGCAGGCGGTCACTGGCGCGGCCGCAGCGAAATCAGGCTCGGTCCGGGGCGCTACCAGGTTCGGATGGCCGATCGCCCAGACAATCGAGCGTTGCTTGTAGTCGAACCGTAACAGAGCAAACCGCAGATCGGGACTTGTAAATCTATTCGATTATCGAGACCAACAGGAGCAAGAGCCATGATGCCCAAAAGCCGATACCGAAGACGAGCCACTCGATTGTTGACCGCGTTTGCAGCCCTGCTCATTCTGGGACTGACGGCGATCGCACAGGAGCAGAGCCAATACGACCGAGGCACGCCGCCCCAGCACACGGCGGGAGTTTCGTCGCTCGGCAGCTACACATCGGCGGACATCGGCACGATCAACCTGAGTAACGGCTCGCTCAACTTCAAGCTCCCGCTAGGTAGCGTTGGCGGCCGCGGGTTCTGGCTGCCGCTCACGCTCAACTATAGCAACAAGCTGTGGTCGGGCAGGAGGAGCCAGGTCTTCATCAGCGACCCGGCGCCCGGCCACATGGAAGCAGCGGCCTGGGCGGCGTACAACGACTACACCGCGGACATCTATAACGCTGTTGCGCCGGGCTGGACTGTAGGAGCCGCCCCTTTCCTCAAGGCGCGAGGCCAGGGCATCAATTCGAATAACAATCCGAATGGGTGTACTGACTTTTCCTGGGCGCTAGTCAAGCTCACGCTTACGCTGCCCGACAGGGGCGAGGTCGAGTCTCGCGACGATCAGCGGGCCGGCGCACCGATGACTGCTCAGACCTTCGGGCCGACCGGCTGCCGCACGCAGGACGGCTATCGAGGTAAGCGCTGGCATGCGACCGACGGGTCAGGAACGGTCTTCATCAGCGACAACGACAACGGAGTTGTCAACGGAGACCTGGCGGGAAAAGTCATCACTGCCGACGGGACTCGCTACCATTTTGTAAACGCAAGCTCAGGCAACGTGGGAGGCTCTGCATACTTGAACAATATTGCGCGTTGCGATTGGGTGAGGGATCGCAACGGTAACAAAGTCAGTATCGACTATCCAACCGGGAGCAAGGTGGTGTACACGGACCAGCTCGGTCGCCAGACCATCGTGGAGTTCAGCGTGTCCGATTCACAGTTCCCGGGAGAGACTCTGGCGCTGCGAGTGACACTGCCGGGTTACAACGGAAGCCTGCGCTATTACAAAGTGCGGAGCGGTGTGATGAATCTGAACTACCGCTCGGACGACAACCCGGTGCTGCCTGTTTATAACGGGGCTTACCCGACCGGAGTGATCGGGACCGAGCTATTCGCCGCGTCGTATGAAGCCGGCATGGAACGCATCGACGATAAGCAGGTGCTGACCCAGCTCGTTTTACCCGACAGTCGAGCCTTAACTTTCAAATACAACCGCTTTGGCGAAGTGGCCGAAGTGCAGCTCCCAACCGGCGGCAAGGTTCAGTACGACTACGTTAGTGTGCCGTTGGATACCCCCAATGGGAACGGTTTGCCTTCGGGCAATTCACTGGCGGCCGAGGTGATTGCTTCAGGGCAGCAGGCGGGAGGCAACGTCCGGGCGGTTGACCGGGCTGTCGTTGCGCGGCGTACCTATCCCGATGGCAGCACCCTGGAAGGGACTTGGAGCTACAGCTACAAGATCACCAAAACAAGAGCCAAATGCACATCCGGCGGAATCACCTTATTAGACGAGTGGCATTATTTTCTCCTCGCCCAGCGGTTCTTGACAGGGTCAACCAGCACAGGCGCGGATGGAACGGGCTACTCTTTGTGGTCTACTGGGATCGAGCGGCGCAGCGAGATGGTTGATACCAATGGCACGACGGTGCTGTCGGCGGCAGAACAAGACTGGGGTCAGCGCGCTTCGGTGTCGTGGTCAACCGGCTACACAATCGAGCAAGTCGCCAATGACAATCGAGTAGCCGAGCAGCGAAAATATCTCGACGACGGTAGCATGTCGAAGACCGACATCTTCTACGATCCAACGATCGCAGCGTCGAACCACATCAACAATCCCTCCGATGTCTACGAGTACGATTTCGATCAGACGTTGAAGCGCCGCAGCACAACCAGCTACCTTATCCTCACTCCTTACACCAGCACCGGGGTCAACACCGTCAATATCTTGAGTCTGCCGCTTCAGCAGTCGGTCTACGATGGGGGCGGAGCTGAGCTGGCGCGCACGACCTACGAGTACGACAACTACGCAGCGGATGGGAATCACGCCGCGCTGCAGAGCTACACGCCGGATGCCTACAATCACGATTCAGGGTACGGGTTTGGCTACACGACGCGCGGCAACGCCACGCAGATCACGCGTATGGTCAACGCCTCGACGTTTACCTCCGCCTTTCCGCGCTACGACACGCTGGGGAACGTAGTGTCGACTAAGGACCCACGAACTAACATCACGACGATCAGCTATCTTGACGACTTCGGCAACGGCGCGGGTCCCGGGTTCGGCGGCAGCGGCAGCTTCGGCCCGACCTATTCTTTGCCGACGCTGATCACCAGCCCACCGCCCAATCCCACAGAGCCTCAACAGACTGCTCGCAGTCAGTATGATTTCTCAACTGGGCTGCTCACCGGGTTCAAAGACCGCAACGGCACCATTACTCAGACTCTCTACAACGATCTATTCGACCGGCCTACTCAGATCAAGTCAGCCCTTGGCACGCCGCTCGAGAATCACACTGTTATGTACTACGCCGGGTTGAATCCGCTGACGGTGTTCGGCGTGACTCTGACCAACAACGACATGCTGACGGCGAAAGACCAGAGCGGCATCGATGACGGCAACCTTCGAAGCTGGACAAAGACGGACGGCTTTGGACGAACGCTAGACTCCTTCGCACGCGACCCGCAAGGCGACGTCAGAACAACAGCAACGTATGACGGACTGGGGCGTGCCAAACGCATCACTAACCCCTATCGCACTACGAACGATCCGACTTATGGATATACCGACACGACATTCGATTTGCTCGGCCGAGTGACCAGGGTCGAGACTTTCAGTGGAAGCGGAGTATCTGCTGGCGCAGTGACGACTGCTTACTCCGGCAATCAGGTGACCGTGACGGATCAAGCGCTGAAAGTGAGGCGCAGTGTCACAGACGGGCTTGGCCGCTTGAAGCAAGTGATCGAAGACCCAAATCTGCTGGCTTACTCGACGAACTACACTTACGACGCGCTGGATGATCTGACTAGCGTGATACAAAACGTGCAGACCCGCACGTTCGCTTATGACGGTTTGAAGCGGCTGACTCAGGCATTCAATCCAGAGAGCGGGACAGTCAACTACACCTACGATGCGAACTCGAATCTTGAGACGAAGCTGGACGCGCGGCTCATCACAACGACTTATGCCTATGACGCATTGAACCGAGTGAAGAGCCGGATGTACGAGAACGACCCGCAAAGCACACCCGCGGTTTCCTACAAATACGACGCGCAGGCGCTGCAGGCTGGTTCGCCTCCATCTTTCGATCGCGGCTCCTCCGTCGGAAGACTGGTGGCGGTCACTTATGGCGGCGAAAGCTCCGGAACCTATCGTGGCTATGATCAACTTGGCCGAGTAGTTCGACAGGTTCAACAGACCGATGGTATAGACTATGCGGTGGATGCGACCTATGACCTTGCGGGGGAAGCAAAGACCGAAACCTATCCCGCGGTCCCCGGATTCGCCGACAGACGCACTGTGAGTTTCAACTACGACACCGCCGGAAGGATGAATTCCATCTCAAGCGCGGCGACCAGCTACGCTGCCGCTGCAGGTGTTTCGAGCATGACTTACTCCCCCCACGGCGGACTCGCAACCGAGACTTATGGCAGCGGTCTGGTTCACGCGATGACTTACAACCCAAGGCTGCAGCCGGACCACATCAAGCTGGGAACGGCTGCAGCTCCTGCTTCGATACTTGATCTCGAATACACCTACAGCAATTCGAATCCAAACATCCACGACAACAACGGAAATGTTCGGACCCAAAAGGTCACCGCCGGCGCGTTCTTTCTCACCCAGACGTATACCTATGACGGACTGAATCGTTTGGGCAGCGCCAGCGAGAAAGTTGGCAGCGAAACCAACCCTCGCTGGTCCCAAAGTTACGGCTACGATCGCTTCGGCAACCGCACATCGTTGATCAACTCGGGCAGCGAGGCCAACTTGCTGCCAACGCAAAGCACGCCGGCGATCGACTCCGCGACAAATCGACTCGTTGGGTTTCACTACGACGCCGCGGGAAACCTGGCTCAGGCCGATTTCGTGACTCGCTACTATGACGCAGAGAACCGCATGGTGCGGATTGGAAAAACCCTTCCCAGCTATCAGTATGACGGAGAGGGACGGAGAGTATCAAAACGTCTGCAAGGGCCACAAAGCGGCACGACCGTCTACTACGTCTACGACATAGCAGGGGTGCTAGTCGCCGATTACACCTTTGGCGGCTTTGGTTCTTCGAGCCAGGAATATGTCTACGGCGCAAGCGGCTTGGTTGCGACGATTCAGCGGGGGAATGCGACGGCAACGTACCTGACAGCGGATCATCTGGGTTCGCCGCGCGTCGCGACTAATAACAGTCAGGCTGTGGTTAGCCGTCACGATTACTTGCCGTTTGGTGAAGAGCTTTCGGTGGGCATCGGCGGCCGGACGGCTGGAATGGGCTACGGAGGGATCGACGGTGTTCGCCAGAAGTTCACCCAAAAAGAAAGAGATAATGAGTCGGGGCTGGATTACTTCCTTGCGAGGTACTACTCCTCGGCGCAGGGACGGTTCACTAGCCCCGATGAGTTTGTCGGTGGGCCTGATGAGTTATTCGATTTCTCGGGCGCGGCATCGAGCAATCCAACTTTCTATGCAGACCTGACTGATCCTCAGTCCCTTAACAAGTATCAATACTGCTACAACAACCCGCTTCTTTACATCGACCCTGATGGGCATCAGGGGATCAAGAAATGGATTCAGGACACACTCAGGGGCGCTGCTGCCACGTTCAACGCGGACAATGGTCTGCCCGCGCCTAGCGGTGACCAAACAACGACAGGTCGAACAATAGGCCACCTTGCCGCAATCACCCAGGGCGTCACGGAAGTTGTGACGGGCGGAAATATGATCGTGGGAGGTGGCACAGAGGCTGTAGTGACGTCGCCTGCTGCGACTACAGTGGTCGGCGCAGTAGTTCCAGCAGCAGGGGTAGGAGTCGCAGTTGTTGGTGGGGCCCTAGTGGTGCACGGCGGCGGTGTTCTCATCAACACAACTGTCAACATTTTCAAGAAGGGTGATACCACTGCCAGCAACTCGCAGCAACAAAGTCAGCCGCAACAAAGTCAGCCTGGCCCCACCACAGAAGTAACGCCAAGAACGAATTCCAAGGCTTTTGAGGCAGTAAAAGGGTCGCCAGCCAAGCGCAACAAAGAGAGTGGAGAAATCTGGGTAAAGGACAGGCTTCACAAGGATCATTACGAGGTTTACAAGAACCAGAAGAAATTTGAAAACGGCAAGAGGAACCGGTCTGTTTGGGAAGACGGCAGAGCTAAGGAGAAGTTTTAGAAAGGGGGAGAGAACCTGTGTCAGTTGACGAGATTTGTGAGAACTACGCGCGAAGAAAGACGAAGATTACTGTGAGGATTCTCGATGATGAGAATGACATGATCCTGATTGAAGGGGACGCATCTGCGTTAGAGTTTCTTGGTAAACTTTTTTTGGCACAGGCAAGTGCCAGTGATTGTGGATTTCAGATAGCGCCAAACTCAGCGGGAAAGGCCCTTTTCAATCCCAATTCCACCTTGGGTATATACATTCATCGTGTCCCTTGTATACACAAAACTAGCAATGAGTGATCGCCTTCATTTGTCACCGGCTAAAGAAAACCGCAAAGCAACAACCTTCCGCGCGAGCCCCCTTCGAGGGGGGCGTCCCGAAGGGAGCAAGGCGAAGCGCGTGCGAGGAACGAGCCGCGCGAGACGCAGCGACCGGAGTGGCGCGCAGGGGGGTGGGGAACCGGAGCGCGCGGCGGCGGTGCAGTTTCCGCCGCAAGCGCGAGGAAGATACCGGGGCGTACGATAACGCGTATTATGTTGTCGTGCAGCGCAAGTGCCACTGGCTTTTTTTAGTGGCGCGCGAGCTGGCCTCGAACACACCTTAGGTTGGCAGCCCGAGAACGCGAACTTACTTGCTCGATTTCCCAGCCTTCCTGAACACGGTCCTATTTGAAACAACGGCTTCGGGTTGAGTAACTTCTCAGCCTTGGTTGCCGCCGCGAACCCATTTGCGAAACAGCGACGCCCTGCAAATGAGCTTCCTTCGGCTTGGCAACTCAATGACGTGCAGCCGGTCCTTGTTGATCCAGTCGTAAATGGTAGTGACGCAGCTCCCGCTGGAAGCCGCCGCCTCTTTGATGCTCAGCATCTGTGTGTCTCTGGCGCAGAACGGACAGGGGGCGAGAAACATCCTTGATCCTCCCTCGTGTTTGCTGTACGGGCTCTGTACTTAATAGACGTATTCTGAAGATGTTTTTTTGCAGAAAGAGTCTAGAACGACGGATGCGGGCGGTTATCGCTAGTCAACAAGGCCGCGCCATTTGTGTCCAGCGCGCATCAATACGACCTGCTGAATCGAGTCACCAACGCAGCCACGGTGACGGCAGGCAACAGGTGACTCCGTTTACGACACGGCGACCACATTTCTTTTCCAAATGGTTCAATATTGCACAGCAATTAGTTCCAGGCCGGAGGATTATCAGTAAGCACCTCAAGAAACTACTCGATTGCTTCATAGTCAAGAGGCTGCGGGCTGTTACGTGAATCTTTGAGTGAGGCTAAGGGAGACATATGTGGAACGAAGATGAGATTGAAGGGAAAGGCAAACAGGTCAAGGGCGCAATAAAGGACAAGGCTGGGGACTTGCTCAATGATCGCGACCTCGAAGCTGAAGGCAAAGCCGAGCGCCTTGAAGGAAAAGTCCAGGAGAAAATAGGCGAAGTCCGCAGAAACGCCGGTGATGCGCTGGAGAAGGCGGGCAAAGCCATCTCAGGCAAATGATGGTTCGGAATCGATCCGATCCAGCTTGCTAACAAAGCGGCCGGTAAGCGTGCCGCCCGGCGATACTCAGGGCATGAACAGTCATGCCGGCATCCTCAAACGCTGAATAAATCAATCGTAGGATGCCGGATTACCTCGAAACAGGGATTCGAACAGGAGATTTGTAAAATGAAGATTACCAGATTTATTACCGCGAGCACGCTGTTTGTCATGGCTCTCGCCGGTATCTCTTTCGCTCAGACCGTTCAGGTCACCAACACTTCGCAATGGGTCGCTGCCAAGCGTCAGATCCTGGCGGTCAAGTATATCGAACACAACCAAACGTCGGTCAATATGGCGGGCACATCGCTCGTTCCGCGAGCGTTCGGCAAGGCCGACGTTGAGTTCAAGAATGGCCGCTCGAGGATCAAACTCGAGATGGAGAACCTCGGCCATCCGCAATCGCTGGGCGCCTACTACACCACTTACATACTGTGGGCGGTCGCTCCCGAAGGACAGGCTGAGAGCCTTGTCGAATTGCCGGTCAGCGGTAAATTCAACGCCGATGCGACGACGAAATTTCAGACGTTCGGCCTGATGATCACCGCCGAACCGCACTCCAGGGTGGCGTTGCCGAGTCCCGTGATCGTAGCTGAGAACGCCTTGCGGAAAGGGACGGAAGGCAGAACCGGAGTCAGCCAGATTGAGTACAGCGGTGATTCTGGAGCGTGGTATGTCGTCTCCTGGCCTAACTCGCCTGCGTTGAATGCGGACTTCAATACACCCCTGCTGATTCTGGGCGCGCGTCGTGCCGTGTGGATAGCGCAGCGGGCCGACGCCAGGACATTCGCCGCCCCCGAGCTGCGAGAAGCGGAAGTCAAGCTCGAGGTTTTGGAACAGAACTGGCCACAATCGCACAGAAATAACGACGATCGCAAGAATCAGGAGCGATATGGCGGCCAGGCTCGCGACGTGATGCGTCTGGCTGAACACGCCCGAATGCTGACCGTCGAGCGCAGCGCCCAAGCGCGGCTTGATGCCGAGCGCCGCAACGCGAGCAATACTATCGCAGAGGCCCAGTCCGACGCTGATCGCGCGAGAAGTGAAGCTGACCGGGCTGCAAATGATGCCGATCTCGCGAGAATCCAAGCCGAGCGAGCGACAACCGATGCCGATCGTTCGAGAGCCGAAGCTGAACGCGCGCGGATGTCCGAACGAGAGGCAGCGGAGCGGGCTGCAGCGGATGCTGCCCTGTCTCGTCAGCGAGTAGCGCAGGCGCAATCCGAAACTGAGACCGCGAAATCCAACGAAGCTCTGGCATCGAACGAAGCAATGCGCTCACGCCGAGAGGCCGAAGACGCTTTGCGTGAAAGAGACGACGCGCGTCAGGGTCTCTACGTTTCGCTCTCAGCGATTCTCGAGACCAGGCGTGAAGCCCGCGGGCTGATCGTCAATCTTTCTGATGTGTTGTTCGATACCGGACAGGCGACGCTCAAGCCAGGCGCTCGCGAGAAGCTCAGCAAGCTGGCGGGAATCCTCTTAGCGTATCCCGGCGTCTACTCGATCGAGGTCGAGGGACACACTGATTCGGTCGGCACGGATGAAAGCAACCTCAGGCTCTCACAGGGGCGAGCCGACTCGGTGCACGATTATCTCTTGCAAAGCGGAGTCAAGCGGGATCGCATGGCATTGGGTCGCGGGTTTGGTGAATCCACTCCAGTGGCCACCAACGACACAGCGGCTGGCAGGCAAGTCAATCGTCGTGTTGAAATCGTCATCGCGGATTCAGCGAAGCAGGCTAGTAGGTAATCAAGCTCAAGGAAAGAGCGGGCGCAATGGCTTAACATCAAGTTGAGCCACTGCGCCCGTTTTGACCTGCTCGGTTCGTAACGAGATTGCAGAACCCTGCGCGGATATTGAAAGGAAAGACCGATCATCGGTCACGCAGGTTCTGCAAGCTTCTCCCACTTCACCCTGAGTTCTTCAACGATTGTTTTGAATCTCGGCTCATCGCGAAGCGCTCCCCAGTTCGGATTCGCCGATATCCACGGATAGTTTTCGTTCCCCATCGAGATCGATCGTTCTAGCCACGCGATCGCTTCGTCGGCGTTGTTGTCCAACGCGTACACAGTAGCCAAGTGGAAAGCAATGTCCTGGTCCGCGCGAGCGATATCTTTCACCCGCTCGTCGACAAACTCAAGGGCGCGTTCACGTTCACCGCGAGCGAGATAGCAATACGCAAGAAATATTTTGTGCGAGTGCAGATCGGGATGTTTCGCGAGAATGTCTTCGGCCGTAGCGGTAGCTTTGTCGATGTCGCCGCGATAGTAGTCGATCACCGCGCGATACGCTCGCAGATTCGGATGATGAGGCTCGAAGGCCATCCCTTTCGCGATCTCGGCTTCAGCCTTCGCGTAGTCGCGCTGGTAGATAAAAATGCGGGCGCGGTTGTAAGCGGCAAACACGATGTCGGTAGGGCTGATTTTGAGCAGGCGGTCCCACGCTTCGAGTGCTTTGTCGTACTGGCCGCTCAGGCGATAGACGTAAGCGGCGACCGAATGAACCGAAGGCTCGTTGGGCGTGCTGCGGATCAGACGACGAATCTCCTTGCGCGCGGTTTCCGACCGGCCTTCGATCAAGTCGACGTAAATCATCCGCACTCTTGGCTCGACAAGCTTCGGATCGATCTCGAGCGCGCGATCGAAAGCATCCCTGGCCTTCGCATAGTGCTCGATGCCGCCCATGCCTTTTAGCACGTAGTTGACCTGACAGACGCCAAGCCCGCTGTGCGCAAGCGCAAAGTTGGGATCCAGTTCGACCGCTTTGCTGAACAGGTCAATTGCTGATTCCAGATCGCCAGTGTCCAGGGTCTGGGTGATGAACTTGTAGAGAACGGTCCGGCCCCTGAGGTAGCACTCGTAGGCCTCGGCTTTCTGGGTCGGAGCTTTGACCAATCGCTCTTGTTCTTTCGAGTTGGTCTTGACCCTCAAGCCATCGACTATCTTGCGCGAGATCGTGTCTTGCACGGTCATTATATCTTTCGACTCGACGTCAATCTTCTCGCTCCAGACAATCTCGCCGGACCCGGTGTCCACCAGTTGAGGCGTCAGCCGAAATCGGTCGCCCGACTTCAGATATCCGCCAATCAATACGGCGTCCACGGCGAGCTGGGCGCCGACCGCGCGCGGGTCGATGTCTTTGTTCTGATACTGGGAGGTATAAGACGACGGCCGCACAATCAAGTCTCGAAGCTGCGCAAGCTCGGTGATCACACTGTCGGCGAGGCTGAACCCGTAGAAGTCGTTCTCGGGGTTGCCGGACAAATTCTTGAACGGCATTATCGCGATCGCTTTCTTGTCGCGCGAGATCCACATCGACGGCGAGTTGTCGGGGGTGGCCGACTCGCTGCCCGCCGAGCTGGACTCTTCCCTGGCCTGCGGGCCGGTGTTGAACGCGCGCTGAAACATTCCGGCCATGCGGTGACGCAGTCCAGGTTTCTTTTGAAGTCTTTTCGACGCCTTGAGCAGCGACGACTTGTCGGCCGGGACGGTGCCGCTTGCCGAGTAGTGGCTGCGGACGAGCGCGCGCAAATCTTCCAACAGAACCTCCACCGATTGATAGCGCGCGTCGGCATTCTTGGCCATCGCTTTCGAAACGATCTGCTGAAGCCGCGGAGGCGCGCCATCGCCGAGCGGCGCCGGCTCGCTGTGCATGACGGCGTGCATCACGTCCACCGAACTCTTACCCTTGAACGGAAGCCGCCCACTGATCATCTCGTACATGACGACGCCGAACGAGAAGATGTCGGAGCGCGCATCAGCCCGCTCGCCTCGCGCCTGCTCGGGTGACATATAACTCGCGGTCCCGAACGGCGTGCCGACCTGTGTGAGTTCGACCGTGTGATGCGCGGGGTCTTCGCTGGAAGCCTTGATCAGTTTTGCAAGACCGAAGTCTAAAATCTTGAGCTGGTTTCGCTCGTTCAACATTATGTTGGACGATTTGATGTCGCGATGAAGCACGTTGCGGCGATGAGCTTCGGCAAGCGCGTCGGCTATATCGAGCGCGAACTCAAGCGCCTGGTCGAGCGGGAGCGGCCGGCCGCCGATGTACTTCTTCAACGTTTTGCCGTCCACGTACTGCATCACGAAGAAGAGGATGTCGTCGACTTCGTTCACTTCGTAGACGGTGCAAATATTCTGATGATCGATAGCGGAGGCCGCGCGAGCCTCGCGGAGGAAGCGGGTTCGCGCTTTCTCGTCGCCGACAAGTTCGGCGGCAAGTGCTTTTATGGCGACGGTGCGATTGAGTTTTGTGTCTTCGGCTTTGTAAACCACACCCATCCCGCCTTTGCCGATCTCTTTCAGGATGCGGTAGTGGAGTATGGTTTTACCGACCATTAGACTGAATCCAAAGCGTCAAGAAAATCGCTGCGCTCGATTATACACACCGCACCAGTAAGGGCCAACGCAATTGCCCAAGCTGTATCAGACTGATCCGCGAATTTCGATCCGCGAATCTCGCGAATAACGCGAATGTTCTGGTGGTGCGTCGGTTTGAGGTTCAGAGTTCAAAGCTTTGGCTTGCTTCTCCGGTTCCTGCGGGGCGAAAGAGCAAGTTGAATCTTGCATTCTTAACTTCAAGTGGCCCCACTTCCTAATTGTTCGTGATCCGTCTTGATTCGCGCTATTCGCGTGATTTGTGGAAACGTTCTTCTCCACGGTTATCTTGATACTCGCGAGGTTCGTCCGGTAGAATGTTCTGTTCTCATGTACACCTGATTCGTATCTATCTAAGCTGAGTTTTGATGGCGATAGACAAGATAACAATTCGCGGTGCTCGTCAGCACAACCTTAAAGACATAAGCCTCGAGATTCCCCGCAATCGACTTACAGTAGTGACCGGGCTTTCGGGTTCGGGAAAATCGAGTCTGGCGTTCGACACCATTTACGCCGAAGGCCAGCGGCGCTACGTCGAATCGCTCTCGGCTTATGCGCGCCAATTCCTGGACCAGCTCGAAAAGCCGGACGTCGACGCAATCGAAGGCCTCTCCCCTGCAATCTCGATCGAGCAGAAGACCACCAGCCGCAGCCCGCGCTCGACCGTCGGCACGGTGACCGAAGTCTACGATTATCTGCGGCTGCTCTTCTCATCAATCGGGCAGCCACACTGCCCGCAATGCAGCCGCCCGATCTCGCGCCAGTCGATCGATCAGATCGTTCAGCAGATGGCCCATCTTCCTGAAGGCGAGCGGGTCATGATCCTCGCGCCGATCGTTCGCGGCCGCAAGGGCGAGTTCAAGAAAGAGATCGAGAAGCTTGCGCGCTCGGGTTTCAATCGCGCGCGAATCGACGGCGAAATTCGCCAGCTCGACGAAGATATCAAACTCGACAGGCGCCGCAACCACACAATTGAAGTGGTCGTCGACCGCTTGCTGATAAAAGCCGGAGTTCACAAACGCCTCGAAGACTCGGTTCACCTTGCGGCAAAGCTGACCGACGGGCTTGTGCTGGTTTCGATAGTCGATGGCGAAGAGCGCTTGTATTCCGAGCGCATGGCTTGTCCGGAATGCGGCATCTCGGTGCCGACGCTCGAGCCTCGCTCGTTTTCGTTCAACAGCCTGTACGGAGCGTGCGCCGTGTGTCACGGGCTGGGCACGCGCGCCGAGATCGATCCCGCCAAAATCGTTCCCGATCCGCAGCTTCCCATCAACGAACAGGACCCGTTTCCGGTTGACTCGACCGTAAGCAACTACCTGCGCGACGTGATGAAAGCTCTCGCGCGGCAGACGGGTATCTCACCTGAAAAACCGTTCGCCGAACTGCCGCCCAAGACGCAGGACGCATTTTTTTACGGCTCGAAGGAGAAGCTCGCGTTGCGCTATGGCGCCTACGAATACAAGACCGAGTGGAAGGGCGCGATCACCTACTTGAGCAACCGCGCGTCGGATATGAAGAGCGAGGGGGCCGTCACTGCTTTTGAAGCGCTCATCTCTCCAACTGTGTGTCCCGACTGCAACGGGCAACGGCTTCAACCGGCATCGCTGGCCGTGCGAGTCGGGGGACGAACGATCGCCGAATACACGACGCTCCCGATCGCTCAGGCGGTTCGCGTGTTCAATTCGATTCGGCTTGCAGGACGCGAAGAGAAAATCGCGGGCTTGATCCTGAGAGAGATTCGGGCTCGGTTGAGCTTTCTGGACACGGTCGGGTTGGGTTACATCACGCTGGATCGCGGTTCGGCCACGCTGTCGGGTGGTGAAGGTCAGCGCATCAGACTTGCGACGCAGATTGGCTCGCAGCTTCGCGGAGTGCTCTACGTGCTGGATGAGCCATCAATAGGGCTGCATCCGCGCGACAATTTGAAGCTGCTCGACACGCTCGAGCATCTACGCGATCTGGGGAACACTGTGCTGGTAGTCGAGCACGATGACGAAACGATTCGGCGCGCGGATCACGTGATCGACCTGGGTCCGGGCGCGGGCGCGCACGGCGGCGTGGTCGTCGCGCAGGGAACACCCGAACAAATCGCCGCATCCCCGGACTCGCTGACCGGCCGATACATGTCAGGCGAGCTTGCGATTCCGGTACCGTCCGAGCGACGGCCCTCGAACGGCAAAGCGCTGGCGGTGCTCGGCGCGCGCGCCAACAACTTGAAGAACATCGATGTGAGCTTCCCGTTAGGCTTGTTCATTGTCGTCACGGGCGTTTCGGGCTCGGGCAAGTCTACTCTCGTGGACGACATTCTCTATCGAAGCCTCGCTCGGAAGCTCTATCGCAGTTTGCAGGAGCCGGGCGCGCACCGCGAGGTCACCGGCCTCGAACACATCGACAAGATCATCGAGATCGATCAATCGCCGATCGGGCGGACGCCGCGTTCGAACCCCGCCACTTACACCGGAGTGTTCACGCCGATTCGCGAGCTGTATGCAATGACACCAGAGTCGCGCGAGCGCGGCTACAAGCCTGGACGTTTCTCGTTCAACGTCAAGGGCGGGCGCTGCGAGGCTTGCCAGGGCGACGGCATGAAGCGCATCGAGATGAACTTCCTGCCCGACGTGTACGTGATGTGCGACGCGTGCCGGGGCGGGCGCTACAACCGCGAGACGCTTGCGGTCAAATTCAAGGGCGTCTCGATCGCGGATTTGCTGGACAAGACGGTCGAGGAAGCGCTGCCCCTCCTGGAAAATGTTCCCCAGATAAAGATAAAGCTCCAGACGCTGATCGACGTGGGATTGGGCTACATAAAACTCGGGCAGTCTGCGACTACGCTATCGGGTGGCGAGGCTCAGCGAATCAAGCTCGCGAAGGAGCTTTCGAAGCGCGCGACCGGGCGTACGCTTTACATCCTGGACGAGCCGACGACCGGGTTGCACTTCGACGACGTGCGCAAGCTGCTCGACGTGCTCCACCAGCTCGTCTCGCTTGGCAATACGGTTCTGGTCGTAGAGCACAACCTCGACGTGATAAAGAGCGCCGACTGGGTGATCGACCTCGGCCCGGACGGCGGAGACGACGGCGGACGACTCGTAGCAGAAGGCACACCCGAGGAAATCGCGCGCTCCAAGCGGTCCTACACGGGCCGGGCGCTTCGACCGTTGCTCAACGGTCACAAGCGCAAATGATGACCCTGTACGGGCGTCCCTCCGTGGGCGCCCCTCGATTATGTATGTATCCTTCTACGCGACGAGGGGCGCCCACGGAGGCGCCCCTACAGGTTTATCATCTTGGTTTTGACTGGGTAACCAGGCTACGACGGGCTCAACTCAAACACATCGATGATCTTCATTTTCAGAGCCGGGCCGTTGCTCAGCGGCTTGTCTATTCCAATCACGTAAGCCTTCAAACCGTCCTCGGTCAGCCGAATTCGGATGAACTCCTTGTACTCTTCGATCCTCGCGGCGCCGCCCGCTTCGCTGTAATGACCGTTGAACTCGAGCGAAACCGCCAAATACCACCCGAGCCACACACAACTCATCAACCCGCCGAGCAATGCTGCAACAACAAGCTTCAGTACGTGCATGCGGGCGTCGCTCGACGGCTCCGTGTCGCGCAACGCAAACGGCAACCACAGCACTAAAGCTCCTTGCCCCAACCACACTGCCAACAACAACCATCGAAGCCCCCGGCGCGCGAGTTGGTTTCCAAGGGTGGCGAACACGACCACAGCCAGCACCGCCGCAACCCAGGCTCGCCATGAACCAACTCGAACAAGCAGAAACGGAACACCAAGTTGCAACACCGCATGCCACAACCCTAGAATGCCGAAGCCGATCTTACCGCCAATTCCGTGCAGTTCACCTCCGACAAGAGCCCCAACCAGGATCACACCGAAGAACGTTGCAACCACAAGGAAAGTGAACAGAACGTCGGAGAAAAGATAGGCGAACGGATATTTTCCGAACTTGAGAACGCCTGCCGAGAAAATGGCTATGCCGATGACGACCAAGGTCCACAGAAGCCATACGTGTATCTTGCTGACCTTTCCTTTGCTGGCCTGCTTGTTCAACCACTCAGAGTAGATGATCCCCGCGGCGATCGAAGAAACCGCCCAAAGACTCGAGAGTAGAACCAGCACGCTGCACTTGAATGGCGAAAGACTATCGACGTAAATCCAGAAGTCCTTAATCCCAAAGAACAAGAACACCAGCGCCCCTGCGAGCGAAAGGACAATCGCCATCGAGTAGCGGCCGGACAACTCTCCCTTTTCTCTTCGCGAGAGCCCGACCAACAACTTGGCGCAGACGACCGTCGCGACAATCAGGGCTGTGGAAAGACCGAGGAACCCCACCCGCAAACCCACGCCCCAGTCATCCAGACCTGCCCTCTCGGCGAAATTTTGATCGGGCCATTGGAGGGCCGGAAACCAACCCGTGAGATCGGTTTGAAGGAAGTTCGAAATACCAAACAATTTGGCAAGCAGCTTGTCGACCACCTCGGTTGTGCTTTTCGGAACAGTGGCCGCGAAGAAAACGACGAAGGCCAAGAAAGCGCCGAGCGCAGCGACGTACCCTCCAAGAATGAGATTCACTATGTTGAACAACCGTGCAGAGATCGCGCGGCGCGATTCCTTCGGTGAAGGGTACACGGTCTGCTGCTTCACTTCGCCAACATTGACATGAGACGGATGGAGGAACGCGCCGCCCAGTCCTGAGACGACTGACGCGTAGTTACTCGCGCTCGGCGCTTCGCCTTTCTGGTCGCCGCCAGAACCGGCACTTGGACCGGGCCCCCAATACCTCGCGTAATGATGGGTGTCGCCGGAGAGGTCCAGCCGGCACTTGTTTTTTGCGAGTCCTGCTTCGGAAGGAAGGAACGGGCAGGTGAGTCCGAGGTATTCGAACATTTGCGCAAATCTGCCTTTCGGGTCCGCGAGTTTGCCCAAAACGGTGGTCGGTTCCGGCGTCGCCAGTATCAGTTTGTCGGGCGGCTTACCTCCGCAGGTCTCCTTGAAGAACACCTGCTGTCTCACGTCCAGCCCGCCGACTTCGTTGTCCAACCCCCACAGCCACCAACCAAACGGGAGCTGTATCGCAGTGTAGCTTGCCGTTTGAACGCGCTTGAAGCCCGGGACCATAAGCTGCGGCTTGAGACCAGCGAGATCCTCCTTGCCTTCCTCGCTGGTAGGCTTCCGGAGCTGGCGATTGAATCCGTCAATCAAGTCGTAGTAGTCGTGGTTAGCCGGCACTCCGACCATCGGGCGTCGCCCGAGGTCTTCCGGCTTGATCCCCAAGTCGTTTGCCGCCCAGCAGAACGGAGCTTGAAACCGCTCAGCCAGGGTCGTGTAGTCCGCCATGTGATATGAAGTGTCTCCGCCAATAAACAAAAACTCTCCGCGAGGCAAAAGCGTCGTCGCGCCGGCTGCCGAAGCGTCATTGTTGTCGAAGTACACATCCGACCCGGGAGCAGCAGGTTCTTTGACCCGCAGCTTGCTCAGGCAAAGATACGCAATGCTGTAGGTAGCCTTCTGACCGTCGCCGGTGTCGGCAAGGTAATCGAACCAGTATTCGCTTCCGGGACACTCATTGTTGAGTCTGGGCTCGACGTCGAATGCGCAAACCTCAGCCTCCATCCAGTCTCGCGGGTCGAGCTTGTTCTTGAACGCGATGTAAAGCAATGTCGTCTTCAGGCTGGCGATGAACTGGGGGCCCAACAACCAGGACACCGGCTTCTTGAAAGCGCTGTCCTCCGGTTTCGCAGGAGGATCCGACACCTTCTTCTGCTCGATCGTCTTCGCCATTACTCCCCTCCTAAGTGTAGACCCAGTTACTGGCGCCTCACGCGTCGAATCCGCAACGCTCGGAAAAGCGATTGTTGAAGGTCCCTTTCGAGTTTAGAGCCTTGCGGACCGCGACCCACCGATCGAACATCGGGTACATTTTTTTGATCGCTTCACGGCCGCCCGCAAGGTAGTGAATCTGTCCCCAATGCGGACGCGCCTCAAACTCGACCAACGCATCTTCGATCTCTCGGAGAGTCTCCATACCGCCTTTCGTGCCGTCGATCATTGGGACTTCGAGCATGCAGGTCGTGCGTCCGTACATCATCGAGAAATACAAATTTGATTGCGCAACAAAGCGCAGCGAGATAGGCAATGAATGAAACGTTTTCTTGACGCGATTGCGCTCGGCGATTTCGATGATCTTATCGACAGCGTCTATGTAAGCGCCGTTTTCAACGGGCAACGCTAGCTCGCTCGAGTAGGCGGCCACATAATTCGGCGCACCCAAATCCAGGACTCGATAGCTCTCGGCAATGTACACCTTGTCCTTAAGGGCCTCGATCGAGTTCTCGATCGTCCGCGGCGCGGCTCCCGGAAGGAGCGAAAGCTTGAAAATCTCCAACCTGCCGGAGAACCGGATGAGCGGGCGCGGCAGCCATGAGAACAGCACCGACAGCGGGCTGCGATTGGCTTGATCGGGCGATGGGCGCGCCGGCTTTGAGTCGACCTCGCGCGCGGTGATCAGACAGGAGTGATCGCCATCAAACTTGTAAGGATTGACCAGCACTTCATAGTGGCGAAATTGCTTCAACACGTCGCCTTTCAGCAGCTCGGCTTTCACTTGAGTCCAGCGGCTTACGGTGCGTGTCTCCTTGAGCCAGTATTTCTGCATGACTTCAAGCGTCACTGAGTAGACCACACCCATACATCCCAGGCTCACCACCACAGCATTGAACCAGTCGTCATCCTGGCGCAGCTCGACATCGCTGTGGCGCTTGTTGAACTCTTGCGGATCGGTGATGCCGTTTGTTGGCTCGACCCGATAAGCCTTGCCTTCGCCGGCCACGATCACGATCGACTTCACGAAGCTCGCCAGCGAGCCGATCTCGATGCCGGAGCCGTGCGTAGAAGTGGACAGCGCGCCGACGATCGTTTGGGCCGTGTGCCCTCCAGCGTTCTGGAGCGCAAGACCTTTCTGGTCCAGCTTCGAGTTGAGTTCCGATATGCGGATGCCGCATTCAGTCTCAACCAGCATCGAGCGGTCCTTGTTTTGTTTAAGCGTTTCGGTCTCGAGCGGCAGTACCCTATTCAAGCCGTGCGTGTCGATCAGGAAGTCGTCGGTCAGAGCGACGTCGGAAAACGAGTGGCCGGAACCGACCGCTCGTACTCTGCGATTCTCACGCTCGGCGCGCTGGATGATGTCGACGATTTCGCCGAGCGTCGTCGGACGAAAAATCTGCACCGGAGAGGCTTTCTGGTTGCCTATGCAATTGGTCCATTCTTCACGCTCATTGCTTCGGTTCATCGTCTCACCTCTGATGGATTGACGTGGTTTTCAAGAAGCGGCCCGGTTTTGACTACGCGATGCTATCAGAACGTTGTCTGAAGTCAACCTCACAATGAACGTTCTACGCTGCCGTCCAGCTTGTCTTTTTGAGGCTCAGTCAATAGACTAACCCGCTGTGATGATCGAGCGTATTCAGCAGATTGCACTGGAGAGCATCGAAACGAAGCGCGCGTTTTTCGATTCACAAGCCGGCCTGGTGGCGCGCGCTGCGGAGATGTTGATCGGCGCCATACAGGCGGGCGGCAAGGTGTTGATCTTTGGGAACGGAGGCTCGGCCGCCGACGCTCAGCACATAGCCGCCGAGCTGGTGAACCGGCTGAACTATGACCGCCCCCCGATCGCGGCGATTGCTCTGACGACCGACACTTCGATTCTGACGTCGGTGGGAAACGACTCAGCCTTTGAGGAACTGTTTGAACGGCAACTGCGAGCGCTGGGCCGGAGAGGCGACGTCGCGCTGGCGATCTCGACGAGCGGCAATTCACCAAACGTGCTCCGCGCAGTTCAGGCGGCGCGCGAGCTTCAAATAAGGACGATTGGGCTCGCGGGTCGAAGCGGCGGCAAGCTTGCGGGCGCGGTCGATCTCGCGTTGGTGGTTGGCGCCGAATCGACGCAGCGCATTCAAGAAACTCACATAACGATCGGACACATTCTGTGTGAGTTGATCGAAGAGGCTCTCTTTCCTGAATGAATCCGCGATGAATGCAATAAGCACCAGACGCGAGGGCGCACTCATTCGCGTTTATCGTCAGGCTGCCGGATCGATATGTCGCAATACAAGACCGACCCTCTTGACCTGAGTGGAATCGTTACGTATCCGCTCGCAACTCGGCCGAGTAAAGTAACCTCCGATGATCTCGCGCAGCCGGTGGAACCGGGTGCGTCGCTCAAGGATTTCTTTGAGGGGTTGCCGAATGTTCTGGCGGCGCGCGAGTTGCGAGAACTGGCTCACGTTATCCGCGAAGCAAAGTCGAAGCAACGCGCAATCATCGTCGGACTTGGAGGCCACGTTATCAAGACGGGCCTGGCGCCCGTGTTGATCGATTTGATGCGGCGTGGATACGCGACCGCTTTTGCGATGAACGGATCGGCGATGATTCACGACTTCGAGATTGCCCTCGCCGGCGCGACCTCGGAGTACGTAGACGCTACGTTGGGCGAGGGGAGTTTTGGGATGGCCGAGGAAACCGGTCGAATCATAAACGAAGCGACCACGGAAGGCGCGCGCGATCAGATCGGAGTCGGCGAAGCAGTCGGTCGGCGGCTTGCGGCGATGAACCCGCCATACCGCGATAAGTCGATGCTGCACGCTGCGTACGCGGCTTCCGTCCCGGTGACTGTTCACGTCGCTGTCGGAACCGACATAGTTCACATCCATCCGGGCGCGGACGGCGCGGCGATCGGGCAGACGACGCTTCGGGATTTCCGGTTGCTGTGCTCACTGGTGCGCGAGCTGGACGGCGGCGGGGTCTACTTAAATCTCGGCTCGGCGGTTTTGCTTCCTGAGATTTTTCTTAAGACGGTAACGGTCGTTCGCAATCTCGGATTCAAACTTCAGGATTTCTCGACGGCAAACTTCGATTTCATCCAGCAGTATCGTCCGCTGACCAACGTGGTGCGGCGCCCGGTCGCCGGCAGCGGGCGAGGGTTCTCGTTCACCGGTCATCACGAAATAATGGTTCCGCTTCTTGCCGCCGCGATTTTGGCCGAGTAGATCGGCGCCGGCGGCTCGTCATCATGCAATTCCTCCTGGACAAGAATCGAAAGAGCGCTTTGGTCGAACAGGCGCGCGAACAATTGATCACCGCTTTGCACGTAGGCACGCTGCGGAACGGCGACCGGCTTCCGAGCGTTCGGCAGATCTCGCAGCGAAACGGCATAAACATCAAGACGGCGTTCTCGATTTATCAACGCCTCAAGGACGAGGGATACATCGAGCTTCGAACCGGCTCGGGCGCTTACGTCGCGGACATAGACAACGCCGACCTCGATCAGGATTACTGCCGCTCAATCCTCGAACTGATCCAGTCAAGCCTAGCCGCTGCCGGCCAGCTTAAGATTGAACCGGCGCAGTATCACGGCCTTGTGCAGAACTTTGTCGACCGATCTTGCCTCGAGTCTGTGCAGGTCACGGTGGTCGAATGCAACGAGGAGCAGATCCACGTTTTCGCGCACGAGATCACAAGCCGCCTGCGCGTTCGGGTTTTTCCGGTTCTACTGGAGCAACTTGCCAGCCCAGACCGAAAAGCGGAGAAGGCACTGTCACGGACAGATTATTTCGTCACGACCGATTATCACTTCAAAGAAGTCAAGAAGCTGCTCGCGGGATACCAAAAGAAAATCCTCAAGCTTCGGCTTCACTCCTCGTTTCTGCCTGAGCTCGTAGCCGCGGCACGCCGCGGGCGGGTTTTGATGATCGTATCAAACTCAGACTTCTTGCCTCAGTTTCTCGACAATCTTACGAAGTTGGGATTCTCGCCCGCCGTTCTTGACCGCATCTCTGCGGTTGATGGCGATGATCTGGGCGGAGTTCGCGCGGGGCTGGCGCAGGCTCGGTCGGTCTATGTGTCGCCAATCTGTGATCCGAGGATTCGCAGACTTGTGCCCGCCAGAGTGAAGGAGCTCAAGCTGGAGCATATGCTATCCGATGAATCGCTTGGGGCACTCGAGGCAGTTATGCTCTTTCACGGCCGGGTTGCCAGGATCGGATGAAGTCCGCTCGCGATGGAACGGTTTCTTCATAATTTCTCAATTGTTCCATTTGCCTGGAACAATCAGTCTGTTATCCTCTGCGCGGTCGTTCGGTGAGACAAGGGCGCACGATCAACTCCGGCTGCACAACTCAGTGACATAGGCATAAGGAACTGGTTGCTGCGGGCCAGAGAAGAACATCAGGAATCATCAAGTCTTTTTCACGAGTTTTCTCCGCAGCAGTCTGTTCGCGTTCAAGTTGATCTTCCAATGGGTGGAAGTGTTCTCGCGCTTTGCGCATCCGCTGTCCCAGCGGGTGCGCTCTTTTTTTCCAGCCATAGGTCATTCCAAAACAAACCGCGTGCCGTGCGGCGCTTGCGCGCGCGCGAGTGTTAGGTTATTTTCCGCGTCGCCATGACTACGCACAGAATCGGCATCCTGATCTCGGGTCGCGGGTCGAACATGATTGCAATAATCGACGCGATTCGCGACGGCCGGATCGACGCGGAGGCCGCAATAGTAATAAGCAACATCGAGTCGGCGCCCGGCTTGTCGAAAGCACGCGAGCGCGGGGTCGAAACTCTCTTTACCAGCCACAGGGGTCGGACACGCGAAGAACACGATCGCGAGCTAATAGCCGAGTTCCGGCGACGCGGAGTCACGCTCGTTTGTCTGGCAGGATATATGCGATTGATCAGCCCGTTGTTCGTAGACGCCTTTCGCAACCGAATACTGAACGTGCACCCGTCTCTGCTGCCCGCGTTCCCCGGATTGGACGCGCAGCGGCAGGCATTGGAGCACGGAGTCAAAATCAGTGGCTGCACAGTGCACCTGGTAGACGAACATCTCGATCACGGCCCGATAGTCATGCAGCACGCGGTCGAGGTTCATGAAGACGACTCTGTCGAGACGCTTTCGGCTCGAATACTGGACGAAGAGCATCGAATCTACCCGCTGGCGATCGCTCGCGTATTGAGCCCGGGCTTTCGTGTGGACGGCCGGCGCGCCTTCTATCCGAAAAGTCTCTGACGGCGGAGAGCCGCCCAACACTACTCCAAATTAAGCAGGAACTGTCGGTTGGAAAGGCGAAAGGATGATGGCGGCGACCCGAGTGTCGGACTGCCTCGAAAGGACGATTCTACCAGCGTTAATTATCGGGTCGCCGCCTGTCAGTTAGATACCCCAACACCCCTGGCCGCGTTGCCCGAGCAAGGGACGTTGGGGTTTTCTTTTGGCGCAGCCGACGAAAACCAAAGCGCAGACACAAGGTCTATTCGACCACGAATGAGAAGTCGCTCGAACGCTTGCCGTCTTCGTTGACGACACAAACGACGTGAACACCCGCCTGGAGTTTGGCTTTCTTCTTTGTCTTGACCGTGGATCCATCGACCTTGGCATCGAAGGGAGCGCCATCCACGAGCATCCCGGCCCCCTTGTCGAAGTTGCTTCCGAACACGAACACCTTCTTGTTCCTGTACTCGACACCGACAACCAACGGCGCTGGATTGGGCGGCAGCACTTGCAACGAGAAGGTTCTCTGAGTGCTGCCGTTGGAGGAGTCCGTGACCTGCGCGGAAAACGTATACGACCCGGGCGCGCCAGACGTGCCGTACAAGAACCCGCTTTGCGCAACCACCAACCCGGGCGGAACCGCTCCGCCAACGACCGTCCACCGATAGCTACCCGCGCCGCCGCTCGCTTCGAGTGAGACTGAGTAGTCCCGTTCGACTTTGACTGCTCCCAGATCGGAATTCGTGTTGATTGTTAGCGCTGCACCGAACGAGCCGCCCGGATATACCAGACTGATGCCTGTGGTATCGTCTGACCTCACCGATGCGCATCGTCCGTCAAAATGTGCAAACGCGCTCATCGTGGCGCTTGTATCCGAGGAATGGCCGAGCCCGAGTGCATGACCCAGCTCATGGGTCAACGACTCTTGAAGTTGACATCGATTCTCATAGTTACACAGAGCGTAGGGATTGAAAGAAACGTTCGCTTCGATTCCTCGGTAGAACGTCATGCCGCTGACGGTCTTGGTGTCCGAGGGAGAGTATCTCACGATCCCGCCTACTGCCAGAATTCCAGTGCAACCAGACGATGGCGCAAAGTAGCCATCGCAGTTGCTAAACGAGATTGTGTTCTTTCCATCCGTGGTCTGAACACCACAGCCGCCGGTCTCGCCGCCCAGTAGCACTTTGACTTTTACTCCTGCGGCGCTGGACCACGCCTTCAACGCTTGCCGGATGTCTTCTTGATAGTCCCAACTGGGCGCGCCAGCCGGGTTAACGTAGAACACAACTTGACCATTGGCGTCAGGCTCAAACCAGCGCAACGGGCGAGTGGGATTCAATAGCGCCCACATCGGCCTGATCTTCCCGAAGTCGCGATCCTGATCAAACCCGGGCGGAACACTATGCACAGGAACGCCCGCGTAATACTTCTGCTCAAAGCGCGCGGCAATCTCCGCGTTCGCCTCAACCATGCCGCTGATCCTTGCCCGGTAGGATTCGAGGTCACTGGGGCGTGCTGTTGCATTCATCGAGGCCGACATTATCTCGACGCCGGCTCCTTCTTCCTGACGCGCAACTTCCAGCCTTCCGCTTGCAGCATTGCGAGTCACATTGAACTTGCCCAGAAACCCCTGGTGAACCCTCAGCGAGCCGTCCGGCCAGGTGTTCAGGTACACCAATACATCCTGGCCTTCCTCAAACTTCGGCATGCCGAAGATCATCGTACCCAGTTCGGGAGTCTCACCGCCCATTTCCTTCAAAACCACCTCGGACTCAGTGATTTGCCCTTTAATCACGCTCTCGATTCTTAGCCGCACGTAGGTAAAAACTACTCCCTTCGAAGCGTCGAGCCCGGTAGAAAGTTCCATGACCCTGCCAGTCACGATTGCCCTCGACTCGACCACCATCTCCTCATCGCGAGGGACGACCACGGTCGAGGCCAGGGTTGTCTTCAAGCCGCCGCACAGCATCAGAACCAGCGCGCACGGGTAGATATATGATCGTCGGATCATTGTTTTGTTCCTTGAAAAAGTGGGTAACTTCTTGCAGGGGGGCAAGAGCTCAGTACTAACCGCGCTCAGGAAAAGGCAAAGCTCGTGCCAAGACCGGACCTAACCTGAACTGGGTACTTCGCCCTTATTTCAATTCGAGTCTCAACAACGCTAAACAAGTCGATGACAACAGAGTGACACAAAATGTAAGCATTTATTTCCAAGGTGGGACGAAAAAACGGAAGGCACCAAGGCAAAGGCAGGGCTGGACTAACAGAGACGCCGCACGTTCGATCTACGGAACGCGCGGCGTCGTTTACTTAGAGTCAAACTTGAAGAAAAAGTATGCCGGCGCGATCAGCGATCCGAGCGCACCTTGAACGTGATGGGCCGAGTCGTAGCCATGCCGACTTCAGCTCCGCGTCTAAGCTCGGCTTTGTGCCCTTTCGACAGCATCATTCCCGCAACTCCCGCGCCTGCCCCTATCGCAGCACCAATGCCTGCTCCCTTGCCTCCGCCGATGATGCCGCCAAGCAACGCCCCACCCGCAGTCCCGCCGCCGATGTACGCTACGTTTCGCTTGTCGGAAGAACGCCCGCTTACTTCGTTCTCAGCATCGACCGTGGACTTGTCATCGCCCTGAAGTTCGGTGAGCGCCCCGTCAAGGGCCAGCTTTTTTCCGGTGGGTAAAACCAGAGAATCAAAGGCAACTGCAATTTTGCCTTCACGACCGCGGGTTCTCGACGATTTGACCGAAGTCACGTGCCCTTCAACCAGCGAGCCGGCCGGGACGACCTCAACTCCTCCGGCGTAGACCGGAGTAACGACTGTTGAAGTGAACCGATCACCGACGTGGGAGACGTCGGAGTTCAACGTTTGGTTCATCCGCAGCCGGAAGTATTGATTGCTCTCCAGCGTGTAGGTCGCATAGACGGGCCCGACGCTTGCGCTAGATGTGCCGTTCTGAGAAAGGGCTGTCTTCGACACCGCTCTGCGAGCCTTAGCCCGCAGTCTCGGCTTGCAGTTACAAGTTTGCTTTTTTGCAGCAGCCAACGCATCCGTTACCGGAACTCCAGCCGCAAATAGCATTGCCAGAGTAACTATCGAAGCTAAGATCATCCTCTTCATGATTCTGTCCCTCTCAATGTGTAATGGTTCGTGGTTTTGCGGTCTGATTTCAACTACGCTGGATGAGATGAAGCAGCACCGCGGCGGCGTTGTCCTCCCTATCGAACCAATCCCACCGCGGGGGATCAAGGCTATCTCTCTTCGTTTTGCAAGTCGGGTGGAGGAACCGCCTCGGGAGCCCGGAGACTCAAGAAGTGCTCTACGATCCGCTGGGCCTGGCGCTCGCCGACGAAGGGAGTCAACTCAGCCAGGCTCGCTTCGGAGACTTGCTTCAAGCTCCCGAACTGCCGAAGCAGCCGCGCCTTCAGCTTGTCACCGACCCCAGGAATCGAAGTCAGCTCCGATTGTAGATCGCGCATGGTTCTGCGCTTTCGGTGGTAGGTCACAGCGAAGCGATGCGTCTCGTCGCGAATCATCTGAATCAGATGAAGCACCGGCGAGTGATGGTCAATCCGCACCGGCTCGGCCCGGCCTTTTACGAATAATAGTTCCTCGCGCTTGGCGATCGAAGCGGTCGGAAGCGCTTCAAGCCCAAGCTCGTGTAACGCGCGAGCTGCAGCCGCCAGTTGTCCCTTGCCGCCATCGATCAGCACAAGATTGGGCAGCGGCTTCTCCTCCTTGAGCAGCCGCGAATACCTGCGCCCGACCACTTCGTACATAGATTGAAAGTCGTCCGCCCGGCCTTCGACCGATCGGACTTTGAACTTGCGGTAGTCTGACTTTTTCATCACCCCATGTTCGCAAACAACCATCGACGCCACATTCTCCGCGCCCTGTATGTTTGAGATGTCGAAGGATTCGATACGGTCTGGAACCACTGGCAACTCCAGCGCCTCGCGCAGCTCGTCCAACACCTTTTGCATATCGGGCCGCTGAACGCGAAACCGCTGATCGAAATTCAACCGGGCGTTCTTTTCCACAAGGTCGATCAAGTCGCGCTTAACACCGCGTTGCGGCGACACGATGCGAACCCGACGCCCGCGCTGGGTGGTCAGATACTCTTCCAGCAACTCGCGGTCTTCAAATTCTACAGGCACATACACCTCGCCGGGCGCGTAGTCGCCGGCCGTGTAGTATTGCTTCAGGGCGGGCCCGATGAACGCCGCCGGGTCAAACACCTCGTCCATGTCCTCCCAATAGAACTCGCGCTTGCCGACGACTTTCCCCTCGCGCATCGTGAACAATGACAAAGCGAGCAACCGGCCCTCGCGATAGTAGCCGAAGATGTCTATGTCGTCGCGGGTGATGACCATCATCTTCTGCTGCTCGCCCAGCTTTTCGATAGTCTTGATCTGGTCGCGATACCGTGCGGCGGCTTCGAAGCGAAGCTCATCCGAAGCTTCCTGCATTCGCGCCTTCAAATCGGCCTCGAGATCCGAAGTCTTTCCCTGAAGCAGAAGACCGACATCGTGCACGGCTTCGTTGTACTGCTCGAGTGTGCAGAGCTGCTTCACGCACGGGCCGAGGCATCGCTTGATGTGGTATTCAAGACACGGACGGTCGGCCTTACCGTCGATTTCCATCGTGCATGTTCTGAGTTGAAAATTCTTGTTGATCAGATCGAGCGTGTTCCAGGCGAGCCCGACGGGAAGGAACGGGCCGTAGTATTGCGCACCGTCTTTCAGAATCTTACGCGCGATTGTTGCCCGAGGCGCCCGCTCGGCCGTGATCTTGATGTGAGGGTACTGCTTGTCATCCTTAAGCAGGACGTTGAAGATCGGCTTGTGCTTCTTGATCAGGTTGCTTTCGAGGGCCAGAGCTTCGATCTCGTTGTCGGTGACGATCAGCTCGATGTCGGCTATTCGAGCGACCAGATCGCCGGTCTTGAAGTCGTTCGCGCGCTCGGCCTGAAAGTAGTTCCTGACGCGGTTGCGCAGGTTCTTGGCCTTGCCGACGTAGATAATCTTGTTGCGTTTGTCGCGGTAAATGTAGCAGCCGGGCTGGGCCGGAAGATTGGCGAGTTTCTCTGCGAGAGACATTAGATGGGATCGCAAGTAGCATAGACTTTAAGTCTATGTGGAATCGGACTGAGTGTTTGTCCCGGGTCCACAACTGAAGTCGATGCTACTCGAGCTTGAACAGCGGCACGTACCTTCCTTCCTCAAACTGAAACCTGAAGTTTCCTTCGAAGCGCCTTATCCCCGAGACGCCGCTTCCCTTTCCAAGCGTTGGCATCCGCAGTGTGCCTTCGAATTGGTTGTAGTCGATAGTCGCGCTGAACGTGCTCATCTTGTTTGCTTCCTTGTCGAGCGCGGCGAGGTTGTGGAGTCCTTCGATCTTTATGGTCAGCACCTCGCCCGTCTGCGCGTCGAGTTGCGCGATCCCGGATGCGAGCGCGTGGTCGGTTACCTCGCTCCTGGGAACGAAGCGAAACCAGCGCTCGTTCTTGCGGCTGGCTACAACCTCTTGAAAGTCGTAGAAAGCGACTCGCTCGGGCAACAGCGGAAAGAACGCAACGTCCCACACTGCGCCGAATGACAGAAGCGTCGGCTCGTCCTCCTTGATCTTGCTCTTCAGATTGCCCTTCTTGTCGGTGTCTGACGTCACTCGAACGTTTACTGGGGTCTCGCCGCTCTTGTCGGGCTTCCTGGCGGGCTCAACGATCACGGTCGTGTCCCGCAGCTCTTCCATTTTTTCCTCGCCGCCCTTGAGCTTGAAGCGCTCCACGTGAATCTTTTGCTCGTAGCGGCAATGATCGCGAAAATAGAGCGAGCGGTCCTGATTGGCCGCCGCCTTGCAGATCAGATCGGGCACCTTGCAGGTCTGAGCCGCGGCACTCCCCAACTGCGCGAGCACCGCAATACAGATCAGCATATGCTTCATCAACTTCTTGACTCCCCAAAGACTTTTCGTGTATTCATTCTACTCGACTCCCCGTGAGTATAGTTTAGTCGGTGATTCTACAGCAAACGTCATCATCGCTAGCGTTGCGAGTTTCAGCCCGTGCTGAACGCCTCAGCAACAGCCCTGGCAGGAAAACCGGAAATATCACTTCGAGGATGGAGGCCCTTTATGATGCTTAAGCCGATGGCTGCGATTGGCATCGCGGTCGTGTGCTTGCTAGGCGGCGCGTGTGCGACCAAGAAGCATGTTCGCAACCGGATAAACGAACGCGTCACGCCGCTTGAAAACAGAACCGGCGAACTGGAAGAGACCTCGCGCCGCAACACTCAGGACATCGGCAAAATCGGCAAAGACGTCGAGGAAGTTCGGCAGCGTGCCGACCGGGCACAACAACAAGCAGACAAGGCAGCGTCGTCTGCCGAGCAGGCAAACACTCGCGTTACCGGCGTGGAGCAATCCGTCACTGACCTCAGGTCAACCCTTGACAAGTTCACCGTACAGAAGACCGTAACCGTGAACTTCAAGGCTAATAAGTCGGACTTGCTTCCCGAAGCGACGGCCGCACTCGATGAGCTTGCTAGCCAGATCAAGGACCGCAACGGATTCCTGCTCGAGATTCAGGGCTTCGCTTCGGCTGAGGGCGATCCCGATCTGAACGAACGGTTGAGCCAGGCGCGGTCGGAAGCCGTCAAGCGCTACATGGCCGAGCGTCACAACATCCCGTTGTTCCGAATGTCGATCCTCGGCTTCGGCACGAGCCGCCCGGTAGCCGACAATGCGACTAAGGAAGGCCGCGAGCAGAATCGTCGCGTTGAAGTCCGATTGCTTACCAACAACGCCGTAAGCCAGCAAAGACCGTGATCAGAGGTTAGTGGTCAGTGGTCAGTGGTTAGTGATCGGGGGTCAGCGGTTAGTGGTCAGTTGCCAGTCGCCGGATTCGCGGATATCGCCTACCCACGCTTTGATAGTCACCACCAACCACTAACCACTGACCACTGACCACTGACCACTGACCACTACCCATGGAGTTTGGCATTGAGATTCCGCACGGTAAGCCCTTCGATGCGGTTGCGCTTGGATTGAACGCAGTCGATCACCTCATAGTCGTTCCGCGCTTCCCCGAGTTCAACAGCAAGCTCCCCTTCCTATCGCACACGCTCGCACCCGGGGGCCAGTCCGCAACCGCGATGGTAGCGCTGGCCAGGCTGGGAATGCGCGCGCGATACATCGGGAAGGTTGGCTCGGATGATCTTGGACAGTTTCAGATCAACTCGCTGCTCTCGGAAGGCGTCGAATCAAGCGGCGTCAGAGTTGTGGATTCTGCCGAGAGCCAGACTGCGTTCATAATAATCGACCAGGCGACCGGCGAGCGCACCATTCTCTGGCATCGCGACGAGCGCTTGACCATCACGCCGGATGAAGTCGAGTTTGATATGGTCACCTCCGGCCGCGTGCTCTTGCTGGACGGTCACGACGTTGCGGCTTCGATCCGAGCCGCTGAGTATGCGCGGCGTGCCGGCGTCCCAACCGTGCTGGACATCGATAACTACTACGATGGCGCCGAAGAGCTTCTCCCGCTGATTGACTTCAACATTTGTTCGTCTGACTTCCCGAGCCGCGCGACCGGCGAAACGGATCTCAAGCGTGCGTTGAAGAAGCTTCACGAGCAATCGGGCTCGAGCTTCGTTACTTCGACGGTCGGGAAGTATGGCGTGCTGGCTTACTTCAACGGACAATACATCCATTCACCCGCATTCGAAGTCGTGTGCCGAGACGCGACCGGCGCCGGCGATGCGTTTCACGGCGGGTTCATCTACGGGCTGCTGAACGGTCTTTCAGTTGAAGAGACGCTGACATTCGCCAACGCTGTAGCGGCGCTCAAGTGCAGGGCCGTCGGCGCGCGCACCGCCCTGCCGACGCTTGAAGAGGTCACTAGCTTCTTAGAGGCGCGCCGTATCTAACTCCGAAGAGGTCACGGCTTGCGCAGGTTGACTGGGATGAAATCGCTCCGCTAACATCGGTCAATCAAAAGCAGACAAGATGCGTGCAGTGCTGCTGATGTTTTCACTTCGGATGGGCCGTTAGCTCAGGTGGTAGAGCAGCTGGCTTTTAACCAGCGGGGAACGTCAGGAATAAACCGCACATAGATTCAACATTTCCAGCTTACTTTGTACCTTACAAATCTATACTCATAGGCTCATCCAAGGGCACTATTCTATCACGCCTCTGGCCTTGCTTGCACCCCCATGTATAATCTCCGCTATGAAGAAGAAGCTTCCTCTCATCTTAGCTGGAGCCGGGGTTGGGGTGATTATTCTGGCTTTCGTTCTCTCTTCGGTTTTACAGGATACTGATCCGATTGTAGATTTAACACGAACGGGGGAATACAATATTTATGATGTCACGATTCGGTCGAAGGATTGGAAGGATACCAAAGTCTATGTTAAGGCTGGAAAATCTATTTGGGGCGCTAATCCTAACGTCATTTTAAAGGTAGGAAACGAAGTAAGTGATTCAATCATCTTTAGACCAAAGACCAGTGGCTACATCTTTATTCGGAAGAGAACGAATGCTAATCCTGATACCGAACTGAAGGTGGAACAATGATAGGACTGTTAGTGTTAATCGGAATTCTGTTACTGCTTTTCGCAGTAGTAGCTTTTTCCTCTCTTAAGACCACAAGCGTGGAACACTGAGAGAAACTAAAAGACCCAATCCAATTTTGCGCCCGTGGATTAGGTCTTCTTTTTATTGCTTTCTCTGCTTGTTTATGGATAATTGCAGCTTGGTTCGTCTTTTCTTTCCCTAAAGGAAAAAGCATGAAACGCCGGCCCAATTTTCTAATTCCGATAGTAATATTTGTTTGCGGGATATTGAATCCCTACGGGGAGTATGTTGTTCTCTCTCACCCTGGAGATACACCCCAACTCGTCCCGTTCACGCCGAACGATCCGGGCTGGCCGCTATCTCAGCAATGGGCTGAGATTCTCGGTCTTCCTCTGACCTATGCTTATCAGGACTGGGCAGAAATCAACACACCGCAGTCAATTGAAGATGTCGTTATCGTCGTCTTCGATCAGGGGATTCCAAGCCACCCTGATTTGGATCCCAACCGGCTTGTAGCCTATGATGTTAACATCAGCGGGGAACCCTACGATAACGGCGCTAGGCACGGAGCAGGCGTATGCAGTATCGTCGCTGCTAGCGTCAATAATGCTATCGGGCCGATCAGCGTGGCCGGATACAGGGGCCGAGTCAAAATTGTTTCGGCTAAAGTTTCGAAACTTAACCCCATCACCAATGGGGACGAAATCAGTCCTGAAAATATCCGCGCAGCCCTGGAGTATTCTTTGAGGCTGAAAACGGAAATCGGCATCAACGTGGTGGCCACGGTATTCGCCGGTTTTACCGGTGATCCTGATCCCACCAACGAGCTATTCCAGAGAATGGAAAAGGCAGGGATCTGGAATTTTGTTTCCGTCCGCACTGCTGAATTACCGTGGGATCTCGATACTGAAACAGGGACGTACGCCTCGAAGGCACGGACATGCGAAAACGTCATAGCCGTTGGCGGCTTGAACACTGATGGTTTGACGAAGCAGCCTAAAGCCTGTTGGGGTTCGAGGACAGTTAAGGTGGCTGGAGTAGACGGAGCTAAGATGGTCAGTTATCTTGGCTCTCAAACGGGCACAGCGGGTTTCGGAAATACATCCGCCTGTTCGCCGCAAGTAGCCGCCGCCTATGCTCTAGTTCGGGCTTATGTGGAGCGCGATCCACATAAGGCTTGGCTACGGATCGAGCTGACCGCGCTGCCTTTGGGTGATGAGGAACAAAGGGCGGCAAAAGGCCGTCTCGATGTCTTCGCCGCTCTCACAAGACCGGTAGAGTTTCCTGCCCCACAGTTGCTACCAGTTGTATCGGCAGTTAACTTACAGGGCGACGTTCCCAAGAAGATCGTGATCACCTTCAGCGGCGAGAAATTCGGCGCTGTCGGTTTCCAGTTATTTATTAACGGGGAAGAAGTTCCCACGGAGAAAATTAACTGGGAATTGTGTTCCGACTCGCAGATCGTGCTGTTCAAAGGCAAACCGAAGAAAGTTGGCATCAAGCCGGGGCGGGAATTTACCGTCGTTGTGAAGAACGCCGCAGGTCTGGAGTCATTGCCAGCCAAGTTCACCGTTTCATTCTAATATGCCCATCAGGTTATCCGATGGAGCAGGGCGACGCGACTATTGGTTTGCCTTGAAAAAGGCTTGAGCAAAACCTTGCGGGGTAATTGCTCTCCGAGCTTGACCGTCAAGCTCGCCAAAACTCTCAGGATGTATGTCCTTACTTTTCATATAATCGAACTTGATAGTGTGCAAGTGGGAGTTTGCCTTTGCCTTTGCTTCATCTGTCATTGGAACTGGAGTTTTAACGGGATCTTTGAAGTTACCCCACAGAGCTGTCCGCTTCTGATATCCGTCGCCGAACTCCCACGGGTCGAATACAAATGCTGGTTTCCCGATGAAATTCTTTAGCAAGCACTTAAAGAATACTCCAGGGCTGCGCGGATGCATTGTGTTAAAGGTTAGATTAGGTGCGTTGGTCGCTACCCTGCTTAATTACGACACCAATTCTCTACCCCATTTTAGGAGAGAATGAAACGAAACAAGTCTTGATCTCGGAAGAAGCTGGACGAGCGGGTAAACGCACTGGTGCCGCAGATGAAGAAGGTAACCTTTGTACCAGAGCGTCTTTGGAAAGTAGCGCGGCTGCTTACCGAATATCAAAAGGGCGCGGTCAAACCGAAAACCATCTTTCTGGTAGCTATTAGAGATTAGGTGGTCGAATCCCAGTTATCGACTACAGATGTCTGAAGTCCACAAGGGTCAAAAATGGTCTGAATCTCAAGTAGTTAAAGCCCGTAAGAGAATGAAGGGTAATACATTTGGTTTTCAGAAAGGACTACCACCCTGGAATAAAGGTCAAGGAAGCGCTACTGAATATCAAAGATACAAGATAAGCAAAGAACATAAGGAATGGCGATCTAAAGTTGTGGACCTGGTGAACGCTCGGCTCGAAGCCGACGCACGCATCAAGAAAGCGAAGACGTGGTTCAAGGGTAGGCGCATCAGGATGCACCGCTTGATTATGAATGCGCCTGATGGAGTTGATGTAGATCACCGCGACCACGACAGATTAAACAACCAGAAGTTCAATCTTTGGCTCTGTACTCTCACTGAGAATAACCAAAATGGAAAGCTACGACGGGACAATTCCACCGGCTACAAAGGAGTGACCGTCGAGCCAACCACCGGACACTACCGGCCTAATATTTATCAGGATGGAAAGGCGGTATCATTCGGTCAGTTTGATGATCCGCATTACGCTGCTCTAGCAAGAGACCTCTGGGCAGTGGCGGCCTACGGCGAATTTGCCAATACCAATTTTCCGGTAGTTGGTTTTGGTCCTTAACGAATCCTTGCCAGTAAACTTGTCTTGTGGTGCATCTCTTTCAGATCCTCATTTGACAGCTCAACATAGCGCCGAGTCATTTGTAACGAAGAATGGCCCAGTGCCTTCTGAAGGTGAAACAACGACCCGCCTTGGCGAACGTAGTTCAGGGCAAAGCCGTGACGGAGTGTATGCCAACCGATCCTCACTCCGGTAATACCCAACTTCTTCGCAAGATTCTGAAAGTCTCTGAGACTATTTCGATAACTAAGTTTACTTCCATGCCTAGTAGAAAAGAACAACTCGCTATCGTGATGCCGACTCCATCTGTACAGAACCTTGCGAAGTTCCTGCGAGAGTGGAACTACGCGTGCTTTATTACCTTTACCATTGACCGTAAGAAAAAGATTGTCGAAGTCGATTTTGGAGCGGGTCAATGTGAGGCATTCTTCTATTCTCAGGCCCGTATCAATGACGAGGCAAAGAAGCGCGTAAAGCCGGTGCTCCGCAAACGAACTGGGACGAAACGAAAGAAGCGTTCGTAGCTGCTGATCGCTGAAAGACTGAATGACTTTATTCTCACCTTTTAGCTTTCTTATTTTCAGATGTTCGCTAGTCTGGTTGTTTTCCCATAGCCAGGAGAGAAAGCTATTCATCCCTCCGATATAGACGTTAGCGCCATTCGCGGACATCCCGTTCTCTCTCAGTTTCACCACGAAGTCATTCAACAAATTTCTGGTGGGCAGTTCTGCTCCAACAGCTTTCTTGAAAGCGTTGTAGCTTTGTTGATAGTATCTGACTGTTTTGGGAGAGACATTCGAGAGGTAGGTCTTCTCTTTTACAAAGCGTTTGAACAGTTCATCTAACATTGGGTCCTCCTAAAGTTATCTGCTCAAATGAGCAGGTAGGGTTTACCCAACGTTCTTTAACTGTTCTGAACTAAAGTCCTAGTATGGGCCGTTAGCTCAGGTGGTAGAGCAGCTGGCTTTTAACCAGCGGGTCGCAGGTTCGAGTCCTGCACGGCTCACTTCTTACAATCAATCATTTTGGTTCTAGAGGGGCCTTTCATTCGCACCGACTATCCTGATATCTTCAGCCGGTAGATCGACCACCAGTGTTGAGCGTCACGCTCAGAAATTGCCGTGACACGGACGAACCTGGCGCGAACTGGATTAAAGCTTGACCCAGAGCGACCGGGTTCCCCGCGACCTTCGAACACGGTTTGCCACTGTCCACCATCCGAGCTCACTTCAATTTTGTAACGGCGTGGGTAGTCTTCGCGATCGGGCTCGTGGATTAGCGCGACCTTTGAAATGGTGTAGCTTCCACCCAAGTCCGCTTGCAGCCAGCTCCCGGCATAATTGGCCTTGTTTGTTGTGGCGCGCGTCGTGTTGTTAGCATCCGCGATGCCGGCGTCGTTTGAGAAGCCTCGCGAGGTTACGCTTCTTATTGGGCGGGTGAGCCGCTCATCATCCGCGTCCTCAACTACGTCTGGATCGCGGTTGGTGCGAACCTCGGCTATCGACCACCAGTGATTACTGCCTCTATTTCGAAGCGCGGTGATACGGATATACCGAGTCGTAACCGGCTCGAATCGGGCTACGCTGCGGCCTGCCGTTCCCGGGCCCCGCCATGCCTCACGGAACCTGCTTTCGTTTGCCTGCCTGCTTACTTCGATCTTGTATTCAGCGGGATAGTCCTCGGCCCATCGCCCATGAAGCTGCGCCACTCGCGACAGTTCGTACTCTCCTCCGAGATCGATGGTGATCGCCATCCCTTCATAATTTGGCGTGCCACTACTTGCCCGTGTGTCGGAATTCTTGTCGGTTGCTAGAGCGGGATCCTTAAGCGTTTTGGCTGTTGGCACAGGAGGAGTAACCTCAGGCGGTCGCTCAGGTCGTGCCGCGATTCTGCGCGGGGTTTGTCCAGGATCGACCCCTAGTTTCAATTCAGCGATCGACCAGCCCTCTCGATATAGGGTGTTCTTGGCAGTTGCGGTTATCCGAACATAACGCGCCAGAATCGCGGGAAACTCCGCGCGGCTTTCACCGCGCTGGCCGGGCCCCTCGAATGCGGTCATCCAGGGTCCAGAAAGCGATTCAGCGACTTCAATCTTATATGCTCCCGGATAGTGAGTCGCCCACGGCCCAAATTCCTGCTTGACGCCGATAATGTTCTGCAAGCCTCCCGCGTCTATTGTGACACTCATGCCAACGTAGTCAGTCTTGCCGGAGGTCGCTCGCGTATCGGTCCTTCCATCATTGGCATTCAGTATATCGAGCAACTCACCCGACACACCGGCTGGTCTGACTGTGCGCGACTGGACCGACTGCTGCGCCAGCGCTCCGACGCCAGCCGGCAACACGCCGATAACGACGGTAAGGCAAATGGTCAACGCGAAAGGTCTTGCTTGTGAAAACATTGTGGCACACCCCTTGTTGAATAAGTCTCTGCATCTGCGATGGTGCGAACCGGTGCAAGGTTGCTTGAAAACGACGCCGCGGAACCGGCCCACTTAATCCAGTCTTGCGCAGATGCTCAACGAGCGCAATGGTGGACTGCCTTGGCGGTTAACAAGAAAGCTGCCAGCGTTAGAATAAACCAGCGTGCCCAACGACCAATCCACTCGATCGCTTGAAGCAAAGCAAGCCTTCAATCGTCATCGGTTTGCTACGATAGGGTGACGCGAGGTGTCCAGGGTAGAGTTTGAACTTGTCGAGAAACTTACTTAACTCGTTTCAGGGTTATTGATAGTTCCTAGTCAAACATCTCCACGTCACTGATCTTCGACGCAGCCAGAACCAAGTCCTCCGAAATACTTCTAGCGACAATGACTCCCCGGGCTCGCCGATTCGCGTCGGCTTGATTCTTCTCTATCCACGCCAAATATCTCAATATGACTCGATCGTACGCCTAACACTTTGATTCGTCGATCGGTGATGCTATCTGCCACGGCGCCTGTTAGACTGCGCGAGAGGTAACGCTTCAATGAGTACGCAAAATGACGGGGTGATAGAGACCAAAGAACTGAGGCTCGTAGACGCCGGGGGCAAGGTCCGCTGCAAGCTCTTCATCGACGAAGGCGAGCCCAAGCTTGTGATGCTTGACGCGCGCGGCGTGAAGCGGTTGGGGGTCGGGTTGCTCTCGACAGGCGAAGTGGGTCTTTCGCTTTACGATGATCGCGAACGCGTGCACGTCGCGCTTATCGTTACCGGCGCGGGAACTCCGGACGTGAGCGTAATTGACCGCAGCGGACGAGAACTCGATGTCGTAGATCAACAACCGCCGCCAAAGCCCAAGGACGATGACTTCGACTTGATGCCTCACGTAAAGAACAAAGGATTGAAGTGGCTGCTGAAGAAGTGATCTGAAGCGGACTTAGATAACGTTGTAGGGGCGGCCCTCCGTGGCCGCCCCAGTTCAAAATCCTGTAGCGCAGGTCGTTGCAGATCGCACTGGGGCGGCCACGGAGGGCCGCCCCTACAGGCTTTCAAGACTTCACTCATCGATCATCGGAGCCGGGTGCTCGGGTCCCCGAACAGTATCCAGGTGCGGCGTACGTCCGGGTCGCTCACCGCTGCCTTGGCTCGCGACGTTGCTTCCCCGATCGTGCGAGGCTGGTTCTTGACGCTCGCGTCGAACAACAGCTTGAAGATCTGCTGATCCATCGCAGCCTGTTCGCCAGGTGCGGTCATTCCCGATGAAGCCCACACCGCCACGGCTCCACCTCGCGATTTCATCAAAACTTCAGCAAGGCTATCGAGCGACGGGTCGTGGAAGAACCCGTTGAGACAGGTCATCGACACGAACAACGAAAGGCTCTGTCTGTTTGTCAGCGCGCCGGCGTCCGCGGCCGTGAGCAGACTCCCCCGCCATTGTTCGGCCGATCCGTGACCAGCGTAGTTCACAACTCGAGGACCGCCGTTGAGCGCCTTCAACAAACCGCTCTTCACAGCCGCGGCTTCGCCCTGGCCTCGATTGATCTCCTCGACACTCGCCGACGCCGGAATCGAAGCGCGCAACTGGCTGCTCATAGCCTCAAAGTCGTATCCGTCGTTTGTGTCCGAAACCAGCAGCACCCCGGTGGATGGTTTCGACTGCTCATAGCTGACTAACTTCGCAACGACGCTGGCGGCTTCGGTCGCGTTGCGCACCGGCAATCGCCCAATCGAAAGATCACCCAGGCCGTCTCCATCAAAGTCGACCAACGCATCATCGCTCGCGGTCTCCATCAGCCGCGTGTCGATCAGCCTGGTCGGAACAAGATCGTAGTCGCCAAGCCCCAGGTAGTTCTTCGGATCGTAACTCGAGTCGCCTGCCAGCAGCACGAACCGCGGTGCGAGTCTCCAATTTGTCGTCGCGTAGGACAGAAAGTCCCTCAGCGCCTGAGGCGACCGGTTGCCGTAGCTGAATTCGTCGTACACGTCTTCAATGTCCACGACCACAGTGTTCAAGCCCTGGCTTTGCCGCAAGTTTCTGAGCGGCTCGATCGCATTCGCGAATTCGCCGCGGGTGACGATCACAAGGTCTGCCGCTTGGGACGGCTGACGCCAGCTCGAAGGCCGGTTTTCCATGATCCCGGCAGGTTGCTTCGCCAGGTCGCTCGTCAACGCCAGCAGAGTTCGCTGCCCCAAGCCTGGAACCGCTAGGCTGACCCCGAAGCCTGAGCTTCCCTTCCTGATCGTGCCCAGCACTTCCTGGATAGCGTTCGGGTTGGTCACGTCGAACACCCGCACCTGCGCGTTACTAAAGCCATCAACCGTCACCGCTTGTTTTCCGGCTGCGGTGAACCGGAGCCTGTTTGCGTCGGCGGCCAGCGTGTGCCAGTACGTGATTCGGATGTAATCGACGAGACTGACGTCCGACGGGCCCGCAAGCGCGGTCAGCCTCACAACATTCTGCCCCTGCTTGAATGCCGATTGCGGCAGCGCGAATCGAGTGACTCCCGAAGCCTGCCCGTCGAAGCTCAACTCGCCGGCGCTCTTGCCGTTGACATCGACGCGCACTCGATGAGCGACGTTGGTGACGCCTTGCAATGCGACCTCGACCGAGCCTTGTCCCGGCGCGTTTGAAGCCAAGTGCTGCAAGGTTAAGATCTGGTCAACCGGTGCGGCCGCGACCACCGCACCGAAGAAGTTCTCCCGGTCGCCGTTTCTCAACGACGAGAAATAGATCGTCCGATCCTTGCGCTCGACCGTCTGCGAGAACACACCCCCGCCGGTAAGGTTAGCGGCGGCCGTCACCTGCGCGACTCGCTTGCCGGGACCTGCGCCCACAACAAGCCAGTAGGTGCGGGCGTCGGTGGAAGCGGTGTCCAGGCCCATCCCATAGAACTCGATTGAATCGGCGAGATCGAACCTTCCGTCTTTTTCGCCTGCGACCAGGATCGGCAGCTCAAGGCCGTCCGCGTAGAGCTGCAAGCGTCGCGGGTCGGCTTTTGGATCCAGCCCGGCCGCGACAAGCTCCGGCTGACTGGCCCGGTAAACGCCTGCCTGGCGGACAAGGAGTTTCACGGCTGGTTGTCCGGCAAGGTTTCGGTCGTCGGTCGCTGAATACGCGGCGAGTTCCGCCCTGGGCTCGACGGCCGCGGTTATGTTCTCCTGCTGGCTGCTTCTTCCCAGTTGGCTCAACTGCATGGCCTGCTGCGTGGCGCTCGTAGACTTCTTGATTCTCGAGCCATCAACGGCGATTGGTCCGTGCAGAGTTGCTGTGCCGTTGAGGTCTACGTCTTCGATCCAGTAGCGAGCGCCGGCGGAGAATGGCGAGGGATCAGTCCACGCATAAGGCTTTCCCGACCTCAGCTCGGTCTCCGGACCGACCATCAAGGCCGAACCCGCCAGAAGCTGTTGATTCAGCCGGACTCGTTTTCCACCTTCGTCGCGATAGACGTTGAAGCCGAGGTTATCGACTTCCATTCCGGTGCGCCACTGAAGCAGCACACCATCCGAGTATCTGGATGCTTTGACTTGACCGGCCGCTTGCTCGTCGCTGAATTTCACCGCGGTCGGGCCCGGGCCTCCGTTCCGCGAGATAGAAAGCAGGTAGTCGCCTGCTGCCGACGGAACATTGCTGATCGAACTGGCCACCACCCGCGCGTAGTAGGTACCGGGCTGGGTGACCCGATAGGTCAACCCCTCGGCAGGCGAGAATGGTGTTGTTGCGGTGAGCGAGCCCAGACCCGAGCTGGTGTTCGAAGTCTGGCTGCTATCGTCGACCTCAACCAGGACTGCGCCCAACGAATTCAACAGCGCCAGCCTGGCATCCAGTGGAGTGTTGTTTCGCAGTGGATCGCCGTCCAGGCTAAGAAAGACCAGATCGCCGGCCGAAGCGGCGAAACTGAAGATGTCTACATCAGTGGAGGGTGGTCCTCCGGTAAGCGACCCTGAAAAATAATTGTTCGTGCTCGTCGAGGCTTGTCCGATCGTGTCGTTTGGCTCGACCTCGATAGTTGCAGAACCAATCGGCGGCTGCACCACGGCGTAGAGCCGGTAAGGCTCAGCCGCAACGCTTGCGACGGGACTCATGTTTACGCGGAGAAACGACGCGGCGCCCGTCAGCAGCGTACCGCCGACAGTCGGAGAAATACCACCGAACAGGAAGTCGGCGTCGACGTCATCGAACTCCAGCGTGCCGGTGTCTGTGGTAACCCGAAGATCGAAGTCGGCGTTGTTTGCCGCAGCCCCGTCCACCAGTGCGAAGACTCGAGACGCAGCGGCAGGCGCGCCCAGCGAATAGAAATCCACGTCCGCCGCCGTCCCCATCGTTCCTTCAATGCCGAACGCCAGCGGGTCTGCCGTCGCCGGCGTGTCGTTTGCCTCCGACTCTTGCGCGCATCGCGTTACCTCGATCGAATAAGGCGAGCCAACCGTAGGGAGTCTTTCATCCACGAATACGAAGACTTGTTGGTTCAGCGTGAGAGGCAAACACATCACTTCTTCCGCGACGCTATCAGGCGCGCGGTTCGAAGCTCCGAGGCAAGTGCTCACCGTCACCGGCGTCCCCGGGGTCGCGGCAGGACACGAACTTGCCACATAGAGAACCAGATCGGAAAACGCAGTTGTATAGTTGAAGACTCTAAAGGAGTAATTCCCGGCCGAGGGCGCAGTGAACGAGTAGACCACGTCGATCCCGTCCGCGGTGACCGCTGTCTGGCCTATCCCGGTGAAGCAAGCCGAGCCGCTGAGATTGTAGTCATTGCTTGCGGTCGGCGTGCCGCCGGACGTGGTCGTCGCGTCAACCCGAGAGTTCAACGACAACGCAATCGCACCCGCGCAAGTGTCATTTGGCTCCGGAAGAAACTGGCTCACTTGAAGTTGAACGTTCGTAAAGCCTGCGACAGGAGCTGCGCTCCCGAATTCCCACATAACTATGTAATAGGTCGTGCCGGCGTTGAGCTGAGTCGTGATCACGGCCTGAAGTGCTTCGACCGCACAGGTGTCGTCGTCGCAGCCATCCGTGAAAATGCCGGCGGGCACTTCGGTGAACGGCGCGGTGCAAAGCACGGCGCTTGTGTAGATGCCCATGACCGTGTCCACAACCGTCGTTCCGGTGGGAGCGCTCACGCATGAGGAAATCGTGTACTGTGCGGTAGCCGCCGGCGTGAACTTGTACCAGACGCTTCGACTCAACGTGAACGGCGCGGACGGACACGACGGATTTGGCGGGTCGCTGGTGAGTGTCGCCATCGTTGTATCGGTCACAGCCGTCAGATGAGGAAACGGTCCCGAAGCTGGAATGACTTCAGCACCCCCGCACGTGTCGTTCGCCGGAGGAGCGGCAGGAACCAGCGGAGGCGCAGTTGCCGCTCTCGCTTTGTGCTCATTCAGAACCCGTGTTTTCAAATCGCGTATGTCGTGCTCGCGCTGGGCCACAGCCGACTTGTAGCGCTCCAACAATGCTCCTTGTTCCTTGCTCAGCTCACTGCCTGAAACGTAGTAGGCGTACAGAGCTCGCGAGATCACCACGTCAGCTTCAAGCTGCGTGATAGCAAAGCCGGCCCCAAACCTTCGCAGAATGTCCGCTTCCTCTTCAGAAGCTGGAGCGCCCGCGCGCACTTGCGCATAGAGCTTGGCCATCGCAGCCTGACGCTCGGGGTCGAGCCCGCTTGCCGGGTTCTGCATTGCAACCCTTGCCGGACCCTTCGCCGAAGCCCTGCTCAACGGAAGCCCGGGCAGGAACAACCAGCCCATCACTCCTGCCAACAACAACGGCAGAATCAGCGTCTGCCTCTTGAGATTTTTTGAAGCCATCATTTTGATACTCTCTCCGGTACGTTTTGATGAGCGCCTTCATTGCGGATGCCCGCCGAAAACTGGGGCAACCACGGCGTCGTCGCTTTTCGGAAGAAGTGTTTTGGCGCTTCGGTTTTTCGGTGGCAACCCTACTCATTCCTCCGCAGAAGCGGGGCGAGACACAGAGGCTGCGCGGGTCACCAGGACTCCTCCGCCCGACTTCCTGCTGATGTTCCCTGCCGGAATTCGTTCCCGCCGCTTCTCTGCACTTCGTTCACCTTTAGTCTTGTGATGAGTGGGAGCACAAGAAGCTTCGAAGACAATCCCTATTAGAAATCAATCTGCAAGTGCGGGGGGTAATCGTATGTCGGGGCTACAGGTTGCGTCAAGGCTAAGCAACCTGCTGGACACCGCCCTTTGTGGCCCCTCGCCGGTCCAGCCCGCCGCTCTTTTTGGTTCGAGCTTAGGGGTGGTTTCTTGGGTCATCGACAGCGACACCTTCGGCTTTCGCCGCGTCGAGTAATTCATCATCAGCGGCAACCAGCACAATCGAAGGTACACCCGTTGCCGGAATACCTAGTTGCGCGCTTTGGGCGCTGATTATGAGGGCCGCGCTTAGTTGGACCGCATCATAACCCCGGAGTTTGTGTTTTTCGGGTAGCCCCATCGCTCCTTGGACAAGTGAGTCAGTAACGGGGAAAGGCGCGTATTGGTTCTCAAAGTCATTGCGAAACTCTGCAATAGCCTTTTGAGCGTCGCCAAGGCCCAGTGGGCTGCTCGTGGTCCGGACGTTCTTCATGATGGCGGAAATTACCTCGACGGCCGTAATAGTTGCGATGTATATCTTGTTGCCCGATTTCGGATCGGTCACTTGGCGAACCCAAGTGGAACCTGGTTCCTCGACGTATCGCTTTAAGAGCGCGCTGGTATCGAAGAAGTAGACGGCCACTTTATTAGCGGCGCTCCTCTACTATGATCTCCGACAAAGGCTTACCTTCCACTTTTATTAGGGTGCGGTTTTCGTAAGGAGTGAAGTCTCGTATGGGCTTATTGATCCTGCTCAAGTAGCCTAATTCGAACAGTCGTCTTTCAAGTTTGTCTTCAAGCACCCCACGAAGCCGCGCCAAGGCAACTTGGTTGTCAGGGGCCATCTCGAGCGCCTTTCTAAACGCTCCTTCCGCCTCGTCAAGGCGCTGCATTATGTGAAGGGCGAAGCCCAAACCAAGCCAGGCTTGAAAGTACTTCGGGTCAAGGGCGAGGGCTCGCCGGAATTCGAGTTCTCCCTCGCTCACAACGTCAAGCGGAGGTTCTTGAGGAGTAGACGCCACCCAGAGACTCAAAAGCGCTGAGCCCATTCCCTGATGAGCTTTAGCCAAAAGCGATGGGTCTACCATATTTCGGCGCTTCTCTAGCAACCGAAGGAGGCGCTTGAAAGCCCCCTTTGATTCCTCATATCGCTTGAGATGACCGCATATTACTCCGAAGCTGTATAAGGCACGCAGGCTGTCCGGGCAAAGCTCCAGAGCTTCCTCGTAAGATTTGGCCGCCTCTTCCAACTTGCCATCGTTGTAGTAGTCCAGTCCCGCTTCGGTGAGATGCCTCAGTTTCTCCTGCTGAGGGGTGCCGAAGTCTGTTGCTGCAATGGGGGAACGATTCGGTTCTTCGAGCATAAGCAGCGCCGCGTCCTCCACCGGAACCAGTGGGATATGCATCGCGCCATAAAGGTCGTGAGTTTGGTCGGTCAGGGTCAGCATTCAAGGCGCATCATACCATAAACCGCGTCCTTGAAGGACCGCGTCGGATCGCGGGTAGTGGGGTCATGACCCCACTACCGGATCGCGGAAAGGCGCCGGATGAATGTTCTGGGAGGCAGGACTCGATGCCGAGCTGCCGCATCACAATTCGAGACATCGACGCCACTCTTGTAATTCTCGATTGCTAACCGAGCGCGTGGCGGAAACAATTCACGCCTCTCCGCTACCCGGTTTCGCGCTGCGACGAACGAGCAAAGACTATTTCAATCTCATTGCCGGGTCGCCAAGAAGGATCCACGTGCGCCGCACGTCGCGACCCGGAATCGCCGCCTTCGCACCCGCCGTCACCTCACCGAGCGTCAGCTTCCCGCCGGCGTTGAACAACAATCGATACGCTTCCTGGTTCATCACTGTTTGTTGAGGCGGCTCGGTCATACCCGACGAAGCCCACACCGAGATTGCGCCGCCTCGTTCCGATTTCAACAGGCTCTCGGCGAGGCTCTCGTGAACCGGATCATGGAAGAACCCGTTCAAGCATGTCATCGTCACAAACAACGACAGCCGCTGTTGGTTGCTTAAGGATCGAGCATCGTCCGCGTTAAACAAGTCTCGCCACACATCGACCGAGCCGTGCCCCGTGTAGTTCACGATCGATTGCCCTGCGTTGATCGCTTCGATCAATTGCTGCTTCGCCGCCGCACCGTCCAGCCGGCCTCTGTAGATCTCCTGCACCCTGGTCCCGGTTGGAACAAGCGCACGCAACTGCTCGCTCGCCTGCTCGAAGTTGAAGCCGTCGTTCGCGTCCGCCACAAGCAGCACCGATCTTCCAACGATCCCTGATTTGACTTTGACGGAATCGTAGCCGATGAGCTTCGACACCAGTGCCGCAGCCTCCGCGGGCGACCGCACCGGCAGACGGCCGACGTACATTTCAGCCAGCCCGTCGTCGTTGAAATCGGCGAACCAGTCGTCGCTCGCCGTCTCGAGATAAGCTGTGTCAATCAGCCTGGTCGGCACAAAGTCGAAACTACCCACGCCGAGGTAGTCCCTGGGATCGTAGCTCGCATCGCCAGCCAGCAACACAAAGCGCGGAGCCTTCTTCCACGTGTTTCTGATCGACGACAGGAAGTCCTTGATTGCGCGAGGTTCTTTCTCTCCAAAGCTGAACTCGTCGTAGATGTCTTCAACATCGACTATCTCGACTGACAAGCCCTGCTGTTGCCTGAGCGCCTTCAAAGGCACGAGGCTCTCGCCAAACGCGCGGTGTGTGATGATCAGCATGTCCGCGCTACGGCGCACGTCGCGCCAGGTTGATGGCTGATTCGCGGTTATTGACGCAGGCCGCTTGGCTCGATCCTCGGTGAACGCGATCAACGTGCGCGGGCCGTTGCCTTGAACACCCACGGTCACCGCGAAGCCACCGCCCTCGCGTTCTTCGATTCGCCCGATCAACTCCTGCGGGTCGCCCGCGTTCGTTATGTCCATGACCCTGATCAGCCGGTTGCTGAAACCGGCGATGGTCTGCGCCAGGCCCGCCACCGCGGTGGTCTGGTCCGCCACAGTCATTGCCAGCGCGTCTTGATCGGCCGTGTAAGTGTGCCAATAGGTCACTCGCACGTAATCAACCAGACTTACATCCGAGAGCCCGCCCTCCGCAACGAGCGTGACGACATTGTCGCCCTCTCGAAGCAGACCGTGCGGCACAGTCATTCTTTCAATCGAGTGCTGTCGCCCATCGAAGATCATGCGACCGGCGTAAGAGCCGTTGAGCATAACCTTGACCTGATGGTCGTTGAGGCCCGCGCGGTCAGTCACCCCTTGCAAAGCGATCTCAAGCACGGCTTCTCCCGGCGGCGATTGATCCAGATGCTGAAGCGTCAACTGCTGATCCACCGGCTGCGAGGCGACGACTTGTCCGAAGAAGTTCTCGGCGTCCCCGTTCCTCAGACTCGAGAAGTAGATCGTCCTCTCCTTACGCTCGACTGTGTATGCGAAGCTCGCGGCTCCGCCTGCTTTCGAGTCACTCTTCACCACGTTCATTCGCTTGCCCGGCTGTTTTCCACCAACAAGCCAGTAAACGTGAGCATCGGTTGAAGGAGTGTCTTGACCTGTCGCATAGAACTCGATAGCGTCGGCTTGATCGAAGCCGCCGTCCAGTTCGCCGGCGATGAACACAGCCTGCTCTTCGCCTCCAAGATACAACCTTAAGTTCCGCGGGTCGGTCCTCGGGTCCAGCCCGGCGGCCGCCAGCTCCGGTTGAGTGATTCGATACCAGCCTTCATCCTTTATCGTCAGCTTGATGGCTGGTTGCGACGCCAACTCCGAGCGGGTGGCGATCTGTTGTTGGAACAACGAGGCGGAAGCAGCCTGACTCGACATCACCTGGTTGATCCGCGGCTCGCCCTTGCCCACTTGGCTGAGGAGCGCGGCGGCGCTCTGCCTGGCCGGCGCGCCGTTCATCTTTTTAGTACTGATCGGTCCGTACACCGTCGTCTTGCCGTCGAGGTCGAGGTCCTCGAGCCAGTACCGCGCCTCCTGACAATCGGCAGCCGGCAATCCGCAATCCGCAATCGTGTCCCACCAGGAGTACGAGTTACCTGCGGTCATCGGGGTCCTGGCGCCGGCAATCAGAGCCGAGCCCGCGACGATTTCGGGTGTGACTCGAATGCGCCGCCCGGCCTGCTCTCTATAAACTCGGAAGCCGAGGTTTTCGACTTCCATACCCGTGCGCCACTCGACCAGAACCCCAGTCTCATACTGACTGGCGGTGAACGACACGAGAGTTACCGCGCTTGGGGTACCGTCTTGATTGACGGTGAAGGTCTGTCCTGCGATGGTCATCGTCCCGGAGCGCGGGGTGCTGTCGGGATTCATCTCGACAGAATAGTTGACCGATCCGTTGCCGTTACCGCCGCTGTCGGGAGGAACCGTGATCCAGCTATCGTCGCTGAACGCCTTCCAGATGCACCCCGACGGCGCCGTGACAGACACGCTGTCGTTGCCTCCTGCGGAGGGGAAAGAGGCCGAAGTCGGATCCAAGGTGAACGAGCAGGCCACGTTGCTCTGATTGACGGTGAAGGTCAGTCCTGTGATTGTGAGCGTTCCCATCCGCGGGCTGCCCGAAGAGTTGACATCGACGTGGTAGCCCACCGTGCCATTGCCGCTGCCGATCGCGCCCGAGGTGATGGAAAGAAACGAAGAGTTGCTTACGGCCGTCCACGGGCAGCCGGCCGGGGCGGTAACGCTTACGGTTCCGTTTCCGCCATCCGCCAAAAACGATTCGCTGGTTGGCGAGATCATTCGAGGCGGATTCGAAGCCGTGAAGTTCACGGTCGAGGAGTCGTTTCCGCTTACCGGATCGGCCACGGCCGAGGTAACTGAGGCGGTGTTGCCGACAATAACTCCGTTGGCAACAGAGCAGTTCAAGGTCGCTACTATCGTGATAGTCGCGGAAGCACCCGAAGCGAGCGTGGTGAATGACACCGTGCGATTGTTGCCCGAACCGCCGCAAACGCCGCCTGCCGTCGAGTTGCACGAAAAGAAAGTGACCGCAGCCGGAAGATTGTCGGTTACGACGACCGAGGAGGCGGGATCGAATCCGTTGTTCGTAAGAGTGATCGTATAGGTGGCGTTGCTGCCCACGACGATGGTAGGGGATGAAACGGTCTTGCTGATCGAAAGATCCGCAGCGCCGTAAGGAATGCACGCCGAAAACTCCGAAGTGTTTCCCGGGTTGGGAGGCGCCGCTGGACTGGTGGCCGTCGCGGTAATCGACTGCCCCACCGAAGCCGAAGCGCCGGCGAGCGTGATGTCGAACGTAACATTGTTGCCCACCGTCGTCACATTCGCGGTGCCAAGAAACGTCCGTCCCTCTCCATTACCCGACGCGTCGCACGATGGATTAGCAAAGAAGTCCAAACTAAACGTCGTATTCGCCGTGCTGTTGAGCGTGCCCTGGATGTTCACGCCTCCGCCACTTGCACCCTTCGCGGAGGTCAAGACTGGAAAATTCTGCCGGTCGTTCGCGCCAGTATCTCCATCATTCACGTCGTTCGCAGTCACGCCCCCCGGCGCTAGATCGATTCCCAATCCTGAATTCGAGAAGATCGAGTTCGCCTGGATAGCGTTCCCAGTTCCGGTCTCGATCATAACCCCCGCGCCGAGGTTGAAGGCTATGATGTTTCCTCCCGCGGCTGATCCGCCAATCGTGTTGTTGCTTGCGGAGTTTAGAACCAGGACGCCGTTTGAGCTGTTGGCCAACGCTGTTGTGCCGTCGGCGCGTGTGCCAATCTTGTTCCCTTGAACAAAATTGGCAGTCGAAGTCGACGAGTTGATTCGTACTCCGTCGAAGTCGTTCCCAGAGATGACGTTCCCGGCCCCGGCGACCGTGCCGCCGATCGTATCGCCGGTCGCCTCGGAAATCGAAACGCCGCCATTCGCATTGCCGAGATCGTTTGATCCGGTCACATCGGTCCCGATGAAGTTTCCCTGCACGAGATTGCCCGTGCTCACGGTTAGGAACCCAACTCCGGTTCCCGCGTTTCCAGATATGACGTTTTTTGCTCCGGCCGCCGTTCCACCGATGGTGCAATTCATGATGTCTTGAGCACCACTAAGGAAATTGACCCCTTCACTCCCATTCCCTATACCGGCCGTGCCCGTCGCATTAGTTCCGATGAAATTGCCCTGCACCTGATGCAATGTCGCCAGACCGAGCAGGACTTGGACTCCATGAAGACCGTTGCCGGAGATCACGTTGCGAGCAGCCGCAGTCGTTCCGCCGATCACGTTCCCGCTGCCTTGATTGATCAGGATTCCTGTGGCGGAATTGGGAGAGCCCGCGGTACCGGTGGCGTTTGTGCCGATGAAGTTGCCTTCGACGATCGTGCCGTTGCCGAACAATTCGATACCATTCCCGCCAAACCCGCCGCTATCTTCGAACCGATTGATCACCAACCCGCGCACCGTGCTGCTTCCGAGACTTACTCTCAACCCTGTGGAGCCGAGCCCTGCGCCCGCACCGTTCAATTCAATGGGTGGAGTGGCGCTTCCGGGGTTCTGCGTAGCGCCGTCGATCGTCAGCGCTTGCGTGATGTTCGGAAGAGCTGAGAGGAGGGTGATCGTTTGATTGCCCCCGCCGGCAATGTTGAAGTTAATCAAGTCTGCCCCAGCCATCCCGTTGGAACTGATTATCGCTTGCCTCAGCGAGCCCGCGCCGGAGTCGTTCGTGTTGATCACCGTAAAAGTCGCCGCCGGGCTTGAAGGTATGACTGTGGGCGCGCTGGCGTTGCTCCTGAGCACGACAAGATCGCTTAGAGCGTCCCCGTTCAAACGCATACCGAGCGCGGCGACCGGGTCACCATCAAAATCGAGCGAGCCCGCCACACTCATATTCGAGGACGCGGACGGCGTGGAGGCTGCATCCGGGGCGCTCGCCGACTCATTGATGATCATGTGAATTTGGCGCCCGGCTTGATCAAGCAGCAACAGGTCGTCTTTGGGCGAAGTTGAAATGCGCGCCGCCATAATCACCCGCGAGGAGCCGCCCGGGTTCTTCGGCGAAACAGGCGCCGTCACGACACTGGTGTCCTGCCAGTTAGCGCCTTTAGTTGACTTTGCTCTCGAGAACACGTGGACCCGTCCATCGTCGGCGAGCAGCGCTATCTCGTTCCCCAGATCGCCGGTGAAATCGCCAATCGCAAGCGAAGCGATTGTGAACGGAACTGCGAGTCGCGTAACTCGCGGCGGCTGAGCATCACGTTTCCGGTCTCTGCCGTCCACGACCAGCAATTCGCGTCCCGCCGCAACCGCGATATCGACCGGGTAGTTGTCGTCAAGCTGGCCGATCGCGATGGATCGAGCTTCAGAAGGCAGGCTTATTAGTTCGGGGGCAGCGTTGAGCGCGCCCGCGCCGTCTTCGTAGACGAGGAGCTTCGGCCCCGAGGCGCTGTTCACAGCGACGATGACGTCCGCCAGCCCGTCCATCCTGTTTGCGTCACCCGTCACAAGCGCGGTCACTGTGCCCGGAAGCGCAATTGAACGAGCCGGAGCAAATCCACCCCTACCGTCTCCCCTCAGCAAGACAAGCGAGGTGCCGTCGGCTGCCGCTGCAACAACATCGATGTGACCGTCCGCCTCAAAGTCGCCCGCGCCCGTGAACTGAGGCGCGCCCGGGACTTCGAACACGCGCGATGTCGAGAAAAAGGGAGATTCAGTATCTTCTGCGCTTGGGGCTTTTGAGGCGCGTAGCTGTTCGCGGTGAGCGATGGCGTCACGGGTGTTCGGAAAGACAGCATCAACGTCGCCGCGCTGAACGCTTATCACACCGTCTTTGGCCCCGGCATAACCGGCGACCAGGTCTGGAACTCCGTCCTCGTCAAAGTCACCCGACGCCAGCGACAACGGACGCATCCGGTTATCGCTCAACTGCTGAAGCTGTGTTGAAGAGCCCTGATACTCCGCAGGCGCGCCGCGGCCATCGCGCAGCGTAATCCATGGATTGCCTCGCCCGGCGGCTCGCGCGCTGACCTCTCTTGCAAGGTATCCGCGCTCGTCGCTAACTTCTTGAGCAGACGCCGCCTGAGCAGACGCCGCACGTTCGTCTGCGTGCGCTTGCCCTGAAGTCATCCAGCGCGCCAAAGGAAGAAGAACAATTAGGACCGAGACCAGCAGGAGAGTGTTTCGTTTCATTATGATTATCCATCCACTACGATTGTGATGATTGCCCATTCATTGCGAGCGTCCATCGAAATGATTGTCCCTCGAAAGCAGGCTTACGAAACGCGTCGTGCCCGCTGCCCAATACGGTGCATAGCAGGAAGTATGTAGGGAGCTTAGAAAGGGATTTTCTACTGCTCGGCCCACCGTGCCTGTTATTCGCCCAAGATCAGTGAGGATTTCAAAGGTGCTATGAACAGCGTTATCTTAGTGAGAAATCAACGCCTTGGTCAAGGCATCGACGCATGCGGCCGGCACGGCTGATAGGGTTGAGATCACCGGCAATCGGACGAATGGACGCACCTGTTGGCTCGCGCCCTCGCGAAAGGCTTAGCTGCACCGAGTGCGCGTTGTTATCATAGAGCTGCGCTGATGATCTCTGGGATCACGAGGCGATTGTTATGAAACGTGGTATTGCCATGCTCCTTCGGAATGCGCTAACCCTAGCGTTAGCCGGGTTGTCCGGCGTCGTTTTGTACCTTGCGGCCGGCAACCTGGCAAACGTCGCCTCCGCCGTTGAAAAACCAGCCGCTCACGGTCCCGCCCGAGCAGCAGATAGTGATCCCGACTCTCTCGTTGAACGATCAAAGCGCGCAATCACCGAAACCGGCATCTCCAACTCCTATTTTGATAAGCACTTCAAACTGATCAAGACCGTGGACGACCCGGCAGACCGCCGCGTCGAGTGGTTGTTTTCGGTCAACGGTTACGAGGCGCAACTCGTCGACGCGATTGGCTTCCACACAACCGGCGGCAAGCGCACTTATGTGCACGGAATCAAGAACCAGCTCTATGCGACTCACGAGATCGTCAAGACGCTATCGGTCCAGCAAGCCCGGAGGATACTGAGGCGGTGCATCGGCAAATACGAAAGCGAATCGGTGATCTACCGGACGATGACTGTTCCAGGGAAGGCCAGGCTCTACCTGACCGGCAGATCGATCCTTGAACGGGAGCGCGAGCGAGAACGGGGGCGCGAACAAAAGCCAAAGCAAACCGAGGGCGAAGACGAGGGTCACTTTCTTTATGTTGGATTTGTGGACGTCGAAACCGGCAAGTGCGTGAAGAGACTGGGTAGGGGTTCTTCCTAAAGCCTCGCTGGGCCGTCCTTGCTCCGCAGGATTCAGGTGGACGTGAATGACAAGGGATGACTCCCCTCCCCTAATACATAACCATCGTCGTGCTCTTTCCCTCGGCCGTTTGAAGGCCGCCATTCATGAGTTCATCGAATAGTTCTGAGCCACGCCAGCGACACTGGCAATCTGACGGCTTGAGGTTATCTGCCGGCTTGAAGTAACGCGCCCCGCTGCGTCGTACCCCTCGTAGTAGTAGCCAGGGATAGAACTGGTAGCTCGAATGCAAGATAATAACCATAATCCTGCATTCAACTCCCATTGATGGTGGGAACCTCTGGTTGCCCGCAGCGATGCGCCGACGATCATCGGCATGTGGAGGGACGGCTTGATTGAGGAGTCGGAGCCGAACAGCCGTATCAAACAAAGACTATTGGGTGTTTCTGAGACCGGGCTACTTCAGCGAGATCCATCATATCATCCAAAAAACCATCAAGCGCCAACAATTCCTTGCCAGCGGTTTTCCTTCTTACCAAATGGATTTCCGCTTCCAGTTCGTCTAACAGCTCGCTACCTATCACGTCACCGCTGTGTGAGCCGCTACGAAGGATATTGTTCAGCAGCAACGGTATGCTGCTAGAGATCTCGATTGGAATCTGCGACCGAATCAACGCAATATGACTGACATTGCCGAGTCTTTTCTCTGTAGCGACAAACTTATCCCTGCCGTATTTTGCTTCTAGGTTCGGGGCCTCGAAGTAGACCTCGCCCGTCTGTCCGTCTACGATCGCGGCGGACATGTCTTCGGCGTCTAAGCCAATGCTCTCCGAGGCGCGATAAACGATAGCATCTAAGCCCACTAAAGCCCCCCGTTTCTCGCGGTCAGCTAATACGTCACGATACCGCCGCTTGTTAAGACTGTGACACGACCTTTTAAGCCGCCTATGTTTCCTTGCGCACGCTGTATCTGGCTGAGAGCACCTCCTGCGGTAATTTGAACGTCTCTCGCGTCCACGAGTATTTGCTGACCTTGTTTAGAGGCAGTCTCGATAGCGTTCTTCAACGTGTTAGGTCCTGCCGCTGTCAGTGTCTTTAGTTCGGTGACCACTCCATTGATCAAAAAATCCGCAGTCTTACCGGTTGCCCTGGGTATTATTTCTACAGCCTTTCCCTAGGCGAGAAGTTCCTCAACCATTCCCTTCTCGGCTTGGGTCAAGCCCCTCAAGCTCCCGGTCAGCACACCCCGGGATCCGCCTCTTCCAAACCAGCTCTTAACGGCAGACCAAGCCTTCGAAAGAGGCCCTCCACTGCGGGCAGCACCAGCTCCAACTCTGCCAACGCCTCCTATTGGCATTGATCGGGACATTTCCTCAGACCATTGGTGCGAGGCTTCCTTTAGCCACTCTTGAAACCCTTGTTCAGCCCCGGAGACATCGAAGATTGTTGTATCGGGTATGATGTCAATTCCGTTGAACGCCCACCTTAACGCATTTAGGCTAACACCCGTTTGTGCTGATAGCGTCTGGAGCGTGTCACCTGTCTCCGCTTGCCAGCAACTGCCCGTTGCACCATCCCCACTTGTCCAGGTTACTTGTACCCACAACCCACTCGGATCTGTATGATTCAATGGATTATTCCCAACGTAGACATAAAGGTTCCAGCTTTGAGGATCGCCTTCGGATTGATCCGCAAATGGTGCATCAGTGCTTGTGAACCTTGCTTGCGCCGACGAGTAGTATCTCGCTAGGAAGTAATCCAGCCCCGACTCGTTATCTCTTTCTT
>JBBPIE010000029.1:0-27386 GCA_038040485.1 Candidatus Onstottus arcticum
GCCTTCAGTCTCCGTAATGCCGAGTTTTGCAAGAGGCTCTAAAGTCTATGCTACGAGGAACGCATGCCAAAGCTCGATACGACAACTTCAGCGAAGCTGTTCGCGCGCGCCGAACGGGTTATTCCCGGCGGAGTCAACAGTCCCGTGCGCGCGTTCCGCGCCGTAGGCTGCTCGCCGTTGTTTATCCGCGAAGCGAGCGGCGCCACTATTACCGACGCCGACGGCAATCGCTTTATCGACTATGTTGGGTCGTGGGGCCCGATGATTTTGGGGCACGCGCACCCGGCGGTCATCGAAGCCGTGCGCCGGGCCGCCGAGCGCGGAACGAGCTACGGCGCGCCAACCGAACTCGAGATCGAGCTGGCCGAGCTGATCATCGAGGCGTTTCCATCGATCGAGTTGGTGCGGCTGGTCAGTTCCGGAACCGAAGCGGTGATGAGCGCGCTGCGCGTCGCACGTGGCTTCACCGGCCGCGATCGCATAGTCAAGATGGAAGGTTGCTATCACGGGCACAGCGACGGTTTGCTTGTGAAAGCGGGCTCGGGGCTTGCAACGTTCGGCACGCCGGACAGCAGCGGCGTGCCTGCCGGCGTCGCGCGAGATACGCTCGTGATCCCATACAACGACGAGCCTGCGCTTGCGCGAGTCTTTGAAGAGCAGGGAAGCGAGATCGCTTGCGTCATCGTCGAGCCCATAGCTGGAAACATGGGTTGCGTGCCGCCGAAGCCAGGCTATCTTGAAGCGATTCGCGAAGTGACCGCTCGCAACGGCGCGCTGCTGATCTTCGACGAGGTGATCACCGGATTCCGCGCAGCCTACGGTGGCGTGCAAGAGTTGTACGGTGTGAAACCCGATCTGACTTGTCTTGGAAAGATCATAGGCGGCGGTTTGCCCGCTGCTGCGTTCGGCGGCCGCAAGGACATAATGAAAAAGGTCGCCCCACTCGGGTCGGTCTATCAGGCGGGAACGCTTTCGGGTAATCCGCTGGCAGTGACTGCCGGGCTCGAGACGCTGAAGCTCTTGAAGCAGATCAATCCTTACGCGGAACTCGAGCGGCGTAGCGCGAAACTCGAAAGCGGCTTGCGGGAGGCCGCGGCTCAAGCAGGTCTGGCATCAACTGTTAATCGTGCCGGCTCGATGATGACTGCCTTCTTCACCGAAGGCCCAGTGACCGACTGGCCAACCGCGGCGAAGTCCGACAAGGAACGGTATGCGCGCTTCTTCCGGGCGATGCTTGAGGAGGGAATCTATCTTGCGCCTTCGCAGTTCGAATGCGCGTTCGTGAGCTTCGCTCACTCGGATTCAGACATAGACAGAACAATCGAAGCGGCCGGTTCAGCAATGCACGTCGCGGCTGAGTGATCTTGCCGAATCATCTCTCGCTGTAGCTGTCCTTCTTCGCATCGAGATGTCTGGTCGTGGTTTCCGTGACGCTGGGAGGTGGTAGCGTCTCGTAGTTTGGCTGAGGTGTGAGCGTCTCGTAGTTCGGTTGAGGCGGAAGCCCGGCTGTGTTCATCGCTGGCGGAATTGCGGTGTATGTAGGCGGGTATGCCCGTTGCGCCTGTAACGTGGTGACGATGTTTGCGACTCCTTTGCCCAGCAGCGAAAAAGCCGGGATCAGCATCCAGAACCACCAGCCTCTTCCGGCGTCACTGAGCGCGAGTGCGAGAGCGACCATGACAAAGCCCAGCCCCATAAAGACGCCGGTGATCCCGCTTGCGAGGCTTGGCGGATGGCTAGGTTCCTTGTCGCGGCGATGGCGTCGCCCGCGCGATGCTTCAGGCAAGCGACCGGTGATGGCTTGCGGCACCAGGCTCAAGTTAGTTCCGCAGGCGCGGCAGAATTTGGTTCCGTCGCCGTTTTGAGTCGCGCACGTCGGGCAGTACATCGGTTCACCTCGTTTTCTTTGTCGAAGAATAGGCTGTTCGTTGGATGAATTCAACCGCGAGCGAACAGAACCTTGCCCGACAGTTCATCTCTCCTACCTGAGATTGAAGTCCACCGACACCTTGGTCCAATAGGGAATCGGCTTGCCGTTCTTTGTCGCAGGGGAGAACTTCAGTTGGCGGGCGGTCTCTTCGGCCCGCTCATCGAGCCCGTAGCCGAGCCGGCGAAACATCAACACCGAATCCACGTCGCCATTTTCCGTTACACGAGCGGCCATTGAAACTGAGCCCTGGATTTTTTGGCTGCGAGCCTCATCCGTATAAGCTGGCGCTGGAAGATTCAACGGGAAGGGGCGGACGATATCGGGCGCTGTCTGCTCGGCATCCAGGACCGCGAAGCGCTTCAGGTTTTCAATCGTCTCCAGCAAATTGTCGATTCTGACTCGGATCTTCGCCGCTGCTTTTTCGTCGCCGCTTTGCGCAAAGCGAAGCGCAGTTTCAAACGACGCAATGGCTGCTTCAACCTTGTTTTCCGCGAAGTCGATTTCTCCAGCAAGAAGGTAGGCGGAAAAGAGCGGAGTTCCTTGACTGATAGCGGTGTTCACTGCGTCCCGAGCCTTCGCCTGCCTTCCGGCTTCGAACAGGCTACGCGCGAGTAGGAAGTAGGCTTCGGGGTAGATCGGCCGGGCCGTTGTCGCCTTTTCGAGAGACTCGATAGCCGCCGATTTTGCCTTCTCGTGAAGGTAGACTTGAGCAGAAAGGAAGTGCGCCTCCGCTGAATCCGGGTTCAGGGTAAGGGCCTGCCGGAGTCCCCTTCTGGCGCGGTACCAGTCGTCGTCGGCGACGTCCTGTTTGACTCTCTCGATAACCTGCTCAACTGACTCTTGTTGTTGCTGGACCGCAGCGCTCACCGGCGTGGCGATAAGCGAGCACAGGATCAGGCTTGTCTTAAGGATTGCTCTACCTCGATTGGTCGTCGTCACTACTCTCACCCGGCCTTATTGTGTACCGACAAACACAAGCTCGACTCGGCGGTTCAACGCTTTTGCTGCCAGGGTCCTGGCTGCCGAAACCGGAACAGCCGCTCCGCGCGATTCGACCCGAAAGTTCGTCCGCGAGACCCCGACCGCCGCGATGTAGTCAGCAACTGCTTGCGCCCGCCCTAGCGCCATCGCTTCCGAGTTTGCGCGAGCGTCCGAATGGCCTTCGATCGTAAACGCAGCGTCGGGATGACCGGATATCACCCTCGCGAGTTCGTCGATCTTAGCTTTCGCCCGCAGGGCAAGCGTTGTCTGATTGGGTAAAAAGAAAGAATCGGGAAGCGTCGCGATGAAGCCGCTTCCGCTTGGCTTAACTTTCACGACGGTCGCGACCGCCGCGCGCAAGGCGTCGAAGTCACGGCGCCGAGTTTCGGTCTTTTGCCGGGCGAGCTCCCCCTGTTGCCGATCTCGCTCGGATCGTTCGATCTCCGAGAGCCGCGCGGATGCGGAAGTGTTTTGCGACTGAAGATCGGCAATTGTCGCGCGCGCGTCGGACAGGTCTCGATTCGCTCGTTCGAAGTCATCGCGAAGCCGCTGGTTCTCGGACTTGATCTGGCGGCTCTCGGCTCGCGCATCGGCGCCTTCACGAAGCGCCCGGTCGAGCTGCTCTCCCATCGTTACGCGAGTTATTTCCGCTGCCTTCAACCGAGCTTCGCTGTCCCCGAGACGAGCGCCCAGGTCTTCGGCGTTCTCGGTCGCGCGGCGAACCTCCTGGTCGCGTCGCGAGATTTCGGCACGACGAACGGCGGCGGCGGCTCGCTCTTCGGACAGATCGCGCGCGCGGGCCGAGAGCGCGATCGAGTCGCGCGAGATGCGCCCGACCTCGTGAACGTTTTCGCTGCGCCGATACGCGGCTTCGGCCTGACTCAAAAGATTCGCCGCTTGAGCGTAATCATCTGGATCGTAACGCTCGCCGTCTGCAAGCTTCGCGATTTGCAGCGCGCGTCGTGCTTGCAGCAACTCCATCGGAATCTTGTTGTAGTCCCGTTCCGCTATTTGGGGCTGCGTAGTGTCGGTGTAGTACTTGCCCGAGTCGCCGGTGAAATAGATGTTGGAGGCCTGGATCGAAACCTTGTCGGTGTTGGGCGCAAGGTTCTCGAGAATAACCTTGGGCGACGGGAGCTTCACCTGAAAATGAGGCTCCGCGGTTATGATCATCGCGAAGGTTTGGAGGGGGGTCGCGGCTTTCAACCGAGCCGAGCTTCCCTGCAGCCGAAACTCGCCGAGGTGTTCGACCTGGCCTGCGGGCGTGATCGCCCACAACACGTACGTCGTGTAGTCGGCGCCGTAGTTGTAGGCCGGAATCATGTTTTCGATCTTGATGTCGATCTCGCTCTCATTGCGCTTTCGCCATCGCTCGACCGTGGCCTCGCCCTTCGCGGTTGGGCGGAGCGTGGTGCCGGCAAACGGGATGGTGATCGGATCTTTGTAGTAAGTGATTGCGATCGTCCTTCGGCGAACGTCGCCTCCTTGCGCGCCGACTGTTTGCGAAAGAGCAAGCACTGCCAAAAGAATCAGGATGCTCGACGAAATCGTACGGTTTCTCATTGTCAATCCTCTCGCGGTTGAAGTTAGAAGGTGGCGGGATGCGCCCCCATTTCAAACGCCGATAGCTTTGTGAGGTTTCAGCAAGGAGTCTAGCAAGGAGGGTGGATCAGTGGCCAGTTGTCGACGCCACGCGTCGGGTGTGATGGAGAGGTGACTCGAGTAGGTCAGCGATGGACGGCCAAACGCTCAATAAGACTAACAAGCCACCTGGGTTTGGCCGCCAGACTACTTAGTTTTGCCGCGCGCCTAAGCTGGCGGTGGAAATTGTTGAAGCAAGCGGGAATGAGGTACTAGGGTTAGAAGCCCGCCACATTCGCGTTCGCGCTCACCGCTACAACAGCCAATGATGCAACTCGCGCAGGCACCAAGGCTTCCTTGGCAATGGAAAGTGCAGGTCCCGGACCCACAATCGACCCCGCAAGAGCAGGTTTGCTCAAATGGAACGACGGTAGCTGCAGAGATAGATGCGGCTGTGGTTGTAACTGCGGCACCGGTCTTTGCCCCAGTACCGTTTCCGGCCATCGTACGGGCTCCGGCCTGCAACTGACCGCTCAACAGGAGGAGCATTGAGGCAAGAGCGACTCCCAGACACCACTTGAACATGATTCTGTCTCCTTCTAGATCTCTGGGTGAGCGATATGAGACGGGACCGTGCGGACGCTTTTCTTACCAGTCCATATCACTACTCATTTCCCATCTCTTTCCGTCTTCGAAAACAACTGCTGCTATTCTGACCAACATCTCGTGAGCCGATCCGTGCGACCACATCTTCTCCGAATCCAAACCCGGCTTGAGCCGGCTGGTTACCTTGCCATCGTCAGCGATTCGCACAGTTCTTTCAGGTAAGACCCAGTCACTGGGTTCGACAGCGAAAGTTCCGTGAGGGTCGATGCTGAGTTTGGTGAAACTAACGCCGCGAATCTTTCTCGTCTGCTTGTTCCCGTACATCAAGACAAGCCCGGTTACGCGCTGATCGGTTCTGTTCGTGATCATGACCCTCGGAAAGGTTGTGTATCTCGGTGAATCTGTCGCGGACCCAACAAGCGCCAGATACTCAGCATTTCCGATCTCCTTGGCATTGGCGCTTTGTATGGAGAGCGGGACAGCTTCGAAGTTGGTAAACTGGACCGGCGAGCCGGGATACTGCTTAACCCGCTTGGCCGTCTCCTTCTTCAATCGGGCAGCTCCCTCTCTGTCCTGGGCTGTGCCGTTGGCGACCAGGGAGAGCACGATAACCGCAGCCAAGCACGCACCATTCGCCGCGCGCTTCGCCCAAGTTGGTCTTCTAGCACAATGACCTCTCATGTTTCGATCCTCCTCGTGGTATTGGATGGTTCGGGACTTCGAATCGGCCCCGAGTATATGACCTGCCTATCGTCAAAAGCAATAGGCCATTTCTGCTATCTATTGCCTAGCTTCGTTTTTTTCCTTCGAGGAGCTGGGACCTCTTGCGCGGTGCAGTTTCCTGTACTCGCTTGGTGACAGACCATAAAGCTTTCGGAAATCACGGATGAAATGGCTTGCGTCTTGAATCCCGACCATAGGACATATGTCTTTGATCTTTAGCCGTGTCGTCTCCAGCATCCTCTTGGCTTTCTCAAACCTAATTGTTCTGACGTACCGCCCAGGGGACTGGCTTGTCGCCGACCTGAAGAGATGGGAAAAGCGAGACGGCGAAAGGTTCACGGACTCAGCCATCTCTGCGAGCGATTGACCCCGGCTAAGATCTTGATTGATCGAATCGAGAACTTCTTGTATTCGCGAGTCCATCCGTCAAACCTGCCCGTCGTTTTTGAAGCTTGGTTGTGCGGTGAGAACACTCTCCCTAAGGTAATGACGGAAAACGGAGGTCAGATAATTCAGAAGTCTCTCATTAAGGCACTAATTCTCGCGAGCCACCCAGCCACCTTACCCTGGCAGTCAAAGCGATGGCACGAAGAACAGTATTTACCGATTCGGGGATGGTGAAAGACCTACGAGTCTTGCGACTGACCACTAGTACCCTCATTAGATTGGCCATCCTGCGGGCGGCCGGTCTGGACCGACGGGACAGACGACGGTACTTTTGTTAACTTGGTTGGCAAATCAGTTGTAGGGGCAAGAGTCGATTCAGGAGTCTCCTCCTCGCGCCTTCTGGCGTAAGGCGTAAGAAATGCAGCCAGCGCACCCACGGCGGCAGACCCAAGGGAAAGTAGCCCAGGCGGCACATCTACAGCACTACCTTTTCCGAGAGACCACAAAACTGCAATCGGAATGGAGAGCGCGACGAGAGCCAACGTCCATATCACAATTCGGAAGTGCCAACGATTCTCTTCAGGAGCCATCACCTTTCGTAACTCGTTAAGCAGTTTTTCCTTATCGCCTATTTTAAGATCACTCAATACCACCGCTTTATACAGTTCGACCAGTTGTGAATTCATAGTCCCTTCCCTCTCCCTCTTCAGCATTGCGCGTCCATCTCACGTTTCACGTCTTCTCCGATACGCGTCACTGCCTTCACAAGCGCGTCGAAGTCTTGACGGCGGCTGCGGTGATTGGTTATCGCCACGCGAATCGCGTAGCGCCCGCTGAGTACCGTTCCCGACGGCACCGCGAGCCCCGACTCCTGTATGCGCAGAAGAATCTCTTGATTGATGGCGTTGAGTTTCGCTTCGGACAAATCGTTCCGCGCATATCGAAAACAAACTATGTTCAACGGCGCCGGAGCGAGCAGCTCGAGATTCGGGTCCGCGGCAACCAACTCGGCCAAGTATTGCGCTTGATTGACGTTCTGCTCGATCAATCGAGCAAAGGCTTGCACACCGTGGGCCTTCAATGACATCCAAACCTTCAGCGCTTTGAAACCTCGCGTCAACTCGAGACCCCGTTCCGCGAAGGGCAATCCGCCCGCAATCACACCGCGAGTCGTCTCGGCCAGATAGCTGGGCGCAAGCGTAAACGCATCGCGGTGGGCCTTCGGGTCCCGAACCAGCGTGCAAGCAATCTCGAACGGCAGGTACATCCACTTGTGAAGATCGAACGCCAGCGAGTCGGCTTGCTCGATTCCCGCAACAAGCGGCGCGAGCTTAGGGGACAATCGGGCGAGTGCGCCGAACGCGCCGTCAACATGAAACCACAGGTCCTCTTCGCGGCAGAGTGCGGCGCATGCCTCGAGGTCGTCGATGGCTCCAGTGTTCACGGTTCCGGCGTTGGCGATAACGCAAAACGGACGATGCCCGTCGCGACGATCCGCCGCGATTGCTGCCTGAAGCTTTGCCACGTCGATCCGATACTCGTCGTCGACGGGAATCCTTCGAAGCGATTGGTTGCCAAGCCCGAGAAGCTCAACCGCCTTCTGCGCCCAACCGTGGGTCTCGCTCGATCCGTAAACCACCAACCGTGGATGACCGCCGCCTTGTACGCCTTGCTCCCTTACGTCGAAGGAAGCCTTCGCGTGACGGGCTACAACGAGGCCGACGATGTTCGCCATTGTGCCTCCGCTGCCGAGCACGCCGGTCGAGCTTGCGGGCATTCCCATCAACTCGGTGAGCCAGCGAAGGACTTGATGCTCGACAAGCGCCGGCGCCTGGTTGAAGCCCGCGAGGTGCGGGTTGATACCAGAAGCGAGCATATCCGCGAGCATCGCCAGAGGCGTCCCGGTCCCTTGCACCCAGCCCCAGAAGCGCGGGTGTCGGTTGCCGTTGGTGAAGGGCAGGATGTTGTCGACGAACTCCTGGTACACGGCTTCGGCAGGTATTGGTTCGAGAGGAAGGGCGGACGAGAAAGATTCTCTCACACGATTAGGCATCGGCTGCCACGCCGGTTGATCGCGGAGCGACGCGAGATGATCCAGCATATCGTCGAGCATCCTGTGTCCGAGCGTCCGCAATTCATCCCAACTTTTTGGGTCGAGACTTTCTTCTGTTGTGGTCGGAATCGAATCTGTATCGGAGTTCATCGGTTGGGATGATAGACCAACGGTCCGGGTTGAATCTATCCGCTTCTTGCTGGCGAACCTTGGAGCGCGGGCGTCTCGCCCGCATTCACCTGGGAGCGCAACCATACCCTGCCTGCCGCTTGACGTACCGGGAGAGAAGGCAGGCAGGCAGGGATGCCTGCGCTCCCAGGTAACCGGCTTCTCAAGCGATCGGAACGATCTCAAAAACGGGATAGCGCACGGCGAGCGGTTGGAATACTTCTACGGGCGAACCGGCGGGAATCGGGAAGTATCGCTGAACGGTGAGCTTGAAACGATCGAGATAAGCTGAGGATTTCCGGTTTCGCTTCGTCGGCGACGGGTTGAAAACGAAACGTTTGCCGGCGGCCTCGCTTAACGAGACCTGCTTCGCCGCTGGCCTCGATGTTTCTCACCCACTGCGTGCACCCCCGAGGCGCTACGATGTACTTTGTGCCATTCATCTCGAGCAGGTTAACCGGAGTCGAATAGATACGCCCGCTCTTGCGGCCTCGAACTTCGAGGAGATAGTTGTGCGGCAGACACAAGCCGATCTTAACCAGGAATCCAAATGCGCGGTTGATGAAGCGATCAACGGGGCTTGGAGCAGTGAACTGCGTCGAGGGTTGATCCATTAACCTCTACCGATCCGCGCGCGAGTTCAACATTCCGACTGACCCGGCGCGCGTTGAGTCCGAGCGACCACGGGATACCGGACACTCGGACCCTTTGGATACTCCGGGTGTCCGCTACAAGAATCGCGTCTTCAACTCCGACAATCACGTCACGGGCAAAGATAGCATCTGCCGACAACTCGTCATAGCCGTGTTAGCCAGCTTCCCATTAATTTGGGTTTGTGAGTGTGGTGCTGAAGATTATTACGCTTTACGAACCGGACGCGAATTTGTGGGTTGATTTCAAAGTGAGGAAACCGCAAGATGCAAGTTGATATGTGGAACGAAACAATGACGGAAGCTAAAGTAACTTACACGCTTGAAATGGACGGCAAATTCTTCATTATCGAGAATGTTCCGGCGCGAGTTTGTGTTGAAACAGGCGAGCAATTCTTCTCACCGGAAACGGTTGAACGATTGCAGCAGACGATTTGGGGACGAGAGAAGCCGAAAAAAGTAGTTGAGACGCCTGTGTACGAGTTTGCCGTTTAACCCGAACGCGCTGTCGAATCAAGTTACGGTCTCCGTTTCCCTTTATCGTCCGACAACGAAATCTACAAGCTTGCCGACCCGGCGCCGATACGAACAACTCAGATACGTGCGACTGGGGACTGTCGTGTGGCGAGACCCGAGCCTCGCCACACAAGCTCAAAGCCCTATCGGCTTGCCGGGTCCGGCGAGTCCCGCTTCGCGATGCCCATCTGCCAGAGCATGAACGAATAGGTGAACGCCGTCTCTCTCAACGCGTCGTAGCGGCCGGATGCGCCGCCGTGACCCGCGCCCATATTCACTTTCAATAACAGCGGGTTCTTGTCGGTCTTTGTCGCGCGAAGTTTCGCTACGAACTTCGCGCCTTCCCAATAAGGGACCTGACTGTCGTTGAGCGACACGTGCACAAGCAGCGCCGGGTAGTTCTTCGCCGCGATATTGTCGTAAGGCGAGTACTTCATCATGTAGTCGAACGCGGCCTTCTCGTTCGGGTTTCCCCACTCTTTGTACTCGCTTGTAGTGAGCGGCAACGAAGCGTCGAGCATCGTGTTCATCACGTCGACGAACGGCACATGCGCGACGACAGCCTTGAACAAATCTGGCCGCATGTTTACAACCGCGCCCACCAACAAGCCGCCCGCGCTGCCGCCCTGGATCACAAGCCGGTCAGACGACGTGTACTTGTTCTTTACGAGGTACTCGGCGGAGTCGATGAAGTCGTAAAACGTATTCATCTTGTTCATCATTCGGCCTTGTTCGCGCCACTCTTCGCCAAGCTCGCCGCCTCCGCGAATGCAGGCCTGCGCGAACACTACGCCTCGGTCCAGCAGCGCAAGCCTGGCGGCTGAGAACTGCGGTGCCATCGAGGCGCCGTACGAACCGTAACCGTAGAGCAGCATCGGCGCGGTGCCGTCGAGCTTCACGCCTTTCTTGTACACAATCGATACCGGCACTTTGGTACCGTCGCGCGAGATCGACCAGATGCGCTTCGCTTCGTAGTTCTTTGCGTCGTAGCCGCCCAACACCTCCTGCTGCTTGAGCAGCTTACGCTGCCGAGTTTTCATATCGTAGTCATACACCGACGACGGCGTGACCATCGATTGATAGTTGAAGCGCACCGTCGCCGTGTTGAACTCCGGATTGGTGCTCAAGAAGAGCGCGTAGTCAGGTTCGTCCGTCGTTATTCGATGCGACTGCTTCGTCTTCATGTCGATAACGCGCAGGTAGTTGAGACCGCCTTCCTTCTCCGACACAACCATGTGATTGGCAAAGGTGGTCAAGCCGTCGATTTTCACTTTCGGGTTGTGCGGGATGAAGGTCTTCCAGTTTTTTTCCGACGCATCGCCGGTCGGCGCCGTCACGACGCGAAAATTCTTGGCGCCCTTGTTGGTGGTGATGTAGAAAAGATCGTTGTAGTGATCGACGTCGTACTCATGATCCTCCTGCCGCGGCAGAATGATTTTGAACTCGCCGGTCGGATTGTCCGCCGCCACGTAGCGGAACTCTCGTGAAGTCTTCGCATACGACGCGAGAAAAATGATCTTCTTGTCTAGAGAACGGCCCGCGCCGACATCGAACAGCTCGTCCTTCTCTTCGAAAAGCAAATCGTTTTTGTCGCTGCCTACGACGTGCCGCCAGAACTTGTCCGACCGTTTCGAGACCGCGTCTTCGGTCGTGTAGAACAGCGTCTTGTTGTCATTCGCCCAAACGACTGAGCCGGTCCGCTCAATGCTCTCGCTCAATGTTTTTCCGGTTCGCAGATCTTTTACCTGAAGAGTGAATTGCCGGTATCCGGTCGTGTCCGTCGAATAAGCCAGCAAGTTGCCGTCGTCGCTCGCGCGGTATGTGCCCAGGCCCAGAAAGCTCTTGCCCTCGGCAAGCTTGTTCAGGTCGAGAAGGACTTCCTCCGCGGTCTCCATGCTGCCTTTCTTGCGGCACATGATCGGATACTGTTTTCCTTCCTCAGTTCGTGAATAGTAGTAGAATTCGCCGATACGCGACGGGACGGAGAGATCAGTTTGCTTGATGTGGCCGAGGATCTCTTTGTAGAGCGTCTCCTGCAAATCCTTTGTTGGCTTCATCGCCTCTTCGGTGTAGGCGTTTTCCTGTTCGAGATACTTGATGACGTCGGGATTCTTCTTCTCCCGGAGCCAGAAGTAATCGTCCTTAAGTGTGTATCCGTGAATCTCAGTCACGTGCGCTGCTTTCCTGGCGAGCGGCGGCTGCTTGTCGCCATTCTGTCCGGCAATCGCAGGCCCAAGCAGTGCAATGAGCAGCGCCGCCTGCAGGAGCAATGAGGCAGTCAGTCTTTTCATATTGTCCTCTCGTTAGTCTCAAGTTTTTGATTCACAATCGGCGGCTAAATCACCTTGTCTGTCTCTTGAGCAGACGTTCCAGGCACGAAGCTAAAGGAGATTCTTAGTCAGGTCGGCTTGTTACGCAAGCGAGTTTCGCAACTTTTTCTCCTGTCCTCTGTCTTCTCCCCGTTCCCTCCACAGCTCTGTGTATCCGAGGTTAGTTGGACTTGCGAGTCTCGCCAACCGCCGAGACGCTGAGGTCGCGCACAGGCTCGCGCGCCGAAGAACTGAAAGCGGCGTTGAATTGCCAATATAGACAGACTCTAAGGACGTTGACTGGTTCGCGGTCCAACGATTCTTCTCAAATACGACTTGCCGACCGTTGAGGTGAATGATCATGTCCTGCGTCCGCTTGCGTTCCGGAGCTCTGGCATCATTGCTGGTGATTGGTTTGACCTCCGTTCTTCCGGGCGCGACGGCGCGCAACGAAAGCCCCGCCGTTCTACCGCAAAACACCGCTAGCCGCTCTGCGTGGATGGGCCCCTCCAACCTGGGAGCTTTCGCGCACCGGATGACTGGGGGACGCGCAGTCTGTGTCGAGTCCTCTGCCGGGCAGGCCAGCAGCTTGAGAGAGCGCGACACGCCCTTAACCGTGCTCACTCCTGACGCAGAACAAACACCGCGTCGAGGCTTGAGAATCATCCTGCGCGGCACAGCACAATTGCAGGACTCGCCCGTCGCGATTGAAGCCTTCAAGCGCGCGGCCGCCCGATGGGAGACAGTGATTCAAACCGTCGCTACGATCGTCATCGACGTGGACTTTGGCCCAACGCTCTTTGGCAATCAGTTCGACTCCGATGTTGTAGCAGCAACCGATGCGCAAGTTCTCGGAGGCAACTGTCTCTATCCGGCCGTTCGCGCCGCTTTGATCTCCGGGCCTCACGCGCCGGAACAGAAGTCGCTCTATGCCGCGCTTCCCCCCGAAGCCGTGCCCACGGACAGCGGAGAATTCGCAGGCTTGACGTCCTCGTCCGCGGTGCTTCGAGCGCTGGATGTGATCAACCCCGCCGCTCAGCCCGATGACGAGTTGAGCGACTTCGGCCCGCCCCCGGCCATCGGCTTCAACTCAACGTTCAAGTTCGAGTTTGAGCCAGACGATGGCATCGAACCGGATAAGTTAGACTTCGAAGCGATAGCTCTGCACGAAATAGCTCACGTGCTCGGGTTCATTTCGTTTGCCGGCCAGCAAGAAATGAATCCTTCCGTCGAAATGGAGCCCTCGATCTCGGACCTGTTCCGGATGCGTCCCGATTCGATCAACAGCGGCTTCACTGCTGCGCCGCGGGTACTCTCCTCTGGCGGGGAGCAGAGCTTTTACGCGGGCGGTCCGAAGCTCGCCTTGTCGACGGGGCGGCCTGACGGAACAGGCGGCGACGGCCGGCAGCCGTCGCACTGGAAGGATAGTCGTCTGACCGGCAAGTACATCGGTGTAATGGATCCGACTATCGGACGTGGCGAGCATCAGTTCATGACTGACGAGGATGTTTCCGTTCTCGAGGCCATCGGATATCGGGCGAAGAACTTGATCGATCCGACCACTGTTTTGGTGCTGAGTTCCGCGCAGCCGCAAAGCGGAGTAATATCCGCGCCTCCCGCGCCCGGTCTCGGCGCGCTGAGCCACACCCACTATTCAATCGTAGTCCCGCCCGGCGCCAGCCAGGTGAAAATCGATTTGATCGGGAACCAGGACGTAGACCTGTTCGCGCGATTCGGTCATGCGGTCTTCAACAACGGTCACACCGTGGCAGCCGACTTTGGTTCCACAACTGAATCAGGCTCCGAACACATCATCGTCACAACATCCAGTTCCCCGACTCTACTGCAAGGGATTTACTACATAGCGGTGGCGAACTTTGGGCCGGGGGACGCGGACTTCACGGTTACCGCGACGGTCACCGGCGGAGACATCACTCGTGCGCCCGCGATCTTTGACATCGGCGCGCATCTCGAAGGCGATGTCCTGGAGCTCGACTGCGCAGTCGCGGACCGGGATGGTGATCTGGCGGGTGCTGAGGTGAGCATGCTTGATGAAGCGAACGTTCCGATCGGCGCGCCTTCAACTTTTGCGATCGACTCCGGAGACCAGACTCGCGTCGAGACTAAGTTGACGATCAGCGGCATGAGCGTGATTCCAGGGGCGCGGCTTGCTCGCGTCGTCTTCAGTGACGGACGCGGCAATCGAAGCGCCGAAGCGATCGTTGATCTGGGCAAGGGCGAAGCGGGCGGGCTTACATTGACCAGCGCGTCTTTCGCAGGGAAGAAGCTAATACTGAAGGTGCGAGGCACCGCGGCTAGCCTCGAGCTTGAAATCAACGGCCAGGTTTCGGATCGGAAGATCAAGGTTAACGGATCGAGCTCCAAGCTGACGATCAAGGGAAATGCCAGTCAGTTGAGTCTCCATCCAGGAGCGAATCGAATTCGCGTGAAGAACGCGGATGGATGGTCGAACATTCTCATCCTCCAAATCTGAATGGAGCTGGTCACGGCACTAGAACAGAGCCTGGCTGGCCGCGTAGCGGCTTCCTATCGATAGTAACTTGGCCGCATAGCGGCTACCTGATTCTCCGCTGCACTTTGGTAAAACAATAGCGCACCTGGCAACTCTGTCCGTCGAGAGGTAGCCGCTACGCGGCCCGACTGATGCTGGGCGTCGGTTGCTATCGATAGGAAGCCGCTACGCGGCCCGGCTGATGCTGTGCGTCGGCTGCTATCGATAGGAAGCGGCTACGCGGCCAGCCGCCCGGCGGCCGGACTTCCGAGTGCGAAGAGCTGACACATATGCATGGACCGCAGACTTATGGCCAGCGAGTTCTGGCTATGTTTAGGATGTCACCGCTAAAACAACGAGAAGGCATGAACCCGACTAAGTCAGTCGTCGCGCCCAAAAGAGGATCCACGGGTTTCGCGCGGACTGTAGAATCGTGATGATGCTTTCTAACCGGGTATGCGTTGAGACGCAGAACCGGGCGACGCCCAGGTTGTGAGCGCAACCGCGACTCAAAAGCCAATCGCAGGACGGACCTCGCCCTCTGCGATGAATACCGCGGTCTTTGACTCCGACGGACTGACTTCAGACAATCGGTATCATCCGCGGGTTTCTTCGGCCACTCTACGAATCGCACGGGAGGTACTAATGCGGCAAATCACCAACCATCGCAAAGGACTGATGTCGGCTACAGGACTGGCAGGTGTGTTTCTGGTTTTGGGCCTTTTGGCTTTCCCAGAGTCCGCCAGGACCGGCGCCGCAGTGTGTCCGTTTGTTGTAGACCCTGGCGGAATGGGCACTCACACAACCATCCAGGCTGCGGTTGATGACCTGCCCAACCCCGGTCCTTGCACGATCACCGTGAAGGCCGGGGCGTACAGTGAAAACGTCGCTATCGCCTCTAAGAATACTTTGGCGGCCTCCGATGCGGAGCGCATTGTGATCATCGCGGATCCGACGGCACCCCCGGGCTCAGTCATCGTTGATCCTCCGGGTAATCACGCTTTTACGCTGAGTAACTCAAAGTTCATCACCATCAAAGCATTCAACCTGACGGGATCGACGCAAGAGGCCTTGTTGCTGTCGGGTGGTGGCAGCACTAACCAGGACGTCACCGTGGACAGTAATAACATTCATAATAATGGCAGTGCCTCGGCCAATGGAGGAGTAGGCATCGGCGAGGGTAACATTCGCACCAACGTGGTGAACAACCTGATCAGCAATAACGGCCGCAACGGCATTGTTCTTGGTGCGGGCGGCTCCACTTCCGCCGCTAAGCCAAAATATATCGTCAACAACACAATCCTCGAAAACGGCTTCAACGGCATAACTACTCCGAGCCAGGAAGAGGTTTACCTGGTAAACAACCTGATCGTTGCCAACGGTACCGCCAGCGGAACAACCGGAGGCCGCCAGGGGGTCAACACGACTAACGCCGCCAACGCTGCCACCAAGTTTCTGGTCAACAACATGTTTTACAACAACACAGGAGGTGACATAGACGTCGCCGGGACTCTGGATGGCGGAGGCGGGGACAGCGGCAATCGTACTACGACCGGTGCAGAGGGCGTTGGCGTTATTGGCTGCACGTTTGCGGATTGTGCAACCACTCATACCTTGAGCGAAATCTTCGTCAACCCGGCTGTAAATGATTTCCACCTCAAGACACTGCCCCCGTTATCGCCCGCCACCGACAAGGGCACAAACAGCTTTGTGAGTGGCCAGGAGCGAGTCCCGGCGGTGGACTTCGAGGGCGACCTGCGACCCAAGGATGGCGACAACGACACGGTTGCGACAACCGACATAGGCTACGACGAAGCCGGTCCGCCTACTGCGGCAAAGCTCTGCGCCTTCACTGCCCGCAGATATTCAAACGGGCAAATCCTTCTCGAATGGCGCACTGGCTATGAGATTGACAATCTGGGGTTCAATGTCTACCGGGAGCAGGGCGGCAAACCGATTCGCATAACGCCGCAGTTGATAGCCGGATCAGCGTTGCTTGCGGGTCCGGGAACCACGTTGACGGCTGGAAGGTCTTACTCGTGGAACGACGTGCCTCCGCGCGCCAACAAGGAAATACGTTACTTGCTTGAAGCGGTTGACCTCAATGGCCAGGGCGCCTGGCACGGACCGATCACTGTTGATGAATCAAGCGCCCAGAACACACTCCGCGCTTTTGACAGAGCGAAGCTGCTGAGCACACTTGGCGCGCCCGACGCTAGCGAACGCCGAATTTCCACCATGCCAGTCGAGCGCAGGGCCTTTATGCCACTGTCGAGTTCGATAGGGTTGCATCCTCAGGCGAGCAAAGCAGACCATCCGGCGCTGAAGCTGTCATTGAAACAGGAAGGCTGGTATCGGGTGACTCAGCCGGAGTTGGTCGCCGCAGGGCTGGATCCGACGATCGATCCTCGCCTTCTGCAGCTATTGGTGGACGGCCAGGAGCAGCCGCTGATGGTGATCGGAGAAGGGGATGGAAAGTTCGATCCGTCAGATCGAATAGAGTTCTATGGGATCGGGTTGGATTCCGCCGTCACCGACTCGCGCACCTACTGGCTGGCAACGGGGTCACAACAAGGACTCCGAGTTCAGACCACCAAGCGCAAGGGTCACAAGTCCGCCGCCGCGAGCTTCTTGTACACAGTCGAGCGCAGGGACAGGACCGTTTATTTTTCCGCGCTGAAAAACGGAGAGAAGGAGAATTTCTTCGGTGCGGTAATAGCCAAGAAGCCGGTTGATCAGAATCTGGTCCTACAAAATCTCGACGCGGTGGCCACTGGTGAGGCGACACTCGAAGTGGAGCTGCAGGGCGTAACCGGTGTTTCGCACCGAGTAAGCGTGCGGCTCAACGGGGTGGACCTGGGAGACATCTCCTTTATCGGCCAGGCACAAGGTTCTGGACGCTTTTCGCTGAAGCAGACCGCGCTTCGTGAAGGTGAGAATCAGCTAAGCCTGACGCCGGTTGGACCCGAGGGCGACGTAAGCATCCTTGACTATGTTCGCCTGACCTATTGGCACACCTACAAGGCGGAGAACAATGCTCTCAGGTTTACCGCAAAGAGCAAACAGCAGGTGACGATCGATGGCTTCACGAGCGCGGCGATACGAGTGATTGACGTCAGCGACCCGGATGCAGTGCGGGAAGTTCCCGCGGTTGTGAACGCGCAAGCTGGCGGGTTTGCCGTCACGGTGCAAGTGCCGAAGTCAGGCTCGAGAACCTTGCTGGCGTTCGCGGATAGCCAGATCAAACGGCCTGTGGCAATAAGCATCGACCGTCCGTCAACGCTTCGCGACAAGCAGCGAGAAGCGGATCTCATAATCGTCACACGTCGTGAGCTGGTTGACTCGGTTGAGCCGCTGCGGGCTTTGCGGCAGAGTCAGGGCTTGAGAGTGGAAGTCGCCGACCTGGAAGACGTCTACGACGAATTCAGCTACGGGCAAAAAACGCCTCAGGCCGTGAAAGACTTTCTGGCCTACGCAAACACGAGTTGGAAAGTACGTCCGCGCTATGCGCTGATAGTGGGCGACGCGAGTCTCGACCCGAAGAACTACCTGGGTGTCGGAGACTTCGACCTCGTGCCTACGAAGCTCATAGACACGCAGTTGATGGAGACGGCCTCGGATGATTGGTTTGTCGATTTCAACCGCGATGGATTGCCCGAAATGGCGATTGGCCGGCTGCCGGCGCGGACGACGCAGGAAGCCACAATGATGATCTCCAGGATCATCAGCTACGAAGGATCGGCTGGTTCGAATTCGGTGTTGCTGGCATCGGATCGCAATGAGGGATTCGACTTCGAGGCGGTGAGCGCCCGATTGAGAGCGCTGCTGCCGCCCGGCATACACGCCGACGAAGTCCGCAGAGGCGACATGGATGACGCAGCGGCAAAGAGCCAGTTGTTGGCGAGCATCAATCGAGGGCAGCGGATCGTCAACTACGTAGGCCATGGCTCGGTCGATCTATGGAGCGGCAACCTGCTCACGTCGAGCGATATGGGATCTCTGACCAACAGCAACAACCCATCTCTGTTTGTGATGATGACTTGTCTGAACGGCTACTTCCAGGACCCTGCGTTGGACGGGCTTGCCGAATCACTGATGAAGGCTGAAGGCGGCGGAGCTGTGGCCGTGTGGGCTTCCTCGGGACTGACAAAGCCGGATCAGCAGGTCTTGCTGAATCGCCAGTTCGTCAGCCTGCTTCTCGGTGAAAGCAGCGCGGCTAGCCCATTGACGCTCGGGGACGCTGCTGTGAAAGCGAAGGCGTTTGTTAGCGACGTGGACGTTCGCCGCACGTGGATTCTGTTTGGGGATCCGGTGACGAAGCTAAAGTAGAAGATACTCGCACGACTCCGTTATTGCGTGTGATGGCACGCCGCTCGATGACTGTGGCACTTAGGATGCGGCGCTCGTTCTTCGGAGCTGATGAAGGTTCAACGTCGATTAGAAAGCTGGCCCGTAGAACCATCGGTTGGACCGATCCAGGGAATAGATGGTCAAGCTTCAAGATGTCCTTGGGCATCTTGGATTGACCAACCAATTCGGTCCTTAAGTGCGAAGAGCTGGTCGATCAGGTCCTCCAGCCCAAGATCGTCGATGGGACCACACGACAAATCTACTTGCTCTTTGACCATCGTTAGGTAGAGTCGCGCCCGGTTGATCTTGATCTTCATACTGCGAACCTCTTCGTGGCTAGGCAAACGGCGTTGGCCGACTATGGCCGGACAACTTGCAAAGATTCTGAGGTCCTTCTTGGCGGATTTGGAATCAGAGAGGGAAAACCCCCAGTTCCTCTCGCAATAGGCGCCGATCTGGGGATCTCGGAAAGTAACCAGTTGCTCCTTTCGGCCTTGCTGATAGAGGTATGGCAGGATTATTTCGTTCATAGCCTTGCTCAGATGGCCCTTCTTACGATGGTCCTCCTTTACGAAGACATGAAAGTCGCTAACCATATCGAGCACTGCTCCGACACATATCCCAGCGCCAGTCATCACGAAATAGAATTCGTATGAGCCTTCGTTACCTGCTTTGCCCGTCGGTTCATCCAGCCAAACCCGGGCGTACTCCACTGTTGGCGCGAGCTTTGTCCGAAAGACGCGGTCTACCATCTGTCCCGCATTCAGGTCGTCAATGAGCTTTTCAATCTGCTCGTTCTTCATTGTGGAACCTTCTAATATTATGGATCACTTTCTATCCGTCTCTGCTTGAGGGACAGTCGCCTCCCGTCATTCACGCGTAAAGCTGAAGCTCGCAGATGTCATACCGTCCGAGTTGCGCACTTGAAGCGTGACTGGCACGCCGCGCGTGATCATCTTTCCAGCCTTCTTCGCGATCACTGGGCTGCAACGCGTTGGTATCAAGCGCGTGGGAATCCTCTATACAGCAGCGAGCCTACAGCAACGCGCACACTCCAGGACCGCGAGCGCGGCTTTGTCAGCTCTTGACGGGCACGTAAGCCTTCTTCAAATACGCCGATGCTTGCTTGTGTGAGCCGAACACGTTATCGCGTTTCAGGACCGCCTGATATTCCGCAAGCGCCTGTTCCCGCTTGCCCAAAGCATCAAGCGCCTCGCCGGTGTGCAAATGAGCAAGCGAGACCAGCTCCGGTTCTGACTTTACCCAGCGCTTCACTGCGTTGTACTGCTCGATCGCTCCCGCGTGATCGGTCTTTTCCGCAAGCGCCTCGCCCCATTGAAATCTAACAACGTCGGTCGCTAGCTGGGCAATCCGTTCATCCTTCAGCAGGTCGCCGAACACACGGGCGCCCTCGTCGGCCCTCCCCAAACGATAGAGCATCCCCGCGCGCTCGACGCCGAACAAATAGTTACGAGGGTACTTCGTGGCAAGCTGAGTGATCAGCTCGACTGACTTCTCAGGCTGGTTCTGTTTGCTGTACAAAGCGATCAACACCACGCGCGCATCGTCGGCCGCGTACTTGCCTCGCTGGGTCACAAGCTCGAGGTGCTCGATGCCCTTTTTCTTTGAACCCTTCAAACCCGCGAGCCGGGCCAGGATCTTCCAACCCAGTGGCAGGCTGTCGATGACAAACTCGTAAAGCCCTATGCTCAAGTAGGAGTCGATGTATTCCGGATCGAGCTTGATCACTTGGCGCTGGATCTTGACGGACTCGTTCGCGTCACCGATCGCTCGCCTAAAGCTGCGTTTCACCGAAGTGCTGTAGGCCGCCCGCAGCCCAATCGCCGAAGCCTGGTAGTACATCGCTTCGACGTCCTTTGGGTTTTTGACGAGCCGTGCGGTAGCCGCTGCAATTGCTTGCTTGATGAAGTCGTTAAACTCGCGGTCGCGTTTTTGATTGGCTTTGTCTTCGTTCGCGTCCTGCGAATAAAAGGAGCCGCCGGTGTACACCGAAGTCGTCAATCGCCGGCTGGCGTTGAGGGTTTCGAGCCACAGGTTGTTCGCAAGGTAGACATAACCCGCCGGGTGCTCGGGCGCGAGCTTAGTCATTCGATTGAATATCTCGCGCGCGGTTTTGTATTCGAGGCTGTAGACCGCGTCGTTGCCGTCGATCCTCAAGCGCTCAAACTCGGCCGCCGTCTCGGTAGCGATCGCGGCGGCGGGCTTCTCAGCGGAGCTCGCGGCTTGTTGATCGAGCGTACCGGCTGTCGTTACCAGTGGAGCGGCTGCGAGGGCTGCCGAAACCAGCAAAGCAATCGATATTCGGAGAGTCGTTAGTGCAAACATTTCTTCTCCTCCAGTTGCGAGTCTCGAGAGCTGGTCGTTCGAAACACTGCGGCGTTTCCGCTGCTCGAGCGCCTCGCTCGCCCACTATGGGACGACGAGCGTCAAAGCATCCGGAACGGCCTCGAAAGTCATAGGCAGCGGACCTATGACTTCGCCGTCCACTTCAACCCACGGCTCACGCGATGAGTTCGCCGTGACGTGTTTGCCTTTGACCAACACGGCGCCGGCAAATTCCGGCTTGCCGCGCATGCAGGCTACCAGTGCGCGCGTGTACGATAGATTGTTCGCGAGCGGCGGCAGAATGTAGATTTCGAACTCCGGCTCTTCGAGCTTCGCATTCGGAGTCATCATCATGCCGCCTCCGTAGCCCTTTCCGTTGCCGATCAGCGTGAATGCGCTTTCAAACATGCGGCCGTCTACGTCGAGCGAAAAAATGTCCGGCCTCCACGTCGCCAGGTGTTTGATTCCGGAGATCCAGTAAGCAAACTCGCCCGTCCTGCGTTTGAGCTTCTTGTTCGCGCCTCTCGCAACCGACGCGTCCAGCCCGATTCCTGCCATCATCAGAAAATAGCGTTGATCGGTTTTGGGTTCCGAGTTTTGGGTTCGGGGTGCTCCGGGCGGATCGGCTTTTGATTTCTCTCGCTCACCTTGTGCACCTGGTTCCTCACCTGCGCTCGCGAGCCCCAGACTCTGAACACCGAACCCTGAACCGCTGGTTGCGCGGCCGAGCGCGATGCGTTTGGTTTGTCCGGCAGCAAAGACTTCAGCCAATTGTTGGTTATCGAACGGCAACCGGAGTTCTTTGGCGACCACATTCGAAGTTCCACCGGGCCAGATCGCCAGTGGTACCTGACTTCCGACCAACCCCTGAAGCGCTTCGTTGACGGTGCCGTCGCCACCGTATGCGATGACCAGGTCAACGTTGGCCGCGACGGCTTCACTGGCGAGCCGGGTTGCGTCTCCCGGCGCGGAGGTCGCCTGGGCTTCGGAGTGGATTTCGCGACCGTCGAGCAACCGCTGCATCGCGCGCACGTTTTCCGCGCGGCGTCCCGGCCGTCCCGACATAGGATTGTAGATGATAGTACTGGTCTTCATCGCGCTTCACGTTTGGTAGAGGCAAGCCGGGTGCCGCCGGGATGACGGTTGGAACTATTGTAGGAGCTAGGTTCGCAAACCGGCAAGCGACCGCCGGTGCAGGATTAATCGGACGATTGACGGATGATTCACCCTTGTAGTGGCGTCCCGCCTGGTTTTCGGTTGTCGATTTCGGATTGCCGATTTCGAGTTGCCGATTCGATTCGGTTACGGGAACCGCAGTTCGACAATCGGGAATCGACAATCGGAAATCAAGCGGCGGCCTTAGCGGTGCTTTGCGTTGAAGATCAAATATACCGGCACGCGCATCGCTTGTTCGTAGCGCGCGGCGTTCTGCAGAGCGTACTCAGGAGGAGGCTGGGGTTCGCACATCTCTGTGACCTGCAGACCGGCTGCGGCAATTGCGTTGAAATACTCGGCAGAGGTGTGATGATGACAGACGATGCGCCGCCCTTCGTCCGAAACCTCATCGTAGCCGAGCCAGGGCGTTTCAATCGAACGTAGCGGCTCGCCGAAGTAGCGGGGCTCGTGCTGATCGTCTTCATCTGCTAGCGGGAAGTATGCGGTAGACATCGGGTGCAACACGCTTGCCAGTAGCCGGCCGTCGCGCTTTGTTACTCGCGCAACCTCTCGAAACAGGCCCGCGATGTCGTCAGCGTAGTGCAGTGCCGTTGCGGTTAAGACAAGATCGAACTCGGCGTCGGTGAAGGGAAGCGGTTCGCGAATGTCAGCAACTTGAAGATCGAGTTGGAGTCCGCGCTGGGTGGCTTTCTGCAACGCCAGCGAGATCATGGTCGCCGACAGATCGAGCCCGCTTACCTGCGCGCCTCGCTCAGCGAACCATATTGAGTACGGACCAGCCCCGCACCCGAGGTCGAGCACTCGCTTGCCGGTTACATCACCAACCAACCTGTCGATCGCGGGACGCTCGATCACCTCCGAAAAGGAATCATCGGTCGAGTTGTAACGGTCGAACGCGCGGCCGCAGGCGTTCCAGGTGCTTTTCACATCGAGAGGCATAAGAGGAAGTTATGAGTGAGGAGTGATGCGTGATGCGTGATGAGTGACGCTGGTGCGGTTGACTCACGCTTAGGACGTTCTCGAATCACGCATCACGGATCACGGATCACGAATCACGCATCACGCATCACTCAATCCTATAGTTCGGAGCTTCCTTTGTGATAATCACGTCGTGGACGTGGCTCTCGCGCAAGCCTGCCGGGCTCACACGAATAAAGCGTGCGCGTTCCTGGAACTCGGCTATGGTTCGGCACCCGCAGTAGCCCATTCCTGCGCGCAAGCCCCCGACCAGTTGATGCATCAGCGACGACAACGGTCCTTTGTGCGGCACGCGGCCCTCGATGCCTTCCGGCACCAGCTTGGACATCTGCGATTCGCCGGATTGTCCGTATCGGTCGCGGCTTCCTTCCTTCATCGCGGAGATCGAACCCATCCCGCGATACGCCTTGAACGAACGGCCTTGAAACAGAATGATCTCTCCGGGGCTTTCGTCTGTGCCCGCGAACAACGAGCCTATCATCACCGAGTCAGCTCCAGCGGCAATTGCTTTCGCGATGTCGCCCGAGTACTTGATGCCGCCGTCGGCTATCACCGGAACGCCCGAGCCCGAGCTCCTCGCCGCTCGCGCACAATCCAATATCGCTGTGATTTGCGGAACCCCGGCGCCGCTGACAACGCGCGTCGTGCAGATCGACCCGGGCCCCATTCCGACTTTGATGGCATCGACGCCGGCAAGTATCAAATCCTTTGTTGCTTCGGCGGTGGCAATGTTGCCCGCGACGATATCGATCTCCGGGAAGCGGCTCTTGAGCTTCTTCGCCGCGCCGATGACGCTTTCGGTGTGCCCGTGCGCGGTGTCTACAACCAGCGCGTCCACTCGCGCGCGCACCAACTCCTCGGCTCGTTCGAGAAAGTCTCCCGCCGCGCCGACCGCCGCAGCCACGCGCAGACGCCCAAGGCTGTCTTTCGCCGCCAACGGATACTTGATCGCCTTCTGAATGTCTTTGACCGTGATCAAACCCTTGAGCCGGAAGTCGTCGTCAACCACCAGCAACTTCTCGACGCGATGCTTTTGAAGAATCGCTTTCGCTTCGTGAAGCGTCGTCCCGACCGGCACGGTGATCAGGTTTTCTTTGGTCATCACCTCGCTGATCGGCAGGTCCATCCGCGTCTCGAATCTGAGATCGCGATTGGTAAGAATGCCAACCAGCCTGCCGTTCTCTTCGACTATCGGAACGCCCGAGATGTGGTAGCGGTCCATCAATTCCATCGCATCCGCAATTGGGTGATCGGGCGTCATCGTGACCGGATCGACTATCATCCCTGACTCGCTGCGTTTCACTTTGTCGGCTTCGTCGCGTTGAGCGTCGATGGGAAGGTTCTTGTGGATGACGCCGATCCCGCCTTGTTGAGCAATGGCTATCGCGAGGTGCGATTCGGTGACTGTATCCATCGCCGCGGACGAGATTGGAATGTTCAGGGGGATGTTGCGCGAGAAGCGGGTCGCGGTTTCAGCTTCGGTTGGAAGGACTCCGCTGCGCGCGGGAACGAGTGAAACGTCGTCGAAAGTCAGGGCTTCGGGGATTTCGCCAGCCAGCATCGTGCTACCTCTACATGAGTGCGGTGGTTTAGATTCGTGCACTTCTGCTTTGGCTTTGGTGCACGTGATGCCGGCCAACTAGCTGACCAGCTTCAGAAGCTATCAAAGCGAGCAGCGGAAACGCAAGCGAGGCGGGACTCAGGTACTTGTCTTGCGCCGAGAGTTTTCTCTGCGGAACCTCTGTGTCTCGGCGGCTCTGCGGTTAGTTCGTGTCGAAACCCTCTAACCGCCGAGGCGCCGAGACGCACACGATCACTTCGTCTGGTACTTCCAGTTGCGCGACTTTCCTTCCGACATCCATTCGACGGCGGTGTCGAGTCGCTTCTTTCTGGTCGCGTCGGTTTTGGCCTCGGTGACCCATTCGACGTACTCTTTCTTGTTGCTGTGGTTGAACTGCTCGAACGTGGCGAGAGCCTTCTTGTTTTTCTTCAGCGCAGTCAGGAAGTAGTCCGGTGTCTCCAGTTCTTTTTTCTCTGTTGGTCTTTTGGGCGTGCGTGGTTTGACTCCGGCATCGTGAACTCTGATGGCCTCTTTGATCTGCTTTACGAACTTCTTTTCTTTGGGCAGGTCCGCGAGACTTGTGATCCGGCCATACTGTCCCATCGCTTCACCGGCTTGACTGCTGCCACCCATCGGACCCCGCTCCGTGTACCAGAATCCAAGCGCGCAGTGCTCCTTGAATGAAGCCATGCTGCACAAGATCCGTGCCGCGCGATCGGCAGGGCCCTTGTATTCAAAATGCGGGAAGCCCCACTTGATCGTCTCTTCAACTGTGGGGCAGGTGTCGTGAATCATTTTTCGGATGTGAGTCAGTATCGGCTTCGCAAAATCGGCGGACTTGCCGATGTAAGCGTCCACGCGCGGATCTTTCTTTCCCATTGTCTCGCTCCTTTGAAAGAGTTCGTAGTCCATGAAGTAGCATAGACTTTAGTCTGTGTCCGATGAAGATTCCTTCTATCGCGTTTCAGACACAGACTAAAGTCTATGCTACTTCAGTCGGCTACTTCAGCACTCCAAACTCTTCATCGTGTTTTCTTCTCATCGCCCATGATTCGTATCCCACGCCAGGCGAGCTCGCTTCGAAGCGCTGGCGCGCCAAGCGTCTTCGAGGAGTCCACGGAGTTCATCGAGATGAACGTTTGACACCCGAACCAGCACCCAAGGCCAACAGCGATAGTGGTCATTGAGATAGAAAGTCGTTGGATTCACGCCCATCAAGACCTCGCGAGCAGCGAACTCGCATTTGACGACCAGCGTTTCGCCGTCCTGATGGAATCGCGCGAGCAACCTCCCGTTGACCTTAAAGGCCGTTGTCCTGTACGAAGTGCCCTCCTTAACTCCGGGTAGCGCCAGCGCAAGCTCACGCACTGTCTCGAAGGTCACCGGCGCTACTCTGCGCTTGCGATTCTTCGTTCGCGGTTTGTTCATCTTCGATCTCAACTAGTGATTTAGCTTCTGCGTTACGCGCTCAGGAGTATCGCTTAGGCCTCAGTGTGATAGCAACGAGGATGGCGGCCGAACCCTAACAATGAGGAGGACGCTCACAGCTCAAGATTGAAGGAATGAAAACCAAACGAGAAAGACCGCCGGTAAAGCCGGCCGGAACCAAGCGGCTTTTCTGATGCATCAGGACGACATGCGGCGAGGACAGGACGCCGGCCAAGTTCGGGAGTTTGGTCTAGGTGAATTAGATGCTGAGCAATATGCGTCTAATGGTGGTAGAGGAGCCCGGCATGAAAGCCCTTAGCATTCGCCAACCATGGGCGTGGCTAATAGTGACTGGCCACAAGGACATCGAGAATCGGACCTGGACGACTTCGTTTCGGGGTGCGTTTCTCATTCACACCGGAAAGACTTTCGACCACGGCGGCTATGACTGGGTCCTTTCCGAAATGGGCCTGGCCTTGCCCAAGCCGGTTGAGTTTGAGCGGGGCGGCATAGTGGGCGAAGCGGAGATGATCGACTGCGTCACCCGCCACAACAGCCCATGGTTTTCCGGACCTTATGGTTTTGTGTTGAAGGGCGCTCGGCGACGGCAGTTTGTGCCGATGAACGGCAAGCTCGGCTTCTTCGACGTCGAAGTGGAGTCAGACTAACCGGTGAAGCCGCAGCAAGTTGGTTGTGGCTACCTCGAGGCGATGGAAATGAAGCTTATACCGGGCAAAGGATCGCGAGCAACTCGGCAAAAAGTCGGAAAGGTAATTCGAGGCGCGCAGGCAAAGCAGCAAGCCACGATCAAGCTCACTGGGCCTTTGCGGAAAGGGCTCATCATCCTCATCAAGAGCCCCGAATCAAAGAAAGGCCCTAAATCAGATTTTCGCCAAGTGCTGCCTGCGATCTACATCGACGGGAAACGGGTTACCGAAGCGATTGCGGGCCAGACGATCGAAATAACCGTCAAGCAACAGGCCTACAAGGGCGACGACGTTTTTCTGGTAGCGATGCCCGGCACACCGAGCCGCCCGCCAGGTCCCGGTGGCGGCGGCGGGAGTAAACCCGAAGGACCAAAGCCGCGCAAGCCAAAACCTAATCGGCCAAAGCCCCAAGAGCCAGAAGAGC
>JBBPIE010000029.1:27486-86702 GCA_038040485.1 Candidatus Onstottus arcticum
CTGAAGAACCAGAAGAGCCTGAAGAACCAGAAGAGCCTGAAGAACCAGAAGAGCCTGAAGAACCAGAAGAGCCCGAAGAACCAGACGAACCCGAGGGGCCAGGAGGGCCCGACGAGCCAGAAGGGCCCGAAGAGCCTGAGCCCAACGAACCTGAACCCCCGGCTGGAAACGGTGACGACGGCGCACCGGAACCGCCGGACTTTCCCGATCCCGAGGATGTCCCAGCCGAGCCCAAAGAGAAAAGGAAAAAGGGCAGAGGTCCCGGAGGTTAACACCCGGTTGAACGCGAGGTGATGTTATGAGAATGGCCGACTCACTTGTCCAGGGGGCAGCCGGCATGCTCAACGTGGGAGAGCTGACCCAGTCGCTCTGCGGTGTTGCAAGCGCCTTCGAAGGATTCTGCGGCGCTCTCGAGAGCAAACCGCTCCGGCGTGTGCTGAAGGCGTACGGAGTGGATTGGAGCGCAATCGATGAGGGCTGGTCGGCTCCGGATGCGATTTGGGTTGGGCTCTCGCGCAAACGCAACTACGAATACCTCCACCACTACGGTATGGGCGAGATAGCAGAGCGCGCCATTAAGAAAGTCGTCGCGTCGCTGGCCCCCACTTGGGAGTCGGCAGTCGCCGCTCGCCAGGCCGCACGCGAGAGCCAGTTCGAAGCATCGTTGCGTTCGTCGCTCACACGGGCCGGAGCGAATGGCCGGCTGCGGTTGCTCCTTTCAAACTACTTCTTTGAAATGACCATCGATTATCTGAGGAGACCCACCGAGCATCCAAACCGGGACTGGGGCTACAGCTATCATTTTTTCAGGGCGAAAGGTCCCGTACCCCGGCATGCCGTTTCACTTCAAGTTGAGATGCGTCGACGCCGGGCGCTCGCGGCGCAGTGCGACGACGCAGCCAGGCGCTTTCTTCCTTTCTTGCTCAAGGCACTTGCAACCTCCGGCAGTGCTTCCGAGGACGAGATTGGAAGAGGCTTGGCGAAAGTCTTCAACGCTCGTCCAGGCAAGCCACCAAAGGGCAAAGCGCCGCGGAAGCCTTTCGTCAATGTGGTAGTCGGCACGAAGCCACTCGCGGCGCTCCGGAAATCGTTCTCGGTTGATGAAAAGCGGCTGGTTAGACTGTTGTTGGATGGGAAGCGGCCAAACGTGACCTGCAAGTTCTCCACTCTGGAGGAATTCCTGGGCCGCCCGTTGCACTCGTTGACCAAAGACTTCGTGGAAATCGGCGCCGCCGTTTATATGTCGGATCTTCAATGCAGGAGGGAAGCGAATCTGAGTCGGCGTATCGGGTTGGTAATGCCGGTGCGCCACCCGGATGTGTGGGCGCGCGCAAAGACCCTTCTGGAGCGTGCTGTGTCGCAGCTTGGCCGCGATGACTTCACGATCCATTTTCAAAAGAAAAAGCAGAAGGCCGACCGCAGAGCACCGTTCGCCGGCTCCTCGGAGGGCGAGTGCGTGTGTCTGTTTTCGGGCGGGCTCGACAGTCTCGCCGGCGTGGTGTGGGTTCTTGAGAAGGGCCTCAAGCCGGTGCTCGTCAGCCACAACGCGAGCGGCATACTCTCTGGTATGCAATCGGCTCTTGTCGACGCAATGGAAGAGGCTTACTGCCGTAAGCCCGCTAGCTCTTCACCGTCTCGACAGCCACGTAGTGCACTGTCGCGAGCTGGCCGGGGAGGTCAGACGCAAGTCACAAGCGCTGGCAAAGCTCCATTGCTGGTTGATGGGCAAGAGCCGGTCTTGCGCAGCGTTCGTTTCTACCTGAACAAGAGAAAAGGCAAGAAGGCACCCTACTCACTCCACACAAAACCGGATTCGATCATGGCCCAGCACCTGAGGTCGTTCCTGTTCCTGTCGGTTGCCTGTGCGATTGCCGTCGAGTCGGGGATTCAAACCGTCTACGTTTTCGAAAATGGTCCGCTTGCGATGAATCCTCTGTTGTCGGAAGGAACCGTCACGACCAAGACCGCGCACCCTCACTTCATAACCAGTTTTCGCAAGCTCGCCAGGGCGGTCTTCGGCGTAGACCTGCGCATCGAGAATCCGTTCCTCTACAAGACGAAGGGAGAGGTCACGCAGATAATCGCTCAATCCGGATTAGCCAGTCTGGTGAAGGAATCAAACTCCTGCTGGAATTGGTTTCGAGTGCCGATTGACGCGATGCGACTGGGGATAAAGTATAAGGGCCGGCATGATGGCTGGTGCCTGCCCTGTATTCTGCGCCGCACTGGAATAGATGCAGCCGGCCTGTGGAAGCAGGACGCGAAGTACCTTGTTGATGTCTTCGAGCGATATCCGCGCCTCAACCGAGACACGATTGTGGCGATGGCCGATCTTGTTCGGTTCTGCAAAAACGTGACAATCCTCGGCGATCCTGAGTTGTTGTTGTTAGCGCCCGATCTGTCGGTATGTGACGAATACACCGATCCGCGGCTGGTGGCCGCGATGTACCGGAGGCATGCGTTCGAAGTTCTTCAGTGCTTTCGAGAACGGTCGAATGAGCCACTAAGCCACGCGCTTAAACCGATTCTCTAGCCAGCCACAGAGCCGCGTTCCCAATCGCCGCGCAAGAATGCCGACGCGGTTTTGATGAACGCGTCTTTGTGCTCGAAGATGGATCCGTGTCCGCCGTTTGGAATCATCCAGAGGTAAGAGCGCGGGATCGCCTCGTACAGTTCCATTGCAATGCTAGCCGGATACAGCGGATCGCGATCGCCGTGAACAATCAGAGTTCGCGCAGTGATCGTCGAAAGATAAGGAGGGGTGAAATTCATGTCATCGTAGCTGTCCTTGAAGCTGTTGCCGTGCCTCCACAGCGCGCGAATCTGTTCGTCGCCGTGCTTATGCCATTGCCGCATCATCTGCCACTCTTCTTCACTCCGGTTCTCGGGAGTCATTTGGCTCATGATGGCGCGCGCCTGGGGTGGAAAGTACGGCGTCGCGCTGGCCAGCACCTGGGCTTCGATGCGGCCGGGTTGCTGTGTGGCCATGTGAATGAGAGTCTTAGCCCCGCCGCTAACACCGATCGCTTTGAAATGCTCGATCTCCAGCCGGTCGAGCAACGCAAACACATCCAGCGCGGACTGCCGGAACGTGAACGCGTGCGAAGGATTTGTTGAACGGCCATGCCCTCGCAGGTCCGGTATGAGCAGTTGGTACTCGCGGGCAAACTCGCCGATAAACGGTTCCCAGTTGCTTCCGCAGCCAGAGAAACCATGGAGCAACACTAGCGGTTCACCTTCTCCATGGATCTCGCGGTACATCTCCATCGCGTTAACCGACCCTGAATGAATCGGTATCAAACTTCCTTCTTTGCCCGCTGGAGTATTCATAAGTCGACTTGCCTTCGGCGTTCTCGCTTTCCTTCCTAACGCTTGCGCAGCAGCCCAACGACCAGGAACAGGGCAAACGGGATTGTGTTGATAGCTGCACCCCTGCTTGCATGAAAAGGTCCGCCAGCAACAAACCAATGGGCAAGAGCAAACAGCGCCCAGAAGATGGTCATTGACCAGTGAAAGAACTTGCTTCGCTCATAGTGCCGGACAAACCAGAACGAGATGAGACCGGCGAACACCAGCAACGAACCAAATTCCTGAACAATATGGATAGTGTTCCGGTCACCCTGAGTTATGTCCGTGATGAGGGTCTTGATGGCGTCAGGTAAGAAACCTGAGCCGAGCAGGAGGACGCTGGCCCCGACGACCAGGAATGCGGCTCCAACAAACCCGTAGAGGGTTTGGGCTATAGGCTTGATGTTCACTTTGAGGCTCACCTTTCTCCCAGTCGAGTTCTACTTCTAATCACAACTACGCGACAATGCGCAACCTCACGCGCCTTGCACACCGTGAGCGCTTTGCTATAGATTACCCCGCGCTTGCAGTGGACGATCAGGCGACTCGATATTGCATCGGGATGTAGCGCTATCGCTTCTCAATCACCGTCATAACTTTTTGCAGGAGGCCAGAATGGCAAACGTGAATCGGTCGCGCGGCTGGAGTTCATGGCCCGGAACCGGGGGCAGGCAGGGATGCCTGCGCTCCCAGGCGCGCAGAATTCGATTTAGCGGGTTTGCGACGCTTGCGCTGATTGCGATCGCCGGGCTTGTGATGCTGACTCATACCCCGGTTGCCCGCCTCGACGCGCCCGCCGTCTACGCAATCAAAGACGCTCAAATAGTCACCGGCACGGGAAAGACGATCGCAAAAGGAACAGTCGTTTTCCGTGATGGTCTGATTACCGACGTAGGCGAGAGCGTCAAGATTCCTGCGGACGCTCGTGTGATCGACGGAGCGGGGATGACGGTCTACCCGGGGTTGATTGACGGCTATACAAGCCTCGGGCTTGCGACCCCGGCCGCTGCAGCGCCGGCTGCAGGTGGAGGGCGGCAAGCCGCACTCGCTGCGGCAACCGCGGGTCAGCAGCCTGACCCCGAGTTGGCTCATGGTGATCCCTCGCTCTCGGCTGCCGATCAAGTGAAGCCCGGCGGCACAGGCATGGAAGATGCGCGAGCGGCAGGCGTGACGACGGCGGTGACCAGCCCGCGTCAGGGAATCTTCGCGGGTCAAAGCGCGGTAATCAACCTCGCCGGCGACGTATCCTCAAAGCTGATTCTTCGCGCGCCGCTGGCCCTGACCGTTCAGTTCTCGGGCAGCGCCGGCTTCTTTGGCCAGTATCCGAACTCGCTGATGGGCACGGTCGCTTTTATTCGGCAGACTTTTTACGATGCAATTCGCTATCGAGACGAGGTCGATCGCTACAGCCGGGTGAAGCGAGGCGTCGAGAGACCGGCGTACAACAAGAAGCTAGCGGCGCTTCAGCCGGCGCTTCGAGGTGAGATGCAGGTGTTGTTTGTCGCAAACTCCGACGGCGACATCCGCCGCGCGCTCTCGATCGCCGACGAGTTCAAGCTCAAGCCGATCATCGAAGGCGCGCTGTACGGTTACCGAGTCGCCGATATGCTAAAAGCCAGGAACGTCCCGGTGATTCTCTCGGTGGATTTCCCAAAGCGTGCAGCCGATTTGCCCGACGATGAAGACGAGCCGTTGCGAGTGCTGCGCGCTCGAGCCGAGGTACCAAAAGGCGCGGCACAGCTAGCTCGAGCCGGTGTGAAGTTCGCGTTCACGTCTGGGACGCTTCGGCCGCAGGACTTCATCGCCAACGTGCAGAAGACGGTTGAGAACGGACTGTCAAAGGACGATGCTTTGCGCGCGTTGACTATGAACGCCGCGGAGATCCTCGGCACATCAGATCAACTCGGAAGCGTAGAGGTCGGTAAGATCGCGAACCTGGTTGTCACAAGCGGCGACTTGCTGGCTAAGGACACAAAGGTTAAACACGTTTTTATCGACGGCGCTGAAATCGAGTTGAAGAAACCGGATGCGGCTCCTGCACGCGGCGGCGCTCCCGGCGGAAGGCCAGGCGGCGTCGATGCGTCGGGCGAATGGACCATTAACATTGAAACACCCGGCGGGGCCCAAACCGTTCGGATGACGCTTCGCAAGGACGGCGATATGGTTGCCGGCACGCTGGTTTCGCCGATGGGCAACGTTGAACTCAGCAATGGACGAGTTGACGGCAATCAAGTTCGGCTGACTGGCACGGCCGACATGGGAGGCCAGTCGGTTCAAATGACAATCACGGGCACCATCGAAGGCGACACGATGCGAGGCGCGGTGATACTTGGCGCGATGGGCACGTTTGATTTCACGGGAAGCAGGCCGCCGCGAGGAGGGCAGAATGAAAACTAAGGCGATCATTTCACTGGCGCTGGCTCTGGCGCTTACGGTCTCGGCTCTTGCGCAAGCGGGGCAGGGAACCGCAAAACCGGCTTCAGTAGCCGCTTCCGGGGTAGCGGCTCCGGCAGACACGCTCATACAGAACGCAACCATTCTGACCGCGTCGCACGGGACGATCAAGAACGGTTCGATCCTGATTCGCAACGGCAAGATCGCCGGGGTCGGCACAAACCTCAAGCCTCGCGATGCGAACGTGCGGGTGATCGACGCGACCGGCAAGTACGTGATGCCGGGCATCATCGACTGTCACTCGCACACCGCGGTTGACGGCAACGTCAACGAGGGCACGTTGTCGGTGACCTCGATGGTGCGCATTCGCGACGTGATCAACCCGTATGACATGGACATCTATCGCCAGCTTGCTGGAGGGTTAACGACGGTCCACGTTCTTCACGGCTCGGCTAACTCGATCGGCGGACAAAACGCAGTGCTAAAGCTCAAGCTGGGCAAGCCGGTAGACGAGTGGTTCATCGCGGATGCGCCTGCTGGAATAAAGTTCGCGCTCGGTGAGAACCCGAAGCAGTCGAACTTTCAAGCGCCGGGACGGCCTCGCCGCTACCCAGCGACTCGCATGGGTGTGGAGCAGACCATTCGCGAAGCGTTCATCCGCGCCAAGGACTACAAGCGCGAGTGGCAGGAGTACGAAGCGAAGAAACGTACTGACAAGAATGCGATTGCTCCGAAGCGCGATCTTATGCTCGACGCGCTGGTCGAGGTGCTTCAAGGCAAGCGGTACATTCACTCGCACTGCTATCGCGACGACGAGATCCTGATGCTGTTGAACCTGGGTGATGAGCTTGGCTTCCACGTTCAGACGTTGCAGCACGTTCTGGAAGGCTACAAGGTCGCGAACGAGATCGCCGCCCATAAGACGGGGGCGTCGACGTTTGCCGATTCGTGGAGCTACAAGCTGGAAGCTTACGACGCGATCCCGTACAACACCGCGCTGATGACGGCGCGCGGCGTGAATGTTTCGGTCAACTCTGATTCCGATGAGCGAGCGCGGCGGTTATACCTGGACGCGGCCAAAGGAATGAAGTACGGCGGCATGACCGAAGAGCAGGCGCTGCGCACGATCACGCTTAACGCGGCGATGCAGCTTGGGATCGACAAGCGGACCGGATCGATCGACGTCGGCAAGGACGCCGACCTGGCGATCTTCAGCGCTCATCCGTTCTCGGTTTACACCGTACCCGAAATGACCTTTATCGAAGGCGAGGTGTACTTCGATCGCGCCGCCGACATCTTGGCGCGCGAGACACTCAAGAAAGAGAAGGAAGAACTGATCAAGCGCGAGCGGGATCAACGCGCCGGTCCTCGCGGGCCGCGCCGGGATGAGAAGCCCGAAGTGCCTCAACTTCGGCCGAATGATCGCCCGAACTCCGCACCGCCAAACAAGCGATAAGGGCGCGACGGCGATGCGCTAAAACTTAGGGTGTTGCTCAACCCCGAAGGGGGTTGCAGCATTAGCCCAGGGTTGCCGTACTCGGCTACCCTGGGTGACGGTGGCGCGAAGGACTAGTCGGTCGTTGGTCACCTACCCCGAAGGGGTTGCGGCATACGTTAGCAGTTGCACCGCGCTGCCGCGTTTCGTTGTTCATCATCCGGGCGCTGGGGACGCAACCCCTTCGGGGTTGGGACCCATTGCGATCCGGTGTCCCAAGGTAGCCGAGTACGGCAACCTTGGGCTGTAGAAGCAATCCCTTTGGGATTGAGAGGTTCCGGAATTTTCACGGGAGAGAATCATGAAGCGGAATGGAATGATATTTTCTGCAATGGTATTGGTCTTTGTCGCGATGGTTGGATCGGCGGTTGGCCCTGACTTTGGCCGCGTTGTGGCTCAAACGCCTTCCGAGACTTATGCGATTCACAATGCTCGAATCGTCACTGTTACCGGGCCGGTCATTGAGAAGGGCACGGTTGTGATCTCGAAGGGAAAGATCACGGCAGTTGGCGCCAACGTCTCGGTCCCGCAAGGCGCGACAAGCATCGACGCAACCGGGCTATCGGTTTATCCCGGCATGATCGACGCCGGCTCGGAGCTAGGACTCACTGAGATCGGCTCAGTCGCTGGGTCGGTTGACACCGCCGAGATCGGCGACAACAACGCAAACATTCACGTTGATGTAGCGCTGCATCCGGACAGCTCTCACATTGCGGTGACTCGAGTCAACGGGATCACCTCGGCTCTCACTGCTCCGCGTGGCGGGACGATCGCTGGGCAGAGCGCCGTTATCAACCTGGACGGCTGGGTGCCACGCGACATGGTCTTGAAGTCCCCGGTCGCCATGCATATGAACTGGCCGGGAGCGCAAGGCCGGGGATTTGACTTTGGCGGTCCCGTTCAGCAGCGGAACGTCACCGAGGTGCGCAGGGAGCAAGACAAGGCAATCGAGAGTGTGAAGAAGATTCTTCGCGACGCAAAAGCTTATGGCGATGCGAGGGATGCACGCGCAAAGGACTCGAGTCTGCCAAAACAAGACATCGATTTGAAGCTCGAAGCTCTCATCCCGGTCGTGCGCGGCGAGATGCCGGTGATCATCAACGCTAACTCCGAGCGTGACATCACCAACGCGATCGCCTTCGCCGGCGAAATGAAGCTCAAGATGATCCTGTCCAGCGGTGTGGAAGCGCACCGAGTCGCCGCCAAGCTAAAGGCCGCGAACATTCCGGTGATCGTGGGTCCGGTGCTTCGGATGCCGAACCGAGAGGACGATGCGTACGACGCAGCTTACGCAAACGCGGGTCTGTTGTCGAAAGCCGGAGTAAAGATCGCGTTTCAGACGCTCGAGTCCGCGGAAGCTCGCGACCTTCCTTATCACGCGGGAATGGCTGCGGCGTTTGGTTTGCCAAAAGAAGAGGCCCTGAAAGCGGTGACGATCTACGCGGCTGAGATTCTGGGTGTTGCCGATCGCATCGGGTCGATCGAGCAAGGCAAGATCGCAAACCTTATCGTGACTGACGGGGATCCGTTAGAAATCAGGACCCAGGTTAAGCACTTGTTCATCAACGGGCGCGCGATCCCGCTTACGAGCCGGCATACGGAGTTGTATGAGAAGTTCAAGGCCCGGCCTTAACGGCTGCCGAACCTATCGCCACCAAGTCACTAGGACTGCAAGCAGCACCAAGCCCAAGACTTGGTAGTTATTCGCTTCGTGAGGCTTCGTGTGTTTGTGCCTTAGTGGCGAGTCCCAGGTTTAGCACCAAGAAGCCGTGCGGATTTCAGGCAAGCAAAACGATTTTACAACCAATCACTCGTCGTAGGACCATCGTTCGATCAGCACGTCCATTTGTCCGCCGCAGACCATGCCTTCCGAGTCTTCATACTCGTCGGCCAGGTTGAAATGAAAGATGTCGGCTTTTCCGAGGCGCAGCACCTCGCGAGCCTCGGCCCAGATGTCCGCTTCGACGCATCCGCCGCCGACCGTGCCGATGTACGAGCCGTCGTCGAAGATCACCATCTTCGCGCCGACTTGCTGAGGCGTCGAGCCACGCGTCTTGACGACGGTGGCCATCGCCGCTTTCGCGCCTTGATCGAGCCGCCGCTTCATCTCGATGTAGATCTCGGCCGCGCTCAGTGACCGGCCAGGCTGGATGGTTGTCTCTTCGTTAGCTGACATGGTTTGATGTGAGAGAGTTGATTATAGTCAAAGCTAAGGCCAATTGCGAAGATGATAATCAGCGAGTCAGCATCTGAACCCTTAGTTCAGAACTTCGCTGCCCGGTTTGAGCCATCAAGGGTCGGGTCGTCAATAACCGGCCAACCAATCGCCGGAGTCAACGTTCCAATACGATTACCGATCGCCCACTTCTGGGACGAAACAGTCATCATTTCTTGACCGAGGGACTGGCCGCTTTGGTGCTCATTTCTCGAAAGCTGCGTTTATCCCGTAGAAGAGGAGGCGGTGATCCTCTCGGCCCGGATGACCGCGTTATCGCTTGCAAGCGAGACTGATGTGAAGTTCCTCGGCGAGGCAAGCATTCCGACGCGAGCTTTGATGTGCTGCGCTTGTGTTCATGAGTGAAGGCAATTCAATGGTTGTTTTGTAAGGCAAAGACATGATAGATGGCGGGACGCCCTCATTCGCATCGACCGGCGGGAGCGTGCACTTATCGGCCGCGAGGAACAACATTGTGGGGAAAGAAATTTGCGGTGCTATGAAGAAAACCAGCCAGCCCTTACGTCTAGTGTGTTATGAGATACTATGATTGCTCATCAAATGTGTGTACCCATCCGATTCTTCCCTCGAGCGCCTGTGTTACTGACGCGTCCAATTTCAAATGCGAGGTGAGCCGTGGAAATCGTTGACTTACTTACAAATCATCTTGCTGTGGGAAGGAAATTCCAGGCGGGAATTGTTAACATCGACATAATCCGTTCATCACAACTTGCCGGCAGCGACAGTGAAAAGAGCAAGACCAGAGATGCGCTAAAGGAGCTGATTCTCTCACTTTTGGAGAATTACCCCATCGCCGTTCAATCATGGAGCGGTGACGGCGGCATTTTGCTGTACGATGCCGCGAGTGGTTTTGACACGCTCATCGTGATTTGTGACAAATTAATCAACTTGCTGCCCCTCTTTAATCGTGCACGCGGGCGCTTTAATTTCTTACCAAACGACGAAATTCATCTTCGAGTTGTATGTCACGCCGGCGATGTACAAAATAACGGGAAGCCGGACACATTAGCCTCAGATGCGTTGAATGACGTTGCGAAGCGAGAGCGTGAAGTTGGCGTTGAGGATCATGTTGTCGCAAGCCACGAGATATATAGGCGACTGGCTCCTGATCTGCAAGAGCGCTTTTCTCCTACAGAAACAACGCATCCGCAACTGGGGGCCTGCTATGTATTGGACCAAAGGCTCTCTGCCATTACATTGCAACTCGACGAGCATAAGTCAGATGAAATTCGTGATTGGATCATCAGGTCGACCAAAGAGGGACACTATGATCAATTGGATATTTTCTCCTACTCAAATGAGACCCTCTACAGGGTTGTAGGGTTGCTGCACAATGTCCGCACGCGCGTCCTGGCTCGCAATTGGATGATTGAGGCAGAAGAAGAGAATGCCTTCAATGAGGACCTGGCTAAGAGCGACATCAGCGGATTGAGAAGACCATGGGTGAAATCAGATGCCATAAGACGAATGGCCCAGTTCTTGATCGATTTCGGCGCACAGTTCCTGTTCAAGAATGGAGTGGAGTTGCGATTCTATGATACTCGCCCATTGTTGAAGGGTGCGATGTTACGTGACTCCAAAACTGGAATGCGCACAGCACATATTGGATTTTACTCATGGAACCCGGAGCGCGTCGAAGGGGGTTCGCCGTACGTCGGTGACCGATGGACGGCTATGAGCTTGTCAAATGATGAGGGTGCGCAAACGATCATGCTGAATGCAATTCAAAGCTTGTTTGACGAGTTGTGGAGCAAAGGACAAGAGTACAATTTGCTCATTGAGCTTGAGAAGCAACAGAATTTGGAGTTATTGCAGGTGCATGGAGTAGAAAAGATTTGGGAGATAGATCGGAGGCAACCCTACTTAATTGTGGTCCCAGGCAGAATCATTGATGGACGCCCGTATCCCTCCGTTACGACTGAGGACCTGGGGGCCCTTAGAGAAGTTGAAGCCCTTTTGAAAGAGTCGGGGGCAAAAGTCGAGATCGAAATTATGCAAGATCCCAACACGTCAAGTGAAAGAATAAAGCAGTGGCCAGGGCATCTTGTGCATATTTGCCATCGAACATTAAACAAGGAAGTACACGATTATCTCCAACAACAAAATTTCCCTTACCAGCTTATTACTGAATCGGAACAAAATCCACGAATCATTCACACGCGGCACGATGTTCCGTTTGTTACTCCTGCCGACAGAGGTGAATCCGAAAGAAGAGATTATTGCGTGGTTGGAAAATGTGATAGGCCAAATGGTATCGGCAAGCTGTTCATTATTGCCGGACTTCACGCGATGGGGACCTGGGGTGGCGGCTTCTATCTCTCGCGACCGGAGCACCTGCAAAAGCTATGTGCAAACGTCGAACGGAACAACTTTGCCGTAGTCATTGAATGCGAATATGATGTGCCTCCACGCGTAACAAATGCCCGAAATGTGATGGAGCCTGAAACATTTGAAGCTGATATGTAAAGAATCCGGTTTCTGCAAGCAGCCCTTGAAAAGCCGCTTATTCTTCGTTGAGATGAGAGTCCAACAAAGGCGCGGTTTCTGGCGGGCCCTTTTGATGCGGGTGATATGCCCATTCCACGTGACAAGGGGTTGCGCATTGACCGCGTAGCGGTCGCCTATCGATAGCAACGTGGGAGGAGCCTCGCGCTGACCGCGTAGCGGTCACCTGTCGGTAGCAACGTGAAAGACATTGATAGGTAGCCGCTACGCGGCCCGGTAACTGCTCACCCGGCGCGAACTATCGATAGGAAACCGCTACACGGTCCTGCAACCCTGCGGCTCCTGCAACCCTACGCGGCCGGGTAAGTGCTCAGCCCGCGCGAACTATCGATAGGGAACCGCTACGCGGTCCTGCAACAAAGAAAGGATTCGAATCAAGAAATCCCCCAGCGATCACGGCGCCGTCGGCGCTCGAGACTTTCGCAGCGCGCTTTGACTTTCACTCAAACTCTTCTGCGCCGCGCTGAAGCCGGGCTCGATTTCCAATGCGTTCCTGAAAGCTTCGATCGCTTGTTCGTGCATGCCCAGCGCGGCGAGATAGCGGCCGCGGTTGTACATCATCCCGATGTAAACCGGAGTCACTTTCACCTTGACTACGTCATCCGGTTCAAACCTCAACGTGCCGTCCCAGAGCCCGCGTGTCACAAGCCGGAGGTCGGCGAGTTCAACCGACTCGCCCTTCCCGGTCACTTGGAAGACCAGACCTTGCGGAACAAACTGGTAGTACTGCGAAAGCCATTTCGTCAGCTCGGCGTCCGCGGACTCGCGGTTCAGCGCGATGTCTTGAGTGATGTAGACCGGCGCGCGCCGTAGGTGATTGATTACGAACGACTGAATCATGTCGTAGAACCGCGAGTTGATTCGCTGGTTCAGCGCAACGTCGCGCTGATAGAGATCGGGGTCCTGGTCCCAGTGCGTCAAGTCTTCAAGAAACGCTTCAACCTTGTCGCGAGACTCCTCGACCGTCGCCGGATAAGCGCGGCGCAAGTAGTCGAAGTACCACGAGCGGCGAAGCTGATTTATGTCTATAGCTACGACGTCAGTCCGCCGGCGTTCGATGCCATTCACATAGAGCATCGGCGAGTAGACTTGCCAGTCGCGAGTCAGCAGCATCCCACCCGGCTTGATCGCATTGAGGATGTTCTCGACGTAGTCCTGAGCAACGAAATAGCGACTTCGGTTGTTGAATGACAGATTGCCGAACAACGCGACCGCGGGCGCCAGCAGGAGAACTACCGATGCTATAACTGCTCGAGCCCCGAGGGACAATCGCCCAAGCCGCGCAAAGGGACCCCTCAGCCAATCGCAGGCAAACGCTGCCACGACCACCATCGCGACAAACGCCGGAAGATAGTAGGCGTCTTTGTCTTCTGCGATCTCATAGCTGATCGCGTAGGCCACATTGCACGCGATAGCCACTGCAAGAAACCAGAACGCCGTCCTATCCCGCTTGAACAGCGCGACCGCTCCAATCGCCACGACCAACAAACCCGCCGGAATAAACAACGGCCCAAACTCCCGGCCCGCAAGCTTGAAGAACTCGCCGAGTTGATGACCCATTCGCTCGGAAGAAAACGTGAAGAAGACTTGATACTGTTTGCCGGTGATGTGCCACCAGAACCGCTGAAGCGTTTGCGGATCGCCCCAGTTCATCAGCGGCGACCTTGACGCTGCGAGCGGAAGATAAACGTAGATGCCAAGCCCAGAAAACGCCCAGACCGCCGCGCGAACAAGCCGCCTGCTTAAGAAGAACCCGATCCCTTCAGTTGGCAGCACCAGGCACGCCAGCGCGGGCAACATAAGCGCGACGCTTACGTGATGGACGCCGAGCCCCAACCCAAACAGCGCCGCCGCCGCGTTGAGCCATCGATCGTGTTTTGTGACAGGGTTTGCCGGGCGTGGCTCCGACCGACTCGAGAGCACAACGCGGCGCCAGTGAAACATCAAAAGAAAGACCCCGGCTATCAGCAGGGTGTTCAGCGTGTAGACTTCGGCTATGGTCGCGTACGCCCACAGAGTTCGCGAGAAAGCGAGCAGTAGACCCGCTGCGAGACAAGCTACGAGAGCGACAGTATCCGGCAGGGGCGTAGCTTGCGATCGAGTTGCGGTGGCTCCGGTCTTCGCGCGGCGCCTGCGATCAGAAGGTTGTTGATCGGTCTTTGTCTGGACGAGCCTCGCAGTCAGCAGCGCTTCTGCCGCCAACAGCGTCAGCGTAGCCGAAGCCAACGCTGCGAAGAATGCTGAAGCGAAGTTGACTCGAACTGCTACCGAGCCGAGCGGAATCAACGTAGCGAGGTGAGCGAGCAGGACGTACAGCGGAAACCCCGGCGGGTGAGCTACACCGAGCGTGCTCGCCGCAACTATCAGCTCGCCGCTGTCGACAAGCGTCACCGCCGGCGCAAGCGTCAACGTGTAAGTCGTCAGAGCAACGACGAATACGAAGGCCGCGCAGGCGAGCCGCGCAGTTCGTGACTCTAGTTGGAAGCTGCCCGAACCCGCGATCATCCTTTCGGGCCTGCCTTTTTGTAGCTCGTGAAGCGCACCTTAACGACCACTCGCGTCGAGCGGCGGCCAACCCGCACGTCGTCGTCGGCCGACGTGTAGGCGGGGAACCAATACTTGTCGTGATTCTGATAGTACGTCTCAAACTTTGGAGTTCGGTGCGCGTTTTGTTCAGGCAGGGCCTCGCCGGCGACTTTGACGACGCACATATCCTGATCGTCAATCCAGACCCGTCCCTTCAAGTATCGTTCGTTGCTTTTGTCGGGATCAGGCAGCTTGATCTTTGGCTTCACGTCGAAGACGTAAGTGTCCAGTTCGTCCACGCGTTCGCGGCCAACGTAGCTCAGCTCGTACTGGCTGAGCGTCTCGGGAGTTATGGCGAACTGATAGACCCGCGTCAGATTGTTCGCCGCGTTTGTGCCGATGTACACGTCTACGGGCAGAGTCGATTTGTTCTCGAGGACCTTCTCCTCTCTAGTTCCATCCGCGGCGTAAGAGATTTTGGAAAACCGGTAGTACTTGCCGGTGATTGTGTCGGACTGGCTGACTGTTTCGATCGTTAGCTCGGCGTAGTAGCTGAACGAGCGCAAGGCTTGAAGCGTTTCCTTGCCGTGTTGGGCGGCGAGCGCGAGTATCTCAGCCGGCGACTTCTGTTGCGCCGCGGCTGTGCTTATGGTCAGCACCAGGAATGCGGCCTGCGCGACGGCGAGCTTCAGGCGGCCCGTGAGTTCAACGGCGGGGCTTGATTCGCTTGTAGCTCGTGTATTTGATTTCGATCTTGATCGGTAAATCATATCGCTCGAGGTCGAGCACGTCTTTTGCGATCACCACAGAAGGAAGCCACAAATTGCTTTCGACGTTCTCGCGGTAGTATTCGAACTTTGGAAAGCGCTCGCGATCATCCTTAGTGGTCACCGCGCGACCCTCACACTTGACCATCTGAAGATCTCGTTCGTCTATCCAGACTTTTCCCTTGAACGGGCGATTGTCTCTCGCAAACTTCTTGGGATCTTTAGGCTCAAGCTCGAACGCGAGGGTCTCCAGCTCGTCGATCTTCTCCCTTGCAACGAACTTGATTGAGTGGCGGGCCAGTCCGTCCGTCGTCAGAAAAAACGGATCGACGCCGAGGAATACCTTGAAGTCCGGTTGCTGAGTTCCAAAAAGGTTTGTCAAAGGAGACGGTGGCGCTGACAAGACCTTCTCGATGCGGTTCCCGAGATCGTCGTAACCGCCCATTTCCGAAACTCGCTGAAGCTGAGCCCTCACAGTGCCTGCTTCACCGAAGGTCTGGACAAGAATTGCCTTTCGGTAGGAGAAGTCCCGTTCGTGGGCCTTCGCTTTCTCTTCGTTGGCCGCGGCTTGCCTTAGGGCTTCGGCCGGATCGAGTGAACCGGGCCGTGCCGATGTTGCGCCGGCACCGGACAACAACCCGAGAGCCAGTGGCAACAGCAAAGAGCCCGCGGACCCAAACACAAACGAATAAGTGTGGAGCACAACGTGCACTCGACGCTCCGTGCTGAAGCAATCTGGCAATCAAGCTTTTGTTTTTCGATCCGGGAGCCGCGCGGTCTATCGTCCCGGCGGCTTAACAGGCGGCTTCTCCGGTGGTTTCTTGTCGCCGGATTTCAGATCTTCTTCGGTTGCTGCCTCTCCATCGCCGCCGATTCGGATTCCCCCGGTGAATTTCTTGTAGTTCAAAAAGCGCACGACGGCCCGCATGTGAACGCTGAATCCTTTCTTGAACTCGAGCACATCGTCCACGTAGATGTAAGTGGGGAACCAGTAGCGCCCGCCGATGTTTTCGCGATAGCTCTCGAAGTGAGGGAACTTCTGGTCTCCGACTTCGGGCACGGCCTGTCCCGCGACCTTGACGATTTGGAGGTCCTTATCGTCAACCCAGATTTTCCCCTGAAGATAACGCTCGCCCTTAACGATCTTCCTGGGCTTCACTTCAAAGACGTAAGTGTTCAGTTCGTCGATCATCTCTTTGGATACGTAGTCAATCTGATACTTCGGCACGTCTTCGGAGGTCAAAGCAAAAGGCTGCACTCCTGCGAGGTCTTGCATATCTTCCGTCGTCAGCGAAAGCCCGTAAAGAGTGGAAGGCGGAAAGAAGGTAATGCGTTCGATGCGATTGCTGCGATTGTCGTAGCTGATGTCGGAAGTCCGGCGCATCCGGCCGGTAATCGAACCGGCTTCGCCAATCGTCATGACGTCAATGTCTTGCGTAAAGATGTAGTTGTTTCGGGCGATCTTGTTTTCCGATTCCGCCTCGGTGAACCGGCGAATAACTTCGTCAATGGAAAGCTGGGGAGTCGCTTGACCCGCCTGAAATCCGAACGACGAAGTACAAAGAAGAGCTGAAGTGACTATCAAAGTGGCAAATTTGAATTGCATTACATCATCTCCCGAAGAATGTATTAATTCTACTGGCGCGGCGGCTGAATCCACAAGCTCACTCGGTTGAACGTACTACGCGAGCAGGCCTTGCAGTTGCGGTGAAACAAGCCGCGGCGTTCCTTTGAGGCGCGCGCTTCAATGTTGATGCTCAAGTGGTATATGATCGTTTGCCAAACCGTGAGACTCCGTCTCGTTGGTTTGTTTCTTGCCGGCCGGTTGGTATCTACCATGAAGGTTTTGATTTGCAGTGACGGTTCGCAGCAGGCTCAGAACGCTGTCCGGTTCGGCGCCCTGATAGCCGAGAAGTGTAGCGCTGAAACCACAATCCTCGGAATAACGGAGAAGCCGGCCGAGGAGGACGCGGTGTTTGATGGGCTTCGGCGTGCGCAACAACTTCTCAGGGATCGAGGCGTCACCGCCGAACTGATAATCAAAGCAGGCGAGCCTATCGCCGAGATAGTCAAACGCAGCGAGGATACCAACTACGATCTCGTGGTGATCGGCGCGATCAAGAAGGGAACTCGCGGGCCCTTCCTGATGTCCGCCAAAGCCTACAAGATAATAAAAGCCGTTGCGCCTCCGGTTCTTGTCGTCATCGGCAATCGCGAGACCTTGAAGCGCGTGCTGGTGTGCAGCGGCGGCGAGAAGTACATCGACAAAGCGGTGGAATTCTCGGGAGCGATAGCGCGCGCCGCGGGCGCATCGGTGACTTTGTTTCACGTAATGGCCGAACCACCCGCGGTTTATTCCGACCTGATAAAAATGGAAGAGGATGTGAACCTTCTCCTTCACTCGAACTCAGGGCTGGGCCAGAACCTTCGCCGAGAAAAGGAGGCTCTGGAAGCCATCGGAGTTGCGAGCGAAGTGCGCCTGCGACACGGACTAGTCATCAGCGAAGTCTTCAAGGAGATTCGGCGAGGGGACTACGATCTGGTGGTAACGGGTTCATCTCCAGTTGGCGGGACTCTGAGGACTTACATAATGGGTAACATAACTCGCGAGATCGTCAATCGCGCGGAGTGCCCTGTGTTGGTCGTTCGCGGGGGCGAAGAGCCGGCGGGGCTGGGCCGCAGCTTGAAGGGTTTCTTCTCCGACATCACCCACGTGTTTGGTCACGCGAAGGTCGAGGAAACTGAGCAATAGCGCGCGTTTGCTACGGTCGGAACGGACATCTTCGGTCCGAACCGTAGGAACAAAGAAGCGCGCCGTCGGCATCGACCGAGGGGCGCTTCGCGGTTTATCGGGCTCGATCGAGCTACTCAAAACCTCGCAGTCAACCCAACGCGAACCCCACGCGAGGATCCCGGCGAGATGTTGTTGTTGCCATCCGCGTTTATGTAGTACCTCTCGTCGAAGAGGTTCTCGACGTTCGCCTGGAGACGTATTCTGTCTGTGAGGGAGACAAAAACCGCAGCATCCGCGCGCGTGTAGCCTGGCAATCGAACCGTATTATCGATCGCCGCGAACATGTCGGACCGGTGAAGAATTCCGAGTCCCACCGCCAGTCGCGAAATTACCTGGTAGTTGTTCCAAAGCGAAAAGTTGTGATGAGGAACCTGACCGACTTGCGCTCCGGGCTTAGCTGCAGTCGTTGCGCTTGTGATGAACGCATCCTGGTAGGCATAGCCCCCAGCGATTCTCCAATCGCGCGTGAGGCTGCCACTTAAGCCGACCTCGAATCCATTGGTGCGCTGACTTCCAGTTTGCACGATCCTGGTCGGGTCGTTCGGGTCCGTTGCCCTTGTGTTCTTGCGATCAAGCCTATAGACCGCAGTGGTCAGCGCCAGAGCGCGGGTTATGTCCCACTTGACGCCCATCTCATAGTTGTTGAACTTCTCCGGTCTGACCTGTTGGGTGATTGTTGTAAGGGAAGAGAACTGGTCTCCCGAACTCGGCAGGTAGGACACGCTGTAGCTGCCATAGATCGAGAGCGGGGTTATCGGTTTGACGACGACTCCGACGCGGGGCGAAACCAGATTGTCGATCCGGCGCAAATCGTCGCCATTCCTATTGTTGTGAAACTGCAAGTCGAAATGATCGAACCTCAATCCCGCGACCACCTGCACGTATCGTGAGAGGTCTATCTGATCCTGAGCGTATGCCGCGCCGATGTTCGTCCTGAGATGATTGTCGGCGTCCGCCGCGCTTTGCCGAAACGTCACCGGCGTGTTGATCGTCGGATTGGCGTACGGCACCAGAATCGAAAGCGCTGTGTTAGAGAAGAACCCGGTGTTTCGAAAGTTATCCGTTAGTTGGCGTCCTACTTCCGCGCCAACCAGGAGCGCATGCCGAATGTTGCCAGTAGAGACTGCGTAGGTGACGTCCGTTTGGTTAAAGAGATTGAGACGTTCGGTGGCGTTGTTGTAGGCACTCAGAGCTGCCTGTGTTTTATCCGCGGTCACGGCACCGGGTACAAAATTCTGATAGCTACGGTCATAGCCGCCGAACTGGGTGCGATTGCGAATACTCCAACGGTCAGCCAGGTGCTCGAGGGTTGCGGAACCGAGATTCACTCTCGCTCGTGCATAGCTAAGCTTCGGGTTGCCGAAGAACGTCGAGATGTCGACGTCAGCGGGAACACCATGAAACGACGGAATACCCCGATCCGCAGTGCGATAGTCCCGGAAATATTCGTAGCCCAACGTGATCCTCGTTTGCTTTGTCGCGGCGATCGCCAGCGTAGGGTTGACTCCGTAGCGTTCGAGATTGAAGAAGTCGCGAAAACTGTCTGAGTTTTCGTAAACACCGTTTGCTCGAAATGCGACCTTGTCGTTGAAGGGCTGATCAAGATCCATCGCCACGCGCTTATTGCTATACGAGCCACCTTGCAGCGTCAATTCTCGAAAGGGTGAAAAGCCTGCCTCTTTGGTGACCCTGTTGATAACCCCCCCGCCGCCTCCGCGGCCGAAGATCATTGCATTGGGTCCGCGCAGAGCTTCTATACGCTCGAGGTTGTACAAGTCGCGATAATACTGCACGTCGTCTCGTACACCGTTAAGAAAGAAATCGGCCGACGAACTCACTCCCCGGATCACGATCTGGTCGCGGTTGTTTTCGCCTTGGTGAGCGGTGATGCCGGGAAGATAGCGCACCACGTCTCCAAGGTTCGTAAGCATCTGATCCCTTATCTGCTGTTGGGTCACCACTGAGATCGACTGCGGCACGTCGCGCAACGGCGTGAGCGTTTTGGTAGCGCTGTTGATCGCCACCGTCTGATAGTCTGTTCCGATGACCGTGATCGTGTTGTGCTGCTCGGCGATCTCGAGCATAGCGGTAAGCGGCGCGGAACCGGCGTTTGTAACTATGAGTGTCTGCGACGATTGTTTGAAGCCTTCGGCAATGACAGTGACAGCATAGTTGCCCGGTTCAAGAGCCATAGAAAACTCTCCGGCCTGATCGGAAACGGTGGAGGGGCCGGAGGCACGACCATCGGGGACCGCTGTAACTCGCGCGCCCGCGATGGGAGCGCGGGCAGGATCGAGGACTTTCCCTCGCAGCGAGGGCTTCGGAGACTGGGCCTGTACGCCGCTAAGAAGGAGACCTGCGATCAGCCATAGGCAGAGCATCCGAAGCACCTGGCTTGAAGCGCGTGCTAGTAACATATCGATCATCCTCTTGAGAGTTGTTGTACCCGGTACATCAATCCTAATCGGCTAACCCCGCGAACCCATTGCAAGGACATCCATTCAAGTCGAAACGACCGCTCGGCCCCCGAGCCTAGCCAGCCGCAATAACAGAGGCGCCAGACATCCCGTCGCGCATTGTTCTGAAGTTGAAAATCATTTTCAAGAACTGGCAGAGTACAACTTTCAGAAAACGCTGTCAACGATTTTCTGCATCTCGTTGGAAGTTTCCCTTACGATGAAGGTTTGAGGGTGTTTTAGGGCGGGGAGTTACGCGGGTGGATGTGGCGGGTCTGTTAATGGACGGGGCGTTGCCGCGATCTTCAGGTTACGCGTTGAAGTTGAGTCGATCCATCTTGAGGTAGAGGCCCTTGCGAGAAAGGCCGAGTGCTTTTGCGGCGCGAGCGATATTGCCCGACGAGCGTCGAAGCGCCTCTTGGATCATCCGGCGTTCCAGCTCTTCAACTGCCTCGGAAAGCACAGTTGTGCCGGAGGTATCAGCTACAAGCTCGGCCGCTCTGAGTGCGTTTGCGGGAGCTGCGTCGATCTCGCTGCTGGCTCTTATGATCTCCGCCGACAGCCCATCGGGAGTAACAACTCCGCCCGACTCGGTATAGGCAACGACTCGGCGAACTTCATTGCACAGTTGGCGAACGTTGCCCGGCCAGTCGTAGACGACCATCAGGTCAACCGCCTCCTCCGATAGCCTGATCTCGCTCTTCGCCGAGTCTTGCTGATACTGGTGCAGGTAGTGGTTGATAAGAGCGGGTATCTCTTCACGGCGCTGGCGTAGCGGAGGCACTTGGATCCGGATTACGTTAAGCCTGTGGAACAGATCTTCTCGAAATCTCCCCTCGGTGACTGCGCGTTCCAAATCTGAATTAGTCGCCGCGACTATGCGAACGTCGACTCTCATCGGCTGGCTCTCGCCTATCGGGTGTATTTCGCCGTCCTGGAGAAATCTCAGCAGCTTAGGCTGAAGATTCAGGGGAAGGTCGCCTATCTCATCAAGGAACAGCGTACCGCGTTCGGCGCCCCGAATTATGCCTTCGCTGTTGGCGACCGCGCCGGTAAACGCGCCTTTCCGAAAGCCGAACAACTGGCTCTCGATCATCTCGTGCGGCGCCGCCGAGCAGTTGAACGGGACAAAAACATTCAGCTTCCGAGAACCGCTTGCGTGGACGGCGCGGGCGATCAACTCCTTGCCGGTGCCCGACTCACCGGTGATCAATACGGTAACGTCGGACGAGCGGATTTTATGGATTTGCTCCAGCACGTTGGTCATCGCGCGGCTCGCGCATACAAAGCCGGGCAGCTCGACCTGTGACAGCACGCGCGCCGGATCGAACACCTGAGTGCGCCGGGTCTTCATCTTTAGAGTGTGGGTCTCGAGGCCTTGCTCGACCACGTACAGGAGAGGGCGCAGGTTGGCGGCGCCGCTTTGGAATCGCTCAGAGCGCGGTTCAATGATGTGAAGCAAAAAGTGGGACTGCTGATTGTCAGCGAGACGATATACATGGTTGCTTGCGTAGTCAGTGGCCGGGAGTTTAGACAGGAATTCCAGCTCCTGACTCTGCTCTCGTTGATCGAGTCCTATCGAGGCCGCCGCCTTCAACTTGTTAGAGTCGCCTGGCGCGTCGTCGGTTTGGAGTTCGGAAACCAGTACCGCGCGACTCGAAGCCTGGTCGCCCACGATCGCCGCGAGTTCGTGCAGCAGGAGGTCACGTGAAACTGCCGCCTGCACGAGCCGCTGGGCGGTGAACCCGTCAAGGCACGAGACCAGATCGGGAGTATATGAACGTGGCCCGGGGCGCACATCGACGTGGTCAGATGCGGGTGCGAGCGCCGGACTGGCTTGCTGAGCTGGCGTTTTCGATAAGGCCTCGCGGTTCTTCAGCGCCGCAAGATAGGATCTAGCCTTTCGCTCGTCCAAGGGCGCCCCCATTCGCTCGAAGACTTCCCGGGCCAGCTCCGTCTCAGTGATCGCCGTTGCGAGGTCGCCTTGTTGTTCATGCAGTTTGGCTAGAAGGACCCTATTGACTGCGCATTCAAAAACGTTGCCGCGCAACGTGTAGATCGAAGTACTTTGCCCGAGGGACTGAATGGCGGCAGCGATGTGGCCGTCGGCAGCTTCGACCTTCGCCAGAGTGCGCATCATTAGGCCCCACGAGAGCATACTAGGCGCGTCGCGCAAGTACACACGCACACCTTCGGCGATCTCGCGCGCCTCTTCCAGATGGCCGGTTTGCAGCAACGCGTCTGCCAGCAACAGGCGCGCCTCGGATGCGAAACGAAGTCCACCGCCTCGCATGCAGATGTCGACCGCGCGTGACAGCGGCTTCTTCGCTTCTTCGAACTGGCCCTTTTCAATGCAGCTCAAGCCGATAGTGATCAGAGTGCTGACCTCTACCCACTCGCCTGTCTTTGCGGTACGAAACACATTCAACGATTCTTCGAGAAGGCGATCGGCTTCTTCGATGTTCCCCTTGTGCAAGTAAAGTCGGGCCAGCGTATCGATCGTCACCCCGTATTGAACGGCGAAGGGTGAGTCCTTCAAAACGTCGATCGCCTGATTCGTGAGGGCCTCGGCGCGGTCCCATTCGCCGAGCCAGATAAGCTTGTCTGCCAGGTTGTTTTGGTTGATCGCGAGATGCACGCTGTTTCCTGCTTTGCGAAAGTGTTCGAGACATTTGTCCCAGGAATCGAGCGCTTTGGTCGTCGAGCCAAGGTTGTCGTAGGTGATCGCCAGGTACATATGGGCGCGGCCAAGGAGGTCGTGCTCGTCGCGGTCTCCGATGATGGCTAGCGTCTGTTTCAAGGATTGCAGCGAGTTTCGATAGTCGCCGTCATAGGCATTGATATAACCGATGAAGAGATAAGATTCCGCAAGCTTTCGCCAGTCGCCGGTGTGCCGATAGTGTTCGAGCGCCGACGCATAGTGATCGCGCGCGATACGTATCTCGGAGAGCTGCCGGTAAGCGCGTCCGAGCCCAAAGTAACACGCGCCTATCCCGGAATGGTCTTCAAGAGTCCGAGCGATCTTCATCGCCTGGTTGAACAGCGCGATCGCACGGGGAAGGTCGTACCCGAACGAGTAGCCCCAACCCAGTCGAACCAGCACCAGCATCTTGTTACGTTCGGAGAGACGAGAGAATTCAGCGAGTTTTTCGTACTTGGCTACTGCGTCGATCTGTTCGCGGTTGAGACCGCGTTTCTCGAAGGCTTCACTGAGCAGCGTGCGGATCAGGACCTCCTCCTCGCCGGATCGCGCGCCCATACGCAACGCGGACCTCAGGTGGTTCGCCGCGTCCTCAAACCGGCTCTCTTCCAGCGCAGCTTGACCGGCGGCCAGCGCATCCTCGACGCGAGGGTTGCGAAGCACGTCTCTACTTGCCATTTTTAGGCCTTTGGAACCGGGGCTGTTATCCGAACCTACAGTACTACCCCACCAGGACAAGGGTTCCGATACTGGCGACAAGTATCACTTTAGTAAGACTCTGAATCCCCACAATCGTTGTGGATTCTATTGGTTGCGAGTTTCAAAGTCAAGCACAGTGAGTCTGCCCAGCGTCGTCGGCCGGTCGTCTCGACGTCGCTTCCTTCGCCGCCTTTCCGCCGACTCGAAGCTGCCCTTCGTGGCTTTGCGAGCCTTGGAACTCTAGCTGTCGTCGTGCGCGCCACGGCATTTGCCGCCGGCAAGATGCGCGGCACCTATGAGTCGTATGCTGGCACGAGTTTTAGGAGTCGTTTACCTATCGCAGTGTTTTTGATTAACCAACCCCACTGTTGTATTCTGACCGACGTGGTTGCGTGAATATGCTAACGCCGAAACGAATCTACGTCGAAGAGATGCTCGATGCCGGAATCGGCACCGATGACGACGTAGCTCGGAATCTCTCCGACCTTCGCCGCATCAATCGATTCCTTGGAGGCACCCGCGTCGTGCTGGATGCGCTGTCATCAAGCTTTGCCGCCGGCCCTCCGGACGCGCTGTCTCTTTTGGACGTCGGGACTGGTTCTGCGGACATTCCCGGCGCGGTCGCCGGATGGTGCGCGGCTCGCGGCGTAAAGCCCATGATCGTGGGCCTGGATTTGAGTGAGCGTAACCTTAGAGTCTCGATCAATCATTTGGGCGTAAATCGCGAGGTCCAGTTGATACAGGCCGACTCGTTGAAGCTGCCGTTCGTGGCTCGCAGCTTTGATTTTGTAACTGCGTCTCTCTTCCTTCACCATTTCGAAGACGCCGACGTCGCGCGGTTGCTGGCAGACTTCGGGCGCGTCGCTAAGCGCGCTGTCATCGTCAATGATCTGGTTCGCAATCTCGTTCCGTATTATTTCAGCCGGCTGACAGGGCCAATTCTGGCAAGGAGCTTCCTGACTCGGAACGATGGGCCGGTATCCGTGTTGCGAGGCTTCACCGCCGACGAGTTGAGGCGGTTGGCGGAGCACGCTGGCTTGAACCGCTGCAAGGTTCGCGCTGTTTTCCCATACAGGCTCTCGCTAATCGCCGAGCCCGGAGATTGAGGAAGCGAGGCGGGCTGCTCGATCCTATGAACTGCTACGACGTGATCATCATTGGCGGGGGACCGGCGGGTTGCTCCGCCGCGGCCCGACTCGCCTCGAGCGGCCTTCGAGTGGTTTTGCTCGAGAAGAGTCGCATGCCTCGCCAAAAGCTTTGCGGAGAGTTCATCACGTCCGAGTGTTTTCCAACGCTGGAGCGGCTCGGCGTAATGAAGACGCTCCTGGCACAGGGTGCGCAGAGGATCAACCGGCTAAGTCTTGTTGGGTCGAACGGCCGGCGCGTCGAAGCTCCGGTGTCCGAGATATCCGACAAATCTTACGCCCTGAGTCTGAGCCGGGCGCGATTCGATCATGTGCTGTTTGAAAGCGCGCGACGGGCGGGCGCGCTGTGTCTGGAACGTTACTCAGTGAAGCGATGCCTGTATGAAGGCGGCAGAGTCTGTGGGGTTGAAGCTATGTCGCTTGCCGACGGCAAGACGGTCAGGTTTGAGGCGACGATAGTTGTGGACGCATCAGGCCGCAGTTCTCGTGTTTCGCTTAGCAAAAGCGACCGAGTTGCAGGGTCGCGAGGCTCGCGTCCATTCGCCCTGAAGGCGCACCTGAAAGGCGTCGAAGGCATATCCGATCAGGTTGAACTCTACTTTTTCCCAGGTGGTTACGGCGGGCTCTCCGCCATCGAAGGTGGGCTTGCCAACCTGTGCTTCATAACCGATGAAGGCACTCTCAAACGCGCCGGTGGCGATCCTTTGAGAGTTGCGCGGCAAACGGTGCTAAGCAATAGTCTCGCGCGCGAGCGCCTGGCTGGCGCGCAAGCCGTTGGCAACTGGGTGAGCGGCGGACCGCTAATCTTTGGCCGAAATAGGCCGGCGGCAGATGTTATCGCGATAGGTGATGCAGCAGGAATGATTGACCCCTTTACCGGCACAGGCATACAGATAGCCCTGCGGTCCGGTGAGCTTGCTGCCGACGCGATCATCGAATCCCTCGGCTCTAACTCGATCGAGCAAGCTCCCGGCCGTGACACTCACCGCTTGACCCTATCAAGCGGCGTTCTCTCTCGTTATGCAGAACGCTACGATCTAGAGTTCAGCAAGCGAATGAAGGTAGCCAGATTTCTGCGAGCTCCAGCGTTCTCACCGCGAATGGCGGGCCTGTTCGGGCGGGTCTTGTCAGCGTCTCCTCGCCTCGCCCGCGCGGTGCTGCGGGCAAGCCGAACCGTACGACGGGTCTAGCAGCAGACGTCCCGCCTGGCATCGTTGCCGCCTTGTATCGCGGGCAAAGATTTGGAACTTAGGTTGTTTCCTGGCGTGCAGTGACCCATAGCATTCGCAAACCAGAATTCAGCGGAGGAACGAAACATGTTGAAACGCTTCTATCTGATATCGGCGTTGGTAGCCGCGCTCGGCGCGGGGGTTGCTGCCGCGACCGTCGCGGATCAGAAGGACAAGCAAAAGGAGAAGGCCGCCAATGCCGACTCACAGAAGAAGAAGGAGCTTGAGAAGGAGAAGGGGTTGCTCACCCCGAGCTCTGAGTCACGCGCCTTCTTCGCAATGCCCTTCGGCGAGGGAAGCTACCTCGGCGTTTTCCTCGAAGAAGTGACTACGGAACGCGTCAAGGATCTCGGACTGAGCGAAGAGCGTGGCGCGATCGTGATGAAAGTGGTAGAAGGCGGTCCGGCGGACAAAGCAGGTTTGAAAGAAAACGATGTGGTGGTCAGCTTCAACGGGCGCCGAGTGGACAGCGTTCGCGAGCTGCAGCGTCTGTTGAGCGAGACGCCGGCTGAGCGCGCCATCTCGATCGAGGTCATTCGAGGCGGCAGCCACCAGACGCTCAATGCAACTTTGAGCAAGCGGTCCCAGGAGTTTCACCTGCTGCGCCCGGAGTTGGCGGACAAGGAAGCGATGAGGCGCGCGGAAGAAAAGATCAAGCGCTCATATGAATCGCTCAAGAGCGATCAGGACAGGGAAGCGATGAGGCACGCGGAAGAAGAGTTCAAACGGTCGTTCGAATCATTCAAGACCGATCAGGAAAGGTTGCGGGCGTTCCCACCGGACTTCGGCAACTTCGCCTTTGTAGCGCCGGGACAGTACAGCTTTTTCGGCGGCTCGCGTCTAGGTGTCAGCGTGGAATCGCTTACAGATCAGCTAGCTGAGTTTTTCGGAGTCAAGGACGGACACGGAGTGTTGGTTTCGCAGGTCACTGAAAACAGTCCTGCGGCCAAGGCCGGGCTGAAGGCTGGAGACGTCATCATCGCAATTGATAATGAGAGAATCGACGGCGTAAACGCTTTGGTTAAGGCAGTCTCCAAGAAGGAAGTGGGTCCGATCGCGGTCAAAATCCTGCGTAACCGCGTCGAACAGACCGTCAACGTGACCATCGAGAAGCGCGAGGAACTCCCCTCGCCTCGCCGTCGCGCCAGCGTCGCCGCTAGCGCAGTTAGTTCGATTTGATCGAGGCATACCGCATTGCAACGAGCGAAAGAGGAGGCGTAACGCACGCCTCCTCTTTTTGATTCTTGAGGTCTCGCGAGACAAGCAGACTCGTCCTTCGGGCGGTCCCTAGCCGTGCTATCATCCCCTCCTTAGACCATATGAGCAACGAAAGAGAACTGGCCTTCCGCTACGATTTGTTCATTACCCCAGATTGGCGAGATCGCTTTGACACTCTTGTGAACGAGAGCGTCGAGATCCCGCCTGAGGGCCACGTGCTGGACGTGAACTGCGGGACGGGTGCGCATTCTATCGAGCTGGCGGAGCGGCTGCGCGGTAAAGGCGGAGTCGTCGGCGTCGATCCGAGCGCCGAGCGAATCGAATTGGCGCACGCAAAGGCCCTCGCCAAGAGACTTGACAACGTGACGTTCCAGATGGGAATTGCTACCGGGCTACCGTTTCCCGACCGCGGGTTTGACACGGTGATCGGCGATGCGTCGATGCTCGCTGCGAATGAAATCGAAGACGTGCTGAGTGAGATGGTGCGGCTGGCCGAACCTCAAGGCCGGGTCGTGCTGAAGCTGGCTACACGCGGAACCTTCGATGAGTTCTTCTCGATCTTTTGGGAAGCGCTGCAGTCGGCCGAACTGATCGACGAAGGGTGGACGGCGCTCGATCAAGCGATGAACGAGCGCAGAACCATTTCAGACGCCGAGTTGATAACGAAGCAGGCCGGCCTCCGGAAAGTAGTGAGCTTCACGACTAAGGAAGAGTTTAGCTTCGAGACCGGTAAAGGCTTTCTTACATCGCCGCTGATCGAGGATGTTTTTCTGGACGACTGGATGGCAATAGTACCCGAGTCGCGCCGCGCCGAAGTCCGCGAGCGAATCGTCTCGATCATCGAACGCGAGAGACACGAAGCCCCCTTTGAAATCTCAGTCAGAGCGACCGTAGTAACCGGGATAAAGTAAGAACGGCGGAAGCGCTAAGATTAAACGAACGGGATTTTCCCGGACTTTGCCATGTACACCGTGTACCCTATCTGGGCGATCAACGCGATGACCCCGATGATCAACCCAGCAGTGGCCGAGCCTCGTCCGTCTTCAACAAAGTTCCGCTTAAGCGTACGAAGGGCAAGCGCACTCAACACGATGGCGGAGATGCACATGATGAAACCGATCAACGGGCAGAAGAAGCTTGCGAGGGCGAGTATCAACGAATTGTTGGCACGTTGTTGAGCCTGGTCGATTTGGCTGTAATGATCTTCGGCGTCGGTAGCCTTGCGCCTCGCGCCTTTCTTTTTCGGGGGAAGGGGTGGAGGCGTTTCTGAGAACACAGTGCCAACCTGGGTTCCGCAGCTTCCGCAGACGGCCACACCGATGCTGAGCGACATTCCGCATTCGTGACACACCTTCTTGATGGATGACATAGGTTTCCCGCTCGAGGGGTTGCTCCCGGCGGCACGACTTGTAGCACAATTGAATGGCGGCGTTCAAGCGTTACACGCAAGAACGGCCAAACCAGGCATCCAAGGAGCGTTTGAGCCTGTCCCAGAAGCGATCGGTGCTCGCCGTCCGTTGATTGATCTCTTGTTCTCCGGCGATTGTTGAAGCGGCGTCTCCTCATTCGCACAGACACCCGCGCGGTTTTGACGTATTTGATGCTTGCACTGAACAAGGCCGATGTGATAAAAATATGTCACTGAAAGCAGTAATTGAGGTGCCTCCTCAATTCTGAAGTGAGCGGAATGGTAGAGGACGAGACGCTGGATGTGCAGTGCTCGTCCTCATTTTTTTGGCACTTCCCCCTCTTCCCGACAGCTTAGGAACAAGCGATTGGTTATGGTCATCGCTGTCGGAACGGGTTGCGCCCGTATAGCAGGTTGTTCGAAATGGTTTGTTGACCGGCCTAGAGCCGTCGTGTAATATCCGAACACGCTGAGGGCTTACTGCGACGTTGGTGATTGACTTGCCAATTTTTTACCAACGCTAACGCAACGGGGGCCGGAAATAGCACTGGAGGGCGCAACGCCCCACACCGATGGGGATGCAAAGCCCAGTGCCGAGGTCACCCACCTGTTTCAGAACAGGTTCAAAGTTGGTGAGGCACACGGCGAAGCGGTTGCCCTCATGCACTCATTCCGATTCCAGGCGCTCACTCCTTTACACTAGTCTTCATTCGTTGACGATGTTTTTGACCGGGTGTTAGTCTCTTGAGCTAATGACGGACACGCGCGGCTCGCCGAAGTGCGCGCATTTGCAACTCAGCCGGCCAACTGTTCAACGGAGCTCAACCAACAATGGCATTGTTTTGGAAACGTAAGAAAGAACCTGAATTCATATCGCTCGGACTCAACCGCGAAGCTACCGCGGAAGAAAAAGAGATAGCCCTCCGAAGAGACGAGGGCCCCGAGCCCGAGTTTCTAGAAAAATTCAAAGAAGCCGTAGCGTCGACACGCGAAAGTCTCTCCGAAACAATCGAATCGGTAATAGCCGGAAAACGGGAGATCGATGCGGAGGTGCTCGATCAGCTCGAGGAGGCGTTGATAGGCGCGGACATTGGCGCCCAAACCAGCCTTGATATCATCGAAAAGGCGCGGCAGGAGATCAATCGAAACCAGCTCAACGACATCACCGAGTTGAAACGCCTGATCAAGGCGGAACTGAGGGCGATACTCGACGGAGCCCAGCGGAATCGTGCGCTCGGAACGGTGGCTTCGGAAACTGAAGTGCCCCTCGACATCAAGCCTTACATGATCATGGTTGTCGGCGTAAACGGCGTAGGCAAAACCACGACGATCGGCAAGCTTGCGCATCGCATAAAGAGCGAAGGGAACGAAGTGCTGATCTGCGCGGCGGACACGTTCCGAGCGGCTGCAAATGATCAGCTTGCGATCTGGGCAGAGCGCTCCGGCGTGCCGCTTGTTCAGCAGAAGCCCGGCACCGATCCTTCAGCCGTGGTGTTCGATTCGATTGGCGCTGCGCGCGCCCGCAATTCCGATGTCCTGATCATAGATACCGCGGGCCGCTTGCACACGAAAACGAATCTCATGCAGGAGCTCGAGAAGATGCGGCGGATTGCGGGCCGCGAAGTCGAGGGAGCGCCTCACGAAGTGCTGCTGATCATTGACGCGGTGACGGGTCAGAACGGACTTGAACAGGCCCGCCAATTTACTCGCGCCGTGCCGGTGACGGGGCTTGTGCTGACGAAACTGGATGGAACGGCGAAGGGCGGAATCGTGGTCGCGATAGCGAAGGAGCTTGGGATACCGATCCGCTACGTCGGCGTAGGCGAGCAGATGAACGACCTGATCGAGTTCTCAGCGGAGGCTTACATCAACGGTTTGTTCGATTGAATTGGATCCGCGCGCTATACAGGGATGCCCTTGCGCGTTTGCCTCCCCCAGGCTTAAGAGCAGCAGGCCGGTCTATTTCCTCCCGCTGCGCAACTCCCTCAGTTTCCGCTCGCCGAGTGGCGCGTCCGTGCGAGGGTCGATTTTGAAGCTGGCTTTCATCTCTTCCCAGAACCTTGGGTCGTACCGGAGGTTAATGAGCGCGATGACAATCATCGCCAGAAGCGCGCCTATCCCCGCCATGATCATGTCTTTTTGCGCGTCCCACACGTCACCCTGCGATCCAAGGAATGCCAGGCCTGCCGCCGGATCCACGTTTGCCGCGGCTATCCACTCGATGATTTCGTAGGCAGCGGAAAACGCCAGCGTCACGTCGAACGGAAGGTAATAGCCCCAAAAGCCCTTCACCTGAGTTACGCGTAGAAAGACCTCTCGAATCGGATACGCGAGCAAGAACCCAAACGAGAAATGCACCAACCGGTCGTACATATTGCGGCTCGCACCAAGCCAATTCTGCAGCGTGTAGCCGAAAGGAACTTCAGCGTAAGTGTAGTGCGAGCCGATCACGTGAAAGACCATGAACAGCGTTATGAGCGTGTACGAAACGTCCGACAGTCTGAAATATCTGCCGGTGAGGACGATTATCGGCACGAAGATGAAGACCAGATAGTTTTCGAGCAGCCAATCATGACGATAAGAAGGATTGATTGCGGCCCAGATCCAGACCGCAACGAAAACCAGGAGAAGCGCCTTGAGATATCGAGTCATCAGATACCCTCGTCTGAAGCTGACTTGCCTCTCAGCCGGGTGATGGATCGCCGGCTGGATGCTCACCAATCAAGCAGATATCGCGGCAGTCTCGACGTTAGAACTCTTCGCGTCAAAGGTCTGTTCCCGTGCCTCAACAATCATTCGCATGCCGTATTTCGGCCGCAGCGTTATCATCGGCTTGGTTTCGACCCGATGTCCCGGAGCCAGTCGCATCTTCCATTGCTGAGCGATCGTTGCGATCAACAGCACGCCTTCCATCCATGCGAACTGCTCACCTATGCAGACGCGAGGACCGCCGCCGAACGGAAAGTAGGCGAACTTTGGACGCGTTTCTCGCGCCTCCGCTGTCCAACGCTCTGGGTCGAACTTGAAAGGCTCGGCATAGAATCGCGAGTCGTGATGCATCACCCACTGGCTCATCAGGACGATTGACCCGGAAGGGATAACATACTCGCCGACCTGATAGTCGTTAAGCACTCGCCGGCCCAGTGTCCATGCCGGTGGATAGAGTCGCATCGATTCGGCTAAAACCATCTCGGTGTAGCTCAGTCGTGTAACGTCGTCTGCAGTTGGCAGCCTCCCCGGCAGCTCGGCGTCTAATTCCTCGTGCAGCTTCGCCTCAACCTCGGGATGTTGGGAGAGCAAGTACCACGTCCAAGTGAGCGCGTTCGCTGTGGTCTCGTGGCCGGCCACAAACAGCGTCATCGCCTCATCTCGCAGTTGCGCGTCGGTCATGCCGGTGCCGTCGCCCTCTTCGTCCTGAGCCAGCAACAGCATCGACAGGAGATCGCCGCGATCCTCGCCGCTCGCGCGCCGCTCGTTGATGATTCGGTACATAGTCGAATCAAGTCGTTGCTTTGCTCTCAGCCAGCGAATGTTGCTAGGCAGCGGGAGCTTCTCGAGCAGCCCCGCGAACGGCGATGTTATCCTCTCGAACAACTGCATGACGTCTGTAAGCGCCTTGCCGATCTGGCCGGCCTCCGCTTCAACGTCGGCGTCGAAAAGCGTCTTGCCGACGATCGCCAGAGTCAGACGCATCATCTCTTGAGAGATGTCCACCGTTTCCCCCGAGGTCCACCTGCTTCGCGTTTGAGCGCCATAGCCGGTCATCACTGCCGCATAAGCATTGATTCTCTGTCTATGAAACGCCGGCTGCGCGAGCCTTCGCTGGCGGCGATGAAACTCGCCCTCACTGGTTAGCAGGCCTTCTCCCAGGAATTTCTTGGCCATCTCGAGGCCCCGGCTCTTTACGAAGTTGCGATTGTTGGTCACCAGCACATCTTTGACGTAATCAGGGTGATTGAGAAGATAGATGTCTTGCGGACCGAACTTGAAATGGACGACGTCGCCGAATTCGATTGCGGAATCGAGCAGGAACTTCAGCGGGTCCCGCCTGAACATTGTCAGATGACCGAGAAACGGTTTTCCCTTGGGGCTTGGAGGACGAGTGACTGAGGTCATTGAGAGAACTCCTGAGACTTGAGGCCGGTCGCAACCATTATGCACGGCTTCTCACCGGTCACGCCATCGTTCGAACCTCAAGAAGCATACCGGCGCTCGACCGTGACGATGAAGACCAACGTTCCAGCCAACCCGATCGCAAACGCGACAAAAAAGGGAATCGCCGGGTCGACCTTCCAGAGTAGGCCGCCAATCGCAGACGCCGGAGTGATGGCGAGGCTGCGAATCAGATAGTAAAGCCCAACCGTGCGGCCGCGGCGAGCCGGGTCCGAGAGGTCAACGATCATCGCCTTTCGAGAGGGCTCGCCAAGCTCTCGCAGTCCACCGATCACAAATGCCAGGACCAGCGCGGCGAAGCTGTGCGAAAGCGCGACGGCCAGCGGAAAGATCGAGAAGCAAAAAAACGTCGCGACGACGAACGGCTTGCGCCCATAGCGATCCGCAAGCCTGGCCGCGGGAACATAGGCTGCGATCGATGTGGCCATCTGAATACCGACCAGCACGCCGAACTGCAACGGTGTCACCCCGATAACGCTGGTGGCGTAAAGCACGACGAACACATTGACCATGCCTTCGCACGTGCGGATGAAGATATCTGAAACCAGCAGCCGCTTGAGCGCCCGGTGCATGGCGCCGAACTGCGAGATCAGGTTGATCGCCTTCGTTTCTGGCGCGTGGAGCCGGACATTGTAGAACCGGAGCTGAGCTATGATCGCTATCAACGCGAGCGCGGCTGTGAGCAGAAGCGAAGTGCGCATGCCTCGCATTAACCCAAGCGTGCCGATCAAGAGACCGCCGATCGCTGGCGAGAACATAACGGGCGCGCGCTTCAGGATGGCTTGAACGGTGAAGCCCATCGTCCGGCGCTCGCGCGGCAACCGCTCGGCTATCATCGCGAACATAGCCGGCGAAGCCATGCTCGTCCAGGCCATACCGAACGCAAGCCCAAGGAACATGAACGGCCAGCTCGGGGCGAACGCGTAGACGAGGTATCCAGCGACAGCGAGAGCCGCGAATAACACGAGCGCGCGGCGGCTTCCAATGCGATCGGAGACTGAACCGCCCGGATACTGATACGTCGCGTCGAGAAAGTCGCGGGTCGCGCCGAATATCCCGATGACCGCCGCGCTCGCGCCCAGCGCCTCGAGGTACTTCGGCAAGAAGCTCTTCCAAAGCTCTTCCCCGGCGCCAAACAAGAACACTGCGAGCGACATCACGACTACATCGCGCTCGAGGCCAAACGCTTCGCGGATTCCGCGGCCGCGCACATTTTTGTGATCGCTCACGTGCTCACCTGACTGCTTACCGAGTCCGGAAAGTGTACATCAACTTACGCCGTCAACCCGACCGATCCCCGCCGTTCTCGCAAGGGCCGGCCGATGGGCCCGCGTTTTGCTCATCTCACTTTTGGGGTTCACACCAGGGACACCGTGAATGCAATCGAGGCTAGAGCCACAAGACGCCTTGATTTATGACCAGACCGGCAAAATGATCGTTACGGTTATGTAACTCGCGGATCGGAACTGCGACCTACGAGGGTGGTTCAAGAATTTGATGAGACAACATTCACCGGAGTGGCCGAATTCCCAAGACTAAAGTTAGATCGGTTGGTAGTACTATGGTTGTGAGCAGAGCTGAAGAAGAGATCACACCATATGCCCGATATTCTTGTTGGCTTTATGCTTAAAGAGATTTTCAAAAGGTACGGAACAGACATCAAATAGTGCGCGAGCAATAGCTATTGCTAGGCAAGTCACGGATTTTTTGTGATCGAGAACTTAGCCGACACGGCATCCGCTTTGAGAAGTTCGATGGTGTAACCATGCTCTTTTGGATAAGTGACTATGTACCCTTCTTGAGCGTCACGAATCTGCATCTCCGGTAGGTCCTTGTACACTACTTTTGCCGTGACGCTGTATGTTGCAGACTTAGGCTGAAACGCAAGTTCTATCAATGTCATACTCAGGTTCTCCGCGACAGGTATCGGCGTTTCAGACTTCATCAAGCGCCTTATCGTCCGGCCAGCGGGGCCGCCGCTTCTTTCTTGCGCCTTGGGCACCTCTTTGGATTCACGCTCAGCGCAAACTTTCAAGTCTTGCTTAACCTTCTCAACTTCTTGCCTACACGCATCAAGTTGTTCTTTTGTATGATTCAGTCTTCCCTCCCAAACCTCTTTTTGCTGTGTGTGATAATACGCAACGACAGCTAACAGGGCTGTAACAATGATGCAGACAATTGTGACCGGCTTAGAGATCACCTCCCAGGGTGTTTTGTGCTCGGTTGTTTTATCATTCGAAGAAGGCGCTTTGGGTGGCTTTTTCATCGTCTCGACTCATTCAGTGAGTGAGGTAATCCTACTCATCCATTGAGGTAAAACTCATTCATCTCGGAAAGTCTGACAGCAATATCAGGATCGGATGGAACGGCCTGGCTGACCATGAGATTAAGGATTCCTCTGACGACGGCCCTGCGCCGTACTGCTTGGATATTATCGTCCGCCTTTGTGCTGCATAGCACCAGAGCGAACCCTGGCCAAGTTGCTCAAGAGGAGGAGCCATTGCAACAGGCCCCGACACAACAGCTGCCACAGGAACCCGCTACATAACAGTCGCACACTGTTATGCCTGAGCAAGTAAGGCAACATTCTCCCCCCTCGCCCGCGAGCGGACGAAACCGAGAACTCTCATTGCGTCCTTCCCCTACCTTGACTTCGTATACAATCCCGATTACTTCAACCTTGACACCCATCTCTCCGTTTGGAAGTTCCGAAGCTTCCCTGGCAATATCAACCGTACCAATTTCCGCGATGCTCTCTCCTAATGATTTCCCCTGTACCTCGACGGGAACCACCTTAAAAATCTTTGCGGTCACCTGATTCCATTGTTCCGTGTTGATGCGGGCAGCGATTCCGATCGTTGAGCCATTCCGTTTAATTTTTGTCATCCCTCCTTCGAAGTGTGCCACTGTGAAAACTGCTCCATTATCGAATGTGAGCCGTAGCATGATCTTCGAACCGGATGAGGGTACGGTTCCCAATCTCTTACCGGAGACAACTGGATCCTCGGCAGAGTCGGCTTGAGATCTCTCTTTTTGAGCGTAGATTGTTGACACGAGCCCCGCGAGCAACAGGGCAGAAAAAGTAATCGTTCCAGCGGTGATCAATCTGAACTTAGAAGTGTTCATTTGGTGTCCTCCTCCTTCACAGCGGTTTGATCTAGAGAGAATCGTCGATTGATGGACTCTCTTCTGCGGTTGATTGCAGACGACTCAATGACAAGCGTCGTCGCAACGTGAGGAAACGGGGGCACGACTCTCTAGGACAGAAGGCAACGCGAATCGTCCTTGATCGCACGAGCCCACAGCGCAGCAACCTGCCATGGCTTTGCCTGCATCCTGCCTAGATTATGTTTCGTTCCCAGAACCCGCGAGCCCACACCTCGAACTCAAAAAGACTTTGAGTGTGAGCTTTGCTTGATCTACTTCTTACTTCAGAACCCGGACCAGTTTTGCATGGCGAAAAACTGGAACCAGATCGTCCAAGCCCGGTGGACTACTCCGAGCCTCCCATGATACCTACAGGTTAAGGACGATTTGCGTAAAACTCCCGAGCCACCATTCTTGCTTGTCCGGAGGTGGGGAGCACCGAACGCCTCTCTCCTCGACTATTCATGACGCAATATGAGTATGTAATAATGCAAGACCTCCAATATTTCTTGGCCTTGATACCACATATCTGCGAAGAATAAAAGAAAAAAAGTGGCCAACACTACCGGACGCTCTCAGAGCCCGTTCTCGCGTCAACATCCAATGCCGAGTTAAGCGCTGTAACGACAGTGCCTTACGGTATTGGCGCCTTACAGATCGTCCGAAGTATCCTTTGTCTTCTAAAGCACTGGTGGCCTGCCATCGGCGGACCAGCCGATTGTCGCCGGTTGCCGCTATTGTGTCGGGCTCTGCCGACCAAGCGACCCTTCTGATCCTTTGCGTCGGACCCTTACTACAACCAGGCGCCATGTTGATGTGTACTTTGCAATTCATTTTTTCGGTGCAATTGACTCCGACCTGTAGTAGAATCCCGCCGCATTGAGGAGTCACAAATCACCTATGCCGCCGTGTTCCAGGCGGAGTGAGTAGAAATTATTGAATGTGGGCTAAGCAGCGGCTGGGAGCTTACGCACGCAGCCGGATCCACACGAATAACGCAAGCACCAGCATCAGCGCGCCAGCTCCGAAGTCAAAGCCCGAACCGACGCTGACTGGAGCGGGTTGATCCGAGGGAGTCTTCTTCTCGTCGCGTAGCTGGTGAACGCCGTTGCCACCGGGGCCTTCGCCAGGGTCGCAGATGCAGCCGCCAGAGCCGCATCCGCACCAGCCGCCGCTTACGGTATGGCCGGCGTAGGCGACAGTAGCAAAGGGAGCCGAGTTAGTACGTTTGTCACCCGGAGAGGTTGAAAACCAAAGCGGAAGAGTGAGTATGCAGACACCCACGAATATCAGTCTTGTCCTCACAGATGTTTCCTCCTTAAAGCGGCTAGCTGACTCGCAGGCAGCAATCAGCCACGGCGGATTCTACCAAGTAATTGCTTCAGGTCTACTTAAAGCCCGTTATGCAAAACAAGTCTTGCACGACCTAGGCAACAAACTCATAGGCTTGGCCGAGCACTCGTATGCATTTCGCCAGATGGAAACCCTTCAGCAGGTAAGCCAAATGCTGTTAGCCTTGCCGCTGCCGCGTCACCATGAACTCGGCGGCCGGTACTATCAGGCGCTATGCATTCAGAGACTCGGAGCCGGGGATATCGAGCGGGCGGCTCGTTTACTCGAAGGCGTAGCGGAGAGAGCGTCACCCAGATATAGAGTGAGAGCGATGATTTCCCTGGGAGCAGATTCATTCTATGCAAGGGATTATCAATCAGCGTTGTCTCGTTACCACGAGGCGGATCGCTTTGCATCGCTTAGTGGCTCTTATGACCCTTATGCCACGGTCCACACTCAGAAGATGATCGCAGTCATTAATAGCGAGGATGGAAATCATCGTGGAGCGCTTGCGCTGCTTGAGAATCTGTTCCCGATCGCGCACGCGATGCGCTCGGTCCAGCCTCACGTTTACTTCGACTATATGAACAGCCTTGCTGTGGAGCTTTGTGAAGTGGGAAGACTCGAAGAAGCTCGGAACGCATCGAAGATTGTGCTTGCGTCGCCGTTTGCTGCTGCGTATCCTGAGTGGCGCGAGACGCGCGAAGAGATAGAACTCAGGGGATGGCGCGCGTCTCGTTCCACCGTCGCACAAACCCACGCGGGAGCCGTATTTCAGTCCGGAGCCGTATCTCGGAACGCCGTCGGCTCGAGCAATCACGCCGGCCAACCTGAAGTCGTTGCCGAGGCCGCCCTGGCAACCACTGTCTCGGAGGCGAGAAATCAGCCTCATGACGACGATCCAGTTGGCAACGCCGGCACGGCAACCACCGAGGTTGTGTCCGAGACGAGCAACATTCTGACTCTGCCCAGGCGGCGGCGCAGCTTCTCCGCGGCAGAAGGCTCAACCGGATCGCAGGCGCTTGCGCGCGTTATCGAGTTTCCATCGAGGACAACATCAATGTCGGACGAGAATGACGAAGAACTCGACATATACCAGAAGCGAAGATTCATCGCGGACAAGCTGTACGGAATGTTCATGGACACTCTTGAAGGCAAAGACGTAGACCTCGACCTGGTCGAGAAGCTATGGAACGCGTACGTCAAGGCACGGAAAACCCGCTAAGCCTTTTTCTTGGATCGCGATGATTTGCTTTTGCGCGAATTGAGATACCTCAAGAGCCTGACTCCTTCTTCCTGTGAATCGAGTGATAGTCTCGCTGCCTCGGCCAACAGCTCAGTGAGCGCGCTATTCTTCAGCGAGGCTGACATCAGGTTGACGATAACCCGATAATTCGATTGCTGCTCCCGATGCTCGCCCTCGAACGGCAGTCCGCGTGCAACTTTGAAGATCTCATCCTCGGATACCCCCAGACCGCGCGCCAGCGCCTTGAGCTTGTCAACCGATGGGTTCCGCGCCTTTCCGGTCATGATGCCCCTCACGTAGCCATCGGTTATTTCGCCGCCGGATATCTCTTTGACTTCGTGCTGTTTGAGGTTCTTCTCGCTGATAATCCTGGTCACATACTCGGCCAAGGTCTCTTGCTTAAGCTTCGGCATAGGCATCCTTTCTTAGAAAGCACCCACGGCTCTCAGAGCACCCACGACAACGATCCGGCTGCCGGCTCGCGTGACTTATCGCATATGGGGGCGAGATATTTCTCGCGCAAGCCGAATAATAGTTGTTGACAGAACGGACACATCCAGACTATTATCTCGTCCCGGCGAGATATAGTTCGGTTGCTTCACGTTATAACGCTCTGCGAGTTGAGGCGTTCGGCCTCGGAGGTATTAATATCACGCCGGCGCTGAAGGCTCAATCGTTTGGGTCAAAACATAGAACAGCGAATTCTCAGGGATTGGTCAATAACAGTGGTAACGGCAATTTCAAGAGCGATAGCTGAGACTGATGGCCGCAAAAGCGTTTTGTCGCTGAGCCGCAAACGGCCCGCGCCTTGCCGGGGATGCGGCGGCGTGGGGTTCGTTGTCGAGTTGCTTGAGTGTCCGAGCTTCAAGAAGGACTACTGCTGTCCGTGTTGTAAAGCAGGCCGCCTTCTCGAAGAAAGAATAGCTGAGATCGTCGCGCGAAATAGTGCTGAAGATCGACATGGGAGGTTGCTGGCAACGCCGTCCTTTCGCCGCTGGGATGGCAAAGCACGAAACGACAAGAAGCGTGCGAAGTGGCTTTGACGTCACTTGTGGCGTGCAGGCCTGTGGTGCTGACGACCGAAACGAGGTGTCGAGCATCGGGCCAGAGAAAACGCTTTCACACGTCGAGTTCCGTTCGCGGCTAGAGGGGGTGCGCCTCGCGGCATGGTCCAAAACCCACGATTGTCATGTGCGTTGCGTGCCCTCTCCTATCAATAAACTGTCCATGAAATCAATGCTGCTGATCGAAGGCTCAGAGATTATCGCGAAACTGTTTGCCGGGATATTCGAGAAACGGGGTTGGGCGGTTGTCACGTGCGACCTTCGCGCCTGCGCGGTCGAGCACCTGTCTGGAGAGGCGCACTACGACGCCATTCTGGTGGGCGAGCGAGTGCACGGAGCAAGCGGAGTGCAGCTTGTGAGAATGATCAGGGCGCTTGATCATCACAGGACGACTGCAGTAGTGGTGGTAACCGGCAGGGTCGAAGTGACCGACGAGGCATTGGCGGCAGGAGCTGATGAAGTACTGGTCAAGCCCGTCAACCCGTATGCGCTGGTTTGGGCCGTCGACAAGCACGTCTCGTGACCACAGCCTAATGCGGGACCCACATTCGCAGTTCATTGGTTCTTGAGGGATCAGGCACGTCTGGTTGAGTACCGGCACAATCGAGAGAGCAGCCGGCGAGGGCGTTGAAGAGAACTTAGTCCTCAGCACAGATTCTTAACACAGGTTTGCATTGTGCTGGCTGTAATCCGCGTCATGAACTATCAGCGGAACGAAATCGATAGCGGAGACGATAAAGCGCGAGCTGACGGCCTGAGATTCAATCGCAAGTCTGATATTCGATTCGCAAGTCCCGACGCGAGAACCTGGAAGGAGCCCTGATGTCCCGAAAGAAAACAAGCAGGCAAGAGCCGCCGACCGTGGTGCACCGCAAGCCCAGCCGCAAACTCATTGTTGCGATAGGCATCGCGCTGAGTCTGCTCGCGGGCGGCGCGGCACTGGCTCTCCGTAGCGATTCGGTGCCTCAGACGCAGGGCAAAGAAAACACAGGTGACGCCAGCCGGATTTGCGCCAGGTAGTCCGGCCAAGGAATACATCTATGCGGGCGGACGGCTGATCGCGACAGAGGAACCGCCGGGCGTTCCCACTCCGCCAGCGGCGCCGACAGGTCTCGCAGCGACAGCGGGCAACGCTCAGGTGTCGTTGAGTTGGAATGCTTCTTCCGGCGCGACCAGCTACAACGTGAAGCGTTCAACGACAAACGGCGGGCCTTACTCGACCATAGCCCCCGGAGTAGTCGCAACGAGCTATCTCAACACCGGGCTTACCAATGGAACGACCTATTACTACGTGGTGTCCGCCTCGAATGGGGCGGGTGAGGGACCCAACTCCAGTCAGGTTAGCGCTACCCCCGCGGCCGCTCCCACGCCGCCAGCGGCACCGACAGGTCTCGCAGCGACACCCGGCAATACGCAGGTGGCGTTGAGTTGGAACGCATCCTCGGGAGCAAACAGCTACAACGTGAAGCGCTCAACCACAAGCGGCGGACCTTACTCGACGATAGCGCCAGGAATAGTCACAACGAGCTATGTCAACACCGGGCTTACCAACGGAATGACGTATTACTATGTGGTGTCCGCCTCGAATGCGGCGGGTGAGGGACCAAACTCCAGTCAGGTTAGCGCAACCCCGATTGCTGCCCCGACACCGCCAGCAGCGCCGACAGGACTCACTGCGACACCGGGTAACGCTCAGGTGTCGTTGAGTTGGAATGCTTCTTCCGGCGCGACCAGCTACAACGTGAAGCGCTCCACGATAAACGGCGGGCCTTACTCGACCATAGCGCCGGGCATAGGAACGACGAGCTACCTCAACACCGGGCTTACCAATGGAACGACCTATTACTACGTGGTGTCCGCATCGAATGGCGCGGGTGAGGGCCTCAACTCCAGTCAGGTCAGTGCGACGCCGACTGCCGGCGGAGGGCTCGCGCCGACCCTGAGCAATATGTCGCCTGCAACGGCGATTCAGGGAGCGTCATTCACACTCACGATAAATGGCAGCAACCTGGCGGGCACGACTTCGATCAACTTGACCCCGCCCGACGACGTGACGTTCACAAACATCAGCTCGACGGCCAGCCAGATTACTTGCTCGATGAGCATAGGAGCGGCGGCGGCGGTCGGAGGGCGAAACTTAAAGGTCACAACCGCAACCGGAGGGGAGTCGACCAATGCGCTGACCTTCGGAATCCTCTCCTCTTCACCCGCGCCGACGATAAGCACCCTCTCGCCGATCAAACAGGCGCCCGGAACGACTTTCACGCTGACGATAAACGGAACGAACCTGTCGCAAACGACATCGGTGAACTTCAGCCCGTCGGCGGGAATAACCGTCAGCAACATGATAGTGGTCAGCTCGGTGAAGGTGACGGCGACGATAGTCATAAGCTCGGGCGCTGCGACCGGCGTTCGGCAGGTGTCGGTTACCACGCCCTTTGGCACGTCAAACACGGTGAGCTTCTCGGTGCAAACAGGCCGATAGCCTCAACCGGAATTAGCAGTCGGAGGCAGAGCAGTTGCAAGCAAACGGAGGTGTTCAGACAATGGTACAAGCTAATGCATACACTCAACATGGACCCGGGCTCAAGAGCATCTTCTGGAAGCCAAAGGTCCAGACGACACTCGCGTTGACCTTAGGTTTGATCGTCAGTTGTTCCGCGGCCGCGCTTGTTTCGCGCGCAACTAACCAGCCCATGCCTGAACCTTCTAGACGAGCGGCCACAAATATGACTGCGCCCGCCCCTGCGGCGAGCGTCGGGCAAGGTTTGCCTGGGCAGCGCGGGCCAGTGCAAGTCGTGCGATTCGCTCTTTACGATGTTGGCATTTACCCGCGCGAGGCTCACGCCGCCAAAGGGTTGGTTGCGCTCTCGTTCGAAGATCTTTCAGGCGGATCGAGCTATTTGGTCATTGAGCGAGAAACCGGGGCGGCGCCGGAGTCTGTCGGGCGAGTCCAGCGCGCCGGCCCCGACGCGCGCGGAAGAAATGACCTTCGGCTCGAGCCCGGCAAATATCGTGCGTACGTCGCTGATCGTCCGGACAATCAAGCAACACTCATTGTCGAGCCATAAACTGGAACAGATGCTTAACGCACCAGACCAAACCTAACAGGTAGAGAGGGACGTGATGTTGAGGATATCTAAACGAAGCTATGCCCGGCGAATGCTTATGACGGCGACGGTTCTGATAGCGGCTTGCCTAAGAGTTATGGCTCAGGACGTGAGCCAGTACGATCACGGCACACCGCCGCAGCATGCTGCAGGGGTGTCTCCGATTGGCAGCTACATGTCGGCTGATCTTGGCACGGTCAATCTCAGCAACGGCTCACTCAACTTCAGTTTGCCGATCGGCGCGGTAGGCGGGCGCGGTTTCTGGCTGCCGCTCACGCTCAACTACAGAAACAAAGTTTGGTCGGCGCTCACCGGCAGCACGCCCGTCTTTGATCCGACGCCGCATACTGAGTCTATAGCCTACGCCGTCTACGATGATCCCGCCCAGGCCGAAGACATTTATTACAAGCTCGGGCCGGGCTGGACGGTCGGGGCCGCGCCTTACATCAGGGTTCGCGGAGTGGGCGTCAGCCCGCATCAGAACCCGAGCACGGGCTGCACGGACTTTACATGGGTTCTGGTCAAGCTCACCGTTGTGCTGCCGGACAAAGGCGAGATTGAGCTGCGGGACGATCAGTTGGACGGCGCGCCGGTGAACGCACAGCCGTTTGGACCATTCGGCTGCCGCACCCAGGATGGCTATCGTGGTAAGCGGTGGCATGCTGCGGACGGCTCGGGGTTAGTCTTTTTCAGCGATAACGATAACGGTGTAGTCAACGGCGACGTTGCAGGGAGGCTGATCACGGCCGATGGAACGGTTTACCGGTTCGTCAATGCGAATTTTGGAAACTCCTCGGGCTCGGCTTACTTGAAGAATCTAGGTCGATGCACATCCGCAACGGACCGCAACGGGAACGTCATTCAAATCAGCTACCCAACCGCCACCAGGGTTCAGTACACCGATCAGCTTGGGCGAATCACGACGCTGGACGTCAACGACCCGGCGCTCGCGCCATACGTTCTTCAGGTTACGTTGCCTGGGTACAACGGGCAAAGCCGGATATACAAGGTGAAAGCCGACACTATGAACTTGCACTACCGGGCTGGAATCAATCCGACTCTGCCGGTCATCAGCGGCGATTGGGATCCGCTCGGCTACGGGTACGGATGGCCAGGCGCGCACACGTCGCTGTTTGCGTTATCGTACGGCAGCGGTGCTGCACGAATAGACAACCAGCCAGTCATCACCCAACTTCTGCTGCCAGACAATCGCAGTCTTAGTTTCAGCTACAACGAATTCGGGGAGGTCGCCGAGGTGCAGATGCCCACGGGCGGCAAGGTGCAATACGACCATCAAAGCGTGCTGCTGAACTCGGTGGCGGGTACTGGCTTGCCCACTGGTAATTCGTTGGGTTGCGAGGTCCACCCGATAGGGCAGCAGGTAACCAGCAACGTCTCGGCGATCGACCGCGCGGTGGTTGCCAGACGGACTTACCCCGATGGCGTGACACTGGAGGGGAGCTGGAGTTACAGCTTCAAGATAGATAAGACCGAAGTGCAATGCAGGAACGCCTCCAACACGTTGCTGTTGGATCAATGGCACTACTACATGTCCGCCCAGCGATTCCTTGTTTGCATCAAGGGCTCGCCCGATGGGACGGGTTACTCCATATGGTCAACCGGGCTTGAACGCCGTAATGAGAAGCGTGCCAGCAACGGGACGACGGTTCTCAGCGCCAACGAGAAGGACTGGACGCAGAGGGCGCAAGTCGTGTGGCCGACAGGCGCCGGAGCTTACTCGACGCAGCAGATAGCAAACGACAACCGGGTGAACGATGAGCGCAAGTACCTCGACGATGGAAGCTTTGCGAAGGTGCACACTTCTTACGACCCGACGATCGCTGCGACGAACCACATCAACAACCCGTCCGAGCTAGACGAGTACGACTTTGACCAGACTTTGAAGCGCTACACGATCATCAGCTACAAGATAGGAGGTCATTACACCGGCACGGGAGTCAATACGATCAACCTGTTGAGCCTTCCACTGCAGCAATCGGTCTACGACGGCGGCACCGGTGCCGAGATGTCACGCACGGAATACGAGTATGACAACTTCGTCGCGGGCGACGGCAACCACCTGGCATTGGTGGACTACGGCACAGTGACCGGGCACAATTCAAATTACGGAACGGCCAATACGGAGCGGGGCAGCCAGACGCAGATCAAGCGAATGGTGAACGCTTCAACTTTCACATTCAGTTACCCGCGGTACGACACGCTGGGCAACGTTGTCTCGATAAAAGACCCGCGAGGCAATGTGGCAACGATCAGCTATCAGGACGACTTCGGGGTTGGGGCGGCTCCGGGGTCCGGAGGCAGCGGCGCTTTTGGAGCGACTTTTTCGCTGCCTACACTCATAACCAGTCCACCGCCCAATCCAGGAGAGCCCCAGCAGACCGCGCGCAGCCAGTACGATTTCAATACGGGGCTGCTCACCGGATTCAAGGATCGAAACGGAGTCGTCACCCAGAGTCTTTACAACGATCCATTCGACCGCCCAACACAGATCATGGTTGCTCTGGGCTTAGGAGTCGAGAATCACACTGCGATGTACTACGCCGGGTTGAATCCGCTGACGGTGTTCGGCGTAACTCTGATCAATAACGACGTGTTGACGGCAAAAGACCAGGTTGGCATCGACGACGGCAACCTCCGAAGCTGGACCAAGACGGATGGCTTCGGGCGAACAACCGACGCCTTCGCACGCGACCCGCAAGGCGACGTCCGAACGACCGCTTCATATGACGGACTGGGGCGCGCCACGCGCGTGACGAATCCCTACCGCACCACGAGCGATCCGACCTACGGGTATACGGACTCGACATACGATATGCTCGGCCGAGTGACCAGGATCGAGACCTTCTCTGGAAGCGGAGTATCAACAGGTGCAGTCACGACCGCGTTTTCGGGCAATCAAGTGACGGTGACGGATCAGGCGCTGAAGATGAGGCGCAGTGTCACCGACGGGCTTGGACGCTTGAAGCAAGTGATCGAAGACCCGAACGTTCTGGCTTATTCGACGACCTACGGTTATGACGCTTTGGATGATCTGACCGCTGTCACCCAGGGAGTGCAGACGCGCACGTTTGTTTATGATTCACTGAAGCGCTTGAAGCAAGCCATCAATCCGGAAAGCGGGACGATCAACTACACCTACGATCCGAACTCGAATCTTCAGACGAAGCAGGATGCGCGGCTCATCATGACGACGTACGCGTATGACGCGTTGAACCGAGTGAAGAGCCGAACTTACACGGGCGATCCGCAGAGCACGTCGGCGGTGTCCTACAAGTACGACGCACAGTCGCTGCCGACTGGATATCCGGCGGCCTTCAATCGCGGCTTTTCAACTGGCAGACTCGTCGCGGCGACTTATGGCACCAGCACGAGCAGCGCCGGCAACTACACGGGCTACGATCAACTTGGCCGGGCTACATCGAGTTTTCAGCAGACGGACTCGCAAAACTACGCATTCGGCTATGTGTACAACATCGCTAGCGAGATGAGCTCGGAGACGTATCCTTCGGGGAGAGTAGTCCAGATGGAATACGACGAGGCGGCAAGACTTGCTGGAGTGAAGAATCAAGCGACGGGGTTGTACTGGGCGGGAGCTACTGCGAGCGACACTGTGAATCGAATTCAGTACGCGTCGCACGGAGCGGTGTCGGCGATGAAGCTTGGCAACGGGAAGTGGGAACACTCGAGCTTCAACAGCCGGTTGCAGCCTCTGCAAATCGGACTGGGGACATCTGCCACGAATTCCAGCACCTTGCAGTTGGATTACGGCTACGGTACGACGAACACGAACAACGGCAACGTTGGCACTCAGACGATAACGATCGGTGCGGCGGTGATCAGCCAGAGCTACGGGTATGATGCACTGAACCGGTTGAGCACTGCGACCGAGAGCGGGGCGTGGTCACAGACATACGATTGCGACCGCTACGGCAACCGAGCGATAAGAAACACCTCATACATCCCAAGCCCAATCCTGACTCCCCAGTCAACAACGCCGACAGACCTCTCGGCGTTCAATCAGGGTAACAATCGAATTGCGCTTGCGGGGTTCGGTTATGACTCGGCGGGCAACGTGACGAGCGACCCGACGACCGCCGCCAATGCGATGCTCTACGACGCAGAGAATCGTCAGATCAGCTACACGAAAGCTGGTGTGACGACCAGTTATTCTTATGACGGGGACGGACGCCGAGTGAAGAAGGTAGATAGCACGCCGGGGACGATCATCTTCGTATACAATGCTGGCGGGCAGTTGATAGCCGAATATCACAGCGACCCGGTGCCTCCACCTACGGGAGGAGGCGGCACGAGCTATCTGACAAGCGATCACCTCGGTAGCACAAGAGTGGTGACGAAGAGTGATGGGACCGTGAAGGCGCGATACGACTACATGCCCTTCGGCGAAGAGTTGGCGTCGGGTATCGGGCAGCGCACGACGGGGTTGGGCTACAGTGGCGCGGATAGCACGAAGCAGAAGTTCACCCAAAAAGAGAGAGATAGTGAATCGGGGTTGGATTACTTCCTGGCGAGGTACTACTCGTCAGCGCAGGGTAGGTTCACTAGTTCAGACCCGCTGCTTTCATCTGGGACAGTGTACGATCCGCAAACTTGGAATCGGTATTCCTACACATTGAACAATCCACTGAAGTATATCGACCCGCTTGGTCTGTACGTTTGGGGCGCTGCACTTGGAGGCAATGTGAATGATGTTGAGCTTAGACAAAGAGCGGGAAGCGATAGAAATGCTCTTAGGGATGCTAACAGGATCATTGGCCGCAGGAATGACTTCAGGAATGCACTGACGTCTGCGGCGGCGGCGCGTGATGCTCTGCCAGGTGGAGCTGACCGTGATAGCGCTAGTCAATCGATAACCGCTTATGGTGCAGAGGGAGCAGCAAATGGCGTCACCGTAACTCAGGGTAATCTACCAACGGGTGAGGCGGCACGGACAACGGTAGATTCATTTCCATTTGACGCCGTCACAAACAGCATGAGCGCTTCCGTCACCGTGACCATTGATGACAATACGAGAGGGAATAACCTCACTGATAGCGTCGCACATGAGGGTAGGCATGTTGCTGATGCCCAAGCCTTCGGCGCAGCCCTGTCGGCTGACATTCCTTGGGGCGGCGCCAATGCGATCGCTGAGCCCCTGAACCAAACACGGTACGATAGAGAGGTGAGAGGTTATATTGTCACTTCGGCCATCGCGCGGGGACTGGGACTACCTAATCTTTCTGTTGGCGGGAATGAGATATGGAATAGCGGTTGGCTCAACGCCGATAGGAGAACACTTTCAGCGCAGGGCATCAGAAGTAGGAACGAAGGCATCAATAACCTTCTCAGAACGTCGCCAACTTACGGCTTGACTCCAGCCGACCCGGGATCGAGGTACATTCCGAGATGATGAGACGAAACTACTACGCGGCAGGGGCCATAGTTGTCGCTACAATGATGCCCACAGAATATCCAACCGGATTAAGCCTTGACCAACCGGCGGTAGTTTCGGCCGTGGCACCTGCTTACCCAGTACTTGCGGTGGCATCGAACACTAGCGGCAAGATCGAGGTTGAAGCTGAAGTGAACGCGGCAGGTGAGGTCACTTCAGTGCGAGCTATTGATGGGCATTTGTTGCTACGCCCAACGGCCGAGAAGACGGCGCGCCGCTGGCGCTTTGTGCCGGGTGCTAGCATCCCGAAAGCTCGCGCCGTAGTTCTTACTTTCGTCTTTCGTATCATGCAAAAGGACACGAGTGCTGATGAGCTAACGACCGTTTTTATTCCACCCTATCAAGTCGAGGTAAGACATCGGCCATTTGAGCCGGTCGTTGATTCTGATCCGCCTACCTATACGCGCCCATCCCGTCGCAAAAAGACAAAGCAGGCCACAGGAGCCGCTTTCAAGTCACGGCGCGAGCAGCGGAGCGCGTGAGCGGAGCGAGCGCGCGTGCTGCGAAGCGGCAGCGCCAGCCCCCTGGGGGGCGTGGGCGTAAGGGGGGCGAACCGGAGCGCGCGGCGGCGGTGTAGTTTCCGCCGCAAGCGCGAGGAAGATATCGGGGCGTACGATAACGCGTAGTATGTTGTCTTGCAGCACAAGTGCCACTGCGTTTTGGTGGCACGCGCGATGATCCAGACAGGCATTAGGCGCGGTATCCAATAAACTTCGACTGAACAACCGCCGTCATCACCACAGAACTAAGAACCGCGTTTCCACTCCCGTCCTCACCGACCAACGAATCCTTTGACAACTTCGATGGGTTTTCTGAATGACTTTGGGCTGAGAGCTAGATCCCGGATTCAACCCCGGCGCAAAGAGGCAGATTGCAAGAAGCTGCGATTGCGGAGGCTCCGGTTTCCGCGTAGACAATCCACGCTGCTGCTGAGAGAATCCTTCGCTCTCGATCAATCTTCCCTTAGGTGAACTCCTTGGCTGAAGCCGCACAGCGGAATGAATCCCCAAAGATTGAACTACGGCGCGAACTCACTAAGCTCGAGAGCTACGCCACCATAATCGGAATACTGGTCGGCTCGGGCATCTTTGTCGTCACCGGTAAGTCTGGAGCTATCGCCGGACCGTCGATTCCGCTCGCCTACCTTGTTCTTGCGCCGGTTGTGCTAGTCACGGCGGTCGCGTATTCGGTCTATCTTTCAACGCCGCTCGGGACCAGACCCGGAGGCGAGTACCTTCATATTTCGCGTACGACTGGAAGCCTCTACCTTGGCTTTGTGACGTTGTGGCTGAAGTGGCTCTCGTACATCGGAGCGCTCGTTATCCTGTCAGTCTCGCTAGCCCAGTATCTGAAGTTCTTCTATCCCGGGATGGACCAGTGGTTCGCGTATGTCTTACCGTTTGGTGAAAGGTTGAGCGCAAGCTACACGAGCGATCCGAGTCTCGGCGAAGCCGTTATCGCGACTGCCGCTATGCTCTTTTTCTTTGTGTTCAATCTGTTCGGAGCGAAAGTTTACGGGCGACTGCAGACGGTTATGACCATTATCAAATGTCTGGCGGTCGTTGTGCTGGTAGTACCCGGTTTGTTCGCGGTCGACTGGAAGAACTTCTCTCCGATGTTTCCTTACGGCTTCTGGGCGACGATCACGCCGGAAGGTGAGAGGGGTTTTTTGGCTGTGTTGCCGCCGCTTTTCTTTGCGTATGCCGGTTTCGAGAGCCTCGCACAAACCGCCGGCGAGACCAAAGACTCCCGCAAGTCACTGCCGATGATCTTTATCAACGGCGTGCTGATTTCGATGGTGATATTTTTTCTGATGTCGCTTGTAGCGTTCGGAGTTGTGCCTCATGAAGAGCTTGCCCGTTCGAGCTTTGCGATGAGCGACGCAGCCGCTCGGTATCTGCCGTGGTGGGGTGGGGCTGTGGTGACGATCGGCGCGTTGATGGCCTTCTCGACTTGCCTTAACGCAACGCTTTTCGTGCCTGCGCGAATACTGTATGTCTTCGGCGAAGACCGCATACTGCCTCAGTGGCTGTCTCGAGTCAGCGAGCGGTTTCGCACTCCGTGGGTGAGCCTGGTGGTGAACGCCGTGATTGCGCTTGTGCTGCTGTGGACCAAGAGTTTCGGCTACGTGCTGGACATCGCGATTGTCGGGATGTTTCTCGTTTACGGAATGCACAGCGCCTCGCTGATGTTGCTGCCATTTGTGAGGCCCGCGCTTTACCAGAAGGCGCGAGTGAAGCTGAGGCCTATGGTTCTGGTTGTTCTGGGTCTTATCTCGCTTGCTTCAATGACCTATCTGACGGTGGTGACGCTAGCTCGCGACATCAGCCGGCATCAGTCGCTTCCGCCGGGCGAACGCGGCCTGGCGATCTGGCAGCTTTTGCTGGTGTGGGTCGCTGTAGGAACCGTCTTCTATGCGATCGCTCGGTGGGAAGGCCGGCGAACCGGGTTCGACTACGACCGTCTGCTCACTCAGGAATGGATCGACGAGTAACCAGAACCCCGCGCGAATCCACCATCAGGTTCAGTCTTCGTGCGACACCATGTACAGGTACAGCACGAGGATGGTCGCTCCAACTCCTATGCCGATACCGATGGCGATCTTTGCGCCCGTCCCAAGGTTGTGGCCTTTGACCTGTGTGACATCGCCATAGGCAACGGTCGTAGCCGCTCGAGTCTTCAAGTCTGTCACGACGAACGAGTCATCTTTCGCTTCGCTGATGTAGCCAGCCAGTTTCACGTCGTCTCGCAGCTTGATTTTCACGCGAGCGTCCGTGCCTACGCCGAGCTTGTGAATGCCTGCTCTCACTTTTTCAGCACGCCCGGCCTGCTTCTCTTCTTTCGAGGCCGCGGATGCCTGTTGCACACAGACCGCCTGCATCAGTAAGACGGCGACCACCGTTGTAAGAATCTTTTTGAACATCTCTTCTCCTTTTCTGTCGCGGATTAGTCTGCGTGTTAGTATCTTGGCGAGCGTACTCATCCAGCTTTGATCAGCAGTTAACACGTAGGCTCCGAGTCGACTAAGAGCAACAAGCGGGCCATTGCGAAAACCGCTGCGAGGAGCATTTTGTTGGCTCGCGAATCAGATTAGTGGCGCAGCAGCGGCTCGCCATTGAGGGTGATAATGCTGCGGCATGTCCGGCCGCTCTGAGAGTTGACACTCGAAATGAATATGCTAATGTACACCGCGCTGAGCGGCGTCTCAATCCAACTCTTGATTCCCTGACAAAGGAGCAGATTGAAGAAGATCATTCGTGCACTCATAAGCGTATCCGACAAAACAGGCCTGGTTGATTTCGCTCGCAGGCTCAGCGGCGCCTCGGTCGAGATTATCTCCACCGGAGGCACCGCAAGAACTCTCCGGGAAGCCGGCTTGGAAGTTCGCGACGTGTCGGAGCTGACCGGCTTTCCTGAAATCCTCGGCGGGCGCGTCAAGACTCTGCACCCCAAGGTTCACGGCGGGCTGCTTGCGATTCGCGAGAACCCCGATCATCAACGCCAGGTTAGCGAGAATGACATTCAGTACATCGATATGGTCGTCGTGAACCTGTATCCGTTTCGCGAGACGATCGCTCGAGCCGACGCGACAGTAGAGGAAGCGATCGAGAACATCGACATCGGCGGGCCGTCGATGATTCGCTCGGCGTCGAAGAACTTCGAAGACGTTGTCGTGGTTGTCGATCCCGCGGACTATGCCGTGGTCGCCGACGAAATGGATGCAGGCGGCGGCGAGGTCTCGCGGGCGACGCGGTTGAGGCTGGCGCGCCGGGCTTTTGAGACGACCGCCCAATACGACGCGGCGATCTCGGACTTTCTCGAAGACTCAGTTGCGCTCGACGAAACGAGCGGCGAGCTGCGAGTCGAGAAGAGCAGCGCGCTGCCCGCGCGGTTCACATTGTTCGCGAAGAAGGAAACCGATCTGCGTTACGGCGAGAACCCGCATCAGCGAGCTGCGCTTTACGTGACAGGCGCTGCGGCGGGGCTGGCTCGAGCCGAAAAGCTTCAGGGCAAGGAGCTGTCTTTCAACAACCTGATCGACCTGGAAGCCGCATGGTCGCTTGTCGCTGACTTAACCGAGACAGCTTGCGCGATCATCAAGCACACAAACCCGTGCGGCGCGGCGACCGCTGTGGACGTTCGCGAAGCTTTCGAGAAGGCTCGCGCGACCGATCCGGTTTCAGCGTTCGGCGGGATCATCGGCTTCAATCGCACGCTCACCGAAGCCGCTGCCCGCGTTATCGGTGAGACTTTCTTTGAAGCGATAATAGCGCCTGACTATGAGCCGGCTGCGCTGGAAGCTCTCGCCGGAAAGAAGAACCTTCGCATAATGAAGATGGGAGCCGACCCGGGCAACGACGCGCTGTTCGATGTTCGAATGATAAGCGGAGGGCTCCTGGTCCAGGACCGCGACCGGGGCACGTTGCATAATGCCGACTTGAGAGTTGTTACCGAGCGCCTGCCCAACGATGAAGAGATGCGAGCGCTCGGCTTTGCGTGGATTGTGGCGAAGCACGTCAAGTCGAACGCGATCGTCTACGCGCGAGACGGCCAGCTAGTCGGCGTGGGCGCCGGGCAGATGAGCCGGGTTGACTCGGTGAAGATCGGAGCGACGAAGGCTCAGCTTCCGCTTGAGGGAACGGTTGTGGCTTCGGATGCGTTCTTTCCGTTCCGCGACGGCGTGGACGAGGCCGCGCGAGTAGGCATCACCGCCGTTATTCAACCGGGCGGCTCGGTTCGGGACGAAGAAGTCATCGCCGCCGCAAACGAACACAACCTCGCGATGGTGTTTACCGGAATGCGCCACTTCAAACACTGAGCGTTAAGCACCTGCCTATACGGGCGTCCCACCGCGGGCGCCCTGGGAGCGCAGGCATCCCTGCCTGCAAGCTCGCGCGAAAGAAAATGGGTGGATGGCGAACGCGGCAGGCAGGATGCCTGCGCTCCCAGGCTCGGACTGATTGCTAGCTGACAGAGTCGCTGAGCCAGGAAAGATAATCCGAGGACCCGCGGTCGATCTTGATCGCGATCACTTCCGGCGTCGAGTAGCTGTGGAGCTGCTTCACTCGCTGTTCGAGTTCCGCATATTTCTCGCCGGTGGTTTTGATGATCAGCAGCGCTTCGCGATCGCTGGTGACCCGGCCTTCCCAACGATAGATCGACTCGATGACTGCGACGATGTTTACGCAGGCAGCAAGCCGCTCTTCCACCAACGCATTCGCAATGCGTCTGGCTTCGTCCTCGCCGGGCGCGGTGACCAGAACTAGAAGCTCGTCACTCATCTCCGCTCAGCGTACCATAGAGTTTAGGCTGTGTGGCGTAGCATAGACTTTAGTCTGTGTGTTGTAGCATAGACTTTTAGTCTGTGTGGCGGAGCATAGACTTTAGGTCTGTGTGCCGTAGCATAGACTTTAGTTTGTGTGCCGTAGCATAGACTCTAGTCTGTGAACCAACAGCGCGGTATCTACACGACGCCCACACTAGAAAGACACAGACTAAAGTCTATGCTACCTCGCATTCAACGCGAGCGGGCGATCGAGGCGACTCTCGCACTCCGCGTCCCGCGGTCGTCGATCGAGTCGTTTGTGCTCGAGATGAATCGGCGAACCCATTCGGTGAACAGATAATTCTCTTCGAAGAATGGAAAGTGCGCGCTTTGTTCCATCACCACAAACTTCGAGCGCGGCAGTCCACCGGCAAGCTCAGCCGATTGATCGGGCGTGGTCATCAGATCGTGCCGGCCGGCTACGACAAGCACCGGCGCGTTGATCTCGCCGAGCTGCAAACGCACATCCGTCACGGCCCGGTCACTGGCTAACGCCAGCTTTTTTGCAAGCGCGTCATAGTAGACCGTGTACACCCCGCGGTCGAACTCATAGGGCACAAGCTTATGAAAGTAGTGCGGGTAGAGCACCGAGTATCGTCTGCGCACACGTTCGCAGGGCTGCGCCGCCCCGGTCCCGCCTTCGTTCGATCCGTAGGCCGACAGCTCTTCGGGCGACAGCGTCGCCACGATTCGCTTCTCGCCCTCGGCCGGATTCTCAATCGACGCCGAAGCGCTTACCAGTAACAAGCGCTTCACATTGGCCGGATATCGCAAGGCATAGTTCAACGCGATCGCGCCGCCGAAGCTGTGGCCCAGCAACGTTACTCGATTCAGCCCGAGCTTCTCGCGCAGCGAGTCGATGTCGTCTGCCATTTCGCTGACCGAAGCCATCCTCTCAGGATGTTGTTTGCTCTGGATGTCAGCCCTTCGATCGAAGTAGACAAGCGTTGCGTACTTGCTGAGGTTGGACAGCATCGGGTGAAAGTACTCGTGCGGAATCCCGGCGCCGCCGTGGACTACGATGATTACTTCGTCGCCCTCGCCCTGAGTCTCATACATCAGGGTGACGCCGTGTGACGCGAACCTGCCGTAGGTGAGTCCCGGGGTCCACACGTGGTGGTAAGAGTTGGACGGCGCCCGCCCTCCCGTGGGTGCGACTGCCGAAGACGAGTTGGCGATCATCAGGCACTCGAACTCGGCGCGCGTGGGTCCGTCTTGCGCGAAAGCGAGCCCGGCGAGTACGACAACAAATGAACAGACGAAAAAGGTGCGTAATAGATGCTTCATTGCAAACCCCCTCAGCGAGTCTCCCGCTCCGCGATCAGGTGCTCTTGAACGCGGATGTGGAAAGGAAGTCCTCGACGCTTTACTGATTGTCTTCCAGGTCTTCGGGTGGAGGGGCATGCTCGGCTTCGAAGTAGGCTTCGTAGAGTTCAACGGCGCGCGCCAGGTCTCGTTCGTCGACCATCACTGAGCCTCCGTGAAAGGAGGTACCGAAGATGCCAATATCGCCGGCCCTGACGAAGGCGCGAATCCCGTTTCGATCGAGCAGCTCGAAAACCATTTCGGTTTCGGCGCTGTTCGTGAACGACCGAAGCAGTACGAACTCGTGATCGCTTTTGTCGTGAACGCTGTTCTCGGGCGTCAGCTTGTCAACCAGAGCGACTCCGCAGTCGGGGCACTCGGTTATGCCCGCCCGATACTCGGCTTCACAGTCAGGACAAAAAGCCATTGGTTCACATTGGGAGCTTCTAACGACTCGCGGCCATCATATTCTCGACGCGGTTGGCGCGCAATAGTTTAGTGCATGCCGAAGATAGGCTCTAAAAGGCCAGGAGCGTCACGTTTATCTGGTAGGCCGCCGGCTGAGTGTTTAAGGCACTATCTGCAAGATCTGCTCAGGCGGCGCGGTGACCAGTCCGTCGGCTAACTCTAAGTTTTCGTCAGCGTCCGCTCGGAGAGCTTCCAAACAGGTCCTCGAGCGCCCGCGCCAGCATCGGATACCGAAACTCATAACCCGATTCCAGAGCCGCTTTGGGGATGACTCGTTGGCTGCCAAACAGAACGTCCGCCATCTCACCCATCAGCGCTCGCAGCGCAAACTCAGGCACTGGCAGGAACGCAGGCCGGTGCAAGACGAGTCCAAGTTGTTTGGTGAACTCAGCGTTGGTCACGGGTTCGGGTGCGACGCCGTTGACTGGACCTTTCATTGAGGACTTGGAGATAGCGTGGCGAAAGATGCCGACTATGTCGGAAATGTGAATCCACGGAAACCATTGCCGCCCCGAACCGAGCGGTCCGCCGACCCCCAGCTTGAACGGCGGAAGCATCTTCTTCAAGGCGCCGCCTTCGGTGCTTAACACGACTCCGGTACGAACTTGAACGACTCGTATGCCGAGGCCGCTTGCCACTGCGGCTTCGTTCTCCCAGTCGCGACAGATCTCGCTCATGAAGCCGCGACCGCTCGCTGCGTCTTCTTCGAGCATCTCGTCTCCGCGATCGCCGTAGAAGCCGATGGCCGACCCGCTTACGAGGACCGACGGTTTCGAGTCCGCCGAGCGAAGACCTTCCACGAGATTCCGTGTGCTCAATACTCGCGAATCACGGATCCGCTTTTTCTGCGCGTCGCTCCATCGGTGGTCGGCGATCGGTTCGCCCGCAAGATGAACAGCGACGTCAATGCCAGTCAGCGCCTGGGAAGGAGGCGGCCCTGATGTGGGTTCCCACTTGAGGACCTCGTCTGCAGCCAGCCCGCCGTTTTTCTCGGGCGTGCGTGAGAGCGCGACTAAGCGGTGCCCGTCGGCACTCAGCGAAGTGCAGAGCTTTCGGCCGATTAACCCGGTCGCTCCAGTGATCAGTATCTTCATTTCGTACCTCCGTGCGGGACAAAGAGACTCGCTTGTTGTCTGACGGCAGCATAGGCGGGCGAGCCAGGTCTGTCAAGATCGGCATCTGAATGAATATGGACAGGGGTACCCGGCATGGTGCTGGCGTTCATATCTTATATTGACAAGATCGTGACGTTTCCCGAGAATGGAGGACATGGCAACAAGCGACGAGGTGAAGCCGGTCGAGGGGAAGTACCGGATCGGCGTTGTGACTCGGTTGACGGGTCTATCGGCGGATGTAGTTCGGGTTTGGGAGCGGCGCTACGGCGCAATTCGCCCGGCCCGCAGCGACGGCGGGACGCGATTGTACTCCGACGCGGACATCGCGCGGTTGAGAAAGTTGCGGCAAGCAGTAGAGAAGGGGCACGGCATCGGGCAGGCGGCCAAGCTCGCTGACGCAGAGCTTGATCAGATCGCAAGCGAAGCCGAGCAAGCTGCCGGCGCACCCGATGTGTACGCCATCGTACGCGAGCGATTCCTCGATGCCGTTCAGAAGATGGATGTGGTTGCCGCGGACCTCGAGCTGAGCCGCGCAGCAACTCTGTTTTCTGCTCACGTGCTGACGATGAACATAGTCGCTCCCATTCTCGACGAGATCGGGGAGCGCTGGGCTCATCAGGAGTTCGGAGTTGCCCACGAGCACGTCGCTTCGGGTCTCCTGCGAAATCTGTTGAGTTCGCTTTTCAGGTTGTATCCTCCGAGCGGACACGCGGAGACGATAGTCCTCGCGACTCCCGCCACCGAGCGCCACGAGTTCGGCGTGTTGCTGGCAGCGCTACTCGCCGCGACGCGCGGTTGGCGAGTGGTCTATCTGGGCGCCGATCTGCCGGCCCCGGATATCGGGTTTGCGGTTCGGTTGACCGGCACGCGATTCCTCGCGCTAAGCGTCGCGACTCATTCGCCGCAGATCGAAGAGGAACTCGAATCGCTGTCGGGAATCTTACCGGGCTCGACACGCGTATGGGTTGGCGGCGTTGAAGCCGTCAAATACAGACAGTTCATCGAACGCGCCGGCTGGTCGCTGGTGCGCGACCTTGAACACCTCGACGACAGGCTCAGGAGATAGTACTTGCCCGCCAGGCTTAGACGTCAGCGGCGGTGGATCGAGACCTCGGAGAGAATCCGCCAATCAAATATAGAGCCGCGATTGCGATGTGGATCAAGTGATCTCTGGTTCCGAGCGCCAGATAGGGAAGCTCCAGCATACGGTGCTCGCCCGTGCCCAGCAGAAACCCACAAACCCCGAGCAACCCATAAACAACGCCGAAGCCGATGCAGAAGGAGCGCGCCGACGCCTGAGTGCCTTTCGTTCCGAAGTAGAGCGAGGCCGCCCCTGAAACGAGATGAATGACGTTGTGCAGCTTGCCCAGATGCGCGTCCATCAGATTTGGGCTCAGAAAGCCCACTATCCCCACTAGAATGAACACCACTCCGATCACTACTGCAAACGTCTTTGCCATGGTTTCTCCATTTCGTACGTGAGATTCAAACCTCGTAGCCCTCGGATTTGATAGCGATAAACAAACCAATCCCGAATAGAGCAGCGTGGCAGCGGTGCCAAGTTACATTTCTCGAACAGGCGAGTCAAGCGGTCATCAGTAAGCGGGTGCGCGTCATATGTTCGCGCATGCCCGGCCTCGCCGAGGTAGCTCCCACCAACTTGATGACAGCCCTCCTAGCGGAGGGCAAACGTCAAAGTCGGTCACCAGCCACCGTCTGATGGTGCTCGCGAATAGACGCTTACTCTTGTCCGGCTACGGCTTTGAACGTACGATGTGACCGGCTACGAGAAGACGAAGCTCCCGCATCCTTCAACACGCGTGACGAGAGGAATCCCGGATGAAATCCCTGTTGATCAGAAACCTGCTGCTAAGCATAAGCGTGTGCCTGCTTGCCGCATGCAACGAAGCGGGCAAGCCTCAGGAGCAGTCGGTGATTGTTACCGCAGCCAACGAGACGGCCGCTCTAACAAGGCTTCGAGCGATTGCGCAGGCCGAGCGGCGCTATCAAGTCGAGTCGGCCGGCGAGTACGCCAGCCTGGACCAGTTGGTAGCGAAGGGGTACCTGAACGACCCGACGCGAGGGAAGCTGTCGGGCTATCGCTTCGTCGTGAAAACAAAACCGGGAGGCTTCGAGGCGACGGCCGTCCCTGAGAGGTTTGGGGTCACCGGAACGCGGTCGTTCTACGTCGATGAGATGAACGTCGTGCACGGAGCCGACAAGAAAGGCGCCGCAGCGACAAGCTCCGACCCCGAGGTCTAGCAGGCTGCGGAAAAACTTGATAACAGACGAGTATTCCGGGCAATCCCACCAACGCAGTTGGTGGATTGTTCATACTCAGCCTATGTGTCGGCTGCCGCACCGCCCGTCCCGAATCCCACCAACGCAGTTGGTGGATCGTTCATATCCAGCCTACATCTCGGCTGCCGCGCTCCGACCCCAATAGACTGTGCCCGACTGCTCTGGCAAGGCTGTATATGAACAATCCACCAACTGCGTTGGTGGGATGTGCGCCCGAAAGGCGCGATGGTCAGAGGGG
>JBBPIE010000072.1:0-2006 GCA_038040485.1 Candidatus Onstottus arcticum
TTATAGTTATGTCCTTCGACCAGCAGCTTTAGGAGGCGGGTTTCATGCGGGGTCAGATCATAGTCGGCGCGCTCCGGCGGACGGATCTCGCGAAACAGCGTGATCACCCGCCTGGCAACTTCCGGCGACATCGGAGCGCCCCCCTCGATCACTTCCTTGATGCTTTCAAGTAGCTTGACCGGTGGCGTTTTCTTCAACAGATAGCCCGACGCTCCCGCGCACATCGCGTCGAATATGCGCTCATCGTCGTCGTAAACCGAAAGCATCAACAGCAACATATCGGGGTAGCGTTCCTTGAGTATGCGCAGTCCTTCGATGCCGCTCATCCCCGGCAACCCTATGTCCATCAGCACAAGGTCAGGCAGTTGATGGCTTATTTTATCAAGCGTCTCTTCGACCGAACGGTAGCTACCCGCGCAAACAAATCCGTCTGTGCCGCTGATCAGCATCGTGAGCCCTTCGCGGATCTCACGCCTGTCTTCTACGATTGCCACCTTGATGGTCTTTTGCGTTAGTGCCTGCATCGTTGCGCTCTCTGAAATGCCGTCTCGTGAGTTGTAGACTAAACCCGGCAGGCTCCTGTGTCACTACGTAAATATGTAGCTGGCTTGCTAGGCGGCCGGAGGCGGGCCGGCGCTGAACGGCAGTTTGAGCTTCACGGTTGTGCCTTTGCCGTTACCTGAAAGGATCTCTAAATCACCGCCACTATCCCGGGCTCGGTCGCGCATGCTCATCAGCCCGTGACCGTCGCTCTGTTGAGAAGCATCGAAACCCGCGCCGTTGTCGCTGACTCTGAGCGCCAGCCAGTCGTCTTCTACGCGAAACTCTATCTGCGCTTCGGTGCAGCCGGAGTGGCGCACCAGGTTGTTGACGCTCTCCTTGAATATCAGAAACACTTCGCGGCGCACGTTCGCGCCGATCCTCACGTCCTGATCGGCGCCAGGCGCGTCGAAACGAAACTTGATGTTGCTTCCAGTAAGGATGTCGCTGGCAAACAGACGCATCCTCTGGGTGAGATCGCGAAGGTGATCTTTTTGAGGATTGATCGCCCATACGATGTCGCTCATCGAATCGACAAGCTCACGCGAAGCGCTGGCGATCATCGAGAGGGGCTTCGTGGCGGATGAATCATCACGGGCGATCTCCCGTTGGGCGACTTCGCTGAGGATGGAGATCTGAGTCAGGCTCGATCCTATGTCGTCGTGCAGGTCGGTCGCGATGCGCTTTCGCACCTGCTCTATTTCGATGAAGCGCTCCTCGCGGCTGCGTCTGAGAGCTTCCTCGGCGCGTTTGCGTTCGGTTATGTCGCGAGCGACGCCGGTGAAGAAATGACGGTCGTTTCTGACGAACTCGCCGAACGAGATTTCCAGCGGTATCTCGCGCCCGGTCTTATGAAGACCGGGAAGCTCGATGGCTTCCCAGGAAAGATGTTTGTGGCCTGTTTCTAAGTACTTGTTGAAACCGGCCCTGTGAAGGTGGCGAAGATACTCGGGCATCAAGATCGTCAGGTCGCGGCCAAGCATCTCGGTCGCTGCATAACCGAACACGCTTTCGGCAGCCGGATTGACAAAGATGATGGTGCTTTGTTCATCGATCGTGATGATGGCGTCGGAGGCCGTCTCCGCCAGCGTTCGAAAGCGGCTCTCACTTTCACGGAGCTTCTGTTCGGTCCGCTTGCGCTCGAGCAACTGCCCGATCCGGCTTCCTATCGAGGACACGGTGTCGAGCAAGTCCTGGTCGCGTTCGCGCGTCTCTCGACTAAAGAACTCGAGCACGCCGAGGACTTCCTTTCCGAGCAGGATCGGAAAACCAAAGCCGCTGCGAAGACCCTCTTTGACGGCAAACGGCATTCGCGGAAAGTTGGTGTCGGCGGCAAGATCTGCGATCCATATCGGTTCGCCGCTTGCGAGCACCCGGCCAGGCAGTCCAACGTCTGGCAGGAACGTGATCGTTTTGCTGTGCGTCTCGAATTCGGCTGCGTCCTTCATCTCCATATGCCACACGTC
>JBBPIE010000030.1:0-84294 GCA_038040485.1 Candidatus Onstottus arcticum
GACGCGCGCGTCGTTGTACTGCTTCAGCACCTCGCGGTAGCCCAGCCGCCGCGGTTCAGGACGTGCGTGTAGATCATCGTCGTTGCTACATCCTTTGTGTCCTGGTCGCGCTATTCGGGCAGAACCGACTCTTAATCAGCGGGTCGTGGTTCGAGCCCAGCAGGGCTCATCTACAGCGCAAAAGAGCTTTAAGGCCACCGGAAGGGTGGCCTTCATTTTTCTTGCGGGTTCGGAGGTCTGCTGTGCGGCCCGGAACGACGTATGAAGGAAGGCTGGATGACGATGACGCTTCTCTTTTCCTTTCTCATTGGATTCTTTGGAGGGCTGCGCTCGCTTACGGCGCCGGCGGCGACCGCGTGGGCCGTGTACCTGGGCTGGCTGAAATTGCAGCGCCCGCTCTCTCTGATTGGCTCGCTTCCCGCGGTCGTGATTCTCACCGTGCTCGCGGTAGTTGAGCTGATAGCCGATAAGTTACCGAAGACACCGAAGCGCACGTCACCGCCGGGGCTGATCGCGCGTATTGTGACGGGCTGCATAACGGGCGCGTGTATTGGCGCAGGTGGAGGACGTGAGGTCGTCATCGGCGCGATGCTTGGCGGCATCGGCGGCGTTGTTGGCTGTTTCGTTGGCTACCAGGCGCGCACTCGGCTCGCTAAAGGACTTGGCGCCGACATCTATGCCGCTTTGCTTGAGGATGTGGTTGCTGTAGCCGGCTGCCTGTGGGTCGTCTCACGATTCTAAACTACTCTCCTTCTCCCTATCACAAACCCGGCCGAGGCGCTTCGAGCTATTGAGCACGCAGGGCGTGCCGAATAAGATAACAACTGGAGGAATTATGTCGAAGATGCGCGTCGTGCAGGTGAGTCAACCAAATGGTCCGTTTGAACTTGTTCAACGAGAGATCCCGGAGCCAGCTGCCGGGTGGGTACGAATCAAGGTCGAGGCGTGTGGCATCTGCCATAGCGATTCGCTTACCAAAGAAGGAAGCATCCCGGGTATTCAATACCCGCGAGTTCCGGGACATGAAGTCGCCGGAATCATTGATGCTGTCGGCGCAGGGGTTGTCGGCTGGACCGAGGGCCGGCGGGTCGGAGTCGGTTGGCACGGCGGATACTGCGGGACCTGCGAGCCCTGCCGCCGTGGTGATTTTTTTGCCTGCCAGTGGGGCCAGATAACGGGTATCACGTACGATGGAGGCTACGCCGACTACATGGTCGCGCACTCAAGCGCGCTGGCGCTGCTGCCCGAAGAGCTTTCCGCCGTAGAGGCAGGGCCGCTTGTCTGCGCGGGAGTCACCACGTTCAACTCTCTTCGCAACAGCGGCGCGCGACCTAATGATGTGGTCGCCGTCCTGGGCCTCGGAGGACTCGGTCATCTGGGTGTTCAGTTTGCCGCGAAGATGGGTTTCAACACGGTAGCGATCGCGCGAGGCAGCGACAAGGAGCCGTTGGCCAGGCAACTTGGCGCGCACCACTACATTGATAGTCAGGCGCAGGATGTGGCGGCGGAACTCTCCAGGATGGGGGGCGCTAAAGTCATTCTCGCAACCGTGACAAATGCCGAAGCGATGAGCTCGGCTCTGGGCGGTCTGGCCGTCAAAGGCAAGTTGCTGGTGCTTGGGGCTCCTCCTGAGCCGCTTGAAGTGCCTGCGTACTCGCTCATTTCGGGTTGCCGATCGGTCGCAGGCTGGTATTCGGGAACGTCGATTGATTCGCAAGACGCGCTTTCCTTTAGTACGCTCACTGGCGTGCGAGCGATGACCGAAGTCTATCCGCTGGAGCGCGCCGCCGAAGCTTACGAGCGCATGATGAGCGGGAAGGCACGGTTTAGAGTCGTGCTAGCGACCGGACAGGAGTCTTGATTTTGGATTTTAGATTTTGGATTTTGGATTAGGAACGTAACCTCTGGATTTCGGGGTTTGGATTTGGGACACGGTAGGATAGAACGTCCAGGATCCAAATCACGAGGGTTCTCAAATCCAAAATCCAAAATCCAGAATCTAAAATTCGAAGATAAGGGAGGAGCACATGATTTTCGGTATGACCACATCAACATTCACCATAGTGCACGTCGTATTGAGCCTGGTTGGGATAGGCTCGGGACTGGTTGTAGCGTTCGGGCTGCTCAGGGCGAAACGGCTCGGCGGCTGGACTGCCTTGTTTTTGGTGACCACCGTAGCGACGAGCGTGACCGGGTTCGGCTTTCCGTTCGATCAACTCTTGCCGGCGCATAAGATCGGCATCATATCGCTGGTGGCCCTGACGGTGGCGATCCTCGCGCGCTACACCTTCCACATTGCCGGTGCCTGGCGTTGGATTTATGTGGTCACCGCCATGATTGCCCTCTATCTCAATGTCTTCGTCTTGATCGCGCAGGCTTTCCAAAAGGTGCCTTCACTGAAAGCGCTGGCTCCGACCGGGTCGGAGCCTCCGTTCCTGATCGCGCAATCAGTCGTACTGGCGCTCTTCGTGTGGCTCACCATTGTTGCTGTGAAGAAGTTCCGCACCTAGCCGGACTGCGCGGCGTGATCCAACGAACCTTGGGATAGCGCTAAGAAGGGTTTGAATGAAAGGAAGACGACGATGTCTGAGGCAAGCTGCCCTCACCTCAAAGCTATTGCGACAATCAAGCACGCGAAGCGACGGGAGTGCTCCGAGTGCATGAAGATTGGCGCGCAATGGGTTCATCTCCGGATATGTCAGGAGTGCGGCGCGACGCTGTGCTGCGACAGTTCGCCTAACCGCCACGCGAGCAAGCACGCGCGAGCGAGCGGGCATCCCGTGATTGCATCGGCGGAGCCCGGCGAGAGCTGGCTATACTGCTACCCGGACAACGCTTTTGCCGAGTAAGCAGACGAGCTGCCAGTTTTGGGGCTCGCTCTCAGGTGTCATGCGACAAGGAGAAATGAAATGGGCTCTTTGAGTTTGAGAATCCTTGCCGCCGCGTGCGTTGTCGGGTTCGCTATTGAAGGGTTCGCGCAACAGATTGCTGACCCTGAATTCGACACGAAAGTCGCGAAGCCCGCATACACAAAAAAGCACCCGAAGGTCCTGCTCGACGAAGCGCATAACAATTTTCACACCGCCAGCGGACGCTACAAACCGTTTGCCGATCTGATAACCAGCGATGGGTACCAGGTCACGCCGGGCACAAGGAAGTTCAGCAAAGAAACCCTGAAACGTTTTGATGTGCTGGTGATTTCGAACGCGCTTGGCGACCCGGCGATGGGTAGTCCTGAAGCTTCCAATTCGGCTTTCACTGAAGACGAATGCGACGCGGTTCGCGATTGGGTGCGCAGGGGAGGCAGGCTGCTGTTGATCGCTGACCACGCGCCGATGGGAGCCGCGAACGAAAAACTTGGGCAGCGTTTCGGCGTCGAGATGAGCAAGGGCTACACCGCAGACCCTTCGAACTACGACGTCGAGTCGAACAACCAGGGCTTCATCAAATACAACCGCGAGAACAAACTGCTGGGCGATCACGCGATCACTCGCGGACGCAATGACAGCGAGAAGATTTCGCAGATCATCGCGTTCACCGGCCAGTCACTCAAAGGCCCCGAAGGAAGCGTTGTCTTTATGAAGCTGGCTGACACGGCGATCGATATGATTCCAACAGGTCAAGGCAACGATCGCAGGCAAGCTTCGGCAGCGGGCCGCGCGCAAGGCATCGCTTTCAAGTTTGGGAAAGGCCGCGTCGTCGTGCTGGGCGAAGCCGCGATGATGTCGGCTCAACTTGCGGGGCCGAATAAGGTGAAGTTCGGAATGAACAAGCCAGGCATCGATAACCGCCAACTCGCGCTGAACATCATTCATTGGCTTTCAGGGTTGATGAAGAACTAGAAAGCGCTCCAGTCCGTGGTATATTTCGCCGTGCAATGATTCAGTTTCGACGAATAGGAAAGAAGGAAGTAAAGATCAAGAAACTGTTGGATTGAGAATACATGATGACTTTCGCAATCTGCCTGGACAATGAGGGCTACGAAGCATCGTTGGAGCTTCGCAAGATCTATACAGTGGTAAGTCCCGAAGCCAACGACCCCAAGGACTACATCCGAATCGTCGATGAGTCCGGCGAAGACTACCTCTACAGCGCGAAAGGTTTCGAGATAATCGAACTTCCTCCACGAATCGAGCGCAAGCTCGTGGCCACCTTGAGATGATGCACGGGAAACCCATGCAGCCAACTGCAAACGCCGAGACCGATCGAGCCCTTGAAGTAGCCCCGGGCATCCGTCATACGGTTTCCTGGCGCGTGGAGTCGGTGACCGTGCTGCCGGAAACCCGCTTGCGCGTGACCTTCCTCGACAGGACGACCGGAGAGGTAGACATGCTCGCGGTTTTGGCTACGCCACAAATTGAAGGCACCGTCTTTGAATCGCTGAGACAACCGGAGGTGTTTGCACAAGCGCGGGTCGTGCTTGGGGCAGTCCAATGGCCTAACGGAGCGGACCTGGCGCCAGATGCAATGTACGATGCAATTCACGAGGGCGGCGTCTGGGTGGTGGATTAGCGTGGTTACTCGGTATTCAACGCGACTCGCGTAATCAATTCGTACTATCTCCTCAATTCTTGTCCTTTCGTTTCAGACGCCTCTCAACGTAAGCCTTTCGAGCCTCTACCGACTCCGATGAAGAGAACGCGCTCAGCAGCACGTCGCCGTCGGCGTACGAACTGCTACTAGCCATCGCGCGAGTCACTGCGTTCACGTGTTCCTTCGTGATAGCGACCGGGACCGCGGGCATCGCGATGATCTCCTCCGCGAGTTTCATAGTCTGGTCTTCGAGGTCTGCCGGCGGCACCACTCGATTAACAAAGCCCATTGCTTTTGCTTCCTGAGGCGTGAACCGGCGGCAGGTGATCACCAGTTCTTTGGTCATCGCCGGGCCGATCTCGCGCACAAGCCGGGGAATACCGCCCCAGGCTAGTGGAATGCCGAGTTCAACTTCGGGAATTGAAAACACAGCGTCTTCAGCCGCCACGCGCAAGTCGCAAGCAGCCATCAACAACACCGCCCCGCCGACAGCGTAGCCGTGAACGCCGGCTATCGTAGTCGCCTTCATCGCCTCGATTGCGTCCATCATCCGTGATCCGGCTTGCGCTGCCGCGCGACGAGCAGGCCATGAATCGTCGACTGCATTTCTTGAGGTGTCGTTGAGATCAGCGCCGGCGCTAAAGGCTCGACCGGCTCCGCGCACGATGACGACACGGACTTCAGGCTGCGAGTCGAACCAATGAGCGGCCTCCGCTAGTTCCCGGAGCATCGTTGAACTCATCGCGTTCAATCGCTCGGGACGATTCAGAGTAAGCCGCCCGATCGCGCCGTTGACTTCAATTGCGAGTGTTTCGAAGTTCATAGCTAACGGTCTATAGCTTTCCTGGAAGTGTTGGTCAAGGAGAGAGGTGAAAGAGGTAAGAAGGCAACCACAGATGAACACCGATGAACACGGATAAGAGTTAACGGGGTTTGGTCTAAAGTGCTCGCCACTACCGCTGCACTGCGCTATCATCACGCCTCCAGCAAAAAGAGGTCACGATGATGCGTCCCAAATGACGCTAACGAATCAAGGAGCAAGTCATGGCTACACCATCAATCGCGCACCGCGTTGCGCAACACTTCGACAGGAGCGAGCCGGCAGTGCGAGCAACCTACGAACATATCCTCAAAGCCGCGCGCAAGCTTGGTCCCGTTTCCGAAGAGGCAAAGAAAACCTCGATTCATCTAGTCCGCAAAACCGCATTCGCCGGCGTAGCAACTAGAAAGACGGCGCTGATACTTACGCTCAAGTCCGATACGGATCTTGCGACCAAGCGGATCATCAAGCGCGAACAGACGTCGGCGAATCGGTGGCACCTGGAAGTCCGGCTGGAGTCGCCCGATCAGGTCGACCGCGAACTTGGTGGCTGGCTTAAGAAAGCGTACGAACTGGCAGGTTGATGGCTGCGACCGAAACTGCGCGATAGCCGGCCAAACGGCATCTTCTATGCGGCTTCATCCCCTCGATCTCACCATCATCGTCGCCTACCTCGCCGGAGTTGTGCTGCTGGGCTGGTACTTCAGCCGCAAGCAAAAAAACCTGCGCGACTACTTCCTGTCGGATCGCGATGTGCCGTGGTGGGCGCTTGCCGCTTCGATCGTCGCGACTGAGACGTCAGTCGTCACGTTCATCAGTGTTCCAGCTTTCGCTTATGCGGCGAACGCTCGCGGCGAAGGCGGCAACTTCACTTTTCTGCAACTGGCAGCGGGATACCTGATCGGGCGAGTCGTGATCGTAGCGCTCTTCATTCCTCTCTATTTTCGCGGCGAGCTGTTTACGGTTTACCAGATTCTCGACCGCAGATTCGGCGGCGCGGTCAAACGCGTCGCCGCGTCGCTGTTTATTATCACCCGCTCTTTATCGGACGGCGTCCGGCTCTATGCGACAGCAATCCCGCTTGTTGCGCTGACCGGCTGGGCTGATTGGAAATCGATTCTGGTGATAGGCGCGGTGATGATCGTCTTTACATATCTCGGCGGGATAACGGCAGTGATCTGGATAGAAGTCATCCAGTTGTTGATCTACAACGTCGGCGCGATCGTCGCGGGATTGATGCTGGTCCACCTGATACAGGGCGGCTGGAGCGAAGTCGTTTCGGTGGGGAGCGAGGCGGGTAAGTTTCGGTTCTTTGATTTCGCGACCGACATTGGGCGCAGCTATACGTTCTGGGCCGGCGTCATCGGAGGCGCGTTTCTTACTACCTCTACACACGGGACTGATCAGTACATGGTGCAGCGCTACTTGTGCAGCAAGGATGCGCGGCAGGCGGCTAAGGCATTGCTTGCAAGCGGCGCGATTGTGTTTGCTCAGTTCGTGATGTTCCTGATGATCGGCGTGATGTTGTTTGTGTTCTACGGCCGCTACCGAACGTTGCCCGCGGACATAAGCGCAGACCGCGTATTTTCTCACTTCATAGTAAACGAGCTGCCGACCGGAGTGGTAGGACTGGTAATCGCAGCGATGCTGGCGGCTGCGATGTCGTCGTCGCTCAACGCGCTGGCTTCGACGTCGATCACGGATTTCTATCAGCCGTTGTTTGCGCCCAAGCGCTCGGAGGAACATTATGTGCGCGTGTCGCGCGTGGTAACCGCGGTCTGGGGAGCGGTGCAGATAGCCGCGGCGCTCTACGTGATCGGAAAAGACAGACGAATAGTCGACACGGTCCTGTCGATAGCATCGTTCACCAATGGGCCGATACTGGGGCTGTTCTTTCTGGGCACACTCACGGAGAGGGTGAAACAAGCGGGCGCGCTCGCAGGCGTCACCACCGGCATCGCGGTGATGGTGTTTGTCTGGACGGGGCTCAACGTTTCGTGGCAGTGGTACGTGTTGATTGGATCGACGGTGACGTTTGTGGTTGGCTACGCGGCAAGCCTCGCGGTGGATCGCGCGGCGGTTGCCGAACAATCCTAGATTTGAGTATCAGGGCGAGCCACCCTTCTAAAAAAGGACGATGACACACAAGGCTTCAGGTCCAATCCCACCAACTGCGTTGGTGGGATTATCGGCACTTCCCTGGGTGAGCCCCTTTTGGTTTTTGTCGACGGGATTGACCACGTTGGTTTTGTGCTTTGCGGTCGCGTCGTTCGACGTCGCGGTCTTTGCACAGAAAACCGCTAAGCGAGCAGCTATTCAGGGATCTCGCCGACTGGTTGAAGCAGCGCCAGAATCCGTCGGGATGTCGAGCGAACGGCTCGCGAAGATCGACGAAGCGGCGCTTGAATCGATCGCTCGCAAGGAAACACCGGGCGCCGTCGTGCTTGTAGCTCGCAAAGGCCGCATCGTCTTTCGCAAAGCGTTTGGCGATCGCGCAATCGAGCCCAAGCGCGAGCCTATGACCATCGACACGATCTTCGACCTTGCGTCGCTGACCAAGATCGTCGCGACCGCGACTTCAATCATGATTCTGGTCGAGCAGGGCAAGGTGTCGCTTGCCGATCCGGTCGCTCTCTACATCCCCGAGTTCGGCAAGTTCGGCAAAGAACGAATCACCGTCGAGCAGTTGATGACTCATCGCGCGGGACTGCCGCCGGATAACGAGATCGCCGACTACGTTGGGAAGACGATTGATCCGCTCGAACAGATCTACCAACTGCGGCCGAGCTACGAGCCGGGAACGCGATTCGTCTATTCGGATGTTGGCTTCATCGTTGCGGCAGAGATCGTACGCCGCGTATCCGGCAAGCGGATTGACCGCTTTGCTGAAGATACCATTTTCACTCCGCTTGAAATGAAAAGCAGCTTTTTCAGTGCAAAGATGGAAGGCATTCGCAATGAAGCCAAATCGAAAACCGGCGACTACTCAATTGAGACGCTCCGTCGGATCAGCGAGTTTTTGAAGCAAATCTCGGAACGCACAGCGCCTACCGAAACCCGCGAAGGCCACTGGATGAGAGGTGAAGTGCACGACCCGCGAGCTTACGAAATGGGCGGCGTAGCCGGGCACGCCGGCCTTTTCTCGACCGCGGACGATCTGGCGATCTTCTGTCAGATGATTCTCAACAAAGGAGAGTACGGCGGGACGCGCATCCTTGCTCCCTACACAGTCGGAAGAATGATCAGCGCGCAGTCGCTTCCGACTTCGCAGATGCGCGGCATCGGTTGGGATGTGAACACGGCGTTCTCTTCCAACCGAGGCGACCTGTTTCCTGTCGGCACGTTCGGGCACACCGGCTTCACCGGCACCAGCATCTGGCTCGATCCCTTAAGCGAGACCTTTGTGGTGTTGTTGACCAATCGCGTTCATCCAAACGGGAAAGGCGACGTGACCAGGCTTCGGTCCTTCGTCGCATCGATCGTCGCGGCCGCGATCACCGATTTGCCAAAGGCTGCTCAAGTCGATTTGAAGTCACCTCCTCGTTTCGTCGACGCGCCGCGCGCCGCGATCACTCGCGGAGTTCCGGCTGGCCTGCTTCATCCGGTCCTCACGGGAATCGACGTGCTGGAGCGCGACGGCTTCAAACAACTTGAAGGCAGACGAATCGGCTTGATCACAAACCACACGGGCCGCGACCGTGCCGGCCGCCCGACAATCGATGTGCTGGCTGAAGCAAAGAACCTGAAGCTCGTCGCCCTGTTCTCGCCCGAACACGGCTTGCGGGGCATCGAAGATTCACCGATCGCTGATCAGCGAGACCAGAAGACCGGACTTCCGATCTACAGTCTCTACGACAAAGACAAACGGCGTCCGACTGCCGAGATGCTGAAGGGCATCGACACCCTGATGTTCGACGTTCAAGACACCGGCGCGCGCTTCTACACCTACATCACGACTTGCGGTTACGCGATGGAGGAAGCGGCGAAGCACAAGATCAAGTTCGTCGTGCTCGACCGGCCGAATCCGATCAACGGCTACGACATCGAAGGCCCGGTAGCCGACGCCGAACTTGCGGCGCAGCCGCCGTACTCGTTCACGTCGTATCATTCGATACCGATTCGCTACGGTCTGACGATTGGCGAGCTTGCGATGCTGTTCAACTCGGAGCGAAAGATCGGCGCAGACCTTACGGTTATCAAGATGGAAGGCTGGAGGCGGGCGGACTACTACGATGGAACGGGGCTCGAGTGGGTGAACCCTTCGCCTAATATGCGAAGCCTGACCGAAGCGTTGCTCTATCCCGGCATCGGTTTGCTCGAGACGACGAACATCTCCGTGGGCCGCGGAACCGACACGCCTTTCGAAGTGATCGGAGCGCCGTGGCTCGACGGTCAGAAGCTGAGCGAGGCTTTGAATCGGGCCGGGCTTGCCGGTGTCAGGTTTGTGCCGGTTCGCTACACGCCAAGGTCTTCGAGGTTCAGCGGCGAACCGTGCGGCGGCGTTAACATCATCGTCACCGATCGTGGCGCGTTTCGTCCGGTCGCAACTGGCGTCGAGATTGCCTATCAGCTCAACCGGCTACACCCGGATACCTGGAAGGTTGACGACTATCTTCGTCTGTTCGTGAACCGGACTGCGTTCGCCGCGTTGAAGGAAGGAAAAACGGCTTCCGAGATTGCGGCAAGTTGGCAGGCCGGGCTCGCGGAGTTCGCGCGCGCCAGGCTCAAGTATTTGCTGTATTGACGCCTTGCCCATTCAGTTCTACGCGTAAGCAAGCCGCTGTCCCGCGGCGCTTCGGTGACAAAGTGGATAGACACCACTTTGATGTGCTAACCTTCCGAAAATCACACGTTGAACAAGGCCAAGGCGGAATAGGTCGTGTCGCGGTCACGAACCATTGCCGATGCTTTTGGAGAGCAATATGAAAACAGCAACTCGGCCGCTTCCGTTCCTTGCGGTGTTCATCCTTCTGCTTCTTTCGGTGAGCGCGAGTGCGCAAGAAACGACCGCAACGATCACCGGACAAGTTACTGATGCTGCGAGCGCGGTTGTTGCGGGCGCGGAAATCACGCTCACCAACCTCAGTACGCGAGACGAACGCAAAACGATGAGCAACGACGAGGGCTATTACTCGCTCACCTTCATAACGCCGGGCATCTACAATCTTTCGGCAAAACTGCAAGGCTTCAAAGAGTATCTCAACCAGAGTGTCGAGCTGATGGTGAACGATCGAAAGACCATCAATATCCAACTCGAAGCGGGTGCGATCGACGAGCAGGTGACCGTCACCGCCGAAATTCCCCTCGTTCAGTCTTCGCCTACGGTCGGCGATGTGATCGAGAATCGCAAAGTGGTCGAGATGCCGCTCAACAATCGCAGCTTCCTTCAACTAGTGACGCTGGTGCCCGGAGTCACGACCGACGAGACCGCTGAAGCTGGAATTGGCCTGACCAATCTGACGACGATCTTGATAGGCGGCAACCGCCGCAACTCGACCAACTACCTGGTCGATGGGGTGGCGAACGTCGACGTGGGATCGAATATCACATTGCTCGACTCCGACCGTTGACTCGATTCAGGAGTTCCGGGTCATCACTTCTGTTCCAACCGCCGAGTTCGGCCGGGCATCGGGTGGAGTCGTGAACGTCATAACCAGAGGCGGCGGGCGTGATTTCCATGGAAATGTATACGAGTTCTTGCGAAACGACGCGCTGAACGCTAACAGCTTTTTGAGCAATGCGGCGGGCCGTTTCTGCGACCGCGGCGATGCAGCTCCGATAGGCAAGACGTGCGGGGACGAGCGGGCGCCGCGCCCAGTGCTTCGCTACAACAACTTCGGATTCACGCTCGGCGGCCCGGTCTGGATCCCGGGAATCTACTCGCGCGGTCACGACAAAACGTTCTTCTTCTTCTCGGAGGAGTGGCGACGGATCATCCGCCAGGCTTCCGAGAGCTTCGTGACCGTCCCCTCGCTTCGTGAGCGGCGCGGCGACTTCTCGCAAGGGAGCGCGCGCATATTCGATCCAGCGACCGGCCTCGAGTTCAGCGGCAAGCAGATTCCGTCGGGGACCATCGATCCCGCCGCTCAGGCAATCTTGAATCTCTTTCCCGAACCGACGATCCCAGCTACGACGCCGGGTGTAGATCCGAATCGCATTCTGGCCGTCGCTCCCGCGATCAACAACACAAGGCAGGAGACGCTTCGAATCGACCACGGCATCAACTCTCGTCATCAGCTCACTGGCCGCTACACTCACGATCTAAGCCAGACGCGCGAGCCCGGCGGTCTATTTCAGGGGACGACGTTCTCGATCCCGAACATCGCCACCACCGACACAAACGTTCCGGGCCAGGTGCTTGCCGTTTCGCTAACCAGCACGTTCGGCTCGAGCATCGTCAACGAAGCGACATTCGCGTACTCGAGCAACGACATAACCGACAGCCTCGTGGGCGCGTGGAGTAAGCAGAACGTGAGTATTCCGAACACCGAACTGTTTCCTGAAAACAAGTCCGACTTGCCGCCGACCATAAACATCACCGGTTTCCCGTTGCTCGGGGCGGCGCAGCTCTTCAACATCCATTACAAGAACTTCAACCCGAAGGACAATCTGACCTGGGTTCGCGGCGCGCATACGATGAAGTTCGGCGCCGAAGTAAGCTGGGAGCGCAAGACCGAGGGCGCGGCCAACGAAACGCAGGGTCGCTTCGGCTTTACCGGGCTTCAGACGCGCACGTCAGTCGCGGGCAGCGGGATAGGACTCGCCGATGTTTTGCTCGGCCGCGCGAGTGCCTACAGCGAAAGCGAATTCGACGTGACCAACCACCTTCGATTCGGGCGCACCGAGTTTTATGCCCAAGACACGTGGAAGGCGAGACCTAACCTTCAACTCGATTATGGCGTCCGCTACCAGTTGTTTCGCATGCCGACCGACAGGGAGGACGTCCTCACCGCGTTCTTTCCGGAGAACTACAGCGCGGCCAATGCCCCGCAATGCGCGAACGCAACATGCACCCAACTGGTCAAGGGAACCGGCGATCTGTTAAACGGGATTGTCGTTGCAAACAAGAACTCGCCGTTCGGGCGCCGAATCCAGCAGATGGACAAGAACAATTTCGGCCCACGCTTTGGATTCGCGTGGAGCCCGTCGGCAAAGGACGGGTTTCTCGGCCGGCTGAGCGGCGGCCCGGACCAGATGGTGATACGCTGTGGCTACGGGATCTATTACGATCAGGTAATCGTCGGAACGTTGGAACAGAACACGTTCACCAATCCGCCGTTCAACAACTCGCTGAGCCTGACGGCGACGGTTGCCAATCCAATCACGTATGCCAATCCTTCGGCGGGCGCGCCTCCGGGGACTCTCGCGCCGCGAACCCTGATAACGACGACAAGCCCGTTTATTACGCCGATCGCTCAACAGTGGAACCTGACTGTGCAACGGCAGGTTGGCAAAGCGATCGCGTTCGAGGTTGGCTATCTCGGCTCGGGAGGCAATCATCAGACGCGGCCGGTGGACATCAACGCGCCGACTCCGCAGGAAATTCTTACAGCGTCGAAGGGCATAGTGGGTTGCGATCCGGCGCTTGCTGCTTCGAACAACCCGAACAACTGTATCAACCTGGCGCGTCCGTTCCGCGGCTACACTACAGTCACCGACCGGCAGACGACGGCAACCTTCCGCTACCATGCATTGATCAGCGCTTTCAGGGTTCAGAACGTGAAGGGCCTGACGGCTCAGTTGTCTTATACCTGGTCTAAGAACATGACTGACTCGACAAACGATCGGGATGCTGCGGATCTGCCGCAAGTGCGGGACAACTTCGCAATCGAGCGGGCGGTTTCGCGCTTCGATCGCACTCACGTATTCAAAGCAAGCTACGTCTACGAAGTGCCGTCTCCGAAAGCTGGCTTGCTGGCCAGACCGTTTCTGACTCAGGTCTTGGGAGGCTGGGAGCTGTCTGGAATAACGACCGCGCAAACAGGCTTGCCGTTGAACCGCGTCGTTCAAGCTAACGCGCCCGGCCCGCGCGGCACTCGTCCGAACGTTGCGGGCGATCCGTTCGCGAATGTTCCCGTGGGCGTTCCCGGCACAACCGTTCCTTACTACATCAACCCGCTCGCGTTCCTGCCGACGACGGTAGGCGAGATAGGCGATTCACCGCGCGCGCCGTTCCGGTTTCCATTCTTTCTGGGCACCGACTTGAACGTCGCTAAGAACTGGCGCTTTGCCGAACGCTATCGGATACAGTTCCGCGCCGAGTTCTTCAACATCTTCAACAACACGACGATCAACGACATCTTCCAGACGGTGCCGAATCTGCTGCCGACGGACCCGGCATTCGGCAGCGTTGAAAACCTGGCAAAGAACACCTCGAACCCGCAGTTCGGTCAGGTCTTTGCGACGCGACGCGCGAGGGAGATTCAGTTCGGGTTGAAGTTTGGGTTTTAGTGACTTGCACCGGCACTTCGCTATCGATCAAATCGGCGAGGAATCCGTGAGAATTCGTCTAATCAGTGTCATCGGTGGTCTATTCTTCCGGAAGAATCGCTTTGCCCGTGCCTCATAGACCACGGATGACACTGATCCGGCGGGTTTTCGCGGATACCCCTCTTTCACACTATTGCGTGTAAAGCTCAATAACCCGCTCGATCGCGCGGCGGCACACGGCGCAGAACGATGGACTGCGAGTGAACATGATGCAATCCACTTCAGGACGATAGAAGCCTTTCGCTTCGTAGTTCGCTCCTTCAAAAGCTCCCACCTTCCCCGCGTACTTCTCGCGGGCGAACAGCTTCAGCTCGAACTCGCGGTTCTCACGGAAAAGCGCTTCCATCTCGGACTCGGGGCGGTTCTCGGCTCGAATCTGCGCGCGGCGCTTCGAGTATTCGCGCGAGTGGCTCTCGTATTCGTCCTTCTGCCACGGCGTTGGAATCGGAGTGCCCGCCGCGACAAGATCTTTCCACTTGAGGTTCGCCGGTTCGAGCAGCGCGGTCACGTTTGGCTCCCAGGGCTCGGCCTTCACTGGAGAAGGAGTGTAGGCGACCGGCGATGTGTAGTACTCATCTGCAAGCCCCGCGAAGTGATGGCCGAACTCGTGAACGAAGACGTAAGGCGCTTGCTCGCTGTCGGCGGCCACCGTGCTGTACAAACCGAAGATTCCGCCGCCTCCGTACGTGCGCGAGTTCGTCAGAATCTCGATGAACTCGTACGGTGCGAACTGTGCGACGCTACGAAGCGCGCGATTCTCGTACGTCAGCACATATCGCTCGGAGCCAAACGCGTCGTAGCTTGCGCCAAGCGGCGAGGCCCGGTGAACGCCCGTCGAGGGCCGCGAGATCCCCGACTCTTCAGCCGCCGGACACAACGCCCAGACGTTAAAGCTCTTGCGATGTTCTTTGTATGGCGAGGTCGCGAACAAGAGCTCGACAAGCCGGCGGGCGTGCTTCTCGAACTTGCCGCGCTCGCCAGCCGTGTAGCCGTCGCCAAGTATCAGGAAGTCAACCTTCACGGCCGGGTCGCCGCTCTTTTGAATCTCGATCAGCGGGCCGGGTGAAGCAGGTTTGGATATGTCTACGAACATGTCCTTCGGATCGACAATCGTCGACCACACTTCACGAAAGGCGTTGTTTGCATCCCGCTTTTTCAAGACGACCTGGACCGGCGACGCCGGCGCCGGGAACCGGAGGGACTCGTGAAACGTCCGGTTCATGTTTCTGGCTTCATCGGTCGTTTCCCACTCGCCGTAGATGGAAGCGAACCCGCGCGAATAAACAACTCGATTTGTGTTTCGATCGTGCACCTCGAAGGAGTACTTGCCGAGGTTTGTGTCGTCGATGTTCTTCTGGGGATTGCCCGGCCAAGCCAGTGGCTCGACCGCGACCCGATCGAGGCTGAACATCTCCTGCGAAGCATTGCCGGTGTGATAGTAGTCAACCCGCATCGTGCGCGGCGCTGAGGTCTGGCCCAGGGCTGTAGAAGCGAGAATAAAGAACACCGCTACGAATGCTAGCGACTGAAACGTTCTGCCGAATGTGCGGTTGTATCCGGCAACGGACTGAGTGATTCCTTGCAATTTCATACTCCGAAGGCTAGTGGGGGGGGTTAGAAGGTGTCAATCTTGAATCGAGACGGAGGGTCGAAGAAACCCTGTCGAGCTCACGAAGCTTTCACTTCGAGTTCGTCCATCCTTTTTGACAGGTCACGCTGATTTGCGCGGACGTCCATGGAGTCTTCGATCAGAAGTTGAAACTTGGTGTCCAGCTTGCGGAAATGCATTCGCATCTCATCACGCAAGGAATCGACTTCCTCGTGGAGCTCGCGGCGCACGGCCTGGATCTCGTCGTGGGACTCGAGCCTCGCGGCCTTGACCTCTCCTCGCACGGCGTGAACCTCTTCGCGCACGGTGTGAACCTCTCCTCGCACGGTGTGAACCTCTTCGCGCACGGTGTGAACCTCTTCGCGCACGGATTGAATCTGGCCTTCCATGCGTGCCGCGAGACGCTCGATGGCTTGATAGAGCCCCGTCTCCGCCTTTTGAACTCGCTCCAGTATCGCGGTTAGGGTTGGCTGGGTGTCTAGGTCATCACGGTTGTCGCTCATTCTCTTGACCTCCGATTCTGCCGCCACGTTAGCAAACCCATCACAATCGTGTCAATCGAAGAGTGTAATATTCCTGAACTGCTGAAAATATTGCACGGCCGTCAATCGCGAGCGCTTCAAATCAAGGCTCTCGCGGGATAGCCTCGTATGCTCGCGAAAGAAAAGCCGCTCAGCAACGAGCGGCTTTTCCTACAGCACTTCAGTTCTCCGGAACGATGCCGGTTCTTACTTGATCCGCATAGCCGGATCGCCAAGCAGTACCCAGGTTCGCCGAACGTCGGACTCTTGTGCCGCCGCCTTCGAGCGCATCACCGCTTCGCCCAGAGTTAGTTTCTGACCAAACAGCAACCGGTAAAACTCGCGATTCGCTGCTTGCTGACTTGCCGGCTGAGTCATACCCGACGAAGTCCAAACCGCTACCGCGCCGCCGTGCGGCGCCTTCAACAGCGATTCGCCCAGACTGTCCAATGCTACGTCGTGAAAGTAGCCGTTCAGACAAGTCATCATCACGAACAACGGCAGCCGGCCTCCGTTCGTCAGAGCCAGCGCGTCATCATTTGTCAGGAGGTTGCCCTTCCATTGATTCACGCTGCCGTGCCCAATGTAGTTGACGAGCTTCTGGCCTCGGTTGATCGCGTCGATGAGTTGCGCCTTAGCAGTATCGGGGTCCACGCGGCCCCTGTTGATCTGGCTCGCCTTCAGACCGGAAGGCATCAGCCCTCGAACCTGAGAGCTTGCTGCCTCGAAATCGAAGTCGTCGTTGTTGTCCGCGACGAACAGCGCTTCGCTTGAAGCGATCGAGCTTTCATAGGAGACGATCTTCGAGACCATCGTCGCCGCTTCGTCCGCCGTGCGGAAAGGCAAACGTCCGATTGCCAACTCGGACAGCCCGTCTTCGTTAAAGTCGCCAAGAAAATCGTCCGACGCCGTCTCCATCAACTCCGTGTCGATCAGTTTCGTCGGAATCAGATCGCTGTCTCCAACTCCAAGATAGTTCTTCGGATCGAGACTGGCGTGTCCGGCTAACAAGACAAAGCCCGGCTTCTTCTTCCAGGTGGTTGAGGCAAACGACAGGAAGTCCTTTACCGCTTGGGGCGTACGTTCGCCGTCGCTGAACTCGTCGAAGATGTCTTCAATGTCGACCATGGCTACGCTGCGCCCCTGGCTTTCCCGGAGCGCCCTCAACGGCTCGAGAGTCGGGAAGAACTCGCGGCGAGCGATGATCACCATGTTCGCTTTGTTCTTCTTGTTCTTCAGGTTGGACGGTTGATTCGCCGTTATGGAAACCGGACGCTTGATGCGACCATCGGTTAGCGCGAGCAACGTTCTCGCTCCCTGTCCCGGCGCCTCTACCGCGACCGCGTACTTGTCTCCCGACGATCCAACGGTCCCGGCCAGCTCGACTACTGAAGCGGGATCGGTGATGTCAAAGACGCGGATGGCCGCGCTGCTAAAGCCGTCAATCGTCTGCGGACCAGTCGCGGTAACTCTAAGCACGTCCTGATCGCTGACGAATTTGCGCTGATAGGTGATGCGGATGTAGTCCACCAGGCTGATATCGCGATTGCTCGCCTCTCCAACCAAAGTGAACACGTTGTTGCCGTCCTTCAATAAGCCCGGCCCCGCCGCGAACTTCTGGACCTTGTGCGCCAGACCGTCAAAGGTGATACGGCCCAGGTCTGAGCCGTTGAGCAAAACTCTGACTTGATGATCAATCAAGCCCTCGATATCGATCGCGCCTTGAAGCGCTATCTCGACCTGAGCAGCGCCGCCGGATGCCACGTCGAGATTCGACACGGCTACCGTTTGATCCACTGAGTTGGAAGTGACTACCTGGCCAAAGAAGTTTTCGATGTCGCCGTTCTTGAGACCGGAGAAGTAAACCGTCCGGTCCCGGCGCTCGACGGTGTATGGAAAACTAGTTGCGCCGCCACCGCTGCTTTGACCGCTTCCAACTCCGACTCTCTTGCCCGGGCGGTCGCCGTTTACAAGCCAGTAGACGTGTGCGTCCGTAGAGACGACGTCTTGTCCGGTGGCAAAGAACTCGATCGCGTCGCCGCTGACGAGGATCGGCTGCTCGACTCCGCGGAGGTATAACTGGAGATGGCTCGAGATGGCTTTAGGATCAAGACCTGCCGCCGCCAGTTCTTGCTGTGTCACTCGATACCAGCCTTCTTCCTTGATCGTCATCTTCGCGGCCGGCATCGACGCGAGCTTGAGAGTAGAAGCGGATGAAGACACAGCGGACTGCGCCGAGAATTCCGCGCTGCGCAAGTCCACACGGCCGGGCTGATAATTGAGCGGCACTTGACGCGTTGTCGGCTCGCCGCGTCCAAGCTGGCTGAGCAACGCCGCCTGGCTCTCTCTTTGAGGTCGTCCACCTGCGCGATGCACATCGAAGGGGCCGTGCATTGTGCGGAGTCCGTTGATGTCCATCTCTTCGAGGAAGTAGCGGGCGTCCTGATCGCCGGGCGACTTGTCCCACCAGCCGTACGACTGGCCGGCCTCAAGTCTTGTCGCAGCGCCGGTCATCAAAGCAGAACCGGCAACAATGTCCCGATTGACAAGCGTGCGTTTGCCCGCGACTTCGCGATAGATGTTGAAGCCGAGATTCTCAGCTTCGAATCCGGTCTTCCAGTTCAGATAGACTCCGTCGTCGTACCCTGAGGCTTTGAAGCCCGAGAGGGCCACGGCTGAAGGTGCTGTTGTTAAAGTGAGCGTCCCGTTAACCTGGGCCGCGGGATCGACTAGCTCGAAAGTGTTTCCATCGAGAAACTTAAAACCAGTTAGGCCGACCGCCCAAGTCAATGGCGTCGAAGATCCTGGAGTACCGCCCGCCGTCTTGGTGAGGTTAAGTCTAATCAACGTTCCACCGCCTGCCAGTGGCGTGACCCCTCCGTCTTGGGAAAGGACAAAGAACCGAAACGTTCTCGTTGGTCCGGGGCCTGGCTGGATATTGCCTTGCACCGTCCAACCGGTGGTTGTAATTCCGGCCGCGGACGCGCTGACAACCGTCGCGATCGTTTCGTTGAACGTAAAATCACCCTGAGCCCCGATATAGTTATTTCCTGTCGTATCCGTCACTGAAATCAGCAGGGAGAAACTGGTCACGTTTGTTCCAACCGAAGTCGTAGGCAGCGAAACCGTGGACGCCACCCCGCCTGCGGGTTGGTTTGTAGATGTTGATTGCACTTTGGAAGTACTTCCGTTTGGCGTAGGACCGCTTATGATACCGCCATTCACATCACCCAACACGACAGCCTGAAAGTTCTGAGTGACGTTACCCAATACGTTTACCGCATTGGAAGTCGGGATGAATCGCGCCTGGCCCGTATTGAAGATGCCGGTGGCAAAGGACAGAAAGAACCGGCTGATTGCGTTTACATCGGTCAGATTCACACTCAAATCCTCATTTGTGTCTGCAGCCTTGGTCTGACAAGCCGTGGGTGGCGTACCGACGTTCAGGAAGATCTGTTGCGCCCGGTTGATATCGCCCACGTTGATGCCGGCGCCTCCCGGCGCCAGGTTAGGCTTTGAGGGCGTAATGTTCCAGAGACCGCTCTCAGCCACATCCTGGGTATAGAATCCACTGGCGTTCGTTACTGGTGAGAAATTTGTTGATGGGCCAACCAGTGCCACAGTCACGTTTTGAAGTCCGGGAGGCACCGTATTTGCGCAATTCGTGATCGTGCCGGAGATCGTAGCGGTAAACTGCGGCTGTTGCGGCTGTTGGCCCGCGCCTTCGACCGCGTGTCCAGCAAGAGAAGGACTTGCCGCAAACAATAGTGTTATGCCAACAAAAAGTAGTCCGGCGCGAAAAGCGCGCATTGTCTTTGTTCTTAGATTGTAATCCATGGTGCCTCCTCGGAAAGTTAGCGCTATTTCAACAGCCGCGCCGCAAGCTGGTTACTCCAAACCGGGTCGTCTTCGCGTCTCGTATGAACGGATTGGCCGCGATTGACTTGCCTCTCATTAATAGGTGAAGTTTGAAACCCAGCGCGCCCGCCGGGCCTTATTCCACGCCTGTCTTCAGCGCGTCCTATTTTCCACCTAGATCATCGATTCTGCAAGCATATTGTGCACAGGGGTCAGTTTGAGTTCAGAGTTCAGAGTTCAGGGTTTAGGGTTCAAGCTTCGGCTTGTCTTTCCGCCGGTGAACGTGAGAAGCAAGCTGACGCTTGAACTCTGAACCCTGAACTCCTAGCCTACCCACCGCCCGGCTTACCGGCTTCTTGACCGGTACTCGCACCGCCCCTAGAATCTCATCGCGCCGAACAGCAAGTGTCCTCTCTCGGCGAGGCCATCACTTTGATCAAGCTTTCAACCCCAATCTACGAGCTTCATCTGCACGAAATCCCCCGCGTGGCGGTTAAGACCGCGCAAAAGCTTTCGCAGGGCGTTGCCGGCTCGATGGGTGCCGCCGGCGCGCTCCAGGTCACGGTTGAAGACCTGCTTCACTATCTGCCGATGCGTTACGAGGACCGCTCCAAGCTCGCCCATATCAGCGGCCTCAAACACGGCGACTACGCCACCATCGAAGCGGAGGTGCGAGTAGCCGGCACTTATCCAGTCAAGGGCGGTAAGCTGCGCATATTCGAGTTCTCGGCGACCGACGGCACCGCCCAGATTCGGGCCTTCTGGTGGAATCAGGCTTATCTTCAGAACTCGTTTCCGCCCGGGCGGCGCGTGTTGCTCTACGGGCTGTGGAAGCGCGGGCGCCGCGGCTACTTCGAAGCCGAGAACCCCGACTACGAGTTCGTCTCCGACGACGATGACGCTGACCCGATACACACCGGGCGGCGCGTTCCCGTGTATCGCAAGCTCGGCGACGTGCGCACCAAGCAGCTTCGGTCGATCGTGCATCATGTGCTTGCGCGGCTCGATCTGTCGGAACTCGCAGAGGTGCTGCCTGCTGAAGTGCTTGCCCGCACCGGGCTCATTTCGAGAGCGGACGCGATACAGCAAATTCACTTTCCGGGGGACGATGCTCCGCTTGCCGAGTACAACAGCTTTCAGTCGCCGGCCCATCGCCGGTTGATCTTCGAAGAGTTCTTCTGGCTGGCGCTTGCGATGGGCGTTCGGCGTCAGGGCCGCGAGCGCTCGCCCAAAGGAACCGTGATTGAAGTCAACCAGCGCGTCCGCGACGCAGTAAGAAAGGTGCTGCCCTTCAAGCCGACCGGCGCGCAGAAACGTGTGCTTGCGGAGATCGTCCGCGATATGACTGGCGCGAGTCCGATGAACCGTTTGCTTCAAGGTGACGTCGGCTCTGGGAAAACAATAGTCGCCGTGCAAGCCGCGATCGTCGCGATCGAAAGCGGCTACCAGACCGCGATCATGGTGCCGACCGAAATACTCGCCGAGCAGCACTCGCGAAACGTCAAGCAAATGCTCGCCGCGTCTTCCTACCGGGTTGAATTGCTTACCGGGTCGCTCACTCCGGCGCGCAAGCGCGAGATTCACGCGGCGATCGAAGCTGGAGAAGTCGATCTGCTGATAGGCACTCACGCGTTGATTCAGGAAGGCGTCAGCTTTCACAAGCTCGGCTTCGTGGTGATCGACGAGCAGCACCGATTCGGCGTGCTTCAACGCGGCGAGTTGATCGGCCGCGGCTACAACCCGGATGTGCTGGTGATGACGGCGACGCCGATCCCGCGCTCGCTTGCGATGAGCGTCTACGGCGATCTCGATCTCTCGATCATCGACGAGATGCCGCCCGGACGGAAACCGGTGATCACTCGCGTGCGCGGCGAAGAAGATCGCCGCAAGATTTATCAGTTCCTCAGCAAGAACATCCGCGAGGGAGGGCAGGTCTACATCGTCTACCCGCTGGTTGAAGAATCCGAGAAGCTTGATCTGCTCAACGCGACTCAGATGGCCGAGCATCTTCAGACATCGGTCTTTCCAAACTTCCGCATCGGTTTAATTCACGGCCGAATGAAGCCTGAAGAAAAAGACGAAGTGATGACCGAGTTTCGCGGCGGCTCGCTTCACATACTCGTTTCTACCACGGTGATAGAAGTCGGCGTGGACGTGCCAAACGCCAACGTGATGCTGATAGAGCACGCGGAGCGGTTCGGGCTCTCGCAACTGCATCAGCTTCGCGGGCGAGTCGGGCGAGGAGACCAGCAGGCTTATTGCATCCTGCTTGCAGGTGACAAGCGGTCTGCCGAAGCACGCGAGCGGTTGAAGATCATGGAAGCGACCAACGACGGCTTCAAAGTAGCCGAGAAAGACCTGGAGCTGCGCGGCCCCGGCGAAGTGATGGGCACGCGGCAGTCGGGAGTGCCGGCGTTTCGCGTTGGTAATCTGTTTCGCGACTACGCGCTGCTTGAGCTTGCGAAGAAGGAAGCAGACCGCCTGCTGACCGAACGCGGCAACTCGAGTGAGACGGCTCGCGCGATTGAAGTCGTGAAACGCCAGCCGAAGTTTGGTCTTGCAAACGTGGGATGATCCGCTGGGCCTCGCGATTCTCTGTGCAACCCTCTGTGCCTCTGTGGTTAGTCGGGTTTGACGGCCTTCTAACCACAGAGGCACAGAGACACAGAGGGTTGCACAGAGAAGCTTTTATCCGCTCATGTTAGTGACCGACAGCATCACCGCGTCTTTCAGCGACTCAATATCCTCGCACACATTGATCGACGAGGTCCCTCGACTATCCAACATGCTTCCCGTCTTCTCCATCCAGCCATCGCAGCCCGTCACAGTCAAAATCGGTTTTCCGTGAATCCACGCAAAGCACACTTCAGACAGCGTGCCCGCCGAACTGCCGAGCGCTATCACAAAGTCGCCGCTTAGCACGTTCACCACGTTGCGCGCGTGACCGAGACCCGTCGGAATCACAACGCTACACCACTGATTCGCATCGCTCATTTCAGAAGAGGGAAGAATCCCAACCGTCGTGCCGCCCGCCTGCGCAGCGCCGCGACAAGCTGCTTCCATCACACCGCCACGTCCGCCAGAGATGACGGTTATGCCGAGCCGCGCGAGCATCGCGCCGATCTGCTCAGCCACGCCGCACAACTCAGGCGGCGCGTCGGAGTCTCCGATGACCGTAGCTTGTGGGCGCCGGACTTGCGATGTGGACATTGGTTCTTACCCTTGCGATAGCGAGGCGTCTTAGGTCAGCTCAATTCCCGATCGTTGCTCGTCGAGCATTCTCCTAACAGCCCGCGCCACTTGTCTCGCTGCGATTGAAGGCTGCTTCCCGCGGCGGTGTATTCCGCAAATCGCGGTCGTGTGCGAGTGATCCATCTCCGGGGTCCAGCGCCAGCCTCCGTCCTTGTCACGCCCGTAGGTCAGATAAGCCGATAACAGGTTCAACCCGGTGCCCGGCCGTTCGCCGATCAGATGGACGATCACTTGCACCTCCAGCAGCGCGCCGACGTGATAGCCGGCCCGCACGCGGCCGTTTCGAACCACGACCTCGGTATCTGAGACATTACATCCGGCAGTCGCGAGTTGTTGCTTCAGCGCCGGCAGAAGCTCGCGCAGGTTCTCGTTAGCGGCGTTCGCGTTAAGCCCGTCCGAAACCACTATCTGAACCTGAGGGTGGCGCGCGCCATAAAGCGAAGACAGACGGGCCGCGTCCTTATCGCAGATCAGCTCGCCTGATGGTGGGTGAGCCAGGTAGTCGTCGCGATCGCGCGCGCGAGTGTTGACGAGTAGGTTGTTCGGCGACGCGCGAGCTAAAACCGAGTCGTCGATTGACGCAAACAAAGCTCGACGCGCGTGATCGTAGATGGCTTGCATGCGGTCGTCGGCAAGAACGCTCGCGCCATCGTGTTCAAACCCAAGATCAAAGCCTCGCTCGCGCAGCACGGCGTACTTGCGATCGGCCTCGTCTCGCAGGGCTTCAAACGACCGGCTGTCACCGCCCGACTTCGCATAAGCAGCATAGAGCGACGCTGCTGCGTCTCCTCGCCCCGTCAACTCGCCAACGCCGTTCATCACGCCAAGTTCGGCCAGTCGCTTCTGCATCGGCGATGCGATGCGCCTGGCTATTCGTCGTCGCAGCTCCGGGTGATCGCGGAAAGCCGTCGTCATATAACCGAGCATTGGGTCGGCATTGCCTGCCACAGCCATCAAGTACGCGGGCGCGGCTCTCGTGACGATCTCGCGGGTCAGCTCGCGCAGCGTAGCGGGATCGATTCCCATGTGAAACGTCGCGCAAACGTCCAACCCCATCGTTAGCCCGTGGAGCTTGGCCATCACCGAATCTTCTAGACAGGCGCGTACCAACTGGCCGGCGGTGCGAAAGACTTCCGGGCCGATGAACCCAGCCACGTCGTTTACGATCATCCATTTTCGCTCGCCGTCCGCCTCGCGGCACAAGTTACCGATCGCTCGCGCGACGCCGTAAGTGCGCGACTCGAGGGTCACCATATCAACGCCCTCGGCGGCGCCGTTGGTGACTTCCGAGCCCTGCCCCGTCTCGAAGTACAACCCATCGAATCCACGACACAGGTCGGCGAGACCCTGCACGTCGAGGCCCACCATTCCCGCGAGCGCCGCCGAAGTGCCGGCCAGACTTTGAAAGCCGACATCGACGCGAGCTCGACCACGCGCAGTCGTTTGCTTGACGATGTCCGAAAGAACGCAGTAACGAGTCGGAAGCTGAAGCCTATCGACAACGCGCCGCAGAAGATCTTCGAGTCGAATGATCGTTTCGACATCGTCGCTGGCGGGGTTGAGCCCGAGGATCACGTCGCCGCACCCGTAGCTAAGTCCCTCGAGGATCGACAACAGGATTTCCTCTTCGCCGTCGCCCGGACTATTTGGCTGAATGCGCGAGCCAAAATGACCGGGCGAGCCGATTGCAACGCCCGCGCCGGGAAGCGGATTGAAGAGCGAGCAAGCCGCCGTCGACAGATCGTCGTCGGTCATGATCTTCACGACAGCGGCGATCGCTTCGCTCGAGAGACCGTCACGATACTTGCCGGCCCAGCGTGGCGCGTCGCGGTTGAGCAACGCGTCTTTGACTTCCGCAACCGTAAGACTCGAAAGCTCACTGGCAAGCTTGCGATCGAGCGAGCGATCGAGCGCCTCGGTCACTCCATCGCCGATCAATTCTGTTCTCGTTAGGTCAGGCAGCCTGAGCGAGGCTAGCTGAGCACGCGCGTCTTGCGATACTCGCTCGTCGTTGGTTCCGCCAACCGGAAGGTCGCCTTCCTTGAAATGATTCGCGAGGACCAGGAGTTGTTTTAGGTCTTGCGGGTTCATGCGTTCTTAGTCCAAAGTCCAAAGTCCAAAGTCCAAAGTCCAAGGTCCAAAGTCACTCGGCACTCATGACATTGGACCTTGGACTTTGGACCTTGGCCTCCAACTGGGGCCGCGAAACCTCCGCCGCTCGCCAAGCAGATACCATAAGCCGAGCAATGCGGCGAAAGCTGCAACGGTCTTCCCTGCCCGCATACCGTCGGGCAGGCTCAGGATCACGCTGATAAACGCGACCCAGAGGATCGAGATCAGGTTGATAGCGGAAGCGTACTTGCCCAGATGCCAGGGGCCGCGTTTTATCGCCTCGCCCCTTTGCTTTGCGCGCCACGACAGAAAGATCGGGATCAAGTAGGAGAAATAGAGAGCGATCACGCTAATCGACGTGACCACCGAATACGCACCGCTGTAGACCGCAACCGCGAACGCCACTACGACGCACAGCCAGATCGCCGGGCCCGGGGTCTGATGTTTCTGACTGACGCGGCGCCAGAGCTTCGAAGCGGGCAACCCGTTGTCGCGAGCGAATGAGTAGATGACTCGCGAGCACCAGGTGACTGCGGACAACCCGCAAAACCACATCGCCCCTGCCGTAAGCCATGAGAACGCCGAGCCGGCTCGCTCGCCGAGCGCTCCTACCAGAATGGTGAGCACCGCGGGAACGTCGTTGCCTCCGGCATCTTTCGCGTTGAGGACAGTGCCAACGTCCTTGATCGCAAGCGTCAACGCGATCAGGAGCAGATAGCCCACGACGCTCGAGACTGCAACGGCTAGTATCATTCCCCACGGCGCGCGCCGTCCCGGGTCAACGGTTTCTTCGGAGACGCTGGCCGACGCGTCGTAACCTGTGAAGGTCCATTGAGCTTGCAACAGCCCGATGACAAACGCTCCCCAGTATGGCCAGCCCTCCGGATTGTGAGTGACTCGCGTGAAGAAAAACGAGACAGGCTGCTTCGGAGCGAACAGCAACAGCGCGCCTACTATCGCGATCACGCCGGCTATGTGAACCGTTACGCTCAAGTCGTTCAGCCAGGCGACGAGTCGTATTCCAAATTGATTGATCAACGCGTGTGAAACCAGCAACGCCGCGTAGACAATCAACAGATTCCGAGTCGTCGCTTCAAGCCCGAGCAACGGAGTGACGAACAACGCGCAGCCATAATCGACGCCGGCCAACACCGTCAGGTTACCCGCGATGTTGAACCATGCGGTGAACCAGCCCCACGAGCGGCCGCCAAGCTTCGAGGCCCAGTGGTACACCGAGCCCGACGTGGGAAGCGCCGATGCAAGCTCGGCCATGCTCAATGCAACCGTCATCGTGAACAGCGTGACCAGCGGCCAGCCCGCCGCCATCTCGAACGGCCCGCCCATTCTAAGGCCGTGACCGTAGAGAGTTACGGCGCCGGTCAGAATCGAAATGATCGAGAAGGAAATCGCGAAGTTCGAGAAGCCGCCCATCGTGCGGAACAACTCCTGCGCGTAGCCTAGACGGCTCAACTCTCGCTCGTCTTCGCTGGCCGAGTGTCGATGCGGCTCGGATTCCATGCGGCGCTAAGCATACCACTGAGTCTCGGAATCGGCTCAGGCGCGGGGGCTTCGAGTCGTGGGCCACTAGCGAGGCAGCGCTAGTTTGACATGAAGGAAATGTAAAGGATGTCCTGAGAACAACACGCGGACGGACGCCCGTACAAGTAATGTTTGCAGAAGCGACTGGCTGTGCGGAATGAACTTCCGCACAGCCAGAGCCGTCTCAGCTTCTTCGGCGTCCGAGCGCGAGCAACGCTCGGCTCGGCTACTCGGGTTTATGACCTTCCATGCTCAACTTGATGATCGCGAACATCGCGCCTTGCGGGTCAGCAATCACCGAGAAACGCCCAACCGTCGGGATGTCCGTCGGCGGCACGAAGAGCTTACCGCCAAGCGCCTTCGCCTTGTCGGCGCTCGCGTTGCAGTCGTCGACCATGAAATACGGAAGCCAGTTAGGCGGGACCGGTCCCATCTCTGGCGCAATCTCCATCATCCCGCCGATCGGCTGGCCGCCGTTGATCCATTCGGTGTAGACCCCGCCTCCCATATCACCGTCTTTGGCTCCCCAGCCAAACAGACCCGTGTAGAACTCGGCTGCCTTCGTTCTATCCGTCGTCCAAAGCTCGTCCCATCCAAACGTGCCGGTCTCTCCGACCAGCTTGACGCCGAAGTGGGCCTTCGCTTGCCAAACACAAAAGGCCGCACCCAGCGGATCCTGGATAACCGCCATTCTCCCGTGTTCCATCACGTCGAACGCGTCCATCAGAACTTTGGCGCCCAGCGACGCCGCCTTCTTAGCCGCTTCGTCAGCGCTGGCCACCGCAACGTAAGAATTCCAGTGCGGGGGAATGCCGGCCGCCGCTTCTTCCGCTCCCAGCTTGTACATCGCTCCAACGTCGAGGCCGCGAATTCTGAGCATCGTGTAGACCATGTCCGGACCCGCTGGCGTGTCCTCCGCCTCCCAGCCGAACACCGCTGAATAAAACTTCCTGGCCCCGTCGGGATCGTTTGTCGCAAGTTCGATCCAACAAAAGGATCCGGGGGCGTGACTCGTTGCCTCTGGCATAGCTTCTCTCCTTGGTCGTGATTCGGCCGCGTCTCAAGTTCGCGCGCCGTGTTTGCGAAGAAGGCCAACAACCTTCTTTCATCCCGCCTCAATTCCTTGCTTCTCGATTCAACCACAATCGGCGTGTCTTTGCATCCGTCTGTCCGCGAATAACACTAATCTCCACGAATTCTCCGACGAAAATAGTTGCGGGCTGCATCTAACGAGCAAGCGATGTTCATCCGCAGAGGAGAACCCTGGTTCATGGATTGCTCTGCCGTCATTCGCGATGATTCGTGTTATTCGTGGACTGTATCGTTCATAGCTTGACCAGGCTGCTCTCGAAGTCTTTGTTAAACCTCGATCGGCAATTCTTCTTTGCCTGACCCAGGCATCAGCGCTTTGGACCAAGCGAATGCGCTGTGCCAAGGTGTCAGCCGGCAGATTATACTCAATGATTGGCGGAGTTCTTAGTCTGAGGAGTGCGGTTTGACGCGGTGCGCTTTCCGATGTTGCGAGCCTGCTCGAGCCACTTCAGAAGCTCGTCTATCAGTTTCATATCTTCATCCGGAGGTGCCAGCTCCTTGTAGCGGTGCAGCGCGGCGCACGCCCCGTTCAGGTCCTGCAGCTCGTAGTAAACCAGCGCCAGGTTGTAATAGAGCGGAGAGAACGACGGCTGGAGCTCGGCCGCGCTCTCGTAATGCAAACGCGCAAGCCTTAACTCGCCCGAGTCGAAGTACAAGTTCGCAAGATCGTAATGCGCTTCGACGTGACGCGGCTCGTTCTTCAACGCGAGCGTGAAACAATCCAATGCCTTTGGCACTCGCTTCAGCTCGAGCTCGATGATTCCAAGGTTGCAATAAGCATCGGCCACGTTGTCGCCTTCCGCGATCGCTTCGCGGTAAAGCTCGGCGGCTTTATCGTCGCCTTGTTCGTGAAGCAGCAGTGCTTCTTCAAACGGCGTGAGCAGGTGAGTGACAGCAGCGCGGCCCGGCTTAAACAGGTTCATCTGCCCTTGAAGCTCGGCCTCGACCTGCTTCAGTGTCAGCCCCTGCCCGCGAAGCTCGCGGACCCGCCGGAACTGAGTGAGCGAATGAAAATCGTATCGCAAGTCCGCCGGATCCTCCGACGGCATCGCGTGCACGACGCCTTGTGCGGTCCAACGGCGAATCAACCGCTCGCTCAGCCCGAACAGTTGCTTGATCTCGTCCACGGTGTAGGTGGACTTGACCCGCTGGTAGTCGGCCTTGGACGGAGTTGCGGCAGGGAACCGCAGGATCTTGCTTTCGTTGTCGGACATCTGGTGAAGCTTAGGATGCTTTGCGCTTTCGAGTCTTCTTAGGCTTGGCTTCTTCTTCGGCTTCTTCCTGCTTGGCGGCCTTGCCAGTCGCCTTCACCATGGGCTTGCGTTGGGCTTGTTTGATGCTCTCCTTGAGAGCAGTCATGATATCGACCGTGGGCGCCTCTTCTTCGACGAACGCCGTGACTTCCTTGCCTTCGATCTTGGCTTCGATGATCTCACGCAGCGCATCGCTGTAGTTGTCTCGCATCTCGATCTCGCTCATCGAAGTCACCATCTGCTCGACCAGCGTGTGCGCGAGCTTTAGCTCTTTTTCGTCGATCTTGACAGTGTCGATCTGCGGAACTTCGGTGATCTTGCGGACTTCTTTCGGATAGCGAAGCTTGAATACTACAAGCCCGTCGTCTTGCGGGGCGATTGCAACAAAGTCTTCGCGGTCGCGCAGCACCACCTTGCCAAGGCCGACTTTGCCGGTCTGTTTCAAGACTTCGCGAAGCAGCGCAAAGGTCTTCGCTCCGACTTCGCCGTCCGGGCCCGCGTAGTAGGGCGAGTCGTACAGCGTCGCGGGGATTTCCGCTGCGTCGACAAAGCCGACGATGTCGATGACCTTGGTTGTCTTGAGCTTGATCTTGGCTATGTCGTCGGGCTCGAGGATCGCGTATTGGTCCTTGGAGTACTGGTAGCCTTTGATGATGTCTTCGTTCAAGACGATCTGATTGCACTTCTTGCAACGTTTGTCGTAACCGATCGGTCCGTAGTCTTCTTTGTGAAGCTGATTGAGGTGAATCTTCTCAGAGGTCTCGATCGCGTTGTAAACGCGCACAGGTATGGCTACGAGCAGGAATCTGATATGACCTTTCCAAATGGATCGCATTGCATGCATCTCCTCCGGGGCTGCCGCGCATTATACATGAAAACAAGTAGGGAAGCATTAGGGATTCGGTGGTGGGGTCCTGCGCTTTGAGTTGATATACGCAGTGCCCTGGCGCATTATATCGCCAAAGGCTGCTGAATGGTCTGGCAAACGCTACTTCTGATATTAGGGCAGTCGGTGATTCGGTTACCTACTGGAGACTCCAGAGGAGGCAGGCATGATCGACCAAGTTGATTTCAATCGCGTGTTCCTAAAGCACGAAGGCGAACAAGGCGGGGAGCCATTCGGCTCGATAAGGCTGGTCCTTGCGGGTGAGGACGCAATGGGGAGTTGGCCCATTCGTGTCCGATGTATGTGCCCAGTATCAGAGCCGGTCGATACAAATGCGCCGCAAAGCGACTGCAATACCTGCGGACATCTGATTGAGCGGTGGTTCTTGAAAAGCGAGGCAGAGAGCTACGCCAAGCAACATGATGCCAAGCTTGCGCTGGTTTGATGAAAACTCACACGGCCTACGCGAGATGGTTGTGTGAAAGCGCGTGGACGGGATTCAGTTTGCAATCTGGATTGAAAGAGTCCCTAGACCGAGTCCGTTTTGTTCTGCGATGTCAACCCACAGCACACCCACCTAGCTAACCTAAGTGAACGACATGCTCACTGTAAAGGATGACCATGATGACGTACGACCAGTACATTGCTCTCACGCGTTGAGGTCGTTCTCGCCGCTGCCAAACGGCACGGTAAATGGATCATCTCTTATGGTGCAGTAATCAAACCGCGAACTCCAGGCTGGCTTTGAATACTTCCTCTTCGTATTGCCTGGCCAGCGTATTATAGCCCAGGAACTTCACCCGGTCTTTGATTTTCGCGAGGGCACTCCGTCTTGTTTTCTGTTCATATTCGGCCCGCCTATTTTCGTCCGCCACTATGATCATCCGCGTATGGAAGTCTTGTAGGTCGTGGAATTTCAGAAGCGAGGTCTGAATGTCCGTGGAGTGCTCGACTTCAAAAAGGCTGTTGGGCATGAGCCGCTCGTTAAACCAGATGACATCAATTGTGCCACTTCGCTTTACGAGAGCAGCATGGCTATAGGCGGGTAACATCTGTAATGAGCGTAGGTCCTTGAGGGGCTGATTTACGAATAGCCGGTTCTTATCCTGACTCGGCACATAGGTTGAGAACCCGCGCAGGTTCCCGATGACCACCAATAAGCCTTGATAGTAGGCATGACTCTGTTCGAAGGCTCTGGGGGATAAATGCCTTGTGTCGGAGTACTCTGGCAAGCCCAAGTCGGCTTGATAAGAACGTAAAGCCCAGAGACCAGGACGGACCTTGAAGATTTCGGGGCGGGTTTGGACGATACGGCGGATAGAAGCAAAGGGTGTTTTTGTTCCCCAGTCGCATTCCCCGACCTTCATCACTTCTTGATAGAGTTCAGCCAGCGTTGCCTGACCGCCCAGTCTTTCGAGGGTAAGGATGACAGCTTCGTACTGCTTCATCGTGGACACCGCGCGAATGATACTCGACTCAGTTTAGTAATAGCGATTGGCCTTTGCAATCTCGATTAATGAAGCAATGAACTCAGGATGGCCGAAATTTCAGCCCGACACATCAAGCTCAGGAATATCTAACACAGCCGTCGTTCAATCGACGCAGTCCTCCGGCACCTTATCAGGCCGAAGCCTCACAAACACCGGCTCTCGCAGGTTGCCGGTGCTCACCCGCATCGAGTATTGCACTTCGCACACAAGCTTCGGCTCGAGCCACACCGTCACTGAATCATCAACCGGTTTCTGTTTCACCGGACGCTGGGCGCGTTTGACCTTCTGCAACTCGGCGAGGATCTCTTTCGCCTTGCGCTCGTCAAAGCCCGTTCCCACTTTGCCCACGTAGCGCAACGCGCCTTTGCTGTAGAGCGCGAGTTGCAACGCTCCAAACGTCGCCTCGCGGTCGCCTTTGCCTTTCGTGTAGCCGATGATCACGCAGTCCACAGTCTGTCTCGTTTTGATTTTAATCCATGCCGCGCTCCGCTTGCCGGGCTGATAAACGCTCGCGCGCTCCTTGGCTATTATTCCCTCGAGCCCAACCGAGGCGGCAGCTTTGTAAAGTTGCATTCCTTCGTCCATCGCTTCGCTGACTCGATAAACCGGGTTCTTCTTGATCGCATCGATAAGCCACGCGCGGCGGCGGGTCAACGGTTCGTTTACAATCGGCCGGCCATCCAGGTAAAGGCAATCGAAGACATAACAAACCGCCGGGTGCTTTGCGCGCCCGCGAGCAATCGCCGAGTCGGTCCGGTGATGCAAGCGGTGCACGACGTCTTCGAAGACCGGCCGGCCGCTCGGGTCCAGACAAACGATCTCGGCGTCGAACAACCCACAGGTCGCGCGAAACGCGTCGTCGGGAATAAGCAGCTCGGGATATTGATTGGTGATGTCTCGCTGGCTGCGGCTGCGAATTGTCACGCGTCCCTCGTCCAGCGAGATCATTGCGCGAATCCCGTCCCACTTCACTTCGTAGAGATAGTCGGGTGAGTCAAACGGCTTGTCGCGGCTTTGAGAGAGCATCGGTTCGATCGGGGCATGAATGTAGTCGATCTGAGGATTCTCCGTTCGCTCGCACAGCCATTCCTTGTCGCGAGTGTGGATCATGCGATACTCGGCGTTCATCTGCCGGCTCTGAAGCTTAAAATAGAATCCGTCCTTCTTCTCTTTGGTGATCTCGAAGCGCCCGCGCGCGTACACCCACATCTCCCCGCCGCCGTACTCGCCCTTTGGAATCGTGCCTTCGAAGTCCAGATACTTCAGCGGGTGATCCTCGACTTGAACCGCCATTCGCTTGATGCCCGGACGAGGCGGCAAGCCTTTTGGCACCGCCCAGCACTTCAACGTCCCGTCGCGCTCGAGCCGCAGATCGTAATGAAGCCGCGAGGCGTGATGACGATGAACTACAAACGCGTTGCCGTCGCTTGCAAAGACTTCGGGTTCCGGCTCAGGTGTCTTGTCGAAGCTACGCTTCTTCGCATAGTCCGTCAGCGCTTCAGTGTTCTTCCCGCCGTTCCTTGACTTCGCCGTGGCCTTAGTCTGCGGCCGTTGCGTGTGGAGCTTCACGGAGTACGCGCCGATTGATTCCCATGCGTCGCCCTCTTCGATCACGATGTCCGGCACGTTGCGAAGATGAAAGATCGACGGATCGGTGACTGACTCGAGGGTTTCCCACTTCAACGGCATCGACACCGGGGCGTTTCCGCGCCCGCGCACGCTGTAAGGCGACACGATCGTCTGATACGTGCTGTTGCGATATATGTCGATCAGCACTCGTCCCTTTCGAAGGTCCTTCTTGATATGAAGCGTCGTCGTGCTGCTGTTGGCTTCGATGAAGGACTTGGCGATCTGAAGGGTTGCGTCCTTAGCCACGTCGAACGGCCACTTAGGCTCGATGGGAGCGACGATGTGAACGCCTTTGCCTCCGGTCGTTTTTACAAAGGTGTGATACCCGAACTTCTCGATGTGCTGCTTGATGTCGAACGCGAGCGAAACGACGTCCGTGAAGGGATAGCCCTCGGGCGGATCGAGGTCCCACACGATGTAGTCGGGTTTGTCGAAGTTCGGCCCGCGGCAATGCATCTGGTGAAGCTCGATGCACGCCAGATTCGCCAGCCACACCAGCGACGCAGGCTCAGTCGCAAGCACGTAGTCAACTTTGTCGTCGTGATTTCCGAGCTTGATGTGTTCGAGCCAGGAGGGCGCCCACTCGGGACGGTTCTTTTGAAAGAAGGTCTGATGATCGACGCCGTCCGGCCAGCGCACGAGAGTCAGCGGCCGCCGCTTGACGTGCTGAAGAATGGTGGGCGCGATCTTGAGGTAGTACTCGATCAGTTCGGCTTTGATGATTGAGCCGGAGGGAAAGAGGACCTTCTTGAGATTCGAGAGTTCTATCTTGTGCTTGCCGACGGTAGCGAATGTGCTTGTTCGAGGCATTTCTACTTGTACGGGCGGCCCTCCGTGGCCGCCCTCTTTGCGGTTCGTGAATCTGATCCGCCGCCAGGAGGGGCATACAGGAGCTATCCGCCGCTCAGGGCCAGCAGGATCGAAACCTCGTCGGCCTCGCGAAGTGTCGCACGGATGTCGTGCGCCTGCTCCATATCAATGAATATTTTGATGTGTGCGCGAACTCCGTCCTGCTCGTCGATGATGCGAAAGCGGAACCCCGGATACCGCCGGTCAAGCTCGCGAAGCAAGTGGTCGAGCGTCGCGCCTTCCGCCTCTACTTCTTCGAGCCCGCCGGTGTAAGACCGCAGCGCAGTCGGGATATGAACTCTCATCCTAAGACTCCGCGACTTCGATCGAATAGATGTGCGGCAGATACCGCGCCAGACACTCCCACTTCTTTCCCTCGTTACGGCTGCCCCATACCTCGCCGCTCGTTGTGCCGAAGTAGACGCCAACCGGATCGCGCGAATCGGCCGCCATCGCCTGACGCTTCACCGTGAGCCACGCATCACGCTTTGGCAGACCTTTGTCGAGGCGCTTCCAACTATTGCCCGCGTCTTGAGTCACGTAAGCCGCCGGCTTTCCTTCTGGACTCGTGCGAGGCCAAACGGTTGTGCCGTCCATGGGAAACACCCACGCGGTGTCGGGTTTGCGCGGGTGAAGCACCATCGGGAACCCGATGTCTCCGACCTTTTTTGGCATGTTGTCGCCGATGCGAATCCACGCGCTCCCGTCGCGCTCCATGCGATAGATGCCGCAGTGATTCTGCTGATAGAGCCGTTCAGGCATGAGCGGATGCAGTCTCACGCAATGCGGGTCGTGGCCGTACTCGACATTCTGGTCCGGGAGAAAGTCAGCAGCGCAGCCTTTGTTCAACGGCTTCCAGCTACCGCCTTTGTCGACGCTTTCAAAGACACCACCCATCGACATGCCGAGGTAGATATGATTCGAATCTCGCGGATCGATGAGGATCGAATGAAGCTTGGGACCGTCGGGTGTCCCGTCCTGGTCGCCGCCCACCCACGCGTGACGCATCGGGTTTTCGTTGAAGCCGTCTACGCCGTCCCACGTCTTGCCGCCGTCCTCCGAGCGGAACAAGCCTTGAGGCGACGAGCCCGCGTACCACACACCCGGCTCGTTCGGATGTCCGGGCGTCAACCAGAAGACGTGATCGACCACTAGTCCTTTCTGACCTTCTGGAACTTTGCGAAACGCGGGCGGGCGTTCAGCCTCAACCCAATTCTTTCCCCCATCATTCGACCTGAAGACCGTCGGTCCGAGGTGCCCCGTGCGCGCCGCCATCAGGAGGGTCTCTGTGTCTCGGGGATCTTGCAGGATGTGATGAACCGTGTGGCCGAGAAAGATCGGCTCCGAAATTTCCCATTTGCGTCGTGACTTGTTGCTCCGAAGTACGAAAGCTCCCTTGCGCGTTGCGATGAGCAGGACCAGCGGCCCCGTCGCGGTCGGGACGTCACCGCCCGCTTCGCCCGCGCCAGCGTTCGCTGATTTTGACTTCTTGTTCTTGGATTTTTTGCCGGACTCATTTGATTTACTCATAGGTATCACCCTTCAGGATGGCGCATCGCGTACAAGGAAACTGCCCGCCGCGCTTTCGAAGCGCGGTTGCTATTCTGCTTCGGTCAACCAGTCTCAAAACGAGGCAGCGCTATTCTACTGTTCCACGCTTTGGCAAAACAAGCGCGCGTTTCCGTGGCGAAACAACTAAAGGCGGTCGAGGAACCGATTCAAAATCCCGTTCGCACTTAACAAACGCTTTGCGTGAGAACGATACATCCGTGTAGGGCGGCAGGACACGTGGGGACGCGGTTTAGAGCGGCACGACTCTTGCCAAGTTCATATATGAGCAGAGTCATGAATTAATATTCAAACGGTCTAGTATTGAACAGACTACCAGGCACTCGACAGGCACCATAGAGGGGGTATGAGGTTACCAGCGCAGCAAAAGCAGGCGGGTAGAAGTCAATGGCGGTCAGAGTCAACATTCTCACTAATGTCCACTGACTACTCGAATCGGTTTACTGGAACCTGCCGTCGAAAACACTAATACCCAACACCACATTTTGGAGGTTTAGAATCATGCAACGAACAAGACAATTCTTTTCAGCAACACTTTTGGCGGCGTTAACATTGACGACTCTGAGCACGGGTTTCAGTGCACCCCAACAGCGGGCGTATAGGGTCACCTATCAGGAAGTCGATCAACTTCTCGGGCGCATCGAATCGCGCTCAACCCAGTTTCGTCAGAGTTTGGACGCCGCGCTTAATCGGACGCGGATCGACGGCACAAGACAGGAAGACAATATCAACGAATTCGTCCGAACCTTCGAGGCGGCAACGGTAAGCCTGCGGGATCGGTTCAGAGGAAGGCGCGACGTAGCCGCCGATGTTAGCGAGGTGTTGAACCGCGCTGGTCGAATCGACAGCTTCATGACACGCAACAATCTGGGTGCGACTGCGGAAGGCGATTGGCGGGCGCTTCGCTCAGACCTCGACGTGCTGGCGGGTTACTACAATGTGACCTGGCGCTGGGATGCTCCAACCCCTCCCCAACAGCGGGCGTATAGGGTCACCTATCAGGAAGTCGATCAACTTCTCGGGCGCATCGAATCGCGCTCAACCCAGTTTCGTCAGAGTTTGGACGCCGCGCTTAATCGGACGCGGATCGACGGCACAAGACAGGAAGACAATATCAACGAATTCGTCCGAACCTTCGAGGCGGCAACGGTAAGCCTGCGGGATCGGTTCAGAGGAAGGCGCGACGTAGCCGCCGATGTTAGCGAGGTGTTGAACCGCGCTGGTCGAATCGACAGCTTCATGACACGCAACAATCTGGGTGCGACTGCGGAAGGCGATTGGCGGGCGCTTCGCTCAGACCTCGACGTGCTGGCGGGTTACTACAATGTGACCTGGCGCTGGGATGCTCCAACCCCTCCCCAACAGCGGGCGTATAGGGTCACCTATCAGGAAGTCGATCAACTTCTCGGGCGCATCGAATCGCGCTCAACCCAGTTTCGTCAGAGTTTGGACGCCGCGCTTAATCGGACGCGGATCGACGGCACAAGACAGGAAGACAATATCAACGAATTCGTCCGAACCTTCGAGGCGGCAACTGCAAGCCTGCGGGATCGGTTCAGAGGTAGACGAGACGTGGCGACCGATGTTAGCGAGGTGTTGAACCGCGCTGGTCGAATCGACAGTTTCATGCGGCGCAGCAATCTGGGTGCGACTGCGGAAGGCGATTGGCGGGCGCTTCGCTCAGACCTTGACGTGCTTGCGGGTTACTACAATGTGACCTGGGGCTGGGACGGCCCAACTGGTGGGAACTTGCCTGGGACCGTGCCAGGCCGGAATCGAGAAGCCAATCGTCTAAGGGGAACCTATCGGCTGGACGCTTCGCGGAGCGATGACGTCTGGAGAGCCGCCAGCCGAGCTACCCGCGGACTTACTGCTGAGCAGCAACAGCGTCTCCGCGAGAGGATCTCCAACCGCCTGTCTGCTCCAGAAATGCTCGCGATCGAGCGGCGCGGCCGCAACATAACTATCGCTTCGTCAATCGCTCCAGTAGCCACATTTGATGCGGACGGACGCGAGAGGGTAGAACAAATGCCGAACGGGCGCAGCGTGCGAGTCATGGCTTCGCTTGTTGGGGATCAACTGGTTGTCAGCTCGACGGGCGAACGGGGCAATGATTTCCGCGTGAGCTTTGATGTCCTCGGCAACGGTCAGCAGCTTCGTGTAACCCGCCGCATGGACGTCGAGAGCCTAACTCAGCCGGTCACCGTCAATAGCATCTACAACAAGACCTCAGAAGTAGCTCAATTGGATCTGTACAACGAGACTTCGCCGGTTAGCCGAAATCCGAGGCGCCCGTTGGACGGCGTCGAGTTGGTCGCCACTCTCAACAACACTTTGACGACCCGACAGGCACGCGAAGGCGAGCGTTTCAGCCTGACAGTCCGATCGCCATCGAACTACGAGGGCGCCGTCATTGAAGGTTATCTATCGCGCGTTGACCGTGCAAAACGAGTATCGGGACGAGCCGAGCTCTCGTTTAACTTCGAGCGCATTCGTATGCGCAACGGGGCAACTCGTCCCTTCGACGGTTATATAACGAGCGTACGCACTACCAACGGCGAAGATGTTCGAGTCGATAACGAGGGTACGGTCGCCGAAAGCGACAGCCAGACGACACAGACGGTCACTAGAACGGGGATTGGCGCTGCCCTCGGTGCCCTGGTGGGCGCAATCGCGGGAGGCGGAAAAGGCGCAGCGATCGGCGCAGCAGTTGGCGCAGGCGCTGGTGCTGGTTCCGTTTTCATCCAGGGACGCGATGATCTCGAACTGATCAGCGGAACTGAGTTTACAATCCGCGCGGCTACACCGGGCAATCGGCAGGAGCCCGGTCGCTAGAGCCAACGCCGCTCGACACATTATCGATAGTGTCGGGCGGCGTTCCCCAATCAAAGGCGCGCGTGCCAAGTTGGAGTCAAGGGGAAGGACCATGATTTTGATAATCTCGTTGGGCGTCTTGAGTACAGCGCTGGGAGTTGGCTTTGGATGGAGCGTTCTCGAGTTAACGATGCGAGCGTTAGAACGCAGCCTCGATGAGTCACCCCGCCCAGCGCATTCCCTACATCCTGGGCCTGCAATCCTGGGAACTCTGTGGAAACGTTAGTTGAGCCCTGTTCTAAAGCGATACTGTGCTTTGCTTTTGCGGCAGCCCTGATTCCTAGCAGACTTGTCCTGGTGTATAGTCCCGCCAACTCGGCAACCATGAGGGAATTTGGATTGTGGCTGTCAAATAACCTCCTCTTCTTCTTTGGTTGAGGGACACAACCATTGAAGGGACGCAGAAAACGGAAGGGATAACTCGCCCGAGTTTTCCCTTCCGTTATTTTTTGGCCTATACATTTTCTTACCGCTAACCTCTCAACTTGGTCACCTATCGACTGACGGGATCCTGAGGACAACCTCCCTGGCGACTCTCGAACGTCGATCGGGCGATCTGGGCAGCCATGCCACTGATTGATGATGCTCTACGTCCTAAGGGTTCTTGAAATGAGACGAGGCGCTCCCTATACTTGAGCCTCGGTTGGAGGGGTACCCTAATGGTAAGGAAGCGGTCTTGAAAACCGCCGGGCGAAAGCCCTTGCAGGTTCGAGTCCTGTCCCCTCCGCCACTCGCTCACCCACGCCTGGTTACTTCGACTGAAGCCTCCTGCCTTCCGCGCTGAATACCGCGACTGACGCGATGCCGCGAAGACCCTTCGTCAACTTGCGGGAGTCTCCAACGACGACAATGACCGCAGTCTTGCTCGCGATGTACTTGCGAGCGACTTCCCGCACTTGATCCGCTGACACTGCATCGATGCGCGCGCGGTGGGTCTCCAGATAATCGGGCGCAAGTCCCAGCACGCGAGAGTGCAACAGTCGTCCGGCAACGCCCCCCTGAACAGACAAGCTCAGCGCGAACTGGCCGCTCAGAAACTTCTTCGCGTCTTGCAGTTCCCGATCACTGACCGGTTCTTCCGCGATGCGGTCAAACTCGGCAAGCATCTCTTTGATTGCTGAGACCGTCACTTCGGTTCGGGTCTGGGAAGTACCGTAGAAAGTCCCAGCTTCCTTCAAAGCGCTTATCGAGCTGTACACGTCGTAGGCGTACCCCTTCTTCTCTCGAATGTTCATAAAGAGCCTCGATGCCGCACCCGCTCCAAGGATGGCGTCCGCCACTAACAATGCGTAGTAGTCGGAGTCCACGCGTTTTACCGCAAGCCCCCCGATTCGAAAGTCGGCTTGTTCGGAACCCGGACGGTCGATCAGGTAGATCTTGCGCGCTTCCGCATTGGGCAATCGTGGATGCCCTGCCGTCCGATGGGCCGCGGGTTTCCCCCAACTGCCGAACAAGTCACGAAGCGTCTTCTCGGTCTTCGAAGAATCGAAGTCGCCGACGACCACAATGGCCGATCCTTCAGATGTGAAGTTGGACTTGTAGAAGCGCACGATCCCCAACCGCGTCACCGCCCGAACCGCTTGCGGCGTTGGGACTGAGAGTGAATATGGATGTGAGCCGTAGACGACTTTGTCGAACATCTCGTCGACAAGAAAAGCCGGCTCCTGGCGTTGTACCTTGAGCCGCTCGACGCGGTTGTTCTTGTAGAGCGCGACTTCGCTTTGAGCAAACGCAGGACGAAGCACCACGTCGGCGAACAGTTCGATCATTCGAGGAACGTTCTCAGAGACGACCACCGCCGACACCTCGGCGTAGTCTTCATTGACCGAAGACGCAATGCGGCCGCCAAGCGATTCCACTTCGCGAGCCAGCTCACTCCCTGTCCGCGAGCCCGCGCCTTCGGTCAGAAGCTGCGTCGTTGACTCGGCAAGCGCTACGTAGTTCGCGAGCGCCGCCGATCCGGCCACGCGCGGTGGAGCGAGCGGTATGCCGGCCTCGATTGTAACGAGCGGCACGCGGTGGTCTTCAACCAAAACGATTGTCAGCCCGTTGTCGAGCGTGATCTGATTCCTTGCGGGGAGCCTGAACGGACGGGCTGGTGGGGGCGCTGGGGGTTGCTTACGCCATGATTCTGCTGCCTCCTGTGGCGACTGAAATATAAGGGTCTCGCCACCAAGACGCGAAGGGACGCAAAGGACGCAAAGGACACAAAGGACACAAAGGACATAAGGGACACGAAGGGCACAAGATAACCTGCTTGAAACTCCTTCCCGTCGCTTGGGTCCCTTATGTCGTTTGGGTCCCTTGTGTTCCCGTGTGCTCACTGCTTTTCCTTTGCCGGACGGATAAATAGCACCGCCCGATTCGCGGAGCCAAAGTACCGCTTTGCCGCTTCGCGAATCTGTTCGGGAGTCACCGCCAGATACCGGTCGATCTCGGTGTTGATCAACGAAGGTTCGCCATCAAACATCGCGAATTCCGCAAGCGCAAGCGCACGCCCCAACGGCGTTTGAAGGCTCGAGAACTCGCCTTCCGAACCGGCCGCAAAACGAGCAAGCCGATACTGGTTCTTCACTTTGCTAAGTTCGGCGGGCGTGACTCCTTCGTTCTTGACGCGTTCGATCTCGGCGTCGATCAGCGCCTCGACCGCTTCAGGTTTCACCTTCGCTTTGTGAATGGCGAGCACTGCGACCTGTCCCGGGCCGCGCCGGGCTTCGAGCGTCCCGGTTACTTCGAGCGCCACTTCTTTCTCCTTTACAAGCACCCGATACACGCGAGCGCTTTCGCCGTCGAACAACATCGTCTTCAGCAAAGCGATCGCATAGAAGTCCGCTGAGTTGCGCGCTGGAATCTTCCACGCGATGGCAAGCGCCGGAACCTGGGCGAGCGGATCCGTAGTGACCGTTTTAGGTTGCGCGACGGCCTGCGCCTCCGAGACGTCGACCGGCGGCGGCCGCTCGCGTCGAGGGATCGCGCCAAAGTATTTGCGGACGAGCGTTTCGGCTTGAGCCGAATCGATGTCCCCGGCTATCGCAAGCACCGCGTTGTTGGGCGCGTAGTAGGTATCGAAGAACTGTTTCACGTCCGTGATGCTTGCGGCGTCGAGGTCTTCCATCGAGCCGATGGTCGAATGCGAGTTGGCCCAGTTGCCGAAGACCATCTCGTCCATCTTGAGCAGCGCCGGCCAGTAAGCCTGGTTGTCATAGCTGAGCCGCTTTTCTTCTTTGACGGCTTCCTTCTGGTTCTGAAGATTCTCGGGGGTGATTTTCAGCGAGCGCATCCGGTCGCTCTCGAGCCACAATGCCAGCTCGAGTTGATTCGAGGGAAGATAGTCGTAGTAGTTTGTGAAGTCGGCGTGAGTCGAAGCGTTCAGGGTGCCGCCGTTGCTCTCGATGTATTTGAAGTGCTCGGCCTTGCCGATGTTTTCCGAACCTTGAAACATCATGTGCTCGAACAGATGCGCAAAGCCCGACCGGCCCTTGACCTCGTTGCGCGAGCCCACGTCGTAGTAGACGGCTACGGCAACGACTGGCGCGGAGTGGTCTTCGGAGAGAAGAACCCGCAGCCCGTTGTCGAGTTGGAATTGGGTGAAGGGCGCTTTGAAAGCTTGCGATCCTGCGTAGGCAATGCTCGCAAAGAGAATTAGGGTAAGCGTGATATGGCGTGTAACGGATTTGGCAATCATGAAAAGCGACGATCTTAATAGCCTTTCTTCCTAAGCGATTCGGCAGCCGCCGCGGATAACTCTGCAAGCATTTCTCCCACGAGCTTTTGCACCCAAATGGACAACCGCATGCGCAATGCAGTATTCGGCTCAGGTAATAGCGCGGTAACCCGAGCTTCGAACAACTCGTGCGAGTTCAAGTCCTGAATCGTCAGATCATCATCAACGCCGCAGTCCTTTGGTACCTCTACTCCAAACGAGCGGGTCAGCTTGGCGTCAGCCGGGCCCGGCGTGCTGACATTAACTTTTAAGACCCGTCCGAGTGGCAATGGAAGACGAGAGCTTGGATTTGCCAAGTCGTACCGGACACTGTCGACGCGAAGATCGTACTTCAGTTGGACTCCAGCAGATTCTTTGGCAGTCTTTAACTGAGCAGAGGTCTCCTGCTTAAGAAGCTCGATGAACTTGAATGCTGCCTGATCGATTTCTCGATGGGTATAGCCACCCTTGGTCTTGTACAGCCTCTTAATCTCGGCGACTGCCTCATCGATCGATGTTACCGCCGCCGCCCGGACGCTCTCACTTGCCATCTGAAGCGCGTCGAAAGCACGCTCGAGCGTGAAATCGACGAATGCTTGATAGTCCCCCGTGTCCGCAGTTTGTAGCCCATCAAGATAGTCACCGCGATTGTCGACCAGGATCAAAAGCGGTATTGATTCCGCTCGAAACGTAAAGACTGACCCTAAGGCCCTCGCAACGCGTCCGTTTCCATCTGCAAACGGATGGATCGCAACAAACGCATAATGAGCATACGCGGCTTGTAAGACGGGATGGGCCTCCCCGAACTCCTGACTTCTGAGTTCCTGGCAAAACCGAAACATCTCGGTCGGGGTGATATCAACCGGTGCATACGAATGAAACGAGCCGTCCGCCAGGAGCGGGTGGTTTGGCAAGAGCTTGTACGCGCCCTTCGGAAGCGCTTGTTCTTGCCATCCGATCTCGGTCCAGACTCGATAGGTTTCCTGTGCCTCGCATATCTGCGCGTGAAGCTCCCAAATCCAGGCTTCTGCAATCGGCACAGCTCCCGTGGCGAAGTCCAGGATGTGATCATATGCGTTGAGTTGAGCCTGAAACAAAGCTCTGACTTGCGGTCCTCTCTCGTCAAGCGCCGCTTCCCACATTAGCGATTGCACGGCAACCGTCATCGTGAAGCCTCGGTCTGTTGCGTAAAGGCCCTCGATGGCTCCCGTGTCAAAGGCTGCTGCCCGTCGCGCGATCTCAAGCGCCCTTGGCATTAGCTCAGGCGAGCGATCCCGCAGCTTTTTGAGTTCACCAACATAACGGTCCCATCGCGTGACATCGATGGACGACGCCGCAACCCACTCGGCAAACGAGGGGAAGGGTTTATACAGAGCATCGGCCCTGCGCGGGTCGATCTGCAATTTTTGATCGGATGTTGATTCCACTGAACTCACCCTACGTTCTTAGTGACACTCATTCACAAGAACTAGCCTAGTGTAGGCGGCGTGGGTTCAATTTTCAAACCTTGTATTCAAAAGAAAAGGGCGGCTGGCGCCGCCCATTCGAGATTCATCTACGCTCGACTTCTTCAAGCCTTGAGTTTCTTCTTCGCTTCCGGATAAGAGATCGCTCTCTCCAGCGTGAGCTGGTTGAACTCGGTTATCTCCTTGAACAGCTTTTGCGCGTTGGCCGGGTCGCCTGCCTTGTCGTAAGCGCGCGCAAGCAGCAGCTTGTGGAACGGGTCAGTCAGATCACTTTGTTTCAGGTGCTCGACCGCCTTCGCGTAGTCGCCGGCTTCAAGCTTCAAGTACCCGGCGAGGTAGTGGTAGGCAGGCAGATACTGCTCGCCGTCCTTGCCGCCTTCCTCGATCATCTTCTTGATCAGCTCCGCTTCTTTCCATGCCTGTTCGCGCTTGCCCATCTTTGCCAGCGCGCGGGCCATTCCGTGATGCATCCGGCCGAGCCACGTTTTCTTTTGCACTTCGTCAATGTTGCTGCCGGGTATTGTGTCGTAGCCGCTCTGGTAAGCCTTGATCGCTTCTTCGGGCTTGCCAAATTCCAGATGCAATCGCGCGATCGAATTCCAGATGAAGACCGCCGGGAACTGTTGCTGCTGCGGCGAACGATTGTATTCCGCTTGATAGGCCTCCAGCGTTTTCAACGCGGACTTAATGTCGCCCTGGTAGATGTGCGCGTAAGCGAGGCCGTAGTTGGGGCCAAACGGCGCCGAGTCTTTGACCTGCTTGGCTAGCGACTTATTGAAGGACTCGCGCGCCTTACCGTAGTCGCCTCTCAGCAATTCGATGTTGCCAAGAAACGTATAAACGCGCGGCGTGCTGCCGTCGAGCTGAATCGCTCTCTCAAACGCCGCCTTCGCTTCGTCGAGCTTGCCCATGTTTGTGTAGACCTGCCCAAGCAGCATCTGCACCATCCGGTCTTCCGGGTATGTTTTGGCGAGATCGAGGAAGATGGTAAGCGCTTCGTTGAGCTTCTGGGCGCGGGTAAGCAGGACGGCTTCGATGTAACGGCGCTCGCCATCCGAAGCGTTCTTCGCAAGCTCGACCGCTTTGTCGGCAAACGGCCTTGCCTCGGCTGGCGTGTTGGAGGTTGTGGCCAGCAGATAGTAGCCAAACGCGAAGTTCGGGTCGGCGGCTACTGCTTTTTTGGCCAGCTCATTCACTTGCGGCCCGAACTGAAATGTCTCGATCCGATTGACTATTTGAGCGACCGACTCCTTTGCTTCTTTGGAGTTGGTCGTGAACTCGATCTTCTTTCCGTTCGTACCCGTTGAGCCGAAGCCGCTGACGGCGACGGTCAACAAAGCGGCTGCTACGGCTGAGATTCCAAGCGCATACTTGTTGACTTTCATTTGTCCTCGCTCCTTGTGGAAAGTATTGCTCTTCATCCGGCAATAGGCGGGTCGGGCACGAAGCGCGTATCTTTGCCGGAAACCATTTTAACGTATCGGCCGCAGGCGGGGTTCTTGTTAGTTGTAATAAGTTTGTAAAACCTGGATTAAGGGTACGGTCTAGGAAATCACGCCGAGGCGGCGGCCTACCTTCTGGAACGCTTCAAGCGCGCGGTCAAGATCTCCTCGAGTGTGCGCTCCGGAAATCTGCGCGCGCAGGCGAGCTTCGCCCTTTGGCACGACCGGGTACCAGAGCCCTTTGACGTACACGCCTTCCTTCAAAAGCTCCTGGCTCATGTCCTGAGCGACCGCTGCTTCGCCGAGCATGACCGGCACGATCGGGTGACGGCCTTCGATGATCGTGAAGCCCAACTCGACGATCCGCCGCCGAAAGTACTCGGTGTTCTCGCGAAGTTGGTTCACGATCGAGGAGTCTTCTTCGATCATTCGGATTGCTTCGATCGACGCTACGACTACAGACGGCGGCATTGTGTTTGAGAATGTGTAAGGCCGTGACTTCTGCCGCAGGAACTCGATCAGCGGCGCGCGGCCCGCAATAAAGCCTCCCGAAGCGCCGCCTAATGCTTTTCCAAAAGTCCCGGTCACCACATCAACCTGCCCGAAGACGCCAAGCTCTTCTATCGTTCCTCTCCCGGTTTTTCCCAACGCGCCGGTCGCGTGCGATTCGTCGACAAACAGCAAAGCGTCGTGCTCGCGCGCAAGTTTCACAAGTTCAGCCAGCGGCGCGAGCAGCCCTTCCATCGAGAACACGCCATCGGTCGCGATGATCTTGATGCGATAGTTCTTGCCGCGATCTTCTTCCAGCATATCGCGCAGATGACCTACGTCGCCGTTCCGATACAGCCGCGAGACGGTTTGTTTCGCTACAGCCCTGCACAGACGCACGCCGTCGATGATGCTCGCATGATTGAGCTGGTCGCTGTAGATCACATCCTGGTAGTCGCTTTGACCAAAATCATTCGCAAGCAGCGCGGTGAAGAACGCTTCGTTAGCCGCAAAGCATGAAGAATGAAGGATCGCGGCTTCGCAACCGACGAACTTGGCAATGCGCTGTTCGAGCTCGAAGTGAATCGGTTCAGTCCCGCAGAGAAACCGGACGCTTGCCATCCCGTAGCCCCACTCATCCAACCCGCGATGCGCGGCAGCTTTGATGCGCGGATGATTCGACAGCCCGAGGTAGTTGTTCGAAGCGAGCATCACGACTTGCTTGCCTTCGACTGTGACCAGTCCGCCTTGTTCGCTTTCCAGTGGGACTTCGTATTTGAAGGTCTTGGCTTCTTTGATGTTTTCGAGTTCGCCCGCGAGTGTTGAGTAGAGTTCGTTGGAGTTCATCGTTCTCCTCGACTGTTGGAAACGTGGTTCATTAGCTTACTCTGGAGTTGGTTTTGGATTCAAACCGTCTTCCGGCCAGGAACGGCGATTCCGACCGCAAAGTTGCTGCCGTCCTCCGCGTTGCAGAGATGTTTCCAACAATTGCTTCATGGTATATAACGGTCGAGCAGTTTTGGCGACTTCTAACACCATCGATGAGGAGAACCAATATGACAAAGCGATGTGTTCCTTTTCTCGTAGCCGCGTGTTTGATTCTTTCCATCTCGACGACCTCGCTCTCTTGGGGACCGGGCGGGCACATGATGGTCGCGTCGATTGCCTTCAAGCGCCTGAATCCAACTGCCAAGGCCCGAGCCAAGAAGCTGCTGGCGGTTCCGATCAACCCCTGTGACGTCACAAAACAGAGTCCCGACTTCGTCAACGCCGCTCATTGGGGGGATGACGTCAGACCCAGCCTCGGTTTTGAATTCGCTCCAAGTCTCCACTACGTCGACTATCCGTTCGCGACTGACGGCACGCCGCTGCCCGATGTGCCTGAGGAGCAAAACATCATCAAGGCTCTCGAGCATTACGTCGACGTGCTCAAGAACAGCATCGACACCAACGAGCAGGCTCAGGCGTTGCGGTTTGTCATTCACTTTGTCGGCGACATCCACCAGCCGCTCCATTGCGCCACCCGGGTAGACAGCGCGCATCCGAAGGGCGATCAGGGCGGCAACCTGTTTGTCATCAAGATCAACGGGAACGACGTGAAGCTCCACAGCTACTGGGACGGAGGGCTCGACAGCTTTCCGAAGGGAGGCCCGCCGCCGGCCTACACTCCTCCGGCGCTGAGCAAGATCGGACCGGCGGTGACCCTTGCGCTACAAGGGCATCCCGACACTGACCCGGATCTGAAACTGGATGATCCGTTCAACTATCAGGCCTGGTCAAAGGAGAGCGAGGCTCTTGCGAAGAATTCCGTTTACGACGGCATCGCCGCGGGACAGACCCCGAGCACCGCGTACAAGACTCGAGGCGTAGAGGTCGTGCGGAAGCGAGTCGCCTTCGGAGGGTATCGTCTTGCTGCGTTATTGAACGCGATCTGGCCCGACGCTCATTGATTGTTGGTAGTAAGTACAGGGAGGCTCGATATCACGGTTGTTCACGCGTCGTCATTTGCTCGGGCTCGCGGACTGGTGAGGGGAACAGTCTTGCTGATGCAGATGTGGTCAGACCCGGGCGGTGAGGAGAAAGATATCGACTTCGCGAGTATAAACCCACGCGTCATCGTGGCGGTTGCCTTCCCGAGCGATGTACCGGCTGTAAAACTCGTCGGGTAGCTCATCGGAGAATGGACGCGGGTTCGCCTTCAGGTCGGTGTAGACAGTCGATGCGCGGTCGAACTCGTTTAGCTCACCAAGCGCGTGGATTCGGAGAAGCTGGGCGTGCGGCTTGAATGCCGGCACCGTCACCTGGTCAAGCATCTCGCTCGCAGCGCCAAACTCACGGTTGCGTATGCGCGTGAGCGCCAGCGCCGTGATGAAGAAAGCTTTTTGCGATCCCCACGGGCAGAACTCCTTGCCCGACTCGAAGACCTGGCTCGCGGCTTCGACGTCTCCCATCCGTAAGAGGGTCATCCCGCGGATGTGGTAGCCGATCCAATCCGCTTCGGTTCCAGGATTGGCGGAAGGAAGATCCCGAAGCGCTTCCGCGTAACGGCCCAGCGCTGCAAGTATGCAACTGCGCGCATTCCTTGATACTGGGTTGTTGGGATAGGAAGCCGCAATCACCTCATAAGAGGCTAGTGCCTCCCAGAGCCGACCCTGACTCTTGAGCACCTCAGCGCGGCCGGTCTTGGCAACCACGTGTTCAGGATGAGCGGCGATCACCTCATCAAAGGCAGTCTCAGCTTCTGCCAGTCTGCCTTGAGCCTTGAGGACCTCAGCACGGCCGTTCTTAGCGACGACGTTTTCAGGGTGAGCGGCGATCGCTTCATCGAACGCTGCCTCGGCGTCTTCGAGTCTGCCGCGTGCCTTGAGCACCTCAGCACGGCCGGTCTTAGCGAAGACGTCCTGAGGGTGAGCGGCGATCACTTCATCGAACGCTGCCTCGGCGTCTTCGAGTCTGCCTTGAGCCTTGAGCACCTCAGCACGGCCGGTCTTAGCGACGACGTTTTCAGGGTGAGCGGCGATCACTTCATCGAACGCTGCCTCGGCGTCTTCGAATCTGCCCTGTGCCTTGAGCACCTCAGCACGGCCGTTCTTAGCGAAGACGTTTTCAGGGTAAGCGGCGATCACTTCATCGAACGCTGCCTCGGCGTCTTCGAATCTGCCTTGTGCCTTGAGCACCTCAGCACGGCCGTTCTTAGCGACGATGTTTTCAGGGTGAGCTGCGATCACTTCATCGAACGCTGCCTCGGCGTCTTCGAGTCTGCCTTGAGCCTTGAGCGTCTCAGCCCGACCGTTCTTAGCGACGACGTTTTCAGGGTGAGCGGCGATGGCTTCATCGAAAGGAGCCTCGGCCTCTCGGAGTCTGCCTTGAGCCTTGAGCACTTCAGCGCGGCCAGTCTTAGCGAAAACGTCTTGAGGGAAAGCGGCGATAACTTGATCGAAGGCAGCCTCGGCCTCTTGAAATCTGCCTTGAGCCTTGAGCACCTCGGCCCGGCCCTTGCGAGCGATGGGGTCGACGCCGAACGCATCTGCTTGTTCATAAGCCCGCGCTGCTTCATCTAAGCGTCCCATGTTGAGCAGTGCATCGCCGTGTTGCGCCCAAGACCACGCGTCGTCGGGCTTCGCTTCTACAGCTCGTCCGGTCAACTCCAACTGAAGAGCAACAATGCCCAGAGCCTTTGCTTCCATGGCTAAGTCGCACAGGGTCTTAGCGCGATGCTCAGGTCTACCGGTCTTGCGTTGGTAATCGATCAGTTCCTCTATGACCTCCCGAGCGCGCGTGAGGTCGCGTTCCCTCATCGCCGCTACGATCATGTCCTTTTGACTTTGGACCTTCCGCAAGATGACGAACGGCGGTTCTCTGCGCAGCCGCCTGTCCCTCCCCGTCGAGTGCTGCCGAGTCTCTGTTTGTGCGGCGTAGTCGTCGTACTCGTTCTCGATCTCGGGCGCGTCCGCGCGGCTCGCATTGCGAACCGGCCCACTCCATTGCTGAACGACATCGCGATAATTTCGCAAACCGTGAATCGATTCGTTCGTGAGAGCTCCAAGAAGAAATGAGGAGACCCCGGCTTGATCGCCGTAGCTCAATGCCAGGCGCCGGAACAGACCCTCGTGGAAGACGGCGTCGTGGAACACGGCTTTGGCCGTCGCTTCATCGCCGAAGAGACTGTCGGGTAGTGCATCCCACGCCTCGCGCACCGCTCCGATCGCAGCTTGATCTCGCGAGAGGCGCTCGAAGAAAGCTCGAGCCGCCACTGTCTTTGCTTCAGTGCAAAACAACGCACCCATGAGATCAGCCGAGTCGGGCAACGGCTTTGCGTACATTGTCAATTCGAGGCGGTCGATAACCCGTGAATCTCCGAGTAGCTCATCTAGAGCGGCGACGGCTTCGGCTCGAAGCTCCATCGAAGTCTCAGGGTCGAGCGCAATCAAAGTCATGTCTAGAGCACACGCCATGTCGTGCTCCAAATCGAGCCTTTGCGCGGTCTGCTCGTGGTCGGTGTCGTCGAGTGTGACCAGATCGGTAGCGTCGGCCAAGAGGAAGCGCAGATCGTAAGAGCTCCTGGGAACGAGCGTCTCCAAATCGTCGACGTCGAGCGACATCAACGACTCGCCCTCGATGAGCAACGCCAACCCGGCTCGGCCTGAGATCACTGCATTCATCATCTGAACTTCACCGCAACTCCGAACTTCCTCAGCTCCTCCGCGAGTTTCTTGATGTTCACATTATCGGCTGACTTCCTGCGTTTGGGAACAGAAACCTGCTCTATTGTGCGCACTGTCATTGTACCGAAGATGTGCGCCTCAACGAACTCGTGCTCTTCGGAGGTCGCTCCCAGGTGCATCAGCAGACCGGAGTATTCAGCCGGTCCTGTGCCCGCGTCAATGCTCTTATGGAGTTTTGCTGCGCTTACCTTTCCACGGTCGGGCCAAGTTCCCCGATAGCCGGGAGGCACCGTGCCCCGAGGCTTCTTGCCTTTTTTTGTTGCGACTCGATGGCGCTCGGCGAACAGGACCGAATTCTCCTCGAGGACTGACGCACGATGGGCGATCATATCGTTCCTCAGGACAATGGAACACGAGCCAAAAGTGGAAAGACCGATTCCGTCGAGCGACAGCGCTGCGAATCGTATGTCTTTGAAGTAGCCTGGGAAGAGCGCCGCATCGGCGACTCGCCGCCGGAACTCCCATTCGTCGGCCGCCGCCGCGCGCATTCCTCCTTCGATCAACTCATAGAATGTGGCGTAGAGCTCGCTGTCGCTGTTTGCAAGCCTTAACAGGTCGCCCGACGAGCGCGCCAAGACAGCCTTCGAGTCCGCCGCCGCGGCTTCGAAATCTTTGAGGGCCTGATCCGAGCCCCGAGCCACGGATTCGGTCATCGCTGCTTGATATCGATGATCGAGCTCGGTGCGTTCAGCCGGGTCGTTGGCGTCGTCAACATTCGGATACCGGCCGGGCCACCCGCAGTGACGACACACAGAGGCGGATCCCAAAGAGTTCTTGCAGAGGTCGCACTGACGAGTTGCCGGCATCGCTTTCACACGGACTAAGTTGGGAAAGTCGGAGTGAAAGCTACTGCGATTCCACTCGCCCGTCAAGCACGGGAAGCCGCTGTGCACGGAAGTCGAAATCTTTTGGACCAGCCCCGCCGGCGACACCCCCTTCTTACTTTCACCCACGTTCTGTGCTAGATTAGTCCAGCGCCCAAATAGATTGAGCGAGGACTCAGATTGATCACCACCGCCGGCAGGCTCGAACAGCTCCAATCAACAATCGAGAGCGTGATTCACGGCAAGTCCGATATAGTCGAGCTCTCGCTTGTCTCGCTTCTTGCAGGCGGGCACCTCCTGATCGAAGACGTGCCCGGCGTCGGCAAGACTACTCTTGCCCAAGCTCTCGCGCGCAGCTTCGATTGCAGCTTCCAACGCATCCAGTTCACTTCCGATCTGCTGCCTTCGGATATCGTCGGGCTCGAGGTCTTCAATCAGAGGGAGAGCACGTTCGAGTTTAAGCCCGGGCCGATCTTCGCCAACGTCGTTCTGGCCGACGAGATCAACCGCACAACTCCGAAAACACAGTCGGCGCTGTTGGAAGCGATGGCCGAAGGTCACGTCACGGTCGAGCAGGAAACTTACCAATTGCCCAAGCCGTTCATCGTGCTTGCGACTCAGAACCCGATCGAGCACCACGGCACGTACCCGCTGCCGGAATCGCAACTTGACCGGTTCATGATGCGGCTGCGGATGGGCTACCCCGAGATGGAAGACGAGAAGACCATCTTGCGGCAACAGACCTTGAACGCCGCCGTCGATCACATCAGGCCGGTCATGCACAGCGAAGACGTGCTCGCGCTTCAGCACGAGACGCGGGAGGTCGCGGTAGACGAAAGCCTGGTCGATTATTTGATTCGCATCGTGCGCGCGACTCGCGAAGCCGAAATCCTCGACCTCGGCGTGAGCCCGCGCGGAAGTCTTGCGCTGTATCACGCGTCGCAAGCGCTGGCGTTTATCGAAGGCCGCGACTTCGCGATACCGGACGACATCAAGCGACTGGTTGTTCCCATCTTCGCGCACCGCATCGTAGTCAACTCGCGTTACTCGACGGGACTTCGCCGCTCGGACGAAGCCGAAGGCGCCCTCCAGGAAATACTCAAGACTGTCAGCGTGCCGCTGTGAGGTGAAGCATGAACCGGCAGGCCTGGCGTGACTTTTTCATCACCGTCTTCTTTCTCGGCCTCGCCTTTATCATCGCGTTGCTGAGCACAGTGGCGTCCGAGCAAGGCAGGTTCTTGCTTGCGCCGGTGGCTGCGGGGATCTCGCTATTGCTGGCGCTGATCGGCGCGCTGTATATCATTCCGCGACTCGCCCGAAACGTAAGGCTCGAGATACTGCGCTTTGCCATCAGGACTTCCGTGACAGTTGAAGGACTGATGTTCATAGTCTTTCTTGTAGTCATCGGGTTTGCCGCGTGGAACGCCGGCAACAACCTGCTTTACCTGGTGCTGTCGGCGATGCTTGCGTTTCTGATTGCCGCCAACTTTCTCGCGCGCATTTCTCTCGTGGACATAGCAGTGCAGCTTCGGTTCCCGGACCACATTTTTGCTGGGGAGCCGGCGACGATCAGCGTGACGCTTTCAAATCACAAGCGGTTCATGCCCAGCTACAGCTTGATGGTCGAAGCGCTGTCGGAAGGGCGCGAGGAGGACGGGAGGACGGGAGGACGAGGAGACGGGGGGAAGGGGCGACGGGGTGACGGGGTGGTTGCTCTCACCGCGTCGCCCCCTCGCCCCGTCTCCCCGTCTCGCTCATCGTCCTGGCGCAGCGGGCTGGGCAAGCTTGCGTACTTCGTCCTCGCGCCCGCGCACTCGAGCGTACGCCAGCGCACCGAGCACACCTTCAAGCGCCGCGGCCGCTACCCCATAACCGGCTTTCGAATAGCAACAAAGTTCCCGGCAGGGTTCTTCAAGAAGTGGAGGAGGATCGACGCGACCGGCGAAATACTCGTCTATCCAAGACCTCAGCCGCTTGACGATTTTTATCACGCACTGCCGATGCTTGCCGGTCGCATTCAAAGCCACGCGCGCGGGTCGGGCGACGACCTGTATGGCATCCGGCGCTATCACCCGTCCGACCACATGCGGAACATCGACTGGAAGGCGACCGCCAAGTCGATGCAGATGATGGTGCGCGAACAAATGCGAGAAGACGAGTGGCGACTGACGATCGTGTTCGACACCCTGATGCCGGCGATGGCGGGCAAGCTGGACGAGAAGCTGCCCCACGGTTTAGCCCCGTCCGGCAGCGAAGGCGAGGACGGGAGCGGCGACGAGGGCGAACCGGAGCCCAACCCTGTGCAAGAGAAGTTCGAGCGCGCGATTGTGATGGCGGCGTCGCTTGCGAATCACTTCATACTCGAGCGCGCGGACGTCGAGCTGATAACCACTCACGAGGATCGAAACGTGGCTGCGGGCTCGGGAAACGAGCACCTCTACAAGATACTGAAATCGCTTGCGACGCTTCAGCCGACGCTTCTGGTTGAAGACGAAGCTGCGCGGATACAGGGCGGACGCCGCGCCGCGTGGCGCCTGTTCGGACGCCGCAGGTCGATGGAAGATCAGACTTCAAAACCGGCTCGCGGCATCGCAGGCAAGACGAGTTCAGGAGTCGCGTGGCGGCTGCTGGACGAAATGCCGGTGCTACGCGACGACCGGCGCTTCAAAGTGCTGATCACCTCTTCGGCAAAGGGAACGATACCGGGTCACGTGTGGCGCAGCGCTCATGTGGTTTTTATGGATGACCTGTAGGGGGAATTTTGGATTTTAGATTTTGGATTTTGCTCCACGAATAACGCGAATCATCGCGCATTAAGGACGGATTTCGCGATGATTCGCGTTATTCGTGGAGCAAAATCTAAAATCCAAAATCCAAAATCGCAATGGAAGCTTACTTTCGCACAACATCATACGCACTGGTAGCCACCGCGTTTCTCGCGATGGTTCTGACTCGCGAGCTTGACGCCGTCTCGGTCGTGCTTTACTCGGCCGCGCTTCTGTTCTGCTTCTACCGGGACACGCACGGAGCGACGCGGCTTCGGTTGCGCGAGTGGATGTGGCGCGGGCTATCGATCGCTTATGTGCCATTTGTCTTTTTTGACGCCGTGTTTCTAAGCAGGTCGCGAGTCCTGGCGCTGGTTCATATGACATTGTTCGTTTCGGCGGCGAAACTGTTCCAGACCAAGCGGGACCGCGACTGGGTTTTTCTTTACCTGATCGCGTTCTTCCAGATGCTGCTGGCCGCCGGGCTGACCTTCAACGCGATCTTCGTGGCATCGCTGGCGGCGTTTCTGTTCTTCTTCATGTCGGCGCTCGCGGCGTTCGAGATAAGACGCACACGCCGCGAGGTCTCGCAGCTCGATAAAGAAGTTACCACCCGCTTGAAGCAGCCGCGGCGAATGAAATACGGCGAGAACGACGAACCGAGCAAGAGAAGGCGCGTTCGTTCGCGCTACCTGCTCGGCGCTTCATTCGCGCAACTCGTCATCGTCGCCGCGCTCACCCTGCCTTTCTTTTTTCTTATCCCGAGGCTGGGAGGCTCGGGCGTCACTCGCGGTTTTGGCGACGACGATTCAATCACTGGGTTCTCTGAGCGCGTCGAGCTCGGCAAGCTCGCATCAATCAAAAAGAGTCAGCGAGTCGTGATGCGCGTCCAGCTCGACCGCAAGCCGCCTCGCTACTTGCGGTGGCGCGGCATCGCGCTCGAGCGTTACGACGGGCACGCCTGGAGCTTGTACGACGAGAAGCGCATCAGCACCGACAGCGGAGGCGGGACGATCAGCGGCGAACGCGCTTCCAAGGACGCCCGCTTCGAGTTTGTGCACGTTCTTGGCGAGCGGTCGTCCAATCCCGGCGGTTTGATCGAGCAGAGGTTCGTGCGCGAGCCGCTCGAGACATCCACGCTGTTCGCGGCTCAACGACCAGTGCGGCTTCGCGGCGCAATGGCCACGGTCGACCGCGATATTCATACCGGAGCGATCTCGGCTGTTGGGTTAAGGGGCCGCACCGCGTACTCAGTGCTCTCCGACGTAAGCGTACCGGCGGAGCAGGAACTTCGGACTGATCCGCTGGCCGCGTTGCCGGAGAGCATCAGGCGGCTCTACACCGACAAGCGCAAGCTCGATCCACGCATCTCGCAACTCGCGCACGAGATCACTCGCAGCGCGCCAACGCCTTACGACAAAGCGAAGGCGATCGAAGACTATCTGAAAACCAGGTTCCGCTACACACTCAACATCACGATCAACGGAGAGGACCCGCTGGCTGAATTTTTGTTCGATGTGCGCGAGGGCCATTGTGAGTACTTCGCGACGGCGATGGTGATAATGCTTCGCACGCTCGACGTCCCCGCCCGAATAGTGAACGGGTTTCAGATGGGCGAGTACAACGATCTGAACGGCTTGTATACCGTTCGCGACAGCGACGCGCACTCGTGGGTTGAAGCTTACTTCCCCCGCAGCCAGTCGTGGATAGAGTTTGATCCGACGCCGGCCTCGGGCATCAACGACTACTCTCAAGGCGGATTGCTGTCGGGCATCAGAAAATATATGGACGCGATGGAGGTTTTTTGGCTCGACTACATCGTGACTCTCGACAGCGAAGAGCAAGCGTCGATTATGGTCGATATTCAGCATAGACTTCTGTCGCTGAAAGACCGCGCGTTTGCATACTACGCACAGGCAAAGCTCTGGGTGCGGCAACTTACGAACAGCCTGGTCGTTCGCCGGGTGTGGACCGTTGGCGGGCTTGTGAAGCTCGGCGGTGCGCTTGTGTTCGCGATGCTGGCGGCGGTGGGATTCTATGTCGCCGTCGCACACAGGAAACGCCGCAAGATCGAGCCAACTGGTTACGGTCCGTGGTGGCACCGGCTGTTCATCCTTCCAACCTGGCGCAGCAAGCGCTTGAGAAAGGGCGATCATCGTCAGTCGGCTGTCTTGTTCTACGAGCAGATGCTTGCGGTGGCGAAGGGAGGTGGATTGGTCAAACAACCGTTCCAGACTCCTGTTGAGTTTGCGGCGACGTCGGCGATGTCCGAGATCGAACAGATCACGGCTTTGTACAACCGCGTTCGCTTCGGCAGGGCGCGCCTGGATGAAAGCGAAGTTAGAAGAGTGTCGGGCTTGCTGGCAAGTCTCAAGAGCAGAGTGCGCGGGAAGTAACCAGTTGCTCGCATTGTCGGAGAATCCACAAACCGCCAAGAGCGCCAAGTGTCTCAACGGATTCTTAATCTGACCTTGGCGTTCTTGGCGTCTTGGCGGTTTTCCAATCGAGCAACACACAAATGGGACACGACCCTATGTTTGACAATCGTCGGCGCGTCGAAATAGCATGCCTCGGGTACGAGAAAGGCCTCCTTGGGTATGAAAATCTACGATGTGACCGTTCCGCTCTCCAAGGAACTGATCGTTTACCCCGGAGATCCACACGTCAAGATCAACAGCAGGACTACAATCGGCAAGGACGACGCTCAGTGCAACTTGAGCCGGTATTCGTTCAGCTCGCACGCAGGCACGCACGTCGATCCGCCGTCTCACTTCATCGAGAACGGCGTGACCGTCGACAACCTCCCGCTCGAACTATTGATGGGCCGTGCGCGCGTCGTCGAAGTGACCGCTCCAGTGATCGACGAAGCGGTGCTCGAGGAGTTCGACTTCACTGCCGACGCGCGCGTGCTGTTCAAGACTCGGAATTCCTACCTGTGGAGCCAGAGGAAGTTTGTCGAGGACTACGTGTACATCACGGCGGGCGCCGCGCGCGTTCTGGTTGCGGAAGGGATCAAGGTCGTTGGCATCGACTATCTGTCGGTAGACAAGTTTGGAGCCGGCCGCGCTGAAACACACCTCACGTTGTTGAAGGCGGGTGTGGTAATAATCGAAGGACTTGACCTGCGCGAGATCGACCCGGGCGATTACGAAATGTTGTGCCTGCCGCTCAAGGTGAAAGGTGGAGACGGCGCGCCCGCGCGTGTCGTCCTGCGCCAGAATTAGGAGTGAATTGTAGGGGCCGCCCTTCGTGGCCGCCCCTCCTCACGCAAGTTTGTTTCGGTCGTTCTCGCAAAAGAGGGGTGGCCACGGAGGGCCAACCCTACAAGACGCCGCGAGACGCAACTTGAACGCTTTATGAAGGACGATGAGTTCATTCGATTTGCCGCAAAGAACCGAATCTTCGCGGTGCTTGGCGGGCATTCGGCCGAGTCCGCCTTACGCGCAGCCGAAGCGGCAATCGCCGGCGGCATCAGGATGATCGAAGTCGCGCTCGGCACGCCAGGCAGCTTTCGAGTCATGTCCGAGTTGCAGCATCGCTTCGGTGATCGAGTGTGCATAGGCGCGGGCTCGGTTATGAGCTTTGACCAGATCGATCGTGTAGTTAAGAGCGGCGCGCAATTCATATCGATGCCGCACACCAGCGCGCCCCTGATCGAGGCCTCACGAAAACATCGCGTGCCAGCAATGGCCGGCGCGATGACGCCGACAGAAGTAGTTGCGGCGGAGTCGATGGGAGCGCCGTTGGTGAGCTTGTTCCCTGCGTCGTTGCTGGGCGGGCCGCTGTACCTTGGCGCGCTGACCTCTCGCATTACGGGAGTGCGGCTGGTGGCTTCCGGCGGAGTCAGCTCGGAGAACATCGCCGAGTACTTCGCGGCGGGCGCGTTCGCGATCGCAGTCGGAAGCCGGCTGTTTACGCGCGGCGACTTGCAGAACGAAAACTACGCGGCGATAGCTGAGCGCGCGCGAGGGATGGTTCGACTTGCGGGAGCCGGTTGAGTTGCAGAATCGTCCTGCGCCTTCTCAGCCTTCTCGAACCACACGATGTCTTTAGACCTGCGCGTCGAAGATGCGGCCGCCAACGTCGAGCCGCAAGCCGTTTGCGACGTCTCGCGCCGGCATTCGCCGCTTGCCTTCAAGCTGCAGTTCTTCAACTCGAAGAAGAGTCGGACCCGCGCACCATAGGGTCACGCCCGATTGATCGATTCTCGCGATCGTTCCAGGCTCTTGGGCGCTCGCAACGCCTTCAGCCGCATTCACGTCGCCTGGAATCTCACCAGCTACTTCTTTCGCCCGGCATATTGTGAGCCTCGCGCCGTTTAGAAACGTGAAAGCGCCTGGCCATGGTTGAAACGCGCGAACTCGGTTCGCAATCTCACCAGCGCTGCGTTTCCAGTCGATCAATCCGTCTTCACGTTTGAGCATCGGAGCATAAGTGGCCTGGGAGTCTTCCTGAGTTTCGGGATCAATCTCTCCGCGTTCAATTCGTGGAAGCGTTTCAGACAGCAATTCCGCGCCCAGACTTGAGAGTCGATCGGTCAACTCGGGCGCTGTCTCTTCTTCACCGATCGCGATCGCGCGCTTTTCAATCATCGCTCCCGTATCCATCCCGGCGTCCATCTGCATGATCGTCACGCCGGTTTCGCGGTCGCCGTTCGCGATGGCCCAGTTGATTGGCGCCGCGCCGCGGTACTTTGGCAGAAGCGACGCGTGCACGTTTATGCAACCGAGCCTTGGAATCGCGAGCAGCCACGCGGGCAGAATCTTTCCGTAAGCCGCGACAACGCATGCTTCGGGCTTCGCTTGCGAGAAAACGGCGCGCACTTCTTCGCTTGTTTTAATCTTCGAGGGTTGATGAACAGGGATGCCGTGCTCGAGCGCCAGCGTCCTAACAGGCGGCGTATGCATCTGTTGGCCTCGCCCGGCTGGTTTATCGGGCTGCGTAAACACGGCGATGACGTCGTGGCCGTCGCTGATCAAGCGAGCCAGCGACGCAACGGCAAACTCAGGAGTGCCCATGAAGATAAGTCTCACGAGTCATTCATAACCGAGCGTCGCGATAGATTCAAACGGGAGTGACGACGCAAGGGACGCAAGGGACGAAAGGGACGAAAGGGACGAAAGGGACGAAAGGACGAAAGGGACCAAAGAGACTACAAAGTCCTTTCTGTCCTTTCCGTCTCTTGTGTCCCTTGCGTCCTTCGTGTCTACCCCCTCACATTGCGCCTGCGAAGAATCGCCCTCTATAATCGAAGCCTGCTTTGCTGCAACAAGCCGCAAAGCGTTGACGTAGAACAGAGTCACAAGAACATGGCTGAGCTTCGACTCAACGGGATAATGCCGCCGCTGACGACGCCGTTCACCGCGGACGGCTCGCTCGACCTTGGTGCGCTGCGGGCCAACGTCGCCCGGTACAACCAGACCGGTCTTGCCGGTTACGTCGCACTGGGCTCGAATGGTGAGTCGGTTCATCTCTCCTCTCGCGAGCGCGGCCAGGTGATCGAGACAATCAAGCAGTCCGCAACCCTGGGCCACACGATCATCGCCGGAGTGAACGAGCTTTCAACTCGCGCGGCAATCGAAGCAACCCGCGCCGCCGAGGGCTCAGGCGCCGAAGCCGCGCTGGTCATCACGCCATACTTCTACAAGTCGTCGATGACTGCTGCGGCGCTTGCTCGCTTCTACACCGACGTGGCTGACCAGTCGCCGATTCCTGTCTTGATCTACAACGTGCCGCAGAACACAGGAGTAGTGATCGAGCCCGCGACCGTCGTCAAGCTCGCCCAACATGAGAACATCGCCGGAGTGAAAGACAGCTCGGGCAACATGGCCGCGATCTCGGACACGATTCGCCGCGCGCCTTCGAGCTTCGGAGTTATGACCGGCAACGGCGGCATCCTTTATCCGTCGCTGGCGATGGGCGCGCGAGGCGCGGTGCTTGCAGTCGCGTGCGCAGCGCCGAAAGCCTGCGTGGATCTCTATCAAGCCGTGCAGTCAGGTGATCACGCGCTTGCGCGCGAACTCCAGAATCGACTTGCGCCGTTGTCTCACGCGGTCACCGCGCAGTTTGGCGTCGCGGGGCTCAAAGCTGCGATGGAGATGACCGGCCTTGCGGGCGGCGAGCCGCGCGCTCCGCTCACACGAGTCTCGGAAGAAGATAGCGACAAGATCAAAACCGTCCTGCGAGAGACGGGCTTATTCCCAAACCTTGAATGAACGATTGGCAGGCGACAGTTCCGGACTGTCTTCTGCCTGCTGCTATCTGCCAACTGTTATGACCGAACCTGACTGTCGAGATCTCGAAGCCGCCGCCAGCCGTCTCGCGGACTCGCTGCGATTCACTGACATTCCGCGCACCTCGCGGTTGTTCAACGATTTTCTTTACGAGTATCCAAAGGTCGCTCGCTTCTACACCGATTGCGGGCGTTCGCTTGCGCCGCTTGCGGGTCACGCGCGACACGTCGGCGCCCAGCAGTTCGACCGCAAGCGAGTGCCCGACGCGCTCGAGCTAATCAACCGAGCTGCCGGGTCGTCGGAACTGACCTTCAAGCACATCGAGACCCTGCGACATCCGGGTTCGGTGGCGATTGTGACTGGCCAGCAAGCGGGGCTTTTTACGGGGCCGCTTTACACGATTCACAAAGCGCTCACCGTGATAAAGCTGGCCGCATGTCTGCGCGAACAGGGTGTCGAAGCCGTGCCCGTCTTTTGGGTCGCAAGCGAAGACCACGACTACGAAGAGGTGAACCACACCAAGCTTCTCGACCGCGAAGGCCAGTTGAAGACGGTCCGCTACGAAGCGAGCGATCTCCCGAAAGACGCGCCGGTCGGCCGAGTCGTTCTCGGCGACGGCATCACTCAAACCATCGACGAGTTCATCGCGCTGCTTCCGCCCTCGGAGTTTACGCCGGACATCGAACGCGACCTTCGCGAGAGCTACAAGCCGGGCACGGGCTTCGCTCAAGCATTCGCGAAGCTGATGGCTCGCCTGTTCAAGAGCCACGGAGTCGTGCTGCTGGACCCGCTCAACGAAGAGTTAAAACAAGTCGTCGCGCCGCTCTACTCGGAAGCGATCGATAAGTCCGAAGAGATCGCGCGCGCGCTTGTTGCCCGCAGCAGCGAGCTTGAAGCCGGCGGCTATCACGCACAGGTCAAGGTCTCCGAAGACATGGTGCCGCTGTTCATCATTGACGACGGCCGCCGCGTTGCGTTGACTCGCGAGAACGGGCGCTTCCACGTCAAAGGCTCGGATCGATCATTCGGTCACGAAGAACTTGTCGAGCTCGCAAAGCGATGTCCGAGCTGCTTCAGCCCGAACGTCACCTTGCGGCCTGTCGTGCAAGACTACCTGTTGCCGACTGCCGCTTACATCGGCGGGCCCGCCGAGCTCGCTTACTTCGCACAGCTTCGCGCGGTCTACGAAACACTCGGAAGACAAGAGCCCTGCGTGCTTCCGCGCGCGAGCTTCACCATAGTCGAAGGACGACATCAAAAAACGATGAAGAAGTATGGGCTCGATCTTCGCGACTTCTTCGAAGGGTTGCACGCGGCAGTGACCAAGGTCGTCGAGCAGAGCCTGGATCGAAGCACCGCCAGCAGCTTCGAAGAAACGGAGCGGGTCGTGAACGAACAACTCGACAAGCTCGAAGCTTCGCTTGGCAAAGCTGACAAAACGCTTTCGAGTTCCGTCGAGGGCGCGCGCGCCAAGATGCTGTATCAAATCGAGCACCTGCGCACGCGTTTCATCCACGCGAGCGCTCACCGGGACGAGACCTCTTATCGTCAGGTTGAGCGGGCTTACACGACGCTGTTTCCGGAGAAGAACCTTCAGGAGCGCGAGCTAAACGCTTTTTACTTCCTGTCGCGGTATGGGCCGAGCTTGATCGAGGAGTTGTACAACGCAGCGGAGATAGGCTTCTCGAATCACAAGCTTGTGTACATCGGCGGCGCCGCGTCGCAAGTAGTGAATGCTCGGTAAGGGTTCGGGATTATCGCGTCCTGCCTAGCCAGATACCATAGCGTAAAGTCCTCGTGAAGCGACCCACTGACCTGCTGGCAGCAACCTTCTATGCACGTCATCACGCGCAAGCGTCTGAACGAGTTTGCAGAGAGGCACCCCGATACCCGCACCGCCCTTGCGGACTGGTACCGCTCGATAAGAAAGGTCAGCCTCTCTTCATTTAACCACCTTCGGTCGATCTTTCCATCGGCTGATCGAGTCGGCAAACTGACGGTGTTCAACCTTGGTGGCAATAAGGTGCGATTGATAGCGGCTATTCACTACAACAGGAAAAAGGTTTATATTCGAGCTGTGCTTACTCACAGCGAGTATGACGAGGATCGTTGGAAGGAATAGAGTATGCAGAACCTCCACACTCAAGAGACCGTGACCGCCTGGGCTTCGCTAACGAGCACTGTTTTTGTTCCACACACCGAAGACGAGTACAACCGCTTGGTCGCCGTGCTTGACGAGTTGATCGACGAAGTAGGCGAGGATGAAGCTCATCCTCTTGCATCGCTCATGGAAATACTAGGAGTAATAGTCGAGCACTATGAGGCCGCTCACGTGCCAGAGCTGACCGCCGAATAAACACTCGCCGCAAGCCGCCCCTCAAGTCACGCATCGGACATCATTGTTTGACCTGAGGTATGGTCGGGAAAAGGTCATCAACCGGCATTGACCAGCCGGGCACAGCTTCCCCAGCATCGGCGACATCCCCGCGACGGAAAATGACAGGATTGTCCGGAGCATCGGCGTGATAGGCTTTGATTACATCCGGACTTTGCATGTCTTCGTCCCAAACACAGAGCGTTCCAGCCGCAAAGTAGTCTCTGCGTTTCTCGGCAAGTTCTTGCTCTGCCTGACGGCCGTAGTCCCCTTCGCTTCTCACTTCGACAGCGAATACGGGCGCACCTTCCAGAAACTTCATGCCCGTGGGTTGTCCTGTGTGCCAGGCCGCGTCAGGACTGAATGATTCGCGGCGCGGGAGATTGACTTTGAAGCCGACGTTGTCGCCGATCGCGAACCCGCTTCGATTCGAGCGCTCATGCGACCGCAGGCTGATAAGGATCTCAGAGGCGGCGCAACCGGGCAAATATCCAGTTGGCGGCATAAGCACAACCTCTCCATCGACAAGTTCAGCTTTGCCACTGACGCGGTATAGGTCTTCGATGGTTGCTTTGTGCGCCATCGTCATAGCGTGCCGATGATATCACAAATCAGAGATCCTTAGACCCAGGTTCGCCGACTCGCCTTGCTGTCTCGCCTGTCTTGCTGTCCCACCTACTCGCATATAGACTCTGGTCGATTCACCTGGTTTTCTTGAGAAAGGATACAAACCTGTGCGCAAGCGTTTCCTTCTGATCGCTATTTTCATCCTCGCCGTTCCCTTGCTACTTGCGGCTCAAAGCAAGAGCAAACGAACCACTTCTAGCAAGCAAGCAACAAAACAGCCGGCGACTCCCCACCAAGCCTTGAAAGCCGCTGAAATCCAATTGAACGAGGCGTTCAAGAATCGCGACAAGGCTGCGCTTGATCGCATTATCGCCGACGACTTCATCTTCACCGACAACGAAGGCCAGGTTCACGACAAGGCCTACTACATAAAAGGCGCGACCGAGTTGGTAAGGGTCCAGTCCTACACTCTGGACGATCTTGCAACGCGAACCGCCGGCGTTGCTGGATGCGTGACCGGGCGATGGACCGGCAAGGTGACGTCCAACGGCAACGCTGCCGGCGGCGCGTTTCGATTCACCGACACTTTTGTAAAACGGCAGGGCCGATGGCAGGTACTCGCCTCACACTACACACAAATACCACAACAAGGAGCCGAATCAATGAATGGTGAAGTCACAACCCCGTCGGGTTTGAAATACGTCGATCTGGTCGAAGGCACCGGCGCGAGCCCGAAGCCCGGCCAATCAGTCACCGTTCATTACACCGGCACGCTCGAAGACGGAACGAAGTTCGACAGCTCGGTGGATCGCGGCCAGCCGTTTGTCTTTCCGATCGGCTTGGGGAAAGTGATCAAAGGTTGGGACGAAGGCGTGATGACTATGAAGATCGGCGGCAAGCGCAAGCTCATCATCCCGCCCGACCTCGGCTACGGCTCGCGAGGCGCCGGCGGAGTGATCCCGCCAAACGCAACTCTGATTTTCGAGGTCGAGTTGCTAGACGCGAAGTGAAAGAATTTTGGATTTTAGATTTTGGATTTTGGATTGACGAAGGCTGTTGTCAAACTCGGCACCGAGGCCCTTCGAATCCAAATCCAAAATCCAAAATCCAAAATCCCCCTACCCCATGTCCGAGGAACACGATCACGTTCACGGTCACACTCACGCGCCCGGCTCAAACCGCCGGCGGCTTGCGATAGTCCTTGCGCTGACCGTCACCTATATGCTCGCCGAAGTCATCGGCGGATTTCTGACTAACTCGCTGGCCCTGCTCTCAGACGCCGGGCACATGCTTGCCGACGTGGCGGCTCTGGTGCTGGCGATGCTCGCGTTGTGGTTTGCCGCGCGGCCGGTGACGCCGAAGAAGACTTACGGCTATTACCGGTTGGAGATTCTCGCCGCGCTGGCAAACGGAGTCGCGCTGGTTGTTGTCTCGCTGTTGATTTCTTACGAAGCGCTCCAACGCATTCGCCGGCCTGAAGAAGTTCATGGCTTCGAATTGACGCTGATCGCGGTTGGCGGTCTGGTGATCAACGCGATCAGCGCGTGGCTGCTGCATTCGGCCTCCGCAGACAACCTGAACATGCGGGGCGCGTTTCTCCACGTCGTCGGAGACATGCTCGGCTCGATTGGCGCGGTCGCGGCGGGTGTGCTGATCTGGCAGTGGGGCTGGACGATCGCGGACCCGGTCATCAGCGTCTTCATGTGTGTGTTGATTGTCTTCAGCTCGTGGCAGTTGATTCGCGAGTCGGTCAACATTCTTCTCGAGGGCACGCCTTCGCACATCAACATCCGCGCGCTTGTCGACGCGATGCACGAAGTTGCGGGAGTGACCGATGTTCACGACTTGCACGTGTGGACCATAAGCTCGGGCAAGGAAGCGTTGTCGGCTCACGTGACGATCGAGGTCGGCGCGTCGCATACCGAGACGCTTGAGGCGCTTCAACAGCAACTGCGCAAGATGTTCAACATCGGACACGTAACGCTTCAGCTCGAGCCTGCCGACGACGACGAAGCGAGCAAGCTGTATCAGATTACCCGTCACGCGGGTAGCAACTAAGTTCCGCACGTTTGAAGTGATAGATGGTGGCGCGTTGTTTGTACTCGACCAGCACGGTCGCCGGGTTCTTGAAGCTGATGATAGACTTTCAACTCAGCTCCCTTTCACCGACGCGGGGTAACCGAGATTGAGACTCTACGAGGTCATCTGGAAAGAACGATTCGTAGACAAGATTGCTGCTAAACATGGCATCACTACTGAAGAAGTCGAAGACGTGTTGTTCTCGCGCCCTTTCGTACGTTTTGTTGAAAAGGGCCGAGTGACAGGTGAAAATCTGTATGTGGCTTATGGGCAGACTGAAGCAGGCAGATACGTGCTCGTGTTCTTTATCAGGAAGCCGCAATCTGCCGCGCTGCCAATATCAGCCCGAGATATGACGAGGGCGGAACAGCGATACTACAATGCGCAAACAAAAGCAGATTGACCCGATTCCTGACGAGTTCTCGAGCTACGAAGAGGCGGCAGAGTTCTGGGATACACATGATACGACCGACTACCCGGACGCATTTCGCACCGTGGAAGTAACGTCCGAGCTAAGACAGCGTCACTTTGAGGTCGAGATCGACTCGGACGTTGTGAGTAAGCTCCGGGCTCGGGCCAAACGGAAAAAGGTCTCGCTCGGCAATCTGGCAAGCGACCTTCTGCGACAACAGCTCTCGAGCAAGTGACTATTAGTCCAACGACTTGTTTCATGCCACTCACCGTGATGTTGAAAGACAGCGGGTCGCCGGCGTGATTACCGAACAAGGCAGCCTAGATCATCCTCGCTTCTTAGCTATGAGTCTGTACATAGCAGGAGGGAGAAATGCAGCTACCAGGAGCGATCTTCGTGCTCGGATGGATCTAGGTTAAGGAGGAGGTGTTAGCAGATGGCAGTCTACGAGGTAAAACAAGACAATCTGGTGGAGATCGAGAAGACCACCTTCGCACAAGTGGGGATTGAGGAAAGAGCCGACCTCCAGCGGCTACTGCGCGAGCAAATTGAGGTGATCTCGCCGGACACAATGGTTATTGCCGAGGAGTTTGGCGACTGGGAAGATAGTAAGAGGAGGATCGATCTCCTTGGATTGGAACGTGATGGAAACCTAGTTGTGATTGAGCTCAAGAGAACCGAATCGGGCGGTCACATGGAACTTCAGGCAATACGCTATGCCGCGATGATTTCAACAATGACATTTGACCAAGTTGTCATGGCCCATCGACGATTTCTTAGCAGCATCGGTAAGCCGCCCTCAACTGCGGAGCAGGATATTCTGGGGTTCCTTGAATGGACTGAACCAAATCACGAAGCCTTCGCTAAGGGTGTTCGAATCGTGCTGGCCTCTGGAGAGTTCTCAAAGGAGATCACTTCTTCTGTCATCTGGCTGAACGACCAGGGTCTGGACATTCGGTGCGTTCGGCTCCGTCCTTACAGGCTTGATGGTCGAGTCCTGATTGATGTTCAGCAGATAATTCCCCTTCCAGAGGCAGCCGAATACCAAGTTCTGATCCGCGAAAAGAACGAACAGCAACGAGTGGCTCGCGAGTCTAGCGTTGATTTCACACGCTACGATCTGCGGGTAGCCGGCCAGACGTTTCCAGGCCTCTGGAAGCGGCAACTTATCCTCAAGGTCGTGAAGGAGGCCATAAAGCGCGGTGCTTCGCCCGAGCAGATATCTGAAGTGATAACTTGGAAACGTGTCTTTCTCACCATCGAGGGAGAGTGGGATGAGAACGAGTTCCTAACAAGCGTAACTCGGTCCATGGCAGAGAACGGACGCTCCTTTGACGGCCGGAGGTACTTCACATCTGATGATGAATTGATTCATTTTGGAAATAAGACCTACGCCTTTACGAACCAGTGGGGCGGCCCTCGTACGTTCCAGGCGATTGAGAACATTATTGAACTGCTTCAAGCAGCGGACATCAGCTTCACTCCAATGGCCTGACACGATTCATGAAAATAAAGTTGATCGACTCGGCGAAAGACTAGAAGGCTGACGAGAGTTCGCCGGTAGGATCGCTTCTTGTCCCGTTACGTTCTGATATTCAAATTGAACCTTGTATGTCGCGAGGTCTATAATCGCGACGATGAGCACGCAGGTTACAGTAACCCTCCCAGACGATGCATACGAGCGCGCCTTTAGATACGCAGCCTATGCTAATCGAGACCTATCTGAGATCATCGCAGCCGCGCTCGCCTCCTCTCTTCCCTCGATTGAAGCGATTGACGAGTTGAAGGGCATCTCTAAACTCCCCGACCGAGAGATTCTCGCCCTAACGGAACTCCGTATGGATCCGGAAGCTGATCGCCGTCTGAGCGGGCTGCTTGATGAGCAGCAGGCTGGAACCCTCAGCGATCTCGAAGGCGCGGAATTGGCGGCGCTGATGAAGGGCTACGAACTGGGGTTGCTCCGACAGTCGCAGGCCCTTGCCGAAGCCGTGCGACGTGGGTTGATCGCGCCGCTCACACCATGACCAGGCGAAGGCTCTCGCAGAATACGACATGCAGAATAAGTGCGATTGCCGGGAACCGATGCGGCTACTGCCTTACACCTCAAAGGTACGCGATGCACGTGCTCGAGATCGAACACATTGTGCCTCGCGCTGCGGGCGGGACCGACAATGAAGAGAACCTTTGGCTAGCGTGCCGGCTTTGCAACAATGCAAAAGGCGTCAAGAGGCTTAGCATCGACCCACTTACTAAACGGCGAGTCCCGCTCTTCAATCCGAGAAAGCAAAGGTGGCAGGTCACTTCTACTGGAGCGCTGACGGTACCAAGGTGATTGGAAGAACGATCTGCGGTCGCGCTACGGTTGAGGCGTTAAAGCTTAACAATGAGATCGCACTGGTGGTGAGACAAAACTGGGTGACGGCTGGGTGGCATCCGCCCGTAGCCTAGCATTGAAAGATAAGAGGCTGATGAGCACCACACCAAACAAAGTAATCTACTCGATGGTCGGGGTCGCGAAGTACCACGACAAGAAACCCATCATCAAAGACATCTATCTCTCTTACTTCTATGGCGCAAAGATCGGCGTCATCGGCTTGAACGGCTCGGGCAAGAGCACTCTGCTGCGCATTCTGGCCGGCGTCGATAAAGAGTTTGTAGGCGAAACCGTCATTTCACCGGGCTACACCGTTGGCTTTCTCGAACAGGAGCCTCAACTCGACAACTCAAAGTCCGTTCGCGAGATCGTAGAAGAAGGTGTTCAGGAAGTCGTCAATCTGCTCAAGGAGTTCGATCAGATCAACGAGAAGTTCGGCGAAACAATGTCGGACGACGAGATGAGCGCGCTTCTCGAACGCCAGGGCGCGGTTCAGGAGAAGCTCGACGCGACCGGCGCGTGGGACCTTGATAGCCGGTTGGAGATGGCTATGGATGCGCTCAGGTGTCCGCCCGGCGAAACTCGCGTCGAGGTGTTGTCCGGAGGAGAGCGCCGCCGAGTTGGGCTCTGCCGGCTGCTGTTGAAGCAGCCCGATATTCTTCTGCTCGACGAGCCGACCAATCACCTCGACGCTGAATCGGTTGGGTGGCTCGAACAGCATCTTCAGAAGTATCCCGGCACGGTTATCGCGGTGACTCACGACCGATACTTTCTGGACAACGTAGCCGGTTGGATTTTGGAACTCGATTCGGGCCGCGGCATTCCGTGGGAGGGAAACTACTCGTCGTGGCTCGAGCAGAAACGCCAGCGTCTGGCCAGTGAAGAGAAATCCGAAAGCGAGCGGCAGAGGACGCTTCAGCGCGAGCTCGAGTGGATTCGCATGTCGCCCAAAGGCCGGCACGCGAAAGCCAAAGCCCGCATCAACTCCTACGAAGAGCTGCTCTCACAGGAGAGCGAGAAACGCGCGAAGGAGCTGGAGATTTACATCCCGCCCGGACCGCGATTGGGCGACGTGGTCATCGAAGCCAACGATGTCAGCAAGGCTTATGGAGATAATCTGCTGGTCGAGGGCATGACCTTCGCGCTTCCACCCGGCGGCATCGTCGGCGTGATCGGCCCCAACGGCGCAGGCAAGACCACGCTGTTTCGAATGATCATCGGCAACGAGGGACCCGACGCGGGAGAGATTCGGCTGGGCGAGACCGTGAAGCTGGGCTATGTCGATCAAGGCCGCGAACTCGATCCGAACAAGTCGATCTGGGAAGAGATTTCGGGCGGGCAGGACTTGATCGAAATCGGCAAGCGGCAAGTGAACTCGCGAGCCTACGTCGCGCGGTTCAACTTCTCGGGCACCGATCAGCAGAAGCGAGTCGGGATGCTGTCGGGCGGCGAGCGCAACCGCGTGCATCTCGCGAAGATGTTGAAGGAAGGCGCAAACGTTTTGCTGCTGGACGAGCCGACCAACGATCTGGATGTGAACACGCTGCGCGCGCTCGAGGAGGCGCTCGAGAACTTCGCGGGCTGCGCGGTGGTGATTAGCCACGACCGTTGGTTTCTGGATCGCATCGCGACGCACATCCTGGCGTTCGAAGGTGACAGCAGCGTTGTGTTCTTCGATGGAAACTACTCCGAGTACGAAGCGGATCGAAAGATGCGATTGGGCGCAGCGGCTGACCAGCCGCATCGAATCAAGTACCGGCATTTGACTAGGCATTGAACGTAACGCTCGGCGGACGTGGCGACTTCATCTAGCAGGCTGCTGAAAAGATGGGAGTTCGCCACCAAGACCCAAAGGCACGAAGCCGCACCAAGGGAGCGAACGCATAAGTTGTGGGCTTTGTGCTCCTTCGTGGCTTCGTAGCTTGGTGGCGATGCATTGGTTTTTCAGCGGCCTGCTAGGAGATCCTGTAAAGCTTGACGAGGTTGAAGTGAGGTGACCAGATGAAAAGGCTTTTGGTTTTCGCGCTGATCGGTGCGATGGCTGCATGTACTTCGAAGCCGACGGAACAGACAATGAACAACTCGGGTGACACGGAACTCAAGAGGATTCACGACGCGTACGTCGTCGAGTTTCTTAGGCGGAACCCGACCGTCAACACGTATCTTGGCGGCGCGGGACTCGATCCCTCGCTCAAGGATGTTGACGGTACGCTACGCGATCACTCAGCTACCGCGCTTGAAGCCGAAGACCGCTGGCTCACCGACACGCAGAAGTCTTTCGAGAGCGTGGGCCCGAACACTCTCTCGGCCAACTTGCGGATCGACCGCGAAGTCGGCCTCGCGCAGATTCGCTTTCTACTTCGGCAGCATCAAGTGCGCCGATATCAGGAGCGTGCGCTGGACACTTACACCGACGAGCCGTTCCGCGCGATCGACTGGCAGTTGCAGGGCATGACGCAGACCGGTGAGAAGACTTATGGCACCGAAGATGAATGGTCGCTTGTGGCGAGTCGTGTCGCGACCATTCCTCGTTTCCTTTCCATAGCGCAGGAGCAACTGCTCGCCGGAGTGAAGTCAGGCAACACTCCTGATCGCCGGATGCTGAAACGAAATGGCATCGACACCGCCGAAGCCGACGCGAAGTACTTTGAGAAAACGCTGCCTGAGCTTGCGGAGGCTCGCTTAATTGGGGCGCGTCGCGAGGAGTTGCTGACAAGATTGCGCGATGCCTCGAAACAGGCCACCGTGGCCTATCTCGGGCTTCGGGATTTCGTGGCTGCGACGTTCTTTGACGATGTCGGTAACGGCAAAGTCAAACCCGCTTATGCAGCGGACCACTTCGCGATGGGCGAAGCCGAGTACAACTGGGCGCTCAAGAACAATTTTCACGTAGACAAGACCGCGGCTCAGCTCTATGAAGAGTCGTGGGCGATTGTCGAAGCGACCCGGAAGGAAATGATCGAATTGGCGGCTGAGATAGGAGGCCGTCTAAAGATCGAGGCGCCTTCGGCCACCGCGACGGTTCGCGCGGTGTTCGATGAACTCTCAAAGGACTACCCGAAGTCCGACGCCGAGATGGTCTCGTGGTATCGCGCCGCGGCGTTCCGGCTTGTCGATTACGCGCGCAAGACCGGGATTTTCGACGTGCCCGCCGACTACAAGCTTGACGTGGTTGAGACCCCGGCGCCGCTGCGAGCTTCGATCGACGGCGCGGCATACTATCCCGCTCCTCCGTTCAAGACAACAGGCGTCGGGCGCTTCTACGTTACCCCGACAGACAACGATCCTGCCGCGTTGAAGTCAAACAACCGCTCGGCGCTCGCGGACCTGTCCGCGCACGAAGGCTTTCCCGGCCACGACTGGTACTACAAAGTGCAGACTCAGTATCGGGACAACATCTCGGCGGTTAGATGGCTTACGCCGGGCGCGGTCGAAGACTCATCGTCGATGTGGGAGGACTCGATGCCAAGCGAAGGGTGGGGACTGTATTCCGAAGCGTTGATGGCGGAGCCTCAGCCGGGATCGCCCCAGGGCTTCTACACGCCGGAGGAGAGGCTCTATCAGTTGCAGGGCAAGCTCTATCGCGATCTGCGAGTCCGTGTAGACACTGGCATTCACACGGGGCGGATGAGCTACGACGAGGCGGTTGATCTGTTCTCGCAGGTTGTTGATTTTCTTCCGGGCTCCTGTCGCGATGCGGCGGCGACTTCGAAGGACGACAAGCAAGCGAGCTGCAAGTCGGCGGAGGGCGCGATCTTTCGATACTCGAAGTGGCCGACTCAAGCAATCACCTATCGCCTCGGAAAAGACGAGATCTACGCGCTTCGCGAGGAAGCATCCAAGCTCATGGGGGATCGCTTCTCACCCAAGACCTTTCACCTTCTTTTCATAAAGCAGGGAACGATACCTGCTGGATACTTTCGCGATGAGTTGATGCGCACGCTCCGCGAGACGAAGTGAACCAGCAATGCCGGCAGAGACCAAAGATAAGCTCGAAAAGATAGCCGAGTCTGTGGGAGTGCCCAGGATTCGCCGCCACATCTTTCTCTGCTGCGATCAGACAATACCCAAGTGTTCAGACAAAGAAAAAAGCCTCGAGTCGTGGGAGTACCTGAAACGAAGACTGAAGGAATTGAACCTGGCCGGCGAGGGCGGGGTCTATCGAACCAAGGCGAACTGTCTTCAGATTTGCGAGAGCGGCCCGACCGCTGTCGTCTATCCCGACGGCACCTGGTACCACTCGTGCACGCCCGAAGTGATCGAGCGAATCATTCAGGAGCATTTGATCGGAGGCCGGCCGGTCGAGGAATTTCTCATCCTTTGCCATCCGCTGACCTGCGTCGTCGGCGCCGTGGGACCGGATGAATAGAACACTTAGTAGTTGTAAGCCTAGTATTCAGTCCTCGAAGATTTGGCTGAACACCTGTACGGGCGTCCCTCCGTGGGCGCCCCTCTTACACCATAAGGGCTGACTTTCGAGAAGGGGCGCCCACGGAGGGACGCCCGTACAGGTTCATGATCTTGAGACTCATCTTGAGCGTTACTTGCGCGCGAGCCGCCTTACTGCAACGAATCGCCTAACACCGCTCTAGCCTCTTCGCGGACGGATTCGTCGGAATCGTTCTTGAGGGTGCGTTGTGCGATTTGCTCCGCGCGCCCTGAATCGAGACGCGCAAGCGCCCACAACGCGTGACTGCGAATAAGAGGCTCGGCGTCCGACTCGATTCGCTCAACGAGCGCGGGCACTGCGCCATAAGCTCCGATGTTTGCCGCTACTATCGCGGCGTTGCGAAGCAGGCCGCGACGCTTGGGACGCAGCAGCGCCGTCCCGTGAAAGCGTGCGCGGAACTGGTGGTCGGTCGCGATTGACAACAACTCCGCGACGTCGAGCTTCGTACCGACCCCTGCTTCAGGCCTGAGCCCCGGCCATTCGGTGTCCGAAGCAAAACGGTTGAACGGACACACATCCTGACAGACGTCGCAGCCGAAGACCCACTCGCCAAGCGAGGCTCGAAGCTCGCGCGGAATCGGGCCTTTGTTCTCGATCGTCAGATAAGAAATGCACTTTCGCGAGTCGAGATGGTACGGCCCAGCGAACGCGTCAGTCGGGCATGCGTCAATGCACCGGCGGCAGCTTCCGCAGCTTACCTTGATTTGGTTGGTGTCGGCCGGCAAATCGAGATCGACAAGGATCTCCGAAAGAAAAAACCACGAGCCGCTGCGAGGCTGAAGCAGGTTAGTGTTCTTACCGAAGAAGCCAACTCCGGCGCGAGCGGCCACCGCGCGTTCGAGCAGAGGCACGGCATCGACAAAGCATCGCGCGCGAAGCTTTCGCCCTGCGAGCTTCTCGATTCGCGCCGCCAGTTCTGACAGCCGCGGCTTGACGACGTCGTGATAGTCGAGTCCCCAGGCGTAACGGGCTACGCGCCCGAAGCGGTGCTCGTGCTCGAACGCCGGCGCTTCCGCGTAGTAGTTGACCGCAAGCGTGATCAAGGAGCGAGCATAGGGCACGAGCGCCGCCGGATGAGCGTGAAGCTTGGGTCTCCGGATCATGTAGTCCATCCCGGCCGCGAATCCCGACTCGCGCCACTCGGTAAACGCCGCGTCATCGCGCACGAGAGGTTCGACGGAAGCGATGCCGGCGACCTCGAAGCCAAGCTCGCGCGCCGCTTCTTTTATTTGCCCGACTTTTATTTGCTCCATCGGCGCACCCATCGGCTGAACCTTATCAGCCTGACGACACAGACAAAAGGACCTAAACAGGCTGCTGAAAAATGGGAGTTCGCCACGAAGACACAAAGGCAGGAAGCTGCACCAACGGAGTGAATGAGCCACTTGTGAGCTTTGTGCTCCTTGGTGTCTTCGTGGCTTAGTGGCGATGATTCGTTTTTCAGCAGCCTGACAGGTGCGTCGGACAGGTGATGGCGGTTCTGTCCCGCTGTCTTAAGTTAATCGCAGATGAGCGGACGCGTCAGTCAACCGTGAGATTCAGTGTTCGCGATCGTTCTCTCGCCTGATCTAAGCGAGCCAAGCGAGCCGTGATCCATACAAGTCCGTACCACCTTTGTGATCGGCGACGTTTCCACTCGTCTCACAGCTTTGCTGGAGGCGATAAGGAAGATCGCGCGCGATCCGGCGACCAGCCTTTCTAGTGATCCTTCGTTTGTCTCGGCGCCGCCCATCGCCAGTCCGATCAGAGTCGCGCGAACGACACAATCCCCAAGGACTCCGCCTGTCAGGATTCCGAAGCCTCGAACTGAATCGATCACCGAGAAGCGATAGGTGCTGTTAGCCGTATGAATCAGTACCGTATCAGGGATTAGGGCTTTCACCGCAGGGTCAGTTTTCATACGGTCGAACGCATCAATGGTTTTGGTGTTCATTTGAACCTCATGGTGGGGTCACCGAACAATACCCAGCTACGGCGAACATCCAGGTCGGGGGTCGCGGTTTTTGCCTTCGCGGCTGCATCGCCAAGCCTCGGGCGCGAACTCGCAAAGAGCTGGCGGTAGAATTCGGCGTTCATCGGGGCTTGCGAGTCGGCATAGGTCATCGCCGAGGACGCCCAGACTGCCGCCGCGCCGCCAGTCGACTTCATGAGCGCTTCCCCGAGGCTGTCTGAGCCTGGGTCGTGGAAGTAGCCGTTCAAACAATTCATGCTCACGAACAAGGCTGGATGTTTTTGATTGGTCAGTTGAAGCGCATCGCTGCCGCTAAACACTCCGCCTCTCCACTGGTCGAGGCTGCCGTGGCCGTTGTAGTTGACTATTCGTTGGCCGCGGTTGATCAGGTCGATCAGAGCGGCGCGAGTGGCCTGGTCGCCTAACTGTCCGCGCTTGATGTGGATGACTCTAGTCTCCCTGGGGATGAGGGGAACGAGTCGTTCGCTCGAACGCTCGAAGTCGATGCCGTCGTTGAGATCGGACACGAGCACAGCTTCCTCGGCAGGAAACGACTGTTCATAAGCGAAGATCTTGGAGATCATCAAAGATGCTTCAGCGGAGTTTCGAACAGGCAAGCGGCCGATGGGCAAGTCGGCTATGCCGTCGCCGTTGAAGTCGGTGAGCGAGTCGTCGCTTGCAGTTTCCATGAACGCTGTATCGACGAGAAGGGTGGGAACCAGGTCGAAGTCGCCAAGCCCGAGGTAGTTCTTCGGGTCGTAGGAGGCGTCACCTAGCACCAGGACGTAACGCACGGGTTTCTTCCAGCCGGTCCTGGACATCGCCAGAAAGTCTTTTACCGCTCGAGTGGACTTTTGTCCAAAGCTGAACTCGTCGTAGATGTCATCGATGTCCACGACGGCGACCGATAGACCTTCTTTCTGGCGTAGAGCTACCAGCGGGCGCACCGAGTCGAACAGATCTCTGCGGGTAATGACGAGCAGGTCCGCGCCTTGAGCGGGATTGGCGAGAGTTGACGGATAGTCGAGGGCAATTCCGGGGACGCGGCTGACTTTGTCGTCAGTCAGAGCAAGCAGCGAACGCAGTCCCTTGCCGGGTGCGGTGAGCGAGACCGCGAGCCCGGACTCGTCCTTGTGCAGATAGCCCGAAATCTCCCGGACGGCGGATGGATCAGTCACGTCGAGAATGCGGATCGACTCGCTGGTAAATCCACGAATTGTGACTGGTTGGCCGGCAGGTGCGGAGAACTTCAACCTGTCGTCGTCAATGGTGAACGAGTGCTGATAGGTCAGTCGAACGTAGTCAACAAGGCTGACGTCGGACGGCCCGCCGCGGGCGACCAGGGAGATCTGGTTGATCCCTTCTGTCAGCAGCGACGACGCGATCTGGAAGGTTGACACTTCGTGTGCCTGCCCTTGAAATGCGAGCTGACCCACGTCGGAGCCGTTTAGTTGAAGCGCAACGATGTGCGGCACATAAGTCACGCCTTGCAGAGCGATCTCGAGGGTCGCGTGTTCAGCCGGCACGATGTGATTCAAGGTAATCGATTGATTGACGGGCTGGCCGGCGACTACTGCGCCGAAAAAGTTCTCGTTGTCACCATTGCGAAGCGCCGAAAAGTAAATCGTTCTGTCCCGACGTTCAACGGTGAAGGGGAAGCTGCCGGAGGGAGAAGGATGAGCTGAACTCTGAATGTTCGAAGTGCGAAGTCCCGCTTGCTTGCCGGCAACGAGGTAGTAAGTCCGAAGGTCGGAGAATGGCGAGTCGAGGCCGGTGCCATAGAACTCGACCGAATCGGCCGAGTCGAATCGCCCGTCATCTCCACCGGTGATCTTGATGGGTTGTTGTTTGCCGTCGACAAACAACTGGAGGTTGCGCGGGTCGACTGAGGTAGCCAGGCCTGAGTCAAACAGTTCGTGCGCAGACACTTTATACCAGGCCTCGCGCTTGACGCGGAGCTTCAGGGAGTTAGCTGAAGAAGCTACAATCGACTGGACTTGACGAGCCGGGCTCAGGGCCGAATCCGATGCGAGGGCAGCACGCGATTCGACAGGAACAGAGGGAGAGGGAGCTTCAGAGATCGAGAGAGCGGCGAGAGTCCTGATTTTTTCAACATTAGCAGGTCGTTGTTTGCCTGCCGGTTGTGCTGCGGTGAACGGACCGTGCCAGGTTGACTGTCCGTTGAGGTCGAGATCTTCGAGCCAGTAAGCAGCCTTCAGACAATCCGCAATCTGCGACCCGCAATCTGCAAGTGTTTTGTCCCACCATGTGTAAGCGCAGCCGGAACCGACGGTGATGCCCTGGCCGATCCTGAGCGCGGAGCCGGCAATCGGTTGCAAGTTGATGCGAGCAGGCTTGCCGCCCTCGTCGCGATACAGATTGAATCCGAGATTGTCTACTTCGAGACCAGTCCGCCATTCGAGCAGGACGCCGTCGTCAAAGCGCGTGGCTGCGAATGAAATCAGCGTAATCGCCGTTGGCGCTGCTTGCGTGACGGTGAACGTCTTGCCTGCGACGGTGATTGTTCCTATGCGACCGCCGCCAGTGTTTGGGGCAACCGAATAACCGACGACGCCGTTACCCGACCCACTGACGCCGGGATTGACGGTTATCCATGCATTGTTACAAACCGCAGTCCATGGGCAATTGCCTCCGGCGTTGAGGTTGAAGCTGCCGCCGCCGCCCGACGACGGCGATGATGCTGAGGCCGGAGCGAGCGAGTAGAGGTGGACGGTTAAGGTCGCGGCGATCGATGTCGTGCTCGAGCCGCAGGGCTTCGAGACCACGACATCATATACGCCGGCGTCCGCTGCCGTGACGTTGTTGCAAGTCAGCGAAGACAAAGTCGCGTTCGGAATGTTGACGCCGTCCTTGCGCCATTGATAAGCGGCGTCCCCGTCGCTTGCGGTTAGGGAGAAGGTGGCCGAACCGCCTTCGCAAGCCGCCTGATTCGAAGGCTGAAAGGTGATCGTGGGAACTGAGCAGGGAGCGGCGCCGCCGCCTTGCCAGAAGCCGCTGTTGAGAGAGAACTGCCCGCCGGATGAAAGCCCGAGGACCGCCTGTCCGACGGTGCCTGCGACGGTCGTCGTCCCGCCGGTGCTGGAGCCGCCGCCGCCCGCAACCACTGAAGGCTTAAGAATGAAGTTGCCGCCCTGCTGCAAGGAAGCTGAGGGAGCAAAGACGAGGGCTCCGGCTAAAAAAACACAAGCAGCAATGATCAGGGTTCGCTTTGAGTTCTCAACTTTGGATTTCATCGTCTCTCTCCTCCGAAACTGTTTGTCGTACCGAAACTGGTTTGTCGTACCGCCTTCAGACGGAAGCTCGTAGCCGCTTTGCCTGAGATCGCAGTAGCGATCACCTGCGTCTGGTAGAACGGTGGGAAGCGGCGCGCCGCGAAGCGAAGAATTGATTCTTCAAGGCTTCGATCTCGCGCTGTTGCGCCTCTAGTCGCAGTTCTTGTTGCCTGAACCGCTCTTCCTGCTGCTCGACTCGGTGTTGTTGCGCGGTGATGATCTGCTGTTGTTCTTTGACGGCGTTAAGCAGAACGACTCCGATGCGGTCGTACTTCACGCCTTCGATCTGGCCGTCTTTGTTGTAGGTAACAAGTAAGGGTTCGATGGCGGCGACATCTTCCGCGCCCAATCCCAAATCGTGCATACCGCCTGTTTTCCAATCGAAGGTAATCGGGCGCAGACGATTGACCAGACTCAAGCCGGAATTGAACGGCGCGATGTTTGTTTTGTAACGTAAAGATGATGAGCAAAAAGCGAGTGCGCCGGAAACAGTTTTGCACACTGAGCTAAATCCTCCTGACTCATATTCCTGAACCGTGAGCGTGCCGCTTAACAGAATTCTGCCGGGAACGACGACTATCTCGGTTGCCGTGCCGATGTATATTCCGTTGCTCTGGAAGGCAGTTGCGTTTGCGCCGATGGCGGTCGCGTTGGTAATGCCCGGATTGCCGCCCGCATTGACGCCAATATAAGTGTTGCTGCCGCCGGTCGTGTTCGATAAGCCGGCGTTCGTCCCGATGAAGGTGTTGTTAGTGCCGTTGGTGTTCGCTCCTCCGGCAGCCGCGCCGAAAAAGGCGTTGTTTGCGCCGGTCGTGTTGGAGTCGCCGGTTGACCAGCCGAAGAAAGCGTTGCTGCCGCCGCTGGTAGTCGCGGATCCGGCGGAACGACCGAAGAAAGAATTGTTGACGCCCGTCGAATTTGTGGCGCCGGCGGAACGACCGAAGAAAGAATTGCTGTTGCCTGTCGTGTTGGAAACACCGGCGGCACGTCCAAAGAACGCGTTGTCATCGCCCGACGTGTTAGATACTCCGGCGGAGCTTCCGAAAAAAGAGTTGTCAGCGCCCGTCACGTTTGATTGTCCGGCACTGCGTCCAAAGAATGAGTTGTGGCCCCCGCTCGTCGTGGATGATCCGGCAGCCGTTCCAAAAAAAGAATTAGAGGCGCCGATTGTGTTGCTTAATCCGGCGGAGCGTCCGACGAAAACATTCGAGTTACCCGTCGTATTTGCCGCGCCCGTGCTTTCGCCCACGAAAAGATTGTCCGTTCCGGCGATGCTCAAAATACGGCTGCCGCCGAGATTGTATTGGTTGGCAACATTGAGAACACCGGACACTTGCACCGTATCCTGCCCGTTGCTTCTGCCCAAGACGATGGTGTTGCTCGTGCTGACAACTGAACTCGCGCCAATGGCAGTGGCAAACGACAAATTGCCGCTTCCGACATTAGAGTTCCTGCCGATGAGCGAATTGTTGCTGCCAGTCGTGTTGGCGAAACCCGCCGTGCGCCCGAAGAATGAGTTGCCGACGCCCGTTGTGGTTGGCCGCTCCCGCCGCGTAGCCAACGAAATAATTGTCCAGTCCGGGCGCGGTCAAAACGGTGTCGCCGTTAATGCTGTAACCGAAATTCGAGTCGAAGGCATTGGCTGCCATATCGCCCGAAATGTAGATGTCCGCAGCTTGCAGCGCGCCGCTGTTTCTAATGTAGTGGTTGCTGCCCGGAGGAATGCTGGCAACCGGTACCTCGCCGGTTATCTGGCTGCCTGAGATGGAACCCGTGACCTTCGAACCCGGCACGCTTTGAATCTGGCTGCTGGTCACACAATTCGCGCAGGCGGCCGACAGGCCGTCGGCTGTCGAAGAGTTCAAGCTCTTAATCGCATAGGGATTCGACGTCACTTGCTGGCGCGGCGTGAGCGGGGTGAACAGCCCACCGCCCGCTGCTTTAACGCTGATGTCAAGAAACCGATTCGCGCCGTTGAACTGATTGCCGAAATCGAGCTGCACGGTGAAGATGCCGCTCGCCACCGCTACGTTGAGTCGTTGGACCGGCACGCCTTGTGGAGAGCCACCCGCGAGCGCGTCATAGAGCAGGAACTCGAAATCATAGCTTCCGGTTGCGGGATTGCCACCTTCGCTCAACCTACCTTGATAGGTGAACTCCGTGGTCTGCGCATTCGCCCTCGTGAGGCACAACAGAATGAACGAACAAAGAGTTACGGTGGTTAAGATGCGTCGTAAGTTGGTCTTCATGATTTCTCCTTGCTTTTGAGGCTGCTGGCCTCCGGTTAGCAACAAAAGATTGCGTTTGGTTTTAGTCATTTCTGTTCACTTGGCGAAGCGGATGCCCGTCACTTGCCACGAGACTTTGACTTTCGGTGCGAGAGCGTCGCCTGTCGCAACTCGTCAAGCTGTGTTTGTAGACTAATGATTTGTGCCTGCTGTTCGCGGACGGCGTTAAGCAGAACGACTCCGATGCGGTCGTATTTCACGCCTTCGACCTGGCCGTCTTTGTTGTAGGTAACAAGTAAAGGTTCGATGGCGGCGACATCCTCTGCGCCCAAACCCAGATCGTGCATCCCGCCCGTTTTCCAATCGAAGGTAATCGGGCGCAGACGATTGACCAGGCTCAAGCCGGAATTGAACGGCGCAATGTTTGTTTTGTAGCGCAAGCTCGACGAACAATTGGCGAGTTCGTTCACAACTGTTCGGCACACCGAAAGTGAGCCCGACGGAGCAAAGTCTTGAGCGGTGAGCCTGCCAAAGATCAGAACGCTGCCGGGAACGACGACTGTCTCGGTTGACGTGCCGAGCTTTATTTCATTGCTGCTGAAAGCGAATGCATTTGCGCCGATGGCGGTCGCGTTGCTGATGCCCGCTGCGCCATTCGCGAAAGAGCCGATGTAAGTGTTGTTGCTGCCGGTCGTGTTCGTGTTGCCGGCAGAGCGTCCGACGAAGGTGTTTTGAATGCCGGCCGTGTTCGTGTTGCCGGCAGAGCGTCCGATGAAGGTGTTGCTATCGCCGCCCGTGTTCGTACTGCCCGCGCCCGTGCCGAAGAACGCGTTGTCATCGCCAATCGTGTTTGACACGCCGGTGCCGCGTCCGAAGAAGGCGTTGTTGCTGCCGGTCGTATTCGCGTCTCCTGCCGACTCGCCGAAGAAGGCGTTGAGGCTGCCCGTGGTGTTCGAGTCGCCCGCCTTAGAGCCGAAAAACGAGTTGGAGCTGGCTGTGTTGTTTAGTCCTGCTTGATAGCCAAAGAAAGCGTTGTCGCCGCCCGAGACATTGGCATCTCCGGCCGAACGCCCGAAGAAAGAGTTTCTCGTGCCTATGGTGTTACTGTCGCCTGCGAACATTCCGAAGAAAGAATTATCGCTTGCCGTATTCGCCAGTCCCGCGCTGCGTCCGAAAAAGGAGTTGTTGTTGCCCGTCTGGTTCGAGAAACCGGCTTGAATACCGAAGTAAGAATTATCAACGCCCGTAGTGTTCAATTGACCGGCGGTCGTGCCAAAGAAGGCATTGGTGCGCCCGGTCGTATTCGCTGCGCCCGCGTTCGAGCCGAAAAAGGCGTTGCTAAAACCGGTCGTGTTTGACGCCCCCGCGCTCGCCCCGAAGAACGAATTGAAGTTGCCGGAAGTACTCGCCGCGCCCGCACTTGCCCCGAAGAATGAGTTGCTGTTGCCTATGTTTGCCGCGCCCGCACCCAAGCCCACAAAAACGTTAGAAGAAAAAAACGAAGCAGAAAGCACACGACCGCCGCCAATGTTGTATTGCGTCGTGGCGTTAACGGCGTTAGCTGACAGAGTGCCGCCCGCCGTGCCGTTGCCGGAAATATTGAAGTTGCTGGCTGCTTGCAGGGTGTTCGTGTTTTGAACGTAGTTCCCGCTGCCCGCGGGAATGCTGGCAACCGGTATCTCGCCGGTGATCTGGCTGCCGGAGATGGAACCCGTGACCTTCGAACCCGGCACGCTTTGAATCTGGCTGCTGGTCACACAATTCGCGCAGGCGACCGACAGGCCGTCGGCTGTCGAAGAGCTCAAGCTCTTTATCGCATAAGGATTCGACGTCACTTGCTGGCGCGGCGAGAGCGGGGTGAACAGTCCACCTCCCGCTGCTTTTACGCTGATGTCAAGAAAGCGATTCGCGCCGTTGAACTGATTGCCGAAATCAAGCTGCACGGTGAAGATCCCGCTCGCCACTGCTACGTTGAGCCGTTGCACGGGCAAGCCCTGGGCTGTGCCACCCGCGAGCGCGTCATAGAGCAGGAACTCGAAATCATAGCTTCCGGTTGCGGGGTTCCCGCTCTCGCTCAACTTGCCTTGATAGGTGAACTCCGTGGTCTGTGCGCTGACCCGGCTCGCGCTCAAAACCAGCAGAACTATGACCAGCAGGATCGGGGCCTTGCGGTTGAAAATCGAAGCAATCATTTCTACACCTCTCCTCTTGTCGAGTATCTGTAAGCCCGCCTGTAGCGAACTCGCGTAGGGAATGACTCGCGCTTTGTTAAAGAGTTGTGCTGCCAGCCAGCGGCTGGTAGCGGGGCTGAAGACTCAGCCCCGTGTGCTCTCTTCAATCGCCTGAACGGCAGGCTCTACTGGTTAACCTTTTGAACTTTCTGCACAGCGGGTACCAGGAATCTAGTTTCGCCCGATGCGTTGTCGAAGACCTCCAGCGTCGGAGTCCACATATACGTGCGGGTGTCAGGAGTCCCCACGAATCTAACCACCCCGCGTATCTGTGTGCGGTTGGTGTCGCGTGGTGGTACTTCGCTGCCTTTCAGATCGAGGAACGCCGATTTGCCCGAGGCAAGGTCAATGACTTTTTGAGCCAGAATATTGCCGTCGCCATCTACAAACGACAGCTCGACCCTGAAGAAGGGATCGTCCTGAAAGAAAGGATCATCGCGGAACACGTTGAGGCGGGCAGTCTGGCCTGCGGTAATGCCGACCATTCCGCTGTGGGCGACGAGCTCACCTTCCCTGGCGGCGCTTGCACTGGTTGCGCCCCAAACTGCTCCTGTCGCTACGATCACTGCCAGAGCGATCAACTTCATTGCTGAATTTCGTGCTTTCATGACTTTTCTCCTGTTTCTGGTTTCGAGTTAATGTTTTACCAAGCTTCAGCGCCTAAGCTGCTGCCGGCTTGAACTGGATCTCTGAGATGTGCCCCTCATTGAGGCGGGCAGTCGCCAGGGCAATTCGTCGAGTTCTCGCCCGGCTCGCACTTGCCGTTTCCGGCTGTCGGAGGGCAATCGCCGGGACAGGTTGCGTTGCTCTCGCCACGACTTACTTCGCACACGCCGTCCCCGCAATACGGCTCGGGAAACGGAGGGGAATGCGGCCAGAGCGACGGCTCGCCGTTGTCCCCGGTCACGAATGGGAACCAAATCGTTAGCACCCACTGCGTTCGGTCGAAGGTCTTTGTCCACGCCTGGCCGTCGAAGTGGTGGCCCAACGCGGGCGAGAACTCGAGGGCTGCAAGGCTTGCGAAGTCCGGCGTCGTCGGGTCTTGTGGGACTATGCGGTTTGCGAAGTAAACAAGCTGGACCAGTCGCTCGGCCTGGTTGTACAAGAGCCACACGCTGGTAAGTCCTCGCGTTGTAGCTTCGGCCAGAATTCCGTCCCACTTTTGCGTGAGTGTCTCAACCTGGTCTTGATTCGAGACGCTCCACCGCTCGGTCCGGACAATGATCCGCGTATCAATCTCGCCTAAGTGGTGCGCATCGATGACCCGCCACGCGTGATAGTCCGGGTCGATGAAAAAGGGTCTGTCGAAGAAATGCATCCCGTCCAGAATGAAATCGTTTTTGACCCAATCCTTGTACTGTATGGCGTCGTGTTCGGTGTCGAACAGGTAACGGCCGCCGCTCAACAGGTTCCCTGTAGCGAAGTCAATTCTGATCGGCAGGTACTTGTTCTGCATCCCGCGCCTCGCAGCCATATACATCCGGTCGCGCTCGATAAGTGGCGGCACCTGGTTAAGCGGCAGACTGGCTGGTAGCCCGAAATCCGCGGTGAAGGCGCCCTTCGCTTTGACCTTGCCAATCGTTGATTGTGAGTTGCCGGTCCCGGCTCCTGGTGTAGCACCTACGCCGGGCAGCGCTCCAGCGGCGAGCGTCATAACGACACCAATCGTAAAGCAAAGCGCCACTCGCAATTGCCAACCACTGAATCTTTGTATCTTTGTCATTGCTGTTTCTCCTCTTCTCCTCTAAGTAATTTTCTTTGCCGCTTCAACTGTCATCCACGGCACGTGTAAGGAATACTCGAAATGCCAGGGCCGGGTCACCACGCAGGTATGTAGGTATGTGCAGGCAGATTGACTAAGCTGTGGAATAGAAACGGCGAACCGGATGAAACCGCGGCTAGCCGTTTGGTTGTCGTTGGCCTGTGCCTAACAGGCTGCAGACGAAGTCGATGACACACAAGTATTCAGGTGCAATCCCCACCAACGCAGTTGGTGGATTGTTCATACTCAGCCTACAAGAGCCCGCAGCGCGGCTTCTTTTCTGAATCCCACCAACGCAGTTGGTGGATCGTTCATATCCAGCCTAGAGGATCAGTCAGAACGCTTTCGTAGGTCAGGTATCAACTTCTCTTGATGGACTAGAGGACGGCGGGAGGGCTGCCGCATCGTAGGCTGAGTATGAACAATCCACCAACTGCGTTGGTGGGATTCGGGAAGAAGTCGATCGGCTTTTCTGTGTAGGCTGAGTATGAACGAACCACCAACTGCGTTGGTGGGATGTGCGCCCGAAAGGCGCGATGGTCAGAGGGGTG
>JBBPIE010000031.1:0-82872 GCA_038040485.1 Candidatus Onstottus arcticum
TTCTCTTCTCAGTCAGTCCTCACGGGCATTGTGGATAAAACCCTATACGTTAGGCTTCGAAGCGAACGAAAGGAGATTAACCATGCGTACTTTCGCACAGAAACCGAAGGCAACTCAGCAGACTACGTCTGCCAAACCTACGATACCCGCTCGAGCCCACTTTGGGCAAAGTCGTGAGGTGAACTCCGTCCTCCACTTACAGCGCACGATTGGAAATCAAACCGTGCAGCGGCTGTTAGAAACCGATACGGGGGATATCAAAAGAGACTCAACTACCACCGGATTTGCCCGCTTCAGTCACGATTTCAGCCGGATCCCGCTGCACTCCAAAGCGCCAGTCAGGCTCCAGGCGAAGCTCACAGTAAATACTCCGGGAGACATTTATGAGCAGGAAGCCGACCGTGTTTCCGAACAGGTGATGAGAATGCCTGAGCCGCAGCGCACTTGCGCATGCGGCGGTGGCTGCCCCGCGTGCCAGAACGGGCAACTTACCCACGAGCACTTGCAAACAAAGCATGACCACACACATAACTTCGGTGAGATTGCAGCACCGCCCATTGTCCACGAAGTGCTACGTTCATCCGGCCAGCCGCTGGACACATCCACGCGAGAGTTCATGGAATCGCGCTTTGGACATGACTTCAGCCGGGTGCGCGTGCATAACAACGCCAGAGCTTCAGAGTCGGCAAGGGCGGTGAACGCGCTGGCATACTCAGTCGGGCGCGATATTGTGTTCAGCAATGAACGGTATCAACCTGGGACGACCAACGGGAGGCACCTGCTGGCGCATGAGTTGACGCATGTAATCCAACAAAGCCCAAACGTTGTCAGGCAGAAACCCGTCCCAGCAGGCGATGCTGCCAACGCTGTACAAGTTGGTGGGCTGACTTCGACGAGCGCACTTGTTCAGAGAGCACTGAATTGCGATATCGACCATGTTACAAACGCGTGCGCAGGCGCAGATGCCAGTTGCATGGCTGTCCAGGGCGACTATTGCGCTAAGAAATACCCTGGAGCTAAAGAAATCGAGTCGTTGCATAAAAACGCCGTGGCCGGAGCCGAGTCGCAGAAGGCGGACATCCCCAGTGCGGCGGGAAATCTACTTTACTTTCTTGCCGGGTCGGGGAAGGAGAAAGTAATGCCCGTCGATATCTTCAAAAAACACTCCGTGACCCAGGATTTATTGCTCAACACTCACCGAAATAAATTCATCGAAGGTGCTGTCAAGCGGCTTAAAAATGGTCAACTCAAGCTCGGAGGTTCGGTGGATTTGAAATGGACGGATACGGGCCAGGCCTTTCAGGGAGCGATTGAGGATCTTGCCCTGTCCGTTGGGGGCTTCACTTTGTGTTCAAATGTTCAGGTAACGGCGACGGATAAGGGTAGTGGCAACGTCGAACTGACTTTCAACAACTGGACTGTCCAGGCTTTCGATTGCTACAACTGGGATCCAGGCAAGGGAATCGGCAATTTGTTCGGCGGGGTCAACGATAAAGACTTATGCTGCCTTCAGAATGCCGGTAAAGGTAAGCACTTCCGTATACGCACCGACCCCTGGAAGAATGATTATGCGCCCTCTTTCGCGAAAGAAACAATTTCAACATCCAGTCCGCCGCCGCCGCCGAAGTCCGGCGGGTCGAAGGAAAAGGATGATGATCGTTAAGAAGTACGGTTGATGCCTATAGCCTTTTTGCCAAATAATCGACCGATTCTCAAAAGAGGCTGCTCAATTAAGGTGAAGTGAAACCGGCAGAACTCAGGTCAGTCGTCCAGTGGCCTCCGCTACAAATGAGCACGAACTTTAATTTGCCGATGCCCGGGAGATTTAGTGATACAGCTTGAGCTGTAAAGTAAGGCGCTGCCTAACAAACGATTCGACCGGAGCCGCCGAAGCGGATTTCGCATAGTTTCTCAGTGTTACGCGGCGGCCCGGTCAATCGGGGCGTTAGGCCGCAAGAGGCGATCCCAGACGGGCAGCCTATGAGCGAAACGCCCCTGTCCGACCTCATCGCCGACCACATCGCCGCCGACACGCCCGAGAGCTTCGCGAGGTTCCTCGGCGGGTTCCGTAGCTCGGTGGTGGGCGTGATCGCCGTGGGGGTTCCGGCTGGAGCGGGCGGCGAGTACGTCTCGACGGCCGAACGACCCCTTTCAGTCGGCCTGACGCGGCACGCCGGCGGGCGGTCGATGGTTCTGGCGTTCGCGGATCCGGCTGCGTTCGCGCGGCGGTTCGGCCGTCCCTTCAACGCCGAGATCGCCGGCGAGGCGCTCCTGGCCACCGTGCTGCACAACTCGGCCTGCGAGGACCCGGCGATCACAAGTGCCACGAGGGTCAGAAGGCTCCTGGCCACCGTGCTGCACAACTCGGCCTGCGAGGGGGTGCTGGTCAACAGCGCACTGGCGGAGGTGTCCGTGGTCATTGACCGGGCCACCTGCGAGTCGCTTGCCCGGTCCGCAGCCGGGAGTGAGCAGCCGGCGCGTCGGCCGTGGTGGCGGTTCTGGTAGGGGCTGCCGGCAATGCCGAGGACCGGCGGCGTGGTTGCGCTCACTTCTGAGAGCTTCGATTGCGACAGAGTCGGCCGCTGGCTATGGACGGTGGCTTCGACGCGGCCTAACTCCCGCGTTGACCGAAGCGCGCGATTGAGTGTTGACATAAACCGTAAGTGTTACGCGCGCGCTCGGTCACGCGAACGTTAGCCCGTCATTGCGTATAGAATAAGTCGATTCGAAGTATCGTAACGAATCGAAACCAACAACTGGGTCGCAGTCGGTTTTCAGGAGGTATCATGCGAATACTGCACACGTCCGTTGTCACGTTCCTCATCATTTCACTGGCGACTATCGCCTCAGCGCAGGGAAATGGGCTAATCCCGGGGTTTATACCAAACGGAACTACCGTCGCCGCTCCACCAGCCGACGCGCCAAAGATAGACCCATCAAAAGTCAGGTTCCTGTTGGCAGGTAGCTGTGATGAAAGGATGATTCTCGATAACCCAACTCAGGGGCGCGGCATTGTTGCTCCGGAGATCGATCTCAGAGACGAGCTCATCGCGCGGCAGCTCCTTCAGATGGGAATTACATTTGTCCTAGAGAAATGTCCCTCGGCCAAGCGTCCCTATGTGTACCTAAGGTCTGGCGGCCCGGCAGCCTTTACGGATGCTAGGGAGGGTTTTGGATTCGTCGGACGTACCATCTATGAGCGTCCGTTGGACGTGGTCCAAGGTGGTGGGAGCAATGAGAGGCCGGGCTTGATAGTTGACTATCTAAACTTTCCGCGAGCTTACGTGAATCAGCAGGCTTACTACGCAGAACAGGAAAGGCAGCGTAAAGCAGCACTTGAGCAAAAGAGGCAAGCCGAGCAAAAGACCGCAGCCCGTTGGGCGGCCTTTCTTAAGACGAACAGGGTCAAGCACATCGTGACAATTGATCAGCTGACCGCGAATCCGTTTGTCTACCAAGGGCAAGTTGTGGCGGTCCGCGGCTCATTTCAAAGGATGAATTCCGCGACTCAAGGTGTTTTCTCGGGGTTTGTGGTCTCCGGTATTTCCACCGCTAGGTTTACTCGATCGGGGAGCTCGGTTGTGCTGGCTGGCCGCGTATTGGGCAACATCGAAGTAAAACCTGGGCCAATGCTCGTGCCTCATTTGTCTTTCATAGGCGTCTGGACCGACTAAGCAACAGAAGGATGACGGACGGCGCAGGCTAACAACACGTTCCAGCCGAGCGCGGGCGGCCGGTTTCTTAACGCTTTATCAGTGCCGTTGCCCGCGCCGGCTGAACGTGAGCGTTAGGCATCAGAGAGTCGCCGCGCGGCGCTTCGGCAGGTGGTGCACTTGCCGGCGTGAGTCCAAACAGCCACGACTCGGCTCAAAGATCAACGCAGCTGAACGCATACTGTCGGCCAATCACCAATGACGGCTTGGGTTACTTTGCATACCATCAGCGCCGTCACAACAAAGGGGGAAGGACAGCAATGGCACGATGCACCGCACCAGTTCGGGGGCACAGTTCCGCAGCCGCCCGAGCGAACTGCCCTGCATGCAGTTCCCGCTATGGCGGCTACCGCAGCAGCTACGGCTACGGCAGCGGCTACAGTTCGTCCTACCCGTCGGGCGGCGGGAGCAGCTACAGCGGCGGTGGCAGGTCCACCGGGAGCGGCAGTTCAAGGCCGCGCTGGTCGCACGCAGGTTCGTCCGTCTCGTACACGCCTGCTCAGGTGGCGTCGCTCACGCCGGTCCGCGAGGCTGTTGAGATTGAAGCGGCGGCGAAGCCAGATCTTCGAGATTGCTTCCTCTGCCACGCCTGGGATGACCGGCAGGGAGCCGCCAAGCAACTGCACGATTCGCTCGAGGCGGCTGGTGTCAAGGTTTGGTTCAGCGAGAAGGACCTTGGCCTTGGCGTGCCGATGATGCGCGCGATCGACAAGGGCTTGGCAGCCTCGAAAACCGGGCTCGTCCTGGTGACCCCTGCATTGCTCGCACGCCTCCCGAAAGAGGGCGTTGCCGACAAAGAACTTTCGACGCTTTTGCAGGGTAACCGGCTGGTGCCTATCGTGCACGGTACGACGTACACAGCGCTCCGCGATGTCAGCCCCATGCTCGCTTCGCGAAGCGGCCTGGACACATCGGAAGACACAATGACGGTGATCGCAGCCAAGATTGCCGAGCTGGTCGCCATCTGGAGCTGACAGGGTTAGAGGAGGAGCTGGCGCATCGCCTGCACCTCGCGCTCGTGCTCTTTCTTGACCTTCTTGATTATCTCGGTCGCCCCGTTCGAACGTCGCGAGCTGATGCCTAACCCCTCGTTCAACCGGAGCGCCAACGGGAGGCCACCAAGCCCGGGCCGGCGGTACGCAGTACATTTTCGCCAGCCCGGGCTTGGTGGCCTCCCGTCGTCGCCCGGTTAACTCGAACGTTAGACATAGGAACCGCCGGTCACCAGGACGCAGTGACCGGTCACGTAGTCCGCAAGCGGTGATGCCAGGAACAACACCGGGCCAGCAGCTTCATCCGGTGTGCCGGCTCTTCCTAGCGGAATGAAGTTCGCCGCCATCTGCCGCATCGCGTCAGGAATTCCAAGCTCGACTTTCTTCCCCGCTCGCTCGATCGTCTCCTGCTTCTCTTTCGCCTGAGTCAGGCGCGTCTCGATAAACCCGTACGCGACGGCGTTGACGTTGATGTTGAATCGTCCCCACTCCTTGGCCATCGTTTTAGTCACGCCAATGATGCCCATCTTGCCGGCCGAGTAGTTGATCTGACCCGCGTTTCCGGCAACCCCCGACGTAGAGGAGATGTTTACGATCTTGCGGTGCACTCGTTTGCCTTCGGCTATTTCCTGCTTGGCGGCTTCGCGCATGTAAGGCGTGGCCGCGCGTATGATCCGGAACGGAGCGGTGAGATGAACGTCGATCATTGCGTACCACTGCTCGTCGGTCATGTTCTGAACCACCGAGTCCCAGGTGTAGCCCGCGTTGTTGACGATGATGTCGATCCCACCAAAGGCTTCGGCGGCGGTCTTGACCAGCCGATCAGGAAACTCGACATCGGTGACGCTGCCGGCGCAGACGACTGCCTTCCCACCCGAAGCCGTGATCTCTTTTGCTGTAGCCTCGGCAACGTCGGCGTCGATGTCGTTGATGACCACCGAAGCGCCGTGCTCTGAAAAAAGTTTCGCGATGCTCTTGCCGATCCCGCGGCCCGACCCGGTGACAATCGCGGACTTACCTACCAGCAGCCTGTAGTCTGACATGTTTGATTCCTTTCGAGGATATGAAGCGCGCCCAACTCAGCGCAGCGCGAGATGATACACGAAGCCTCGCCAAACCGTCCATTATTCGAGCGGGACGCCAGTGTGCTGATTTCGAATATTTCTCCGTAACCCCTGCGACTCTGCGGCTAGTTAGCGGCGAAATTATGCTAACCACAAAGCGCCGAAACGAGAGACAACTCCGAGTTCAAAAAGAAGCGTGCACTTTTCTGAGGATCGCTTATAATCCCGCCGCAGGTTGTACGACAGTTCACCAAAAGGAGAGTCTCAGATGAAACCACTCAAAGTGGCGGGTATCGCTGTACTCATGTTGCTGGGGTGTTTGTACACTGCGGTTCGCAGCGACGCGCAGACGACAAACGTCGAAACCATTCAAGCCGCAAAGCCCAAAGTCACAGGACTCACTGAGGGGCATCTCGAATTGGATGTCGTCATCAAGGTGGACATCGATCATCTGGCTGAGTGGGCGGCTACGCCTGGCAACAACCCCGCCAAACTTGTTCCTTTTCTGAGCGGGCTCGCCATCAACGGCAACTACCCGATAGAGATTCATACGACCGAGAACCATTTGCGCTTTCACCTGCAGATAACTCCCGAGAATAAAGACGTGTGGATTGATTTGCTCGGAGATCCCGAGGGTATTCGAAAGCCCGTAATCTTTAGCGTCGGGCTTGAAGGTCAGTCTCAATTCGACACGGTGTTCGACCAAAAGAACATGATCCCGCTCACTGTGATTTCACCCTGGTATGGAGTCGTCGCGTTGATCATCGTGCTTGTCACCTTGTTCTTGCTTGCCTGGCTCGCTCGAACCTCCAATATCATCCGTGAACCGGGCCCAAAGCCCCCCGGGAAAAAGCATCGGCCTTACAACCTCGGCCGCACTCAGATGGCATTTTGGTTCTTCCTGGTCTACTCGTCCTATGTTGTTATCTGGCTGATCACCGCCGCGCTCGACACAATCACGGCGTCTCTGCTCGGACTGATGGGCATCAGCGCCGGCACAGCGTTGAGCGAAGCAATGATCGATTCCGGCAAGGATACCGCAACAGCAGGTCAACGACAGGATCTCACCGCTGAGAAACGCGCGCTCGAGCAAAGCATCCCGGAGGTTCAATCCCAAGCCGCCTCGCTTAATGCCGAAGCCACAATGCCGGCGGAAGATCTGTCCAACCGTGACAGCCTGAATAAACAACTTCTCGACTACCGCACCCGGCTTGCTCAGATCAACCAACAGATCGAGGCCATCTCTTCGTCAGCCTCGTCCGGCGTCTCCGCCGGCTTTCTCCGAGACATTCTCGCCGACGGTAGTGGATACAGCTTTCATCGCTTTCAGATATTCGCGTGGACGATTGTGCTTGGAGTTATCTTTGTTTCCTCGGTGTATAACAGCCTGTCGATGCCCGAGTTCAGCACCACATTGCTGGGGTTGATGGGGATCAGCTCCGGAACCTATATCGGTTTCAAATTCCCGGAGCAGAAGTAAACAAGCGGCGAGTAGTTGCCGGCCCAAAGACCAATCAGAGCATTCAACCGCGCGCGTTGGTCGCGCGTTCCAATGGAATCCGACACGCAGTCATCCGTATCTTAGGAGTGAGCGCGGCTCACCTTAGTCGCATGGTCGGATCCGCGAGCAGGATCCACGTCCGCCGAACTTCAAGGTCGAGCGTCATCTTTTTGGCTCTTATAGCTGCATCGCCAACCCGCGCTCGATTCGCGAAAACCTGGCGATAGAACTCCTGATTCATTGGCAACTGGCCATTAGCAAACGTCATCCCTGACGAAGCCCATACTGCTACGGCTCCACCATTCGCTGACTCAAGCAGCGCCTCACCGAGGCTATCCATCGTTGGATCCAGGAAGTATCCGTTCAAGCAATTCATCATCACAAACATCGCGAGGTGATCGGCGTTCAAGAGCTGAGCCGCGTCGTCAGAACTCAGCAGTCCACCTCGCCAGACGTTCGCGCTTCCATGGCCGAAATAATTGACGATTCGCTGTCCGCGCGTGATTGCGTCCAACACCGCCGCCCGCGCAGCTTGATCCCCCAACCGTCCGCGATTCACCAGCGCAACACGAAAGCCCTGGGGGAGGAGCGGAACCAGTTGTTCGCTGGCGCCTTCAAAGTCGAAGCCGCCGCTCAAGTCCGACACCAGCAGCGCTTGTTCTGACGAACTCGATTGCTCGTAGGAGATGATCTTTTTGAGAACCGATCGCGCCTCGTCGACGGTTCGAACGGGCAAGCGGCCGACAGCTATGTCGGCGATGCCGTCCTCAGTGAAGTCTGCGAGCCAGTCGTCGGAAGCCGTCTCCATGAACATCGTGTCGATCAACCGCGTTGGGACCAGATCGAAGTCTCCGAGCCCGAGATAGCTCTTAGGGTCGAGACTCGCATCGCCGAAGAACAACACGTACTTGATCGGCTTCTTCCAATTAGTCATGGCGAACCCGATGAAGTCCTTCAAGGCTAGCGGCGTCTTTTGACCGAAACTGAACTCGTCGTAGATGTCTTCGATGTCAACCACGGAAACAGAAAGACCCTGCTTCTCTCTGAACTCTTTCAGCCCTCGCGCCGCATCGACGAATTCTCTTCTAGTTACGATGAGCAGGTCAGAGCCTTGTTGGTTGCTTCGGAGACCTGACGGGTAGTCGGAGACCAGTCGATCGACACTGCTCGTGTTGCCTTTAGTCAGAGCGAGCAGAGCGCGTTCACCCTTGCCTGGCACGATGAACGACACCGCGTATCCGCCTGCGTCGTCTTTGCTGACAAAGCCGGCGACTTCCTGGACGGCGTACGGATCAGTCACGTCTAAGACCTCGATCGCCTCGCTGTTGAAGCCGTCTATGGTGATCTGGCGCCGGGCGTTGGCCTGGACTTTCAACGCGCCGTCGTCGGCAGTGAACGAGTGTTGATAGGTCAGCTCAACATACGCCACAAGGCTGACATCCGAGGGTCCGCTTTGCGCGGTTAGCGTGACTTGATTGCCGCCTTCTCTCAACAGTGAAGGCGAAACGGAGAAAGACTTCGTTCCTTCCGCCTGACCCTGGAAGCTCAACTGACCAACGTCGCCGCCGTTGAATCGCACGTTAACGAGATGGGACACCTTGGTTACGCCTTGCAGCCCAACTTTGAGAGTCGCGGGCTTCGCGGAGGGCACGAGGTGATTCAAGGTGAGCGATTGACTCACTGGCTGCGAAACGACTACCGGCCCGAAGAAGTTCTCCTTGTCCCCGTTTCGCAACGCAGCGAAATAGATCGTGCGGTCACGCCGTTCGACCGTGAACTCGAAGCCGCCCGAGGGCGACGGGTTCGCGGGGCTCTGGATCGTCGAGATGCGGAGCCCGGCCTGCTTGCCTGCGACCAGATAGTAGGTCCGAAGATCAGTGAACGGCGAGTCGGTTCCTGTGCCATAAAACTCAACCGAATCGGTTAAATCGAAGCGGCCGTCTTCATGGCCCGTGACGCGGATCGCTTGTTGTTTGCCGTCGACGAACAGTTGAAGTTTTTGCGGATCGACGGAAGTATCGAGACCCGCGTCGAAAAGCTCGTGCGCCGAGACTGAGTACCAGGCCTCGCGTCTGACCGCGAGCTTGACGCCGTTCGCCGAAGAAGCAATTAGCGATTGGGTCTGAGCTGCACCGAGGGAGTAGCCGGCAGGCGACGGAGTAGCTCGAGATTCGATGGGGGCTGAAGTAGCCTCGCTCTTCCCGAGCTCTGCCAAAGTTCTTGCCTGTTCGACTGCCGCCGGACGTGAGACGTTTGAAGAACTCTCGGCGAAGATGGGGCCGCGCCGCTCCAGCACGCCGTTCAGGTCTACGTCTTCAAGCCAGTATCGAGTCGCTTTAGTTGCCGGCGCATCGTCCCACGTCGAGTAGGAATAACCCGAAGTGAGCGTGACTCCCTGGCCAACCTTCAACGCCGACCCTGCAAGTAGCTGAGAGTTGACGCGCGAGAGCGTGCCCCCTTCTTCGCGATAGACATTGAATCCGAGATTGTCCACTTCGAGCCCGGTCTGCCACTCAATAAGAACGCCGTTGTCATAGTTTTTGGCGGAGAACGAGATCAACGTGACCGCGGTCGGCGCATCCTGCTTAACCGTGAAATTCTTCCCTGCGACGACTATTCTTCCGGTGCGATCAGTGCCTGAGTTAGCGCCAACCGAATAGCTCACAGCCCCGTTGCCCGCTCCTATGCCGCCGGGCGGCGCGGTGATGGTGATCCAGGCGTCGCTGGTGACAGCCGTCCAGGGACAACTACCGGCGACGTTGACGTTGAAGCCGCCCGTGCCGCCTGATGAAAGGAAAGTTGCTGAGTCGGGTGCGAGCGAGTAGATGTTGACGGTCAAGACCGCAGGGTTCGATGTCGCGCTCGAGCCGCAGGGCTTGGAGACCACGACATCATAAGACGCCGCGTCAGGAGAGGACGCGTTATTCAGAGAGAGAGAAGACGAATTCGCGCCTGTGATGTCCGCGCCGTTCTTGCGCCACTGGTAGGTTACGCCGGTGTCGCTCACTGTGACTGAGAAGTTGACGGACGCGTTTTCGCAAACGCTCTGGCTTGAGGGATGAGAGGAAATGCCAGGCACCGCGCAGGGAGAGGCGCCCTGCCAGAAACCAGCGTTCAATGAGAACGAGCCGCCGGAGGAGAGCCCGAGAACGGCCTGCCCTATAGTGCCTGCGATATTAGTAGACGCGTTCGCGCTCGTGCCGCCGCCGCCGGGTACGACAGAAGGCTTTAGAACGAATGTGCCGCCCTCCTGCAAGGAAGCAGAGGGAGCTAAGACGAAAGCCGCCGACAACAGAACGCAAGCAGCAACGATCGCCTTTCGCGTTGAAGATTCGACGTTCGTTTTCATCGATTCACTCTGCTCCGAAAACTGTTTGTAGTACCGCCTTCGTGCAGGAGGTAGCATAGACTTTAGTCTGTGCCCGATCGGGACCTCTCAGATCGCGGTTGCAGACACAGATCGCGATTGCAGACACAGACTAAAGTCTATGCTACTGCCGCCTGACTGAAGGCGGTGCTCCAAACATAGCAACACTCACTTGCGTCTTGTTGAGCGGCGAGAGAGGGCAGTTCGCGAAGCCGCGAAAAGATTCTTCAAGCTCTCAATCTCGCGCTGTTGGCGAGTAAGCGTCTGCTGTTGAGTGGTGAGTTGCCGCTGTTGATTCCTGACCATCGCTTCCTGCTGCTTTAACCGTTCTTCCTGCTGTTCGACTCTCTTCTGTTGCTCGCTGATTATCTCCTGCTGTTCGCGGACGGCGTTGATCAGCACGACGTTAAGCTGGTCGTACTTGACGCCCTCGATCTCGCCGGTCTTGTTGTACGTAACCAGCAGCGGTTCGACGGCGGCGACCTCTTCGGCGATCAAACCGAGGTCGTGCTGATGATTCGTTTTCCAGTTGAAGGTGACGGGGCGCAGACGTTGCAAGAGTTGCAACCCGGCTTTGAAATCGGTGACGGCTTCTTTGTAGCGCAAACTGGAGGAGCAGGTGGAAAGATGGGTGAAGGCGTTGATGCAAACGTGGGTGGCGCTCGCTCCGCCAAGCGTGCCGAGGAAAAGCGCGCCGGGGATGACGACCTCGTCTTGCCCCGCGCTGCGTCCCAGCACAATGGTATTACTCTCCGAGACGACCGCGTCCGCGCCGATGGCGGTCGCAAAGACCAGATCCCCTAAAAGCACATCTGCGTCATGGCCGATGATAGTGTTGAAACTTCCTGTCTGGTTGTTGGCTCCAGCAAATTCCCCGAAAAACGAGTTGTTACCGCCGTTCGTGTTGGATTGTCCGGCAGAGCGTCCAAAAAACGAATTGGAACCGCCGTTCGTGTTGTTGTTTCCGGCAGAATGCCCGAAAAATGAATTGTTAACAGCGTTTATGTTAGATGTTCCGGCAAAACGCCCGAAAAACGAGTTGGAATTCCCGCTCATGTTGGATTGTCCGGCAGATTCCCCGAAAAACGAGTTGTCATCGCCTGTGTTGGATCGTCCGGCATCACGCCCGAAAAACGAGTTGGCACTGCCTGCCGCGATTTGCGACCCGAAACCGGCACCACTCCCGAAATACGAATTGTCAACGCCTGTCTCGTTGTTGATTCCGGCACCACTCCCGAAAAACGAGTTGTTACCGCCTGTCGTGTTGGAGCTTCCGGCAGAATGCCCGAAAAACGAGTTGTCGTTCCCCGTTGTGTTTAACAATCCGGCACTCCTGCCGAAGAACGAGTTGTCAATGCCCTCCGTGTTGTTTTGTCCGGCGCTCCTGCCGAAAAACGCATTGTCGTTCCCCGTCATGTTCGAAGCGCCGGCCTCGCGCCCGAAGAACGAGTTGTTGAAGCCTGTCGTGTTCGAATCGCCGGCCTCACCTCCGAAGAACGAATTATCGTGGCCCGTCAAATTCGCGGCGCCGGCATTCGCCCCAAAAAAAGCGTTGGCGATGCCTGTCGTATTAGCGCTGCCAGCCTGGCTGCCGAAGAACGCATTGCCGCTCCCGGACGTGTTGGCTAGCCCCGCCGAACGTCCAAAGAAAGCATTGCTGCTGCCCGTCCCGTTGGACCCACCAGCCAATGTCCCGAAGAAAGCGTTGTCATTCCCCGTCGTATTAGCGAGACCCGCAGACCGGCCAAAGAACGAATTATTGCTGCCGCCGGAATTGGTCAAGCCGGCTTCTCTGCCAAAAAACGCGTTGCCGGTGCCGGTCGAATTCGAACCACCCGCCGATGCGCCAAAGAAGGCATTGTCGTTCCCGCTAGTGTTGCCCGCCCCGGCTGAGCGGCCAAAAAAGGAATTGAAGTTTCCGATCGTGTTGACTGTGCCCGCCAAAAACCCGAAGAACGCATTGCTGCCGCCGGTCGTGTTGGCCGCGCCCGCCGAAGCACCAAAGAACGAATTGTTGCTGGCGGTATTGGCTGTGCCCGCCAGGCTTCCAAACATCGCGTTGTTATTGCCAGTCGTATTCGAGACTCCGGCCTGATTCCCGAAATACGCGTTCGCCGTTCCTGTGACATTCAGCGTGCCAGCCAGCGCGCCGAAAAACGCATTGCCGCTTGCGGTCGTATTCGACGCGCCCGCCTGTCTTCCAAAAAAAGCATTTTCGCCGCCGGTCGTATTGGCCGAGCCCGCGCTGTAGCCGAAAAATGCATTGCGGCTGCCCGTCGTATTGGAATCACCCGCCGCTCTGCCAAAGAACGCATTGAATGCGCCGGTCGTATTTGTCGAACCCGCGCCAATGCCTGCAAACAAATTGTTTGAACCGGCCACGCTCAACACGCTGCTGCCGCCGAGGTTGTATTGTGTTGTCGTGTTGAGCACGTTGGCCGAGAGCGTGCCACCCACCGTCCCGTCACCGCTGATGTTGAAGTTGCTAGGCGCTTGCTCGGTCGTCGTGTTCTGAATGTAGTTACCGCTCCCGGTGGGCAAGCTACCGATCTGCGTGCTCGTCACGCAGTTGACGCAAGCCACCGACAGACTATCCGCCGAGGTCGCGTTCAAACTCCGCACCGCGTAGGGCGTCGAGGTGACTGGCTGGCGCGGGGTGAGCAAAGTGAACGCGCCCACACTCGCACCGGCCCGCACACTGATTTCCAGCCAGCGGTTCGCGCCCGGAAAGGCTCCCGCGCCGAAATCCAGCGAGACGGTGAAAATGCCATTCGCCACCGCCACGTCTTCCACGGTCACGGGCAGTCCTTGCTGCACACCGCCCGCGAGTGACTTGAATAGCCGGAATTCCAGATCGTAGGGACCATTGGCGGGCGCGCCGGCGTCGGTGAGCCGGCCCTGGTAGCTGAACGCCGGGGTTTGAGCCTGCGCCGTGCGAATGCAAGCAAGAAAGATCAGGGTGAGAACGACTAACTGCACGCGTTGACGAGTGATTTGAGCAGATCGAAGGTGTGGCATGATTCCTCTCACTAGCATTCACGAGGCAGGCAGGTTCCTTAGGGATTTACGACGATGCGCCCTTCCGCTTCCCAGGTCGCGACGCGACCACTGGTGCCGATGGTGGTGTAAATCAGGCAGTCTTCCCCCGAGGGCTCGGGGCGGATGGCGATGAGAAGCTGGTGGCCGTCCGCAGCACGCGCGCGCAGCAGGACCCCCGTTACTATGCCGTCGTGAAATCTCACGCTGCATCGAGGAAGATAAGGTTGGGGCCGCCACCAGGACTGGGGAACGTCATCAAGCCGCTGGCACCGCCGTTCCTACGCACCAGCGCGGCGCTCTCAAAGGTGGCAGTGCAGCTGCCTCTGAGCGTATGTACTTCGACGGTTTGCAGAGGCGAGGCGATGACGATGGAGCGCCACTGCGGCGCGCTTTGCGCCATGGCCGGCGGCGCGCAATTACCCCAACACAACAGCAGCGCCAGACAAAAAACCGTTTTCGGAAAAGCGGCGAGCTTCATCTTCAGACTCCTTTTTATTTGCCAAACCGAAATTGCCCGGCGGAGCGAACCTACACAATCTCCGCCGGATCGTTGAAAAAGAAGATCGACGAGTCGCGCTCAATCAACACACTTTCCAATTCCAGTGTTGGGATAGGGTTGTTTCCATGTTCCCTGGCAACGTGTCTTGAGTGCCTGACAAAGAGCAAAGCTATAGCAGTTGGCATCGCGCGCATCCTTGGTCGCCGCGGCGATAGTGCCCATCGCCTTCGTTGCCTCTTTTACGCAAGTGCCGGCGCTGCCATCGGGCTTGGATGGGTTGAAAGTACCGCCAACCTGCTTGGATTCGCAGGCCGACTTCAGCGCCTTGCAACCTTTGACTGAATCGCAGTCGCCGATGGTCTTGCGCTTTGGGTCCTTCCCCGACGACTTAATATCCTGCGTTGGCGTCGGATTGGTGGGGCCTGTCCCCTCCTTGCTGCGCTGTTTCTGCGCTTCGACCGGAAAGCTTGCGGCGCTGACCCAAATCACGAGCGCCATGATCGGAATGATGCGGATTGCTGATTTCATCTCCTGTTCTCCTTTACGTTGAAGTGTTTTTCGCTCCTCATTGAATAACGCGACAAATCGGAGTAGAAAATACAACCAGCCGAAAAGAATTCGGGATATTTCATCGTTGGCTCAGCCCAAGCCAATTCGCACCTCACGGCCCGGTCGCTTATGGAAGAGCCATTGCCACATCAGAACGACCCGTCGCAGCAGCAGATAACCGAGCGGCTTATTGCCTGGAGCAGTGGGGATGTGGACGCCATGGATGACGTAATTCGCGCCGTGTATCAAGAACTGCACCGAATGGCCGGCCGCTACCTGCGCCTTGAACGTCCCGAGCACTCGCTGCAACCTACCGCGCTGGTTCACGAAGCGTATCTGCGGTTGATCGATCAAACACAAGTGAGCTGGCAAAGCCGCGCACATTTCTTCGGCGTCGCAGCGCAGATGATGCGCAGGATTCTGGTTGATCACGCCAGGACCAAACATCGCGACAAACGCGGGGGTTCGGCGGCCAGGGTTTCGTTTGATGAAGCGGTCTTCCTGACTCCGGAGAAATCGGCAGACCTTGTGGCCTTGGATGAGTCGCTTGAAAGACTAGCGGATATCGACAATCGCAAGAGCCGCGTGGTTGAAATGCGTTACTTCGGCGGGTTGAGCGTCGACGAAACGGCCGAGGCGCTGGACGTGTCGCGACAGACGGTGCTGCGCGACTGGAAGCTCGCCAAGGCCTGGCTATATCAGGAAATCAAGAGCGAAGCCCGTGATAACGCCTGAACGTTGGCAGAAAATCGAAGAACTGTTTCACGCTGCTCTTCAGCGTGAGCCACAAGAGCACGCTTCATTTCTTGATGAAGCCTGTGACGGCAACGTCGAACTGCGACAGCAAGTCGGGGATTTGCTGGATTCACTGGAAGAGGCGGGCGACTTCATAGAAGAACCGCCGCTGGCCGGCGCAATTTCGGCAATCGTCGAGAAGTCCGACGACAAAGCCGCGGAGAAGCTCACTGCTCATCGACCGCTGATCGGACGCAGGATCGGCCACTATGAGATTCAGTCATTGCTCGGCGCCGGAGGCATGGGCGAAGTCTATCTCGCGCGTGACTTGATGCTGGACCGGCCGATTGCACTCAAGATTCTTCCATCGCAGTTTATCGAGGACGACGCACAGGTGCAGCGCTTTGAACGCGAAGCTCGCGCGGCCTCCGCTCTGAACAACCCGAATATCATCACCATCCACGAGATCGGTCAGGAAGGCGAACTTCATTTCATCGCCACCGAGTTTGTCGAAGGCCAAACGCTGCGCGCACGCCTGGCCACCGGCCAGATCAATTCCGGCGAGGCGGTGAAGATCGCCGCCCAGATCGCCAGCGCCCTTGCAGCCGCGCATTCAGCAGGCATCATCCACCGCGACATCAAACCTGAGAACGTTGTGGTGCGGCCCGACGGTCTGGTCAAGCTGCTGGATTTCGGCCTGGCCAAACCGCTTCAGCCGGAAAGGCCGCCAGGAAAAATACCGCTGTCCGAGCGCGTCAGCTTGCAAACCGATCCGGAGATGTTGATGGGAACGCTGGCTTATCTGTCGCCAGAACAGGCGCGGGGCGAAAAGGTTGATCATCGAACGGACATTTTCAGTCTTGGGGTTGTGATTTACGAAATGCTCGCCGGGACGCGGCCTTTCAAGGGCGCTAATGCGGCCGCGGTTTGCGAAGCGATATTGCATCACGAGCCTGGCAATGTGGAGTCGGTGGCTGAAGCGGCGTTGTCGCGCATCGTAATGCGCACGCTGATGAAAGAGCGCGCCCGCCGCTACCAAAGCGCAGCGGAGCTGCACACCGATCTCGCACAATTTGAACAGAGGTTGCAAAGTGCGGCGTCACTGCGCTGGCGCAACCGCTTTGCCATGGCCGCCGTGCTGGTCCTGGTGGCCGCGCTCGGACTCTGGCTTTGGCAAACGCGTCGCGCTGCGCAAGCCGCCCGGCTGACCTTCAGCTCAGGCGACGCACAAAAGCTGACTGATCTACCCGGGCAAGAGCTTTTCCCCAGCCTGGCGCCGGATGGTCAAAGCATCATTTTTGCCAGCCTTCAACGTGGGAATTGGGACATTTACCGTCAGGCTGTGGGCGCGCGCGCAGCCACCAACTTGACGGAGAGTTCCGCGAGCGACGAGTTGCAGCCCGCCTTCTCGCCCGACGGCACACGCATCGCGTTCTGGTCTTGGCGCCCTGGCCCAGGCGTGTTTGTAATGGACAGTGACGGCGGCAACGTCACACGACTCACCGACAACGGGTTCAATCCCGCATGGTCACCCGACGGGCGTGAACTGGCATTCGCCGAAGACAACATCTGGGATTACGAAGGCCGTAACACCTATCCGAGCGCCAGCCGGTTATGGGCCGTCAACGTGGCTACGCACGAGCGGCGAGTGATTACCGAACACGACGCCGTGCAACCGCACTGGTCGCCGCACGGCCAGCGCCTCGCGTTCTGGGGCGAACAAAAAGGCGGCCACCGCGATATCTGGACGGTCGCGGCCAGCGGTGGCGAGCCAACGCCGGTAACTGACGACGAGTTTATTGACTGGAATCCAGTCTGGTCGCCGACCGGAGAACACCTATACTTTCTGAGCAATCGCGGCGGCGAGATGAATCTGTGGCGCGTGGCAATCGACGAAAGCACGGGCCGGCTTCGGGACACGCCTGAACCGGCGACCTTGCCGTCAAACAATTGCCAGTATGTCAACTTTTCGCGCAACGGCAGCACGCTTGTTTATAGCCACACCACCCGCAGCGAAAACCTCTGGCAAATCGGCTTCGACCCGGCCAGCGGCCAGGTCAGCGGCGCGGCCACGGCTCTGACTCAAGGATTGAAACGCTATGCACTCTTCTCGCTCGCACCGGATGAACAGAGCTTTGTTTACCTTGCGAGGGGCGAACCACAACAAGACCTCTTCACCGCCGACCGCACCGGCGCACCCTTGCGCCGTCTTACCGATGACGCCGCGCAAGACATCATTCCGCGTTGGTCACCGGACGGCGGCTGGATCGCCTTTATCTCGGATCGCGGCGGCAAGTATGAGATCTGGAAAATACGGCCCGATGGCACGGGGCTGACGCAAATGACCAACGAACCGGGCAAAGAGGTGATTGCGCCGGTTTGGTTGCCGGATAGCCGCAAACTGCTCTATCAAATTCGCAACGTTAATTCTTTTATCATTGACGCTGATCTGCCCGGCGCTGAGCAAACGCCTCAAATGTTGCCCGGCCAGCCTTCACCTGGCTTTCTGCCATTCGAATGGTCACCCGATGGCATGTACCTGGCTGGGTGGCAGCCGCTACAACTACAGCGTGGGATAGTCGTTTATTCACGCGCGGAACAGCGATATGAGCGGCTCACGGAGAAAGGCCTCTTTCCAATTTGGCTGAACGACAACCGGCGACTGCTTTTTAGGGACGGAAGTAGTATGTTCTTGCTTGACCGGCAGACCCGGAAAATGCGAACGATTTATTCGCTTAACCAGCCCATTCAAATCGGCCACCACGCAATCTCGCGCGATAACCGCCGGCTGTATTTCACTAGTCTCAGCAGTGAGTCCGATATCTGGCTGCTGACGCTAAGATGACGGCAAGGCGCTTCTGTCGGAGTGCCTCATCCCAGCCCACGAACTCACCCCGATTATTAATCGCGATAGGACTGGTCTATCTTGTCGAGCTTTCTCAGCAATCCCGGCCAGACCAAGTCCGCGCCCATCCCTTTTGTAACAACCTTCGCTTGAGCTTCGATGCCGGCGAGGATTGGCTTCGGAATCTGAACGAGCTCAGCGCCGCCAGACTCGGCGAGAATCTGAATCCTGCACGAGCGCTCGAGGTTGTACATCGCCAGAAAAGCTTCGGCGGCATTTGCTCCAACAGTCAGCAAGCCATGGTTTCTCAAGATCAGATTGTTCTTCTCGCCGAGGTCCGCCACCAGCCGCGGCTTTTCTGCTTCATTCAGCGCAAGCCCTTCATAGTCGTGGTAGCCGATTGACGCCAGCGCGAACAGCGACTGCTGCGAGATCGGAAGCAGCCCATGCTTCTTTGCCGAGATCGCGATCCCGTACGCTGTATGAAGGTGCATCACGCACATCGCGTCTTCACGCGCCGCGTGCACCGCGCTGTGAATCGTGAAGCCCGCCGGGTTGATGGAATAAGGACTCTCGACGACCTTGTTGCCTTGCAGGTCGATCTTCACAAGGCTGGACGCGGTTATCTCGTCGAACATCAATCCGTAAGGGTTGATCAGAAAGTGATGCTCCGGACCCGGCACCCGCGAAGAGATGTGAGTGAACACCAAATCGTCCCAGCCGTAATGCGCGGCCAGCCGGTACGCAGCCGCGAGATCTACCCGCGTTTGCCATTCTTCCGTGGAAACCATCTCACGAACGCTTGCTGTCTTTGCTTGCATAGTTCGTCCGCTCCTTATGTTGGGTTGCTGGTCACGGCGGTGACCGGTAGGAGAATGTCACGGCTCAGCAAGGCGTGCAAGCTGGTTGTAGTTTCTGGTTTCTAGTTTCTGGTTTCTGGTTCGTGAGTGTCGCGATGCAAGCCGCCCGAAGGTTCCAAACCAGAAACCAGAAAAACCAGAAACTGGAAACTAGAAACCAGAGCCTAATCGGCGCCGGGCGGACCTTGCTTGATTCGCTTGCGTACTTTGTCCATTGAGCCCCACACGCTCTCGAGCCACCATGTCGCGCCCGCCTCCTCAAATGGCCGAACGGTCTCGAGCGCCTGTTTGCGCTTCCCGCCTGGCGTCTGCCCGCCTGTGATGATGTCGAACGGACCTTTCTTCCGGCGATGCTTATCGATGTAGCTCTTGATTTCAAGAATGAGGGACGGCTTCGGCCTGTCGGCCGGACTTGCTTTGTATGGCTGCGGGATGATCCCGTCCCAGCGAATCGCGCGCTGCATCGATTTTTCCTTTGGCCAAACGCCGACGACCCACACCGGGATTCGAGGCTTCTGAACCGGCGTAGGAAGCATCGACATCTTCTCCACCTTGTAGTGCTCTCCCGAAAAAGAGAACGCCTTCCCTTTCCATAAGCCGTTAATTATCTCGAGTCCTTCATCCAGCAGTTGAGCCCGAACCCGCAGATCCACTGCCTCGCCCACCTTGTAAAAGCCCCCATCGTCGTCCGCCGCGCCAAGTCCGACGCCAAATATCAACCGGCCGTTTGAAAGATGATCGACCGTCAACGTCTCGCGCGCCAATTTCCACGGACGCCGGCGCGAAACCGGCGTGATCATCGTGCCCAGCCGAATTCGCTCGGTGCGCATCGCCATCGCCGCGAGCACAACCCACGGGTCGAACCACGGGAAGTCTGGAATCTTTTCACTGCCCATAGCCATCGCGTCAGCGATAAACAAACCGTCCCACCCCGCTGCTTCTGCTTCAGCGGCGATCTCGGGCAGGAGCGGAATGTCGCCGCCCTCCAGGACAAAACCGTATTTCATATGATTGTCCTCCAGTCAGAGGTAGGGGTTCTGGTTTCTGGTTTCTGGTTTGTGGTTTCTGGTTTCTGGTTTCTGGTTTCTGGTTTCTGGTTCGCGACGTAATCCGAGCATATAAACTAAAAACCGTAAACCAGAAACCACAAACCAGAAACCACAAACCAGAAGCCATAAACCACAAACCAGAAACCAGAAACCACAAACCACAAACCAGAAACCAGAAACCACAAACCAGAAACCAGAAACCAGAAACCAGAAACCACAAACCACAAACCAGAAACCACAAACAAGAAACCACAAACCAGAAACCAGAAACCAGAAACCAGAAACCACAAACCAGAAACCCTAAACTCTGAACCTAACAATACATCGTCATCTTGACAGCTTCTGTCATATTTCTATGATAAAGTTTCGCGCGAAACAAGGAATGACCGAGGAGGCCTATGAGAGCCGATCGATTGCTTTCAATAATGCTGCTTCTTCAAGTTCACCGGCTCGTGACCGCTCGCGAACTTGCCGCACGCCTCGAAGTCTCCGAGCGCACTATCCATCGAGACATGGAAGCCTTGAGCACCGCAGGCATTCCCGTATTCGCTGAGCGCGGGTCTCATGGCGGGTGGTCGCTGATGGAGGAGTACCGAACCAACCTCACCGGCTTGAACAGGGATGAAATTCAAGCGCTGTTCGCCACCAGACCATCTCGATTGCTGGCAGACCTCGGTCTTGAGAAAGCTTCTGATGCGGCGCTGATCAAGCTCATGGCGGCGATTCCCTCCGGGTCGCGCGGCGACGCCGAGTACGCGAGCCAGCGAATCCATATCGACACCAGCGGATGGAACAGCTCGCGCGAATCAATCGAATCTCTGCCCGCGATTCAGGAAGCCATCTGGCAGGAGAGCAAGCTAAAGTTCAGCTACCAGCGCAGCCACGATTGCGACCCGGTCGAACGCGTCGTTGATCCGCTCGGGCTCGTAGCCAAAGGAAGCGCCTGGTATCTGGTCGGGGCGGTCGAGGGCCAGGTTCGCAGCTATCGCGTCTCGCGAGTCGTCAACGCGACAACGCTCGACCAAACATTCACACGCCCGAAGGGATTCGACCTCGCAAGTTTCTGGGAACAGTCAGCCGCCAGCTTCAAGGACAACTTCCCTCGCTACTACGCCACCTTGCGAGCTCACCCGGACATTGTGCCTCGGATGTATGCGGCCGGCCGGTTTGCGCGCGTCGAGCAAGTCGAGCCGCCCGATCACGACGGCTGGATAAGAGTCCTGATGCGATTCCAGTTTGAACACGAGGCTTGCGAGTACGCGCTGAGCTTCGGCAACCGCATTGAAGTGCTCGAACCGGCGGATCTTTGGGAGAAGGTTGTTGAAGCGGCCAGTGGCGTCATCGAGTTTTACACCTCGAAGAAGAAGCCCGGGCGCTCCGCTATTGCTTAGTTGCGGAGGCCGTGTTGAAGTGGCGGACGCGTTCTGCCACAAAGGCACCAAAACACGAAGGTGCACAAAGAAAGACTTTGTGGACCTTTCTGTCTTAGTGCCTTTGTGGCGAGATTCCATCAACAATGCGGTTGACCCGAAGGCGCATCGCATAGCGTTCCACGCCATTCCTGATATCATCTACCGCTCAAACCGCTACGGCTGCCGTCGACTCACGCTCAACGACGACGACGGCGCGTTTGGAGAAACCAATTCGAAAGGAAGACTTCGCATGTCTGACGATGCCATAAACGTTAACGATCTATTCTCAATCAAAGGCAAGGTCGCCTTGGTGACCGGAGGCTCGCGAGGGATCGGCTTGATGATTGCGCGCGGCTACGTTGAAGCGGGCGCGAAGGTCTACATCTCATCGCGCAAGAAGGAGGTTTGCGATCAGGTGGCCGAGCAGCTCTCGTCGATCGGGACGTGCATATCAATTCCCGCGGACGTCTCGACCGCCGAAGGGTCGAAGCATTTGGTCTCCGAACTATCATCGCGCGAGCCAGCTCTTCACATACTGGTGAACAACGCGGGCGCGGCGTGGGGCGCGCCGCTTGCCGAGTATCCCGAATCCGGCTTCGACAAAGTGATGGACACAAACGTCAAGGCCGTGTTCTTTTTGACCAGAGATATTGTCCCGCTTCTCGAGAAAGGCGCCAGCCCGGGTGATCCGGCGCGAGTCATCAACATCGGTTCGATCGACGGGCTCAAAGTGCCGAGCGTCGAGAACTACGCATACGCGCCGAGCAAAGCTGCCGTGCATCATCTGACCCGAGTGCTTGCGGTGAAACTCGGGCCTCGCAACATAACGGTGAATGCAGTTGCGCCCGGTCCATTCGAGAGTCAGATGACCAAGTGGCTGCTCGAGCAGTTTCAAGAGCAGATCGAAAAGGACTGCCCGCTTGGCCGCATCGGTTCGCCGCCTGATATGGCGGGGGTCGCGATTTATCTTGCGTCACGCGCGGGAGCTTACGTGAACGGGGTGGTGATTCCGGTTGATGGCGGGATCTGCATAACGTAGTTGCGCAACCCCGCGGATCACACGGAAAACCCGCGTCGTTTTCTTTAGTCTTGACCGCACGCAAGTCGTGGGCTTAAATGCTTCGCGGAAGGCTGGCCCCTTCTACCAGAAGAACTCCAATAAGGCTTGGGTAGCATTCGATGCCGATCTACGGATATTTGTTGATGGCAAGCGATGTCGCGCTTGTTCTGAGTGGAGCGACGATGTACTGGTTCTCGCCAAGGCTTCGCCGCCACTGGGTCCTGGGCTACGGCTCATCGCGTTCGATGATCAACGATTCAACCTGGCAGGCAGCAAACCGGTTTGCGGGAACGACCCTGGCGCTTCTAACGCTTGCCGGGATGTTGCTCCACGTGAGTCTGTGGCCACTGATTGAGGCAAACGATGTCGCCCAGGCAGTCACGGTGGGCTCGACGTTCGTGCTTCCATTCTTCGTCATGTATTTGACTGAGAAATACCTTTCGCGCAAATTCAGAAACTGAGATCGCGGACCGCTAGCATTGTTTACTGCCGAGGGCCGACGATAGAGGATGGAGAATAGAGGATGGAGAATAGAGGATGGAGAATAGAGGATGGAGGATAGAGGATAGTGGATCGAGGATCGACCCGCTCCTCAATCTTCCCTCGTCGATCTTCCATCCTCGAGCCTCAACCCTCAACCCTCTATCCTCTATCCTCTATCCTCTATCCTCTATCCTCAATCCTCAAATTCCAGCTCACAACCATAAGCCCGGTCTGGTCTGAGTCCACCCGTGGGCACAGCAACCGACTGCCTTTTCGAAGTCACAAATCGTTGGTTTAAGAGTTCATCGTGCGTTCATCTTCGAATCTTTAGAATGATCGAGGTGCTCGGCGCGAGGGTTTCACTCAGGAACGTGTTGAGCATTCATCGTGAACCCTTACCACCAGAGGAAAGACAAAGATGCCAGGGATAAAGACCGGAATAGCCGTTCTGAGCAGCGCGGGGCTGCTCCTCTTCGGAAACACGTTGGCTCAGACCTCCGAAAAGTCTGTGAAGATGAAGAACCTCCCGACTGAGGTTCAAAAGACAGTACGGGAACAGAGCATGGGAGCGACGATCAGAGGCCTGTCCCAGGAGACGGAAGACGGGAAGATCTATTATGAGGTCGAGCTGAAGGTGAAAGGCCACAACAAAGATGTTCTCATTGATTCAACTGGGGCAGTGGTAGAGATAGAAGAAGAGATCGACATGGCTTCGGTGCCCCCGGCAGTCAAAGCTGAGATAGAAAAGCACATCGGCAGCGGTAAGATCACAATGGTCGAGTCGGTCACGAAGAACGATGCCATAGTAGCTTACGAAGCCCACATAAAGAGCGGAAAGAAGCATTCTGAAGTGAAGGTAGGGCCGGACGGACAATTGATCGCAACTGAAAGCGATGAAGACGAAGCCAAAGAAAAAGCCGGCACAAAGAAGAGTTCGCATAAGACACAGAAGCCTTAGTTCGGCGGTACAATCAGGTTCCGAAAGCAGGGACGGTTAAGCAACAATCACGGATGTGCGACTTGATGCCAGCTTCAAGATCGCTGAGGAGAACGTGCCAATGAAAGAGAAGCCAAACAGCCTAATCACGCGGCGGCAGGCGCTGCTATCCATAGCGACAATTTCGGCAGGAGCATTCATCAAGCCCTCTTCAGTCTTCTGCTCACCGGTCAAAGACAAGCTCAAATTCGTGGTCCTTGGAGATTGGGGCACAGGCGATCGCGACGCGGCAGGTATTGCAACACAGATGTTCGCTGCGCACCAGCGTACGCCTTTCGACTTCATCATATCAGCAGGCGATAACATCTATCCGAACGGCAGCGGGCGCTATTTCGGGAAGAATTTTGAGCAGCCTTTTGCCGCGCTGCTGAAGGACCGCGTCAATTTCTACACGGTTCTGGGCAATCACGACGTTGACGCGGGACGTCAGGACCAGTGCCAGTATCCGCTTTTCAATATGGGCGGTCAGAACTACTACAAGCTCGAGAGAGGAAATGGGTTGGCCGAGTTCTTCATGCTGGACTCAACCGATTTTGACTCGGCCCAGGCGGCCTGGCTTGAAAGCTCGTTGCGCGCCTCGCAAGCCAAATGGAAGATTGCGGTCTTTCACCATCCGATTTATTCCTCTGGCAAGCGGCACGGGTCAGCGCTGGGTCTCAGGCGGCAACTGGAACCGCTCCTGACTCGCTACGGAGTAAAGGTCGCTTTCACCGGGCACGATCACATTTACGAGCGCACCAAGCTCCAGCAGGGCATACAGCATTTCGTGACCGGCGCAGGCGGCAAGGTTCGACGCGGAGATGTCGATCTCGGTAGCGGCATAAGGGAAACAAGCTTCGATCAAGACAATCACTTTATGGTAATCGAGATTGATGATAAGCAAGTCAGCTTTCAGGCGATCGCCGAGACAGGCACTGTAATTGATAGTGGAGCAATTAAGGCGTAAGGAAGGTTTATCTGCGGGTTGCCTTTTTGTGGCTGCCTAGGCGGATCGAGGGATCAAGTTTGGGGCGGCCACGAAAGGGCCGCCCCAATATGATTGCGAGGTTTCGCCTTTTGATCCAGGATAGCCAACACAGATGAGGTTTCTCCTTGTTGAAGACGAGCCGAGAGTAGCGCGCTTCATAGCGAAGGGGCTGCGCGAGCAGGGCTACGCCGTTGATATCGCACAGGACGGCGAAGACGCCCTCTACAAAGTCAGCATCAGCGCGTACGATTTGATCGTTCTCGATGTCTTGCTGCCCGGAAGAAGCGGGTTTGCCGTCTGCAAGGATCTCCGCGGTGCAGGCATCAAGGTTCCCATTCTCATGCTGACGGCTCGAGACGCAATCGAAGACCGCATTGAGGGACTCGACTCTGGCGCGGATGATTATCTAACAAAGCCTTTCGACTTCAACGAGTTGCTTGCGCGGCTTCGAGCCTTGCTCAGACGCGCGAATGACTTGAGGCCGGCCATCCTCGAAATAGCCGACCTCACTCTCAATACCGCCGATCATTCTGTCACTCGCGGAGGCAAGAACATCAGCCTCACTGCAAAAGAGTATTCCCTGCTCGAATTCTTCATGCTGAGAGAAGGTAAGATCGTAAGCCGTGACGAGATAGCCGAACACGTGTGGGATGAGAATTTCGATCCTTTTTCCAACGTCATAGACGTCTACGTAAGACGGCTGAGAAAAAAGCTTGATGACGATTCGGACCGGCCATTGATTCGCACACGTCGCGGCGAAGGCTATATCCTCTCATCATCGGACACGGGGTTGGACAGTGCTCAATAGCGTCCGTGCCCGGCTTACATTGTGGTATGTGCTCGTATTCGGGTTATTGCTTCTCGGGTTTAGCATTCCCACTTATGTATTGCTCTCCCGAAGCTTGTATGACCGCGTCGATCAGTCTTTGTCTAACGCCGCGCAGGCTACCGCTTCTGAGTTCCTAAGCGAGATAAAAGAGTTCAATGGAGACGCCGGGTTGGGCGCGGCCGAGACCTTGAACGAATTACGCTTGCCAAATGTCTACACCGCGATCTGCGCTGATGACCGCATCCTTGCGTCAAATCTGCCCGAAGCCCAGGAACCAAGCCTTCGTCAGGTGACTGCCTCTGAGAGAAGCAATGATCAAACTTCGTTTCGGACAATGGAAGGCTTTGGGGAGGAAGGCGCAAGGATGGTCGTGCTGCCACTGGAGGCCGGAGGCAAAAGATACTTTGTCGCAGTCGCAGAGCCCTTGCTTGGTCTGGTCGAGCAGGTCGCGCTCATCAGGCGGATCTTTTATGTTGGGTTCCCTGCCACGCTGCTTGTCGCGGCCATCGGCGGATTCCTGCTTGCGAGGAAGAGCCTGGCTCCGGTGCTGGAGATGTCTGAGCAGGCGCAACGGATAGGCGCGACAAACCTCCAGGAACGCCTGACGGTCAGCAATCCCAGGGACGAGCTTGGCCGTCTGGCAGGCGTGTTCAACGAACTACTCTCCAGACTCGATCGATCATTTGGAAACATGCGAGAGTTCATGGCCGACGCTTCTCACGAACTCCGCACTCCGCTGTCCATCATAAGAGGAGAAGCTGATGTGGCCTTGTCGCAGCAAAGGGACCCGGCTGAGTACAACGAGACGCTTACGATAATCCAGGACGAAGCCCGACGACTGACGCTGATTGTCGACGATATGCTGTCGCTTGCTCGCGCCGACGCGGGGCAACGTCCATTAAACGTTCAAGACTTTTATTTGAACGACCTTGTTGAAGAGGCTTGCAGAGCGATGCAGGTGTTGGCCTTGCGCAAGGGTGTAGCGCTGACGCCTATGCTTACGGAGGACGTAAGCTTCCGGGGCGATGAGGATTTACTCAGGAGATTGATGATAAACCTCCTCGACAATGCTCTAAAGTTTACGCCTTCCGGCGGCTCTGTTTCAGCCCAGTTAGTCTGCGAACCTTCCATGGTGAAGATCATCGTACTCGATACCGGCGCAGGGATACCCGCTGAGGCTGTCCCACACGTCTTTGAAAGATTCTACCGGATTGACAAGTCGCGCTCGCGCGCCGACGGTGGAAGCGGACTTGGCCTGGCAATAGCCAGATGGGTAGCGGAGGCTCACAAAGGGTCTATCGATCTGGTGAGCAGCCCCGGTCACGGCAGCAAGTTCACCGTCTCGTTGCCAAGGTAGCGGGAGGTTCTAAATAGCCGCTTTGCCTGCGAAGCCGCGAGTCTCTGCTTCGTCTTGAAGCCGGGAGCACCTCGGATAGACAGTCTTCTCTGCACTCAGAAGAGCCTCCGTGCTAGCTCAGCCTGTCCGCCGATGTAGCGCCCATCCACGCGTTGATTGTGATCTGACCCGGATGTATACTCGCGCCCGCAAACCGAGCGCGCCATGCAAACCCCCGTCTCACGTATAACGCCCGACAGCAGCCAGCAGTCGCCGCAAGCAACCGCGCCAAAACCCAACCTGCTCGATCAGGCGCGAATCGCCCTTTGTTCGCGGCACTACAGCCGCCGGACCGAACAAACCTACTGCCTCTGGATGTATATTTCCTTTCATTTGTCCGCCATCTGGCTAAGATGGCGGAGGCCGATGTGCAGGCCATTTTCCATTTTCCATTTGCAATTTATCATCTGCCATTGAAGGGAGTCCTGGCCAAATAGACCAGAGAATCGAACAATAAGAGAGATGAAAATGGAAAATCGAAAATGGTAGATGGAAAATGGAAAATGGGCCAATCTACACCCATGTTCTCAACCGCGGCGGTCGTGGCGTCAAGAGCCCGGCCGATTCACTGTGATCTGCAAGGGATCGGGAATGTTATGCGGAAACCAGATAAAACTCTTCGGCATCGGAGATGCGCGGTAAACAATGGAGAGCCGGGGGTTACGGGACATCCGTTTGGAGTTTTATGCCGACAGGGTAGCGAGGCACGTTACGGGGTGGGCACACACAGGCAGCCGGTGGAAAAGGCCGTTTGAATTTCCTATACTCTTGATATCTGCGACTGGTCGGAATCAGTGAGGAACTTGGGGAACACATGGATTGGCGAAAGTGTAATGACCCACAATGGCGGCGGTTTCTCGTCGCCTTGGCCGCACTCGCTGTCTTCGTAGCAGCGTTGTTCCTCTACGTCCGTGGATGGCTGTTTGGGGCGGGATTGCTCTATTCGTTCGCCGTCCTCCTCCTGTTCTGCTTTGCATTGGCAGGATGCATTGCATTGGCCCTGCTGATCTACGCGCTGTTCCGGCGCTGGTGTGAACTACGTGGGGCGCCGCCCAAGGGCCGAGGCACGCGCGAGCGCACGGGCCCGAACTCCGTGCATCTGCCTTCAACGATCTACAAGCGCCCGGACCCCCTCATCTATAGCCAGTATTTTTTCATGGCGCGAGGGTTCGCGGTGACGTGGGACAACCCCGACATTTGGCTGACTGAGTTGCCGGCCCCTGACGGAACGATGGCTCCGGTCGGATCGCACAACCTTCTGCCTAACCATGTCTATCGCATTCATGCTCGCATTTATAACGGATCACTGGAAGCTCCCGCCGTGGGAATGCCGGTCGTCTTCTCGTTCCTGACTTTCGGCATCGGGATTGTGCCGACGCTGATCGGCGTCGCGGTGGTCGACCTTCCCGTCAAAGGCGCCGCTGGGCATCCCAAAGAGACATTCCATGACTGGCTGACGCCCGCCACGTCCGGGCACTATTGCCTGCAGGTCGGCCTCTTCTGGCCCGATGATGCTGAGCCCGGCAACAACATCGGCCAGGAGAATGTTGACGTCAAAAAGCTCGCCTCGCCTGCGACGTTCCGTTTTCCATTGCGCAACGATGCGTCGACGACGCGCCGTTTCCGCCTTGAGGTCGATTCCTATCCGCCTCCCGTCCCTCCGGATTGCCCTGATCTGCCTGCGCACGACAATACTGGACGCGGAGTTGCAGCCAGGCAGGACCCCGCCGTTGGAGCTGCTCGCCTCGCCTTCCATCGTCGTGATGCGCATCCCCTGCCGCCGGATTGGTCGGTGACCTTTTTGCCGGGTTCCGAGCTTCTACTACGTGGTGGTGAGCAGGTGGACATCATCGCAATGGTAAACGTGCCTGCTACGCTTCCTGCACCACAGCCGATCAATGTCAACGCGTTCGCTGACGGCGCCTTCGCCGGCGGCGTCACGCTCTATGTGCACAGCTAAGGGGGAGTGATGTCGGAAGGGCCGCAATACACCAGATGCACTGACAAAGCGAATTGGAAATCTCCGATTGCGTCGGTCGGCGTCGCGGATATCGTGGGGGCGGTCGGTGCCATCCTCGCCGTGCTCGCGGGATTCCCCGCGGCTGGCGCGATTCTCGCCTTTGCAGCCGGCGCCGAAATCATGCGCAAGGTCGCCGAGTGGCAGCTCAACGGTAAGCTCATCTGCCTCAGCAACGTGAAGCGACGCGTCTTTACAGACGCCGATCCGGATCGAGTCTGCGTGCTCGGCACCGTGCTGGATTTCGAGAAAGTGGGCGAGGACAAGAGCGGGTTCGAGAATATTGACAATGACTTCGGCGTGAATCTTTTCCTCGCGCCGTTTCCGATCAGCGATGTTGTGGTCACGGATCCGGGCAAACTCAAGCGGCGCATGGAACAAAGCCCACAGGGTGATCTGATTCAGGACCCTAACGCGCCGGAACCGGTGGCCGGTGATCCTGATCCCGGACCGGGCCCGCTCAAGCGGAAGGACGATCCTTCGCAGAATTTCGGTCCAATGCCGGTCGGCTTCAGCGGCTACGAGCGCGGACTGATGATCTCGGCGAGCTTTCCGCGTCCGATACCATCGAATGTTTATCGCGATCCCCATGAGTTGGTGAAAGTCGATCCGAAGTTCAAGCAGATGGGCGACGACGCGTATGCGGCGTTTGTTGCCTTGTACCAAGGCGAGGTAATCGTAAACGGACAACCGCTTTCGAAGGGCATCAAAGACGCGATCCTGGCCGAGGCCGCAAAGGACCCGTTAGGCTATGGACAGGTATCGGCGAGGTTCTATCAGGCGGTAGAGTCGGCCTTCCATTTCACGGAAAAGAATGCGCCCGCGCTGCATTGTGAATTCGAGGGCTCTCGTATCCGCGACGTCTACAATACGCTCGACTTCGCTCATGTTCATTGCGACACGAGCGGGTTCTGGGGATTTCTCTGCGACGTGCTCAATTTCGTGATCTCGATTTTCCTCGGCATTCCGAAGCTCATCGCCGCCGCAGCCGCATGGGCAAGTGCCGATGACGGCAGCTTGTCCGATGCTTACGACGGCGCTGGGGGAGAGATCCGCTGGGGCGACCCGATCGTGGTGCGAGGCCGCTGGGTCTATGACAGCGCTCACTCCGGCTACAACGAAATGCATGCGGTGCGCACGGTGCAAAAGACTTTGCCGGGGCCGCAGGATCACGACGCGTGGTGCGGAGAGCTTTCCAAAGTGCCGCCAAGTCCACCGCCGACGCGCGACCCGCATGCTCCTCCGCACGCCACCGGCGGCGACGTTCCAATGACGCCGGACCAGCGTGCGACATGGGACGCACAGAACCGCGACGAAAACCGCTGGGTGTACCATCCAGCGATTGATGGCTGCGTGCCGCAACGGTCGGACGACCCTGTTCCCCTGCATTGATCACCCGCAACTCTCGAAGAGGCAACTTTGCGACAGAACCGGAGATTCTCCTAGACGCAGTGCATTTCGAACTTATCGTACCCACCACGGCTGTGTGGGCAGCGGTACGACACGCCGTCCTCGCTCTCGTGGAGCGGGCATAGGCGGCAACACAGGGATCAGACGCGCCTGCGCCAGTCCTTACTCCATAGTGGAGGTGGGGTGGTGAGGCCGTCCTGGTGTCCGTGCCAATGCGCCCAGCCGAGCAAAGGCGTGCAGACGCGAGAGAGGATTCCAAGTGAGGAACACAGGAGCAGCTCCACAGGCGGGCATCGAGATCAGGTCTGCCGTACCGACCTTTCTTGTGGCCGATGTCGCCAGAACGGCGCGCTGGTATGCCGAGTGCCTCGGATTCCACACCGCAGGCACATTTCCCAAGCAAGCGCCTTACTCGTATGCGAGCTTGCAGCGGGATGGCGGGGAGATCATGCTCCTCTCCCTACCTGACTATCGAAAGCCGGATCTCACGGCTCGACGGCCCGAGGGCCTTTGGGATGCCTATATCCGAGTGCGAGGCGTCCACACGCTCTATGAGAGTGTTCGAGGTAAGGAATTCATCCAGATGCCGCTGAAACAGCAGCCTTATGGCGACTGGGAATTCGAGGTGCGCGATCCGAACGGCTACGTTCTTGTGTTCGGCAGAGCCTAGCGGAACATGGAGGTGCCGCCTAACCCGCGGCTGCAAGTTCCAGGAGCCAGACATGACACGAGCAGAGATTTCCGGCATCTCACCGTTTTTCATCGTGCAAGACGCTACAGCGGGACTTTCGTTCTACCGCGACCGGCTCGGATTTGAAATCACCTTTCAGGAGCCTTCTGACGATCCCTTTTTTGGAATCGTGTGCCGAGGTGGCGCGATGATCATGGTCAAGTCCGTCGGTGTAGATCCGCTCCCCAACTACAAGAGGGAGGCCGGAGCCCGCTGGGATGCTTACCTTTACGTTCCTGATCCAGATGCGTTGGCGACCGAGTTTGCGTCGCGCAATATCGTATTTTCAGAGCCACTCAAAGATACGCACGACGGGTTGCGCGGCTTTGAGATCAAGGACGCCGACGGCTATGTGTTGTTCTTCGGCCGTCCTCGAAAGTAGGTTTGCCTCATATGCCCAACAACACGCTGGTTGCGACGGCCAAATCGCTTCGCGCTTTGGTTCCTTCGCGTTGCTCGGCCGCGGCACAGCGTGGGCGTTAAGCGCCACTATAGCCGAGTGCTTCCGGAACTGGTAACCAACAGGTCTGCGCCGCCGGGATCATAACCGTCGAGTTCGACCTCACAGCCATCACCGTTCCCTTCCTTGGAGAAGAATTCCTGCCCGATTTCAAGGAGACCGACTTCCTGATGCACTGGGTCGGCAAGCCTGGAACTTCGCTCGAAGCGATGCAGCGCATTTACTGTCCAGGTCAGCAAAGAACTGCGTGCTGTTCCCGGCGTTCGAAATTTCGGATCGCATATTGGCCGCGCCGAAGTTGCCGACGAGGTGGTCGGCCCGAACTTCGCCGAACTCTGGATCAGCATAGATCCTGACGCTCCCTACGAGACGACCGTCGCCCGGATTCAGGGAGTGGTTGACGGTTACCCTGGTCTCCAACGCGACGTGTTGACTTATCTGAAAGAGCGAATAAAGGAAGTGCTGACCGGAGCGAGTGCGACGGTGGTCGTGCGGATCTATGGGCCCGGCCTCGACGTGCTACGCGCAAAGGCGGCCGAAGTGGGCAAAGCTATGGGCGAGATCGACGGCGTCACGAACTTGAAGGTCGAGCCCCAGGTCCTGGTCCCGCAGTTGGAGGTCCGCTTGCGATCCGAAGAGGCGTCGCGTTCAGGTCTGACGCCCGGAGACGTTCGCCGCGCGGCTACTACACTGGTTAAGAGCACGAAGGTCGGTGAGGTCTATGATGGACAGAAGATTTTCGATGTAGTCGTTTGGGGCGCTCCGCACGTGCGAGGCGACGTCGAGGCGCTGCGCCAGATGAGAATCAATCTGCCGTCGGGTGGAGATGTGCCGCTGCGGGAGGTCGCGGATATCCGCATCGCGTCCACTCCGAACGTGATCCAGCGCGAACGCGCCTCACGCCGGATCGACGTAACCTGTGATGTGAAGGGCCGCGATCTTGGAAGCGTCGCCCGCGATATCGAGGCGAAAGTCAAAGCGCTCTCGTTTGACCGCGAGTACCATCCCGAGTTCCTCGGCGAGTACACGGCGCGCCAGCAGTCCAAGAACCGGCTTATCGGATTGGGCGGGCTTTCGCTGCTCGGGATACTGCTGTTGCTTCACGCCGATTTTCGCTCGCCTCGCTTGGTTGCGCTGATCTTTGTAAGCCTTCCCTTTGCGCTTGTCGGCGGAGTCATTGCGACGCTGCTGTCCGGGGGGGTGCTCTCGTTGGGATCACTCGTCGGATTTGTGACCGTGCTGGGGATCGCAGCTCGCAACGGGATCATGCTTATCAGCCACTATCGGCATCTCGAGTCCGAGGAGAAGCAGCCATTCAGCGAAGAGCTCGTCTTGCGCGGCTCGGAAGAACGGCTCGCCCCGATTCTGATGACGGCGCTGGCGACGGGTCTCGCGCTGCTGCCGATAGTTCTCAGCGGCAACAAGCCAGGTCACGAGATCGAGCACCCAATGGCCCTCGTCATACTCGGCGGCCTGGTGACTTCGACATTGCTAAATCTCTTCTTGATGCCCGCGCTCTATCTGAGATTCGGTTCTGCGAGAAAAGCAGCGCCCGAATCTGCGGCCGCTCCTGGATCGGAGACAGGTGATGAGACGAGAGTTGATCCTGGAGAGAAGCCCGTTCTCTAAGGAACCGCGGTCATCACCTGCTGATTGCGTCGCGCGGGTCCGAGGAGCTTACGACCGAACGAGGTTTTCTATCTAGTTGTCAGGAGAGGATAGGGGTTGATGGGTTCGCCGCCACTCCATCTGCCGGGCGTGGTCACCTTGGCTATCCCGAAATGAAGATGGAAGTTCCCGGCGCCGGCATTGCCGGTGTCGCCGACGTATCCGATGACCTCGCCGCGCCTGACTTGCTTGCCGTCATACATTCCGTCCGCGTACCGCTGCAAGTGGCCATAGTAGTAGACGTATAAACCCGAAGGGTCAGTCACGTAGATCATCGTGCCGCCCCGGTCGCTGGTAAACAGCTTCACTCTGCCGTCAGCACTCGCAAGCACCGGCGTGCCCTGCGGAGCCATTATGTCCAGGGCCTGATGAATGCGGCTCTCAGAGCGGCTCTGATAAAACGTATCGTGCAACTCTTTCGCGGTTACGCCCTCGACTGGTATTAGCAGGTTTTTTGTCCGGAGGTAGGCCAGGTCGCCTTCATTCACCGTAGTCGGCGGGCTGATGCCAGGCAACGCCGAATCACCCGGCGGCACCGGCGCGTCATTTGGCCTCGTGGGATCCGACGGCGCCGCGCGCGGATTGACTGCTTTTGCACCATTGTCCGCCTTGATCTCAGGCCCCGAAGTTGGCGTCCTTCTGTTTCCGCTGCCGCTGAAAGGCGGCGCCTTGAGATTGTTAAAGACAACCACGGAGCAAATGATGCACAGGCCCAATATGACCAGTGCGGCCCTTCCTGTATGGGTCTGTTCGGTGAAGCCGGGCGAGCGCCACGCCTTACTAGTCTTACCGGCTTTTGCATTTTCGCTGATCATGAAACCCGATGCTCAAGAGCCAGGCGAAGTGTCCTCGGCGTCAGTAACGACGCTCTTCCATGCCGACCGTACTACAGATCAAAGCTGCCTCGCCTTGTGCTGAAGGAGCAGATGTAGTGCGGCGTCACCGCCGCCGTCCGGGTTTGTTGTTGCTTGAGGGTTTCCTGGATTTGACGTTGCTACCTGTGTCGAGGTTTACCGGCGCCGGATAGCCTCTTCCTTCAAGCGCCGCGATTTTGACGACGACTTCTTTCGGTCCCTTGATGGAACGGGTCACCATGCCCGCCCGATTACTGCTGACCGAACTCTTGTTCGACGGCTTGCCCGATGTTGCATTGGAATTGGCCGTGGTTGAGTCAGACACGTTCAGTCTTCCGCCGGCATCTCGCGACATTTGCTTGAGACCGCTCATCACCTTCGCGAGTTCCGGTTTGGTCAACTGCTCACGCGTCACACCATACGCTTCGAGCGCCGCGTCGAGATTCTGCTCGGTATTCGTGTCGCGGTCATACACATCGCGGTAAATGTGGAGCTTTCCGTCTTCAATGGTTATCGTGTCATATCGCAGCTCTACCGGAACGGATCTACTCAGCTTCACGGTCTTAGTCTCGGTCTTGTTCTCTCCGTATTCTGCTATCTGGTCGTCGGTCAGGTCGACTCCACCCAATTGCGCAAGCAACTTCGCGAAGTCTTTTGCCTGCGAGTCGGTCAGACCGACACAGCCGTGCGATGCGAAGTTGCCGATTTTGGCTGACGACTTACCACCGTGTATCAGAGACGGCAAACCTATCGGGATCTTGAGCAGCCCAAGAGGGTTTAACTTGTCGCCAGCTTTGACCGTCTTACCAACTTTCACCTTGCCGCCCGGCGCTTCAACCCAAGGCTCATCGGGTGGCGTCCAGGTTGGGTTGAAGATGATCGAGCCTGCCTTTCGTAGACCGGTTGGAAGCGGAAACTCGGGATAGCCGATTCCAATCTTGTACGACTTGACCAGTTGGCCGTTCTCAAAGACGTCCATTCGAAAAGCTGGGTCGTTGACCACTATGCGCGTATCGGCAGGTACCCCAACGGCCGCAGCTCCAGCAGGAGGCGCCGCAACCGGCGGAGCGACTGCGACCGGCGGAGCGACCGCGACCGGCGGAAGCGGTTCGCTTGCGGCAGCCGCATCGTCGCTATTCCATCGATTGGCGACCAGCACGGACAGTTGCCCTACTTTGTCGCGGCCTATCACGTCGCTAATCTCCAGCTCAGCCCTCTCGCGATAATCGGCTGCGCTTGAGTGGCCATTCGTCGTCTCGCGCCCCGCTTCGCGAAGCCTGGCGGTAGCTTCGTGCGAAATCGCCTTGAGCCTGCTCACTTGCGCATCCGTCAATTGGAGCCTTGACTGCAACTCGGCCGCGAATGCCTCGTCGGCAAGAAACGCATCAAGCACCGGCAAGGTCACCGCCCACTCGCTCTGAGTCCTGGCGATCTCAGGACTCGACGCGGCCGCGGTGTTTGAGTTTGAGGCACCCGCGGATTTTGAATTCGTATTGGCAGGTGAGCCTGTGTTGGACACCTGTTTTGTGGATTCGACAGCGCACCCGGCGTTTGCCAGGAGAGCAGAAAAGACAAGTGCTTTCAGGATCGGCTTCATCAGTAATTCCTTTTATCGCTCGCCCGAGAGGGAGCGCGGCTTCGTGCAATGAATCTGATGCCCACTGGAAGCGTAGGCGATTGTGCTTGATGCAAATCGTTGGCCTACACCGATGCGAAAATCAAATCATGATACAGCCTATCGGACTAGCGTTTCTGTGCAGTATTGGACAGGTTGCGAAATGAATGCGACGACAGTATCAGTTATTCGGCCACGTTCGTTCGCTTTCACTACGCCATTGGACTCCTCGAGTGTTGGGCTTTGTTACGACGGCGGCTTGTACGGGCGGCCCTCCGTGGCCGCCCCTCTTCACGCAACTTGGTGGCTCGCATTTCGAGAAGGGCCGGCTACGGAGGGCCGCCCGCACAGGACGGTCTGAAACTCTTGACGGCGGCGCTCGTTGAAGTCAGAGTGCTTTCTGCGTTGGCGCAGCACGACCGTCAGCGTGGCGCAAAGCTGCCAGCTTGCGAACCCCGCGACCTTTTTCCGCTCGGGAGGGAACCGTTGGAACCGATTTCGCACTACTACTACTCACACCGCTTGAGGCTCCACTTCTGGGACTGGGGCAATGAAGGCAAGCCCGCGTTGATCCTCGTACACGGCGGGTTGGATCACGCTCGCAACTGGGACTGGGTAGCTCGAGCCTTGCGCGAACACTTTCACGTCTACGCTATCGACTTGCGAGGTCACGGCAACAGCCAGTGGGCGCCCGGCGCGCTCTACAGCATCGCTGAACATGTGTTGGATCTGTCTGCGCTCGCCGACATCATCAACGCGTCGCCGATCTACCTGGTAGGCCACTCGCTCGGCGGGATCGTTACGCTGTTCTACTCCGGCGTCTATCCCGATCGAGTCAAAAAAGCGGTCTCGATCGAAGGCCTCGGTCCGCCGCTCAACCATCGAATCTTCGGCCCCGCGTCGGAGCGAATGCGCACCTGGATCGAAGCGGTCCGCCAGACCGAACGCCGAGACCCTCACAGTTATCCGAGCATCGACTCAGCAGTCGCGCGAATGAAAGAAGCGAACCCGCATCTCTCGGACGAAGTAGCTAGGCACTTGACTCTGCACGGAACCAACTGGAACGCGGACGGTTCGCTGGTATGGAAATTCGACAACTACGCGCGGCCGTTCTCGCCTTACGGTCACAACAAACAGGACTTCGTCGAGATCTTGGGGCAGATCACTTGTCCGGTTTTGTTGTTCTGGGGAATGGAGAGCTGGGCCGCCGACCCCGAATCAGACGGCCGCGCTCAAGTGATCAAGAACCACCGATTGGTTAAGGTGCCTCACGCGGGTCATTGGGTCCATCACGATCAGTTGGAAGTTTTTCTGTCGGAGACGCTGAAGTTTCTCGTCGAGACTTGAAGTATCGATGTTCATCATTCGCGCTTCATCTTATCGAGGTCGCGGGCTCTGAGTTGCTCGACATTGAAAGGGTGAGACCGTTCGCAACTCCGCTAGGAGTTGGATGTTTATAGTACGGGGCGCCGGTGCCGCCTCACCCCGTCAGGGGTGATATGCTCTCGCACCGTGGGGCATTGCACTCCTCTGGAGTGCGGCGCGGTGTCGCTCGCATTCTATGAACATTGCACTCCGATGGAGCGCGTCACCACGGGACTCAAAGAACTTTACCTCAGTCCGTATTCTGATCTATATTTGGATTCGAATTCAAAGCTCCATACAAGGTGGTGAGCACCGTGCGCGACATCAATGTTTCAGAAGGGATAGTTCCTCTCGGAGAATTCAAGACCAGGGCATCGAAGATCATCAGGGAGTTGGACGGCAGTGATGAGCCCTTAGTTATCACTCAGAACGGGAGGCCTGCCGCAGTCTTGATGTCTCCTGCCGCATTTCAGGAATTGCGCGAACAACACGAGATCGCGCTGGCCGTGGCAGAAGGATTAGCGGACAGCGAGGCGGGGCGCGTCGTAGATCACAAGAAAGTCAGACGATGGCTTGAGAGCTGGGGTACGGATACCGAGCGGGATGCGCCGAAATGAAACCGGTTTGGACTCGAGCGGCGATCCGAGACCTCACTCACTTGAGAGACTACATCGCCCGCGAGAACCCCACCGCCGCCCGCGAGATTGCTTCGCGTATCGTGGGCGCGACCGACCGAGTCATTCAATTCCCGAGGTCGGCCGCGCCGGCAGAATGAAAGGCACCCGTGAGATTGTAGTACCCGGCACGCAATACCTGATTGTCTATCGCTTGAAAAAGAATGCCGTTCACTTCCTAAGAGTGCGACACGGACGTCAAGAATGGCTCAAAGGAAAGTGACGAACCTCTGACTTCTAACCTCTGACTTCTGATCTCCAGTTCTCGCGACTCCTGTGGTATCGTTGCTTCAATGCAAGCCAAGGAAACCGTACAATCCCTTCTCGCGGGTCTCCCGGATGACTGTAGCCTCGATGATATTCTCTACCATCTCTATGTGATTCAAATGGTAGAGCGCGGGATAGCGGACGCCGACGCGGGGCGATTGATTCCACATGAGACGGTGGCCGAGGAGATGAGGCTCAAGTGGCAGGTCGGACCCGAGTCTACGCGTGCAAGCAGGGCTAAGCGAAGCACACTAAGCGACGAGCATATGCACATCCTTGGAGGCATAGCGCGCGGCGAGAAAGCGATCCGCGACGGCCGAACTTTCGGCCATTCCGAGGCGAAGAGAAGAATGAAACGACGGCTCGACTAATATGGACCGAGCCCGCGCTGCAAGACCTGGAGGCGATAGCCGACTACATCGCACTCGACAAGCCAACTGGCGCAAGGAGGTTCGCGGTGAAATACAAGATCGCGCTGTACGAATCGGAAGAGGGTTACAGCGTACGGTGCCCGGGGCTGCCTGGGTGTTGGTCGCAAGGACAAACCGAGAAAGAAGCCCTGGAGAACATCGAAGACGCCATCAAAGAGTACTTGGCGACCGTTGACGACTTGATGCAAGACGCTGAAGTCCGAGAGATTGAGGTGTCTGTCTGAATGCCAAAGATCCCCGGCGTGAATCACCTTGCCGCCGTTCGGGCGCTGGAGAAAGCTGGATTTCGATAGCCCGCCAAGGCAAGCACGTCGTGATGACTGATGGTTCTCGCATCGTAACTATCCCTCGCCACAATCCGGTCAACGCAATAACGATGGGCGGAATCGTGCGCGACGCAGGCCTGACCATCGAGGAGTTCAAGAAGCTTCTCTGACAGCGTCTGCTGTTAGCTCTTTGCCTCGGCTCTGCCTCTACGGGCTGACTTCAGATCTGACTTCCGACCTTTGAATTCTGATCTCTAAGGTCTTAGTGAGCATCACGAAAGTTAGCCCTAAACCTCGATAGCTTCATAGGAAGAAATCCAACAGAACCGACCACTTGCGATTGACTTGACCTCCACTAGAGCATAGGCTTGTTCACGAACAGAGCCCAGCTAACTCTCTTCTCAGTCTCTCTGGAACTCGCCAGTCTCTCTGAAGCAAACAGCTCACCTGCCAACGAAACGTGGGAAAGGATTCGATAATGAAAAAGAACATCCTGCTGATGATGGTTGTTTTTTTGACAACGGGCATGGTCGCTTACTCCCAGAAAGAGGAAAGGCAACAGAAGGTACCGCCTGGTTCGAAACTCTTTATCGCGCCGATGGAAGGCAATCTCCATCCGTTCATCGCCGCCGAGATCCTTAAGAAAAAGCTCCCGGTCGTAGTTGTGACCGAAGACAAGGACGCTGACTTCATCCTCACGGGCGCCTCAATCCGCGGTGACGATAAGTGGTATCACACCGTCTTCGGCGGAAAAGACAAGAACGAAGGTAGCGTTCAGCTAATAAGCGTCAAAGAGAAAACACTCGTCTGGGCCGGTGAAGCGGGTGACCGCTCGCTCATGTGGGGAGGCCTTAGGCGTGGCGGACAACGCAAAGTAGCGGACCGGATTGTAAGCAAGATGAAGGACGATCTCTTCAAGAGCTCACATTAAGCCTTGAAAAGACACAACGATCAAGGGAACGGAAATAACTGCCTACAACGGAGACGCACCGCTCGACCCGGCGAAGTTCGCTCCGAAGGTTGCCACTACTGAACCTTCGCCGGAAGCGGTAACTCCGCCGTCCGCTGCCGAGCCCTCGACGATCATAATCAAGTCAACTCCCGACGGCGCCGACATCACGGTAGACGGCAAGTTCGTCGGCAGCACTCCATCGACGTTGCGCTTGAGCATCGGTGAGCACACGATCACGATCGGAAAATCAGGCTTCAAAGCCTGGGAACGCACGATGACTGTCAGCCCGGCAGGCAACGTGAACATCGAGGCTACATTGGAGAAGCTTCCGTAGTTGGGGACGCGCCGCGATCTGGCCGGCCTTAACCCTGAAAGGGTGGAGGCATACAGCCACGGGTGAGTCCGCGAACCCGTGGACACCGGCGTATAGCAGCACTAACCCGCGCAGCGGGTGACGGCCTTTGATTGGCGAAACCCTGGTAAGGATTGCCGAGTAAGTGTCGGCTTTGTAAGCAACTCTACGTCGTTGCCCACCAACCAGCCGCCACCCTCTTCGAGGGTTCAGGCGACTCTACTTCACGCGTCTCCACGGGTTCGCGGACTCACCCGTGGCTTAAACCCGACATCCCGTCCGGGATTCTGGCGTCGCTTTCCTTTTGTTGAAAAGGGTCATCGCCTGGGAGAGAATATGTTCTCGGCGCTTGGACAGACAGAAGCGGGCCGGTACTTAGTTGTATTCTTCATACACAAGAAGGAAGGGCAGGCGTTGATACTATCCGCCCGGGATATGACGGCGTCGGAACGGAGACTGTATGGCAAGAAATAAAAGCTCACTTTCGAAGGCAGGCTCGTACCAAGAGATTGCCGAATTCTGGGATACGCACGACCTCGCCGAACACTGGGACAAAACCAAGCCGGCTGAATTCGAAGTCGATATTCAATCCGAAACTACTTACTATCCGGTTGAGAACGCATTGTCGAAGAAGATTCGCACCGCGGCCAGGAAGCGCGGAGTCTCCCCCGAGACTTTGTTGAACTTGTGGGTAAAGGAAAAGCTCGAAGAGAAGCGACCGTGAGCGACGTACGGGCTCTCCCTTTCAATTCTGAACACCGACCCTCTGTTTTCTATCCACTTGCTCTTCTGTTATCGTTGCCATCGATTCGGACAAGACTTACGTAGAACAACGAGACGGCGGCTACTGGATCACGAGCACACGGATCCGTTTCCTAGTGCAACGAAGATGTAATAGACTGTGTGCGTCAGGCGGAGCGATCTAATGAGTGCAGTTTTCGAGATCCCAATTGAAACCGATGCCGACGGAGTGATTCGCGTGGCCAGGACTCGTGTTACGCTGGACACGCTTGTGGCAGCCTTCAATGAGGGCGCGACCGCGGAAGAGATCGTCCAGCAGTACCCGTCGCTTGCGCTCGGCGACGTGTATGCGGTGATCGGCTACTACCTGCACAATCAGGCCGAGGTAGAGCAGTATCTTGAACGGCGCAAAGAAGAATCCCTTCGCGTGCGCGCGGAAAACGAAGCCCGCTTTGATCCCGAGGGCATTCGCGATAGGCTCCTAGCCCGCCGCCACTAGAGCGCGACTTGATGCTACGTTTCGCTGCAGACGAAAACTTCAACAACGACATTGTGCGAGGTCTCAGGCGTCGGAAGCCGAACCTTGATGTAGTACGAGTTCAGGAAGCGGGGCTGTCCGGCGCTGTTGATCCCGATGTGCTCGAGTGGGCGGCTCGGGAAGGTCGTGTTCTTCTCACCCACGACGTACGGCACTCCACTTCCGCACTTCTCTTTGGAGTTGTGTTCATTTAGCTCTGGCATCAAGCCCGGCGCCGTGACCAGCTAGTTTGCGGTAGACGGAAGTACGATTTTTAGTTGAAGGCACTATACGTCGTGCGCAATAATTCCCGCCAGGCGCGAATTAGTGCGCACGGAGCATACCAATGCAAATGCCAGCCGTTTCGGGTTTGGGAAAACAGTCTCGCGCGAGGCTCTCCCGAGTTCTAAGAAACACCAAAGGCACGCTAACGGTCGAGCAAGCAGCCGATATCTTAGACCTGCCATCAACCCAAGCCGCCAAGTTGCTCGCTCGCTGGGCCGAGCAGGGCTGGCTATCTCGAGTTCGCCGCGGCCTCTACGTTCCAGTTCCCCTAGAAGCTCGCACATCCGACGTAGCGTTGGAAGATGCTTGGGCCATAGCCGACCAGTTGTTCGATCCATGTTACATCGGAGGCTGGAGCGCCGCCGAGCATTGGGGCTTGACCGAGCAGATATTTCGCACAGTGCTTGTTATCACTTCACGCAAACTACGCAATCGAAGGCCGGTGATTAAAGGAACCGCATTTGTCGTCCGTAGTGTCTCGAACCAATCCTTGTTTGGAACCAAGTCGGTCTGGCGAGGGCAGGTAAAGGTCGATGTGTCCGATCCGACGAAGACCGTGCTCGACATGCTCGCGGACCCAAAGCTAGGAGGCGGCCTTCGGCCAACGGTCGACGTACTCAGCGCATATCTGAAATCGAAGTACAAAGATAGAGCCTTGCTGATCACCTATGCCGACCGGGTCGGAAACGGGGCGGCAATGAAGCGGCTCGGATTCCTGCTCGGGCGCATCGCCCCGGAAGAAAAAGGACTCATCGCTGATTGCCGAGCGCGAGTTAAGAAAGGCAACGTCAAGCTTGATCCTTCGCTACCGCCAGAAAGGCTGGTGACGGCATGGGGTCTGTGGGTGCCGAAGAAGTGGATCGGTGACACTCGTTGATAGACAAACGAGAAATCCTCGAGCTCGCGCGTGAGTTCGGTTTGGCGGCCAACGTCGTCGAGAAAGACTACGTTCTAGGCTGGCTGCTTGCCGGAGTTTTCAACAATCCTGTGCTCAACGAGGACTGGGTATTCAAGGGCGGGACTTGCCTCAAGAAATGCTACTTCGAAACCTACCGCTTTTCCGAGGACCTCGATTTCACGTTGAAGAGTACCGAGCATCTGGATGAGCCATTTCTTGTAGCAACCTTCCAGGAAATTGCGGAGTGGATCTACGAGCACAGTGGCATCGAGATTCCTATCGAGGCGGTCCGCTTCGACGTCCGCACGAATCCGCGCGGTCATCCATCAGCGCAGGGTCGAATTTCCTATCGCGGGCCACTCCAGCCGCGCGGCGATTTGCCCCGCATCAAGTTGGATATCACTGCTGACGAACGTCTGGTTCTCGATCCGGTCGCTCGGGCGGTGCATCACCCTTATTCCGATGAGCCGGGCGAAGGTTTTCAGATTCAGTGCTACTGCTTTGAAGAGCTATTCGCCGAGAAGCTCAGAGCGTTGACGGAACGTGAGAGACCGCGAGACCTCTACGATGTCGTTCATCTCTACCGTAACGGCTTGTTGACCGCAGATCGTGTAGTCATTGTGAGCACGTTGCGAGAGAAGTGTGCTTTCAGGGGCATAGCGGTCCCGACAATGACTGTGCTCTCTACGGGACCACATCGAGCTGAACTGGAATCGGAGTGGAGCAACATGCTCGGCCATCAATTACCCGAGCTTCCTCCATTCGAGTCGTTCTGGGAGGAACTGCCGCTAGTGCTGGCTTGGTTGTTCGAAGAAGGCGCCGCGGTTGCCGCTGCTGCTTCGTTCCCCGTCAGGGGAGCAATCGATGCAAGCTGGCGACCTCCTGCGATGGTGCAGGCGTGGGGTCTGACTGTTCCACTCGAGGTAATCAGGTTCGCAGCGGCCAACCGTTTGTGCGTCGAACTTGCATACGGCGGTTCAACTCGGCTGATCGAGCCGTACTCTTTGCGCAGAACTCAAGAAGGCAACATCTTGCTTCACGCAGTCAGGCACGAAGATAACGAGCACAGGTCGTATCGTATCGACAGAATCGAGGGTGCCCGCGTGACAAGAGTATCTTTCGTGCCTCGTTATGCGGTCGAGTTGGCGCAGTTCGGATCGTTGTCTATTCCGTCGACCGCGCGTGCACCGCGCGCGCCTGTCAGACTCAGTTCTCGATCAGCGCCGAAGCTCGGTCCGAGGTACATCGTACAGTGCCCGATCTGCAGCAAGCGGTTCGAGCGCAAAAGCTATGATGTGAAGCTGAACGCTCATAAGGACACGCAAGGCTACCAATGCTCTGGCAGGACGGGATACCTGGTCGAGACTCAGTACTAGCGTAGTCAAAAGAACGATGTCATCGCTTCGCGTCTGCGTATCGGGTGGATGCGACTCCAAAGACAACTCGCCTGATCTTGACCCCTGAGTCTTCAGCTATTCCCTATTCAAGTTCGACCGCAGTGGAAACATCTAGTTAATGCCAAGTGACTGCGATACACTTTAAGTAGAGATGCGGCTTGATGGTACCGGTATGAACGCAGCTGCTCGCCGACGACGACTCCGGTCCAGCATTTGGAACCACGAGCTATGCCGATAGATCGCGATTATTCTCAGTTCCTCGCCTCGCTCAAGTCCGCCAAGTTCCGTGGACTGCGAGACGCCCAAGTTCATGTTTTGAATGAGTACTCGACGAGTTTTGTGAGCGCTTCCGACGTAGCCATCGAACTACCTACCGGCGCTGGGAAAACACTCATCGCTCTCTTAGTCGCTGAAGCATGGAGGTCGGAGGGTCGAAAGGCTGCAATCCTGTCAGCTAACAAAACCCTCGCCCGGCAGATGGAGCGTGAAGCTCGCGAACTTAGAATACCAGTTGTCCTGATGGAAGGGTCCGGCACGCTTATTCCCAACGCGGATAAGAAAGCCTACCAACGCGCGAAGAGTGTTGCTGTGATGAATTACTGGGTTTACTTCAATCAAAAGCCGGGTATCGACCCAGCGGATCTTATCGTGATGGACGACGCTCATCTGGCAGAGCATTGTCTGCACTCGCTTTACTCCGTCGAGATCAGACGACAGGACCATTTAGACCCTCTTCACCTCCCTGATCACCGCGCTTCAAAGCAGATTTCCCGAGTATTCAGTGCTTGCCGATGCGCTCGCAGGAGACGCGCCCGCAACCTCTACTACCCAGCTGTTGTCGTTCATAGACCAGGTTGAGTGTTCCGACCGAATACGAGAGATCATTGATGTTTCTCCGTATCTCGCCAGTGATCAAGACTTGAGGTTTCGTTGGCAGCGGCTTAAGAACAAGTTACGGGAAGCGAATTTGTATGTGAGTCTAAACTCCATCTGGATACGCCCCTACGTTTATCCTCTTATTGCAAACGAATACTATGCGCAGACGAAACAGCGCCTTTATATGAGCGCCACCGTGGGCGACCCAGGTGACCTTAGCAGGAGACTTGGCGTGAAGCGGATCGTGAAGGTCCCAGTTCCGGCGATGTACGCTGAGGCAACTTCAGGACGACGGTTCGTCGTCATAAACCGCATCGAAGACGCTGACATACCAAAGCGCCTCCAAGCCGTTATTCTAGCTGTCTTGCGTACGCATCCCAAAAGCGTCTGGCTATGCTCTAGCGAAACAGAGGCCCGCAAACTTCAAAAGGTAGTTTCAAAGTGGTTAGCAGGAAATGGTCTGGGGGGACATCCAACTTGGTTGTTGACGCCATTGGGAGACGAGGTTGATCAGTTCAAATCGTCGCCGACAGGTCATTTGTTCGTTGCGGGGCGGTTCGACGGAATGGACTTCCAAGCCGATGAGTGCCGTTTGGTCGTACTAACGACGCTTCCGCGTGCAATCAATACGCAAGAGGAATTCATATCCGCTTACCTCCGCGACTCGGGTTTCATGTTGCGTCGATTGAACCAGAGGATCGTGCAAGCGCTTGGAAGATGCAATCGCTCGGAAGATGACTTTGGAGTTTACGTACTCGCGGACCGTCGATTCGCCTCGCATTTTGGTAGGGACTCCAACAAAGAAGGAATTCCCAGGAATGTGATTGCGGAAATTGACATGGCGCAAGATCTTGCGGATGCCGAAGACGATGTTGTGGTCGGCAAAGTCGAGAGATTCCTTAAAGGTGATTTTGTAGAATACGACCGTCAGCTGGCGGAGTGTGTTTCTGACGTCCCGGTCCAAAGTGCTGCCGTTGACACGGTTGACACGGTTGACACGTCTGAATACGAAGTTACAGGTTGGGCGGCCCTCTTCGAAAGCCAGAATTATCAAAAAGCGGCAGAAAGATTCGAACTATGCTGGGAAGTTGCGCGCGTCGCGAACCTCCGGGAGATTGCTGCCTTGTACGGATGGCAGTTGGCCAAAGCCCTCTACCTCCAGTCCCTCCTCAACGACCCGTCGGCACGCGAACGGTCGCTGCAGGTTTTGGAAAATGCAATTCAGCGGGAGGCAGGAGCTCATGGTTCAACCGAATGAGAGCTTCGCTGAATCGCGCAAGGTTGACCGCAACCGCTAACCAGGAGCTTGCGATGGCTGACTATCCTAATCATCTAATTCGTACCTTTGACGATATACTAGAGAAATTAGGAGCGTCCGGGAACAGATTTGAGCGCTGGTGCTCTGACATCTCCGGTTTTCTACAGTCCGACACTCACGCCCAATATCAGGAAGGGTTGGAGAGACTCGGCCAAGCGCTCGGATACAGTGCAACTAGACCGAAACAGCAGTCTGCCCCAGATTGCAGATGGCGTGGCGTATTCGGCAACACAAGAGAAGTTATCACATTCGAGGCTAAGATCCAGGACAAGGATTCCCGCGAAGTGTCTGCGAGCGATGTAGGCCAGGCTCACAATCATGTATCTAGCGCGTTGACTGAGTACGGAAACCAGGGCTACTCGGTACGGGGAACCGTCGTCACGCATCTGACGTCGTTAACCCCTGATGCACAAGCATCGGCCGGTGCCATCAAAGTTCTCAGCAAGGCCACCGTAGACGATCTCTGGAGGCACCTCAGAGTATTGTTAGACCTATACCGCGATCGATGGTCTCTGTACGACATTCCAACTCGAATGGCTGCGGCACAAGCCATAACTTCTCGTATTCCACCCACTGGCTGGCTCGTACGGGCGCTCGACAATCCTGAACGGTTCATAACGCCTGAAACCCTAATGAGAGAGTGGTCGTAGCCGGCGTGCTCCGCGTAACTTGCCGATCACGCAAGGCAATTGTACGCTGTGAAGCTACGCTAGTCGCGCTGAACGGCTCGCCAAAGGAACGGAGGCGGTTCATGGATTCGATACGAGTCAAATATGAAGACGGGGTGTTCAAGCCATTGAAGAAGCCCAAGAAGCTCAAAGAGGGCGCGCTTGGCGAAGTGCATGTCGACGAGGTTCCCGTAGAAACAACCCGCAAGCGGCCTTCCGTCAGATCGTCTGAATTCTTCGGCCTCTGGAAGAATCGAAAGGATATGGACGACGGACTCGCTTACGTGCGAACCCTTCGCAGCAAGGGGAGATACTAGGATTGCCGCCTTCTTTTCGAAACCGAAATGACTATAGGGCACCGTCAACGCTCAAGGGACCAGGAACACGTCCCAGGCCCATCGGCCGACACTGGCGCCTCGGGAGTCTCTCGTCTTGGCTCGATATCTGAATCTATTGCCGTATTGATCGACTCGTCTCGATTCTCGATAGTCAAGCTCTATAGACCGCAAGCCTAACGCGGGCAGCGTGTGAAGCTCCCCTGATTCGGACAAGCCGTTGTGATTGGCATCCTGCCACAATCGCAAGTTTGAGAATATCGCGTCACGCGCGTCGATTATTCCGTCGCGATTGCCGCCGTTCGACCGCTTGTCAAATTCAGCAAGCGCAAGGAAGCCGTTTCTATCCGGCGAGGGCGGCTGGGGAGTGAAGTTGCCGAAAAGCTCTTTGCCGTCGTCAATTATTCCGTTACCGTTTCGATCAAGCGCGAGCCAGGCATTATCTGAGTTTGCAGTCGTCCACGACGGATGGTCAGCTCCACCGTCGCCATTAATATCAAATTGGACGCCGTCTGCGCCGTTGGTGAGATTGAAGCCATTGCCACTGACGTCTATTAGAATGGGACAAGACGTACAGCAGCACGTTTGCCACGCCATAGCAGGAAACGGACATCCCGATTCTGGATAGGCGCAGTAGTCTACTCCCCCGTAGCCGCAGCCTGATTCGAGTGGAGGGTCACAAGGCTGAGGACAAGAACTCGGCCCGCCGCCGCCTCCCCCAACCACGCAGAAGTGGCCAGCCGCTCTGACTGTCGCGTTGTCATCAAACGAAGGACTCTGAAGCAAACCACAGTATGTCATGATCGAACAATTACAGGAGCAAGAACCGCTCGTGCAGTCCCCGAGGCCAAAGGTGTGGCCAATTTCGTGCCCGACGATGTGTGTCCATTGATTCTGGAATGCGTCTCCAGGCATTCTCCGCGGATCAAGTTTTATCAGAGCAGAGGTGCGACAAAAACCGTTGTTGTCGCCTCCCGTTTCGGCATTTCCAACCGGAATCTGTTCTCTGATCACTTGACAGGTGAAATCCCCAAAACTCTGAGAGAAGGTAACGAAGGAGCAATTTCCATTAAAGTCATTTTTCAAATTCCAATTCTCAAATGCTTGCCAAATGTGGCTGATCTGCGTTGGATTGAATCCGTCTGTGCTAGGGTCAGAATTGATAACAACTCTTATCGTTTTGCTTTCCGGCCAACAAGCTAGCGCATGGTTGATGTAACCCGGGAAGAATGGTACTGCGCAACTCGCCTGCAGGCTCGCTGTTTGCGGTACGCTCAGGAGGACAACAAGGCTAAGAAAGCAGATCGCCAAGAATGGACGAGCGCGAAAGGAGAGGATGTTCATTGATTCAACCTCCTCGCGTCTTGCGGCGCTGGAGGTGGATGGACTACGGCCTCGCTAACTGTTTTGAGGAAGGCACCCTCATCTGCTCCTTTATGAATTGCGAATCGGCCTACAGACTCATCGAGTGGAAAGACTCGCCCCTTCTCTAGTCCATAGGCTGTAAGGATGTGATAGTCCTCTCCTTGAGGGTCATATTTGAGAAAGAAAACATAACGTCCGCGAAGAATAGGCAGCACTTGATCCGCAATTCGATATCGTATCATTCGACCAGTTGGGAGGCGCACATCAGCACCCTCACGCTCAGCTGTCACTAGTCCGCCTGACGAGTGACCGTCATCCTTAAAGATTTGCTCAATACGAATGGTGAACTCCGAGTAAGCACCCGTTTTGTCATTCGATACATAGCCGTGCGCATCAGTAACATCCCCGAGTAGAACGGCGTCGCTTTCGGACGTCGGAAGTGCGGGCAGATTTACCCAAAAGTGTGTAATACGGGACCTCTCAACAGTATCCGGGCGCAATTCATCGAGTCGACTAGGGTAGCTCTTGTCATACCGACTACTCCTTACGGTTCTTAAAGCTTGCTCTGCATTCGTGCCAGATTGTTGAACCGAGAAATGAGCAAGAGGCAACGGAGTTCCTTCGTGCGCCCTGAGCTTTTCCTGATTTTGCGAGCCAGCGGCCCGGTAGGATGGGTTAGCCAAAACTAGAAACCCTGCGGCAAAGGCAGCAGCGATCATTAGACCAAAGAAAGCACCTTTCGCTTTTCGAGTGCTCATACGAATCTCCTTTGACAATGGAACGCTAGTGGATGCGTACGGTGTTTCGACTCGATACGCGTTACGCTGGCTTGCAACCGTGCCGATGATATGACTTTGGTTCCTTTGAGTCAAGAGCTGGCTGGCGAGAAGCAACGCCGGAGGTGCGGTCTACACATACCACATAGTGTTTACTTTCAAGCAAGCGAGTTAGCAACAACGGTAGGCTCATTCGTCGGCTGTTTTCATTTCCAGCGTGACTCGCACGTTGTGTTGCTTCCCATCATCCACGAGTTCAATCTCCGGAGTCGCTAACTGCTTACCGTCCACTTCTATCTTCGCGAATCCGCGATTGAGGCCGTGCGGGTTGTCTACCACGATTTGGTAAGTCGTGGTCCCGCGCTTGTAGGTTATCTCGTACTCTCGCCAACTTCGAGGAATGCACGGGTCGATCTGCAGCCGGTCTCCTCGAAGCTTGAACCCCAGAATCGACTCAAGCCCTGCCCGGTACATCCAACCCGCTGCACCCGTGTACCAGGTCCACCCGCCGCGGCCCGTGTGAGGCCATACGGCGTAGACGTCAGCGGCTACAACGTAAGGCTCGACCTTGTACTTGTGCAGTCCCGCGCGTGTCGAAGCGTGATTGATTGGATTCAGCAAAGTGAACAACTCACCGGCTCGGTCGCCGTCGCCGAGCTTCGCGTAAGCCATCAACGTCCACAGAGCCGCGTGCGTGTACTGGCCGCCGTTCTCGCGCACGCCCGGCACGTAGCCCTTGATATAACCTGGATCCAAAGCGCTCTTATCAAAAGGCGGAGTGAACAGAATCGCAAGCCCGTCACCTCGGCGAATCAGATACTCTTCGACGGCGGCCATCGCGCGAGTTGCTCGATGCAGTTGGGCGGCGCCGGAGATCACTCCCCACGATTGGGCGATCGAGTCGATGCGGCACTCTTCGTTTTGAGCCGAGCCGAGAGGGGTCCCGTCGTCAAAGTATGCGCGCCGATACCAACCGCCGTCCCATCCGTGATCTTCCAAAGCCTGGTTCAACTTTTCCATGCGCCGGCGATACTTGTCACCGCGCTGTTTGTCTTTGTGTGAGTCGCAGAACTGAGCAAAGCGCCCGAGCGTGTCGTGAAGAAACCATCCGAGCCAAATGCTCTCGCCTTTGCCTTCTTTGCCTACGCGATTCATTCCATCGTTCCAGTCGCCCGAGCCCATCAGCGGCAATCCGTGTGTGCCTGCTGCAAGGCTTCGATCAAGCGCGCGCACGCAATGCTCATACAGGCTCGCCGATTCTGATGAGATGACCGACTGCAAGTAGGCTTCGGTCTCACCTTCGGCAAGAACGGGCGCTTCGAGAAACGGGACAGTTTCTTCGAACACAGACTGATCGCCAGTGATCTCCACATAGAAGCTGGTGACAAACGGCAACCACAAAAGATCATCCGAGCAGCGCGTTCGCACGCCGCGTCCGGTTGGCGGATGCCACCAGTGCTGCACGTCGCCTTCTTTGAACTGGTGAGCCGCGGCTCGCAGGATTTGTTCGCGTGCGATGGCGGGCTGCGCGTACACAAGCGCACAAACGTCTTGCAACTGGTCGCGAAATCCGTAAGCGCCGCCCGACTGATAAAAGGCTGACCGCCCCCAGATGCGACAGGACAGCGCCTGATAGACCAGCCAGCGATTCAGCATTATGTCCATCGTCGAGTCCGGCGTTTTGACTTCTACAACATTCAACAAATCGTCCCACTGGGCGACGACTTTCTCGATTGCCTCGGTTGCCACGGACACCTGCCTGTACTTAACCGCGATCGCGCGGGCTTCTTCAGCGGTTTCAGCCTCGCCCAGGATAATGACTACTTCGCGAGCTTCGCTCGGCGCGAGTTCGATGACCGCCTGAATAGCCGCGCAAGGATCGAGCCCGGCGCCCGCTCGTCCCGAAAGCTCCGCACGCCGGAGAGCCGCGGGACTTGCGGGCGAGCCGTTGCGCCCCAGAAACTCTTTGCGGTCGCAGGTGATCGTACGCTGCGGCTCGCTCATGTCAGCGAAGGCGACGCGATGCGAGAACTCGTTGTTGAAGGGATTGCGCGCGAAGACGGCGCCGGTGTCTTTATCCACTTCGGTGATGATGTAGGGCGCCATTCGGCTGCGATCTACCCCAAGCACCCACTCGGCGTAGCTTGTCACCGAGATTCGTCGCTTTCTGTCGGTTTGATTCCGCAACCGTAGAAGCGAGATCTTCACCGTCGAGTCCATAGGCACGAACACCATCAGCTCCTGGTCTATGCCGTGACTCGCGTGCTGGAAAATTGAGTAGCCCTGCCCGTGCCTAATCAAGTACTGCTCGGGCTCGCGAATCGGCAGCGGTGTGGGCGACCAGACCTCACCGGTGTCTTCATCTCGAAGGTAGATCGCTTCGCCGGCCGGGTCGCTTACGGGATCGTTCGACCAGGGCGTCAATCGATTCTCGCGGCTGTTGACCGACCACGTGTAGCCGACTCCCGCCTCCGAAATCTGAAACCCGAAGTCTTTCGAGTTTGATATCACGTTTAGCCACGGAGCAGGCGTCCATTGGCCTTCGTTGAGGATGGTGGCGTACTCGCGCCCGCCGTCAATAAATCCGCCAAGTCCGTTGAAGAAAGCCAGCTCTGGATTTCTGAGAGCTTCTTCCGGATACTTCCGCGAAGCCGCCCGCGCAACAAACCTGGGCGGCAGATCGTCTTCAGCGGGCCGCTGCACGAGTTGTTCTTCAAGCGGCCCTCGATCCGCGACTATGCCGACTCGCGCGACTGTGTGCAGCAGGATGCGGTCAGCTTCGGGCATGAGGTCGGTGCGCCGAAGAAAGACACCGCCGGGTTTGTCCATCAACGCATGCGAGCCGCTGATGCGCACCAGTCTTTGCAATTCATCTTGCAGCGACTGGATGTAGCTGGGCGGGTGATCGTTCAAGATCACCAAGTCGAAGACCAAGCCCTTCAGCCTCAGGTACTCGTGGCCGCGCAAGAGCTGGCGGACCATGCTCAAGTCCTCTTCTTGACTTATTCGGACGAGAGCGATCGGCAGGTCGCCGCTTATGCCATAAGGCCAAAGTCCCGATTGATCTTTGGTATTCAGGGCGAGCACGCGCGGGCGCGGGCGCAACGAGGGATCAGAATAAAGCAATCTCCCGGCGAGCCGCTGAAAGAGATGAGCCTCGTCCGCATCCATTTGCAGATGACGCATCTCGACTTGAACTTTCGTCCAGGCCAATCCTGCCTCGCGGTCAAAGGCATATGGGTTGTGATACTTGTCGGCAAGCCGGAGCGCTTCGTCACGCGAGTGCGCTAAACCGGTAGCAAACGTGACGCGAGCCCTTTCCTGCGCGCCGAGCCGCACTCGTTGTCGGAGCGAGAAAATCGGATCGAGGACAGCGCCAACGGTATTGGAAAGCGGGCGGCCTTCCATTACCGCAATCGGGTCGGCTGTCGTGTGGCCGCGTCCCAAAAACCGCGCGCGATCAGTTTCATATTGGACGGCTCCGACTGTTTCGCCGTCAACGATGACAATGTGCCAGCCCCAGACTTCTTTGTCTTCGGGTGAGCGGCAGCGGCGCGAGGCGAGAAGACCGGCTTCGCTCGGGATGAATTCAGTCTCGATGAAAAGGTTGCTGAACGCCGGGTGCGCGGCATCTGCCGCTCCCGCGGCGAGAACCACTTCCATGTAGCTGGTCAATTCGATGTCGCGAGGCCGCGTCGTATTATTCGTGACCGATATCTGGCGCACTTCGGTGTTGTCTTCCGGAGAAACGATGATCTCAGTATGAGTGACAATGCCGGCGTCGCTGCGGCGGAACTCGGCTTTGTCTTCGGCCAGAGCTACTTCATACGACTGCGGCTTCCCAGGAACGGGCAGATGCCCGGCGGACCAGACTGCACCGCTGCGCACGTCGCGCAGGTAGCAAAAGCTTCCCCAATTGTCGCGAGTAACGTCTTCGCGCCAGCGAGTGACGGCGAGCCCATCGCAAACGGAATAACCAGAGCCTGCCGTCGTCACCACGACTGAATAGACTCCGTTAGAGAGCAACTGAGTACGCGGGGTCGGAAGGTTGGCCGTCTCAAACCGCCGAGGATCCGCAACCGGGGCGCTCATACGGAGGCCGTCGGACCTGACTTTTTCTCGCCGTGGTTGATCGAGGGGAACTTCGCGGGGAATTCGCTCCTGGAGGAGCAATTCGGTCGCCTGGACGAGCGGCTCTGAATGAAACCGTCGCTGCATCACGTTGCCGTGCAGCAGATTGTCGAGCGCGACCAGAGTCATTCCCTGGTGATGGATCATAAAAGCCTTTACGAGAATGCTCTTCTGATCCGGTTGCAGCCGGTCTTCAGTGTAGTCAATCGCTTCGTAAAAACCGTACCGCGTTAGAGCGCCTTCACGAATCAGCCGGTTCATGTTCTCGAGCGCCGCCCGCGGCTCGACCATTGCCGCAAGCGCCGTCGAATAGGGAGACACAACAAGATCGTCTCCCAACCCGCGTTTGAGCCCAAGGCCCGGGACGCCAAACGGTCCGTACTGATAGTTGAGCTGGAGATCGCGCGCGTTGTAGCCGGCTTCCGAAACTCCCCAGGGGACTCCTCGCTCACCGCCGTACTCGATCTGGCGGACTACGATGGCGTGATAGGTCTGATCGAGAAGCGTGTCAGGATAACCGCGCATGACCAGCAGCGGCATCAAGTATTCGAACATCGTGGCAGTCCAGGAAATGAGCGCGCGGCTTCCGTCAACTTGAGTCAGCCCGCGCCCGAGACGAAACCAGTGCTCTTGCGGTACGTCGCCTTTCGCAATCGCGACGAAGCTTGCCAATCGCGATTCCGAAGCGAGCAAGTCGTAATACGAATTGTCGCGGCGGCCATCCGTCACGTTGTACCCGATGACAAAGACTCTTCTGTCTTCGGCAAACAGGAAGCCGAAGTCCATTGCTTCCGTGATCGAATCGCAGCGTCGCGCTATTTCGGCGTAGCGAGCCGCGAGCGCGCCGGCCGCTTGAGGAACTTCTGCGATCTGGCTGAGGACCAGGTCCATTTGCTTGAGCGCCTTCTGTCGCTTGTCGCCTGGGCACTGATCGATTGTGATGCGAAGCGCTGAGAGCTTCAGGACCGCGTCAGCGCAAACGGGCGCGACCTGATCGAGAGTCGGCACCCGATCAAGCGACCCAAGAATGGTTTTCCACTCCGAGGCTATCTCCTCAGAGCAACTCGTTATCGGAGCACTGACTGCCGGCGAAAACGCCAGAGACCACGGAGCCAAACCGTTGAGGTCGCGACGGTGCTCGCGCAGTTGATGCATCAATGAATAGGTCCACGAGTGCACTTGATCAAACTTTCCGTCGCCGTGCTCGTGCGACAGCGCGCCGATCATGTCCTCGACCTGAACAACTCTCTCGGTCATGGATTGGAAGAGTGCCGCCCACTTGGAGAGCGTCTCGGGCGCATTGTTCGAGGCATCGTTCGAGAGAAGCGCCGCACAGGATTCGATCTCGCCGCGCAGTTGTTTCAGCGTGACGGCTCCCGTGCTCTGGCGGACGGCGCCGATATTGTCCGCCTCCTCCCGCATCAGCAAGATGGTGTCGGTCAGGCCTTCAATGACACGCGCTTCGAACAGCGGCTGTTCTGCAATCTCAACGCACGCCTGTTTGAGGGCGATCAGATGCCCAGCCAGGTTTCCGCTGTCCACGGTTGAAACGTATTGCGGCGTGAGCGGCAGAAGCGTCGTTGTGTCATACCAGTTGAGGAAGTGCCCGTGAAAGCGGTCGAGCCTTTCCATCGTGGCAAGCGTGAGTTCGAGGCGCTCGGCCATTTCAAGCGTGGCGAGATATCCGAAGTCGCGAGCCGCCGCGGTCGCTAGCAAAAACATGCCTATGTCAGTCGGCGAGGTTCTGTGAGCAACGACCGCCTTCGGGTCTTCCTGGTAGTTGTCGGGCGGGAGCCAGTGGTCATCTTCCCCGACAAAGGCTTCAAAGAACTTCCAGGTGCGTCGCGCAACCAGACGAACGAGGACCTTTTCATCTTCCGAAAGCGATTCGTCGCGCTTCGGTAGTCGGAAACTCACCCAGTAGGCAATAACCGGCGACACCGCCCAGACGACAAGAAAAGGCGCGGCCAAAGCGAATGCGGCCGGCTTCATAACCGACAGCGCGACAGCAATGAAGAGCACGGGAACCTCGGCGGGCCACATCATTCGCCAGAAGGCTTGAAGATCATGCGCGCTGCCGCTTTCCGTTTGAGCCGCGGTCACCCATTCGAGCAGCTTCTTTTTTGAAATGAGCTTGCGATAGAAAGTTATCGCTATGGCGTGAACCTGCAAGTATGCCTGATGAGGGATGAGCGCCAATGAAAGCGCAACCTGCGCCGCGTTCGTTCGAGCATCACCCCAAATACTCCAGAAGTGACTCGTCCACGGTATGCCGCGCGGGTGAACCATCAGAGCATTGGTGACGTGAGCGTAAACCGGAAACGCGACCACGGCCAGCACGGCGAGGGTCCACAACAGGGGTGACCCCGGAAGGACAGTCCACGCCGCGGCCAGCCAGAGCAGCATCGTAGGCGCAACAAGACTTCGCCGCAGGTTATCGAGGATCTTCCAGCGCGATATCAGGGGCAGGGTGTTGGGGACCGGGCGATTGTGCGCATCTCGCACGCGAGGGAAGAGCCAGCGCGCGATTTGCCAGTCGCCCCTCGTCCACCGGTGCTGCCGCTTCGCGTATGAATCATAGTGAGACGGATACTCATCAAGAAGCTCGATATCGGTGACAAGCGCGGCGCGGGCGTAGAGACTCTCGAACAGATCGTGGCTCAACAGCAGGTTCTCGGGCACTCGATCGGCCAGCGCCGATTCGAAGGAATCAACAACATAGAGTCCCTTGCCTGTGTAGCTCCCTTCCCCGAAAAGATCCTGGTAGACGTCAGAGACCGCCGTTGTATAAGGGTCAACGCCCGTATGTCCCGAGAATATCCGCGCGAACCGCGAGCGCGAGGAGCTAGGCAGCGTCATGCTCACGCGAGGCTGGAGAATGGCATAGCCCTCGGTCACCCGATTCACAAGAGGATCGAGCCGTGGCTGGTTGAGCGGGTGCAACGCCGTGCCTATGAGACGACGCGCCGCATCGCGTGGCAGTTGAGTATCGGAGTCGAGAGTGATGACGTAACGAAACCTCGAAAGAAAAGCCGGGCCAGCCGTCGAGACGATGTAGCTTGTGTCGAGAGCGCCACAGAGAAGCCGATTGAACTCATGAAGCTTGCCGCGTTTTCGTTCCCATCCGATCCATTTGCCTTCTCCCGCGTTCCACTTGCGCCGGCGGTGGAACAAGCAAAAGCGCTCGCTCTGATCCTTGTCGTAGCGCGCGTTGAGATCTTCGACGCCCTTGATCGCAACGTCCAGCAAGCGGTCATCCTCGGGCATGTCTTCCCGGGGCGCGTCGGCAAAATCTCCAAGCAGCGCAAAGTAGATGTTCTCATCTCGATTGGCGAGGTAGTGCACTTCGAGGCTTTCGAGCAGGCTGCGCACGGTCTGCTCGCTCGAGAAGATTGTCGGAATAACAACGAATGTGCGAGCGACTTCCGGCACGCCCGCTGCCGTATTCATCTTGGAAAGCGGATGCGGTTTGAAAAGCGCTGCTACGTCGAGATTCAGAGCGGTCAACGCAAGATCGCTTACTGGAACAAGCAGCAACAAACCGATCGCGATCAATGCCCCGGGTGACGCACCCGAGACGTGCGCATATAACAGACAAAGCCCGAGGATTAGAGCGGTCAGAAAAAAGAAAGAGCCAAGATAAGTTACGGTTGGATGCTTAAGCATCCAGCGAAAGAACCGCTCGTGTAGCCGCGGTCTAAAGCCGGCTTCCTTCTCGAGCTGGGCGCGACCCCAGTCGAGGAGATAGAAGCCGACGTGCGCCCTTCGCTGCTCACCGGCAGCCTTGCTGTGTGAGCGCGCGGCCAGCCTGAGAGCAAGACGCGCGACGTCCAACTCCGACGTTTTTGTCCGCCTGGCAATTTTCTCAATCACATGGCGATAGCGGTCGCGGGTCATGAAATCCATCGAGGCGTAAGCGCCAACCGGATCTTCGGCAAGAATCGGCTCCACCAGGCTGAGGCTCTCGAAAAACTCATTCCAGTCGAGCGTCGAAAGCAGGCGCATGCTTGTGATGATGTTGCCTACCGTAGCCTGCGCCGCGGCTTGCCGCTGATGTTCCAGATGAACAACCTGCTCGACAGTCGCGGACTCGGCGGCCAGCCGCTTTTCGAGCCAGTCGAGCGCGGGCCACACTTCCGGGTCCTGATCGCGAAGCCGCTGCGCAAGCTGAACGAAGAAGGCCCTGTCTAACCGCTTGCCTTTTCCCGCCGCCGCTTCCAGCGCCGCGGTTAGCCCGTTCGGCTGCCGGGTGGCGATTTCCAGAAGTCGTTCCGCGAGCCGGTCGGCATCCTCCCTGGCATTGCGCGCTTCAACTATGCGCACGCCAAGCCGGCGCAAGTTTTCGACAAGCGCTAATCTCAACGTAATAGCAATCGCCCACAACTCGCCAATCGAGAGAGGCATCGCGTGTTGATAAGACCGGACGAAGCGGGTGAGCGTCTCAGAGTCAAGACGACTGTCGGTGTGCGCAATCAACGCCAGCGCGATCGCATAGACGCGCGGGTAGTCGGCGAGTTCTCCGGTTTGAAGTTTGGGCAGCTCCCGGTAATAGCCTCGCGGCAAGTCGCGGCGAATCTCGCGAAGTTGTTCTTCGACTATGTGAAAGTTATCGACCAGCCATTCGGCGGCGGGCGAGACGGTGCTCTCTTTGCGAATGGCGTCGGCAAGCGCGCGATAGACAACGATCAGTCGCTGGCCGTTCTCTTCCAACCGGGAAAGTAGCGAACGGCCGCGTCTGGCTTCGGAGGAGACTACGTGGCCGGCAGCAAGTTCCGCCGCGTACTGCTCCAGACGTTCGACGCTGAAGAGCTCATCGCGAATCGGCTCTTCGTAAGACTCATGCTCGGGCGCCCTTGTGAACCTTTTTAAGAAACGCAGCAAATTTCAGCATACCATATTCACACTCCGGCGCTCAGAGCGCGTCGTTGCTCCGTTGGTAGAATTGTGGAGCCGCTGAATTGAGAGCCTAAACAGACATTTCGCCAGTGACGATGTTGTATCCGTGCAAATCCGCCAAATCCGTTTCATCCGTGGTCTATGCGTTTGCAAGATTGCTTTGCTGGTGCCCCATAGACCACGGATGTAACAGATTCGACGGATGTGCACGGATTTCTTTTCGATTTGATCGCTACCGGAAGTTTCGAAAGTGTTTGAGCTTCACCTCACTCGCACCGGCAGTTTCATCTTCGACGGGAAGGCCTTTCCATTGTGAATAGTGATCTCCGACGGGAGATTATCGTTCGCTCCCGGCGGCCTGAAACTCGGAAAGTCGATGTTGGAAACCTTGATCCTCAGTGAGTGACCCGCCTCAAATACCCAATCGTCGCCGTAGTCTCTGAACGTCACCCGGCGCACCTCCGCGGGTGAAAGACCGGTGACTCGCGTCGCACCGATGGTGACTTCTGTTTCGGTTCCGTCCGGCGCGACATCAAACGTCCGCACGAGGAGGTCGAGGTCGGTCGACGTCGCGCTGCTCACGTAGAAAGTAAACTCGCTGCTGCCTACCATCTCGGTCTGCCGGTCCCACGGCGTCAGCGTGTACACGAGCTTCTGCGGCGCTGTCAGAAGCGCTTCAGCGCGGCCACTGAGCATGTCGCTCTGTGTGGGTATCTCGGCGCCGCGACGTGAGCTTCGAATGCGCTCCGGACGAAAGACGCCGCCGGCCGTCTCGGGCTGGTCCGATCCTTTCTTATTATTCTTCAGAACGCCGCTTGGCTTAAGGAACAACGTGTCCGAAGAAATGTTGTCCGATGGAAACTGCTTCGCGGTAAACGGCAAGACTGAAAACGGCGCGGGAGCACTGGTCACCGACCGGGAGTCCTTAGGTCCGAAGCCCCTCAGATAACGTTCAAACCAACGGAGCACTTGCGTCGCGATGTAGAGTTCTTCGCCTTCAAAGGTGTGTCCTTCCGGTGGGTGCCCCTGGCGTCCAAGGTAAATCTGTTTGGGTGCGGTTGTCTGAGCAAAGACGTCCACCACCTGCGTCGATGGAAACAGGTAGTCGTCCCACGACTGAATGATATACATCGGGGCGCGCGGTTGCCGCGCCGGGTCCAGGATTTCCTGCCCGTCCTCGTTCTTCTGAGCGATCGAGCGAGCCCGGAGTTGTTGCTTCACGCTATCGTCCGCCGAGCGGCCTTCCGCGCCCACGTCGAAGATGTCAAATTGGAGCTGGGTGTAGTTGAAGAACGGCGCCTGACCTGTTTGCTGTTCGAGTCCCGAGTAAAAGTGTGCGATTCCAGCCCGATAGTTAATCGTGCCGTTTGGAAAGAGCGCTTGCTCCAGATCGGTCCATCCGGCGAGCGGCACGACCGCCGAAACGCGCGGGTCGGATGCAATTTGAAAGGAGTGCGAGCCTCCGTATGAACCGCCGATCACTCCGATCTTTGTCACTCGCGGCCCGATGACCTGATCCGGGTCGTTTATCAGCCAGTCGATGATGCGGCTCAGATCATTCAACTCGTCCGGACCCGCAAGCGTTGCGCGGCCGCCGGACTCGCCTTCGCCAAAACCCCGCGCAGTGTAAGAGAGCACCGTGTAGCCGGCCGCCGCGACGTAATACGCGATGTTGTCCTCGCCCTTCAACCGCCGGCCTCCCCAGCCGTGTATGTAAATGACCGCCGGAGCCGATGGAAAAAATCGCGGCTGATACAAAGAGGCCGCAAGCTTCAGAGGCTGCGCACCGAATGAGCCGCCGGGTACTTCTATGAAATGAGTTGATTCTTCTACCAGCAATCCCGCGCTTGCGTTCGAAGCGCGCGGCAAGCACGGTCCAACTAAGAGGGCGAATAGAACGAGCAGGCTTAAGAGTTTAGGTTTGGAAATCACGACAACTCTCCCGGGGAGGATCAGCAGTCGCGACTTGATATTGATAACAGCACTGCTCCGGCCGGTCAACTCGGCCGGCCGGTCAACAGCACGAGATATTGCTTATGAACGCGACGTTTCCGGTTCAAACCGTCGAGCCAGTGGTTGCCGCCGTCTGCTTCGAGACCTCCTTCACCACCTCCGCGGTTTTGTTGCTTGAAGCATAATGAGCTATGTCGGCTTGAGCCACCATGCCGCAACAGCGACCGCTCGCGTCAACGACCGGCACTCGCCTTACCTTGTTGTCTTCCATGACCCTGCAGCACTCATCCACGCTCATTTCAGGAGTCACCGTGACTACGCCGTCAGACATAGCATCTCGCGCAGTCATCTCGAGGGGGTTCTTCCCCTCCGCGACGATACGGCAGCAGATGTCGCGATCGGTTATCACGCCGACAGGCTTCATGCCTTTTTCGCTATCGACCACCGGGATGCAGCCGCAATCGTGCTCCACAAACAGCTTCGCGACTTGTTGCAGCTTTGTGTCCGGCGTACAGCACGCCGGGTCCTTTGTCATGATCTCTCTAACTTCCATGGTTTTCTCCCTGTGTCTTGTTTTTTCAAATCCAAGATGATCTGTCACCGGTGCTCGTGCAATGACTGTTCCGCCCAAGAAACCTTGAAAAGAAGCAACAGATGATAAGGGTGATAGTACGAAATCGAAACGGATCGTATGAATTCAGACCATCCCGTCACGAGGACGACTTAGCAGGGTGATGGAGATGAATCTCTTAGTCGGCGCTGCGATTCGCCGCCGGACAGACTCGCGTTCGCACACTCCTACGTAGCATAGACTTTAGTCTGTGTCCCCAGCAGCCGAGATTGACTTTCCATCGGAATCGACGTATATATGGCGACACCACATATAGGGACGGCTTACATGCTAAACCAGGAAGTAAAACGAGGAAGCGCCGAGATGCTGATACTGGCACTGGTCGAAGACCGGCCGCGACACGGATACGAGATCGCCAAGCTGATAGAGCAGCGCTCTGAAGGCGTGCTGCAGTTTCATGTAGCTTCGCTCTATCCGATGCTCTATCGCCTCGAAACTCGCGGATGGATTCAGGGCCGCTGGGTCGAGAAAGCCGGACAGCGAAGGCGACGCTACTACAAAGTGACGGCAGCCGGCCGCAAGGTACTCAACGAACAGCGGCAGACCTGGTCTGATTTCTTCGCCGCGCTCGATCGGGTGGCGGGAATCAACCCGGCGGAAGGATGAGAGATTTTGGATTTTGGATTTTGGATTTTGGATTTGACGCTAGGCAATCGGCAACGGCCACTGATCACTGACCACCGGCCACTGTAGTTCTCTTATGGACTGGAAGAAATACGTACGCGAACATCTAACGCCTTTGGATCTCGGGCCTGCGCGCGAGTTCGAGATGGTTGACGAGATGGCACAGCACCTCGAAGCCATCTACGAAGAGGCATTGGCTGACGGCGCTTCCGAACAGGACGCATTCGCGCGAGCGGCCGCTCACGTAAAGGACTGGCGGCTTTTGGAGTGCGAGCTTATTCGCGCCAAACATCCGATAGCCGGCGTGTGGATGAACAGACGTCTTGCTGCGGAAGCCCGGATCGAATCGCCAAACGGAACAGGAGGAATCGGTATGGGATCGCTTGTTCAGGACCTGAGATACGCGGCACGGATGCTGCTCAAGAGCAAAGCTTTTACTGCGATAGCGGTGCTTTCGCTCGCGCTTGGCATCGGAGCCAACACTGCTTTGTTCAGCCTGGTCGACGCAGTGTTGCTGAAGACGCTGCCGGTCAAAAAGCCGAATGAGCTGGTGCTGTTCAACTGGCTCTCCGGCCCACGAGGCTTGTCTCGAGGGATCATGGGAAGTGTTCAAACTGATCCGGCCAACGGAATGCGAACGAGCACATCCTTTTCCTATCTCGCCTTCGAGCGACTTCGCGATAACAACGAGACACTGGCGGATGTCTTCGCGTTCGCTCCGCTCCATCAATTGAACGTCAGCGTGGATGGACAGCCAGAGATCGCCACTGGCCAGCTCGTCTCAGGTAGCTACTACGCCGGGTTGGGTGTGCGAGCAATCATGGGCCGGCTAATAACGGCCGACGATGACAACCCCAGCGCGTCGCCCGTTGCAGTGATTACGCATCGCTACTGGCAGCGGCGGTTCGGGCAAGATCCGGAGGCCGTGGGCAAGACGGTCACGGTGAACAACGTGGCTTTTACAATCATCGGGATCACTCCGCCTGATTTCTTCGGAGCGTCGGAGGTTGGCTGGTCGCCCGATCTTTCAATTCCCTTTTCGATGCAATCGCAGGTGAGTCCACACGAACCCAGCCTAAACGGACCATGGTTCTGGTGGTTACAAATCATGGGGCGGTTGAATCCCGGTGTGACAGCCGAGCAAGCGGCCGCCAGTTTCGAGAGCGTCTTTCAACAGAGCGCGCAGGAAGGTTGGACAGCCGCAGTGACCCGTTTCCCGCCACAGGGACAATCGCAGAATCCGGCTCCGCGTGACGTGCCAACGCTTAGAGCATCGTCCGGCAGCCAGGGGCTTACCAACTTGCGCGCCGCGTATTCGCAACCGTTGAAGATCTTGATGGGGATCGTCGGGCTTGTGCTGCTGATCGCCTGCGCCAATGTCGCCAACCTGCTCCTTGCTCGAGCCGCCACGCGACAGAAAGAGATCGCGATACGGCTGGCCATCGGCGCCAGCCGCTGGCGACTGGTTCGGCAACTGCTTACTGAAAGTCTGCTTCTCGCAACGCTGGGTGGCGCAGTCGGTGTGTTGTTCGCGTACTGGGGCAAAGACCTGCTTCTGGTCTTGCGCCCCTGGGGAGGCGGTGAACTCGCGCTGGATCTCAAACTTGATCTGCGTGTGCTGGGCTTCACGATTGTTGTATCGCTCTTAACCGGTCTGGTGTTCGGACTCGCGCCCGCGTTGCGTGTGACGCGCATTGATCTGACACCCGCGCTTAAGGACAACGCCAGAAGCGCGACCGGCGGTTCTCGATCACTGCTGACCAAGTCGCTGATCGTCGTGCAGGTAGCGATGTCGCTGGTGTTGCTGGTGAGCGCGGGACTGTTCGTCCGCACGCTGCGTAACTTGCAAAACGTAGATCTCGGATTCAATCGCGAGAACCTGCTACTGTTCAGCGTTGAGCCGGGTTTGAACGGCTATGACAGGCCGCAGATGGCACAGCTCTATCGGCGAATGACTGAACGCCTCGAAGCTGTGCCCGGCGTGCGCTCGGCGACCGTCTCACTTATTCCGCTGCTCAGCGGCCAGGCCCAAACCAGAGGCATCGTCGTGCAGGGATACACACCGCAGCCCGGCGCAGAGGACGAAGCCAAGGTCAATACGGTTGGGGCGCGTTTTTTCGAAACGATGGAGATGCCCATATTGTTGGGGCGCGGACTGAGTACGCGCGATGAGGAAACTGCGCCCAAGACAGCCGTGATCAATCAGTTGATGGCGCACAAGTACTTTGGGGATGAAAACCCGCTGGGACGGCGATTCGGATTCGGAGGCCCTGAAACCAGCGGGCAGATCGAAATCGTCGGAGTCACCGGAGACGCAAAATATACCGACATGCGCAGCGAAACCCAACCGACCATCTACCTCCCATATCTGCAAAGTATTCCGCGGCATGCGACTTTCATTGTGCGCACATCCGGGAACGCCGCAGCGATGGCGACGCCGATTCGCGAAGCAATGCACGAAGTGGACAGCAATCTACCTCTGACCGATGTCAAGACCCAGAGCCAGCAAGCCGACGACTCGCTCGCGCAGGAACGGCTCTTCGCCACGCTCTCGAGCTTCTTCGGGGTGCTTGCCCTGCTGCTGGCATGCGTCGGGCTTTATGGCGTGATGTCTTACGGAGTGGCGCGGCGGACGAACGAGATCGGTATTCGCATGGCGCTCGGCGCGTCGGCTCCGCGAGTTACAAGAATGGTGATGCGCGAAACGATGGGAGTCGTTCTGCTCGGCGTCGTGATCGGATTGGGCGCGGCGGTGGCCACCACACGTTTGATTGCCGCGATGCTTTTCGGACTTGCTCCGACCGATCCGGTGACGATCTCGGTGGCCGTTCTGCTGATGACCGGCGTTGCCGCGGTCGCGGGCTACCTGCCCGCGCGAAGAGCGGCGCGCGTCGATCCGATGGTTGCGCTTAGGTATGAATAATGGGTACGCGAGAGTCTGAGACCGTGTAGGGGCGGCCCTGGCCGCCCCAGACTGTCGATTCCGCAAGCTCGCACTATTGCGATCTGGGGCGGCCACGGAGTGCCGCCCCTACTTGACGGACCGAGATCACACCATGTGCTGGAATCACACCGCCCGACTGAGTCCCGTCCTATGATTGCAGCGCCCACGCGAATCCACCCGGCGGTTTCTTGACACGACCCGAACCGGCATTTATAGTCGCCCGCCAAAGGGAGAAAAACTCATGAAGCTCACCAAACGCATACTGCCAATCGTATTGTGCTGTCTGCTCGCCGTCGCCGCTCCCGGCCAGAATGGAACGACCAACGGAACCGGGCTCGCTCCCGAACGCCTGGCGCGCATCGGAGCGGTGATGAACGAACACGTGGCGAAGGGCCGCATCGCCGGAGCTATCGGCTTGATCGCGCGTCGTGGGAAGGTCAGCTACTTTGAGTCTTACGGCTTTCAAGACAAGGAAGCCTCAATTCCCATGCGCGAAGATACGATCTTCCGCATGTACTCGATGACCAAGCCCATCACCGGCGTCGCAGTGTTGATGCTCTACGAGGAAGGCAAGTTCTTTCTCACCGATCCGGTCTCCAAATATCTTCCCGAGTTCGCGAATATGAAGGTGGCGGTAGTGGAGAACGACGCAGAAACCGGCAAAGTCATTCGCGCCGTCCCCGCCCTACGCCAGATCACGATACTCGATCTGCTGCGGCACACGTCCGGGATCGACTACCGCGGCCCCCAGGACACGGACGGCAAGCCGATCTACGAAAAGCTTGGAACGAATAACACCGATCAAACCATCGGCGAGATGGTTAAGAAGATCGCCCAGGCGCCGCTGGTTCATCAGCCCGGAACGATGTGGGAATACGGTCTGTCGATGGACGTGTTGGCGCGGCTGGTTGAAGTAGTGTCAGGCAAAACGTATGACAAGTTTCTCGAGGAGCGAATCTTCAAACCGCTGGCGATGGTGGACACTGGCTATAACGTTCCTGCCGAAAAGGCGAGCCGGTTTGCGCGGCTATACGCGCCCGACGGCCAGACGATCAAGCCTTCTACCGCACCGGCGCAGAGCGCGTATCTCAAGCCCGCGGTCAACTTCGGAGGCGGCTCGCAGTTGGTATCCACGGCACGCGATTATATGCGGTTCTGCCAGATGCTGCTGAACGGAGGTGAACTGGACGGCGTGCGTATCCTGAGCCGCAAGTCAGTCGAGTTGATGTCGGCCGACCATCTGGGCGATATGCCCCGCGGCGCCGATCTGATGGGACCGGGCTACGGGTTCGGGCTGACTGTCGCGGTGAGCCGCGGCGTTGGACGCTCCGGAGCGACAGGTTCGGCGGGCGAGTATTTCTGGGGCGGCGCTGCGGGCACTCGCTTCTGGATCGACCCAAAGGAGCAGATGATCGGGATATTCATGATTCAGATTCTGCCGCACACGAACCTGACGTACGGGACTCAATTCAGGCAATTGGCTTATCAAGCAATCTCGGACTAGCGGCCTGCCGCGGCTGTTTTTTTCCTTGTTGAATTGACAGCAACCTCGCGCGCAGCTACAGTTAGGTCACATCATTGAGAGATGCTCCGCCGGGCGGGATGTCAGGCTCAGTGGATCAGAAGAGCCCCTCGTGATTGGCGAACCAGATTGGGCCGGCTTGTTGAGTTTGTTGGAGGCGTTTTCATAATCATATCGAGGCCCCGGCAGGCTTGGAATCATAAGGGAGTTCGGACTTCTGATCGTAGCAAGATCAGTGGAACAGAGATTCACTCAATCTCTTTGAAGAGGAGATCCCATGAAACGAATCGTTGGACTGTGCTTGAGCGCGGGCCTGGCCCTGGTAGCAGTTTCCGTGTGCGGGTGGCACGCAAGCGCGAGCGACAAAGCATCCGCTGTCACCTTCTCAAAGGACGTCGCGCCGATTCTGAACAAGAATTGCGCGTCGTGTCACCGTTCGGGCGAGATTGCTCCAATGTCGCTTCTCAGCTACAAGGAAGCGCGCCCTTGGGCTAAGTCTATTCGCCAGGTCGTCGTCGATCGCACCATGCCGCCGTGGCTTGCCGACCCGAAACACGGCGAGTTTGCAAACGACCGCCGGCTCTCACAAAAAGAGATCGACACGCTCGTCGCCTGGGTTGATGGCGGCGCCAAAGAGGGCGACGCGAAGGACCTGCCGCCAGCTCCAAAGTTCCCGGCGGAAGGCTGGAAGCTAGGCACGCCCGATGTAGTGCTGTCGATGACGCTTGAAGCAACCGTCCCCGCCGACGGCGTCGTCGCCTACCGTCACTTTGTCGTGCCGACGAACTTCACCGAAGACAAGTACATCCAATTCGCGGAGATCAAACGAGGCGACCCGAGCGTTGTCCACCACGTGATCGTCAGCGTGCGCGAGCCCGGCATGGGTCCGTTACCGCCCGCAGGCGAGATCAATCTTGGCGCGGCCGCGAATCGCGAAGGCGAGGCGCGAACGGCTCAACAGCAACCTGGTCAACGAGGAAACACTCAAGACGGGATGCTGGTCGGATGGGCGCCCGGCATGAGCCCGCTGCTCCTCAAGCCAGGCCAGGCCAAGCTCGTCAAGAAGGGCTCGGTGCTGATCTTCCAGATGCACTACACGACAAATGGCCAGGGAAGCAAAGATCGAACAAGCGTCGGCATCTACTTCGCCAAGACGCCTGTCGAGAAGCGAGTCATCACGACCGGCGCAGTAGCTCGGAATCTGGTGATACCGCCGGGCGAACCGGGCTACGAATCGAAGGCCAGCTTCATCTTCAAGGAAGACTCGCACATCGTCAGCTTCATGCCGCATATGCACGTTCGCGGCAAGGACTTCGAGTACAAGCTGGTCTATCCTGATGGGACTTCAAAGATTCTTCTAAGCGTGCCCAGGTACGATTTCAACTGGCAAATCGTTTACTACATGAAAGAACCAGTTGCCGCGCCGAAGGGGAGCCGGATCGACTGCGTTGCGCATCACGATAACTCCGAACGCAACAAGTACAACCCCGACCCAACGAAAGAAGTGCGCTGGGGTCCGCAGACGTGGGAAGAGATGATGATCGGATGGCTGGACTACACCATCGACGGACAGGATCTCAGGACCGAAACCGCGTCCAAGTAGACTCGCAACATTCACGGGCCGCGCACAGCGCGGTCCGTGTCAACCATCTGGAATCCGTCTCTCAGGAGGGCATCATGAAAACGCGAATACTCAAAATCGGGTCCTTGGCCGCAGCGCTCTGCGTGCTGCTGGCGGTAGGGGTCTCAGCCAGCGGCCCATCCAAAACTGCCGTGACGTTCACAAAGGACATAGCACCGATTCTGTACAACAGCTGCGTCGAGTGCCATCGTTCGGGCGAAATCGCTCCGATGTCGTTCCTCAGCTACCAGGAAGTCCGCCCGTGGGCCAAGTCCATCCGGCAACGCGTTGTCGATCGCTCGATGCCGCCCTGGTCCGCAGACCCGCACATCGGCAAGTTCTCGAATGATCCGAGCCTCTCTCAAAAACAGATCGACACAATCGTGAGTTGGGTCGACGCGGGCGCGCCCAAGGGCGACGACAAGGACATGCCGCCCACTCCGACGTTCCCCGTGGGCTGGACGATCGGCAAACCGGACGTCGTGCTCGCGATGCAAGAGGAGTACGCGGTGCCGGCCGACGGAACTGTGCCTTATCTCTACTTCACGATCCCGACCGGCCTTACAGAAGATAAGTGGGTTCAGGCGCTCGAGATCAGGCCAGGCAATCGGTCCGTAGTTCATCACGTCATCGCTTTCACTCAGGAACCCGGCGCCGCGCGGCGCGCCAACGGCGGCGGTGAAGCCGAGCGAGGGCGGGGACAGTTGGGAGGCATCACGCCAAACAAGACCGGCATCGTTCTCTCTCCCGGCACTGCGCGGCTTATCAAGGCGGGCTCAAACATTGTGTTCCAGATGCACTACACCACCAACGGCGAAGCTACAAAGGATCGCACAAGCATCGGGCTGATCTTTACGAAGGAACCTCCGACCCGGACGCTGGTCACCGGCAACGCGATGAATTTGCGATTTGTGATTCCGGCGGGAGAAGGTAACCACGAGGTCAAGTCCTCGACTACCTTTAAAGAGGACGTGCATCTGACCTCTTTCATGCCGCACATGCACTTTCGCGGAAAAGATTTCACCTACACGGCGGTGTATCCGGACGGCAAGTCTGAAGTCCTGCTGAGCGTGCCTAAATACGACTTCAATTGGCAATTGACCTACGTGCCCGAGAAAGCGATTGCGCTGCCCAAGGGAACGAGGTTGGATTGTGTTGCGCACTTCGACAACTCGACGAAGAACAAATACAATCCGGACCCGAGCAAGGAAGTGCGGTGGGGCGACCAGACCTGGGAAGAGATGATGATCGGCTGGTTCAGCTTCACGCGCGACGTTGAACAACGGGAGTCGGCCGTCGCGAAGTCGCCTTCCGCGAAGTGAGGTCGAGTGGCGATCTCTTAGGCCAGAATCAACGGGCGGTCTCCCGCAAGAGGCCGCCCGTTCCTGCGTGCACGCGTACGGGTCAAGAACAATCCAGTGGAATATTCTTCGGTCATTCTTCGAAACTTCGATCATACCTGCAGGAGGATGGATTAATGCGTAGAACACTCATTTGCGTATCGGTTCTTTTGGTGGCTCAGTCTTTCGCCGCGGCCCAGACCCCGGACAAGCTCGAGGGCCGGTGGGCGGGCACCGTTGAAAGCCTGCAAGGAAAACAGCAGGCCGTTGCCACGTTCAAGAAAGACGGCGACAAGTACACCGGCACCATCACTGGCTTGCGCCCCGGGATGGACGCTTCTCTCAAGGACATCAAAATCGACGGCGACAAGGTCACTGCCAAGACTGAACTCGAAACGCCGCAGGGCAACGTCGCCATCACCTACAGCTTCGTCGTTCAGGGCGACACCATGAAGGGCAAAGGCGAGGCTGAATTTGGCGGCCAGACTTTTGGTTTCGACTTTGACATGAAACGCGGCGGTGAAGCAGCCGCAGGACCGCAGCAGCCGCAGCCGCCTCCTCAGCCGAGGCGCGAGGTCCCTCAGCCTCAACAGAAGCAGTCGGCCAGTTATTTCGTCGGGCAGTGGACCTTTAAGTGGGTAGGCCGCGAGAGCCCGCTAGGTCCCGCTCCGAGAGAAGGAATCGCGACCTTCACACTTAGACCCGACGGCAAAACGATCGACCTGCGCGTTGACGGCAAAGCCGACGAGAAACCGTTCAAAGAGAGCGCAGTGATCGTCTGGGACGAAGCGACAAAGATGATGACCGTTGCCGAAAAGTTGGCTAACGGCCTTCAGGTTCAGAGCAAGGGCGACTGGCGAAGCCCTATCTCGATACGATTCACCGTCGATCCCATCAAGGTCAAAGGACAAACGGTTCAGTTGAAGCGAATCATTTCCGTCGTGGCCGCGCACGCTTTCACCGTGACTGAAGAACTGTCGGAAGACGGCGGACCCTTTGTCCGGCTCGGCAGTGCGATCTACTCGAGGGTGGGCGCCGACAAGTAACCGTCAAAGTAGCATAGACTTTAGTCTGTGTCCGCGTCCTCGCTGAAAGAAATCCCAATCGGACACAGACTAAAGTCTATGCTACGTCGGAAGGCGGGACGACGAACAATCTTCATAGGAGGCAACCGTATGTGGATACCTAAGTACAAACGCGATGAACTGAAGGGCGTCGATTCTCCCATCCCGACTCAGGTCGTCTCGAATGAAGAGATTCTCCCTCGGCCGCAAAACGAGAAGCAGAAAGAGGTCGAGTATCTTGTCGGCAAGTGGGGCGAGGAGAATGCAAAACGCGTTGGCATGAACCGCCGGGACTTCATGCGATCATCTATGGGGTTTGCCACAGCAGTTCTGGCGATGAACGCAGTGCACGGACCTTACTGGGAAGTCGACGCCGCCGAAGCTTTCGAGCCCGCCGCGACCTCCGAGAGATGGCCAAAGGGTGAGTACTTCATCCTCGACGTGCAGACTCATTTTACCAACTCTTATGATCTGGGCGTTGACCGGCGAGCGGGAACCGGTGGTGGTTTTCGCCAGTACGAGTTCCTCAAGAACATGGGCTTCAACCTGAAAGGCGATGCGGAAGCCTACAGCTTTCACAACTTCGTCAAAGAGATATTCTTCGATAGCGAAACCAGCATGATCGTCATCAGCGGCGTGCCGACTAAAGAGAAGCAACGCGATGACGCCGGCAAGGTTCTCGAAGGCGTCGACCGCAGTCGAGCTGGACTTCCAAGTTGGTTGATGTCGAAACGCAAGAAGGACCTGAACGAGCTGGCCGGTTGCCAACGCGCGCTCTCGCAAGGCAACTGCGCGCCGAACCATTACTGGGACAAAGCGAAAGACAAACCCGACTGGCCTGCGCTGTCGGAGCAGATGGAACGCGAGGTGAAGGTCTACGGCATGGACTCGTGGAAGTGGTACTGCCACACCGATCCCGGTCAGAGCGGCGGAGGGTTTCAACTTGACGACGACATGTCGGCGAAGTTCTACGAGAAGTCTCGCCAGTTGGGCGTCAAGCTATTCAGCGTGCACAAGGGATTCTCGTATCAGTCGCGAACCCTCGGTCACCTTGCAAACCCAAAGGACGTCGAGAAGGCCGCGCTCCAGAATCCGGATCTCACCTTTGTCGTCTATCACTCGGCATTGAAGCATGGACCTAACGAGCCCGACTACGTTGCCAACAACCAGTTCGACGCGACGACCGGCGACTTCCTTTGGCACAACGTGCTGATGGACATCAAGAAACGAAATCCGAGGATGAACAACGTCTATTGCGAGATCGGCTCGTCGTTTGGACTGCTTGCGGTCGCGAACCCCGTGATGTGCCAGCATCTGATGGGCAAGAACATCAAGTATTACGGTTCGGATCACGTGATTTGGGGAACGGACTGTTTGTGGTGGGGTTCTCCGCAGTGGGCGATCGACTTGTTCAAGCGATTCCAGTTCACCGACGAGATGTGCGAGAAGTTCGGCTACAAGAAGCTGACCAAGCAAGACAAGGCGAAGATCTTCGGGCTGAACGCAGCGAAGCTCTACAAGGTGGACGTGAAAGCCAAACGCAAAGGGCTGCCCGCCGACGCGCTTACAAAGTTTAAGAAGGCTTACAAAGAGGAAGGCGGCCAGGCGTCGAATCGAGCCTACGGATGGGTCCGCGCGGAAAGCTAGTTGGGGTGTGCCATCGAAAAATCGAGCAGAGGTCTTCTTTCTCTGCGAATGCAGCACGCGCGTGATCGCCGATGTGGTGACCGCGAAGTTGGACGTGTGCGAGGCGGCAGTGCTCCTACCAACCGAACCCGAAACGTCGGAACGCTCGATGAAGCTGCCTCGTTGGGCAACACAGACGAAGAGACCGAAATCGTGGAAGAACCAGTAGAGTACGATGCCAATACCTGCCGATCCAAAGATCTATCACATCGTGCACGTCGACCGGCTGCCTTCGATTATCGCGGATGGTTCGCTCTGGTGTGACGCGGAGATCAGTCGTCGCTCCTCGCCCGGCACAACCATCGGTATGAACAGTATCAAACAGCGGCGGCTCGACCTGGTCCTGACCAACCATCTTTTCTTGCGTGTTGGCGACTGTGTGCCGTTTTATTTTTGCCCCCGATCTATCATGCTCTACCTAATCCACCAAGCGAATCATGCTGACTTGATCTATCGTGGTGGACAGCGCCCGATAGTTCATCTGGAGGCGGACATGCGGAAAACAGTCGCTTGGGCAGAAGCGCGTGGCGAGCGCTGGGCCTTCACTCTTTCGAATGCCGGCGCCTACTATTTTGAAGACAGATGCGATGTGGCGCAGTTGGGCGAGATTGACTGGAACGCAGTGCAGGCCACGGACTGGCGTCAGCGCAAGGAAGGCAAGCAGGCGGAGTTCCTGATCGAACGCCAATTTCCCTGGGAGTTAGGTCTCACGTATCGGCGTAATATCAAGGCAGGTTTCCGATCAGGTCAACACAGCACTGCAAGCCGCGGTGCATAAGCCACCTATTGAAATTAGGCGTGATTGGTATTATTGAGAAGAACGGAAACCAATTATGATCGAATACAAGAAAGGCGACATACTTGGTGAGGACGTAGAAGCCCTCGTCAATACCGTCAACTGCGTCGGCATCATGGGGCGTGGCATCGCGCTTCAGTTCAAAAACGCCTTCCCGGAGAATTTCAAATCCTATGCTGCCGCCTGTAGTCGAAACGAGGTGCGGCCCGGACGAATGTTCGTTTTCGAGACGAGCAAACTGACCAATCCGCGCTATATCATCAATTTTCCAACCAAGCGCCACTGGCGAGGCAAAAGCCGAATCGAGGACATAGAGGACGGACTTGTCGCGCTGGCGGGAGAAATCCGGTCTCGAAGCATCAGGTCGATTGCGATCCCACCGCTGGGCAGCGGGCTGGGGGGATTAAGCTGGTCCGAGGTGCAGCCACGCATCGAAGCGAACCTGAGAGAGTTCGGCGATAGGATCGTCATCTTCCAGCCAAGCGACATGCCGGTGGATACGCGGACCAATCGTTCGAGCGATGTACCCAGGATGACGCCCGGGCGAGCGGCCCTTGTGGGGTTGATGCATCGTTATCTTGGCGGCCTACTGGATCCGTTCATAACACTGCTTGAAGTACACAAACTCATGTATTTCATGCAGCAGGCGGGCGAGCCCTTGCGACTGCGCTACACGAAGGGGTTATTCGGACCCTATGCCGAGAACCTTCGGCACGTGCTGAAGGCTGTTGAAGGCCATCTGGTGTCGGGCTACGCCGATGGTGGTGATGCTCCCGACAAGCAATTGAAATTGGTGCCGGGCGCGCTGGAGGACACTGTTTCGTTCCTCAGGAACAAAAGCGAAACCCAAGCGCGTCTTGGCAGAGTTTCAGACCTTGTCGAAGGATTCGAGTCACCATTCGGCCTGGAGTTGCTGTCCACGGTTCACTGGATTGTCAGCAATGAACTGGTCGAAACCCAGGACGACGTGGTGGCGCTCACCTACGCCTGGAACGACAGAAAAAAACAGTTCTCGAGGCGCCAGATCGCGCTCGCAGTCGAAGTGCTGTCACTGAAGAACTGGATCAAGCTCAGGTAAAATCGGATGAGTGATGGCCACCGTCACAATCAAAAGGTCGCGATCGGATTCAAGGGCGAACCGGTTCCGCCAGACACCGCAAGCGGCGATGCCGTCAACAAAAACTCCCAGCGGTTTCGTTTAGCCGCTGCCTCGCTGAGCGCCTCCAGATCGCAGTTGTCGAAGATGTGCACTCCCATCGCGACCAACACCAACTGGTGAATCGGAAGCGGCACGCCTTCAACACCTGAAGGCACCACGTCGCTGGCGGCGTCGCTCCCGATGATGGCTACGTCTCGTTGCTTCAACCATCTCGCGCACGAAGCGTGAAGCCCGGCGGCACTCGCGCCTACATTCCACGGACCGACGGCTGCTCGACGCGCCCACCGGCCTGTTCTTATGAAGATCACATCGCCGCTTCCGACCTTAATACCTGCCTTCTTCTCCCACGCCTCGAGATCCTCGGGATAGATTGGCGTTTCGGGCTCGAGATAAGCGACGCCCTTGAGCTTAGCCATGTCCATCAAGATGCCGCGGGTGAAGATTCCCTGTTTGAGATTGAGGATCGACAACCGCGCGGCGCCCTTCTGCGTGACTTCGTCCTGAGGGAACCCATTGTACATCTTGCCCTGGTAAAACATGTGGCACAGCGCATCGAGATGCGTATGAGCGTAGCCGTGGTAGTTGACCGAGTACGTGTCGAGGCTGAACGGTCCCGCAAAGCTCATCACGTGCCCGAAGGGCAAGGTGTTATCCGTGGCGCGTTCCTTCTCCACATCGCGCGCAAGCGAAACCGAGACGCCTTCCTTCACAAGCAAGACCGCCTGTTTGCGTTTGGAAGGCGTTATCAGGTTGATCGCGCCGAGTTGGTCTTCCTTGCCCCAGCGCCCCCAGTTGGACAACTCGGTCATCATCCGATCGATGTCGGCTTTTGTTAGCTTGCGCGGCTGAGCCTGAGCGCTCGGCTCGTTCGTGGTTGCGGCAAACATCAGAGCACTAGTCGCAGCCAGCGCGAAGATCACCGCGAGAAGAGTTGATGCGATGGTTTTCATAGCCAATGCCTCCACAGTCGTGAGTGCTGGTTACCCTATCCGGAAGCTCATTAACAGTCAATGACCTGAGCCTTCCGATGGCAGCGTACTCAACGCCCCGAAGGGGCAACGGAATTTAGCCGGGGGCAAGTCCGCGCCACCCCCGGTTAAGTCCGCGCGTGATCCGGCACCCCGGCCGGGGTGCGGGATTGTACGTACCTGGACCGGGGCCGGCGCGGACTTGCCCCCGGCTAAATTCCGTCGCCACTCTGTGGCGTTGCGCTCGGCGGCAACTCGATCCCCCAAACTTCACAAGCCCGCGACGCGATGCTATATTGCTGCTTCCTTCTTCAAGATCGCTGAATCAGGCGGGCGAACGGAACTTCATCTCAGCGCGCGCACATCACGTTCTTCGCCACTACCGCCAACCAGAGATGCTGGCTTCAAATCTCGATTCCTCTAATGCGGGCGACGGAGGGCTAATGCTGAAACGACAATGTTGGTTCCTGCTGCTGGCAGTCATCGCGCTCTCGTCGACGTACACCCTGAGCGCTCGGCCAGGGCTTGCGGCGGCGCAGACCGAATCATTTCTTTCGCCAGCCGCTGCGTTCAATGGCCAGACTGTCCAGATCCCGATGCGCGATGGCAAAGCATTGGCTGCGGATGTCTATCTACCAAAGCTCGGCAGCAAATTCCCCGTCGTGCTGATTCAAACTCCGTATAACAAGAACCTGATGAGACCCGCCTTCGAGGGCAAAGGCCGATACGGTGCGCAGTCGCTGTTCACCGATGCGAGCTATGCTTTTGTGGTGACGGACTGGCGCGGTAAATTCGCTTCGCTGAGCGCGCAAACTCCCGGCACTCAGCCCAACCTCAGCGAAGACGGCTTTGACCCCATCGCGTGGATCGCCAAACAGGAATGGAGCAACGGCAAAGTTGCTACCTGGGGGCCGTCCGCTTTGGGCAGGGCACAGTATGAAACCGCGCGAGCCAATCCGCCGAACCTGGTTTGTGCCGTGCCGATGGTGATGGCGCTCAATCTTGATTACGAGGTGTATTTTCCAGGCGGCGCGATGTGGGAAGAGTTCCCTGCGAGGCTGGGTCAGATCGGATTCGGCACAAACATCATCGATCTGCTGGCTTCGCGCGCGGTGAAGGACGACTACTGGCAAAAGGTCGCGCCGCGGAACTACGTCAAAGGCGAAGACCTGCGCGTGCCGATGCTGTTCACCGGCGGTTGGTATGACATCTACACCGACAAAGTTATCGCCGCGTTCCAGACCGCTTACTCAATCGGAGGCGAAAAGGCCCGCAGCAACAGCCGGCTAATCATGGGACCGTGGATTCACGCGACCGACCAGGTGAAGAACGGCCAGCTCGAGTATCCGAACGCGCAGTCGTACGGGATGAAGACCGCGATGGCCTTCATTGACTACTGGGCGAAGGGAGCGCCGAACGACTTCGACAAACAGCAACCCCGCATAAGCTATTACCAGATGGGCGAAAACGAATGGCGTGCGACTGAAGTCTGGCCGCCGAAAGGAAGCAGCGAGCGCGACTACTACCTTCAGCCTGATCGTTCCCTCTCGGCCAAAGCTCCGCCGGCGGATTCCAAAGCCGCAAGCTTCAGTTACGATCCGGCCAGTCCTGCGCCGACCATCGGTGGTCACGTTCTCGACGCTGCGCTCGCGCCCGGGCCGGCAGATCAACGCGAAAAAGTTGAAAGCCGCAGCGATGTGCTGGTCTTTAGCACGCCGGTGCTCGAGAAAGGTCTGGCAATTGCGGGGAAGGTCAGATTGAAGCTGTACGTTTCATCCGACCGCCCGGACACCGACTTCACTGCGATACTAACCGACGTTTATCCGGACGGCCGCTCGATGCTTGTCACCGAGGGCATCCGCCGAATGCGGTTTCGCAACACGACGAGCAAAGAAGAATTGATGAACCCGGGCGAGATCTATCCGATAACGATTGAGTTGACCAACACGGCTTTGACGTTTCTGAAGGGCCATCGCGCGCGCATCATCATCTCGTCGTCCAACTATCCGAGGTTTGCGCTAAACCTCAACGACGGCGGGCCGATGTACAAGAAGGGCAAAGGGCTCGTGGCGCTCAACGCCGTGTATGCCGACAAAAAACATCCGTCGGCATTGGTGCTGCCGGTGATCGAGAAATAAGAAGACTGTTAGTCTCGCGCTGAATAGTGGAGGTAAGGAATGCGACGAATTACCAGGCTGCTCACTCTTGCAATTCTCTGGTCTCTGTTGACGGGGATCGCGGCGGGTCAGGAAAAGAAAGTCAAAGTCGGGCTGACCCAGGAAGACTGGAAGTACACGCTTGCCGAAGGAGTGACGACTCGTGAAGTCAACTTCTTCAGCGACGGCACCGCGTGCTACGCAAAGTTTTTCTTCCCGAAGGGTTTCTCGGCTCAAGGCAAGACTCCCGGTGTGGTGCTAGCTCACGGATGGGCGGCTGTTCACTTCTCGATTGAGAAATACGCTGCGCGTTTTGCCGAGCGAGGATTGGTGGCGATGTTGATCGACTATCGTGGTTGGGGCGGCAGCGACGGCTTTGTCTCGACAAGCCAGCCTCTCAAGACAAGCGACGACACCCGCTTCACTCGAACCAAAACCGACGTGGTCATAAAACGAACGCGGTTGATTCCGATGAAACAGGTCGAAGACATTCGCAGCGCGATCTCTTATCTGCAAGGCGAGCCTGGCGTTGATCCGGATCGAATCGGCATCTGGGGGTCAAGCTTTGCGGGCGGCAACGTCGTCGTCACTGCAGCATTGGATTCGCGAGTCAAAGCAGTCGTGGGCCAGGTCCCGGCAATCTCCGGCAAGAATGCGCAACCGGGTCCGGTGCCGCTGACCGGCAAAGGTCTCGAAGACGCAATCAAGCGTGCGCGCAGCGGACAAGGCGGAGAATATGAAACAGGGTTCTCGACTCGGCGAATGGTCGATCTGGAAACGCAGCACGCGGTCGCCGAGTACCGGCCGTTCCGATACGTGAAAGAAATCGGGTCGCGGCCCGTGCTCTTCGTGGTGGCAGAGAAGGAAGAGCTGTTTAACAATCGCGATAGCGCTTACGCGGCGGCGGAGGTGTTGCCCGGTCCGAAGAAGGTCGTCTCGGTTCCGGGCATCACGCACTTCGAGATGTATATCGGCGAAGCGTTTGAGATCAGCTCGAACGCCGCCGCCGACTGGTTCCGCGAGCATCTCGGGTTGAGCAGCAAGGCTTCGGAGACGACGAGGTCGAAGTTTTGAAGAACGGGCCCAGACTTCGCCTGGATCGGGCTAACTCTGCGCAACCCTCTGCGTCTCGGCGTCTCTGCGGTTAGAGGGTCTCGCAAACTAGCAAATCAGAAAGTGCGTTCTAACCGCAGAGACGCCGAGACGCAGAGGGTTACGCAGAGAAGATTCTAAGGAGAACCCATGACTAACAAACGAATTCACGCACTCATCATCGCTTTTGTAGCCTGCATGCTCGCGGTCCACACCACGGCGAGACCGCAAGCCGGACAGCAACCGGCGGCGGCTTTCAAAGCACCCGACGCGCTCGACTTCCGCGCAGCCAGCATCATGAGCGAAGGCGTACGCATGCACGCCGAGCTGTTCTCGCTGAAGTCGCTGGCCGGCAAACAGCTTCCGACGATCATCCAGGCTCACGGTTGGGGCGGGACGGCGGCCGGGTTCCGGCGCGACGCGATTGATCTCGCAAATGCTGGATACCTGGTCATCGACTTCGACTATCGCGGTTGGGGCGAAAGCGATTCGCGGCTGATCCTCACCGGTCCGGCGCCAGCGAAGAAAGAAGGCACCAAGTTCACTGCCGAAGTCACCGAAGTGCGCGAGGTCGTCGATCCTTTGGACATGGTTGCCGACTGGTTCAACGCGATCCATTGGGCGATGGGCGAGCCGATGGTCGACAAGAACCGAATTGGCCTGCGTGGGTCGAGCTACTCGGGAGGACACGTGGTCTACGTTGCCGCGCGCGATCCGCGCGTGAAAGCGATCGTCAGTCAGGTCGGCTCGCTCGATTCGCGGCCGAAGGCAATCGCGATAGCGGGCGCCCAGTCAGACCAGGTGAGGATGGCTTACGACGAAGCAACCAAGCGCGCTCGCGGCGAGATCGGCTATCCGGCGCCACGAGCGCGACTGATCGGCAACTTGCAAGGCGCGCCGATCCGCGACCATCTCCTGCTTTATGCGCCCGTCGAAGACGCGGCCAAGCTCACGAAGTGCGCGGCGCTTTTCATCGTGGCTGAGAAGGAAGAGCTGTTCGACAACAATGATCATGCAAAGGTGGCTTACGATCGAATGACTGGACCGAAGAAGTACGTCGTCGTCCCCGGCATTACGCATTACGGCATCTACACGACGCAGCGCGACTCGGCGATCAAGATGGCGATCGAATGGTTCGATCAGTATTTGAAGAAGTAATCACGTGCGAATGTATCGCCACTAAGTCACCACGGCACAAAGTAGCACTAAGCGACCGCGCCATCGTCGACTCGGTGGGCCTTTGTGGGGGCTTAGTAGCGAGATAAGGAGGAACCGTTATGAACACGATCACGACGAAGGACGGCACGCAGATCTATTACAAGGACTGGGGCAGCGGACAGCCCGTAGTCTTCAGCCACGGCTGGCCGCTGAGCGCTGATGCCTGGGAAGATCAGATGGTGTTTCTGGGCGCGCGCGGATTCCGCTGCATCGCGCATGACCGCCGCGGCCACGGGCGATCAAGCCAGCCCTGGGATGGAAACGAAATGGATACCTACGCGGACGACCTCGCGGCACTCGTGGAAGAACTGGACTTGAAGGATGCCGTTCATGTCGGGCACTCGACGGGCGGCGGCGAAGTCGCCCGCTACATCGGCCGCCACGGCACCAAACGCGTGGCAAAGGCCGTCCTGATCGGCGCGGTGCCGCCTCTGATGCTGAAGACGGCCGCGAATCCGGGCGGGTTGCCGATCGACGCGTTCGACCAGATCCGCGCCGGCGTGCTGGCCGACCGCTCACAATTCTTCAAAGATCTCAGCGCGCCCTTTTACGGCGCCAACAGACCAAACTCTCAGGTCTCGCAAGGGCTGCGCGACTCATTCTGGCTGCAGGGAATGGTCGCCGGATTCAAAGGCGTGATCGATTGCATCAAGGCTTTTTCCGAGACGGACTTTACTGAGGATCTGAAGAAGTTCGACGTGCCGACGCTAATCCTGCACGGCGACGACGACCAGATCGTGCCGATCGGCGCCTCGGCCATGCTCTCGTCCAAAATCGTCAAAGGCTCGACGCTGAAAGTCTATCCGGGCTTTCCACACGGCATGTGCTCGACGAACAAGAACGAGATCAACGCTGATCTCCTCGCGTTCCTGAAGGCGTGATGACGATTTGGCGCTGCGTCTTTTGGATTAGCTCGCCGGGCGGTTTCTAAGAATCTCATACGATTGCGGAGGAACGCTTCTGGGCTGGGAATCAGAAGTTGATGAACTCAGACAACGCGTTGAGCTGGCCAGGCAGATGGGCGGGCCGGCCAACGTCGAGCGCCAACACGCCAGCGGCAAACTCACCGTGCGCGAGCGCATCGACCGGCTGCTCGATCCCGGCTCGTTTCACGAGATCGGCGCGCTCGCCGGTCAGCCGGGCTACGAGAACGGCCAGTTGGTCTCTTTCATCCCTTCGAATTTCGTGATGGGAACTGGCCGGATCGACGGGCGTCGAGTCGTAGTCGCCGGCGACGACTTTACCGTGCGCGGCGGAGCCGCGGACGCGCGCATCGGCGACAAAGCCGGCTACGCCGAACGGCTCGCGCGCGAGTTGCGGCTGCCGATCGTCAGACTCGTGGACGGCACGGGCGGAGGCGGCAGCGTCAAGACGCTCGAGACCATGCAGCGAACTTATGTGCCGGCGAATCCCGCTTGGGACCTCGTCGTCGGGATGATGTCCGAAGTTCCGGTCATCGGAGCTTGTATGGGATCAGTCGCTGGGCTCGGCGCGGTGCGAGTGGTCTCTTCGCACTTCTCGCTGATGGTCAAAGGCACGAGCCAGCTCTTCGTAGCCGGACCGCCGGTCGTCGAACGCGGCGTCAGCGAAAAGGTGACCAAGGAACAACTCGGGGGCTCGCACATACACGCGCACGGCAGCGGCGCCGTAGACAACGAAGTCGAAAGCGAAGACGAAGCCTTCACCGAGATTCGCCGCTTTCTTTCTTACCTGCCTTCGAACGTCTGGCAAGTTCCTCCTCGATCCGAAGAACGCGACGACGTTAGTCGTCGCGAAGAAGAGTTGATCTCGATCATCCCGCGCAATCGGAGGCTCGGATTCGACGTGCGCCGGCTGCTCAGTTTGGTGTTCGATCGCGATTCGCTTTTTGAGATGGGCCGCTACTACGGGCGGCCGATCATGACGTGTCTCGCGCGGCTGAACGGATATCCGGTCGGCGTGCTTGCGAGCGACCCTCAGCAGGGCGGAGGCGGGCTGGACGCGCCCGGCAGCGAGAAGATGACTCGCTTTGTCGATATGTGCGATACGTTTCATCTGCCGGCCGTGAACTTTGTCGATCAGCCAGGCTTTTTGATCGGCACAGCGGCGGAGCGGGCGGGTACGGCGAGATACGGAGCGCGCGCGATGGCTGCGGTGTATCAGGCTACGGTGCCGTGGGTGTCGATCATCTTGCGGCGAGTCTTCGGCGTAGCCGGCGCGGCTCACGGCAACGCCCAGGCGCTGAACCTTCGCTACGCATGGCCGTCCGGTGATTGGGGTTCGCTGCCGATCGAAGGCGGTGTGCAGGCCGCTTATCGCCGAGAGATTGAAGGATCACCCGATCCCGCGGCACGCCGGAGCGAGATTGAAGAAAGCCTCAACGAGTTGCGCTCGCCGTTCCGCACTGCCGAAGCTTTCGGAGTCGAAGAGATCATCGACCCGCGCGACACGCGTCCGTTGCTTTGCGAATGGGTCGAGACGGCCTATGAGTTGTTGCCATCGCGTCTCGGGCCGAAGGGTCGGGGCTGCAGGCCGTGAGTATTCTCTGCGCAAACCTCTGCGTCTCTGCGTCTCTGCGGTTAGTCAATCTCGAAGTCCTACTAACCGCGGAGGCGCAGAGACGCAGAGGTTCGCGCAGAGAAGAAGGAGGGTGGTATGGAATTCATAGAGGTCGATAGAGACGATGAGCTTCTGATCATCACGCTCGCGCGCGGCAAAGCAAATCCCTTGAACGCGGCAATGGTCGAGGAACTGATCACCGCATTCGGAGACGCCGCAAGCGAAGATGTCCGAGGCGTCGTGTTCGCGAGCAACCGTCCGAAGTTCTTCTCGAGCGGTTTCGATGTCGGCGAAGTCTTCGAATACGATCGCGATCGGATGAAAGAGTTCTTCGGCCGCTTCATCGATCTCTACGAGGCCATGATGCAGCTCCCTAAACCCGTAGTTGCCGCGGTGAGCGGGCACGCTTTCGCGGGAGGAGCGGTGCTTGCGCTTGCTTGCGATTCACGAGTGATGGCAGAAGGAGAATTCGGTTTCGCGCTCAACGAAGTCAACCTGGGCATCGTGGTGCCGCCGGGCTTTATTCGCATGGCGGTAGCGGCCGTTGGGGAAAAGAACGCGCGTGAGATCATCCTCGAAGGAAAGACCATCACACCGGCGAGGGCTCTGGAGATGGGGCTTGCGGATGCGGTAGTCAGACCCGACACCGTGCTCGAGCGGGCCGTCGCGAGGGCGCGCGAGCTTGCGGCAAAGCCTCCGCTTGCGTTCGGCGCGGTCAAGCAGTTATTTCTCGAAGCCAGCGGTCTCTCGGCGGCCTCGAGCGACCATTTGACGTTAGAGCAATTCGCCCATCACTGGTTCTCGCCCGAAGCGACCGAGCGCAAGCAAGCGCTTGTGCAATCGATCAAGCGTTAGCCTGCGCGGAAAATCGCATGTACGGGCGTCCCTCCTTAGAAACCACTAGCTCGCGGATGGCTGGAGCTGGTAGCCCAAGGAGAG
>JBBPIE010000032.1:0-70561 GCA_038040485.1 Candidatus Onstottus arcticum
CCCTTTGGCACGTCAAACACGGTGAGCTTCTCGGTGCAAACAGGCCGATAGCCTCGACCGGAAATGTGCAGCCGAAGGCAAAGCAGTTGGAAGCAAAGGGAGGCGTTCAGACGATGAGAGAAACCAAATCAGTCAATCAAGATGAAGCGAGATTCGAGAGAAACGAAAAAGGGCGGATCAGAATCGGGTTGACGTTGGTGTTGATAGCGGCGTGTTCTGCCTTTGCGTTTCTCTCACGCGCACACAATCGCCCCTTGTCTGAGCCTGCGGCGCGAACGGCTCCACACGCAAGCCAGCCAGCGCCATCGATCGTCGTGCAGGCTAAGCCTCGCGAGCTTGTAACCACGGTGAGATTCGACCTGTTTGATATGGGCATCCTCCCGCGCGAAGTCCATGTTCGGCCAGGCCTGCTCGCAATCACGATCGAAGACTACTCAGGCGGTACCTCGGGAGTCGTGGTCGAACGAGAGACCGGCAACGCGCCCGAGCAGGTGGGGAGAGTCGAGCGGGCAGGCGGTCACTGGCGCGGCCGCCGCGAAATCAGGCTCGGACCGGGGCGCTATCAGGTTCGGATGGCAGATCGGCCCGCCAATCGAGCCTTGCTTGTAGTCGAACCGTAAGATCGACTCCAACGAGATTGCAAAAAGTAAGGAGCAAGAGCAATGACGCCGAGAAACCAACGCCAAATCAAAGCGACTCAATTTGTAACCGCACTTGTTGCAATGGTTGTTCTAAGCTTAGCTACCAGAGCTCAGGAGCAAAGCCAGTACGACCGTGGAACGCCGCCGCAGCACGCGGCCGGAGTCTCTTCGATTGGAAGCTACATCTCGGCTGACATCGGCACGATCAACGTGGGGAACGGCTCATTGAACTTCAGGCTTCCTCTGGGGAACGTGGGAGGCCGCGGCTTCTGGCTTCCGCTGACCTTGAACTATTCGAGCAAAATCTGGTCAGCGAGGAGGGGGACGATTTTCAATCCTGATCCCGCGCCCGGCCACCAGGAGCCAGTCGTGTGGGGGCAATACAGCGACGACCCGGCGGAGATACATAACTTCGTCGCAGGAGGCTGGACTATCGGAGCCGCGCCGTTTCTTAAGGCGCGCGGCATTGGCATCAATCCGGTAACTAATAACCAGAACGGCTGCACGGACTACCAGTGGATATTGGTTAAGCTGACGCTTGTGCTGCCCGACAAGGGTGAAATCGAGCTGCGGGACGATCAGAGAGACGGGGCCCCGCTTAGTTCCTCGGTGTTTCCCGGCACCGGCTGCAAGACGCAAGACGGCTATCGTGGCAAGCTCTGGCACTCGAAAGATGGCTCGGCCATTGTGTTCATCAACTCCAACGACAACGGAGTGGTAAACGGGGATCTCGCCGGGGTGGTGATCAGTTCGGACGGAACACGCTACCACTTTGTGAATTCAGGCAGCTCTCCGTTTGGTTCGACGAACATCAACCATATGGCGCGATGTGACTGGGTGGAGGACCGTAACGGCAACAGGATTCAGATTGCGTACCCCGACGGCTTCCGCGTGATATATACAGATCAACTCGGACGAACTACGACTGTTGCAGATGGACGATCCTTTTGATCCGCTGCACAACCCGGACCCTCCCTTCGAGAGGCTGGCTGTTCTAGTTACGCTTCCGGGTTCAGGCGGCGGCGTACACTACTACAAGATAAAGACCGGCACGATGAACCTGAACTATCGGGGAAGCCCAAACCCGATCAATCCAACACTGCCAGTCTTCAACGGCGACAGCGAATTTACGCAGGTGGGCACGGCTCTGTTCACCGGAGGCACTGATGCCGGCCTCGAGCAGATCGATACCAAGGCTGTGCTTACGCAGTTGATCCTGCCTGACAACCGCTTGCTGGTGTTTAAGTACAACGAATACGGCGAGGTTGCCGAGGTGCAATTGCCGACTGGCGGCAAGGTGCAATACGACTACCAGGGAGTGGTTCTCGACACCATTGCGGGAAAAGGGCTGCCGGCTGGAAATACGCTCGGCATCGAAGCGATCGCTCCGGGCGGAGGCAACGTGAGGGCTGTAGATCGAGCTGTCGTAGCGCGGAGAACGTACGCTGACGGGTCCTCAACCGTGGAGGGAACCTGGAGCTATGACTACAAAATCGACAAGACCCGAATGCGATGCACTTCCGCTTCGGGGACGCTGCTCGATGAATGGCATCACTTTCTGCCGACCCAGCGATTTCTAACTGGCTCAGTCACCACCGGCGTCGACGGCACCGGGTACTCGCTGTGGTCGACCGGTCTCGAGCGCCGCAGCGAGCACCGCGATACCGACGGCACAACCGTGCTTGCAGCCGGCGAGCAGGACTGGTCTCAGCGCGCCTCGGTCTCCTGGCTCGGCTTCGCGACCCAGCAGATAGCCAACGACAACCGCGTGAACGACGAGCGAAAGATCCTCAATGACCTCAGCACGTCGCGCTCGCATATGACCTACGACCAATACAACAACCCGACTCGGGTGGACGAGTACGACTTCGACGGCTCGCTCAAGCGCTACACAACGACGAGCTACGTCACCGGCTCGCCCTATGCGGGCAGCGGCGTCAACACTCGGAACATCGTGCGGCTGCCCTTGCAGCAATCCGTCTTCGACGGCGTAACCGCGGTAGAGAAGGCCCGGACGAACTACGAGTACGACAACTACACGGCGGACGGAAACAATCAGGCGCTGACAACCTATTCGGACTTCTCGTCGATTCCAGGCCACACGACAAGCTACGACACCGTCTTTACGGCCCGGGGAAACGCGACCCTCGTGGCGCGAATGGTGGATGCTTCGACTTCGATCGCAAGCTATGCGCGCTACGACGTGCTGGGAAATGTCGTCTCCGCGAAAGACCCGCGCGGCAATGTGGCATCGATAGACTACCTTGATGACTTTGGCGGGGGAGCGAGTCCCGGATTCAACACCGGCGGCCACAGCACCTACGCGCTGCCTACCAGAATAACAAGCCCACCGCCCAATCCCGGTGAAGCTCAGCACATAGCTTTCAGCCAGTATGACTATTCGACAGGGCTGATGACCGGTTTCAAAGATCGAAACGGAATAATCGCCCAGACCATCTACAACGATCCGTTCGACCGCCCGAAACAGATCAAAGTAGCTTTGGGCACGCCTTTCGAGAATCACACTGCGATGTACTACGCCGGTTTGAATCCGCTGACGGTGTTCGGCGTGACTCTGATCAACAACGACGTGCTGACCGCCAAAGACCAGAGCGGACTTGATGATGGCAATCTTCGAAGCTGGACAAAGACGGACGGCTTCGGGCGAACGCTGGACTCCTTCGCACGCGACCCGCAAGGCGACGTCAGAACGACGGCCTCATATGACGGACTGGGGCGCGCAAAGCGTGTGACAAACCCTTACCGCACTACGAGCGACCCGACGTATGGATATACGGACACGACATTCGATATGCTCGGGCGAGTGACCAGGGTCGAGACTTTCAGTGGAAGCGGAGTCTCAACGGGCGGGGTGACGACTGCTTATTCAGGTGCTCAGGTGACGGTGACGGATCAAGCGTTGAAAGTGAGGCGCAGTGTCACAGACGGGCTTGGCCGGCTGAAGCAAGTGATCGAAGACCCGAATGTGCTGGCCTATTCCACCACCTATGCGTACGACGCTTTGGATGATCTCACCGGCGTCACCCAGGGCGTGCAGACTCGAACGTTCGCTTATGACCGATTGAAGCGACTGACTCAGGCGTTCAATCCTGAAAGCGGGACCATTAACTACACCTACGACGCGAACTCGAATCTTGAGACGAAGCAAGATGCGCGGCTTATCACGACGACGTATGCTCATGACGCATTGAACCGAGTGAAGAGCCGGACGTACACGAACGATCCGCAGAACACGCCTGCGGTCTTCTACAAGTACGACGCGCAGACGCTACCGACCGGATTCCCGGCGGCGTTCAATCGAGGCTTTTCGACCGGCAGACTCGTCGCGACGACTCACGGGACGAGCACAAGCAGCGCGGGCAACTACACGGGCTATGACCCGCTTGGCCGAGTGACGTCGAGCTACCAGCAGACTGAGTCTCAGAACTACGGCTTCGGCTACGGCTATAATCTCGCGGGCGCGATGACCAGCGAGACTTATCCGTCCCTGCGCCAGATCACAACCAGTTACGACGCCGCCGGAAGGATAAGCACGTCCAATGGACAGAAGAGCGGCGAGCCAAACAAAACCTATGCTTCGCAGTTCAGCTACGCGGCGCACGGCGCGGTCAAGTCCCTGCAGCTTGGCAACAGCAAGTGGGAGCACACGAATTTCAACGCCAGACTGCAACCTTTGCAGATCGGACTTGGGACATCGGCCAGCAATTCGAGCACCCTGCAGTTGGACTACACATATGGCTCGACAAACAACAACGGCAACGTACTGAGTCAGACGATCACGATAGGAGCGGGGACTCCGACGCCGACCACGATCGGTCAGAACTACGGCTATGACGCATTGAACCGGCTTGCAAGCGCGGCCGAGACAGGCGCGTGGGGTCAGACTTACGACTTCGACCGGTACGGAAATCGAGCGATTCGGATCGGTTCATACATGCCGCAGCCACAGCTCACACCGCAGTCATCGACACCGACGGACTTCTCGGCGTTCAATCAGATCACAAACAGGATCGCGCTTTCGGGGTTTGACTATGACGCGGCGGGCAATCTGACGAGGGATCCGACTACGGCTGTTGCTAACGCGATGATCTACGACGGAGAGAATCGTCAGGTGAGCTACACGAAGGCCGGAGTGACCACGACGTATGTGTATGACGGAGACGGTCACCGAGTGAAGAAGCTAGACAGCACGGGGACGATCGTCTTTGTGTATAATGCTGGCGGCCAGTTGATAGCTGAATATCACAGCGACCCGGTGCCTCCCGCAGCAGGAGGAGGAGGCACGAGTTATTTGACAACCGATCATCTCGGAAGCACTCGGGTGGTGACGAAGCAAGACGGAACGGTTAAGTCTCGCTACGACTACTTGCCGTTTGGGGAAGAGTTGGGAGCCACAATCGGCCAACGCACCGCGGAGATGGGCTACAGTGCGGCGGATAGCACAAAGCAGAAGTTCACCCAAAAAGAAAGAGACAATGAGTCAGGCCTCGATTACTTCCTTGCGAGGTATTACTCGTCGGCGCAAGGAAGGTTCACGAGTTCAGACCCGCTACTCTCATCCGCCACAGTTTATGATCCACAAACATGGAATCGCTACTCCTACACCCTGAACAACCCGCTGAAGTATATTGATCCCTTCGGACTGTATGTGTGGGATGCTTCTTTGGGGGGCTCCGCCACCGACGAAGAGCTTAAGAAGCAAAAAGATGGCAAAGCAATCGTTGGACGGCGGGATGCGATTAGAAATGCTCTCGCCAAAGCAACGGAGGCGGGAACAAGCAAATCCCTTAACGAAGAACAACGGGCAGCAGTACAAAGGGCCGTTCAGTCATATGGAACGGAGGGTCAGGCAAACGGGGTCGCGGTAGGAGTAGGGAAAGTCGAGGGCGGAGCGGTTGCAGAGACAAGCGCTAACCCAGTAGTGAATAGCGGGGCTTTTCTTACAAGCGACAGCGCAGGCAACGTAACCGCGAACGTTCTGGTTACCTTCAAGGCGGGCTTGACCCCTGATGCTAACGATGTGGCGCATGAAGGGACTCACGTGGCGGACAGGCAAGCTCTAGCATCGGCGGCCAACGCGGGAGCAGGCGACTCAGTCTTTGACAATCCTTCTCTAAACCTCACTCGATACGCAACCGAGTCGAGGGCATATCGAGTTAGCTCCTACGTTGCTCAATCGCTTGGCTTACCAAACTATAATATCTCGGGTTATGAGATATGGAATTCAGGTTGGAGCGCGTCGGAGCGACAGACTAAGATGGCGTCTGGAATCAACAACCTGCTCAAGAGCAGCAAGTCCTACAAGGTAGCGGCTGACAACCCTGGACCCAAGCTTATAGAGTTCAAGAAGAAACAATGAGGCGTTTATCATCCAGCTTAGGTATCGCTGCGATTCTTATTGCCCTTGCACCTGTGCCTTGTGAAGTCGTGCTGCCGCACGTCGGCGCGCTGACCGAGGAGGTGTACGTATTAGAAGCTGCCGCACCCAGCTATCCCGCATTGGCAGCAGCGGCGAATGTGAGTGGAACAGTAACTGTGCAAACCCACATCACTCAAGCCGGCGTTGTCGATAACGTCAAGACAGTAGAGGGACACGCACTGCTCCGTGCTGAAGCGGAGACCGCCGCTAGACGGTGGAAGTTTCAATCCAAGGGCGTGACGATTCTGCGCCTTCAGTTTGTGTTCAGCTTATTGCCCAGCCAGACCTCTCGACAGCAGTTGTTGACGATCTTCAGACCGCCTTACGAAGTCGAAGTTAAACAATCAATGCCAGAATCCATAGTGACTTCTGACCCGAAGGGTTATGTCAAACGTGGCTCCCGCAGAACAAGAAAGCCCGAGCTCTGAAGTCATATTAAAGTCATTACGCGAGCAGCGTAGCGCGTGAGCAAAGCGAGCGCGTGCTGCGACGCCCAGCGCCAGCCCTCTGGGGGGCGTCGGCGCAAGGCGGGCCAACCGGAGCGCGCGGCGGCGGTGTAGTTTCCGCCGCAAGCGCGAGGAAGATATCGGGGCGTACGATAACGAGTATTATGTTGTCGTGCAGCGCAAGTGCCACTGGCTTTTTTTAGTGGCACGCGCGCGCTTGAAGCGCTTGAAGCAGGCGACCAATCCCGAGAGCGGAACGGTTAACTACACCTACGACGCGAACTCGAACCTTGAGACCAAACAGGACGCGCGCTCCATCTCGACGACGTCAACAATCCTTTGCTGTACATCGATCCCAGCGGGGAAGAAATACTCATAAATGGCGGGACTGATGAGCAACAGGAGGCTGTAAGAAATGCAATCGCGAGACTGCGGGATCAATCGCCGCTTGCTGATCAGGCATACGCCCGGTTTGATGGAACCGGTCCCGATGCACCGAACCTAAATATCACGATTTTGGCGGATACGGACTTCGAGGGTCAGATAACAAGCAACATCGACAAGTCCAAGGCACGAGGCCTAACCGAGAGCGGAGGAATAACCGTCGACAAAGCCAACACTGCAAATCCAACTTTCATCGTAAACGTGAATGTCTCGCTTCGGTCCAGCGCTATCAAGCTTAGTGACGACCAGCGCGACTCTAGGAACAACTCAGAGAGCCGCACAGAAGCGATACTCAGTCACGAGGTAGGCGGGCATGGTGTGGACCTTAGCAGGAATCCTCGCGAGTTTCAGGCCAACATCACGAGGGACAAAGACTTACCATACCTGCAGCGAGCTAACGAGCGATCCGCTAACGCTGCATCTCACCGGATCGTTATGCAGCGATTGTTTGGTGGCCAAGTCAAGACATCTGAAGTCTGGGCTTCACTGGCTGAATTAGGTCGTAAAGGGAGGCGAAGTGATACTAGTTGTATTGCTCCTCATTCTTGAGATGGGACTGCAGGCTGCGCCGATCGCAGGCAAAATGCCGCAACTGAAAGGCCGGATCAAGAGCGTGTTTGCTGAGCGAGCGACCCCCAATTCGAGATCGAGAGAAGACGAGGGCGCGCGAGGGCCGTGGTATCGGGAAACGTATGACGATCGCGGTAGATTAGCTGAGTTGATCGTTTTCAATGAGAATGGGTTGGTCAACAACACCTGGATATACACCTATGCCGACGATGGTCGGCTGACCCAAAGGGAAGTATATGATTCCAATGACTTGCTCAAATGGCGCGAGGTTAGCGCGTACGATGAAAAAGGCACCCTGCTTGAAGTTCGCCTGTTTGGGCCGAACGGCCTGAGTACCGCTAAGTACTTTTTCAAGTATGACAACATGGGTAGAAAGACTGAGAGCGTCAGGTCCGAGACGAACGGCCGTGAGTACACAAACGAGTCCTACAAGTATGATTCGAAGGGACAAATAGGCGAAGAGCTCTTATTCGCGGCTCCCGGCCTACTGGACTTTAGACTTGAATACACGTATGACCAGGACGGTAACGTTAAGTCAAAACTAGTGTACTCTGGTAACGGCTCCTTGGAACACCGTTGGACCTATAAGTACAAGTACGATTCGCGCGGCAACTGGGTCGAGCAAGCCGGAACCGATAGACAGGAGGCGAGGTCTCGCGATTCATCACCAGAGGTTTACGAGACAATATACCGGCGCATTGTGTATCAGGATGTGAAGTAGACGTGATCTGAGTTCTGATTTGGGCCGGTCCTGCAAAGCCCTGCGATCCTTGAACCTTCGTCTCTGAAACTTACCTACGTGACGGTGACTCCTATAGCCCATTGTGGGCGAAGGTCCCTGACGGCCGCTCGGCTCTAGAGAAAGCCGCGAAGCAACAACCTTCCGGCGACCGGAGTGGCGCGCAAGGGGGTGGGGAACCGGAGCGCGCGGCGCGTTGCAGTTTCCGCCGCAAGCGCGAGGAAGGTATCAGGGCGTACGAGAACGCGCATCATACGGGTGACGGGCTGCTTCGCGAGGCAGCCCAATCTCACCGAATCACGCGCATTCCGCGTGAAAGGAATTGGTGGCGCCTGAAAGAGGCGTGCCTGCGGCTTATCTCGGAATTGAAGATCGCATTGCGAGCTTCGCACGGCAACTCGAGGCATCGAACACGTATGGAAAACCGTCCGGATCCACCGGCAGCGAGTTTTCATCGACTGATATGTTGAGCGAGCGGAGAGCCGGCGCAATGGCGCGCAAGTCGGACGGGCACGAACCGTTTGCTTCCTTCCACCTTGCGAGCACCGAATTGATCGCGTCGAGTTCATCGAGCGAGCGTAGCTGCTTCAAGCGATCGACCGCTTGAGCGCTGATGTTCTTGTCATCGCTTTCGAGATAGAAGGTGTAGATTGCCCGGGCAGCGTCGCGGCTTCCGCCCTTGATCCGCATCAATCCCGCGAGGTCGCGCATCCACCACAATGAACCTGGAACCTGCCCCCCCAGCTCGTACCACTCGGCGGCCTTTGCGTAGAATGCCGACTGGTCTTCGATTCGCGCGGCGTTGCCCTCTTGCCAGTAGATGAACGCGATGTCCTGATATAGCCGCCACTCGTTCGGGTTGTGTCGGATGCCTTTTTCAAGGAGCGCGATCGCGGCAGGCAGGTCTCGCTCCGGCAGGAAGACGGCGCCAAACCGGTAAGCCGGGATTTGTTGCGGATCCAGCGTGACTACAATATCCAGCAGTGGAGCGAGCAACGGCATATCGATGTCAGCGGTTCTCATCGAACTCAGCTCGACTCCGCTGTCGATCAACTTGCGGCCAAAGTACTGAATCGTTCGAATCCAGTAGATGTCCGCTGTCAGGCCTTCCAGGCCCAGGCTCATCCTTTTTATTGTTTCGCCCGAAGGAAGATAGAGCTGTTCATCGGTGCTCACCTCAGTCGTCGCAGCGCCGTCGATCCAGCGCTGCAACGGGTACAGCAGCAACATTCCGAGAATTAGAATTAAGCCTGGTTTGACCTGTTTCATAGGCTGACTCTCATCACTTGAAGTTCCGCTTCTGAAACATCAGCATCGCAGCCGATAACAAGATCGAGACGTACACAATCGCATAGACCGTCGCCGAGAGCGCCATCCGCGCGGGAACAATGCGCCCGTGCGAGGCTTCGGTTATGAATGAGAAGTTCGACAGGTGCGGCACCAGGTAATAGATGACGTTCAGCAAGGCATTTCCGGCCCGGGAATCCGATATCCGGGCCATCTGCAATAAGTCCCCGCTGAAGTTTCCGATAACGTACACCGCAAACGTCAACAACGCGGAAAGCAGCGGGGTAGAGAAACTCGAGAACATCAGCGCAACTGCAATCAACAGCGCCAGCTCGAGGAAAACAAGATACGCCGCCGCCAGCACAGCTAGCTGGAGCCTCACAAACCTGCCGTTTACGCAGAGAATTGCGATCTCTGTGGCAACCAGCATTACTCCGGAGTTGATGAGCAGAGTCAGGCAAAGCCCGGCGTACTTGCCCGCAATGAACTCGTAGCGATGGACCGGTTTCGACAGAAGGTTGTAGATCGTGCGCTTGTCGATCTCCTTGTAGACCAGTCCGACTCCGATAAAGATGGCAATGAATGCGCCGAACACCAGCATTGCGCTGAGGCCAAGTGAGGCCGTGAATTCACTCTCAACGTTCGCCGACAGATCGCTGACAAACACAGACGCGGCCACCAGGATCAGCACAAACAGGACCAGGTTGTACAAGACGCGATCGCGAATCGACTCGCGAAATGTGTTCAAAGCGATCGCTCGTATGCGTGCAGCGGCACTGGATCTGAAGCTCACCGGCGTTGCCGCCATCTGCGCGTTCCGTGTTTCAGTCATCGACCTCGTCCGGGTAGTCACCTTTCCAATTAATGACGGCAGATCGCTCCCTCAACGACCTTGGCGCTCGCCTCGCAAGCGCGCTAACTCCTCGCTTATTCGCCCGGCGAGTTCCGGAGTCGTCGCCAGGTCCCGGCCGCGCGTGAGGGCATTTTCGGCGTCGCGAGTCCGCCCGAGTTTCTCACAGGCTAAGGCCAGCTCATAGAATGCTTCGGCGTCGGGCTCGAGCTGCGTAGCCCGCTCGAACTCCCGCGCGGCTTCGTCGTAACGGGCGAGTCGCACGCGGCACAGTCCGAGATTGAACCGTGCCCGCGCGGCGTCCGGCCGAATGGCGATTGCAGCGACGAGCTTTGCTTCCGCAGCCGAATAGTCCTCGAGCTTAAAATAGAGCGTCCCGAGATTGTTTAGCGACTCGAATAACCGCGGGTCAAGCTGAAGGGCTCGCTTGAAGTTGGCTTCTGCCTCGCGCGTGTTACCCGCTCCATCCGAAGCACGTCCGAGCGCGTCAAAGATGGCGGCTTCGTCGGGCTTGAGCGCGGCCGCCCGGCCAAGCGCGTCGCGAGCTTCGAGAAAGCGGCTCCGGTCGAGAAGCGCAAGTCCAGTGTTGTAGTGCGCCGCCCAATTTGAAGGCCGAACGCGAGCCGCGTTTGACCACAAAGCGTATGAGTCCGACCAGGCGCGATTCTCGCCGGCAGTGACTGCGATGGAAGCCAACAGAATGAAAGCCATCGCCGCCAGGGCCGCCTTCGCCCGCTTCAAACCCGCCGCAGATTGCAGATCAAACGCTCCGAGTCTTGCGAGCCCGATCCCAATCAAGTATGCCCAACCCGCGACCGAAAGATATAGGTAATGGTCGAACACCAGATACTCTTCGCGTGAAACCTGGCCTAGCTTCAGGACAGGCAGCAGAGGGGCGAAGATAAGCAACAACGCAAGCCAAACTTCCCGGTTCAATTGTTTGCGGCACGCAAACAGACCCGCGGCAATCGCAACGAGCGCAGCCACCGGCAAGAAAAACATCGGCGACGTGGCGCTCGTGATAAAACGCGTGTCGTAGGTAACGCTCAACCCAACCGGCCACGCCAGGTGAAACAGATAGCTGACCAGAACGAAGGGCAGCGTGAGGAACGTCTGCATCAATGGCCGATCGGGGGCCTGTGGATTGGCCCACATGAGGTCGCCAAGCACAACGTAGCGCGGGATCAAGTAGATCAACGAGGCCGCCGCGAACGGAGTTGCCCGTCGCGCTGCATGGCTCACGCGACGGATTGGCTTGCCCTGGTTTTCGACGAACTCGTAGCCGAACACCAGCACGACGAGGCTCAACGCGGTCTCCTTCGAGAACGCGGCAAGGACGAACAACAGAACAGCCAGAACCAGCGCCCGGCGGCTGCTTGTCACTGAGCCTGACTTGTTCCGCTTCTCAAAGCCCTGCCCCTCTCCGCGGCTCTTCAAATAGAAGAGAAAGGAAGCGAGAAAGAATGTGCCAAACAGCGGGTCGGTCATTCCGCTTATCCAGCTAACAGATTCGGCATGGACCGGATGAACCGCGAAGAGAGAAGCTGCGAACAATGCCACGATCTGCCGGCGCGACAACAGCAGGATCACATAGAAGACGCCCACCGAAGAAAGTATGTGCAATAGAATGCTGACCAGGTGCCAGCCCTGCGGCCAAAGGCCAAACAGGCGATATTCGACCGTTAGCATCACCGTGAAGATCGGACGGTAGTACGGCAGGGGCGGCGGCGCTTCGATGCCGAGCTGTTGATCGCGGAAAGCCCAAACGTGCGATGTAAAAGCCCGGCTCAAATTCGTCCACGATCTGAGATTCTGATTGGTGACTATTTGATCGGTGTCGTCAAAAACAAACTCACCGCCGAGCGAGTTTGCGTAAGCCAGAAGCGAAAGCAAGCAGATCAGCAGTATCGCGCGGCTCGCGCCGAGTGCCTCGATCGACGCGACCAGACCCCGAACGCGGGCCTCTCCCCGATCAACCGGCATGGCTACAGCGCCGCCCGAATCACCGCGCGCAGTCCTTCCGTGAGTCTGTGCGTTTGTTTTCGTCAAAGCCATCGCCGAGGTTCATCATCCCGGACTCGCGCCGGCCGACGCCGTCGCGATTGCCTGCTCGAGTTGCACAAGCCGCGCTCGCCATTCGTCGGCTCGGGGGCCGTTCGGATCTAGATCTATCGCTGTTTGTTGCTCCCGCGCCGCTTCGTCGTAGCGCTTCTGCACAGCGTAAGCGAAAGAGAGATTGAAGTGCGAGACCGCCTTGCCCGGCGTGAGCGAAACTATTCGCTCAAAGTTTCGCGTTGCTTCCGCCCAGCGCCGCTGCCTCGCGTAAACAAACGCCGAGTCGTTAAGCGCGTCAATCACGTTCGGATGGGACTCCAGTATCGATTCGTACTCTGCGAGGGCGACTTCGGGACGATTCGCCTTCTCCGCAATCGCGCCAAGCGCCAGATGCACCAACCGCGACTCGGGCGCGGTTTCCGCTGCCCGCCTCCAAAGCGACTCGTCCGTTCTCCACTGGCGGTTCTGCCGCACCGTAAGCCCCATCAGCGCAAGAACCACCAGGGTCGCCAACACAGCTCGGACCGTCGCTCGCGCACTCACTCGCCACAGCAGCAACGCAGCTACGATCCCGATTCCGATCATCGACCCGTACAAGTAACGATCGTGGATGATCTCTTCGCTGACAAACGCTCTCGTGTTGAGATGCGGCAGCAGTGGTACTACGATCCAGATCGCGGCTATCGCCACCGCTTGCGCCCTGCGAGCCCAGTAAATCAACACCGCGGCCAGTCCGGACACGGCAACCAGCGGCAACCAGAAACCGGTTACGCTGAGATTCCGCACGTAACCAAATGCATACATCAGGGAAAGATCGGCTGGGTAGACTACCAACTTGCAGTACTGCAACAAGAGCGCCGGCAACGTGCGGAGTTGATCCGCAAGCGTAAGCGAAGCATCATCTGCAAAGTTCAGGTTTCGGTTTCGCCCCACAAAAACGCCGATCGCTGCATAGCGACTAGCTAGATAAAAAGCAGCCACTCCCATCGTTGCAAGCAACACGGTTTTTCCTTGCTGCGAGAGCCTCGCCTCTTCCTTGTTCCGGAAGACCAATAGCTCGCAAGCCAGGATGATTATCGGCAACACCAGCGTTTGTTCTTTCGTCAACGTAGCCATTAGGAAGAGCAGTACAACTCCCGCCAGCGGCAATGCCGTAGGCTGTCGCCGATACGCGAGATAGCACAAAAACGCTCCGAGCATGAACACCGTGCTTAAGGGTCCGACCAGACCCGAGATCCAGGCCGTCGACTCGCTTTGCACAGGGTGCACAACGAAAACAGCAGTCGCGAAAGCCGCCATCAGCGTCCGGCTCTTGCTCGGTTCGTCCGTCGTCAACTCAAGGATCTTCTCGATCACCAGAAAGGCCAGGACTGCAGCCAGCAAATGCAGGCAAACCGCGATAAGGTGCCACACACCCGGATTCGTACCCGCAAGGGCGTGGCCCGCCATCAGTGCGAGCAGGAAGAGCGGCCGGTAATAGACGCTGATCTTTTCGCGCGCATGGTCGGGTTCAATGTTCGACCAGAAGTCTCGCGTGAACGCTTGCTTGAGGCTTTCAGCGTTCCATTTACCCATCATCGGGTTTTGGATGATCTGCGGCGTATCATCCTGCACGAACCCTCCCGCCAGGGAGTTGTAGTACGCGCCCATGACCAGGAGAGAGATTCCCACAAGCGTCACCAATCGAAGGTTGGCCGCGGCTTCGAGGTGCACTGTCGCGCCGCTTGATACCGGTCCAACGAGTGAGGCCTCTGTGTCGTGTTCTTGCTTGGCTGGCGCATCTTCAGACTGCACATTGGAAATCGTTTCGTGCACAGCTACTCCTCCTGAAAATCTGCGCGAGGCCGATTCGCAAACGCGCGTTTTTGTCTGGGGGCGTTTCCGGGAGAGGGGGACACCGCAAAGAAGCGGTTTGGGTGGGGGAGCCAGGCGTTCAACAGAACGCTTACTGGGAGCGCAGGCATCCTTGCCTGCTCGGCGTGGCCCGAGAGGAGGCAGGCAGGGACGCCTGCGCTCCCAGCTAAACTCGTCGCTACTGTATCGGAGCGCCGTCCTTAGGCACGCGATCCTGCGGTGTAGCGGTTGGCGGAGTTCCGCCGTCAGTTTCGTATATCACGTTGGTCTCGTTCGCATAGAACGAACGATTCCCAGTTCCGAACGGGCCAATAGAGCCAGGCTTGGCGGTGGTGTCGAACATCGAGGGCATGCCTTCAGTGGTTATTGCGACCGAAGTGAAGATGTAGCCGCCCTTGTTGCCCGAACCCAGAGACGCGTCGACTATGCGTTCCGAGGCGAGGGTCGCCAGATCGGTAAACTTGGTACGGCCTTTGGTTACCGAATACATGATTTGACCTTCGCCGATGGTTTGAACTGCCTTCAGCGACGACGTCTCACGCGCCGCCTGTTGCGCCTTCAGCAGGTTGGGGATCGCGATCGCCGCGATGATGCCGATGATTGCCACTACGATCAGTAACTCGATTAGCGAGAAACCTCTCTGCTTTTTGCCGTCCATTAGTTACTCTCCTCAGCTCGAATGGTGCCCTTCTACAGGGAAGCTCGGTGCTCTCTTGCGAAATCGAACGCTGAGCGATCTCGGCCGTTCGCTTATTTTTGAGCTGATGGAGCGGACTATAGCACAAACGGGTGAGCCCTCAAAGGGTTCACCCGTTCTTACTGTGCGTGAGTTTGCTGGTCGTTTACTCGATCGGCGAGCCGCCCGTTACTAACCGGGTCACTGCGTCACAGGTCGGCGCCGCCCCACCCGTTGGCGGATCGTCCTGGTAGATGATGAACGACTCGTTGGAGTAGAAGGCGCGGTTACCCGTGCCGAAGTTCCCCGACGATTTTGGCAGCCCGGTCGAATTGAAGTACGCAGGCGTGGCTGACGTAGAAGCAACGCCGTCGGATGTAAAATTGAAACCGCTCTTGCCACCCGTGCCGCCCAGAACGGCGTCCACAGACCCGTCTGTTGCCAAGGCAGCCAAGTCGGGTGCAAATTCTCTGCCCTTGCCCTTGGTTGACTGGTAGGTCGCCTGCCCAGTCCCAATTGTTCGCATTGATCCGATGGCCGACGCCTCGTTAGCCGCTTGCCGGGACTTCAACAGGTTTGGAATCGCGATAGCGGCAATAATCCCGATGATCGCTACCACTATGAGCAGCTCGATCAGCGAAAATCCTCTTTCTTTCCTCATACTCTTCAAGCTCCTTTTCAACTCTATATTATTGCCGTAGGTTGTTTGTCCCTAGCGGCCAATCTACGACAGATCGCAACCGTCTGAACGGCAATGATCGTGCCATCTGCGGGTGTCGGGGGAGCAGGCTTCGAATTGGTTGAGATCAAAGGGCGTAGTCATTCGCTTCGCCTTTTTTGCAGCGCCCTGCTTAACAAAAATCGTTAGAATTCGTGCCATTTTTTGTCAAAGAACCGGTTACTTAGCTGGTATCGGATCGCTGGTGGCGTCGGCAGGCGCTCCAAGGTTGAAGCGTATGACAGCGCTCTGATCGGTGAAGTAATGATTCATCTCCGCCGGGTCGAGTATGGGTGTCGCGGTAACCGTGTAGTGCACTTGGTCGGCCGCCAGCGTAATCGAAAACTTGTAGTGACTCTTGACTCCAAGCTTGAGGTGCGAGTCGAGCGTGCCTTCGGGTGACAGGTCGAACAAGACCGCATACCTTCTATATTTTCTCTCGTACAGAGCCTCGGCTGTTGTGATCGTTCTCATCGACTGGATGGCAGACGACGAAAGGGCCTGTTGGCGTGCGCGCTTCAGGTTCGGAACCGCAAGCGCAGCGATCAGTCCGATGATGGCCATCACCACCAAAAGCTCGATCAACGAAAAGCCCGGCTCGTCTCTCATAACGATCTCCTCCTCTACTTGCGTTCTTGCTAACGCCGCCTACAACTCCGATGGAGCAACGCCTGTGCCAAGTAGTAAACTGGTGCGAGGCGATTGTTGAGACATAATGGCTCTAAATGAGGCGTTGAGCATTAGAGGTCAACTCTACTGCGCCGGGTTTCTCTCGAATTGCGCAGGTTGTCTCTGACGCCAGACCATCACTCGGCGTCCCGGTCGTGCCCGATCTGAAAGAACCTATTGACGGTCATTACCTGGTCTCGAATAAGGCTCTCGTACATGGCCCGAATGGGGTCATCGATGGTCACGGATGAAATCCTCGGGTTTTTCAAGTCGAAGAAATAATTCTTCTGGTTTACGGCGTCTGCTATGTACAGCCACCGGCCGTTGTCCTTGAGCATGCCGTAAACAGCTCCGTAGCTTGACGTTACAAGATATGATTCTCGAACGTACTGTAGTCGCTCATTCTCAGTAGCGGTGAACAGCGGCCGTCCAAACATCGGATTGCGTACGATTGGGGAATGCCCGAGGAGACGATATAAGCTCGGCGTTATGTCCGTCGAGAATGAGACGGCCGCGGGATCGCAGGACACGGTTCGTCTCAACTCCGGCGGCAGGTGAACTATGAGTGGGATACGAATGATCTCAGGAAACATCCAGTAGTTGTGTCCCCAGCGTCCGTCCTCGTTGAGCGATTCACCGTGGTCCGAGGTGAGGATTATGATGCTGTTGTCGTAGAGCTTTCGCGACTTAAGATATTCCACGAACTCCCCAAAGCATCCGTCCAATCTTGCTAACTGTGAAGCGTAGTGCTCGTAGAATCCGGGATATGATTCCCCTGCTGGAACGACCTCCCCTCGTTTGGTCAGCACCATGCGGTGGAGGTTCTGTGACTGGGTATAAGCAAACAGCGGTCGCGCGCCGTCGTGTCTCTCGTCTATCGTCGCCTCAAGCTCTTTGAGTGTGCGGCATAGATCGTACTCAAACCACATCAGCCCTTTATCGAGTTCGTGGACCCGTAACGCGGGGTTGAGGATAATCTTTAGTACCGGGTCCACAGTTATGAAGCTCTCGTAGCCTTCGGTCTCAATCAGCAACTGCAGAGAGTTCATGGGATAGTAGGGCTCGATGTATTGCTTGTGCAGTTGAAGCGAGCCAGTCCAGATTGCGGGTTCGGCAAGCACCGTCCCGCCATACTGTGTGAAGGCGTTGTGAAGGACCTGACTCTCTCGAGCAAATCTGTCGATGTTTGGCGTAAAGTGGACGCCCTTGTTGTACGGCGAGAGATAGTCGGGCCTGAGACTGTCGATCACGAAGATAAATATGTTTGGCTTTATCCCAGACGTGGGCTTAAGACTGTCGACGAGATTGATCTCGACAGGTTTTACCTTGACCGACGGAAGGAGATTCGTGTTCTGCCGCAAGAAGCCGTAGAAGGATTCAGGAGTTTCTTCACCGAGACCATCCCGGTCCGCGGCGGCACTTGTGGTTGCCAACCGAGGTCTGAGGAACCCGCGGACAATTTTGAAGGAGACATCGTAGTTGGCGTAACGGTCAAGCGTCGCCTCGACATCGAGCGCTTCGTCCCTTAGTAGACTGGGCCAGAGCGCTTCCGACGATTGCAATATCGTATACCCGCCTACGCTCAGAGACATTGTGAGCAGCAATGCGACGACCGAGCTTGTTTCCTTGACGCGGCGCGACTGCGTGGCGAAAAGGAATACGAAGGTTCCAGTCCAAATTCCAATCACCGAGAGTTTCTGCATCAGAAAGTCCCAGTCTCGAGTCGCAATCATGGCCGGAGCCGCATAAGCAAGAAGTGCGATCCCCCCGACAAAGGCGAGACGGGCCAGTTTTGAAGAATCCCTGCCCGGCGTGAGAACCGTTAGAGGGAGAAGTATGAGGCCCAAGCCGCTGCCGGCTCTCGCAACGCCGGCTTGCATCCTAACGCTTAGTCCGCTCATCAGCGCCGCGCTTGCAAACCCAACCGCGACGGAGAAGATGCTAGCCCGATACCCATTGAAGCTTAGGGCGGAAAGAACAGTTTGTTTGATCAGCAACGACGTTAGGAAGCCAAACAGAAGGCTGCACAGCAGAAACTCAAGCTTTGAACCAATCGCAAACCTGGCCGAAATGGTCCGTATGAGACTCAGCACTGCGAAGCAGAATACAAATACGAGGAAGTGCGACGCGAGGCTCCACGCTCCACCGACCAAGAGTTCCGCCCAGCGAAATCCGCCGCCTCGAGTCAGCGAGGAGCTGCAAAAAACCACCGCCAGGTTCAGCAGCGAGATAAATGCGGCCAGTACCGCGACCGTCGAGACTCTCAGATGATCGTCACTACTCCGCTCATTGCTCCGCTCTCTGCTGTAACATGCGAGATGATCGATCGCCGCGATCCACACCAGTGGCAACAGCGACACCAGACTCCAATAGAAGCTTTGCTCGTCATTTCGAAGCTGCGGCAGCAGAGGGAACAACAACACGACGACGCCGGCCGCGGTCAAACAAATAACGAATCCAGCCGCCAGCTTTCTAGTCTTCCGGCTCCGCAGCTCGGGACCTAGAGTCAGAACCAGAGCGGCACCGACACCCCAATAGATGAATCGATGGAAATCCGCAAAGACCGGGAGCCACGTCACCAGCGTGCAGTTTATGACCCATTGATAGGTGAAGGGGATGTAGGCCAACAGGCAGTAGATCGAGGTCATCAGAAAGAAGATCCCGAAGACAACCCTGGCGCCTAGATACCAGAACCGATGGGGCGACCTTCCAGAACTTACACCACTTTCCTTCAAGGAATTCTCTCGAGATGAACAGATGGAGCGGGTAGGGGCCTGACAGGTCGATTTCCTGACGCGCCTGTGGAAATGACGCTTTGAGGACTCAAGTCTTGCGTAGAAGGCGCGCGCTTACTTGTGTGTCGCGCTATCGCTCAGGGGACCGGATTCTCGCATCAGGCTCGCAGTCTGTCGAATCTTGTGCTTGTCGAGCAAGTGCCGCAAGCTCCGAACAGACATATTCAGAATCTCCGCAGCGCGAGTCTGATTGCCTGACGTGCGCTGGAGCGCGCGAATGATGTAGTCCTTTTCCAATTGGGCCAGGTAGGCTTCGAGGTCAATGCCTTCCTCTGGTAAGTCTAGATCTGTAACAGCACGCGGTTTGTACTTGAGTATTCGCTCCGGCAGCCATTCTGGCTTCAGCCTGCGCTCGGGCTGGTCTTCGGGCGGACCGACGTCTTCCTTTCGCCGATCGATTCGGGCAACCCGGCCTGGCTCAAGCGCCACTGCCCGCTCTATCGTGTTTTCAAGCTCGCGCACGTTACCGGGCCAGGCATACGACTCGAGGTATCCCATTGCCTCCTCTGAGACCTCGAGCGTGGGCCGCCCAGCCGCCGCGCTGTACTTCTCGAGAAAGTGACGCACCAGTTCTGGAATGTCTACACGACGCGCACGCAGCGGAGGCATCTCGATGGGGATCACACTTATGCGGTAGAACAGATCATTCCGAAAGGTGCCGTCGTCGACCATCTGACTCAGGTCGCGATTGGTCGCCGCCACGACGCGAACGTCGACCGGGATCTCCTCTAGTCCGCCGACGCGCCGGATGCTTCTCTCCTGAAGCACTCGGAGAAGCTTGACCTGCATGGCGGGCGTCGTTTCGCCAATTTCATCGAGGAAGATCGTTCCGCCTTCGGCGGCCTCGAACAACCCTTTTCGATTGGAGACCGCCCCGGTAAACGATCCCTTCATGTAGCCAAACAACTCGGATTCGAGCAGCGTTTCGGTGAACGCTCCGCAATTTATCGAAACAAACGAAGCGATCGCCCGATCCGACATGCTGTGCACCGCGCGTGCGACCAGCTCCTTGCCGGTTCCGGACTCGCCAGTGATCAAAACCGTCGAGGTGGTAGCCGCCACCGTCTCGATCATGTGATAAACGGCCTGCATCTGCGGAGAGCGGCCGACTATGTTTTCGAGTGAGTTCCTCTGGCGCAACTCGCGTTTGAGCAGCACATTCTCCTGGCGGAGGTGCTTCTTCTCCAGAACTTTCCCAACGGAAACCTTCAACTCCTCGACATCGAAGCCCGCGTCCTTTATGACCAGATCTTCCGCGCCGAGCTTGAACGCGCGCCGCGCCGTGTCCACGGTCGCGAACGCCGTTATCATAATGACCATCGTTTCGGGCGAAATCTCGCGGACCTTCTCGAGCAGTTCGATTCCGTTGATGTCCGGCATCTTCACATCTGAGATCATCAGGTCGTAGACGTTTTGGCGCACCAGCTCGAGCGCGCGAGTGCCGCTCTCTGCAGTGTGCACCGAATAGCCTTCGCGCTTCAGCACCAATTCGAGCAGCTCGCGCATGCTGCGTTCGTCGTCCACAACTAGAAGTTTTTCCATGATTGCCTCTTACCCCAAGCGCGCAACCGTTCGCAAAGAAGAAGAAAAAGACCCACTTGCAGCCATCGCAACTTCGCGAGGCCCCATCCTCTCACTTGCCGTTCGGAACCGGCTAACTTGCCACGGCCACGGGAGCTGAACTATCTGCGCGGGGAGCTTCCATCTGCTTTGGAGGCGCAGCCGCAATTCGTCCGCTGATCGGCAGCTTGATTGAAATGCACGCGCCCTTCCCTGTTTCGCTCTCGACCACAACCGCGCCGTTGTGGTCCCGGACCAGTTGATAGACGATCGCCATCCCCAGCCCGGTGCCGCCGCTTGACGAGTTAAACGGCTCGAACAGACGTTCTTTCTGCTCGCGGCTCATGCCTTGCCCCGAGTCCTGGAAGGTTATTGCGACTTCGCGGCCGGGTCTGGCCTCGAGCGCGACGCAAAGTTCGCCTCCATCCGGCATCGCTTGAATCGCGTTCCGGGCGAGGTTCCAGAATATCTGCCGCATCTGATTCGGATCGCCGTGATAAAGGAAGGGTTCGTTCGGGAGCACTTCCTTGATGAGATGGTCGGGCCGCAGTTCGGAGCTGTTGCGCAGCAGTGCGACCGTCTCTGCCAACAGGTTCGACAAGTCAACGACCGCGCGCTCGGTTCTTGGCGGACGTGCGTATGTCAAAAAATCGGACACAATTCGATTGAGGCGGTCGGACTCGCGCAGCACAATCTGCATGAGCTGCGCCTGGTCTGGTGACAAACTGAGTTCGCTCGCAAGCACTTGCACCGAGCCGCGCATTGAAGCCAGCGGGTTCCGAATCTCGTGCGCGAGCCCCGCGGCCATCTTTCCCAACGCAGCGAGGCGTTCTTGCCTTCTGACCTCTCGTTCGAGGTCCATTACTTCGGTCAGGTCCTGGAACGTCAGGACGTAGCCGCGTGATTTGTCTGATTCATCGACCAGCGGCGCGACCGAAAATCCCAGGTGAATCTCTCTGCCGTCCGCCGTGCGGCACCCTATGTCGAAGCGAGGCAGCCTCGTGCGAGTGCGAATTGATTCAAGCCCAACTTCGATCTGCTTCTCGATGTCGCCGAAAATCGCGAAGACGTTAGTGCCGCGCACGTCGGCTGCTCTGTAGCCAGTGATCTCTTCGGCGGCTCGATTGAAGGTCACGATGTGGCATCCGAGGTCGGTCGTAACAAGCCCGCTTCGCATGCTCTCAATGATCCGGTCGTTGAACAGCCGGTAGTCGGCAAGGTCCCTCGTGGCGGTCGCAAGCTGACTCTCGCTCCGGCTAAGACGCTCCGCCAATTGGCCGGAGAGGACTGATACTCCAAAGATCGCTATGAGATTCAGCGAAAACATGAACTGCGTCCAGGCAAACTCACTCCCCGGAGCGTAAGGGAACCAGCCCCTCGCGCGAGGAATCACCGCGCCCATGGTGAGCAAGCTGGTAGTGATATACAGCACCCCGCTCATTACTCCGAGAAATGAAACGCCTCTTCTCCCGAGCAACGCGCTCGCAGCAAAAATGATCACCAGATAGAGAGCCAGGAATGGTGACTCCACGTCACCCGTTCGATAGGCGAGCCAGGTCACCAACAATATGTCAATGGACAGCTGGACGTAAGCCTGCGCCAGGTATGAAAGGCGGGCGCGAAAGGCGAGATAGTACAGCACCGACAACGTAACACTTGCCGCGCAGATCGCGATCAACACCGGCACGAAGGAACGCGGGGTGCTCTCGCGCTCCACCATCTGCATTGCGACGAGCAGCGCGCCCGTGATAGCAAGCCGTGAGACGACCAACCATTGAAGCTTTCTGCGCATCGCGTGCATTGTGAGTGTGTGGACGAAGGATGAAAGTGACGAAACGCCGCTTCGTCAATCGTTCCTCTCAGCAATCCCCGTCCTGCCCCCGACGGAGCAATTCGCTGTAGGCGCGACACGCGTTCAAGCGTGTCCGTGAATCGAATAATCCGATTGCAATTAGGCCCGCGATAGAGGCATCAGGAGGCGTGACGGACTATACCACGGGTCGGAGCCTCGCTCAAGGGTATCTTTCAACGATGGGGGCCGTTCAAAAACTCTCTTCGACCCACCACTCCAAGCGGGGCCTGCCGCGGCTCGGACTCCTTTTGATACCTGTCGGTTTCGAACGATCATGACCTGCCAAAAAAACTCTGCGTTGCACAAATGGGGAAGCGAATGTATCATATCGTCACTGTACGTGGACCTGCCCCGGGCTCAAAACACGTACCTTTGACACCTCACGCGATTGATTCTTATGTTGCGGCGACTGAGTCGCGAGGGAAGTGTTATGAAGAGGACCGTCCTGGTGGTTGAGGACGACTTTGATACGCTCCAGCCGCTGGCTGAGCTTCTGAGGCTTCGTGGTTACAATGTTATCGCAGCTTCCGACGCCGAACGTGGCTTGAAGATTGCCCGTGAGAGCGGGCCAGACCTAATCATCACCGACATAGTTCTACCGGGGAAAAGCGGGCTGCAGTTCATAGCTAACGTTCGAAGCAGTCGCAGCCTAAAGTCGACGCCGATAATCGTGATAAGCGGATGCGGACCCATGGTCCTGGTCGAAGCCGAGGCCACTGGCGCTAATGTCTGTATCGAGAAACCCATCAGCATAGACCTGTTCTGGAGGGCCATCGATCAAGTCTTCGGCGCGGCGCAAGCCAATGAGGGGGAGGAACCCGCCGAGCCGCGAGAAGATCGCGGACGAGTGCTCGCCGGTGAGATTGACGATCTGGTCGAAACCCTGCGGCACTGCACCAACAAGGTTGAAAAGGAAGACACTCTCACGCAACTCAAGGCTCGGATACACGAGATTCAAACTCGCAGGACCACCGTTGCCTGAGCAACGCTGTTCACTATTAACTGTCCGCAAAGCTCGGGCGCTGGTTATCAAAAACAAGCGCGACTGCCCTGCGGGGTCCCGTTTCTTCGACCCGCGCGACTCGAGCAGAGTAACCGATGCAACTCCGCTTCTTGAACGGAATCGTTACCCGAACGCTCAGCCTGGCGTCGGGCGCGGGGCATCTTGGCAGGATCATCAAAGCGCCTGTCGAACTCAGATTCTGTAAGTAGCCGACTTCGTCGAAGATCCGGCCCTTCCCGTCGACCCCTCTAACCGTCACGTCCCAACGCACGCGAAAACGCTGCGCCCGCCGCCGCTCCGGAAGGACCTGGTTCAAACTCCTGGTGCTCTCTTGTTTGTTGACTTGCATCGTTATTCTGCCTCACAAGGCTTGAAATAACGAATTGGGCGAGCGTTCCTTGATGCTTGAATAAAGACGACAGAGTTGCCGCGAGCTTAACGGGCAGCTTAGAAACCAATTCATCGCCACTAAGACACGACGACACTAAGGAGCACAAAGTCCACAACTCAAGCATTCACTGCCTGGTGCAGCTTCGTGCCTTTGTGTCTTGGTGGCGAACTCCCACTTTTTTAGCAGCCTGCTAGGCTGGCTGCCGAGTAGAAGCAGCCCCGGGCCGTGGGCCGCAACCCTTTTTCGGGGTTGCGGCGTACTGGCTCGGCTCCTCCGTCACTCTTCCTTTAAGCGTACCTTTAGGAATCCGCCGCTCGTCACGAGCAGCTCTCCGCCGCCGCTCTCTGACGTTGATCAGCCAGTTCCGCCCGTCAGCCTCATCCTTCTAAGCTCCTTTCTATACCGGTCGAGCGCCGAGAAGTATTCGTGTGTCCATCTGAAGGCCAGCTCTACAGCGCGGCTGGCGGTCAGATGTGCGGCGTTGACGCCTTGAGCACCTTGCCCCAGCCCGGCGATGATCGCCCCCATTATTTGGCGATAGCCGCTGCCGTCGTCTTCGCCGGCTATCTGCTTGATAAGCCGCAGGTCGGAGCGCTTCAGCCGCTCGACCCGTCCTTGGAGCGCGCCGATGGTAAGATCGGCAACAACCTGAAATCGGACTGCGACCGTGTTCAAGTCATGGATGCCGTGACTCTCGACGAATTTACGGATTTCGCTTTCGGGGACAACGTACGGGTGCGGGTTCTTGTCTCGTGCAAATTCACTACTTGCTCTTTTGGTGACTTCTTTTATACTCATACACGCTCTCCGTCGCGCGGAGGTGTGACTGGCGCAGAAAATTCCCGACACACCAACGTGCGTAGAAGGGGCAAGGTGGGTCGCCACCTCTAATGGCGGCCCATCTTACGAGTTTGATTGATTGATTATGGCTTACTGAGCTCAGCGAAAGGTTGGAGGCGCGCGAGGCCCGATGCTTAAGAGCATCCATTCAAGAATGCTTCGTGTTTCATTGGTAGTTGCCGCGGATGTTGGTGCGCCTGCAGCTATCGTGATTAAGGATATTTGAAAAAGTGTTTCGCCGGCCGGCCTACTAAATGTGAGTGCCGAATATGGCTCAGGTTTTGGCTGAGGTTCAAGGTCCGGGTTCAGTTGAAGCTCACGTTTTTCGACGGGTTGAACGTCCGCCCATCGATTGGTGTACGGAGCCTTGGGCGCGCGATTGAGCGAGACGATCGATGGAGTTGCCGAGGTTCGCTTGGCTGCGATCTCATCGCGAGTCTCGCTCCATTCGGGGTATGCAGGAGCGAATGGCGAAGCGAGGGCGATCTTACTCGCAGCCTTTGCTTCTTCGATCCGACCGGTTTCACTGAGTTCGACTGCCAACGCGTTGTGGTACTTGTAGACGTAGAACGGCTGTCGCTTAGCAACCTTAGAAACGAGCGGCAAAAGTTTTTCAAAACAAGCTAAGGCGCCTTTATGATCTCCGGCGAGACCCCGGACAATAGCGATGTCCCAGTGCGCCATCAGCATTGTCTGCAAACCGTGAGCGTTTTTATCCGATGCGGCCCGCAATGCTTCGAGTTGAAATCTCAGGGCTTCATCAAGCTGACCCTTACTGAGGTAATTGGCGCCCAAGCCTTGAATTCCTCGCGCTCTGTATGCAAGTGGCCCATTATCCGCAACAGCTTCAAACAGCGTCTGGGCCGCATCCAGATCTCCTCTTCGCTTGATGGCGAGAGCATGGTAGTAAAGACCGATTTGCCGCGGAGCATCTACTGGCAGGCTCGCCAATACCTGGCTCGCCTCTTCAAGCGAATCGAGATCACGCCTAAGGAAGGCTTGCTCTGCAAACTGAATCACTTCATTGGTAAGCTTGAGGAATTGCCTTTGTGAATGGACGATTCGAATCAAATGGCCGGCAACAAAATGGGGAAGTAGACCCTGGTTGCTGACTACACTTTCTGCGTCAGGAAATCCCGCTATGGAGGAATAACCCGTGAGAAAACGACTTGTTATTGCGGCTGCTTGCATTTTAGCTCTTCCGCTTCTGTTTTCAGACTGTCCGAGTGGCAGCTCAACTGACGTGACTGCGTTTTCTACAGTTGCGCTGGCCGGCCACTCGATAGCTGGCGGTTGGTGTGGGTGCGGCCCACAAGACTGCATTTGCGATCCAGGTGAGCAGCCAGGGGGCAACGGCATGACCCGCACGTCTAAAGCATTGTCTAATCGTGAAGGCGGCGTTCAAGGCTCGGCTCCTGATGTTGACCTAGCGTCAGGCGTGCTTACTCTGGCGCTTTTCCTTCTGTTCTACCTGAGAATGCGGTAAGAGTTCTCCGCATCTCTGGGCATTTTGGATCAACCCTGATTACCGAAACCGCCAGTCGGCTTGGCGGATCAGGGGGACTGTGGCCATGCGGAGCGCATTCTACTACGAAACTCCGCGCGTGTGTAAGAAAAAATTCCATACAATATTCATGAAACGCCGTAGTCAAAAGAGCGAGTTTTCTTCGAGAGCCTCGGCCTCCTCCCGACGTTCCTGGTCCATCAGCAACTAAGATTGGTGGAAGCCCGCGAAGCGGGCGATAGCGTATAGCCCTAGGCAAGTCCGCGCAGCCCTGGGGCTCGGAATCAAAGACGCTAGAGCCCGCGTAGCGGGCGACAGGAGTCTGCCCTCGCAAGGGCATGCGTCTTGGCACTAAGGTCTGGCCGATTTGCATTCCTACCACCCGGATCACAGGCTGTCGCCCGCTGACGCGGGCTCTCGCAATTGTAGAGACGTTAACCCAGGGCTGCGCGGACTTGCCCTGGGCTCTACGCTGCCGCCCGCATACGCGGCCTCTCAAGATGAGAGACATTGCACCCGCTGAGATGCCGCGACTTTGCTTCAACCGAAATGGTGATTTCTTTCAGTCATTCTCGCTCCATTTCTACCACCAGAATTTCAATCCGCCTCCGGCTGGCCTTCAGCTCCAAATCCAACTCCTTTCGCGCAACTTCTACGATAGAGTTTGCCTGCTTACTGTCATAAACAATCTCCCAGTCGTAGCGGCCTGCCAAGCCTGTCTCGTTCAGCACCGGCACATTCATTACCTTCTCAATTCTGTCGGCCAGCAAATCTATCTGCTGCCCGGTGGCGATCATCGCATCATCTGCAAGGCTGTATTTCGGCTTTGCCGCGGAAGCAGGTTTCAGTCCGCCTGCAAGCCCCTTTGGCGCTGTCATCACCAGCACATCCACTTCTCGTGTCTCTCTTCTAACTTTCAAGTTGAAGCTTGTTTCGATAGCCTTGCTCACCAATCCATTGAGAGCGCCGCTCTTGTCTGCCGTCACAGCCGCGGAAATATCGTATCGAGCATCCTGGAGCAACAAAGGGCAAATGATGCGAGTCTCGCTGATGTTGTGAATCAGACTGAGAGCTCTTTTCAGGCTCATGTTGCGGCACGTAAATCTGCCCGGCGACACTTCGGCGGACGTGCTTGTTGATTTTGCCGGCCTGATGGTCAGGTTGAACCGGGCCGGGTCTTCAGCGATTTGAAACCTGACCAGATCCGGCTGCCTGCCTTCGGCAACAGTGTTGATCAACTCCTCGGTCAACAGGTCGGGCCGAGTGATTGCCGCAATCCTGCCGAGTTTATCAACCACGACTGTGCGGGGGATAAACTCGGCTTGAAATGCATCTCGCGACGAACGGTTAAGATCAATGCCAACCCAGCCTTTGATAGGTCTTCGCTTGAGGAAGGCTGCGACAACCTCCGAGTCTTCGTCGGTGATTGAGATGAATTGAACCGGCTTGTCTTTGAACTTGTCAGCCAATTGATTGAGATGAGGCAAAGCCGAGATGCAGGGAGCGCACCAGGTCGCCCAGAATTCGAGGACCACGACTCTGCCTCTTAGGCTCGGCCAGTCTGGTGCAGCGCCTTCGGGTGCTTGAAGCAACTGCCGAAGTCTCAATTCAGGAGCGGCGGAGTTAGGCTTCGGGCCAGAGAATTGAGAGTTCGCGCTGCCGGTGGTTGAGATCCAAACAGCGGCGCACACCACAATCGAGAGACGCGACACGATGGAATTGCGGAAAGGGAATGTTGGAAGCGCACTCCCAACATTCCCTTTGTAGGGCTTGTAATTTTCTCTTATCATAAGCGCACCTCAGCGCGCGTTCGTGATCGAGGCACACAAATCCCGTTACACGAACGTGCGTGATTGAGCAGAGGCAGGCCGTCAGGCCATGGCGGCCTGCCTTGCAGTCACAGTTCATTGAATGATTGCCGGTAGATCTAGTACTCAGTCACGACACACTTGTATGGGCGTCCCTCCTTACCAACCACCGTAAGCTGTTTAATGAAATCAACAGCTTACGGGAGGGGTTGCTAGCCAGGCATTGGCCCGCAAAACGGGCATGGTCGCTCCGTGGGCGCCCCTCCCCACGCAGGAACAGAGGTTGCGACGGAGGGGCACCCACGGAGCGACGCCCGTACAGGTGTTCATTAGAATCAGTGTGACTGAGTACCAGTATGCTGTGGAGGTGCGCGGGACTTGATAGAGTTGCCCAAGCGTTCAAGGGTTTCGCAAGTTGTTTGATGATTGATTGTTGTTCCGGGCGTGACAACGCAGGTTATTGCCGTTTGAAAATGAGCGCAATCACCAACAAGCCAGGAGAGGACGAGAAGGCTTAAGCGGGCGAGCACGCTGATCGGTTTTGGATTGCGCTGTTGTTCGACCTCAGGTTGCGGTGAAATGTCATCTTTGAGCGCATAAGCGATGGCGACAACTGAATGTGCAGCGGAAGCGTCCTTTTCGTTGAGATCATCGCGTGTTTGTATCCATTCCGGATAGGCAGAAGCGAATGGCGAGGCAAGAGCGATCTTACTCGCAGCCTTTGCTTCTTCGATCCGACCGGTTTCACTGAGTTCGACCGCCAAGGCGTTGTGGTACTTGTAGACGTAGAACGGCTGGCGTTTAGCGATCTGACAAACGAGTGGCCAGAGTTTTTCAAAGCAGCCTAAGGAGCCCTTATGATCTCCAGCTAGACTCCGGACAATAGCGATGTCCCAGTGCGCCATTAGCATTGTTTGCAACCCGTGAGCGTCCTTATCCGAGGACATCCGCAATGCTTCGAGCTGAAATCTCAAGGCTTCATCAAGCTGACCCTTACTGAGGTAATTGGCGCCCAACCCTTGAATAGCTCTTGCTCTGTAGGCAATCGACGCATTGTCCGCAACAGCTTCAAACAGCGTCTGGGCCTGATCCAGGTCGCCTCTTCGTTTTACGGCGAGCGCGTAGTAGTAAAGACCTATTTGCCGCGCAGCTTCTACAGGCAGGTTCACCAACATCTGGCTCGCCTCTTCAAGCGAGTCCAGGTCGCGCCTGAGGTAGGCTTGCTCTGCAAACTGAATCACTTCGTTGGTAAGTTTGAGGAATAGCTCCTGTGAACCGACGGTTCGAATCAAATGGTTGGCAACAATATGGTGAACTAAACCCTGGTTGCTGACCACACCTTCTGCGTCAGCAAATCCCGCTAAGGAGGAACAACCCGTGAGAAAACGACTTGTTATTGCGGCTGTTTGCATTCTAGCTCTTCCGCTATGTTTTCAGCTTCTCAGAGTGGCAACGCAACCAACTCGACGCTTTTTTCTTATGGACAAGGCTCCGAGCCTAAATCACTTTAGCCGTTTCTAAAGCCCGCGATTGATTTCAATTTGCGTAATCGTCCCCGCGATGCCAAGCGGACAAAGGGACTGCTTATTCTTTTGACGGGCGGCATTCTACTACAAGTGTGCATTCATTACACTAAGAATAATAAACCTATCGAACAACTAAAATAATCAGTTAATAGGGGAGGGCTTCATACCTCAACACCAGATAGAGAATTTGAGATTCAAAACTTGGGTCAGCTAATGAACTCGTCGCGGCCTGTGCTGGGGGCGTCATCCACAGCCCCTCCACCCAGGTCGGAAAGCTGAAGCTGAAGGTTCTGCCGATTCGTCGCGTAGGCCAAACCGTCCTGGAGCGAGATCGTCCCTTCTCGAATCATCCGCTCGAGTTCTCCGTCGAAAATCTGCATCCCTTCGAGGTTTCCGTCTCGCATCGCGTCGTAAAGCGACTTGCCGTCTCGCTCTCCTTTTTCGATGTAGTCGCGCGTTCTGGCCGTCGACTTTAGTACTTCGATTGCCGCGACCCGTCTGAGGCCGTCCGAGCGCGGGATCAACCGCTGTGAGACGATAAACCTGAACGCCCCGGCAAGCCTCATTCGAATTATGTGTTCCTGGCTCTTAGGGAAAAGCCCTATCAACCGCTCGACTGTCTTGACTGCATCGGTGGTGTGCAGCGTTGACAGAACAAGATGCCCCGTCTCGGAAGCTTCGAGCGCGACTTCACAAGTTTCGAGGTCGCGAATCTCGCCGACTAGTATTACCTTAGGCGCCTGCCGCAGCGCCGCCCGCAGTGCGTATGCAAAGCTTGAGGTGTCCGAGTGCAGCTCGCGCTGGTGCACCGTCGACTTCTTGTGGCCATGTATGAACTCGATCGGGTCCTCGATGGTGACGATGTGGTAGTACTTGGTGTCGTTGATCAGATCTATGATGGCAGCAAGCGTCGAAGACTTACCCGACCCCGTGGGGCCAGTGACCAGCACGATTCCGTTTTTTAGCTCGGCGATGTCCCCCAGCACCGGCGGTATTCCAAGATCCTCGAATGAAGGCACCTGGTTTGGTACGACTCTCATTACTATCGCGTAGGTTCCCCGTTGCTTGAAGATGTTGACCCGAAATCGCGACAGCCCCGCGAGGCTGAAAGACAAGTCCGCAGATCCATGTTTTTCCAGCGACTCCTCGCCCGACTTATTGTCACCCAGCAGGGCCTTCGCTATTGCAACGGTGTGGGCCGGAGTGAGCAAGTCGAGTCCCTCCAGCTTGACCGGTGTGAGCTTACCCATCAACTCCACTTGAGGCGGGCGGCCCGGCGAGAATATGAGATCCGATATCTTGCTTGAAACAGCCAGCATCTGCTGAACTACCTGAGAAAAATTGATCGTCGACATGTGAGGAACCCTTCGCCACGCGGCGGACAGGTGGTTGATTGACGCAGGGGCAACAAGGAACGATCAAAGCTGGGTGAAGCTGGGATGACTAACCGAGGGCAATAGTCCGCGCCGTTTGGGACGATAACCGGCAACTCCGGCGCTTCAGCCACAAATACTACCGTCCAATTCGGCATTGTCAACAGTTCAGTAGTGTAGAGCCGGCGGATCCCTTGTCGAACCGAACCGCGCGAGTCTGAATCACTTCCGCGGCAGCCTCTCAAAAATGTAGAACACTTCGCCGCGTTGCGCGCTTCCAAGATAACGCCACTTTTCCTTGATGACGTCTCCCTGCTTGATGCCTTTCAGCGCCGCAGTTCCATCTTCAATCAACTGGTCCACTTCGGCTGTCGCCACCACATGCATCTCCGGCACGTAGTCCTGGCCCGTCTCCTTCACCAGATTGAGTACCGTCTGACGATGGATGGCGATCCGATTCTTTGAGCGGGTGTACTCCTTGCGTGTGATTTCATTCTGTTTGATTTGGAACTCGAGTTCATCCTCTTCGTGGCGCATCAAGTCGAGAAACGATCTGAGCTCGGGACCATTTCCGTCCTGCGGGTGACCGGTAACAACAACGCCCGCCCCGAGGATGCCGATCCAAACTGCGACAAGAGCCCGCAATCCCACGGACCTGATCTTACGATTGCAGCACTTGGTCTTCATCGCAGGTCAATGATCGAGCCCGACGTAAGCCGCATCCAATAGCTCGATCGGATGAACAACATCGACGCTGGAGCCGGCCATCAGCAGTCCGGCGCCGATCTGCATGATACAACCGGGATTGGCGCTGGCAACAGTATCAGCGCCGCTCTCCGCGATGGCTTTGAGCTTGTCGCGCAAAATCTCAGCGCTCAACTCGGGATGCTGAAGGTTGTAGATGCCCGCGCCGCCGCAACAGCTCTCGAAGCCCCGCAGTGGAACCAGCGTGATACCCGAAATCTGTTTCATCAATTCAACAGGCGCCTGTTCGATTCGCTGGGCGTGAATCAAGTGACAAGGCGCATCGTAGGCTACCCGCCGCTGCCGACTGCCGGTGCCAGCAGCGATTCCCTGCTCCGCCAGAAACTCGAAAACATCTCTTACCTTCGAGCTAAACTCTCGGGCGCGCTCTTCAAACCGCAGATCGTCTTCGAGAAGCGTCGCGTATTCTTTCATCGCCGCTCCGCAACCCGCGGCGTTTACGATCACGCGATCGCATCCGCTATCAAGAAACGAGTCTATGTTCTCCCGAGCAAGCCGCTTTGCAGTTTCACGCTGGCCCGCGTGAGCGTGCAGCGCTCCGCAACACGCCTGCCCTCTCGCTTCAAGCAATGGAAAGCCGTTGCGAACCAGCACGCGCTCCGTCGCCCGGTTGGTGTCCTGAAAGAGCCCTTCCATCACGCAACCGCGCAGCAACGCCACGCTCGGCAAGCCGCGCTCTCTAGCCTCTTCCGACCTATTGCCAGCTTCCGCTGCTTTGGCTGCGCCGCACGGCATCGAGCTGGCTAATGCTGACCTGCTGGCAACCAGCATCGCAAGCGCAAACCGAAGTCTCCCAGTAACAAGGTTCGCTTCGAACGCGAGTCGCGCCAGGCCCCTGTCTCGAAGGCATCGCGCCGCAGCGAAAACAAATCGGAGAACCTGCGGACGCGTAAATACTTGATTTAGAACGAAAGCAACAACGCGTTCGCTGGTGAATCTCCGCGCGGTTTTAGCTCGCGACACTTCTGCGCGGGCGGCTTCCAGCAGGTGGCCGTAAGGCACGCTCGACGGACACGCTGTCTCGCATGCACGACACCCGAGACACAAGTCGATATGCGTAATGAACGCATCGCCTATGTCTAGCTTCCCTTCCGCGACGCTGCGCATCAGGTAAACTCGGCCGCGCGGCGAATCGTTCTCGTTCCCCAACACTCGGTAAGTCGGGCAGGACGGGAGACACAGCCCGCAGTGAACACAGGTCAGCAGCTTCTCGGTGTTCGCTTCAAGCAACGAAGCGAGCGCGCTCGGAGGTTGTTCCATCGACATCGCCATCCAAAACACTCTGTCGGAGGCTCGGCGCGGACTATTTTAGTACTGATGAACACCTGTATGGGCATCCCTCCGTGGGCGCCCCTCGTTGCAAGGTACTCTAACTACCAACGAGGGGCGCCCACGGAGGGACGCCCGTACAGGTTCATCTTGAGCGTGCCAGAGTACTAGTTCTCATATCCCAGCGACGAAGCGTCCCGGACTCAAGATCGACTCAGGATCGAACTTCGCTTTTACCGATTTCATCAAGCTCGACGCGGCGCCGCCATCTCCCCACGCACCCGCTTCCTGTTTGACGGCCGCTGAGGTTCGCTCCACGAAAAGCGTGCCGCCCGATTCTTCAGCCTGTTTCCGCATACGCTTCATCGTATCAGCAGCCTTGTCCTCATCCTCATCAAAAGTGATTCGGATTATTCCAAGTCCAAGATCAACCGCCGCGGCGCAGCTTTCGAGTTCAACCTGCCCAACAACCGATTCAATCGCGGAAACGGGCACGCTGATTCGAACCGCGTGTGCTGCCATCCGATCCACCCGTGCCAAACGTCGCCAGTCACCTTCTGCTTCATCCTCACTCAACAACCTCACCTCGAAGTCATCATAAGCCGCCCGCTTTATCCAACCAACCTGATGATTGACCGCAGCTTCGTTATCAACAAACCGTATCAAGAGCGCGTCAACCTCCGGCCTCGATTCGATCAATCGCCTGGCAAGAAAAATGGAAGCCGGCTGAAGTTCGGACGTTCGAACGCGTTTAGCAAACTCGAACAGCGAAGCTCCGCGGTTCGCCGTGACGACTATCGTCGCGGCGCTTTCAGGAAGCGGGCGCAGCTTGAACGTCAACTCGGTGATCACCGCAAGCGTGCCATAGCTCCCGACGTAAAGCTTGTTCATATCGTAGCCCGCTACGTTCTTCACCACGCGCCCGCCGCATTTGCTTTCGGTGCCGTCCGCGTGAGCAAGCTTCAAACCGATCACGTAGTCGCGAGGCGTGCCGAACCCAAGCCTCAGCGGCCCGCTCGAGTTACAGGCCGCGATCGCCCCAAGCGACGCGACCGATCCACCGGGCGGATCAAGGGGCAGCCACTGCCGCTCGCGGCTTGTCAGTTTGTTAAGGTCTACCAGGGTGAGTCCAGCTTCGACGGTGACCGTGAGGTCCGGTGGGCTATAGTCGATAACCCGACTCATCCGGTTCAGGCTCAGAACAAGATCGGCGCGACGAACCGGGTTGCCGCAATCGAGCCAACTCATCGAGCCGGCCGGAATCACCGCGGCTTTCAGGCTCGAGCAGATTCGCAAGCACTCGGCTACCTCGCTTGCGCTACCCGGAAGCGCCAACACCACTGAACTCGATCCAAATATGTCGAGCTCCGAGGGATGAGTCACGTTCTCACTGCCGAGCACTGACTCGATCGACTTGGAAAGCTGTAACCCTTTGTCACTCATTCCCACAGAGTGCGATCCTCGCCGCTGGTTGCGTCCATCTCGACCAGACTGATGACCGGCCGCGGCTGGTCGTCTGCGGCGGGCGCCTCGCTTTGTTTCTCGATAAGCTCGGCAAAGAAGCTTTTGAACTGGCGCGCGAACTCGACGAGGTCGATCGACATGTACATCGCGGGTAGCCGCAGAAGCTTTGTGTTGACGTTCTGATACATCCCGCTCGCGCCGCGGGTGTTCCCGCGCTCGTAGTGATGCAGCGCGACCGCCGCTTGAATCAACATCTGATAGAAGAGCTTTGTATCGCCGGCCGCGTGAAGCCAGATCTCCTCCCACACTTCGTGAGCGTCGAAGTAGCGACGCGCATTGAAGTGCTCGACGCCTTCGAGATACTGGCGAGGATAGACGCGCTCATGTTCCGTCGTGAACCGCGCCTTCTGGCCGCCGGCATCAAGTTCGCCCGGCGTGTTGTCTTCACTGGTTGAGTCGCCGGTCAAACTAGCCTCAGCAGTATCCTCGAACATCAATGCGTAAGGCCCGGCCTGAATAGTGTCTCCATGTCTCAACTCGAGCCACGAAACACGCTCACCGTTCGCTCGGGTTCCGTTTACGCTTTCGAGGTCAACAAGAAAGTACTTGCCGTTGTTGCGCTCTATCGAGAAGTGTTCACGCGAGATCGTCTTGCCCGGGAGCCGGCAATCGCAAGACGTATGCCGGCCAAAGATCGTCTTATTCTTGTCGAGCAAGACTTTCTCACCCGCGCTCTCTTCTGAGATGAATTTCAGTGAAGCCATTGCCGCAACAATATGGCATGGTTTCGTCTGGTTGCGGAAGAACGGATTGGATAAGGGGAAACGATCAGCGGTCGTCAAATCGGCGCAGTGAGCGGTTTCGTCTTACCGTGTTGCTGGCCGACGGGATGCCGTTTGCTGTCTAATCAGCGCAAACCACAATCCGAAGTTGAACCGGGGCATTGATTCTATTCAACTCGTCTCTCAGCTCTTGAAATGACGTGAGTTGATCTTCATCAAACACCCACAAAGATTTCCAGTCGGTTGTTCGTTGCGGGTTATTTACTTCCAGCCGCCAGCGTTTTGCAATCTTCGCTTTTGCCATACTAAACCCGAGGTCGCGTTATGTTACCCATCGAGTGGCTGGAGAGTCTGTGCAATATTAGACAGTTTTTGAATTAACTAGGACCCCACGACCCAACCGAGTGATACCTCGGATTGTTCCTTCACGCTTCTTCGTCCTGAGAGAATCTGAGCCAGCAACACCAGGAATACCCACCGGCGGCGCGCTTCTCGCTTCACCGCGAGAACCTATGGTAGCATCTCGCCAGTTTCGTTAGCTTCGGAAACGGGAGTCTTTGCATGAGCGTCGCAACACCAGATTACCTCGCGGCTATCGCTCACCTTCCAGCCGGAGCCGTACTGCGCATCGATGAAGTCTCGTGGGACGAATATGAGAACCTGCTCGCCGATCTCGGAGAGAGTTACTCAGTTCGGATCTTTTATGATCAGGGGAGGATGGAAGTTATGGCTCCCGCATCAGCCCACGAAAGACCTAAGAGCGTCATTCATACGCTCGTTGCCGCGATAAGAGACGAACTTGATATCGATATCGAATCGTTGGGTTCCACTACTCTCAAAGCCGAGTTGAAAGCGCGAGGCGCGGAACCTGACGACTGCTTCTATATCCGGAATGCGGCGCTGGTTATCGGCAAAGAAGACCTCGATCTTAACGACGATCCGCCGCCGGACCTCGTAGTCGAGATCGACCGCGCCAGTTCGTCTCTAAACAAGCTATCGATCTATGCCGCGCTCGGGGTGCCCGAAGTCTGGCTGCTAAAGGGACATCAGGTGCAGATACTTCTCCGGAGCGGCGCTGGCTACGACGAGTCACCCACAAGCCTCGCCTTCTCATTTCTCGAAGCTCGAACGCTGTCTGAGTTCCTGGTGAGAGGACTGAACGAGGGGGAAAGAAGAGTAGCTCGCGACTTTCGAGCCTGGGTGCGCGAGCATCATCGGGGTGGTTCGTAATCGCACTGCATCAGGACGGGCGTGCCTCATGTGGCGTCTGGAGCCTGTGATGAAAATCCTCCATCCCAAATCCGCAGTACCGGCAGGTCTTGGTCATCGGAATGACCTTGCCCGGATTGCACAGCCCAAGCGGATTGAACACGTCTCGCACCGCGAGCATCCAGTCCATATCCGCTTCGGAAAAAATCAACCGCATCGACTCGATCTTGTCCATCCCGACGCCGTGCTCTCCTGTAATCGATCCGCCAACGCTAACACACAACTGCATGATCTCTTTTGACGCTTGCTCCACGCGCGCGCGCTCGTCCGGATCGCGCCCGTCGAAGCTGATGTTCGGGTGAAGATTTCCGTCGCCTGCGTGAAACACATTTGCGACTTTGAGTTTGTAGCGGTTCGCAATCGCGTAGATCTCATCGAGCACTTCGGGCAATCGCGAGCGCGGAATCACCGCGTCTTGCACCATCAGGTCGGCTTTGATCCTTCCCATCGCTCCAAACGCGCGTTTGCGAGCCGCCCATAGCCGCTGGCGCTCGGCGTCGTCTTTAGCGACGCGGACGGCTCGCGCGTTGTTGCGCAAGCAAATCTCCACCGCGCGCTCGGCGGTCGCTTCCAGTCCGGCGGCCAACCCGTCAACTTCAATGATCAGCAGAGCCGCCACGTCGGTCGGGAAGCCACCGGCGAAGATCGATTCCTCGATCGCCTGAATCGTAGCCTGATCGATCATTTCGAGGGCAGCCGGAAGGATCCCGGCCGCGATGATTTCCGACACCGTGCGGCTCGCGTCGGTCACCGTCATGAACTCACCCAGCAATGTCTTGATCGACTGTGGAAGCCTCGTAAGCTTCAGCGTCGCTTTGGTGGCAATCCCAAACGTGCCTTCCGAACCGACAAACACCCCGAGCAAATCGTAACCCGGCACATCTACTCCGCCTCCACCAAGGGTGACGACCTCGCCGCTTGGCAGGACCACTTCAACCGCAAGCACGTGGTTCGTGGTCATGCCGTACTTCAAGCAATGCGGCCCGCCGGAGTTCTCGGCGACGTTGCCCCCAATCGTGCAAGCCATCTGGCTCGACGGATCGGGCGCGTAATGAAACCCGTGCGGCGACGTCGCTTGCGAGAGGTGAATATTGATCACGCCGGTCTCGACGACCGCGATGCGATTCTCGTAGTCAAGCTCGAGTATTCGATTGAGCCGCGCGAGCTCGAAGATGACCGAGCCTGACAGCGCGAGCGCGCCGCCCGAGAGCCCGGTGCCCGCGCCTCGAGGCGTAAACGGGATGCGTGCCTCGGCGAGGATCTTGACCGCGGCCGCGACTTCTTCGGCGTTGCCGGGAATGACTACAGCGGAGGGGAGATGTTTGTGAAGCGTGAGCGCGTCGGCTTCGTAGACTAAGAGCTCGTCCCGGTCGGTCAGAACAGCCTTCACGCCCAGCGCAGCCTTAAGCTGAGCTATTACCTTTGCGGGAAGAGCGGCGGATTCTTTCACGCGCGTTAATAACCCCGATTCTCCCTTGGACATTGCCTATTTGAGAGCAAAAGCGAAGACCCTTGCCCTAACTCGGTTTGTTCACGGCAGTCTGTAGACGTAGGCGTCGTCGACGTAGGTGCCGTTCAGCGCGCTGCGAGTGAATCGCACGCCGACAGTGTCGGGAGCGATCTTCAATGCTTTGTTGAAAGCCTTGACGCGCCCGTCCTTGGGGCTGAGGACCGAAATATTCTGCAAGGACAGGTTTAAGTCTGGATGAAAGGCCAGAATTCTTTGTATGTCCTTGTATGTCGCGAGAGGTCCCTCCTCATCGACGAGCGGCGTCGCAATGACGAGACGCCATTCATACGACTCGGGTAAATACCACCAAAAAGCCGCCTTAATCCGAAAGTGAGACGCTCCCCCAAAACTCAGTCGCCGGACCCCGACCTCTGTCGGTTTCTTCAACGCATCCAGAAACCGTCTACCTTCAGCTAAGTCTTGCTCTACCAGTGTTGCTTTAACCATCTCAATACTCCATGCCTGCGATCAGAGATAGCCTTGATTAGGTCTACTGCTTCTCGCTCGGCCTTGAGCTCATATCGGCTATCTTCTCCCCAGCGGATGACGTTGGCCCAGTTCCGCCCGAAGACTGGGTCGGCCTTAATCTTTGCTGCTAGCGAGATTTCTAGCTCGGCAGGCCCAATGAGTTTGACCGGACGATGGGTCCAGCTCTCGTTCACGGTCGTCTTGTCCGGAAAGTCGTGTCGCTTCGTGCGCTTGGCAATGCATGCCTTCAAGGCGCACTCAACAACATAACCCGCAAGATAGTATGCCCCTGAGTATTCCCCATTCGCGAGTAGAACCCTAGCCTCTCTCAGTCTCGTCAGAGCGAGCGATTTGAAATCCTTCCTGTTCATCGTCAATCCGCCAGTCGTGATCAATATTTCGGCACAGAAGGATCAACATCGTCCGACCAACGCAAAATGCCGCCCACGAGGTTCTTCACTTTACGATATCCGGCCTGTTTCATGAACTCGACTACAGCCCCGCTACGCACACCGCTGCGGCAATGAACCACGATCTCATCCGCGCTCGAAAGCTCGTGCAGCCGTTCAGGAACCATTGCTTTTGGGATCAGGCGCGCCCCGGGTATCCGGCAGATCGCGAACTCTTCAGGCTCACGTACATCGATCAGCACAAAATCATCGCCGCGGTCGATTTTGGCTTTCAGATCCACGGGCGTGATCTCAAAATCGGAGCCGACACTGACTTCCTCGTGAGACGTCACTCCGCAGAACTGCTGGTAGTCGATCAGCTCGGTCACCGTAGGATTCGATCCGCAGACCGGGCAGTCGGGATTCTTCCGAAGCTTCAACTCGCGGAACTTCATCTTCATCGCATCGAACAGCAACAGCCGGCCGATCAGCGAGTCGCCTTTCCCGAGAATCAGCTTGACTGTTTCAATTGCCTGGATCACACCGATCACTCCGGGCAACACACCAAGCACGCCGCCTTCAGCGCAGCTCGGCACAAGCCCCGGCGGCGGAGGCTCGGGATACAGACAGCGATAGCACGGGCCTTCCTTCGCATAGAAAACCGTCGCCTGGCCTTCGAATCGAAAGATCGAGCCGTACACGTTAGGCTTGCCCGTCAGCACACACGCGTCGTTCACCAGATAGCGAGTCGGGAAGTTGTCAGTGCCATCGACGATGATGTCGTAGCCGGCAAACAATTCGAGCGCGTTCTCAGACGACAGCGCGACCTCGAACCCATCGACCTGAACGTAAGGATTGATCTCGGCGATCCGCTCCTTCGCGGAATCGAGCTTCAAGCGCCCAACGTTTGCCGTCGAGTGAATGATCTGCCGTTGAAGGTTTGTGAAATCTACAACGTCGAAGTCCACGATTCCCAATCGCCCCACGCCCGCAGCCGCCAGGTACATCGCCAGCGGCGAGCCCAGCCCGCCCGCGCCGATGCACAACACTCGCGCTGCTTTCAGCTTCTTCTGCCCTTCGAGCGCCACTTCCGGCATTATCAAGTGCCGGCTGTAGCGCAGTATCTCGTCGCGGTCCAACTCGACTGCTTGCGCGTCCTCAACGGCGGTCGAGCCCCCGGCGATCGACGGCACTATGCTTATCGTGTCCCCGTCCTTGATCGAAGTCTCAGTCTCGCCTGAGTAGCGAATGTCCTCGTCATTGACGTAGATGTTCACGAAGTGCCGAAGCTGGCCTTCTTCGTTGTAAAGGTGCTTGCGCAGTTCTGGATGGGCATCGAGCAGCGAAACCAAAGCGTCGCCGACCGTCGCTCCGCTAACGTCGACTGATTCTTTACCGCCGACATAGCTGCGAAGCGCGGTTGGTATGTAAATAGAAATAGCCATAGGAGCCTCCCTCGTAACAATCCGTCACTGATTCTCACGGACTGATGACGGAAATTGCAACTCGCTAACAGTCTTCAATCAGGATTTCTTCCTGCTCGAACTGCGTGTAGTCGGGTTTGGTGAAAGAGTTGAGCGCCGCCGCTGTTCCCTTGGCGATCGAAACGATGATGTAGGATTCGCCGGGCCAGCAGGAGTGATCCAAATCGTAACCGGACGGCGCCGCCGGATGATCGGGGTGAGAGTGGTAGTAGCCAATAACGCCAAGCTTGCGCGACCGCGCGTACTCATCCACCCGCCTGCTCTGCTGGGGTGTGATCAGGTAGCGGTTGTGCCGCGAGTCTTGTCGCTCGTTCTCGCCTGGATAGACTTCGCGAAGATGGTTGGTCGCGCCATCGCGTTCTCCGAGCAGAAACCCGCAGCACTCGTGCGGGTAGGTCTGCTCGCCGTGATGTTTGATCTGAGCGAGATGTTCGGTTTTCAGTTTAATCGCCAATCTATTTGTCTCGCCGTCAAGCGACCTTGCGAGTCAGCGGGCAGGATGCCCGCGCTCCCAGGGCGCTCCCAGATTTCTCAAAACTCTATGCTGTCAGTCGGCTTCACCGTAACTGAGTGCGCCCCAGCATCGAAGCCGTCGAGCAACGCGTTATGGTGAGCGATGATCTGCTCGGCTTTGAGCACCGCGTTGTCGATCGTCGTGTGAGCGTCGCTCGCGAGCGTAACGTCGAAGCCGTGCGCGACCGCGCTTCGGCAAGCTGTATCAACGCAGTATTCAGTCATGCAACCGGTCACGACGAGATGCTTGATTCCTCGCGCCTCGAGCTCCCGTTTGAGCGACGTCTCGAAGAACGAATCAGACGAGCGCTTGTTGATGATCAGCTCCCCGTCGCGAGGCTTGATCGCCGGATGAATCTGCCAAGCCGGCGTGTTGGGCTTGAGCGGGTGATCGTCGCCGCCGCCGTGCTGAACATAGATGACGGGAGTTTCCGAAGCCCGTGCTCGATCGAGCAGCGTGTTGATTCCCTGCAGCACGTCTGCGCCACGGTAGGCGGAGAAGCCGTCGATGATGCCGACTTGCACGTCGATGACTAACAATACGGTGTCGCCCTTAATCTCATTCATACACAGAGGTTCGTCCGGCGAAAACTTCAGATGGGTAGGTCGAACCGCTTGCGCAGTGCTTCCACCGGCTCAGTTCGGCCCGCATCACTATCAGCAAGTCCGGCTTCAATCGTTTGACGAACGTAGATCTCGTACATTAACTCATCCCACGACGTGAGTCTCGGCATGTTATCTATGAGCCGTTTTGCTTCGTCTTTGAGATCTGCTTTCATACCGCCCGCCTCTCGTCATCCCGACTGCTCATCCCAAAACCGCTCGCTTAGGTACTTGTCTCCGGCATCTGGAAACACCGTCACGATCACCCCTGATTCAATCTTGCCCGCGACTTTCAACGCGCAAGCCAGCGCCGCGCCCGACGATACTCCGACCAACAATCCTTCGCTCCGTCCGAGCTTGCGAGTGTGCTCGTGCGCTTCCTCGGTGCCGATCTCGTAGTCCTCATCCGCAAGCGTAGAATCGTAAATCCCCGGCACAATAGCCGTCTCCATGTGCTTCAAGCCCTCGAGCCCGTGAAACGGAGAGTCGGGTTGAAACGCGATCATTTTGATGGCAGGATTCAGCTCCTTCAGACGACGGCCTGTTCCAACAAACGTGCCGCTCGTTCCCAGCCCCGCGATGAAATGAGTGATTCGCCCCGCGGTCTGCTCCCAGATTTCGTTCGCAGTAGTCTCGTAGTGCGCGCGCCAGTTCGCAGGATTGTTGTACTGATCGGGATAAAAGTAGAGATCAGGATTGTCGGCGTAAAGCTTGCGAGCTTCCCTAATCGCACCGTCGGAGCCTTCAAGCGGACTCGTCAACACAAGCTCCGCGCCATAGCTCTTGAGAATTCGCTTGCGTTCTTCGCTCGCGTTCTGCGGCAGCGCGAGCCTCACTCGATACCCGCGCGCAGCTCCTATCCACGCATAAGCGATGCCTGTGTTTCCGCTCGTCGCGTCGAGGATAATCTTGTCGCGGATGAGCCGTCCTGTTCGTTCACCATCGAGAATCATGCTCAAGGCTGGCCGGTCTTTCACCGAACCTCCCGGGTTGAACCACTCGGCCTTTGCGTAGATTTCGACGCGGCTTGATTGCGGGACGACGTTGCGAAGCCGAAGTAACGGCGTGTTGCCAACAATCTCCCAAGCTTCGAGCGGCTCGTGAAACCTGCGCGCTCGAATGCTCGAATTGTCTGTGATTGCCTTCGGGTCCATCGGTTGACGTTGAGAATAGCATCGCGATTTCTCAAACTCAAATTTTAGGAATTGCGAGTTGTTCGATTCGAGTCAGTCTCTGCGAAAACCTCCGCGTCTCCGCGTCTCTGCGGTTAGTAGACGCCGCAACACCAACTAACCGCAGAGACGCGGAGACGCTGAGGTTTTCGCAGAGACTTGAATACAGGCCCGCGAGTGCGCTTCGTGCGCAGCTGCAGCCTGTGATGTATAATCGCGACCGGACCAGGGGCAATCGAATCACATTCAGTGAACGAGAGGCTTTCATGAGCACCAGAGTCGAAGCAACCGTCGAAGATCTCTACCACGTACCGGAAGACGGGAAAGCCGAAATCGTGAATGGAGAACTTGTCCTTATGAGTCCAACAGGAGACCTGCCAGGCAGCGCGGGCGGAGAGATATTCGTCAGCCTGCACCAATTCGCTCGCGAGACAAACTTTGGTCGCGCATATGGCGACAATGTGGGCTTTATCGTCGACCTGCCCAACCGCAAGTCGTTCAGCCCCGATGCGTCGTTTTACATTGGGCCGAGAAACGCCGGCAACTTCCTCGAAGGCGCGCCGATCTTCGCGGTCGAGGTGCGAAGCAAGGGGGACTACGGTCCTCGAGCCGAACAAAAGATGGCGTCAAAGCGCGCGGACTATTTTGCCGCCGGTACACTAGTCGTCTGGGACGTCGATGTCTTGAAAGCCGAGGTCGTCCGGAAGTACGCCGCTGACCATCCGGATCAGCCGATCGTGTTCGGACGCGGCGAACTGGCCGATGCCGAACCTGCCTTGCCTGGTTGGAAGATGAAGGTTGATGATCTGTTCCTATGAGCGATAACTCGCTCGGGTAATTCACACGTGATGCATGGTGCTCACGGATCACGCATCACGAATCAATGTCGGGGGAGCTTCATAACGAGGCTGAGAGTCCCGCTCGGGAGACCCCTTGAACCTGATACGGATAATGCCGTCGAAGGGAGAAACAATGACTACACCAAAGAATCCAGAACCACACACCGAAAGCACGTTTCAGTTTCCAAACTCAACTCGAATCTTCGTCGAAGGCGCCAGCCCGGACATTCGCGTTCCCATGCGCGTCGTACACTTGAACATCACGAGAGGGATGAACGGCTCGGTTGAAGAGAACGCACCGGTTCGCGTTTACGACACGACCGGGCCCTGGGGCGATCCCGAAGCTCGATGCAGTGTGCACGACGGCGTGCCCGCGCTTCGCCGCGACTGGATAGTCGCGCGCGGCGACGTCGAAGAGTACGAGGGCCGCAAGATCGAGCCACAGGACGACGGCTACCTGACTGAAGGCGCGCGTGAGTACGCGCTCAGCAAAGACAAGGGCCGGCTCGATCCATTCCCCGGTTTGAAGCGGCTGCCGCTTAGAGCTAAACCCGGGCGAAACGTCACTCAGATGCACTACGCGAGGCGCGGAATTATGACTCCCGAGATGGAGTTCATCGCGATTCGCGAAAACCTCGGACGCGAAGCGGCGTTTGCAACGGCCACAAACGGAGATCGAAGCGCTCTGGGCTTTCAGCACTCTGGTGAGAGCTTCGGGGCAAAGATTCCTCGGCACGTGACGCCCGAATTCGTCCGCGATGAAGTAGCTCGCGGCCGCGCGATCATTCCCGCAAACATCAATCACCCCGAAACCGAGCCGATGATCATAGGCCGCAACTTCCTGGTGAAGATCAACGCAAACATCGGCAACTCGGCCGTCGCGTCTTCGATCGAAGAAGAAGTCGAGAAGATGCGCTGGTCCATCAAGTGGGGCTCGGACACAGTGATGGACCTGTCCACGGGCAAGAACATTCACGAAACTCGCGAGTGGATCATTCGGAACTCGCCCGTGCCAATCGGCACCGTGCCCATTTATCAGGCGCTCGAGAAAGTCGGCGGTAAAGCTGAAGAGCTGACCTGGGAAATCTATCGCGACACGCTAATCGAGCAAGCCGAGCAGGGCGTCGACTACTTCACAATTCACGCCGGCGTGTTGCTGCGTTACATCCCGATGACCGCGAGACGAACAACCGGGATCGTCTCGCGAGGCGGTTCGATTATGGCCAAGTGGTGTCTTGCTCATCACGAAGAGAGTTTTCTTTACACCCGCTTCCGCGACATCTGCGAGATCATGCGCGCGTACGACGTTTCATTCAGCCTCGGCGACGGTTTGCGGCCCGGCTCGATAGCGGACGCAAACGACGAAGCCCAGTTTGCGGAGTTAGACACGCTCGGCGAGTTGACCCAAATCGCCTGGGAGTCGGACTGCCAGGTGATGATCGAAGGTCCCGGGCACGTACCGATGCACCTGATCAAGGAGAACGTCGATCGCCAGCTCGAAGTCTGCGGCGAAGCGCCATTTTACACGCTCGGTCCGCTGGTGACCGACATCGCGCCCGGCTACGATCACATCACAAGCGCGATCGGTGCGGCGATGATCGGCTGGTTCGGCACCGCGATGCTCTGCTACGTCACGCCAAAGGAGCATCTCGGCTTGCCGGACAAGCAAGACGTGAAAGACGGGGTGATCGCTTACAAGATCGCGGCTCACGCCGCGGACCTGGCGAAGGGACACCCGGGCGCGCAGCTCCAGGACAATGCGCTCTCCAAGGCCCGATTCGAGTTTAGATGGGAAGATCAATTCAACCTGGCGCTCGACCCGGAGCTTGCGCGCGAGTATCACGACGAGACGCTGCCGCAGGAAGGGGCCAAGCTCGCGCACTTCTGTTCGATGTGCGGCCCGCACTTCTGTTCGATGAAGATCACGCAGGAGGTGAGGGAGTACGCGGCACTGCACAGCTTGAACGAAGTGGTTGCAATTGAAAGCGGCTTGAAGGAAAAGGCTGATGAGTTCAAGCGGGCCGGCGCACAGATCTATACAAAGGCGTAACACTATTGAGCCAGTTCAATTCTTCGAATGAGACCTGGAGCTGCGGCCGGTCGCAACATGTATCCCTCCCGAGCCAGAGCTGTTGTTCGAGCGGCACTCAGAGAGGTATCCTTCGCACATGGCCACAATAGTTGAGGTAGAGAAACTCGCACTCAGCCTGCCCGAGAAGGAACGAGCGACTCTGGCGGCGAATCTTCTTGGATCTCTTCCCGGCGTTTTGTTCGACGAAGATGAAGGCGTTGCCGAAGCGCTGCGGCGCGATTCGGAGATTGATGCGAATCCCGATCAGATTATTTCTCTGGCGCAGTTAGATGCTCAAATCCAGAGCCGGCGTAGCTGATGCGCCTGGAATTCCACAAGCAGGTTGCTTTAGATATCTCGCGCATCATGGACTACTACGAGAATGTGGCAGGGCCGGAGCTCGCGGACGAGTTCTACGCGGAGCTGCAATTCTTCTTCCAAAAAGCAGCCGGCTCTCCTGAATCTTATAGCGTTCGAGAGCTCGGCCTCAGGCGCGTGAATCTCAGGAGATTCCCTTACGATTTTCTCTTTCGGATAGTTGAGGACTGCGTGACGAGTATTAGTCGTTCGTCATCACAAGAAGCGACCGTCACTCGGAATTCATCGACGTTAGGAGACTAGACGACGTGCTAGCAAACAGATTTCAGGACGACAACTACCTGGTTCGCCGCAAGGTACTTAAGCTGTTTGGCGGCGCGTTTCACGTTTACGACGCGAGCGGAAACGTGGTGCTGTTCGCCAACATGAAGGCGTTCAAGCTCAAGGAGGACATCCGGCTCTACGCGAGCGAGGATATGCAGACCGAGTTGCTGGTGATCACGGCTCGGAGAGTGCTCGACATATCTTCGGAGTACGACGTTACGGACTCTCAGACAGGGCAGAAGGTCGGTGTGTTAAAGCGAAAGGGCTTGAAATCAATGATCCGCGACGAGTGGATCCTTATGGACTCGCTGGATCAGCCGATTGGCTCGATCCGTGAGGACAGCACGGCAATGGCGCTGATCAGACGCTTTATCCCGTTCGCGAACCTGATTCCCCAGCAGTACAACGGCGAGGTGCGCGGCATTCCGGTTTGCAGCTTCAAACAGAATGTGAATCCCTTCGTGATGAAAATATCGCTCGACTTCTCAGCCGACGTGAACCGCCTGCTAGACCGAAGGCTGGGACTGGCCGCAGCCGTATTGCTTTGCGCCATCGAGGGCAAGCAGCACTAGATGATTCGCCGCCGCCTCGCATAGTTTGTTCAAATGGGCTCAGAGCTTTATTCAAAGAGTTAAGCTACGATGAAGAAGATCTCCGCTGAGCAACTGGTGGGTGAGGAAGTGGCCGCGTGGTACGCTCTGACTCCGTTGGAGCGTTGGCGAGAGTCCGCGAAGCTCTGGGAAGTGTTCCTGTCGTTTGGAGGCTCGCTTGATCCCGAACCCGATACACAAAGTCCTTTTTTCGATGCAGAAGCACCGAGTTCGCGTCCTGTTGATGGGCGGTCAGGCCTGCGTGTTGTACGGCGCGGCGGAGTTTAGCCGTGACGTGGACTTTGCCATCGTCGCGAGTCCGGCAAACTTGTCCAGGCTGCGCGAGGCATTGGAAGAACTCAGAGCCGAAGTCATCGCCGTTCCGCCTTTTGAATTGAAGCATCTGCGCAAGGGTCACGCGATTCATTTCCGCTGCTTCGCTCCGGAAGCTGCCGGACTGAGGATCGATGTTATGACAAAGATGCGCGGCGTGGATCCTTTTCCAAAACTATGGCAGCGGCGCGTGTCGGTGCAGGCGGCAGACGACGTGTCCTACCAACTGATGTCGCTGCCCGATCTTGTAAAGGCCAAGAAGACTCAACGCGACAAAGATTGGCCGATGATTCGCCGCCTTCTCGAATCCGACTATTTCGAGCATCGCGAAGAACCGAAGCCGCGACACCTAACCTTCTGGTTTCTTGAGCTACGGACGCCCGAGCTTCTGGTTGAGATTGCGTCAGAGCATCCTGATCGTTGCCGGGAACTTGTCAAACAACGTTCGCTGCTCAAGTTCGCCGCATCAAGAAGCGAGACGGCTCTGATCGAAGCCCTGTCGGCGGAAGAGAAAGCCGAGCGGGCAGCTGATCGTCAGTACTGGAAGCCCTTGAAAGCTGAGTTGGAACAACTGCGCCACGCCCTTTTGCGGCGCGGGTGACAAGCGGCACGGCAACCGGCTCAGACCTAGCACTCTCAGTTGTTCCAAGTGGTATTTTGACACAAGCGGATAGCGGTGCTACGCTGAGCCGCCCCAAAAAAACGCTCCTTATCAAGAGACGCGATAATGCGGGTAGAAGAAGTCCACTTCAACCACGACAACAATTCCGCGACGTCGGATGCGCTGAACATCCGCAAGAACGCTAAGGGCGACAGCATCGAGGCGCCGGAGTGGAAGCGCGGATTGCCTGCCCAACCCGCGGCGTATGCGGCGGCGGCCTTGGGAGCGCAAGTAACCATCAAGGCAAGGTTTTCTTCAGGGCCGGCCAATGAAGCCCGGAAGATTCGAGCCGTTGACGCATGGGCTCCGGCGAACCCGAGGGGTTGCCTTGGTTGGATCATCTCCTTGATCGCGCTCTTGATCCGATCTTTGTTTGGCAACGTGCTTGGAGACACCGATGAGCAGACCGTAGCGTTCGACCGCATTGGGAATTCGGGATTGGTGACGTTCGATTTAGTCAATCACAAGCTCAAGACATCAGGCGTGGGAATTCGGACGACTGAGTGGAAGTGGCAAGCATTCGAGAACGGATCATGGCAGAACTTCGACACAACTCAGCACAAGGTGTACCTGGTGCTCGATGTCCCAAGTGGCCCGTGGGAACAGGACCCGACGGGCAACAACACTCAGCTTCCGTGGACCGATGCGCTCGACAAGGCTTGCGTGTGGGCGCTTGGCGCAACGACGCTCGATGAGGCAGCCGAACGCATCACGATAGCCGTGAACACTCAGCCGAATCAGACCTACACAGGATCAACTAGCTTCGGGACGTTTTCGACGTATCACTTGACATCCTATCTAAACCAACTGGACACCGGCTCACCCTTTAATCTCAATTGCACAGACTGCGCCGATGCGGTCACCACGCTATCAAACCTTCTGGGTTGCGATCTGTTCGAGGGACGCTTTACCAATTTGACGACGCGCAAGTTTCTTCAACTAGGCGGCAATCCGGCAGTTGAAGCGGACTGGGTGTCGATGGGCTGGAGCTACCACGAGATATGCTGGCTCCACGAGATGGGACAAAACGAATTGATCTATGATGCCTGTGTGCAGGTCGATATGGACGACACCTACGCTGATCCGGTACACGTAGCGAAACATCCGGTGAAGATGCGCTTTGGCATGAATGAACCCGACGACTATCGCCACCGGCTGGTCGCAACGGGCAAGGCGACCGTGCAAAACCATCCGATACGTCGTAGCGTGGACTGAGGAGGCCCTATGGCGGACGAAACAATTCGCGAGCGCTATGGGTTCGATGAAATCCTGCAACGGATTCCGGCCAACCGCGGTGAGTTCTTTGTCGAGTTTGTGCCGTGGCCCGAAGACCTGGACGGCTGGAGACGCTCGGCGCGCGAGAGATTCGTCGAATCGGGCAATCGAGTGTTGTTGCGAACCATCTGGGACAACACCGAAGACCACGACTCGCGCGTCCTGATAGACGTGGTGGAATGCGATTCGGCCGCCGACGCAGTTGAAGCGCTGGCCGACATACTCGAAGGAAATCAACTTGCTGAAGTGCCCAAGGGTCCGCCAACACTGGGGCTCGCATCATTTCAGCACCCCGAGTCCGTTCCGCCGGCGGTTTTCTTTGCGCGGGGGAATCTCGCGGTCACGGTGGCGAGCTTCGGGCGAAGGCCAGTGGATGTATCCAGTGTCGCGCGTCGATTGGAGGAAAGGTTGAGCGAACGTCCATCGGGTCTGCTGCAATCGCTTCCGCTCGCGGCCGGGCTCCAGGGAAGAGTTGGAGAGGATGTCCCGCTTCGCTTCGCTGGGCCGCTGCGAAAAAACGAGGACTGGTATCTGAAGTTCTTTGCAACTGGCGGGACCATTGCCAGGCGTGGTGGCCAATTGGTAGCGCGCTCAACGGAGGCCGGCACGATCGACGTCGAGGCATTCCTTGTAGAACCGGGCCGCGAGGCTCAAGTCGGCACATCGCGGATCACGATCCAGTGAGAAAATAATGTCGTCCACATCTCTGCCGACTCAAGTGCCACTCAGAATCATCTCACTCATCGCCAGCGCTACTGAGATCGTCTGCGCGCTCGGGTTTGAAGACCAGCTTGTGGGCCGCTCGCACGAGTGCGACTACCCGCTTTCGGTGAAGCTCCTGCCGCAGTGCACAAGCCCGAAGTTCGAGGTGGAAGGCTCGAGCCGGCAGATCGACGAGCGCGTCAAGTCTCTGGTTGAAGATGCGCTCAGCGTCTATCGAGTCGATCCGCAAATCCTCGAAGAGCTTCAGCCGACTCACATCATCACCCAATCGCAGTGTGAAGTCTGCGCGGTCAGTCTCAAAGACGTCGAGCAAGCGGTGTGCGAGTTGACAACTTCGCATCCGATGATCGTTTCGCTCGAGCCAAACACACTCGGCGATGTCTGGACGGACATTCAACGAGTCGGCGACGCGCTCGATGCATCGGATCGAGCCCAGCAGCTTGTAGACAAGCTCGAAAGCCGAATGGATGAAGTCATCCAGCGAACGCACTGGCTCGCGACGAACCCTTCAGTGGCCTGCATCGAGTGGATCGAGCCGCTGATGGCAGCGGGTAACTGGATGCCCGAGCTCGTCGCGATGGCGGGCGGCGTGAACCTGTTCGGTGAATCGGGCAAGCACTCGCCGTGGATGACCTGGGAAGACTTGGTGAGCAAAGACCCCGACATCCTGTTCGTTTCGCCGTGCGGGTTTAGCGTGACTCGAACGCTTCAAGAGATGGACTTGCTGGCCTCCAGGCCCGAGTGGAAAGGAATCAAGGCGGTCAGGTCAGGGTGTGTGTTCGTGGCAGACGGCAATCAGTATTTTCATCGCCCGGGTCCGCGGCTCGCCGAGTCGTTGGAGATCCTAGCGGAGATTATTCACCCGAACGTGTTTCATTTCGGCTACGAAGGCCGGGGGTGGGTGAAATACGATTTTGGATTTTAGATTTTGGATTTTGGATTGGCAGAGACGACTTCATTTTGGATTTTGGATTTTGGATTTTAGATGTTGGATTTTGGATTGGCGGAGACAGTCCGCATTTCGGCTTGCATGCGCTCGTTTCGAAATCCACGAATTCCAGATCCCAATCCAAAATCCAAAATCTAAAATCTAAAATCCAAAATCGCATAACTGAGAGCTACTCATGAAGAGAGAAAACATCTCCAGCGGAACGAAGTGGGAACCGATAGTTGGTTACTCGCGGGCGGTTCGCCTGGGCAACCAGGTCCACGTGTCAGGCACAACCGCTACCGGAGAAAGCGGAGTCATCGTTGGCCCTGGTGATGCTTACGCGCAGGCGGTTCAGACTCTCAAGAACATCGAAACCGCGCTTAAGGCTGCTGGAGCCGGTTTGAAGGACGTCGTTCGCACACGGATGTACGTCACTAACATCGACGACTGGGAAAAGGTTGCGAAGGCTCACGGCGAAGTCTTCCGCGATATCCGTCCCGCAACAAGCATGGTTGAGGTCTCGAGGCTGATCGACCCGGCGATGCTTGTCGAGATCGAAGCCGACGCCGTCATCGAAGAGTAGTATTCTCTGCGCAAACCTCTGCGTCTCAGCGTCTCTGCGGTTAGAGGCTCTCGGTTAATTGAACACCCGCGAGATCTTCTAACCGCAGAGACGCCGAGACGCAGAGACTACCGCAGAGAAGACGAATCAAATCGGCGGGCGTTGGTAGCCACCTAACGACTCCTCCAACAACGCGGCAACCGCCAACACCGTCTCCTCTTCAAACGGACGCCCGACGATTTGAACCCCGATCGGCAAACCTTCCGGCGAACGCCCGCAAGGCACCACCGCGGCAGGCAAGCCGAGCAGGTTGTAGGTCATCGTGTAGCTGAAGGCAGCAAGGTACTCGATCTCCTGGCCCTCAATCGTAAACCCGCCCTGATGATCGTGCTCGAACGCCGGCATCGCGGTAACCGGCGCGAGTATGATCGGGTAATCCATCATCTCGGTCACCACCGAGGCTCGCAACAAGTCGCGGCCGATCCACGCGCCGAGGAACTGCTCGCCGGTCGGGGGCTGAATGATAGCCTTGAGCGTTTGCATCAGCGGGCCCATCAGTTCTTCGCGCCCCTCATACATCTTCACAATGCCGGGAACGCCAGCCTGGCCCAGAAACGCAAACCACAACTCAAACGCTCGCTCGATGCCGGCCGGTCTTCGTTCTTCTACTTCGAGCCCTCGATCGGCAAGCGCTCTTGCGGCCCGCGCAACCGTCTCGCGTGTTGCGGCTGTCACGGGAGTGAAGCCATCGTTCGTGTACCACATAACTCTGAGCTTTCGCGTATCGATGTCTCGAAAGTCACGAACCGGCACTGGCGCTGATTGTGGATCTGCAGGGTCAAATCCAGCGAGGACCTTCAGCATCAAGCCGAGGTCTTCGACACGCCGCGCGAGCGGACCGTTCGAGTTGCCGAGCGCGAAAGGCCCGACGCAAACCGGTATGTGACCGGTGACCGGAATTCTGCCCGGCGTCGGCTTCAGACCAACGATTCCGCAGAAGTGCGAGGGCACGCGAATCGAACCGCCGAGATCCGAACCCACTCCCGCAGGCGAGCACCCCGAAGCTATCGCGGCGCCTTCGCCGCCGCTCGAACCGCCGGGCACTCTGCCGAGGTCCCACGGATTGCTGGTGCGCCCGAAGACCAGGTTCTCGGAGCGAAAGTCCATCGCGAACTCCGGTACGTTTGTCTTGCCGAGCACGATGGCGCCGGCTTGCTTCAAGCGCGCGACAACCGGCGCATCGCGTTTGGGGATGTTATTCTCGAGCAACCGGCTGCCTGCGACCGTTCTGACGCCCGCGGTTTCGAAGGTGTCTTTGACTGAGACCGGAACACCGTGAAGCGGCCCGACGCTTTCGCCCCGCGCGATTCTCTGTTCTGCTGATCGAGCCTCCTCTCGAGCGCGATCAAACGTTGTAGTTACAAAGGCGTTGAGCTTCGGATTCACTTCTTCGATTCTTCGAATGTGAGCTTCGACGACTTCAACAGGCGAGGCACTCTTCGTGCGGATCATCTCGGCAAGCGTTGTTGCCGAGTTGAATATTAGTTCGCTCATGATCTTCCTCCTCAACAAAACGTGAAGAACGACGCATGTACGGGCGGTCCTCCGTGGCCGCCCCTTGATGCGCGCGGAGCTTTTTGCACAACGGAGGGGCGGCCACGGAGGGCCACCCCTACAAGCTTATTGGTGTCACTTGATCGCCGCGAGAACACGTTTGAAAAGCTCGTCGCCGTTTCCTTGATGCCAGCGCCATACCACGACAATGTCGTGTTCCGGGTCTACCCAGATTGTGTTCGATCCGTAGCCGATGGCGGCAAAGCTCGATGCTGGCGCCGATGGCCACTGCTTCTTCTGCGTGTTCAGCCACCAGAGAAATCCGTAATCCGGTCCGAGCGGCCCGGGCGTCGTTGCCATCTGAACCCACTTCTCAGAGACGATCTGCTTGCCGGCCCACTTGCCGCGGCGCAAGAACAAATAACCAAACCGCGCTTCATCGCGAGTGCTGATCCACAAGCCGCCGCCCCAACGCGTGCCGCCGCTCACCGAAGTCATCTTCTTGCCGCCGATCATCACGTCCGAGTTGTTGTAGCCGTGATACTGCCACGTCGTTGAAGTTCCAATCTGATCCATCACGTGTTGTTTGATTACTTCAGGCAGCGGCCGCTTCCACAGTGTCAGCAACGAGAGCGAGAAGCGGTTGATGCGCACGTCGTTGTACTCGTAGAACTCGCCGGGCTCCTTCAACTGGCGAGGCTGACGCCGGCCCGCGCCGAACTGCTCAACTCCGATGAAATCGTGTGACTTGCCGAACATCGAGCCTTCCCACTCGCTCGTCTGGTTCGCGTGAAGACGCCAGGTGATCGTCGAGTTGTGCGCTGATTCATAACCGCCGTCTTTGATGTAGGCGCGAACCGGGTCGTCAACGCTCTTGATCATTCCGCGATCGACTGTGAGTCCAAGCACCGTGGAGAGGAAGCTCTTCGCTACGCTGTAGGTCGGATCGATACGCCGAGTGTCGCCCCACTCGGCGACAATGTAGCCGTGTCGAAGAATGATGCCGTTGGTCTCGCCGCGCTGTTTCGGCATCGGCCCGAGCAGCGCTCCAAAGGTCTCGACCTGCGTTGAGAAGTCGCGCGGAACTCTTGTCTCCTGAGTCCTCGCGAACGCGACGGCTTGTTCGAGCAACGCGGCATCAAACCCCGCTTCCGCGGGAGGCTTGCGCTGCCAGTTGTCGCCAGCCGACGGATAATAAACCGGCGAAGCGGCAGGCCGTTTCTGGCCGACAACGATGCCCGGGATATTGCCCACCAGCGTCACGGCGATCGCTGCGATGATCAATGCTCGTCTCATGCGCGTCTTCCTTTGCTAGCGGGGTACCTGAGTCACTCCAGCGCGGAACGCGAACTTATCGTCTTTCTGCGCAGATTGTAAAGTCGCATTGCGCGATACGCGAGACGGGCCCTTGTCTCCTACTGCGCAAAGCGAGATATTACCAACGTCACTCAGCGAGTTTAGTTGTAACCTTAAGCAGTCAAACACAAACGCGAGGGGAGAGCTTGCGATGTCTTCGACGCTAGACCAGAAGCGCCCGGCCGTATCGGTCTGGTTCACGTCTCCCAGGACGGTGGAGTTGCGCGCCGCAAACGCAAACCCGCCGGTTGCTGGAGAAGTTCGCGTCGAGGCCCTCTACTCCGGCATAAGCCACGGCAGCGAGATGATGGTTTATCGCGGGGAAGTTCCGCCGGAACTCGCGCTCGACTCCTCGCTTACCACGCTTCAAGGCAGCTTCAGCTTTCCCGTCAAGTATGGCTACGCAAGCGTCGGTCGAGTCGTCGACGTCGGCAGCGGTGTAAGCGAACTGATTGAGGGCGAAATCGTCTTCGCGTTCAATCCGCACGAAACCTGCTACACGGTGCCGGCTACGGTTCTGATCAAACTACCCTCGGAGCTTGATCCGCGCCTCGGCGTGTTTGCGGCGAACGTCGAGACCGCCGTGAACTTGCTCCTGGACGCAGCGCCCCGCCTCGGCGAAAGGGTGGTGGTGATCGGTCAAGGTGTTGTTGGTTTGCTGATAACTCAACTGGCGCGAAAGGCGGGTGCAAGCCTGGTCATCACCAGCGACTTGTATGAGAATCGCCGGCGGTTGTCGCTATCAGCGGGCGCGGATATGGCTCTCGACCCTTCATCGGAAAGTCTCGGCGAGTGCGTGTCCGCGATGACCGGAGGAACGGGCGCCGATATAGTCATCGAAGCCAGCGGGCAACCACGCGCTCTTGATGACGCAGTCAAGGTGGCCGCCGCCGAAGGGCGGGTTGTGGTCGTTTCGTGGTACGGCACGAAGCGAGCCGACCTGGCTCTGGGAAGCGATTTTCATCGCAAGCGTTTGACTCTGAAAAGCTCTCAGGTCTCAAATCTTGATCCGTCGCTCACACCGAGATGGACTATTCGCCGCCGGCGCGAACTGGCAGTCGGATACCTGAGCGAATTGTTGCTTGATGAATTGATCAGCCACGTTTTGGAGTTCGATCAAGCCGCGGAGGCTTACCGTCTGATCGACGAGCAACCAGGCGACGTCGTACAGGTTGTTCTCGATTACAAGCGGTAGGCCAAAAGGGCGCTCTGCGAGGTTCTATGCAAACATTTGAAATAGGCGTTAGCGGTGAGTTTGAAGCTGCGCATTCGCTGAGTGGTGACTTCGGTCCGGCGACGCGGCTTCACGGACACACTTACAAGGTTGAGGTCAGAGCTGAGGCAAGCGAGATCGACTCAACCGGAACATTCTTTGACATCGGGCGGCTGCAAACTGAGTTGCGCTCGGTGTTGGAGCGGCTGCACTATCGCAATCTCAACGAAGTTGAAGAGCTGGCAGCGATCAACACAACCGCAGAGGCTGTTGCGAGGTACATCTTGAAGAAACTGGAGCCGGCCGTGCGGGCGGGCGGCGTTGAAGGACTAAGAGTTACCGTTTGGGAATCGTCTTCGTCATTTGCTTCCTATCGGGAGACGTTCGAATCATGATCTCGATCCGCTGACAAACGTTATCGCAGGTCTGTTTCCAGGTAGGAAGCGAACCGGCCAACTCGCGGCTGCGGCGGCCGAAGTCCTCTCTCATGGACGCATCGGCCGCGAACCGTCTTATGGCGCCGGCAAGAGCCGCCGAATCTGCGGCGGGCACAATCAGAGCATTCTCACCCTCGCGAAGAATTTCATCGGCCGCCCCGGTCCGGGTTGCGACGATCGGCAGGCCCGCGTGCATCGCTTCGGCCAATACGATGCCGAATCCCTCATATAACGATGGGAAAGTGAATACGTCGGCTCGCGAATAAAAGCGGCCCAATTCCCCGTGAGGTATTGCTCCGTGAAAAGTAATTCTTTCGCTCACACCTAATGCCTTTGCCATCTCCTCCAGCTTTTTATAGTGACGCGGCTCAAAACTTAGATCGCCAACCACATCCAGCGTGACCGGAATGTCCTGAAGCAAGCAAAGCGCTCCAACCAAATGCTCGATTCCCTTGAGGCGCGTGCAGTTCCCTACAAACAGCAGCCGCAGCGGCATACCTTTCTTGCCTCGATCCCAGGTTGTATCCAAGAGCGGAGCCGAGCCAGGAGACGCCAGTGCTATCCGGTCCTTGCTCCCGCCCAGTCGTTCAACTTCGCCGCTGATAAAGCTGCTTACCGTGACGATCAGTTGCGCAGAGTGTAAGGCAGCCCGCTCAAACATCCGCGCAATGAACCTGGCGGGCCGCTTCATCGCCTGCGACCTGACTTGGTGCACGATGATGACGAGCCGCACGCTGCCGGTCATCCAGCACGCGGCATTGAAGAGAAGCGTAGTGGGATGGGTCCATCCGTCCTCGATTACAACGTCGTACTTCCGCCTTGCGAGCCGCAGCAGGAGCAGCGGAGCAATACCCACACCAGCGACAAGGCCGGCGAAATAGGACAGGTCCGGAACCGTTACCACCTCCAAGCGAAACCCTCGCTCGGTCAGGCTCTCGGCCAACTTTCTGTTGTAAAAGGAACCGCCGGTCTGCCGCTGAATATCCCCAGGGCTCAGGAAAAGGGCTGTGGGTTCACGGGACATGCGCTTCGCACCACGTGCCTAGTTAGTTGTTACCGGTTGAAAGTACGGTCTGAATACAACAGGACATCACTGAATCGTCACGTAACGCTCGAGGCGCGCGACTTCCTTCACGCCCACATATTTTCCGATTTCTTTTCGGAACTGCTCGATCGTCCTGTACGGACGGTACTCTTTGAACTCGCGCAGCATTCGCGGGCCGAGACCCGGGATGCTCAGGATGTCCTCGTCGCTCGCGGTGTTGAGGTTGATCGGGATAAAGCCGTACTGGGCGAGCCGCGCCGTCTCGGCGGGGCCGACGTACTTACCGATTTCTTTGTTGAACTGCGCGAAGTTTCTCCAGGGCCGGTACTCGGCGAACTCGCGAGCCATCCGGTTGCCCGCGCGCGGAATAAGCACGATCTCTTCGCGCGTTGCGGTGTTGAGATTGATGTGAACGAATGCCTTCTCATAGAATTCAGCCGCTTGTTGCGCGCTGAGCGATTGACTGAGCAGGTACGAGTTCAAGTCCAGGATGGTCATGAAGGGACGCTTCTCGATGACGCCCTTCACGATGGCCGGAGTCATGTGCGGAAGCGCTAAGAGGTCCTTCTCGGCCGCCGAGTTCGCATCGATGAGCCCCAGCGACTTGCCTACCTGCCCGTCGACGTTCACGGTTAAGCTCACCGCGAGAACAATCGACCCAAGAACCGCAACCAGCAACGAGATCTTTCGATTCATGTCATTCTCCTGTGCTTGTAGTTTTGGCGCCTGACTTGGTGCTCGACACCGGGTAACGATAAGCGTAAGCCAGCCCCACCAGTCCCAAGTGTATCATTGCGCCCGGCCCCAACGCGGGCGGCGCTTTCGCCCGGATCGCTTTCAAAAACAACTCGAGGCCGCTGAGATCAGGGTTCACTTCCAACTGAAACTCCATGCTGCCCCGATAGTGAAGGACCAGCCCTAACAGCCCTCCCATCACGAACAAGACCATTATAGTACGCAGCACCCTCACACTCGCGCGCCCTTGATGGATGACGTGCCAGGTGATCACGACGAGCCCCAGCCCGAGGAGCACAAGCGGAATCAGTTGTAACCGGTCTTCGAAGTGATCCAAAAGAACCAGCTCTGTCCCAGTGCCGAGAATGCCTACAAGAAGAACGGCGAGCAAGACGCGCCGCAGCGCGCGCAAAATGTTCTCGTTCGATTCGTCCCCGGCCGTTTGGGGCTCCACCTTGACTGTTTGTTGGCTCACGATCAAAGACTCCACCAAATTGATGCTTCAGAACGCCCAGAGGTTTATCGAGACTCACTGGTCGTTCGATCGTTTCAGTTTCCGTGCTTATGCTGCTGATAGTGCTGACGAAGCAGGTCCTTGCCGTAGTCGTTTCCGTTGGGCGTGCGCACGACCACATGAATGTGCTCGCGATTGGGCACCCGCGGGTCCTTTGCCAGGTGTCGGAGGTTGGCTGGCAGTTGATGGTCAAATTCTATGAGGATCACAGGACTGTGAATGCGATAGTAGAAGACGCTTGTGGGTTCACTGCCGCCTATCCACGCGAACCAGGTGTTGTCCAGGTGCTGGCGCACCTCGCGCATCTTAACCCGCGCGTGCCCGTCGTCCATGTTCTCTACGTAGAGCCCGATCAAATCCAGTAGCTGTTTCCGCTCCTGCTTCGAAAGCTCCGAGGCCCGAACGCCCGCATAGTCCAGCACGACGTTGTCCTTGAAAGCTTCTGTCAGATTGTTGTTTCCCGTCTTGGTAATCTGAAGGATCGCTTTCTTGCGAAGCTCCTCTTTGAGGGCATTGATCATCGCCAGCCCATTGTTCTGTTCGTCCTGGAGAATACTCGTGCCTTTGAACTTGCCCGAAGTGGCGGTCACCGGCTCAGACCCGGCGAAGAACGGCGTCATAACCACCTGATCAGCCAGCACGAAGTAGTTGACGATGGCGTGGTGGCCATCCAACTGCCAGCCCCACGGCTCCTTTCCGGAAGGTGCGCCCATCACAGTGATGTTGTAGAGCCATTCGCCGTACTGCTCGAAGTCGTTGCCGTTCAATTCGCCCAACGTGTGATTGAGCCGCATGATGTCGCGTGTGAGCTTTAGCCCTTTCGCGCTGAGCGACGCCCGCATCAACCCGAGCGCCGCCTCTCGCTGTGTCTCGCTCATGTCCTTGAAGCTCACGCCCTGGCGGACATAGAAATGCTGGTTCATCCACTTGCGCCATTCCGGGTCGTCAACTCCGAACATGGTCTTCGTGCGTTGCTCTAACGTCAGAGCAGCAAGGAAGGTCTCGGCGGCTTTGCGAACTGGCTCAGTAGAAACACCGGTCGAGTGAATGCCAAACAGTCCCGGCGCGACCTGTCCGTTGGTCGTTATCCCCTTGAACGGATCCCCGAGGCCTTTGGCTTCGGCGGCGGTAGACATTTGGCGGAATCGTTCCGCGCGGTCAGCCGCGGGATTCTGAGTCAGCACGGCCGAGGCAACAACCGAAACCGACAGGAGCAGTACAACCATCGGCAATACAAGGCTTGCCCATCGTCCATCCATCACTCGCGAGAGTTCGTTCTTTAATCGATCAATGGTCTGTCGTTTCATAGCGCTCCTCCTCGTTGAACCGCGTCCTCTTCGAGAGACCGGCATTGTATAAGCGCCGGACTGGCACGTCGAGGTCAGCAGGACGGTCTTCTCAGCAAAGGGTGTAAAAGTGGGACTTGGGACATGGATGAAGTTGTGAGTCTCATTAACACCTCAATTCATTGAGGTGGCGGAGGGCGAGACGGATTTGGCCCTAACTGTTTCAACAGTTTTGGATCCGCCTGATAAACCGTTGAAACGGTTCCGCGTGGAGCAACAGCACCAGTGACACCCAACTGAAGTTGGGTGTTAATGAGGGCCCCTTCGCGTAGGCGAGTCAGCGGGCTGATGTCAAGAGCGCACCTCCAGCCAAGTCCCACTTTTAATCACACCCCTCAGCAAACCCTCTGCGGCTCTGCGCCTCCGCGGTTAGCTCGTCGTCGAAAGCCCGCTAACCGCAGAGCCGCTGAAGCGCTGAGAATTGAGAACCCTACTGCTGCTTGACAGGAGCGCGGCTGACCGCGAATCATTCGGAAACCGAATGCATTACGAAGAACACTATCCGGTCACACCTCTCTCGGAGCACGTCAAGTGTCTCTGGATTTTGGAAAGTGACTCCTCTTTCCCAACATCGCCGGAGCGCATTCTACCGGATGGCTGTACAGAGTTTGTGTTTCATCTCGGAGACGCTTTCGAGCAGCACCATCAGGACGGAACAACCGGGCGGCAACCGATGGCGATGATGGTCGGCCAGATGCGGACCCATTTGCTGATCCAGCCGACCGGCAAAGTCGCTATGCTCGGCGTGAGGTTCTGGCCCGGAGGCGCATACTCGTTTCTGCGGATTCCGCAGCACGAGATCGCCGGACGCGTAGTCGAGCTCGATGGCCTGGGAAGCTTCGCGCGCGACCTTCATTCGAGGATCGCCGACGCACCTTCGGCAGAAGAGAAGTTCCGGGCGGTCGAGAACGTTCTACTGAAGAGGTTGAATCAGTTTGACCAGCCCGACGAGCGGTTGTCGAAGGCCATCAAACTCATAGTGCAAGCCGGCGGTTGTCTCTCGATGGACACGCTTGCGGGCACGATTGGTCTCAACTCACGAGGGCTGGATAGGGCCTTCAACACCCGGGTCGGCATTCCGCCAAAGACGTTGTGCCGGATCGTTCGATTTCAGCAAGTGTTCAAGAAGCTCGAGCGCCAGCATGCCGGACCGAACTGGCCTCAGATCGCGCTGGAGTGCGGATACTACGACCAGTCTCACTTCATAAAAGACTTCAAAGCATTCGCGGGCAAGGAGCCGACAGCTTATCTCGCCGAACAAAACAGAATGTCCGAGCACTTCATCGCGAGCCGTTAGCTGTCTTTTTCTTACAATACAGCGAGTTCATTCTGAACTAAGCTTTCAACCGACACCGGGTATTCAAGCATCCGAGGAGGAAGAACAAATGTTCAAGCGAGCGAGTAGCTGTTTGTTGTCGGCAATCATTCTAGGAACCGTCACGAACGCCGGCCAAAAGACCGGCGTCGATCAACTCGAATGGATTTCAGGCTGCTGGGTTTCCGACGACGGAAAAGAGCGAACTGAAGAACAGTGGATGAAGCCGGGAGGTCAGTCGATGATGGGCATGAGCCGGACCGTTGCCGGCGGGAAGACCGTGTTTACCGAGCACATTCAGATTCGCGAGAGAGAAGGCCAGTTAGCTTACATCGTGGCCATCGGTATGGGAGCGAAGCCCGTTGTCTTCAAACAGATCAAGAGCACGGATGGCGAAGTGGTATTCGAGAACCCCGAGCACGACTTTCCACAGCGCATCATCTACCGGCGCGAGTCCGCGGAGAAACTCTTCGCGCGAATTGAAGGCAAGGAAAAGGGAGTCGAGAAAGGGATTGACTTCCGCTACACGCGCGCGAAATGTGAGTGACGAGCACGCGTCATTCTTGATTGCCGTGTTTCCGACTCATGTCATATGCAGGCATCGTCCATCTCCGGAACGACCTCTTTCTCAAAATCCCCAATCTGTTCAGTGTGCGCGAGTCGAGGACTGCGAACATTCGCAACGTTGGCTGCCTCAAGGTCAGGAATGACTACGTATACTTTCGTCTTCTCAGGAAGGCGGACATCGGACGTCAGACGAACCTGGCCATTCTCAATGACGCCTTCGAGTGTTGTTACCTTCATCGTGTTGTCTTCCAAAGTCGACTTGGTCGAGTTTCTCACACGCTACAATCGCCACCCATCGCTGATGCTCGATTGGCTCCTCTTAACGGCTGACACCCGGGTAAGGCATCGTGCCCGGACGCTACCTGGTCTTGTACTGAAAACTGATCTTCGTCTCCTCCTCCAAAACCAACGGGCGCACAAAGCGATACGACTTGCCCGCGCGCGGAACGTCTACTCGAACCGGGAGAACTCCCGCCACTCGCTTTTGCAGATTGAAGACGTTCTGCGAAGGCGCGTTAGCACCGAGCCCAATATTATTTCCAAGACCAGATGCCAGGTTCTTGCGTCCAACGTTCAGGTTGCTGCTGCTGGTTTGCACTTCGTCCCGGCTAGCAGTCACGTTCACCGTTTCACCCGCCCCTGACGGATTAAGCGTCACTCCGAGATGGGCCGACCGCGACGAGTCAAAGTCCATTTCTTGTTGAAACGTGGCGAACCCCGGTGAGTCGACTTTAACCCGCACAGGTCCCGGCCGAACGCTGGAAACTACCCAGCGTCCTTCATCGTTCGTCCTGGTTGTCAACGCAGCGCCCGTTTGAGAATTGACGACGGTGACGACAGCATTCCGAATGACCGCTCCATTCAGATCAACGACGATCCCACCTATCTGGCCCGGCCTGAATTCACCGGCGTCACCGCTGCTGCTCGGGACCAGGTCTTTCAGATCGCCTTCCGTGCCTTCGATGCCTATCGCCAGATCGCCTTGCGAGTCTGACAAGAACAGCGAAGCAGCAAGCGCGTTACCACCGAATTGCCTCACCTCAAGCCGGTCCGGCAAGAAGACTTCCCAAGTCAGTATGCTGATCGGAATATCCAGCTTTGGAAGGTTCATCTCGTAGGAGCCGTTCTTCGCAAAGGCCGCCCCCGAGTTGAGGTACACAAACGAAACGGTATAGGCGCCCGATGGACGAAAGCCCGCGCGCAGCAAGGGCACGCGGCTACCATCGGCGCCCTGGACCGGTTTGACCTTCTCGCCTTCGACCTCCGCCGACAGCAGAGTTGCACCTTGCGGAAGGTCAACCTTCACAAACCGCTGAGCATGGTTCCGAACTCGCAGAGTGACCTCGGTGAGCGACTTTCCGGCAACGTTCATCAGCGTAGTAATCGTCCCGCGTTCGCTCGGCCGGAAAGGCCGCCTGCCGCAAAGCGCGGTAGTCATCCACGGGGAGCACGACCCAACCATCACTGGCGGGCGGTTCCTGCGCAACGCACAAAACCGCGGTCAAGATAACGAGCGCTAATACGCGCGCCCACGTCGCGGCAGCCGTATTGAACTGGCGTGACACCGAGTATTGTGTGAGATGTCGTTTCATAGGATTCTCTCTTCCAGTTTGTCGTGTGACCTGATTCAGTTTGCGTGTCTTTCTGGGGCTTGCCGATGGCAAGGAAGCTGGGCGAAGACACAATCGTGTTGATCTCCTAACCAGCTTGCATGACACCTGTGTTAAGGATTGAACATCGAACCACTGCCGGGTAGCGGTCTAGTAGAAGGAACGCCACGGGTGGGAGCGCTTGCGCGGCGATCGGCGCTCATCGCTCAGTCGCGTGATGACAAGGGAGGTTAGCAAAAAAAGCCGGGAGGTTTGCCTCGCAAGGTTCCGAAACCCCAGCGGTCACCAGCAGGATCTACGTGGCGGAATATTCAGGCTCGTTACCTGGTTTCCACTTGATATTACAACCAATACTCGGGCGTTGATTGTGGCTCACGAGTTTGTCGTCCAAAAGAGCGTCAATCGCGCCTCTCAAATCTATTCCTGTCACCGGAACACCGGTTCCCGGTCGGCTGTCATCCAACTGCCCCCTGTAAACTAACCGCCTCGACCTGTCGAACACATAGAAATCAGGCGTGCATGCCGCCGCGTAGGCTTTGGCCGTCTCCTGGGTTTCGTCATAACAAAACGGGAATTCGAAACCTAGCTGCAGAGCCATTTGCTTGAGGCCCGCGGGCGAGTCTTCGGGAAAGTTCTCGGCGTCGTTGGAGCTTATCGCCACGATTCCAATGTCTTTGCCGGTGTAATCCATGCCGATACGGGCAAGCTCGTTTTGAACATGTTTCACAAATGGGCAATGCGGGCAAATGAACATGACTAGAAGGGCCTTCTTGTCGATGAATGTGGCTAATGAAACATCTCGACCGGACACCGCATCGGGAAGACTGAATGCCGGAGCCGGCGTGCCGAGTTCGAGCATGGTAGACAGTGTCTTTGCCATAACATTTCTCCGTCTGTGCGTTAAGCAATAGTAGACCAGCGCAACTCGGATGTGGAAGAGAAATGGTGGGCAGTTAGGTTTCTCTGCGCAAACCTCGGCGTCTCAGCGTCTCTGCGGTTAGATAACGTCTCGCAGTTAGAGGGCACCGCGACACTGGCGAACCGCGACGCTGAGACGCTGAGGTTTCCGCAGAGAAGACTATGGTCTTACCTGGCGAGGTATCCGCGGCGGGTTTTTACGATCGCGCCTTCTCTTGCCACCGAGACGCCGATATTCTTGAATTTTCCATCGCGCGTTGTGTTCTTTGGAGCGTAGGCAAGCGTGTAGATCAATCTCAATTCGGCGGCGACGCGCTGATACACATTGTCGAGATCGTTCGCGCCCTCGGCGACGAAGACGGTTCCGGCGCTCTCTTCCGCAAGCATGTCGATTTGTCTATGCGCGATCTTGTTCGGCTTCAATCTCCGCTCCGCTCGCTCTCGCCGCGACTCGGAACTCATCGGGTCCTTCAGAATATCGAGAAGCCTGGCCTCCTCCGTGTTGAGGTAGATCGGATAAATCGTCGCGTCTTCCTCCGCGACACGCGCCAGTAGCTCGTCGAAGCTGTGGATTGCCGCGTCGTCCGAATCAAGCAACGATTCATCAACGCCGTCGGTCAGTACTACAATAGCCTTACGCGAGTCTTTCACTCGACGAAGCAGATCCAACGTTGACCACATCGCGTCATAGAAAGCCGTGCCTCCCTCAACCTTCTTCATCTTCTCGACAGACTTCTTGAGCACCTTCTTGTCGGCAGTGAAATCCGAAGCAAGGATAAACTTTCGCGTGAAGGCCGCGACCGCGATCTGATCCCGCGCTCCGAGCGAGTCGATAAACGTCTTCGCCGTCTCGAGCATTACATTGCGACTCTCGCGCGTGCTGCCGCTTAGATCCAGCAACAGCACCAGGTTGATTGGCGCGCTGACCGGTTCGAAGGAAAAGATGGACTGTTCGACTCCGTCCTCGAACACCCTGAAGTCTTCTTTCTTCAGTGCCGCGAGCGAGCTGCCGCTCCGGTCAGTAGCCTTTACATTCAGGTTGATGAGCCGCGCTTCGAGATGGATCGCGTCCGGATCGGGTTTCTCGCGCGCAAGCTCGCGCGATTCGGCTTCTGCCGGTTCGCTTACAGAATCATCCGCTGAACGCCCGAGCACCGGCTTTGATTTCAGCCCCGGATCAGTTGCCGGCGCGCTCGCGTCCCGAAGACTATCAAGCGAGGAATCGCCCGAGCCGCCTGACCAGTTGGCTGATCCGCCGCTGTAGATGTTGCTCGATGGATCGAGAATTGAAGGCGCGCCTTTCGAGCCGCCTCCAAGCGAAATGCCCATCAACTGTGGTTTGTCGATAAACTTGGACACTGCCTCGGGGTTGATTTTTGCCTGAGCGACTATCGCCTGTCTTCCGGAGAACGTCAAGGTGAGCATTTCCAGGTCCTTGCCCGATTGGTGAGTGTAGACATAAGAGCGGTTGCCCGAGACGCGATCGTTCGAGCGAACGGTTGGCGTCCATTTCTCTTTGAGCGAGCTTGCGACGGCCTGCTCGAATCCGCGGTCTCTTTGTCCGGGAGCAAAGTCCTGATCCTCGAAGATCGCGACCTTGAAGCTCTTGACTCCCGCCGGACGGATAAGCTTGACGGCGAACCCGGCAAGACCCAGGAATGGAATTTTCTTCTTCTTCGCGCCGTAGTGCTTTTCGATTTTTCCGACGATCATCCCGAAGTCGTCCGCCCGCACGAGGGACTGAGACGCGATGACGAGTATTAGAAAAAGAACCATGCGAGCGAACCATACCTGCCTTCGAGTCATTGCGGTGCTCTCCTTCGACCTATCGGGCACACTCTTGTGATCGGTGTTTGTCGATTCACATGAACTACGCAGCGGAGAGCACGAAAGGAGGCGGAAAGTTTTGTGCGGGACCTGAGAGCGAAGGCATCCCCGCCTGCCCGGCGCGCGAGAAACAGGCTAAGGCCTGAACTCCAGGCTCTTAAAATAGCGGCTCGGCGTTGTCCAGACTTCCTTTTCGAGCTTTGAGTCAGAAGCGAGCAGCTTCGCGCCGGCTAACCTACCGCGGACGTTTCAGTTCGTCCTTGAGTCTGCCATCGCCGGTGACGACATCGCTTATCAACCAAACTCCGGCAGTTCGGGCCAGCTCGACTAGGATCTCTCGTTTGTCGCGGCCTCTGCTGGTGCGCGCGCTCCAAAGCAGCGTTACAGTTACCCTAGCCAGCTCGCCGTTCGCTTCAGACTTGCCTACGAGAAACGAGTCAGGATACTCCTGCGAATCCGTGAACGGGTCGCCCTCAAAATACGGCGCCTCGTCCGGATGAGCCTTGCTCTCTGCTTCCTCCCGTTTCAACTCACCGAGCAACAGCCCGAATAGTTCAGCCGTCAGCCATCGTTTGCGCAACCGAACGTTTCGAACCGTGAAACCCTTGTTATGAGCAAGGTGGAATTGGTAGAAGGAGCGCGCAGCGGCCTGCGCTGGATCTCGGGGACCCGCCTTTTGAGGCGCTGACGCCCGCGCTCCAAGCGGTACGATCAACGCCAAGCCGACCAACAACATGAACACGGCTCGATGATTATTTTTTGCTCCCATTCTTTTATCAAAAGATCGCTGCGGTCCTCTAAGGCTTCGCAACCAGAATCAATGCGCGCTGCGAGGTTTCAGCTGCCTGCGGCTTCGACTCTGTCGCGAACCGCCTGAACAACAGCATCAACGGAGACGTCTTCCGATTGCCGAGTGGCACGAGTGAACAACTCGACGAAGCCGTCTTTTATCTTCTTGCCAACCGTGATCCGGTAAGGCACGCCGATCAAGTCCGCGTCGTTGAACTTGACGCCCGCACGTTCGTCGCGATCGTCAAACAAGGCTTCGATGCCGGCGTCCTGAAGATCAAGATAGATCTGCTCCGCCGCCGACAGAAGCGTTTGATCCTTGATATTGACCGGCGTAACGACGGCGTGGAACGGGGCGACCGAAACCGGCCAGATGATGCCGGCGTCGTCGTTGTGTGACTCGACCACCCCGGCTATCGCGCGTTCGACGCCGATCCCGTAGCTGCCCATGATGATGGGCACTTCGGTTCCGTCGGCGAGCAGGACTCGGGCGCCCATACTCTCGGAGTATTTCCTTCCGAGCTTGAAGATGTGACCGACCTCGACCGCTTTGAAGACATCAAGCGCATTCTCGCAGTTCGAACAAACCTCGCCTGCCTTGACCGTGCGAAGGCTCGCCCACTTGCCGACGCTGACGTCGCGATCGATCGACACTCCGCGCAGGTGGTGCTCGTCTTTGTTTGCGCCCGTGGTCATATTGCGTCTGCCTTGCAATGCGTCATCGGCGATCACTTGCGCGATCTTCGGGTGCGAAGCCGGCGTGACGCCCACCGCGCCAAGCGACCCGGCTGAAGCTCCGAGCGCTTCGCGTATCTCCTCCGGTTGCGCGGGCCTCGCGTTGATCGCCCCGCTTGCATCCAGAAGCTTGGTTTCATTGAGCTCGTGATCTCCACGCATCAAGACAAGCGTGACTCGATCGTCGAGAACATAAACCAGCGTTTTGATCTGCCGGTCCGCGGACGCGCCTCCAGGAAAAGTCGTAAGGTCCTCTATCGTGCGAACTCCCGGCGTCGGAAACTCTTCAGGGCTGACGCCTGCAAGGCTGACGCCCGCAAGGCTGACGCCTTCGGCTGTTGCGGGGCCGCCTTCGTCGTCCACCGGCGCAAGCTTCGACGTAGCCTTCTCAACATTGGCGGCGTAACCGCACTTCTCACACACGACGATGTTGTCTTCCCCGGCGTTGGTTCGAACCATGAACTCGGTCGATTGACTGCCGCCCATCGCGCCCGAACTTGCTTCGACCGCAATGTACTTCAACCCGCATCGCGTGAAGATCCGGCAGTAAGCGTCGTACTGATCCTGAAACGCCTTGTCGAGCCCTGCGCGGTCAACGTCGAACGAGTATGCATCCTTCATCGTGAACTCGCGCACGCGCAGCAAACCGGACTTCGGGCGAGCTTCATCGCGAAACTTCACTTGAATCTGATACCAGACCTGAGGAAGCTGCCTATAAGAGTTGAGCGAATTTCGCGCGATCGTCGTGAACACTTCTTCATGAGTCATGCCCAAAGCCATGTCCGCGCCTTTTCGGTCCTTCAAGCGGAACATGTTGTCGCCCATCACTTCCCAGCGTCCAGATTCTTTCCATACTTCAGCGGGGTGAATCGCGGGCAGAACAAACTCCTGCCCGCCGATTCGATTCATCTCTTCGCGGATGATCTGGATGACTTTTAACCGCACTCGCTGGGCGAGAGGCAGCAGCGAGTAAACGCCCGCAGTAAGCTGCCGAATGTAGCCTGCGCGCACCAGCAAGCGGTGGCTGGTTACCTCGGCGTCTGCCGGGTCTTCGCGCAAAGTGGGAATGAACAGATTAGACCAACGCATTTTTATCTCCTGGCTCGTTTCACTGCCGTCGTCGGCGGTTTAAGCAGAACGAGACAAACTAGCAACTGAGCCAAGGGCAGTCAAGCAACCGTGTCTCGAAGCGTTTCTTGAAAGCGGCTGAGTCAGGGCAACTCGAAAAACAGCGCGCCGTCACCCTGCGTTTTGGCGTGCGGTTGCGAAGTTGGAACCTGCTTGAGTCGGAGCTTTCACGACTGAGTGATGAGCACCTTGGATCAGAACGTATTGATCCGAGGCCACGCTTGGACGGTTTACGAGGCGCTTTGCAGATCGCTTGCGCATGTTTCATATCACGTCGGCCAGTTGGTCTTGCTCGCTCGAGTGTTGAGCCAAGGCAAATGGGAATGGATCAGCATCCCTAAGGGTTATTCAAGTGAGTACAACAAAAACCCTACATTGGAAAAGAAGCCGTAGTTCCACGTCTCCGCCAGCAAAGAAAGACGCACGATTTAAGGGTCAAAGCCTGTATACTAGCGTACGTTCCGAAGCAAGGAGGATTCATGCGCTCTCGATTATTCTCGCAGCTCCGGAGGATCGTTCTCCTCTCCGTATTGTTCCCAAGTATTGTCATACTGCCCACGCTTTTCGGCTCAGGTTCGATTCAAATAGGTCTGGCGCAGACTGAACTGGGGCTCGAGGTTTTATCGCAAGGTGAAACGACGCCTCCAACTAGATTGCAGTTTTTGAATGGGAGCGGCCGCATGTTCATTCCGCGCCAGAGACTCAGGATAAGTGACCGGACGGCCGCTGGGGAGTTTATTGCTGTTGGGATTCGAACCGAGATTGACGGTGATGCCATGAAGGTGACGTTGTCGATCATAAATGACGACCTTTCGAATCGAGAGTCATCAACGTACAAGCCCGAGAGAGAGGTGGGCTCTTACTTAATTCGAGCGGGTGAAACTCTTCGTGCCGCCGAACTGGATCAGTTCGGCATTGAGCCTTTGGAAATGAGGGTCATAAGCTCGAAGACGGTTGTGTTCAAGCGCGGCGAAGGTCCTCGAATATCCAACAATACAACAGCGTTGGAGCTTGCCCGGCTGGAGAAGCATTCGACCACTTACCGGCTATGGTTGAAGAACACTTCCGCCAGGAATGTCGTCGCCTATACGATTTCAGCGGGCCGCTCTAGCGTAGGCGTTGAAGGCGACTGGTCTGGCGACACGCGGGCCGTTATTCCAGCCGGAGCGACTACCGATGATGGAATCAGCTTGGACGTGAGCGAGGTAGAAAGCAGCGGTATCACAATTCAAGTCGCGGTGTTTGAGGATGGAAGCTTCGAGGGTGATTCGAAACTTGGCGGGCGTTTCTTAGCTAAGATCGAAGGGCTAAGGATTCAGAGCCCGTACGTGCTGCGCCGGATTGAGGAGACCCTCCTTGTCGATGACCCCGGACTTCGAGCGGCATACGACAAACTTGAGGCTGAGCTATGGGAGATTCCGGAGGCAATGGATAAGCCATCCGCAACGGAGTTCTTGAAGGTAAAGTTCTTATCCCTTGATGAGAAAACCATCAGCACACTTTACGAAGAATTTAAGGGCGGATTCTACGACGCCAGAAACATCGCGCTCAGTTCGCTTGGAACCAGTCGGCAATTCCTCAAAGATCGCGCGCAGTACGACAATTCTGCGTCCACTGCGAAGGCGCTTAGAGGGACGTTAGAGAATCTCAAACAGATCCTCGAAACGATAAACTCGGTGCAACGATAGCCGCGCTAAGCTGCGAGTGGGACCATCATTTCGGCGGCGAGGATAAAAGAGGTCTTTCGCTCCGCAGCCAACAAACCACGATCTACCAACTTGCACCGGAATCGGTTAGCGAAACTGTTTGTCGGCGCTCGGCCCTGAGTTGACAGTCCAGAAGTAAAAACAGTATTACTTGAACAGCAATCGTGGGGTGATTAGGAGGAATAGACCTTGGCTGACGACATGATCACCAAACCCACAATCGAAACGATCCTCGAGAGGATGGCTGCATCCGACGAGAGATTCGAACGACGCTTTGACCAGCTTGAAAAGAGAATGGATGAGCGGTTCGAACAGTTCGAGAAGCGAACAGATGAGCGGTTCGAACAGTTCGAGAAGCGAACAGATGAGCGGTTCGAACAGTTCGAGAAGCGAACAGATGAGCGGTTCGA
>JBBPIE010000032.1:70661-80337 GCA_038040485.1 Candidatus Onstottus arcticum
AGCGAACAGATGAGCGGTTCGATCAGTTCGAAAAGCGAACCGACGAGCGGTTCGAACAGTTCGAGAAGCGAACAGATGAGCGGTTCGAGCGGTTCGAAAAGCGGTTCGAGCAATTCGAGAAGCGAACAGATGAGCGGTTCGATCAGTTCGAAAAGCGAACCGACGAGCGGTTCGACAAACTCGAAAAAGAATTCGATCGCCTAATAATGGTCACCAGCTTCGCCAAAGGCGATATGGCTGAGCTTCGACTTGGATTCAAAGAACTTCGCACTCAGGTGAAAGAAGCACTTGCAATCCCGCGGGAGTACCAAACGCCGGATATGACAAAGCGAGAATAGTGCGTTAGGCGAAAACACGTTCGCCGCTTGGAGTCCTCGTCTGCTTGTTGACTTCCAGCGACAGGTTGATCGGTCGATCGGGGCTTGAAAGGGAATATGAGCACTGGCACGCTCGAGTACAAAACGATCAAGCGCCTCAGGCTTAACGCGGGCGTGATCCTCGCGATCTTCTTGCTGGCTGCGGCCCCGCGAGCCAGCGCGGAGCCAGCTCAGTCCGCGCCCGTGCAACCGGACAGCCTATCCGCGGCAGAGTTCTCTCGACTGAGTCGCGAGCTCTCCGAAGAGGGCGGCTATTTTCGTTCCGACAACTTCACCTCCAACGAGACCGCTTATTTGACGGTCGTCGATAAACTTCGGCAGCTCGGCGCCACTGGCGGCGCTTACGTCGGCGTAGGCCCCGAGCAAAACTTCACTTACATCGCCAAGCTTCGCCCACGAATCGCCTTCATTGTAGACATTCGCCGCCAGGCGATTATCCAACACCTGATGTACAAAGCGATTTTTCATCTCTCGCAAAATCGTCTTCAGTTCCTCGCGCGATTGTTGAGCAAGCCCCTGACAAAAGAAGCTCCATCGCCGGACGCTCCGATCGGCGAAACGCTTGCCTACCTGAGCAAAATCTCAAGCGATGATCAAACCTTCACCGCTAATCTGGCGGCCATCCGCAAATTGATTCAGGAAGACTTTCAGTTCCCGTTGTCCGAGCGCGACCAGGCGAGTCTTGACTATGTCTACAAGAGCTTCCACAGTGAGGGCCTTGATATCGCGTTTCGCATTGAGGGCAGCTTCGGCGGGTACTTCCCTTCTCTCAAAGATCTGATCCTGCAGCCGGATCAACAAGGAAGACTCGGTAACTTTCTAGCTACCGCAGAGGACTACGAGTTCGTGCGCGGGATGCATCGCAAGAATCTGATCATCCCGGTCGTCGGTGATTTCGGCGGGAAGAAGGCGCTCGCTGCGGTTGGCGACTACCTTCGTAAGGCGGGCTTCACGGTGACGGCTTTCTATACCTCGAACGTGGAGCAGTACTTATTCGACGCCAACCTGTTCGCCCCATTCGCCAACAACGTTCGCAAGCTCCCGATCAACGAGAAAAGCTTGTTCATCCGCTCAGTCTCACAGCGGTACTACCATCCAGCCCTGCTCGCCGGACATCGGTCAACTACCTTCTTGCAGCAGATGACGGTTTTCCTGAAAGACTTCGACGCCGGCCGATATCAAAGCTACCGCGACTTGATTACCACCAACTACATTGCGCCGGATAAATCCTAAGCCGCACCTCTAAGCCAACTTCACGCACACTCACCTGGCACAAACGTCTTAGTCGCGCGTTACCCTTGTTAAGAAACCTCGCAGGTCCGAAGCCGTTCCGCCTCAAGATCCAGTGCACAAGTTGAACAGCAACCGGGTCGGGTCTATGCTTCTCTAACCTTACTGAGTTGAAGAGGGAACATCGATGATCGAATCCCGACGGGAAGGTTCGGCTAAGAATCGCGGGCGGCCATTCCAGCGCTGGTGCGGCTTGCTTGCCGCTGCGGTCGCCATTCTGACCGCTGGCTTGCCGGCGGCCGCGGTGAGCCGTTTCGATGAGCCGGCGACTCGTCAGCTCGAACGCCTGTCGCCAGCGGAGTTCTCGGCCTTGAGTCGCGGCATCTCCGAAGAGGGAGGCTACTTCTTCTCCGACAATCTTATTTCGAACGAGACTCCGTATCTAACCGTGGTCGATAAGCTGCGACAGCTTGGAGCGGCCGGCGGCGCCTACATCGGAGTAGGACCCGAGCAGAACTTCACCTACATTGCAAAGTTGCGCCCGCGCATCGCCTTCATCCTCGACATTCGCCGCCAGGCGGTCATTCAACATCTGATGTACAAAGCTCTGTTTCATTTGTCACCAACTCCCCCCGAGTTCCTGTCTCGCTTGTTAAGCAGGCCGCTCACCAAAGAAGCGCCTGAAGCGAACGCTTCAATAAACGAAGTGCTGGCGTACTTCGGCAAGACGCAGGCGGATGACCGGGTGTACGGACAGACTCTGGCGGCGATCCGAAAGACTATACAAGAGGACTTTCAGTTTCCTCTTTCGTCGCGCGATCAATCGAGTCTCGAGTACGTCTACAAGAGCTTTCGCGAAGAGGGACTGGACACAGCATTTCGGCTCAACGGCTGGACCGACGGCGAGTTTCCGACGTTGCGGGAAGTCATCCTGCAGCCGGACCAGCATGGCAAGCCTGGCAACTTTCTCGCAAGCCGCGACGACTACGACTTCGTTCGCGGGCTTCACTTGAAGAACTTGATCATCCCGGTCGTGGGTGATTTCGGTGGAAAGAAGGCGCTGCCGGCGATCGGCGACTATCTTCGCAAGAGCGGTCTGACGGTAACGGCGTTCTACGCGTCCAACGTCGAGCAATACTTGTTCGAGGACGGCTCATTCGCGGCTTTCGCGGCCAACGTGAAGAAGCTGCCGCTAACCGACAAGAGCCTATTCATCCGCTGGGTTTATCAACGTTACTTCCACCCCGCGCGGCTGGCGGGTCAGCGCTCGACGTCATTGCTGCAAAAGGTGGGTGTATTTCTCACGGACTTTGACGCCGGTCGATACCGGAGCTACGAGAACCTGATCACCACGAACTACATCGCGCCCTAGCCGTATTGACCAAACCTTGCGCTGTCCCGACGACATAATACGCGTTATCGTACGCCCCGATATCTTCCTCGCGCTTGCGACGGAAACTGCACCGCCGCCGCGCGCTCCGGTCCCTCACCCCTGGCTGCCACTCCGGTCGCTGCGTCTCGCGCTGGAAGGTTGTTGCTTCGCGGCTTTTAGCCAGAGTCTTCGGGCCTAGATTCGGCCCCCGGCGTCATTTCCAGGGCAAGAACAAGCTACAAGAGAAGCAAGTTTTTCGGGTTCGGCCCTATAGCTTAAACGTCTACCGGTTCAAGTTCCCCGTTGCGGCGTTGTCACGCTGTGACCGTGGCACTTACGCTCAGCGCAACTAAGACCCCATTTGAGAACCTTCCCTCAATAAAGCAGGAGTAATCGAGCTCTTGTGAAGGCTGCTTGGGCGAGCGCGTCGCACCTTTCGTCGTTCCCGTCGATGCACGTTTTGACACCGCGTGGAAGAGATAAAAAACCCGACCATTCGCAACGTCGCTAGGGGGATAACCGATTGCAGCTTCGAACTGCGTTCGCGTCATTCCCAACCTTAAGCCACTTGCAGTTAAGATTGTCTTCGAAACAACCTTAGACCGCGTAGAATTTTTACACTGTTCCAAAGCGCTGTCGGCCGGTAGCAACGCAAAGCCGGTTATGTATTCCCAGCCTCCAGAAGCTCCCGCATACAGCACTAAGCGGGTCTTATCCTTCACGTTGGCCGAGCAATAGCACAGCTTCTTGGAGCCACTTTCGCTCGAATCCTTCACTATCACTGCGCTACCGAGAATCCTTTCCGCATCCGCGAACGAGTGACTAAAGGCTCGGAGCTTAAGTATTGATAGGTGCTCAAGGGGAACACGCGCAACTTCTATGGGCCGGATATTGGTCCAGTTGTCGAGGAATGGGGTTTGGTCCTTGTGGAGCATAGTCTGGTTCAATGGTACGAAAACCAAGGTGAAACAGGCGATGATGGCGAAGTGATCACGATTCGCAAAGCGAGTCCGACCAAGCCATTTGTTCCGCGTCAATCGTGCAAGAAAGGTGCTGGACTTTGTGTGCATATAATGTGCCTTCTTTTAGCGCAGTTAAGGCAGCCGTCCTACGCTTCATAACGCCCGAATACTACGGGGCCCGATGCTGTCTTTGATCCCTTTGTCTCGGAGGTGGGTTGCCTTGAGGAGGCCTTCGCTGTTGATCAGGATTGCGTGGCCTCACTTGCTGGTGCCTCTGTTGAGGGGAGCGCTGTGGTGGCCGCTGGATTGGGTTGCCCGCTGCTGGCTGGCCTTGATTGGCTGGTTGGGCTTGCTGGTTTTGGGCTGGTCCTCGCACCACCGTCAGCGTGCCTCCGCCGTGCCCATTTATGAGTTCCCGAGTAGTCCTGCTCACTACGATGCAACCCTGCGAAGCACTACGGTCACCCCTTGCATTATTACCATGGATTAGGAAACCCGATCGACCCTCCGTATCGGTGTTAGCCGAAGGCGTCAGACGTAAGGAGACCGGACCAGTCGTCGGATGGTTTTCGGCGGGACCAATATTGTACTCTCCTCTAGGTACTGGTCCTACATTGCGTTCCCCCTGCCTATCGGGGTTGTTTACGCCTTGCCCGTGACCGGCATAGCCATCCTCCGTACGTAGAACATTGTTGTTCTGATCTCTCACAGTAAGCCTGCCAGTTGACTGCTCGTACTCAACTCTCACCTGCTCTCTGAGTTGTGCTCTAGCCTGATGGCCCGAAGGGTCCACATAAGCAAGTGGATTGTTGTAGCAGTACTGGTACTTGTTCAGACTCTGCGGTTCAACCAGATCTGCGTAGAAGGTTGGGTTGTTTGACGCCTCCTCAGCGAAATCGTAGAGTTCATCAGGCCCGCCAACAAACTCGTCTGGACTTGCGAACCTACCCTGTGCTGACGAGTAATACCTCGCTAGGAAGTAATACAAACCCGATTCCGAGTCTCTTTCTTTTCGGGTGAACTTCTGCTTCGTCGAATCCGCGGCGCTGTAGCCCATCCCAACCGTCCGGCCGCCAATTCCTGACCCAAGCTCTTCCCCAAACGGCACGTAGTCATACCGAGCCTTCACCGTCCCGTCTTGCTTCGTCACCACGCGCGTGCTTCCAAGGTGATCAGTTGTCAAATAACTCGTGCCACCTCCGCCTGCCGCCGGAGGCACCGGGTCGCTGTGATACTCGGCTATCAACTGCGCTCCTGCATTGTACACGAACACTGTCGTCCCAGAAGCGTCGATTTTCTTCACGCGATGCCCGTCGCCATCATAGAAGTACTGCCCCGTACCGCCGTGAAAGTCGTCTGTCGGTTCTCCCCGTCATACGTGAAAGTTCGGCTCTGGCCGTCAATGGTTTGGTTGCCTGCGTTGTCATACGTGCTCGCAAACAGACGATTGGTTGGTGCGTTGATTGCGGCCTGCGACTGCGGTGATCGGTGAGAATTCGGAGGACCGATGTTCCTAGTGTGTGCGTCTGGTCAAGGTGACGTTCGCTAGATCTAGATTCATAGATTCTGATGTCAGTCGGTCGATCTGTAGCTCGCCGTATTGCTGCCAGCGTTGTTGGAGCATTTTGCCAAAAGCTGGATTCTCCGGATCAACGCGCGGCTCGATATTGATCGGCCACATCTCAAGCGTGACTTGAAGCCACACCGGCGAAGCCTGCTTGATCGTGTCCCACTTCTGACTCGTTTTGTCGAAACTGCCTGCTTTCTCGACGTACAGAGTAACTCTTGCTTTGTAGGGCAGAGTCTCACCTGCAGCCAACACGCTCATCAGGTCTGGTGGCGGGCTCGGCTGATCGAGTCGCTGCCGCAGACCACCCCATTCAGGCGAAGCAGAGATAGAAGGCCAGTGACTTGAAGCATAAAGATATTTGTACGCCGCAGCGTCTTCCGGTGAACGTGCCAGGGTCTTTGCCCCTATCCAGAACTCGCGGTGCAACGTGATAACGGGCTTGTCGCTGTTGTTGGTGAACTCAAGATTTAGCGTTACATCAAAGACGATGCTGTCATCGTTCTCGCGCACAAGCTTTACATCGGAGACCCTGCCTCGCAGACTGAGTAAGCTTTTGTCACGTTCTTTTTTCATACTCGCGGCGCCCTTGATAGAACGCCCGGCGTCGGTAAGGCTCGACAACAAAAGCAATACAGCAGCAATGTAAACATGAACCGCCTTCATCATAACTCTCCTTATCGTTACGGACGGTAGAAACCCGTATCCTTGCCGCTTTTCCCTTTGATTCTCCCGTAGTTAGTACCGTTGAAGGCGTCAACAGGAACGATTTCGAACCTTCCGTTTACACCACTTCGGCTAAAGGCTTTAGTCGTGCCATCGTCGCCAGTAAAAATGACGTTCATAAAGTGCGTTGGCGTATTCTGTTCATCGGCATAGCGGACGATGTCACCGGTTCGTAAAGCATCTGAGGAAACTGACCCCAGCCTGCCAATTATCTCGTCAGCTTGTCGAACGCCGAAGTTGGCAAAGACTCCCGCCCCTTCGCTGCCCATCATCTGACCAGGGAGAGCGATTCTGCAAGTGGTCATTGAGCAGTCGTTATATTGACTGTCGCTCGGCCCACGGCTTGCCGCATCCTGTGGATTTCTCTCCGCAAACTTCGCTTGAGCGGTTAATCCGTGTTCAGCGGCTCCGAACGCTCTGCCAACTATACCGCCGAGCTTCGACCCTTGCACGCTGTCGCCTCCAGCCACCGCTTTGTCGATCTTTTCAATCAGTTTTTTGCCCTCTTTACTGCTTGGATCATAGCCCAACTGCTTCGCTAGGGTGGCGGCACTGTCGCCCTCTTTGGACCTCTTGATATTGATGATTACCTTGTCAACTTCTCCGTTCCTTTTGCGCAGAATCGAGTAATCGAGTTCCCAGAGACCCGACGGATCAGCATACCGAAGCGGGTTGTTTAAGACGTAGGCATAGCGATTCGATGTCTGCGGGTTGGTCGCCCGGAGACTAAGCAGCGTCGGGTCGGCGCTCGTAAAACGTCCTTGAGTGTTGGAGTAGTAGCGTGCCTGCGCGTAATCGAGCCCCGTTTCATCGTCGCGCTCGTAGGTCGCCCATTTCTTCCTATTGCCGTCGACCTGGCCATAACCTTGAGCGGTTGTTCTCCCACCTATGCCGGCGACCAGTTCCTCTCCAAAAGGTAAGTAGTCGTACCTGGACTTCACGGTCCCATCCTGCTTTGTCACTACGCGCGTGCTGCCGAGATGATCGCTTGTCAAATAGCTCGTGCCGCCACCGCCTGCTGCCGGAGGCACCGGGTCAGAGTGCTATTCCGCTATCAACTGACCATCCGCATTATACACAAAGATCGTCGTTCCGCCGCCGTCGATCTTCTTCGCGCGACGCCCGTCACCATCGTAGAAATACTGCCCAACTGTCCCGTTGAACGTTAGCTGTCGATTCTCCACGTCATACGTAAACGTGCGGCTCTGGCCGGGCGAGAGCTCCGGTATCGATGTCGCTTTTGATTGACCACTTCGGGGACTGACCCGTGGCAGCTCTCAAGCGGCTTGAATGACGCACAAGGCGAGCGGGTCGGATGGGTGGGTTCTTGCGATGGCTTCTCTTGCCAAAAAACTACAAACCTCGTCAATGTCAGCAGCAGATGTGCTGGTCGAGATAGCTTCTTCTGGAACGTTCTGGTTGAAGCTCTCGCTTCCTAATACCAGTACGTCCTTAGGCTCAATTTCGAACTCAATCAAATGTATGTCCTGCATGGTTACGATCCTTCCAAGGCCAACTACATTCGACAGCATGCTCGAGGATGTGTGACTGACTTTATCGGTCACCAGTCGGGCGTAGTCGTCGGTATTGATCTGAGCAGTTCTCCCGTCTCGCACCAAATAGCACTTGCAAACGCCCACAGAAGCGAGCGTTAAACTCTTCCCCACCCAAAGAATCGTCACCAGCGAGACCGTGATCCCGGTCCGCTGCCCCACGGCATGGGCCTGTTTATAAGCATCCAGTACTTTGTTCCTAATCTCGGACGTCGTCAGGACCTCACCGACACCTAGGAACAAGGGGCTTAGGCTTTCAAAAGCACCCGTAAGAAGAGTTTTGACGTTATTGTCACCTTTCGGATCCGATTGCGAGGATTCACTGGACCAGTCCATGTTGTGTTGTTCCATCATTAGAGCGAATCCCGTTGGGAAATGAGGGGTTCGATCGGGTGTAAGCAATAGGGACCTGAAACCTACAGTCCTGCCGGGCCTCTCACCTACTCTGACATATTTACGGCTATTGTAAGAAAGACTCATAGTTCGAGCGATCCAGATTGGATTCGGCCGTGTTGCCCCGCCTCGCGTTAACGGACATTGTCACTTTATCACTTTAAGGACCTCGCCAGTAGCCCTCCCAACGATGGTGATCGTCCCGTCTGGAGCAATGGTCGTAATCTCCTTGACCGACTTTATGACAATGCCCTCGGCCGTGAAGTCGGCAGAGAGCGACTTTAAGCCCAGTTTGCCCATCACTCTTTCCATTGCAAAGTATCGTTCAACCATCGACACGGCCCTGGACGCCGCTATCTCCTTCTCCAAAAGGAGGGTGAATTTCCCTAGTGTGCCAAGGCGAAGAACACCTAGAGTGGTGATGCCACCACGCATCATCCCCGAGCCAAGCATGAGCTGTATTGGAAGGAAATTGAATTCGGCAATATAGTGAATCGCCTCTAGAGACGCGTCTGAATGGCGCGACATTTCGAAAGCAAACCGTTGGAGCTTGTCATCGATGCTAATCTGGCGATAAGTTGCGATCACTTTCCCGTCCGGCGATATGATATTCCCGCTCTCGAAGAATGTCCCGTTCCCGGTGAAGATAAAGCCTTGACCCTCAAAATATTTTTTCTCTGAGAGGAAAACTTCATCAATGAGGGTTCCGCTGCCCTCCGCGCCGGAAACTACATAGGTCTCTCCATTGGGATCGACAAAGAAGAGAGGGTTATTGCGAGCGTACACATATCCATTCCAGCTTTGCGGGTCGGTGAGAGCGGCTGCGGCATTTTCAGGGTCAACGCTCGTGAACCGGCCTTGCGCTGACGAGTAGTATCGTGCAAGGAAGTAATCCAGCCCCGATTCACCGTCTCTCTCCTTTTGGGTAAACTTCTGTCGGGTCGAGTCGCCTCCGCCATATCCAATCCCAACCGGGCGCTTGTCCGTTGGGATCTCTTCGCCAAACGGCAAGTAGTCGTATCGAGCCTTCACTGCGCCGGTCGAGTCCGTCACCACTCGCGTGCTTCCCAGGTGATCAGTTGTCAAATAGCTTGTTCCGCCTCCGCCTGCCGGCGGTGGCACAGGGTCACTATGATACTCCGCTATCAATCGTGTGGCTACGTCATACACGAACACCGTCGTGCCTCCCGTGCCAGGCGTGCTGTCGGTCTTCTTTACTCGTCGCCCGTCGCAGTCGTAGCTGTAAGTCCCAACTCCGCTGTTGAAGTTCGTCTGATGGTTCTCAGCGTCATATCCGAACAGCCGGCCACCCTGGTCTTGCGTCTGATTCCCCGAAAAGTCGTAAAGGCTTGCGATGATTCGATTCGTTGCCGCGTTGAACGCCGAGAGAGTCTGCGGAGTGAGGGCCGCGTTGATGATGTAGCCGGTCACCGCTCGGTTCCCGTACTGGTCGTAGCTGTAATTCTGCGACCACGTAGCTCCTTCGATCGCCGTCA
>JBBPIE010000033.1:0-79920 GCA_038040485.1 Candidatus Onstottus arcticum
GTGTCAACGATGTCATGGCACTTTTCGATGTCAACAATGTCGTGGCACTTAAGAACTACGGACTAAAACAAATCCTCACTTGTCCAATTAGCTTCCGAAGAGCGTCTTCAGCTTCCTTCTTTCGAGCGCCTTTTAGAACGAACACAGCCGAGCAAGCCCGGCCGCTATCTTGAACCCGAACGGCTTCAGGTAGAGACCGTGTGCCTGCTCAAGAAGGAGAAACCATGTTTGACCAGCTAGTAGTGTCTTCACTGCAACGGCGGAAGCATACTGCCGCGAAGTACTTCGTCGGAACCGGGGCGCTCTACGTGTTAGCGATCGCGTGTGCATTCGTCGCTTCGGTTCTCATGTCCGATCCGAAGCTTGCGGATACTCACAACGTAGTAATGGTCGGTCCTTCGTTGCCTCCCGCATTGGGCGAGCCTCGGGAGAACCGTGGTCCACAACGGCGGCCCCAAACGGCCGCGAGACCTAATCCTTACAACGTGCAAAAGCTTGTTGACGTCATGAGTCACCGTACAACGGCTCCTCCCACGTTCCAAACATTTGATCCTGTAAACAATGACGATGCAGTTGGACCCTCGACCGGCCCAATTGGAGGCGGCAGCCGTGATGGAGTCTACGACGGAGACAGGAGAACCGATTCGGCGCCAAGACCCGAGCCACCGAGGCCACAGCCCGCTGCGCAAACGGCACCGGCTGTCGACAACCGGCCGATGAGAATCCCTTCTTCAATCCTCCAGGGCAAAGCGATCGAACGCCGCACGCCTATCTATCCGGTGCTCGCGAAACAGATTCGCCTGCAGGGTGAAGTTTCCATAGAAGTGATGATCGCACCCGACGGGCACGTCGAGTCAGCGCGGATCGTAAGCGGTCGTCACCCGATTCTTGATGACAAGGCCCGCGAAGCAGCGTTGGGATGGCGCTTTCAACCCACGCTGCTGAACAACGTGCCAGTTCGCGTGACAGGTGTGATCGTGTTTGTGTTCAAGTTGAGTGAGTAGGGAAGAAGCCTTCGTGGCACCCATGTACGGGCGGGTCTCCGTGCCCGCCCCTTTTAGCCTGACTACGCGAGGCGTCTTGCTAGCGATCAAAGGGGCACGCACGGTGGCCAACCCGTACACGGCACCTTTCTATTCGTTGACCTTCAAAACCGCGAGGAATGCTTCCTGAGGAATCTCGACTTTGCCAACGCGCTTCATCCGCTTCTTGCCTTCCTTCTGTTTTTCTAGCAGCTTGCGTTTCCGTGAGATGTCGCCGCCGTAGCACTTCGCGATCACGTTCTTCCCGAGCGCCTTGACCGTCTCGCGAGCGATCACCTTGTTGCCGATCGCCGCTTGAATCGCAACTTCGAAGAGCTGCCGCGGGATTAGCTGTCGCATCTTCTCGACAAGCGAACGGCCCCGCGCGTACGCGGTATCGGAGTGCACGATCAGCGACAGCGCATCGACCTGCTCGCCGGCAACCAGTATCTCGAGCTTCACAAGTTTGCCTTCGCGGTAACCGGTCAGCTCGTAGTCAAACGACGCGTAGCCGCGTGACAGCGACTTCAACCGGTCATAAAAGTCCAGCACGATCTCGGCAAGCGGAAGCTCGTAGGTCAACAACACGCGCTTCGGCGTCATGTACTCGAACCCGAGCTGCGTCGCACGCTTCTCTTCCAGGAGCGCGAACAGCGGACCAACGTATTCTTCGTTGGTCATTATCATCGCGCGGATGATCGGCTCTTCGATCTTTTCGATTCGTCCCGGATCTGGAAGCTTTGACGGGTTGTCGATCTCCATCACTTCGCCGGCCGTAGTCGTCACGCGATAGCGAACGTTCGGCGCGGTGGTGATCAGCTCGAGGTTGAACTCGCGTTCCAATCGCTCCTGAACGATCTCCATGTGGAGCAAACCGAGAAAGCCGCAGCGATAGCCGAACCCGAGCGCCGCCGACGCTTCCGGCTCGTAAAAAAACGAAGAGTCGTTCAGCCTGAGCTTGTCCAATGCATCGCGCAGTTCTTCATAGCGGTTCGATTCGATCGGATAAAGCCCCGCGAAAACCATCGGCTTTATTTTCTTGAAGCCCGGGAACGGCGTCTCGGTCGGACGCGCCGCTTCGGTCACGGTGTCGCCGATCTCGACGTCGGCCACGGTTTTTATCTGAGCCGTGAAGAAACCGACTTCGCCCGCGCCAAGCTCGTCGATCTCGCGGGGCTTGGGAGTCAGCACTCCGAGCGCGTCCACCTGATACTCCTTCTCCGCGTCCATCAAGCGAACTCGCATCCCGGTCCTTATAAAGCCGTCGATGACGCGCATCAGCACGACAACGCCGCGGTAGCTGTCGAACCACGAGTCGAAGATCAACGCTTTGAGCGGAGCTTCGGGATCGCCCGCGGGCGGCGGGATTTCTTTGACGATTGCTTCGAGGACTTCGTCGATGCCGATGCCTTGCTTGGCTGAGATCAACAACGCGTTTGTGGTTTCGAGTCCGATGGTGTGTTCGATCTCTTCAAGCACGCGTTCCGGTTCGGCGCCTGGCAAGTCGATCTTGTTGATGACCGGAATCAGATGAAGGTTGTGGTCCAGCGCCAGATAAGTGTTCGCAAGCGTCTGAGCTTCGACTCCCTGAGACGCATCGACGACGAGCAGCGCGCCTTCGCAAGCCGACAGCGAGCGCGACACTTCGTAAGAAAAATCCACGTGGCCAGGCGTGTCGATCAGGTTGAGCAAGTACTGCTGGCCGTCGCGAGCCGTGTAGTTGAGACGGACGGCGTGAGCTTTAATAGTGATGCCGCGTTCGCGTTCGAGGTCCATCGCATCGAGGACCTGTTCGGACATCTCGCGTTGAGTGAGCGCGCCGGTGACTTCGAGCAATCGATCGGCGAGCGTGCTCTTGCCGTGATCGATATGCGCGATGATCGAGAAGTTTCTTATGTTCGGACGATCCGGCATTTGCTTCCAGCGATTTCCAGTGATCTCAAGGTGGAACTTTGAGACTTGAATTTCTAAGCTGAGAGTATAGCAGCACTGCGTCTAGTACGCCGACACCCGTTTCGCGGTGAGAGAAGGGGAATTACTAGATTCAGATTGCGAAGCCAAATCGAGGGTGTTCTGGTTTCCCTGGTTCCTGGGCCGGTTGCACCTTAAGGCCGTGGTGTTGTCGCAGGAAAACCGGCGGTGTGGGTTCACTCTTTGTGCCGCGTGTCTATTTCCTGGCTTCTTGATGCAAGCGTTGTTCGATCCATCTTCTGACCATCGTTTGATAGCCGCGCTCGCCTTCCGACTCGGCGATAACCTTCAACGTCTCAACCATCTCACGGGGTAAACGGATCGAGTCAGCGACATGTTTTTTCGCTTTCGACATTTGCTCATCAAATTCGGCAGGATTCATTTGATGGTATTCAAGTTCTATTTCTTCCTGTTTTGCTTTGGTCCACTTGCCGAATTGCTTTTTCACTTCTTTCACTCCTTCTTACGTTTCAGATCCCAACCGGGTACGATGCCCCTATGAGTTCCTCCATTTTCGAGTTGAGTGTGTCAGAGAAGCTCCAGTTGGTGGAAGATCTCTGGGACGACATCGCGTCCACGCCTGAAGACGTGCCGGTACACGATTGGCAAAAAGAAGAACTGGCGCGCAGGAAACAGAATCTCTTAAGCAATCCAGGCTCAGCGTTGAGCTGGCAAGAAATCCAGCATCGAGTCCGCAGTCGATATGGCCGCTGAATTGTTCCTGGCACCAGAAGTCAAAGGGGATGTTGTCGAGCGTAACAGACAGAAAAGTTCAGGGCTCGGAGTGCCAGGCCCGAGGTGACGGAGCTGGGAATTCGCAGTGTGGTTTTTTTCAGGCTGTCTGGAACTGCAACTCGTGCGGATTAAGACTCGGGGACCGCTTGGAAATGTCCAGAATCTCAACGCCCACGACCTGGTTCTGCGCGTTGAAATCCAACACGACGCCGGGAGAAACCTCCTCAGACTCGATGATTTGAGAGTCGTCTAAACGCAGATAAAGAGCATCAGCCTCGGGATCAACTTTCAGCTTCATAAGTTCCCGTCCAGTTGTCTTAAGTTGCCTGATCTCTCGCCATCAATGCGGAGCCGATCATTCCCGCTGAAGGTCCAAGCTTGGCTATCACTATCTCGCAACTATTGAACGAAGGTGGGAACGCGCGCCGGCGAGTCTCTTTTATCGTCGGGTTCAGAATCAACTCGCCCGCGTCCATCACTCCGCCGCCCATCACTACCATCTCGACGTTCAGCAAGTTGACGACCGCCGCAATGGCGATTCCCAAAAACATACCCGTGCGTTCCATCATCACTTGAGCCATCTCGTCGCCGTCACGAGCCGCGTGCGCAATGTCTTCAGCGGTGAACTCGCGGTCTCGCGGCAGCGCGAGCCGCGAAAGCGACGATGTGCGGTCGCGATACAGCCGCTCGCGCGTGCGACGGACGATGTTTGGACCTGAGCAGATCGTTTCGAGACAGCCGATGTTCCCGCAGACGCATTCGATGCCTTCAGGGTCGATCGTCATATGCCCGAACTCGCCGGCGAAGCCCGCCGCGCCGCGATAAATCCCTCCGTCGATGATCAAGCCCGCCCCGATTCCCGTTCCAAGCGTCACAAAAAAGACGTCGTGACGTCCACGTGCGGCGCCCGCTTGAAGCTCGCCGTAAGCCGCGGCGTTCGCGTCATTGTCCAGGATCACCGGCAGTCCCGCCTCGCGCGCCAGTTCGGCGGTGATGTCAATGTCGGCGAGCGAGGGAAGGTTCGGCATCAGCTCGACGCGGTTTGTCTTCCGATTGACGAGGCCCGGGATTCCGATTCCGATCGCGCCGGCGTGTTGGGCTCTGCGGTCTCCGCGCAAGCTGCGCACCGCTTCGGCCAGTTGCTTTACCAGCGCGGCCGAGCTTTCGTGTTCGGTTTCCTGGCGGACTTCCTGAAGTATCTCGCCGGCGTTGTCGACAAGTGCGCCTTTGAGAGTCGAGCCGCCGAGGTCGATTCCGATGAAGGTCGATTCGTTTGATTGCGTCATAGGGCGTTGATCCGAGGATAGCAACGCTCGAAAAGGATGTCAATTTTGGCCAACTGAGCTACAATCCACAGACCCAAACACATGCTGGGAGAGCACGCGACCAACCTGGGAGCCAATCCAGAACGTGAGCCGGCGTGCTCGTGAGTCGGTGAGGTTCCGGACCCCGCGTTCTTGGCCGTCTATGTACGAGATCCTCCAGAGATACGGGTTGTGGGCGGTGTTCTTCGGGACGATGATCGAGGGCGACCTGACGCTGCTGTTCGCGGGAGTGCTGGCTCGAGCCGGGCTCTTCAGCTTTGAAGAAGCGTTCGCCGTAGGGCTTGCGGGCGGCTTCATCGGGGACTCGCTGAGCTACCTGATCGGTGTGCGGTTTCGCGGGCGAGTTGGAAGCCTGGGCTTCTTCGTTCGAGCGCGGCCGCGAATCGAAAAACTCATGAAGAGGTTCGGATGGCTGTCGGTGTTCATCGTGAAGTACGTGTACGGACTTCGGACCGCGAGCCCAATTTTCTGGGGGCTCGCTCAATTCGGCTATTTGAAGTTTGCGTTGCTGACTCTGGCAAGCTGCGCGGCATGGGTCGGGGTGCTTGCGGGACTGGGCTTCACGTTCGCGACCGGCGTTGAGAAGCTCATCGGCGACCTCTTCCGGATTCAGATAATACTTCTGGTGGCTGTGATAGTTGTCGCGACGGTCTACGTCATCACGCGGTTCGAACGACGCGTAATTGAAGAGGAGAAAGAGTTCTTCTCGCACGACTTGCCTGCTGTTGAAGTTGAGAAAGAAGCCCAGGCTCAGAAAGAAACAGATTGATCGAGTGAAACTGCTTCACCTCGCGCTTGCGTAGAAGTTCAGCGTAGAGACTGAACGCTGAGGAGCGCGATGTGAAGAGATCAGTTGGCGGGCTATGGCAGGGGAATCAAGGAAGGCCGGATCACGAACGGCGTCATCGCTTCAACGGGGCGGTTGTCATTGCTCGCGAGATGCCGCTTTGTGAACCCCCAAACTCTCAGTCGTGCCCCATTTCGGTTTGTTTTGAAGCCGACCGCCGTGAGGTACCAAACGGTCAGATGATGAATGAGATGATTTCCCATTACCGGATCCTCAGCAAGCTCGGCGAGGGCGGGATGGGTGAGGTTTATCTTGCTCAAGATCCGCGTCTCGGGCGGCAGGTAGCGATCAAGCTTCTGCCCGCTTCGTATCAGTACGACCCGGACCGGCGCGCGAGGTTTCTGAAGGAGGCTCGGGCGGCTTCGGCGCTGCGCTCTCCGAACATTGCTGCGATCTACGACATAGGCGAGCACGACGGCGCGATGTTCATAGTGATGGAATACGTCGAAGGCGACGTGTTGTCGAGGCGCATCGAGCGAGTCTCGCTTTCGGCCAGAGAAGTCATGGATGTCGCAATCCAGGTGTCCGACGCGCTCGATGAAGCTCACACTCTCGGCATCATTCACCGCGATGTCAAAAGCTCGAATCTGATCGTCAGCCAGCGCGGCATGGTCAAGATGCTCGACTTTGGCCTTGCCAAGGTCGTCGAGCCCGACTCCCCAATCGATAGCAGCGAGCTGACCGTTTCGCTTGGACAACAGACCGCTTACGGAACCGTTATGGGCACGGTCTCCTATATGTCGCCTGAGCAAGCGCTCGGCCAGCGGCTCGATTATCGCACCGACATCTTTTCGCTTGGCATCGTGATGTACGAGATGTTGACCGGCCGATTGCCGTTCGGCGGCGCAAGCGCCAACGAGATCATCAATAACATTGTTCACAACGAGCCGGTTGCGATCGCGCGGTTCAACTACAGCGCGCCGCCGGAGCTGGAACGCATAGTGCGCAAGTGCATGGAGAAGGAAGCCGGCCGTCGTTACCAGAACGCGCGCGAGGTTTCGACCGACTTGCGGAACCTGATTCGTGACAATGACTCCGGCGCCAGCACCGACCCGGATGCTGTTCGAAAGACGCTCCCTGCGCGCCGCGGGCGCTCGCGTAAGGCCATCGACTCGCTGGCGGTTTTGCCGCTGATCAACGCCAGTGGAGACCCCGACGCTGAATACCTTTCGGATGGAATCACAGAGAGCATCATCAACAGCCTTTCGCAGCTTCCCAAGTTGAGAGTGATGGCCCGAAGCACTGTCTTTCGCTACAAGGGCAGGGATGTTGACGGCAAGCAGGTGGGTCACGACCTGGGCGTGCGCGCCGTGCTTTCGGGAAGGGTGCTTCAGCGTGGCGAACAACTGATAATCAAGGTCGAGTTGGTGGACGCAATCGACGGCTCGCTGTTGTGGGGCGAGCAGTACAACCGGCAACTTGAAGACATCTTCACCGTTGAAGAGGAGATGTCCAGGGAAATATCCGAGCAGTTGCGATTGAAGCTGAGCGGCGCGCAGAAAAAGCAATTGACGAAACGCTATACCGAGAACACCGAGGCGTATCAGCACTACTTGAAGGGCCGCTTCCACTGGGCTAAGCGGACGGAAGAAGCGATGAAGCGCGGCATCGAGCACTTTCAACAGGCCATTGAAAGCGACCCGGTCTACGCGCTCGCTTACGCGGGGCTCGCGGACTCGTACAACCTTCTTGCGAGCTACAGCATGCTCGCTTCGTCGGATGCTTTCCCGCGGGCGAAAGCGGCGGCGACGCGCGCACTCGAGCTGGATGAAAGCCTGGCCGAAGCCCACACGTCGATGTCGTTCGTCAAGTTTGGCTACGATTGGGATTGGGCGGGGGCCGAGAGCGGATTCAAGCGGGCCCTGGAGCTAAACCCGAGCTACCCGATGGCTCACCAGTGGTACTCGGTGATGTTGGCAGCGATGGGCAGGTTCGAAGAGTCTTTCGCGCACGGCAAACGAGCGCTGGAGCTTGATCCGTTGTCGTTGCCAATCAGCACATTGGTCGGCTGGCTCTATCACCTTGCGCGGGACTACGACCGAGCGATCGCTCAGTACAAAAGCACGATCGAACTGGACGCGGGATTTGCGCTTGCGCACAGGCGGCTCGGGCAGAGCTACGAGCAAAAGCAGATGTATGCCGAAGCGCTGGACGCGTTTCAGAAGGCGGAAGATCTTGCGGGCGAAGACGTCGAGTTGTTGTCGGCGCGCGCCCACTTGTACGGGTTGCTGGGTGAGAGAGAGAAGGCCGAAGCGGCGCTCGAGAACTTGCAGGTGACCTCAAAGCGAAAGTATGTTCCGGCGTATCTGGTTGCACGCGCGTACGCAGGAATGGGCGAAGTTGACCTGGTGTTCGAGTGGCTGGAGAAGGCATTTGTTGAGCGTTACGGGTATCTTGCTTATCTCAATGTGGAACCGCTATTCGATGGCGTCAGGTCAGATCCAAGGTTTGTTGAGCTAGTCCATCGCGTCGGTCTTGATTAGGCCGGTCCCGGGTTCTCCGGAGTTCTCGAACAGCGCTCGCTCATAGCGGAAATAATCTACTTCCATCTCTCCGATTAAAAACCTGACCGGCGCGAAGAGATAGCGGCCGGCTGGCAAAGCCTCGTAAGCCGAAGCGGTCAACAGTATGTCACTTTTGCCGGCCAGGTCCTCGCCCAGCTTGGACGCCAGGTTCATCTCCGAGCCGAACAGATCCGAATCGTCGATCACAAGAGTCTCTCCGTAGCCAATGCCGACACTGCCGCAAAGGTGACGCTCGATCGGCGTGACCGTGTTGACCGCGTCGAATGCTCTAAAGATGTCTCGTGCAGCTTCAAGTGCGAGCGTGGGATTGTCGAAGATGGCAAAGATGTTATCGGCATCCTGCTTGATCACGCGTCCTCCGTTGGCAATCACCGCGGGAGTTGCCGATTCCACCATTTGATGGATCATTGCGAGGTAGTGGATGATCCCGTGTTCGAGCGTCAACCGAGAGAAGCCAACCATATCAAGCACCAGCATCGCGACTCGTCGCTCGAGTACTTCACGCAGTTTTGCCGTGATGCCTGAAACTCGCTCGGGATACTGATTGAGTTCGGAGAGCAGGCGGTTTAGAAGGGCGCGTTCGACCCCGCGAGCATCGTCGCGTCTACGGTTATCCGAGTCAACGCGTCCCTTCTTGCGATTCACTGTTACTTGCTCTTGATGAATTCGCGGATGTAGCTGTCAACCAACGCCGGCTTCTCATGGATCACCCAGTGAGTGCCGTCCGGTATTCGCTTGATCGTTACGTTTGGAACGAACTTGTCCAGGCCGTCGAGGTTGCCGGTCAACAGAGCAGTGTCCTTCTCACCCCAGATCACAAGCGTCGGAACTTTCACCACCAGTGAAGCGGCATCCAACCCAAAGCTCCCGCTGTTCTTGTCGCCTTCACCCGATGGCGGGCCGACTCGCGCCGCGCGATAGTAGTTCAAACCGCCGGTCAACGCGCCCGGTTGAGACCACGCTCCGATGTAAGCCTCTTTGTCTGCTTCGGTGAACACTCCAGACTTTAAGCCTTCGCCGAGCACGATGTTCACCAGCACGCTGTAGTTGTTCGCTGAAAGCGTTTGCTCAGCTTGCGGGCTGCGGAACATCAGCATATAACCGCTTGCTTTTTGTTGAGCGGGATTGTCGCGCAGCTCGCGCGCGAAGACGCCGGGGTGCGGCGCGTTGATGATCACGAGCTTCTCTAGATAGTCCGGATGTGCGATGGCGAACGCCCACGCGATGGCGCCGCCCCAATCGTGCGCCACCAGGATGAACTTCTTGTGGCCTAGCTTCTCGGCAAGCGCCCGAATGTCTTCGACCATGTACTTCACTTGATACTGATCGACGTCGGCGGGCTTCGATGAGAGGTTGTAGCCGCGCATGTCGGGAGCTACGGCCATGTAGTCCTGCCCAAACTCCGCAAGCTGGTTCTTCCACTCGTACCAGAACTCAGGAAAGCCGTGCACAAACATGATCAACTTACCCTTGCCCGCGGTCGCGTAGTGCAACCGCACTCCGTTCACCTCGGCGTATTCGTGCTTGATCATTGCTGCCTTCCCTTTCTCGTGATCCTTAGGGCTTGCCGATCCGTGCTGGCGAGCGTGGGCGGAAACAAACAGACAGCCCATCGCGATCACAGCGGCAAACAGCCGCATCTTCCTATCGACTCGTTCGATTTTCATAATTGCCTCAACTGTGCGGGCGCGCATTCTCGGCGCGCGGCTCGTCATTTCTCTTTTGTCGGATGAAGGTATTCCTGAGGAGGTCCTTCGTAGATTGTGAAGCAGCGCTGGCAACGATGGATCGTATTGCCGGGTGCGGCCTGGCTGACGACTTCCGGCGGAGCGGTCAGCCACTGTTTGACGTGGCCGGTGCAGTTTTGGCCCTTCTCGTTTTTCACAGTGCAAACGGTTTGGCCGATCGCGAGCGGGCGATGCGCGCCGGTCTTCGAGGTTCCCGGTTGAATCTCTCTGGACTGAATGCCGGTCAAGCCGGTTTCTCCCATCGCTTTACCCCCGTTAACTAGCCGAACGGTATATTATGGCACGCCGCGCCGCCGGTCAATCGAAGCGGCGAGCAATGTCATAACTTCAATTCTCCGCGTTTGGCTCTGCGTCTCGGCGCCACTGCGGTTAGCAGGTTCGATGCTCAATAACCGCAGAGCCGCGGAGCTGCAGAGATTGCGCAGAGAAGACATTCGAATCAAGACACTCCCGAAATGCGGCGACGGCGCCGCTGTAGCTCTCCGCATCCGCTTGAATCGTCGCACTGATGGCGATATCATTCCGCCGCTTTTGAGCGCGCTGCCTCGACGCTACGCAATCGCTAACCAGTGGAATGCGCTCGCCGTTTGCGCTGAGGCGCGATGGCGTAGGAGACCACATAGTTCCATTCAACGGGCACAACTCCGAAGCCGCTGAGCGCGGATAACCGGCGCACCGAAAAATTATCTCTTGAGGTGAAAGATGAACGCACACGAGGTTCTGTCGGCTGGAAGGCACAGCGCACTCAGCGCGGTTCTCGCCCTGTTCTGTTTCGCCCTCGCGCTCGCTATTCTGCCTTCAAGAACTCTCTCGGCGGGTGCTCAGGCATCCAAGCCGCGACAGAAGCTCTACACGCAGGAGCAGGCAAACCGCGGAAAGCGGTTGTACGCGAAGGAGTGTGCTTCCTGTCACGGGCAGAGTCTCGAGGGAAGACCGGCTACCGCGCTTGTCGGCGAGAGCTTCATGGCAAAGTGGGGCGAAGGTAAACACAGCATCGACGATCTGTACTACATCACCAAAACGCAGATGCCGTACGAGACGCCCGGCTCGCTCACCGCGCAGCAGTACATCGACATAGTCGCGTTCATACTCGCAAGCAACGGTTATCAGGCGGGCTCGCAAGCGCTGCCCGCCAACCCGGCGATTCTCAAGCAGACCAAGATCGTGCCTCAACTTTCTTCAGCGCAGACCAGGCCGCAGCCCGAACCCGCACAGCCTGCTGTTACGCAAACCGTCGCCGCGGCCTCTTCCGCAAAACCGACTCAGGCAGAGCTGAATCATGCGGCGACAAATACTACTGACTGGCTGTTGTCGAATCACGACTATGGAGGTCAGCGCTTCGTTGACCTGAAGCAGATCAACCGCCAGAACGTTGGCTCTCTGCGGCCAGCCGCCATGTTCCAGGTCGGGGACATGAGCCCGTTTCACACCAATCCAATCGTTCATCGCGGGCTGATGTACATCACCACGCCGAACTCGACGATCGCGCTCGACGCGGCGACGCTAAAGCAGCGATGGCGTTTCGACCGGAAGCCAAAAGGCAAAGAGGGCTGGGGGTTGTCGCGAGGCGTCGCGCTCAAAGACGGCAAAGTCGTTCGCGGAACTCACGACGGCTACCTGGTCGCGCTGGACGCAGAGACCGGCAAGCTGCTCTGGGAGCGGGCCATCGTTGAAATGAAGAAGAATGAAGGGGGCTTCACCATGGCGCCGGTGATCTACGAGGACATGGTGATCATCGGTCCGGCCGGCAGCGAACTTGGAGTCAAGGGATGGGTCGGCGCCTTCAGGCTCGACAACGGCCAGGAGGTTTGGCGGTTCAACACAATTCCTGATGAGGGCGAGCCCGGCGTCGAGACCTGGGGCAACGCGGATGCGCGCTTGAAGGGCGGCGGTTCGGTCTGGGCTCCGCTCTCCTTGGATCCCTCACAAGGACTGGTCTACGTTCCGGTGGCCAATCCCGCTCCCGACTTCTACGGAAAGATTCGACCGGGCAAGAACCTCTACACATGTTCCATGGTTGCGCTCGATGTGCGCACCGGTAAGTTGAAATGGTTTTACCAGGCCATGCCGCATGACGTGCACGATTGGGACCTGACACAGGTGAGCCCACTGTTCGAAACCCGCATAGCCGGTAAGGTTCGAAAGCTTGTCGCGACGGTTGGGAAAGACGGTCTGCTTCATGTGCTTGATCGCGAGACGCATGAACATCTTTACGAAGTTCCGGTCACAACGCGGCTGAACACCGACGTTCCGCTGACCAAAGAAGGAGTGCGAGCGTGTCCCGGAGTATTGGGCGGCGTGCAGTGGAACGGGCCGGCGTTTAACCCCGGGACCAACATGCTTTATGTGCCGGCGGTCGATTGGTGCAATGTCTTCAAGGTGGATCAAGAGCTGCGATACGTTGAGGGCCGGCTTTACATGGGTGGGTCGACTACGTCAGATCCTCTGGACAAGTCGACGGGCTGGCTGACGGCGATCGACGCTGCCACGGGTCAGGTACGTTGGCGCTATCACTCTCCGAGGCCGATGCTGGCGGCGGTGACGACGACTTCCGCTGAGATTGTGTTTACGGGAGAGCTGACCGGGGATTTCATGGCGCTCGATGCAAAGAGCGGTGAAGTGCTTTACCGGTTCAACACCGGCGGCGCGATGAACGGGGGCGTGGTGACTTATGCGATCAACGGCAAGCAGTACGTTGCGGTTGCAGCAGGCAGCGCGAACGGGTTTTGGCGAGCCGCACCCGCGGCGTCAACGATGATCCTTTTTGCTCTCCCGGATGCCAAACCGTGAAAGGTTCGATGTACACAAGTGTTCAGGTGGAATCCCACCAACGCAGCTGGTGGATTGTTCACACTCGGCCTACGGAGAACCCTGGAGCGAGGGTCCCGAATCCCACCAACGCAGTTGGTGGATGGTTCATATCCGACCTGCCTCTGATCAACCGTGAATCCGAGCGGAGGGATAGGCTGTGTATGAACGATCCACCAACTGCGTTGGTGGGATTTCAAAAGGCGCGTCGCGTTTTTGCTTGTAGGCCAAGTATGAACAATCCACCAACTGCGTTGGTGGGATTCTCGCCTCAAGACGTTTGGGCTGTAAGCACAGTGCTAAGAGTCGGCCCATAGTCAGGCTGCATAAGTGAGGAAAGAACCATGAGATGTTTCAAGAACCAGGCGCTTCGAAGTGTCGTCGTGACCTGCGCACTCCTAGCCTTCGCTGGCATCAACGCGTTTTCTCAGTCGCCTTCGCGGCTTGAGATAAAGACGCTCTCGTCTCGGCCCGATCTTGTAAGCGGCGGCGACGCTCTCGTGGATATCAAAGCACCGGCCGGCACTTCATTGAGCGACATCACCGTGACGTTGAACGGAAAGGATGTCACGAGCCAGTTCAAACGCGATCCCGATACCGGCGGCTTTCGCGTTTTGATCACAGGCATGGGGGTCGGAGATAACTCGTTGCGCGCGAACATAAAATCGCCTGGCAAACCGTCCGGCAAATCCAGCAAGGCAGTTCCAGCGAGCCTGACGCTAAAGAATCATCCGATCACTGGGCCGCTTCTCTCTGGGCCGCATCTGACGCCGTACGAGTGCCGCACGGTCGAATCAGGATTAGGCCAGCCGCTCGATGCGAACTGCTCGGCTGCGCAAAAGATCGAGTACTTCTATCGGGCTTCGAACAACTCGTTCAAGCCGCTGGCCGACCCCGCCGGAACGCGGCCGTCAGATCTGGTCACCACATCCACTATCGACGGAAAGAGCGTGCCCTACATCGTGCGCGTTGATTCGGGGACGATCAACCGCTCGATCTACCGGATTGCGATCCTCGACGACCCAAGTCCTGAGACTGCTTCCTCAGAGTGGCGGCCGGGCGCGGGCTGGAATCACAAGGTTGCCGTGAGCTTTGGCGGCGGCGCCGGGACTCAGTACAACCAGGGCGTGAACCAGGCTAACGCCGCGCTCAATCATCTTTACCTCTCTCGCGGCTTCGCCTTCGTGATCTCGACCGAACTCGTCAATCAACAGCACGGCAACGCGGTGCTGCAAGGCGAGGCGTTGATGATGCTCAAAGAGTATTTCATCGAGCGCTACGGCGTACCGAAGTGGACTGTTGGCTACGGCGGGTCTGGCGGCGCAATCCAGCAGTTGCTGATCACGCAGATGTATCCGGGCTTGCTGGATGGATTGCAGCCGTCGCTTTCATTCCCGGATTCGACAATGAACACGCCTGACTGCGGGCTCTTCCAGAACTACTGGCGCAAGGCTGACCCGGCCGCCTGGACCGATGCAAAAAAGACGGCGGTCGAGGGCTACACCAAAGGGACTTGCGCAGCGTGGGAGCGTTCGTTCGTTCCTGTCTACACCGCGACCAACGCACGCGGCTGCGCGATGAACGATGCCAGCAAGATCTACGACCCGGTTAAGAATCCGACCGGCGCGCGATGCACCGTCCAGGATATGCGAGTCAACATCTACGGCCGCAATCCGGCGACCGGCTTTGCGCGCAAGCCGCAGGACAACGTCGGCCTGCAGTACGGATTGGCGGCGCTCAATAGTGGAGACATCAGCGTGGACGAGTTCCTTGATCTCAACGAGAAGATGGGCGGAAACGACATCGACGGAAACTTCGTTGCACAGCGCTCGTTTGGCGACGCGATCGCACTCCGCGCTGTATACGAGAGCGGGTTGCTGGACTCGGGCGGCGGCGGACTCGCGAATGTGCCGATCCTTCACTCGCGTCCTTACACTGATGCGATAGGCGATATACATGACCGTCACCGCGACTTGACGATCCGAGCGCGCTTGCAGAAGGCGAACGGTCGCTCGGACAACCAGATCATCTGGGTCGGGCCCGCGCGCGCGCGGAACCAGACGGGCGGAGTAGACCTTGCGGCGATCTCGCTGGATGTGATGACCAAATGGCTTGACGGCCTCGCAGCCGATCCGGCGCCGCTCTCAACCGACAAGGTCGTGCGCAACAAACCAGCCGAAGCGGTCGACGCATACTGGGACGCGGCGGGGAAGAAGTTCGTCGAGCCTGCAACGTTCAACGGCGGCGGCAGCTTTAACGCGATGTACCCGGTGCATAGCGAGCCGCGACTCGTCGCCGGAGCGCCGCTGACCAACGACGTGCTCAAGTGCCAGCTCAAGCCGGTCAACTTCGGCGAGTACAAGTTTGCGTTCACCGACGCACAAAAAACTCGAATGAAGGCGATCTTCGCGTCGGGCGTTTGTGACTTCGGCAAACCCGGAGTCGAGCAAGCGCCGCTTAAAGGAACCTACCGCCGCTACTGAACTGCCCAGTCGGCCGCGCGGCTATGACTGAGGATGCTGGCTTCGCAGCCCGATCAGGTGAGCGGTAATGCGCTGGTCGAGATCAAAGCCCGATAGGCATCTCATTGAACCAGATTACCGTGACAACGACGAAGGCTCTTCTGGTTCTGCTGGTTCTGGCACTGGCGGCGCCGGCGTTCGCTCAGGACCAACCACAGCCGCCCAATCCCTTCGCTGGTTTTGAGACGATCATCCTGGCGAACGGCTTGAAAGTCTGGTACAAACGCCTTCCCAACGATCCTAACGTGTCGATCAGCGTCACTGTGCCTTACGGGTCGGATCAGGACCCCGACGGCAAGGAACAGCTCGCCCACTTCACCGAACACATGCTGTTCAGCGATCACCTCGGCCGCACTGAAGAGCAAATCAAGCGCGAGATCGACGATCGCGGAGGCGTGCGCAACGGCATTACGTTTTGGGATCACACCTCCTACTTCGTCGACATCGGAAAGCAACATGGGCTATTCGCGCTGGATTGGTTGTACCGGATCTTGTCTCCGCACGAGATGGATGCCGCGGTGGTCGAGCGCCAACGCGAGCCGGTAGCTATCGAGATCTGGGCCAAGCCTCGCGAGTTGTTCGACTGGGTTGAGGCCTCTTACGTGAACCCGTCGTGGCTGCGGCCGCCGGACTTCTGGCAGAAAGAGTTTGGCCTCGGCGCCCGGCGCGACGTCTACCTGTACCGGAGTCTTCACAAAATCACCCCGGACGATCTTCGCTGGTTCTACGAAACGTACTACTCGCCGTCGAGAATGACGCTCACGGTGATCGGCGACCTCGACCGCGACGCGGTCTTGAAGAAGGTCGGCGAGACGTTCGCTAATTTGCAACAGCGAGAGGCGCCAACGCCTCCCGACACGCTTCGAGACCCCGGCCGCTACAGTCAGACGTTCTACTGGGCCTTCCTGCCGAACGTCATGTACACCAATCGATTCAAGCTCTATCGTCCCGGGGCCGAGCAGGAGTTGTCACTGATCTTTCTCACCCGCTTCTTGAGAAAGCGGCTCAATGACCAGCTTCGCTTTGGGGATCGAAAGGCGGTGTACGGAGTCCAGGTAGACATTGCGCGGCGAGGGAAGGCAGAGGTCCTAAGCATTTCTGGTCCAATAAAGGAGAGCGAGTTCGGATTCGCTCGCGAGGTGATCCAGCGTGAGATCGAGATGCTGCGCGCCGGATCGCTGTCTGACGCCGAGTTTGAAGCCGACCGTTCGACGCTTGCTCAACAGCTTCGCGTGGAAAACAGCGCCTCAAAGGATCTGAAGCTATGGGTGATGACCGTCTTCTACGACCCCGCGATTCATCGCGACTTTCCGGATCTCGCAACCGCGTTTGAGAAGATCAGCAAGGCCGAAGTCGAAACCTTCGCGCGCGACACGCTTGTGCGAGATCGCCAGGTAGTCCAGATCCTGTACGTCTTTCCGTTAACACAAGGAGTGCTTGTTGCTTTGAGTCTTGTGCTTCTGTGGCTGACGATTCGAGTTGCGCGCAGGGTGCTGATTTCGCCAGTCGATATGGCACGAATTTGCTACGTCGCCCGGTTTCAGATCGCGCTGCCGTTCAAAATCATCGCGGTCACGCTGCTGGTCGCGCTTATCGCGATCGTTGGACGGCTCCTCGTCTTTGGGTATGTGTGGCTGGGTGATCGTTTCATTGTTGGGATCGAAAGCTTCTGGTTGCAGTGGCCGTTGTATGCTCTGATGGGCGCGTTGACGATCTTCCTGCTGGTGCTGGTTCTCGCCCATCTGCCTCGGAAGCTCCTGCTGTTTGACGATCGCCTCGTGGTCAAGTATCTCTCTTATCGCTCGGTCGCGGTAGCGCGCACTGACATCGCCGAGACTTCACTCAGGCGTTTCCGCGCGGTGTGGTTTTCGCGCAGACTGTGGAAGTGCGTGCCCTTGACGTTAGGTCTCTTCTCGCCTGGCGTTTATCTGCGGCGCAGAAACGGCTGGTCCTATTTCTTTCGAGTACGAAATCATGAGGAGTTCCTAAGGACGTTGCAGCTTCAATCAACCGGCGGCGCCGTTATTGACCAGCAGATTCCTGAAACGCGAACGTCCGGCCAAACGGGAGACTCAAATGAAAATGAGTAGAATGCTCGTTGGGACCTTGGCTTTCGTGGTTCTTTTCTCCGCCTACATTTTTCCTGCCGCCTCCTTCTCGTCCGGTGCTTCCATCAACGCTACCTCGCCGTATCAGCAGCCGCAGCCCCTCACGTCTCCTGAAGGTGAAGCGCTTTACAAGCAACGCTGCGCAGTCTGCCACGACAACCCGCAGGATCGTATACCGCCGTTGTTCCTGATCAGAAGGCGGTCTGCGGAAGATGTCATGCAGACACTGACCGATGGTTCAATGAAGCAGCAAGCATCCGGCCTCAACGGTGATCAGATTCGCGCGCTCGCGATTCATCTCACAGGGAAACAGCCAGGCGCGCCGATCCAGGGAAACCTCGAAGCAAACCACTGTAAAGCCACCGGCAAGCCGATCAGCCTCACTGGTCCGCAGTGGAACGGATGGGGCCGCGACCTGGACAACTCGCGCTTTCAGCCCAAACCCGGGATCAAGCCCGAAGATGTTCCGAAGCTCAAGGTCAAGTGGGCTTTCGCACATCCGGGTCCGATGGCAACAGGCCAGCCGGCGATTATCGGCGATCGCATCTACCTCACCATCGAAGCGGGATTGATTTACTGCTTGAACGCGCAAACCGGTTGCACTTATTGGACGATGAACGCCGGGGCCGCGGTGCGCGCTGCCGTCAGCGTCGGGCCGCTTCCGCCGGGATCGCCGGCAAAGTTCGCCGTTTACTTCGGCGATGAAAAATCGAACGTCCAGGCAGTTGATGCCGCAACCGGCAAGCGGATCTGGAGAACAAAGATCGAAGACCATCTGTTGTCTCGTGTCACGGGCGCTCCAGTGCTGTATCGGAATCGCATCTACGTGCCGGTTTCCTCGTTTGAAGAAACCGCCGGCCGCGATACCAGGTACGAGTGCTGCAAGTTCCGTGGGAGTGTTGTCGCACTCGATGCTTACACTGGAAAAATCATTTGGAAGAGCTTCACGGTTCAAAGCGAGCCGAAGCCTTTCAAGAAGAACTCCTCCGGGACTCAGATGTACGGGCCTGCAGGCGGCGCGATCTGGTCGGCGCCCACGCTTGATCTGAAGCGCAAGTTGATCTACGTCGGAACCGGGAACTCATACACGGACGTCGCGACGCTTCACTCGGACGCGATCATGGCGTTCGATATGGAAACCGGCAAACTCAAGTGGACGAATCAAGTCACTCCAAAAGACAACTTCCTTGTGGGCTGCCGCCAGCCGGGAGTGGGCAACTGTCCTGAAGAGGCGGGACCAGACTACGACTTCGGCAGCTCGCCCGTCCTGCGCACTCTGCCAAACGGCAAGCAGGTGATTCTCGCGGGACAGAAGTCGGGCGTCATCTACGCTCTTGATCCTGACAACAACGGCAAAGTGCTGTGGCAGGTCAAAGTCGGGAACGGCGGCGCGCTTGGCGGAATCGAGTGGGGCTTCGCAGCGGATCAGGAAAACGTGTACGTTCCGGTTGCCGACGTGAGCGGCGCAGCTCGCAAGCCGGGCTTGACCGCGCTGAAGATCGCTACGGGAGAGCAGCTCTGGCACGTGCCTGCGCCTCCGGCGAATTGCAGTTGGGGAACGACGCGGTGCAACAACTCTCAGTCAGCGGCCGCGTCGGTTATTCCCGGAGTAGTCTTTTCCGGAACGGCAGACGGGCACTTGCGAGCTTACTCGACAAAAGACGGTTCGATCATCTGGGACTTTGATACGGCCAGGCCGGTTGAAACAATCAACGCCGGAGTGACGAAGGGCGGCGCGTTGGACGGCGGCGGGCCGGTGATTGTGAATAGCGTGGTCTACACGAATTCCGGCTACGGCAGGTTGATCGGGCAGCCCGGCAACCTGCTGCTGGCCTTCACGGTGGATGGAAAATGAAGATGAAACAGGTAACTTCTCTTCTGGCGCGCCTGGCCCTGGGAGCGCGGGCATCCTGCCCGCATGCCCTCGCGCTTACCGCAGCTTTCCTCACAGCTACCCTCGCACTCGCCGTCCCTTCTCAATCTGCGCGCGCAAGCGCCGCCGAAGATGTTTTTGATCGCGTCAAGCATGGCTATGCCGATTCAGGCGGTGTAAAAATTCATTACGCGACGCTCGGATCCGGCAATGCGCCTCTTATCGTGATGATCCACGGCTTTCCGGACTTCTGGTACTCGTGGCGTCATCAGATGACCGTTCTCTCCAAGGACTATCAGGTAGTCGCGATCGATCAGCGCGGCTACAACCTGAGCGACAAACCCAAAGGCAAAGAGAACTACGATATGACCCTGCTTGTTGACGACGTCCGCGCTGTAGTCAAACATCTCGGGCGCGACAAAGCCATCATTGTTGGGCACGATTGGGGCGGCCGCGTGGCGTGGGGCTTTGCGATGAAGTATCCGGAGATGACGCACCGGCTGATCGTTTGCAATCTGCCTCATCCGCGTGGCATCGCTTACGAGCGCGCCCACAACAAAGAGCAGCAGGCCAATACGGCTTATGCGCAGCGCTTCAAACAGGAGGACGCAGCTAAGAATCTAACGGCTGAAGGGTTGGCAATGAGAGTCAGAGACCCGAAGGAGCGCGCACACTACGTCGAAGCATTCCGCCGTTCTGACTTCGAAGCGATGCTGAATTACTACAAGCAGAACTATCCGGCGCCGCCTTATCTGGAAGACACGTCGCCGGTGGTGAAAGTAAAACCACCGGTGCTTCTGATTCACGGTCTGGACGACAAAGCGTTGATGCACGGCGCGTTGAATCACACGTGGGAATGGCTTGAGAAGGATCTTACGCTGGTGACGATCCCGGGTGTCGGGCACTTTGTGCAAAACGACGCAGCCGAGTTTGTTTCCGCGATGATGAAGTCTTGGCTCGAGGTTCAAGCGGCGAAACCGTAGCGACAGGCATTCGGCTTTACGCTAACTCTTTTGGCGAGCTTGTCGGGTAGCAAACTAACGCCGCTAGAGTTTGCAGATGCAAACCAGGACGGGCGAGGAACTCCAGCGGAGTTCAATGTTTGTAGAAGACGTTGAGGACGAGCGGCCAACTCCAGCAGGAGTTGTATGTGCCCGTTGAACGACTTGGAACTCGATGAACATATCACCCCGCTGGGGTGAGAACTTCTTCGTGCCGAACTACTATAAACATTCAACCACTACGTGGTTGTGAGCTCAGGCGTGAACATAAACCTAGCTGCCCAGGAGAATCGATCATGATGAAACGCATTTGGTTGTCCTTATTCGGTTTCGTATTAGCCATCAGCGTTGGCATCGCCTCAGCCCAAAGCACTGAGACGAAGCCGCCAGCCCCAGACATCGCCGGCGACTGGACAGGCACGTGGGCGACTTACAGTCCCGCTCAGGGAGCCGTTCCCCCGAAGGACATTTGCAAGAGTCTAGTTTGCAAAGTCACTTACAAAGACGGCGTCTGGGAAGCGACGTTTGAAGGCGATTGCGGCCGGCCCTACAAGTACACGATCAAGATGGAAGGCCGCCAGGTAGGCAAGGTCGTGATGTTCAAAGGCACTACCGACCTTGGAGCAAAAGACGGCGGAGTTTTTGACTGGATCGGCCGGGCTAACGAGAAGGAGTTCGTCGGGTTCTTCACGAGCGGTTACTACACAGGCGTATTCAATCTCTCTCGAGCGAAATGAACCGGCGCTTTCGTCGTCTGCGGGATTCAGAATAACCGTGTCGGCCCCAAGCACGTGTAGCGAAGCGCAGCTTTGAAGACAGCTACGCGGCCGCTGCTATGTTCGTTTTCACGCGGCCATCGTAGCAACGACGTGGTGGCGAAACACTATCTCTTACCTTGAAACCGGGGCAGCACCGTTGCTCCGTCGCGGAAAGTATGGGGACTGGAAACTCACAGGGCAATGGAGGTAATTTGGTCCTGCGTGAAGACGTCGAGAGTCGGAGGAGCCGTTTGTCGTTGGCCCATTCCGCGAGATGATACCTTGAGGATTCCGTCACTTGTCTTTGGTAGGTCCAGACCACCGAGAGTAGAATCACCTAAACAACCTGAAGAGGAGCTTGGGGCGATGTCACTAACTACCGGCAGTTCAGCACCAGCGGATATCCGTTACTTATTCCGGTTCCGCGACCTCATAGCAAAGACTATCCAAGAACACCAGCAGATCATCGACAAATACCAGGCATCTTGGTGGGGATGGTGGAAGCGCCCCACCGAGGGATCGCGGCCGGACGTCTGGGAACCGCTCGAAGCTGAAACGCTGACGGGTCGCGAAGTCACGATAGGGCTATTTGACTCCGGCGATGGCAGTGTACATCAGGCTCGGGTTAGTCGTGTAATCAAACCGCAACCGGATACGGGACTCCCCCCGCTGCCTAAGGGAGAGGAGACGCTTGTGCCGGAGTATTATCGCAAGAGTCCTTTTAGCAGAGCCTGGATGAAGATCGTCAAGATCGATCCGCAGCCGTTTCCGTTCTTCGGTCGGTATTCTTTTGGTCCGCTTCCCCCGTTGCCCTATTACTCTCAGTCCGTACTGAACCGGCTCCGAGACAAAGTGATCATAAGCCCCGACGAACTTCGTGGCATGGACACGACGATCTGGGAGGTCCGTCCGAAGGCATCGGGCGATCATGAGACAGAAATACTGCTAAGTACGCGGTCGCTCTCAACACCGGTCTCCTTCGACTCTGTGGACGCTCAGAGTAATACTATACTTCACATTACGGATCCGCACTTCACGATAGGGAAGCACCGCTCCCAACACGTGTGGCGCCTTGAGAGTGAGGTTTCGCAAGGAAAGGCTACTCTAGCCGAGGCGATCAAGGACGCACTCAATGAAACAAAGGTCGGCTTGATCATCGTTACCGGTGATCTGACTTTTACAGGCGAGACCGTAGAATTCGACGAAGCAAGGACATCCCTCATTCGTTTGCTCGGGCTGCTGGATCTTGATCTCGACCGTCTGGTCGTTGTCCCGGGTAATCATGACATCCGGTGGACCCAGCAAAAACCTTATAATGAGAATGCGAGCGTACTAGAAGCTCCAGACGAGGCCAGAAAGAACTACCGCAAGTTCTACTTTGACCTCTACCGGCACGACCCCAACCCAACCCTTTCTATGGGCCGACGGTTTCAGTTGCCGTGCGGTGTTGCCCTGGAGGTGTGCGCTCTGAACTCAAGCTCTCTCGAACAAGGCAAAAAGTTCCTCGCCGGAATGGGGCGAATAGAGGAGAGTGCCCTGAATAAGGTCGCAAATGAACTTCGGTGGGATCAACCGAGCTTGGCGCTTCGAATGTTGGCTCTTCATCACCATTTGGTGGCAACCGAGAACGTCGAGCCGGCTTCCGGCTACAACCGCGGCTTCGGAATTGCCGTCGACGCCCCTAAGATAATGCGTAGAGCGGCGAAGTACGGAGTTCATCTTGCACTACATGGTCACAAACACCGCGTCTTTATCTGGCGCTCTGGAGTATATGAACTACCCGAGCACACTCAGACAGCCTGGCAACTGGGGAACGTGTCGATTGTTGGGGGCGGAAGCGCCGGGTCGACTGATACAGAAGCGCGAAAGAACTATTTCAATCTTGTCGATGTAAGCAACAGCGGCGTTAGCGTGAGAATGTATCGCGCCGAAGACGGAGGTGCCTTCTCCGAAATGGCGCGGTGGACGGCCGCCCTTGAGTTGAAGGGCTCTCCCCCTAGCCTTACACTTCAGGACTGGATCATTCCTTAAAGGAACTACAAATGAAGCGCGTTCGGATTCAGCTATTGGTTACTGACTTAGACAACACTCTCTACGATTGGGTGTCTTCCTTTGTCCCCGCCTTTTACGGGATGGTGGACGTCGCCGCCCAAATCCTACGCGTGGACCGAGAAGAATTGTTGGATGATCTAAAGGCGGTTCATCAACGGTACCACAACTCAGAGCAGCCTTTCGCGTTGCTCGAAACTCACATTGTGGAGCGCCGATATCCTCGTGCCACTCGCCTCGAGCGAAAGCGTCTTCTGGCGCCCGCATTTGATGCGTTCAATGAACTCCGTCGACAGAACCTGCGCCTATATCCCGAGGTCCGCGAAACTCTGCACACAATCCGTGACCGCGGCTGCGGCGTGATAGGGTACACCGAGGCTGTTGTTGAGAACAGTCTATACAGGCTGTGTCTGCTTGGTCTCCTGGAAGAGATTCAACTCCTTTATGTGCCGAAGAGTCGCGCAGACGAAGGTCACCCCGACCCGGCGCGCCAACGAATTCTCGAACAGCATCGTGAGAAGGTGCGCCTATTACCTGATGGTCATCGAAAGCCTGATCCTCACGTTTTAAAACAAATATGTGAGGATCGCGGGGTACCGGTGGAGGAAGCCCTTTACGTTGGCGACAGCATGACCAGAGACGTTGCCATGGCCAAAGCCGCCGGCGTACACGCTGCCTGGGCACGATATGGATCCGCACTCAACCCGAACGATTGGAACAAACTAGTGCGAGTTACCCATTGGACTGCTGAAGACGTCGCCCGTGAGATGCGACTCAAAGAAGAGTATCGCGATGTTCGACCTGATGTAGAAATCGACTCGTTCGCTGAATTGCTGGCGCCCGATGAGCGAAGGGCAAGGCAGGTGTTTGACTATGGTTCGAAGAACGAGTCCCTGATCACCGCAAGCGAACCCGTCTTGCGCGGAACGCTTCCTAGTTCACATCTTCCCTAGAACGCCTCGCGTTCCAGCCCGGTCTGTCCGGGTGATCGCCGGCATCGGCGACTCACTTTCATGATGCCGACGGCTAACAGATGACTGAATCCCGACCACCAACCGAAGAGTTGATTCGGATGCTCTCACGCTACGATTTGAGCGTGGGTGAGCTCGCGCTCGGGCTGCGTGAGATGGTGCTCAAAGAAGCGCCGGCCGCGGTCGAGAGGCTCGTTCAAGTGTACGCGCTAGTGTTCTGGTACTCGCTCACCGGCAAGATGAGCGACGCCTTTTGTCAGGTCGTGATTTATCCCAAAGGCGTCAATCTCATGTTCAATCGCGGCGCGGAGCTTGAAGACCCCAGTGGAGTGCTCGTGGGCGATGGCAAGATCATTCGGCACATCAAGGTCCGCCGATCCGAAGACTTGAAGAACCCTCATCTGCGAAAGTTCATTCGAGCAGCGCTAAAGCACGCGAAGGTGAGAGCGAAAGAGAAGAAGCTCGCAGCCCGACCTACGAAGCAAATCGCGCAAGTTTCGGCGAAGAGGCGTCCGGGGTAGGATCTGGACTCTCCTGGTTTTTTGAACGATCCCAATTTTGATCTGACAGGAAGTGTGTTAGGGTAAACGTCATGAGCACAACGACACTAATAATCATTATCCTCGTGCTGATCCTCCTCTTTGGCGGCGGGTACGGCTACAGCCGCCGGCGATAAGGACGGCTGCGCGAGCGCCACGCCGCATTCGGATTGCAGACGCGTTGCTACGGGACCACCTCTCCGAGTATGAGTTCTGGGGCGGCGACATAGGATCGCCCTACACTTTTTTTGCACCCATTCAAGTCACCGGTGCGTATCTCGTGTGAAGACCCAGGAACATGACCTAACATGAGGACGTACGCCCTTATGCGAGCGACGCAAGGGGAGACTCTGCGACGCAGGTAAAAGGTTCGCGACACCCACATTCCGGTCAAATCGATTTTTTCATTGCGGGAGGATTATGAACAAGATTCGTGTTGTAGCTATCGCGCTGATCTCGCTTGCGGCGACAGCTCTGTACGTGCTGCCTGGCTGCTTTTCGTTGCGTACCGTTGGGGCAAACGGACCGGGGCCATCATCTAAGAACGTCTCATTCAATAAAGAAGTCGCGCCCATCTTCTACAAGAGCTGCGCCGAGTGCCATCGCCCCGGCGAAGCCGCGCCGTTCTCGGTGCTCAGCTACAAAGATGTCCGCCCCTGGGCGAAATCGATTAAAGAGAAAGTCGTCAGTCGCCAAATGCCTCCCTGGCACGCCGATCCGCACGTCGGCAAGTGGGCAAATGATCCGCGGCTGACGCAGGCCCAAGTCGATACCATCGCCGCCTGGGTAGATGGCGGAGCGAAGGAAGGCGATCCGAAAGACCTGCCCGCGGCGCCCCAATTCGTCGAAGGTTGGGGTATCGGCAAACCCGATGTGATTATCCAGATGCCCGAAGAGTACACCGTCGAAGCCAGCGGTCCCGACGAGTACCAATACTTCGACGTGCCGACCAACTTCAAAGAGGACAAGTACGTGCAGATGGCTGAAGCGCGGCCCGGCAATCGGAAGGTCGTTCATCACGTCATTGCCTTCGTCGTTCCACCCGGCCAGCCGAGCCTCAACATGGTTCCCAAGGAGCAGCGGTCCGCCGCTCTTGAAGGTTCGTTGAAGAACACGCCGTTTTATCGCGACGGTCTGTTGATTCGCATGAGGGAGGGCCAGCCGGTCTACGACGACGCGAGCGAAATCCCGGCCAATCTCAAGGGCTACAACCAGGTCGACGATTTTCTTACCGCTTATGCGCCGGGGAGCGACTACGGTGGGTGGCAGCCCGGAACGGCAAAGAAAATCCCAGCCGGCGCAACTATCCGTTTTCAGATTCACTACTCCAAGATCGCCGGAAGCGTTCAGACGGACCGTTCAATGGTCGGTTTGATTTTCGCGAAACAACCGCCGGAGCGGCTTATGAAGACGCGCGCGGTTGCGAACGTTTTCTTCCAGATCCCGGCGAATGCCGATCATCACAAGGTCACGGGCGTATGGAAGCCGAGCCTGGACATCACCCTCTACTCTCTGATGCCGCACATGCACTATCGCGGAGCGGCGATGGAGTACAAGGTCTTCTATCCCGACGGAAAAACCGAGGTGCTGCTGAACGTGCCTGCCTACAGCTTCAACTGGCAGATGGCCTATCGCCCACAGGTGCCGATTCGTATTCCAGCGGGGAGCAAGATTCAGGTGACGGGGTACTTTGACAATTCGGTGAAGAACAAGTTCAATCCTGATCCCACCAAAAATGTGCGTCAGGGTGAGCCGACATACGACGAGATGATGATGGGTTTCATGGATTACACGGCGGAGAAGCCGAAGAACCTGGCGAAGGTCGATCCGAAGGTCTTCGATACCTACGTCGGCAAGTATGATTTCGGCAACCCCAATAATCTGTACTCGGTGACTAGAGAAGGCGACCGCTACTTTGGTCAGGCGCCAAACAATCCGAAGCGGGAGCTGTTCCCGGCATCCGCGACCAGCTTCTTCGTCCCCGAAGTCGAATCTCAGATCACGTTTGTGAAAGATGAAAAAGGCGAAGTGTTCGAATTGATCTACGATCAGAACGAACGAGTGAGGCATTGCAAACGAGTCAGGGAAGCGACCGCAAGCAGCAAGCAATAGTTGATCGCTCTGCGATGAGACTCGAGGAGGTGGGTGTTTCGACATCCACCTCTTTTCTTTTGTGCTTCACGCACCGGTGCCCATAACGAAGTTTCTTCACTTCTTTTCTTCACGAGCCCCGGTCGCGGCGCGGCTCTGGTCATCAACCGAGTAGGTGATCCCCGAGTACTGCATCTCTTCCCAGGTCTGTGGACCCCAGCGCACTGCCACCTTCGGATCGGGGTTCCATTTGTTTGCAGTCGAGTTGTCGTAATGAGCCGTGGCCTCGAGTCGCGATCCCTTCGGCACTGCCAACGGCTTAGTGAACACGTAATAAGTCTGCCAGTTGAAATTGTACTTCGGGACCGACAACACGCTTTCGGAGCGGCCGTCCGGGTACACAAGTCGATACTCCCAGCTCTTGCCTCGGAGATGGGTGTGCGGGAAAAGCGCCCAGATGTGCGCGTCCTCACTAAACTGAATTGCCGAATCGACTGCCTGATTGTCCGCGCCGGGAGGAATGACAAACATCGGATTGACGAACGCGCTGTTGCGCATCTCCTGTTGCGGGGGCTGTTTTGCGAAGATCATACCTACGCTGGTTCGATCCTTAGTGGCCGTGCCGTTCGACGTGTAATGAACTTGAAAGGCGAGCGATGCGCCGGCTTTGATGCGAAGCGCAGTGCCTGGCTTGAAGATCATGGCGTTCGTGCCTGGCGCTGTTGTGGCTATCAGTGAGCCCGGCAGCGCGTGCTCTCGTGAGGACGCGTTGCCATGCCCTTGCCCGAAGCCTCCAAAGTTCGGCACGACCTGGACAAACCCCTGTGACCGTCGCGCGCCGGGCTCGCGACAGAAGACCAGCACGTGATGGACGACGCTGCGCGAGCCGGGCCTTACTTCGATGGCCTGCACCCATTTGTCTTCGGTGAAGTTGGTCGGCACTTCGAAGAACTGATACGCAATCGTGCCGGACTCCGGGACTTCAAATTCTTTCGACATGCTGATAACGGCGTCGGGTGTACCGATCTCCCAACCGTCGGCGAACTTTGGCGCCGGCGGCAGGTCTTTCGGGTCGCCCTTCGGTGCGCCGCCATCGGCCCAACGGATCAAGGTGTCTTTCTCTTTCGCGCTCAATCGCCTGTCGTTTGAGAAAGTGCCGTGTGGCTGCGTAGCGTGCCAAGGCGGCATGTTGCCGGCGGCGACTTGCTCGCGAATCGCTTTCGCCCAAGGCCGCGCGTTCTCATAAGTGAGCAGCGACATAGGCGCGATGTCGCCAGGTCGGTGGCAGCTTGCGCAGTTCTTAAAGAGAATCGGCGCCACGTCTTTTGAGAAAGTCGGCGTTGCCTCCGAGTTCGGCCTGGCCGATGGAATCGCTGTCAATGCGAGCACCGTCACGGCTAGCGCCGCCGTATACTTTAGTCGGGTGTTGATCATGGAAGTGAGCTTCCTTCTTCGAGCCTGGATTCGGTTTATGCCGATGCGCGAGGCCGGCACTGCGTGACTATATCACACGAATCGCAACCCGGCACACTGAGTGGGGCAGGTGACAACATCCACTGAAACGCCGCAGAAGATTAGTGTTGACTTGCTTAGGAGTGGATGTTAGAAATGGCTCCGTCGCAAGAAATTTCGTTTAGATGATTGAATGAATAAGTGAAGAGCAACAAGACTCTTTGCCATTCGACATCGCGCCCCTCGGAACTCGCCCCTTACGAAGTTCCCGCACCCCACTTCTGAAAGTCTCCAGTTTCGAGTCTGCCCCTGCTGCCGATTCTCGATAGCGGATTGTGCTTTCGCGGCAGTTTTTCAAATCAGCCCGCTAACACACCGGCAATCCGAAAATCGAAGATCAAGAGTCGCAATCTTCCCAGGGGAGACACCATGTTTGGGAAAAAAACCAGGAGCGTCGTCGGCCTGGACATCGGTTCGAGCGCGCTCAAAGCCATTGAACTCAGGCCCACGCGCAGCGGGTTCGAGCTGGTGCACATCGCTCATCAGAACCTTCAGTCCGACACCATAGTCGACGGCCACATCATAGACCTTAATCACGTGAGCGATTCGATCAACCGGGTCTGGACCGATCAGAACATAAAGACCAACCAGGTTGCCACATCGCTTTCGGGTCACGCAGTCATTGTCAAAAAGATATTGCTTCCCACCATGACCGAGGAAGAACTCGACGAGCAGATCCACTGGGAAGCTGAACAGTACATCCCGTTCGACATCAACGACGTCAACCTGTATCACGAGATCACGGGTCACGATGCGACCGGACAGAACATGGACGTCCTGCTTGTCGCCTGCAAGCGCGACAAGATCGCTCAGTTCACGCAGGTTATCTCGCAAGCCGGCAAGCAGCCGGTGATCGTTGACGTTGACGCCTTTGCGCTTCAGAACGCATACGAAGCCAACTATCACCCGGCTCCGAATCAGACCGTTGCGCTTCTGGATATCGGCGCTTCGGTACTGACTATCAACATCGTGCGGGGCGCGAGTTCGATCTTTACTCGCGACATCTCGGCCGGCGGAAATCAATACACCGACCTCCTTCAAAAAGAACTCAACCTCACCTTCGAACAGGCAGAAGCGCTCAAGCGCGGCGCGGACGTGGACCAGCACTCAGCCGACCAGGCCCACGCAGCGATCCAATCGGTGTCTGAGATGCTGGCGCTCGAGATCCAGCGCACCCTCGACTTCTTCCGCTCGACTTCCGGTGACGCGCCCACAATCGACCGAATGCTGATCGCGGGCGGCTCGTCCAAAGTCGCGGAGCTGACCGAGTATCTCTCGGACAAATTCCAGATGCCCGTCGAGCGATTCGACTCGTTCCGATCGATCAAGGTCGATGGAAGGAAATTCGACGACGAGTACCTGAGAGAGCTTTCACCCAACATGGCAGTGGCGGTCGGTCTGGCCGTCCGAGTAGCGGAGGTGGCCCGATGATCCGCGTAAATCTACTTGAAGGAACCGCCGAACACCGCGTGTCGGTGCAGAAGACCAAGGTCGCGGCTCGCCGAGGCCAGCAGTTGTTCATGGTAGCGGCGGCGCTTGGACTGTTCGTGATCGCGACCGGCGTCGACCATTTGAGGACTAACAGCGCTCACGTCGAAGCCAAGACCGACCTTGACCTCGAAGAGGCGGAGGCCAAGAAACTCGAAGGCGACATTCAACGGAAGAATGAACTCGAAGCCGAATTAAAAGAGGTCGAGGAACGAATCAAGATCATCAAGCAGTTACGCGCCGAGCAAAAGGGCCCGGTGGCTATGATGTCCGCCATCAACGAGCGCATGCCCGGCGGCCAGGCCGACTTCCGTCTCGAGACCATCGTGCAAAAAGGCGCGCACCTGCAGATCGTCGGCAGCTCGGTCAGCCAGCAGGTGATCGCGGACTTCTCGCGGCAGCTCGAGTTCTCGAACGGGTTGTTCACTAACGTCATGCTCTCGGTCGAGGGCAAAGAGGTGAAGGCAGAAGACGTGGTCGACAGGAAAGAGAGCGACAAGACCGACAAGCCGGACAAAAAGCCTGCCGACAAGTTAGAAAAGAAAGAAGCCGAAGAAGTCACCGCGCGGGTGTTTCAGTTCACAATAGACCTCGATTACAACAAGCCGCGCGCCGAAGGGGACAAAGAAAAAGACAAGGTAGCGCCGCCCGCGCCGGGCAAGTGAAGGAGACCAATCTATGTCAGCAACGATGACAACTGTTGTTAAGGGCGCCGAAGAGGGTGGAAGCTTCTTCACCCGGCTGGCCTGGTACTACCAGATGGGCGCTCTGCTGGTTTTGGCCGCCTTGTTGTTCTGGGGCGCCGACCTGATGCTTTACAGCGACAAGCGCGCCGAGACCACAAAGCTCCTCGCACAAATTCAGACGCTCAAGGCCAAGAACGCGCAGGGCAGCATCATCCGGCAGAACCTTGCCGCGACCGAACAGACGCTGAAAGAGAAGCGCGAGGAGATGGACCGGCTCCGCGATCTTCTGCCCGATTCGGTCGAGATCTCGCGCGTGTATGACAACATCAAAGACTTTCTACGGGAGCAGCGCCTCGAGCTGAGGCGCTTTATCCATCAGAAGTCGACGCCGGCTGATTTCTACACCGCGCAGCCGATTCAGGTTGAAGTCACAGGCTCGTACGACAACCTGGGCCAGTTCTTCTCGAGACTCGGTTTCTATTCGCGAATAGTGAGCGTGACCGATGTCCAGGTGAAGAGCGCGGAAGCTGGAGCGCAAGAAGTTGGCCGCTCGATCAACGCGCAGTTCGTTGTCACCGCCTACTACATCTCGCCGGCGAACCTCGAGAAGCTAACGTCGAAGCAACTAGCGCCGCCGCCCGCACCGGGTCAGGCGCCACCTGCAGGCCAGGGGAAGAAATAGCGGAGTCGTTCTATGAAAGCCAGAACAATACTCGCAGTCTCATTCGTGTTTGTCCTTGCCATCGCCGTCAACGGCGCGGCTCAAGACAAGCAGGCGACCGAGAAGGCGGTTCAGCAGGCGGAGGGCTCTTCGCAGGCTCAACCGGCCAAGACCGGCAAAGAGTATCTGGGACCTACGGCTGATTCGATTCGGCCTTACCGGCCCAGCAATCGCGACCCGTTCAGAAAGACGCCCACCAAGGCAAAACAGGCCAAGAGCGCCAAAGCAGTCGCGCGGCTCCAGGGCTTCGCGACCCTTGAGGTCCGGCGCGCCGAGTTCAAGCAAAAGGTGGATCAAGCTCGCTCGCGTGATCTAGCCGAGCCCGATCCGGTCTCGCAGTACCTGGTCACCGAGTTGGACGTGACCGGCGTGTTCCGCGACGACCGCGGCTTCGGCGCATTCGTTAGAGCGTCGCCCACCGGGTCGATGTTCTTTGTTCGAAACGGGGTCCGCGTCTACAACGGCGAAGTGCTTCGGATCGAAGGAGACGGAGCGGAGACCGGCGGCGCGAGAGTCCTGTTTCGCGAGGTCTCGTATACAGAAGCCAACGGTAAACAGACCCCGCAAGAGCGGACCGTGGTCAAGACGCCCGCCGGCCGTAAGAATTGAAGTGTTCGAGAGCCGGGAGCCATGTGCCGCGGCGGATGCAGAGGCAGCTTGTGTTAGCTGGGGCGGTCACTATAATCACTGCACCCTGCACAACAAGCATTGAACTGATCCTCTGAGGTTTTGGTGAAAGATGTACTCAGCGCGATGTGGAGCGGACGTTCTGACTATTGATGAGGAGCCCTCCGGTTGCGTCCGTTTCAGTTTCAAATAGAGAGAGGGGAGACAAAAGCTATGATCGCTAGGAGGCTTGTCGTATCACTGGTGGTGCTCGCGCTCGTGAGCAATGTAAGCGCATTCGCAGGAACGAGCGCTAGAGCAAAGGCCACAACTCCGGCCCAGGCGTACACTCTGGTGTCGCTCAAGCACGAGACCGTAGGAGCGCTGACGCGCATCTCGATCGAATCGAGCGCGCCTCCCCTCTACACCGTCTACCGGCCATCGGACCGGCTGATCATCGTTGATCTGCCGGGCGGCGAAGCGTCGGGGCTCGCGCCTCAGTACAAGGTCGGAAGCGACCTGGTCGACTCGATCGAGGTGCGCCAATCCAAGCTCGGCGCCCGCCCTGCTGGAAACAAGGCGCTGCGCAGGATGACTCGAATCGAGGTCAGCGTGAAGGCGAGCGCACGGGACCGTTCAACGGTTGCCGGCAACACTCTCGTTCTTGAAGTCTCGCCCAGCCCGCAAGCCTCGCCCGCAGAGGCGAAGCTTCAGAAGGAATCCAACGCCGCGCCGGACTCCGCCCGCGAGCTCAAACGCGTCGCCGAGAATAGACCCGAGCCGGCTGGCGTTAACCTCTATCCCGCTCCGGTGAGTTCGCCGACTGCGGTAAAGGCCAGTTCCGCGCCCGAGAAAGTTGCGCCGAAACCCGAAGCGCTAAGGCCCGCACGCCTTATCAAAGAGGTCCGCTCCGAAGCGGCTGACGGCGTCGTGCGTATCATCGTACAAGCGGATGGCGCGGCTCAGTTCAAAGACTTCGTTCTTCCAGATCCGTGGCGCGTGGTCGTCGACATCACCGGCGTGCGAAGCGCCTTTGGGAACAGGACCACGACGGTTGGCGGCTCGCTTGTAGATCGAATGCGCGTGGGCCAGCCTGGCCCCAACGTCGTTCGCATTGTGCTCGACACAAAATCGAAAGTCCCATACCGCGTTGAACGCTCAGGCGAAACACTCGTTATCACAGTCGGCAGCGGCGGCACCTCCAAGAATGAAACCCTGAAGCCGGCAGTTGATGCGAAAGCTCAAGCCAGCTCCGCTAAGGATGCCGCAACAGTCAAGCCGGAGGTCAAAGTCGCAGGCGAGCGAATCGAGAACAAGATCGAGCCCAAGCCTGCCGACTCGACAAAGGAAACGATCACCACTTCCACTTTGATCGCTCAGAACCGGCCCGTGACGGGAGGTCAGCCTCAAGTGGGCGCTCAGCCAAACAGAAATCTGCCGCTCCCGGTTCAGCAAAACACTTCAACGGGCGTCAAAGAGACCGTGACGCACTCAGGGCCGGCCGCGGTTAACCGCAGCGCCATGGACCTGCAGCGCCCGGGCGCCGGCGGTCAGGCTTCCGGCAAGCCTCGACCTGAGATGGCCTTCTGCGATTCGACCTACGTTGGCGGATTGATCAGCTTCGACCTGCGTGCCGGGGTTGATCTGCGAGACATGCTACGGTTCATTTCACAGCAGTACGGCGTGAACTTCATCCTCGACAAATCAGTCGGCGCCGTGCCGGTCGACATAAGAATGACCGACGTGCCCTGGAATCAAGTAATGGAGTCGGTGCTGAGAGCTAACCGGCTGGGCGCAGTCTGCGAGAGCAACGGCCGAATGATTCGAATAGCCACGCTGGCTGCGGTCAAGGAAGAGGAAGAACAGCGCCGCGCGATCGCCGAAGAGCAGGCGAAACAAATTCCGCTGGTCACCAAGATCATTCACCTGAAGTACGCGCGCGCGGTGGGAAGCCTGGGAAGCGCTGGGTCGGGCGCTTCCGGCCGGGGCGGCGGCGGTGGTGGAGCGGGTGGCGGAGGCGGCGTGGGCGGCCAGGGCTCGCTGCTTTCGATCATCAACAGCCGATTGAGCACTCGCGGCCGTATCGAAATGGACGCGCGAACCAACAGCCTGGTCATCACCGACTTGCCCGAGTACACGGCTGTCATCGAAGACATGATCAGCAAGTTGGACCGGCCCGAGCCGCAAGTCGAAATCGAAGCCCGAATCGTACTCGCAAATCGGAACTTCCTTCGCGATATCGGTACAGAGCTGGCAGGCGGGGCAACCTCGAGAGCGGGACAAGCCGGACTCTTCTCAACAACACCCAACCTGCCATCTAACTTCGGTAGTGGGACGACGGGCGGCACAACCGGCGGTACAACCGGAGGAACGGCAGGCGGCACTGCTGCTCCACTCGGGCCGAATCTGCCTGGCCCACTTCCTAACGCCGCACTAAGGGCCGGAGTTGCGAATTCCGTGCTAAGTTTGACAACCGGTCTTCTGGGAACGGGGATTCTGAACCTTGCTCTCAGCGCGTCCGAAACCAAAGGCCAGATCCGCACGATCGCCAGTCCGCGCGTGACGGCTACCGACAACAAGACCGCCGAGATCGTCAACGGCATACAGATACCTGTGCAGACCGTTTCCAACAACACTGTGACGACGACCTTCGTAACCGCGGCTCTGCGGCTCGAGATCACGCCGCAAATAATCGAGGAAACCGGCGAGGTGCTGATGCACGTGATCGCCGAGAATAACAATGTGAACTTCTCGCTGGCGGGTCAGTTCAACAACGGAACGCCCGGCATAGACACCCAGTCGGCTGAATCGATAGTTCGCGTTGCCGATGGCGGCACGACAGTGATGGGCGGCATCAACATAGACAGCGAAGGTCACACGCTTAACCGCACGCCCGGTATGTCGAGAATTCCGCTGATCGGTGAGTTGTTCAAGCGCCGGCAGACACGTCGCGACACGAGCGAGATTCTGTTCTTCATTACTCCTCGCATAGTCAGATCCGAGGGCTCGATGGGACCTACAGCTCCTCAGCGAAGCTCGGTCGAGGGAGTGCCGAATCCGGTTTCCGCACAGCGAGCTGCGAACGTGCCAGCTAATTCTCCTGTAAAAAAGGACAACAATGCTGTTCAGAATACTGTAGCTCCGGTTCAGCCGGTTGCAGCCGCCTCGGGCAAGAGCGGACAGTAGGCAGCGACTATGGACAGCGGTCAGCCGTTTCGCGACAATGTTCGAGAACGGCTGGCCACTGCCGCTTATCAGCTAACGGCCGGCAGTTCATGCCAGCCGCCGTCAACATCAGCGGACCTCGGGACAGAACGATGGGATTTCTAGACTCGCTCACCGCAATGACAGATCGCATCGACGGTTGCGCCGCTGTAGTCATCCTCGGAATTGACGGGATACCGATCGAGCGTAAGGTTCGAGACCTTCATCCTTCGTTCGACATCGACGTGATCGCTACCGAGTTCACATCTCTAGTGCGCCGAAGCATGCGCACGGCCGAAGACACGGGGCTTGGAAGCCTTCGCGAGATGGTATTCGTCACCGAAGCGTTGACGTTTCTTTTGAGACCGATCACACCTGAGTACTTCCTGCTACTGGCGCTCAATGCAGGCACAAGCGTTGGCCGCGCCCGCTTCGAGCTACGCCGAGCCCAGCTCGCCCTGGAATCCGAATTCGCGATTTGAAGCTTGCCTTGACGCGGCTGCCAGAGGAATGCCGACCATCCCAGGCCACATCGACGGTGTGTACCAGGAACTGCTAAACGCCTTTCCAGCCGCGTTCACGCGGCTTTCCGTATCAATAGGCCAGCCGTTTACGGCTGGTTCGCCGCTCGACCAGGTCGCCGCGAGCCCGTTTCAACGGGCTTTCAATCGGTCTTTAGCACAACGCCTTCAAGGCTAAGGCCCATTCTGGAAGCACGCTAAAGCGATTTGTCGTGGTTCCTCGCGGCGCATCACCAGCCCGGCCTATGAGAACTTGGGACAAGCCCGATGAATCGAGCTTGTCGCCTCCGCGCGCACCCAAGCCGGCACGCAGCCTTGCCTCGCTTATCCTCGGTACTCTATCTTCTCTAGTTGGTTCCGGGATGAAATCGGCTACAGACTAGACCAGCGAGCGAGCCGACATCGACGATCATACGGAGGAGTTGGTGATTTGCAGTTGCCTGCCTCCGTAAGTGATACGGTGCACAAGCTTCGCAACTCAGCCCGGAGAAACGGAATCGGCATAAATGGAAACGATACCAGCACACGGCGGCAGACTGATAAATCGCGAGCTTGCAGGCGTCGAGCGAGAGACTCTGCTCGAGCGCGTCCCGGCTATGCCGCGAATCACACTGCGGGCACGCGAGGTCTCAGACCTGGAGATGATTGCTAACGGCGCGTTCTCCCCGCTCGAAGGTTTCATGTGCGAAGACGACTATGTTGCCGTTCGCGGGAACATGCATTTGGCGTCGGGCTTGCCGTGGACGATCCCGGTCACGCTTTCGACAAGCGAGGAAATCGGGGGCGGGCTGCAACAGGGTTCGGACATTGCGCTCTTTGCCGGCGACGACCGTCTGCCTAGCGGCGATGATCATCTGCTGGGCGTGCTTCACCTGCGCCAAAAGTTTCGCTATGACAAGCAGCGCGAAGCCGAGAGGGTTTATCTGACGACCGACACCGCGCATCCGGGAGTTGCGGCGCTTTACGAGCAAGGCGAATGGCTGTTGGGCGGACCGATCAGCTTGTTGAACCGGCCAAAGAACCCGGCGTTCCCGGTTTATCGGCTGGACCCGGCGGGAACCCGCGCGGCGTTCAACAAGAAGGGCTGGCACCGGGTTGTTGCGTTCCAGACTCGCAATCCGATCCACAGGGCTCACGAGTACATAATCAAGTGCGCGCTCGAGACGGTTGACGGGTTGCTGCTGCACCCTCTGGTGGGCGAGACAAAATCTGATGACATTCCCGCCGAAGTGCGAATGGAATGCTACCAAGCGATGTTGGAGCACTACTTTCCCCGCACTCGCACGATGCTGGCGGTAAACCCGGCGGCGATGAGGTACGCGGGCCCGCGCGAAGCGGTGTTTCATGCGATCATTCGAAAAAACTATGGCTGCACTCATTTCATAGTCGGGCGCGATCACGCGGGAGTCGGCAATTACTACGGGACTTACGACGCGCACTACATCTTCAACGAGTTTGACTCCGAAGAGCTGGCCATCACGCCGATGTTCTTCGATCACTCGTTTTATTGCCGCCGCTGCGACGCGATGGCTTCGAACAAGACGTGTCCACACGACTCATCGGAACACGTCACGCTGTCTGGGACGAAGGTGCGCGAGCTGCTTGCGAAGGGTGAATTGCCGCCCGGCGAGTTCTCGCGCCCCGAAGTCGCCCAGATCCTGATTCGAGCCATGAGCGGAGCAGGCTAGCAATTAGTCATATTGTCTCCTCGTGAGACATCATCAAACCCGCTTTTTTTCGCTAGGTCATTTGAGGGCGCGCGTGCTAAACTCGACGCCCGTTAGAGAAACGAGCCAAGGCGGCCGACTTCTCAACGGAACTTGTTTTCTGAGGGACCTTCGAATGAAAGCCGCGCCCCTGTTTCTGCGGACCACTACGCTTGCGATATTCGCGCTGCTGCTCGCCAGTCAGTCAATTCCTGCCTACGGCTTCTTCCACCCTGCGGATGGCCCGGATTCGATTTCGGACGATGATCGCTGGGACAACTCTATGCGGCTTGCGGACGCGAATGCCGCGCCCTTCACTTCTGTTCGCTCGATCGCGGTCATGGGCAAAGATGTTTACGTCGGCGGGAGGTTGGCTTCGGCGGGCGGAGTCCCAGTCAGCGGCATAGCACGGTGGGATGGGGTAACCTGGTCCAACGTCGGCGGAGGAATCGATTTTTGCCGGGGCATCTTTTGCTTTCCAACTGCCTACGCGCTGGAGGTAAAAGGTGACGAGTTGATCGTTGGGGGGAACTTTGGTTCGATAGGTGGCGTCCTTGCCAACAAGGTAGCGAAGTGGGACGGCAGCAAATGGTCCACTATCGGTGATGGGATAAACATCTGCGACGGGCCTGATTGCGTGACGGTTCAATCAATCGCGTTGAGCGGGGACAATATCTACGCTATAGGCAACGTCCTCACTGACGTGAAGGACATCGGGGGCACTGTCAGGGTTCAAGGCTTCGTTATCTGGGACGGCGCCAACTGGTCACCGCTAGGAGGCGGAGTCATCGGTGACAGCGTGACCGCCTCGATCAACGCGATCGCGGTGAGCGGAACCGACGTCTACGTTGGCGGCAACTTCTGGTCGGCGGGCGGAATCGCTGCGAAAAACATCGTTCGATGGACCGGCAGCGCCTGGGCAGCGCTTGGCAGCGGTGTCGAAGGGTGCGTGAGCGCGAACCCCAATTTCGCTTGCTCGCCGTACGTTGCGACGATCGCGGCAAAAGGGAAAGACGTTTACGCCGGAGGCCGCTTCGCGGCCGCGGGTGGAACGAGCGCCAACAACATAGCGCGGTGGGACGGCGAGAGATGGCACGCGCTGGGAAGCGGCGCAAACGGTTTGGTCATGAAGCTCGCGGTCCACGGAGACTGGATTTATGCCGGCGGCACTTTTACTGAGATCGACGGTGTAAAGGCAAACGGGATCGCTCGGTTCGACGGCTCCAAGTGGTCGCCCGTCGGCAGCGGAGTGGACGGGTTTGTGGACGTGATCGCATTCAGCGATAACCATATGTACATCGCGGGCGGCTTCAGCACCGCGGGCGGCAAACCAGCTTTTAACATTGTTCGCTGGGCGCTGCCGCAAGCGGAGACTGACCCGCTGGCCTTATTGCCGAGAATCGCTAGCATCTCGATCTCGCATAAGAAGCTGACGGTTGTGGGCGAGCGGTTCGATGAAGGCGCGGTCGTACTGCTAAACGGATTCTCTCAGAAAACCGAGAATGTCCGGAAAAAACCGACGACCCATCTAATAGCGCGGCGGTCGGGACGGATCGCAAAGACCGGAGACACACTTCAAGTGCAAAACCGCGACGGCAAGCTGTCGCCCGAGTTTCTGGTCGCACGGTAGTCACCGCGCGGGACTTCGCAAGCCTCCCGGCTTCCAGCCCCTCACTGCTGAGTTCAGCGTGCTTGCCGCGCGAGCTAATATCTGCTTTTATTGCTCCGCTTGAGACGTGTAGAGTATAATCCGCTTGCCGTTAAGTAGGCCCTCGCGTGACTGATGGCAGTTGGAGACCCAACCTCTATGATCAGGTGCGACAACTGTGGGACAAACAATATTGACGGTAGTGAGTACTGCGACGAGTGCGGCATGAGGTTGGACCTGGCGCCTCCGCCACGTGTTCGCCGAAGCGAGCCACGAATCTACCAGCCACCGAGCGCCGTCGAAAGCGAGCCGGTGCAACCGACGACCCTGGATGGCGCGTTGCCCTCTCCGCCTTCGTTTACAACTTCCACAAGCGTTCCAAGGGCTGCGAAGCCGGCACGGTCGCAGCGGAGAAACGACTCCAGCGGAGCCAATGCCATCAGCCAGGCGGGGAACTCCAAGCGCCGCAGCGAAACGATGGAGCGCGGCGCACCGAGCTTTGACTCAGAAGGCAAAATAGCCGAAGCGGTGCGATCAGGCGCGCGCTCGCCTCAAACGTTTGCGCTCTCGTCGCCGGCTAGAAGGGAAGCGCTGGACGCCGATCGTTCCGCGCCGCCGCTTGCAGGCGACTCACGACTAAAGGCGCGGCTTGTGGTCGAGCGCGGCGGGCGGGTCGGACGAGAGTTCGCCATCACCGGCATCGAAACAAATATCGGTCGGTGGGATGCCGACAGCGGCATATTTCCAGACGTCGATTTGGATGAGGACGATCCCGAAGCTAAGATCTCGCGCCGGCATGCCCGCATCGTCAATCACGACAGCCAGTACTTCATCGAAGATCTGGGCTCGACCAACGGCACGTTTGTGAATCGCGGCAGAAGACTTCTTCCAGGCAAGCGGCAAATGCTTCAGAACGGAGACGAGATCATCGTCGGGAAAACGTTTCTGAAGTTTCAGGTTCTCAGGTGATGGTTTCTGGTTTATGGTTTTTGGTTTCCGGTTCGCACCCCCAAAGCAACACAAGGGCCTGGATCTGAGAGACCATAAGTCAGGAACTCGGAACCGATCGTTATGTTTTGTCCAGAATGCGGACACCCATTAGAGCCAGGAGATTCGGTTTGTGGAAAGTGTGGAGCCCGGCAGCAACCGGTGCCGCCTGCACCTCCACCGGTCGTCGTGAGCGCCCGGGTGAGCGCTGAGGAGCCTATGCCCGAGTCCAAAAAGCCAAAGCAGCCGGCGACCCAGCAACTCGAGCCGGGGACGCTCTTGCTGGACCGCTACTCGATTGTTCATCGAGTCGGCGGCGGCGGTATGGGCTCGGTGTATCAGGCCCGCGACAAACGGCTGGCGGAACGCCTTTGCGCGGTCAAAGAGATGATCGAGATGTTCGCCGATCAGGCGCAGCGGGCAAAGGCCGTCGAAGACTTCAAGCGAGAGGCGGAAGTGCTTGCGCAGCTCGATCATCCGTCCATCCCGACCGTGTTCGACTACTTCATTGAGAGCGGCCGCTACTATCTGGTGATGAGGTGGATTGGCGGCGGCGACCTCGCCGACCAGATGCGATTGCGGCAAGGTGTCATCGAAGAGTCGATTGTCACCAAGTGGGCCATCCAGATTTGCGATGTGCTGCATTACATACACCAGCAGCGGCCGCCGATTATCTATCGCGACTTGAAGCCCGCAAACCTGATGCTGGACGACAAGACCGGCCGGGTGATGCTGGTGGACTTTGGGATTGCTCGGATAGTGCGGCCAACCGAGAAGGGCGTCACCGCGATAGGCACTATGGGCTACGCGCCGCCCGAGTTGTTTGCGGGCAAAGTCGAGCCGCGCTCGGACATCTACTCGCTTGGAGCGACGATGTTTCACATGCTGACCGGCTCGGACCCGCAGGACAATCCTCTTTTGATCTTCGACTTCAGCAAGAACCCTCGGCCATGCCAGATCAATCCGGCGATCTCGCCAGAGATGGAGCGGATTCTGATGAAGTCGGTGGCGCACAAGCCCGAGGACCGGCATTCGTCGTCGCTCGAGTTCATGCGCGCGCTTGAAGAACACAGCGGCCGTCTTGAATCGCGGCCGCGAATTGAGCAGCCGAGACCCTCGCCGGCTCGCCCTCGCACACCGGCGGGCAGTGCTTATCCTCCGATCAGCTCGGCCCCCCGTGAGCCGCGTTCAGGCACAGCGAGTTCCGCCGCGGCGGGCGGCTCAGCGCTGGCTAGCGGCGCTGCGATCGAATGGGTCTTCTGCGGGCATTGCGGCGAGAAGATAGGCGGCGACGATGTCTACTGTGCACATTGCGGACAGCGTCAACCAATGGCAGGTGCAGCAGCCGCGGGATACGAGGGATCCGGCGCCGCCGGACGCATCACCGCGCAACTGCTCATCGTCGGGACCAATGACATGGTCAAGCCGTTCACTATCGACAAGGAGAGCGTGCTGATCGGGCGCACTGACCCGCACACTGGCATCTTTCCAGAGATCGACCTCACCATGTATGACCCCGAGACCAAGGTCTCGCGCAAACACGCTAGAATCTACCGGCAGGGCGAACAGTTCCTCGTCGAGGACCTGGGATCGGTGAACGGAACAGTGGTCAACTCGACCACCGGCGGCTCTGTCAGACTCAACGCAAAAGCGCCCCGTGTGCTCACAGCCGGCGACGAATTGAAGCTCGGCGGAACCATTTTGCAATTCAAGATGGTCTAGGTTAAGTTAGGCCGTGGTCGGAAGTCGCGGCTGTCGCGTCACGTTCGATCATGACCGCGCCGCCTACTCCCCGGGGCTCTTGCAATGACGAAATACTGTCCATACTGCGGCAAAGAGCTTAACGACCGATCGAAATTCTGCCCGCAATGCGGCAAGGCCAAGCCTGCAAGGAACCGCCCGGCTGCAGTAGCCGTCGGCGAGCCGCACTCGCAAGACCCGGGCACTCAATCCGCAGTGCCGGGAACTGCACCGTTCCGAAGCATGGAGCGAGCTTCGGGCGCAGAGCGGGTGTCGCCGGGTGTTGATCCGATCGCCAGGCCGAGGACCACCGTTTCGAGGCCGGCAAACGGATCGGCGGCGGCGATCCGCAGCGCTCCGCGCCGCTACGCGCCACCGACTCATGCGCTGATCGGCGCGTTTGAACAAGCGGGCTTCGGGTTACGCTACGGAGCCTGGATGTTTGATTTTCTGATTACGCTGATCGCGATCATGGTCTTCACTTTCATCGTGACCGCGGTCAGTCATCGTTCGGTTGTTGGCTCGAACCGCGATCTTCTGATCGTAACCGTGCTGACCGCGTTGCTGTTTGTTTTGAATTTCGTCGCGCTTGCCGGCTCGAATGGTCAGAGCGCCGGTATGCGCATTCTGGGTATCTACATCGTGCGTGTGGACGGCAGGCCGTTTTCCATGAAGGACGCCGTCCTGCGCCATCTGGTTGGGTATCCGCTCTCGATGTTGGCGTTCTTCCTCGGGTTTCTCTGGGTATTGTGGGACCCGCGGCAGCAAGGCTGGCACGACAAGATCGCGCGCACAATTGTAGTGATGTCAAAGTGAACCGATTTTGGGTTTTAGATTTTGGATTTGAGGAAACATGAGCGTGATGCGTGATGCGTGATTCGTGATCCGTGAGGCGTGATCCGTGAGCCGGCAGAGTTTCCGGTCACGAATCACGCATCACGAATCACTCTTGGTTCCCTAATCCAAAATCCAAAATCTAAAATCCAAAATCCAAAACGCCTATGCAAACTTTCATCGTTAGACCAAAGGATTACGAACCTTCGACTTATAAGCTGGACAAGTCGAAGCTGACCATTGGCCGCTCTTCGCGCAACGATATCTGCATCGGCGATCCGTTCGCGTCCCGGCTTCACGCGGAGATCCGCCTCGAAAACGATCAGGTGCTTCTGGTCGACAACGGGAGCGCCAACGGAACCTTTCTGAACGGCGTTCGTGTGACCGGCACGATCGGCCTCGAGCCTGGCGACACGATTCGGATCGGCGAGACTGAAATAGAATACTCATCCGACTCGCAATCGATGTTGTCGGGTGCAACTGTTTATTTGTCGGGCCCGATCGCCGATTCGCTGCCTGCTGACACTATCACTTCGCCGATCGCCGGTCGCAATACATCGGATTTGATCTCCTCGATCCGTTCGGGCTCAATCACCGGCGATGTGAAGCCTGCGTCAGGCGCGCGCGCGCAAATGGCGACCGAAGCTCCGAGCCGCGATCTTCTCAGCATCGTCTCGCAAGTGGGCATCGCGCTTCTGCCGCGCACCTCGCTCGAAGACACGTTGAAGATGACCATCGACCTGGTGTTCCAGGCGATCCCAGCCGAACGCGGATTCCTGTTCTTAAAGGAAGACGGCGACCTGACCTGCAAAATCGCGCGGGGCGCAAACGAAGCGGCGCTGCCGGGCGCGTCACAGGTCCAGCTAAGCCGGTCGATCACGAACAAGGTCATCAGCGAGGGAACTTCGGTGTTGACCTCGGACGCCATGAGCGACCCGAGATTTCAGTCTCAGAACTCGGTCGTGCTCAGCCAGATAAGATCGGTGATGGCCGTCCCGTTGGCTTCCAGCGAAGAAATTTTCGGAATGATCTATGTGGACAATCCGTTCCACAGCCGGTTCAAGGAAGAAGACCTCAATGTTCTGAAGACAATAGCTTCGGTCGCCTCGATCAAGATCGAGCACGAGAGGCTGCTCGACGAGCGGCTCGAGAAACGGCGAATGGAAGAAGAGCTGAAGGTCGCATCTGAAATTCAGATGAGGCTCCAGCCTTTCGCGCCCCCGAAGATAGACGGGTGGGACATGACCGGCGTGTCGTTTCCTTGCCGCGAAATCGGAGGCGATTACTACGATTTCATCAGACGTAAACGGGACAACCGCCTGATTGTCGCGGTGGGTGACGTTTCGGGCAAGGGGACCGGCGCGGCGCTTCTTATGTCGTCGCTCCATGCCGCCGTTCGCGCGCAGTCGCAGACTCGCTCGACAATCAGCGAAGTGATGGGCGAGATCAATGCCTACATCTTCGAGAACTCGCCGCCCAACAAGTTCCTCACTCTGTTTTACGGCGAACTCGATCCTGAAACCGGAACGCTTCGGTATTCGAACGGCGGGCACAATACCCCGTTTCTTCTCCGCCGGCCGGGCGAGATCGTGTACCTGGACCAGGGCGGGCTGCCGATCGGTATGATGGAGAGCGCCGCGGCCTATGAGGAGGGTTCGGTTACGTTCGAGCCTGGCGACGTGCTTGTAATCTACAGCGACGGCATAACCGAATCGGTCAATGAGAAGGACGAGGAGTTCGGTGAGTGGCGGTTGACCGAAGTGCTCAAGAACAACCTCAAACGGTCTGCCTCCGGCATCCGTGACCGCGTCGACGAAGCGCTCTCACGGTTCGTGGGCACAACGCCTCCGGTCGATGACATGACGCTGATGATCATCAAGCGAACCGACGGTGAATTAGTCGACGACAGCGAGAGGACCATGCGTTCCTAGGATATCTAGCGAGTCTGGAGAGTCCATCCTTTTGTTCCTCTTCGTCCCTTTCGTCTTTTTCGTCCTTTTCGCCCCACCAGCAGCTTTTCAAACCTTTCATCGACAACCTCTGTCCAAATCACCGTCAGCGGATTTGCCTCGCAGTTTGAAGTGACGAACGGAGAAAGCATGAAGAGGCTAGTTAGTGTGTTTCTATCGGGAGCGTTGTTTCTTGGGCTGAGCGCGGTTTGCTTTGCAGGTGTGAACGGACGTCAGTACCGGGAACAACGCCGCATCAGGGAGGGAGTCCGCAGCGGCGAACTCACCCGCCGCGAGGCCGGAAGGCTGGGAGCCGAACAAGCAAGGATCAGAGCCTACGAACGCTATGCGCGCCGTGACGGCTACATTTCACCGCGCGAGCGGGCAAGGCTCGATCGTGGGTTGGATCGCGACAGCCGCGACATCTATCGCCAGAAGCACGACGGCCAGGACCGCAATCCGTAGAACAAACCACAAACCAGGACGGCGAAGCTCAGGAGGTTTCTCTCTTGCGCTTCGCCGTTTCGGCTGTCTGCCACAAAAAGAAATGGTGAAGCGCGTCGAACGAGTTCGCGTGCTTCACCATTTCCCTGCGCTGTTACTTTTCCGCTGGTCTAAACTTTGGTCTGTTCCGCCGTCGCGCCGATCACTCTTCCTAACTCCGCAAGCAACTCGTCGCGGCTGAAGTTCCCTTTCTGAATTATTCGGGCGGTCCCGATGTCGAGCGCGCGCCGCTCTTCGTGCGACAGATCGCGCGCGGTCAGTAGCACTACCGGTATCGAGCGCCAATCCGGATTCAAACTCAGGCGATGCACCACCTCGAAACCGTCCATCCCCGGTAGCATCAAGTCCAGAATGATTGCGTCCGGCTTCGCGCGAGCAATCTCTTCAAGCGCTTGCCGTCCGTCAGTCGCGGTCTGTACCTCGTAGCCCCGGTCGCCGATCATCGCAAGAACGAGATCGAGCGCGTCTGGGTCATCGTCCACAACAAGGACGCGGCCCGGCGAGGCCGACCCCGCGCGTTCGAGCACCGCGATTAGCGCCGCGCGTTCGACCGGCTTGCGCAGGAATATGTCCGCTCCGGCGTCCAGCGAAGTCTGTTCCGACTCGGCGTGCCCGGACAATGCGATGATCGCACCGTGCTTCTCAGAACTCGCCAGGCGCTCGACAATGCGAATCGCTTCTTCGACCGAGTCAAGATCAACCGTAATGACTGCCGGCCGCGCCAGCCGCGCGATCTCCGCGCCGCGCGCCGGATCGTCCGTCGCCGCGACCGAGTAGCCCGCTTCGGTCAAATACTTCTTGGTCAGGTATAGCGACGCATGATCGCCATCGATCACCAAGGCGGTCTTGTCGGGGTCTGCGGCCGGGGCTTCAACTTCGTCGGCCGGCGCCGCGTGACCTTCGATCTCGATCGGCAGAGTCACAGCGAATGAAGAGCCTTCACCAAGCCGGCTCGTTACATCAATCCGGCCGTCCAGCATCTCTACAAGCCGCCGGGTGATCGCAAGACCCAATCCCGTCCCGGTTCTGGCGCCCCGGCCCGAGCCGCCAACCTGACGGAACTCTTCGAATACTCTCCCGAGGTCCGACTCGGCTATGCCGACGCCGGTGTCGCTTATGGTGATCCGAATTTGATCGCCGCCGGCGCGTTCGGCTGCAACACGCACCTCGCCTTCCTGGGTGAACTTGACCGCGTTTGACAGAAGGTTGATCAGTATCTGCTGAAGCTTCGTGCGGTCGGTTCGCAGGGCAGGCAGCCCGTTCTCGACTCGGCTTACGAGTTGAATCGGCCGGCCCTCTTTCAACGACTCGACAACGCCGAGCGCGCGCTCGATCAGGTCGCGAGCGTCCGCAGGCTCGGCATAGACATCCATCCGGCCCGCTTCGATCTTCGACAAGTCGAGTACGTTGTTGATCAGCCCGAGCAAGTCGCGCGCGTTTCGTGAAACACGTTCGAGGCTTCGGCGGTGCCGGTCGTTCAAACGCAGCGAGCGGTCGTCTACGAGCAACGACGTGAATCCGATGATCGCGTTCATCGGCGTCCGAAGCTCGTGTGACATATCGGCAAGGAACCGAGCGCGCGACTGCGCATCAAGCGCAAGCCGCCGGTTCTCCTCGATCAGGACGCGGTTGCGTTGTTCGAGGTCGGCGCGTGCGCGTTCGCTCGCTTCCGCGCGAGTACCAAGCCTGAGGGCTGTTTCTTCGAGCCTGGCGGACAACGACTCGAACTGCTTGATCGCTTCTTCGAGTTGCAGATTCACTTCTTCAACCGAACTCTTTTCCTTCTCGAGATCCGCCGAGCGAAGGCTTTGCGCGGCAAGCTCCTCTTCAAGGCGCGTGGCGGTCTCGCGGAGAGCCGTGTTCTGCACCCCCGAAGCCGCAACCCGTCCCTCGGCTTGCGCTCGCGTCTCGGCAAGCTCTTTGTTGAGCGAGGCGTTCTCCTGCTCGACAAGGCTTGCGCGTCCGTCCGCAACAGCGAGTGCTTGCATCAACTCGGAGTTAAGCGAAGTCAGCCGCGCAAGTTCTGCATCGCCGCCGCCGCGCTGGGACTTCGCAAGCTCGCTTCTGAGCCGCTCAACCTCTGCAACCAGTTGCTCGTTCTCGCCGCTCACCCGGCTGTTCTCGACAGTCAGCCGCTCGCGGTCCTCGGTGGCATCCGCGATGTTCGACTCAAGCTGAACTACGGTTTGCTCGAGCCTCGACCGCGAATCCTCGGCCATCTGCAGCGAGCGTTCGAGCTCGGTCACGCTGGCCGAGAGAGCCGCTCGCTCACCTTCGAGCGCGGCGGCCGATTCTTCAAAGGTCGAATCGCGTTCACCGATCCGCGCGGACTGTTCTTCCAGACGAGCGGCGCGCGAGCTGACTTCCTCGAGTTCGCGCGTGCGATCGGCGATCTCGTCGGTGAGCGCGAGACGCGCGCGGCTGAAATCACTGAGACTCGCTTCGAGCGCGACAAGCCGCCCCTTGAGTTGCTGATTCTCCTCCTCGAGCCTGTGTCTGTCCGCTTCCAGGTGGTAAGCCATCTCGGATGCCTGGTGTCCGCTCTCTTCCTGCATCTTTGACAGCGCTTCGTTCTCCTCGCGCAGTTGCCGGGTCTGAGTTTCCAGCTCCTGCAGCCGGCGGCCGGCTTCCCCGGTCGCACCGGCAAGCGCCTCGCGCTCAACCCTCAGAAAGGCCAGCGACTCTTCGAGCTCGCGCTCTCGCGTTGTTGCCTGAACCGGCCTGGCTGGGGAACCGTCCCCCCCTAGCCGCTCTCTCAGCGAGTCGCACCGCGACTGAAGCTCGGCGACGCGAATCGCTGCGACTGCCGCTGGTGCAAGCGCGTCTATCGTCTCCAGTTCGTCTTGTCGAATCGGCCGGCGGTTGAAGACGCCGATCAGCCCGATTGTGCCGGACGCGCTTCTGAGCGGGTAGAGCGCGTAGGAGTCCGAGCTGTCGGGTTGTTTGCTGTGCTGAAGGCTGAACAGCTTTTCTCCGGTTACGTTCGCTTCGGTGAAATCCGAGATGCCGCCACTGGTGATCAACGGCGCCTTGAAAACCGACAGCGGAATGCGCGGATACTCGCGGTCTATCTCTGCGCCGCTCGCTGCGATCAGGTGCATGCACATCTGCCGGTTCGTGCATATCTCGGCGAGTGCGCAACGCTCACAGATGTCGCCGCGCTTGACGACCCAAATCTTGCACGTCGGAGATCCAATGTCAGTCGCGACCTGCTCGGCGATCAGGTCCAGCGCGCGTTCCAGGCTCGAGCCGCGGCCGACTTCGTCAAAGATCTGCCGTATTCGCATTTCTCGGGATGTTTGCATTTTTCGAGTGAGCGCGGGAGCTAGCGTTGTCCGGCTTGACCATCCTGCTTCAATGGCCACCCGCTGATTTTAGTACCTCGGCTAGTGACCGTCAATTATAAGCTTTGAGACCGGGACTGGGTCGCCGGCCGGAAATCAGCCGATTCGCAGGGAAGCTAACCTGATCGAGGATGTTGCGGGCTCCTTGTTCGCTTCGGGCTGGCGATATAAACTTGACGGGCGGCTTGATGAACCCAGGATTCGCTTCACTATGTCCGAAGACATCAGACAAAAGATTCAAGACGAACTGAAGCAACTCGAAACCGAGTTGAGGACCGAAATCCCGGCGGAACTAAAGCGAGCCGTGGCGATGGGCGATCTTTCGGAGAACGCCGAGTATGAATCTGCGCGCAGTCGACAGGACTTCGTGCGGGCACGGATCGCGAACCTGCGGAAGCGCATGGCCGATGTGTCCCGCTTGGATACCTCACGGCTACCGCACGACCGGGTGGCTTACGGTTCAACGGTCAAGCTTGACGACCTGGACACGGGCGAGGAGTTCAACTACAAGCTCGTGATGGCCGAAGACTCGGACGCGTCGCAGAACAAGATATCGACGACCTCACCGATCGGGCGCGGACTGATGGGCAAGAGCGAGGGCGACGAGGTCGAAATAACCACTCCGTCAGGGAAACGACGCTTTGAGATAGTCAAACTGATGACAGTCCACGATAAGGCGGATTAGCCAAAACTGGCCTGGCGCTGGCGCGTAAAAAGAGGTGCCTGGCGCGCCTGTAGCGGCTCAAATCTTTCAAACTCCCACTCCTTGACAATGAGGTTGCGGCTTTGCAATAGTAGCGCTTCGCTGGTGGCGGCGATGGCCTAAGCACGGAGGCCTGTTGATGATAAGTGAAGCCATCGGGACCGGTGGTAAGCGGATACTGGGAGCAATCGTTCGCTGGGTTTCGCGAAGCCGGATAAACCCTAACGTTCTGACCTTCATCGGGCTGCTTATCAACATCGGCTGCGGCGTGCTGTACGGCTACGGGATGTTTTTCAAGGCGGGGTTGTTGATGATCCTCGCCAACGTCTTTGATATGCTGGACGGACACGTGGCGCGGCTTCGAGGTCGAGTTACCAGGTTCGGTGCGTTCTTTGATTCGGTTATCGATCGCTATTCTGACATAATAGTGTATGTCGGAATAATGGTCTTCTATGCGCGCGACACCGAGAAGCATTCGACGCTGCTCGTGGCATTGACAGGGCTCGCGCTGGTAGGCTCCGTGATGGTCAGCTACTCGCGTGCGCGAGCCGAGTCGCTGGACATTGCGTGCAAAGTCGGTTTCCTCGAACGGCCGGAGCGAGTGGTTTTGTTGATCATCGGTTCGCTGACCGAAATCGGTCCGGCTTCGAACCCGTTCCTGCACAAGATGCCGCAGGTGCTTTGGGTGCTGGCCTTGTTGTCGCACTGGACCGTGGTGCACAGGGTTTATCACACGTGGCGCGAACTGCGAGAGCCCGATCGCGCTGCCGTCGAAGCCGAGCGCTTGAAGCGAGAGGAAGCACCAGGCGAAGAAAAGCTTTTGAGAGCGGAACATTTCGTCCAGAACTGATTTTGAGTTCTGCAAGGAAGACAACTGTGGACGCGACGATTGGAATTCAGAATCAGTTCGGAAGGAAGCAGTCGATGGATTGCCCGTGTTGCGGCGTGAGCATAACGCTTGGCGTGGAGCGGTGCGGGTGCGGAGCCCGGTTCGTGGGCGAGCCGCTCGACGATGCGCCGCTCAAGATCCAGCGCCTGGGACCCGTCATGACTTCGGTTTTGCTGCTCGCGATTGTTGTCGTGGTGTCACTCGCCTTCACGAAGTGGCTGGCGTTTGCAGGGGTTGTAGTGTTGTGGTCTTCGTGGCGAGCGGTGAAGCTTGCCCGGCGAAATCCGGAATGGTACGGCGGTTATCGAACAGCAGCGACGACGCTGACCATGACGATCCTTGCAAGCACGATTCTGGGGGCTTACGGCATTTCTCACATTCCAATCGCTCTCGAAAACCGGCGCATCCGCCAGATAGCAGCGACCCAGGCGCTTTGCTATCACGTCCAAATCTTGCTCGAAGAGTACAAGCGTACTTATGGCTCGTACCCAAGGAACGCGCAGGAATACGAAAAGGCGATAGGGAAATCGCTCCCGATGGATTATTGGGAACAGAGCATCAAGTACCAAAGCTACACCGATGCAATCGCCGACGGAACTAACCCATCGTCACTCGGCCGGACCGGCCTTCCCTTCAACAATTTTGAGCTGCGCTCGGCAGGACCGGACGGCAAGCTCGGCACCGATGACGACGTCATCATGCGCGACGGCATATTCTTCCCGAACTCCGAAGTAAGGAAACAGCCAGCAGGCCGAATCTCGGCTGATCGATAGCAGGCGACCGTGCAACGGGCCCAAGGGCTTTCGGCCGGCGCACCGCTATCGGGAAAGCTTGTGCTGCGCTCTTACTAAGTTCGCGGCCGCGCCGGTCTCAACCCTCCTGCGTTTATGTTTAGCAAGCTGCTGATCGCCAATCGCGGGGAGATAGCGGTCCGAATCGCGCGGGCCTGCCGTGAGATGGGTATTTCACCCGTCGCGGTTTACTCGGACGCCGACCGCGCGTCCCTTCACGTTCGCGTCGCAGAAGAAGCCGTTCACATCGGGCCGTCACCCTCCAACGAAAGCTACCTCGTCATCGACAAGATCATCGGCGCCGCGCGACAAGTCGGCGCGGAAGCGATTCACCCCGGCTATGGATTCCTTTCAGAGAACGCCGGCTTCGCCCAGGCAGTTGAAGACGCCGGCCTTGTGCTGATAGGCCCGCCGGCTTCTGCGATGCGATTAATGGGGTCCAAGACCAGTGCTCGCATCACAGCGCAAACCGCGGGCGTTCCGCTTGTGCCCGGGACTACAAGCTCGTTGGCTTCACTCGAGGAAGCCGAGTCAGTCGCTGAAGCCGTCGGCTACCCGATCATGCTCAAAGCCGCATCGGGCGGAGGCGGCAAGGGAATGCGGCTTGTGCGCTCGCGTGAGGAACTCGCGAGCGCCTACTCGCTCGCGCAGTCCGAAGCCGCTTCGAGTTTCAATGATGCGTCGGTTTACATCGAGAAGTACATCGACCGGCCTCGCCACGTTGAGATTCAGTTGATCGGCGACCGTCACGGAAACATTGTTTATCTCGGCGAGCGTGAGTGCTCGCTTCAACGGCGTCATCAGAAAGTCATCGAGGAGTGTCCCTCTCCCGTGCTCGACGAAGGGCTGCGTCAGCGAATGGGAGAGGCGGCCGTCAAGGTCGCGCGCGCGGCCGGCTACGTGAACGCCGGAACTGTTGAGTTCCTTTTGGATGCGCAGCGGAATTTCTACTTCCTTGAGATGAACACCCGGCTTCAGGTCGAGCACCCGGTCACCGAACTGGTCACCGGCCGCGACCTGGTTCACGAGCAGATAAGAGTCGCCGCCGGCGAGAAGCTGTCGTTTGCTCAAGAGGACATTGCGATGCGAGGCGCCGCAATCGAGTGCCGCATCTATGCCGAGGATCCCGACAACGGCTTCCTGCCGAGCCCCGGGCTGATCACAAGGTTGGTGGAGCCCGCGGGGCCGGGCGTTCGGTACGACAGCGGCAGTTATCAAGGTTGGGAAGTGCCGATCTTCTACGATTCGCTGCTCGCGAAGTTGTGCGTGTGGGCCGAGACTCGCGAGGCGGCAGTGAATCGGCTTACGCGAGTCCTCGATGAATACACAATCGAGGGTATCAACACCACGCTCCCTTTCTTTCGCGCGGTAGCGCGCGACCCGGAATTCAGACGCGGCGAGTTTGATACAGGATTCATCGATCGGTTCCTCAGTCCCGAGGCCAGAGCAAAGCGCTCAAACGATGGCCCGGCCGACCCGACGCTCGCTGACCTTGCGGCGATCGCGGCGGTGTTGCACTCAAAGGCTTCCGCGCGCGGAGCCGCATCTTCGCAGGGACGTTCGGATGAAAGCCGCTGGAAGCTTGAGGCGCGGCTTGCTCAACGACGGTGACGCGCAATCCGCAGTTTGGCTCAAACATGAAATACGAAGCGGAGATAGACGGTCATCAGATAAGCCTCGAAGTCGAGCAACGCAACGGGCGTGTCGTTGCCGCGGCCGGCCAGCGAAGCTACGACATGGAAGTGACCAGCCCGGAACCCGGTGTGTACCTGATGTTCCTGGGAGACCAGGTTTTCGAAGCGCGTGTTTGGTCCGCGGATACAAACTCGTTGCGCGTAGCAGTGGGCGGCCGCCTGTTCACCGCAAGCATCATCGACCGCAAGCATCGTCGAACCGTCGAACACCGTCCGGAAGGCCCCCAGCAGATTACTGCGCCTATGCCGGGGAAAGTAGTTCGAGTTCTGTTAAGGCCTGGCGACGAGGTTGCCGCAGGCCAGGGAGTCATCGTCGTTGAAGCGATGAAGATGCAGAACGAAATCAAGTCCACCAAAGCCGGCCGCATCCTGGAAATCCGCGTCGCTGAAGGCGAATCCGTCAACAACAAACAGGTGCTTGCCATCGTCGAATAACCCGCCTGGTAGCATAGACTTTAGTCTGTGTGTTCGATGTAAACGAGCTATGAACATCGAGGACGCCACACAGACTAAAGTCTATGCTACTTCTTCAGGCAAATCCCTATCATGTTGTGGCGATGGTTGGTTTGTGGCGATGGATTGGTTGGGTGTGTTCGTCCGGCGGTCAGTTCTTTTTTGAGATTCGCGGCGGCTGAGCTGCCTCCTAGGCGGCTTCAGCGTCACCCTTGAGCTTCTCGGCTTGATAGTGCGCAACCAGCGCGTCTATCAACTCCCCGATGTCGCCTTCCATGAAAAGGTTCAACTGGTGGGACGTGTAGCCAATGCGATGATCCGTGACGCGATTGTCTTTGAAGTTGTACGTGCGAATCTTTTCCGAACGGTCGCCCGAGCCTACCATCGAACGCCGTTCGCTCGCGATAGCCTGGTGCTGTTTGTCCTGCTCCATCTCGAGCAGGCGCGAGCGCAGCACTCGCATCGCCTTCTCGCGATTCTTGATCTGCGACTTTTCGTCCTGCATCGACACAACGGTGTTTGAAGGAAGGTGAGTTATTCGCACAGCCGAGTAAGTCGTGTTCACCGACTGGCCGCCGGGACCCGAAGAGCAGAACGTGTCGATGCGTAAGTCCTTCGCATCTATCTTGATGTCGACTTCTTCGGCCTCAGGAAGAACGGCGACTGTGATAGCCGACGTGTGAATGCGGCCCGATGCTTCGGTCTGAGGAACGCGCTGGACTCGATGAACGCCCGATTCGTGTTTGAGCTTCGAGTAGACGCGCGTGCCTTCGATCAGCAGGATCGCTTCCTTGAGACCGCCGATGCCTGACTCGCTTGCTTCCAGGACTTGAACGCGCCACTTCTGCCGCTCGCCGTATCGCGTGTACATGCGAACGATCTCTGCAGCGAACAGCGTAGCTTCATCGCCGCCGGTCCCGGCTCGAATCTCGAGTATGACGTTCTTCTCGTCGTTCGGATCTTTTGGCAACAGCAAGACTTTCAGCTCGGCTTCAATGGCATCGCGGCGCTCTTGAAGCTCCGCCAGTTCGCCGCGTGCCAGCGCAAGCATCTCGGCGTCATCTTCGGCGGTCAACATCTCCTCCGTCTCGGCTACGCCGCGGGCAAGCGATTTGTACTCGCGATACTTGCCGACGATTTCTTCGAGTTCGCGGTGTTGCCGCGCCGTGCGGGTGTACTTCTGCTGGTCCGCCAGCAGCTCCGGATCGCTGAGCTGTTGCGAAACGTCTTCAAGCCTTAGTTCGATTGCATCTAATCTGCTAAACATGGGTCTCTGGTCTGTGGTTTCTGGTTTGTGGTTTCTGGTTTGTGGTTTCTGGTTCGTGTCCGCCGGCTTCTTTCGAACCGGAAACCAGAAACCAGAAACTAGAAACCAACGTTTGCCGGCTCCAGCTTAAGCGACTCTTTCAGAGCATAGATCGCGACTTCCAACTGAGAATCGTCCGGTTCTTTCGTCGTGATGTTCTGAAGCCACAATCCCGGCCGCGTGATCACCGAGAAAAACCATTGAGCCTTGCTGTTCGCCGACGCGCGAATAATCTCGTAAGACACACCGGCTACCACCGGGATCAGCATCAGCCTCACAAGGAAGTTCAAAAACAGCGAGTCGAACTTCACCACCGAGAACGCGACTATCGAAACGATCATCACCACCATCAGAAAGCTCGTGCCGCAACGCGGGTGCTGCCGCCGCTTGGTGCGCGCGTTAGCGACCGTCAGCTCTTCGTCAGCTTCCCAGGTGTAGACGACTTTGTGCTCGGCGCCGTGATACTCAAAGACCCTTCGGATGTCACGAAGCAACGAGAAACTCGTGATCATTATCAGGAAGAACGTCATTCGTATCAGCCCGTCCACCAGGTTGAAAGCGACCGAAGGCCTGATCGGATGCAGCGCCGCGCGCAGCCACGCCCACGCGTCCGCGTACCACGTGCCGCTCGCCGACGCCGCGCCCATCGTCCCGCCTTCGAGATAGACAAAGAGCATATTGGTCAGCAGCAAGGGCAGCACGATAAACAACAGGACGTTGAAAAACAGGGCGAAGATAATCGATCCTGCCGCGCCTGCCGTTGTTGTCTTCCTGGCTTTTTGGGTTTTCGCCGCGGCGGACGGCCTGGACGCTGTCGCGACGCCTACAGCGGCGGTTGTCCCAAACATCGGCGTCACTCCGGGCGCCAACGGCTCTACTTTCTTGTCGTCCGCCGCGTCGCTCTCGGCTTCGTGAAAAGCCACATTGGCCGAAAAGTTCAACGCCTTGATCCCCAGCACCATCGATTGAAGAAGCACAGCCGAGCCGCGCAGCACCGGCAGCTTCAAGATCGGGTACTTCACCGAGAGCGCCGGCAGCAACTCGCTCTTTGAGACGATCTCTCCGTTTGGCTTGCGGACCGCGACCGCGTACGAATGCGGTGCGCGCATCATCACGCCTTCGATGACCGCTTGCCCGCCGACGATGATCTGGTCTTCTCTCATAACTAACTGAAATAGAAATTGGTTGCCGGAATCCGCTTGCGCCTCAATCGCTCAAGGCTCTTGGAGAGAGCTTTCAGCGTTTACGAGGCGGCCGGGCGGTCCGACAACCAATATTCGGTTGTTGATGGCTTAAGCTTCGGTAGCTTCTGTAGCTTCGGTGGTACCTTCTGTCTTGCGGCCGTACCTGCGATTGAAGCGCTCGACGCGCCCGGCGGTGTCCACAAGCTTCTGCTTGCCGGTGAAGAACGGATGGCAGCTCGAGCAGATCTCCAGCCGGATCTCGGACTTGGTCGAGCGAGTCTCCCACGTGGTACCGCACGCGCAATGCACGTTCGCGTTTACGTATTTCGGATGAATGTCAGCCTTCACTTCATTGCTCCTGTCGGGAAAGTTTCAGTCAAAGCAACAAGTAAAGCTACCCGATGGCGCCAACGAGTGTCAAGCTTGACGCCAAAAACCAAGAACGCCGGGCGGAGGCTCGCGCCCTCGACGCCGGCGATCCGGTTGTTATGGAGGAAGGGAATGGGTTTAGGGATGGCGCAGACTGAGATCGCCTGAGACTGACGACATCTTCAATCGCGCTGAACCCTCGCCGATCTTGCCGCGGGCCGAACTGCGCGAGCCGTACTTCTCGGTGCGCACCTCGAGCGGGAAGTCGGTCTTGATATCGCCGCTGAAGCTCGACATATCGACATCCGCGCCGAGGCTGGCCGGAAGCTTGACGCTCACGTCGCCGCTCACGCTGGAGAACTTCATATCGTCCCCGCCGTCGAGTCGATCTACGAGAACTTCGACATCGCCGCTGACGGACGACGCGCTCACCGCGCCGGAGATGTTCTTGACCCGCACGTCGCCGCTCACCGCGGAAGCATTCACGCGGCCGCTGACCCCGCTGACCTCGACGTCGCCGCTGACCGACGAGATTCCATCGAAGACGTAGCTAACCGAACGCGGCACCTGAACTTCAAACTGGATGCTCGCGTCGCAATCACAGCGCTTGGGGTAGCGCACTCCGATATCAACCCGGCTGTCGGTGCTCTTGTCTTCGACCTCGACTTTGTCCTGGTCGCGGCCTTTCTTCGTTCCCTTGACGACGATCGAGTCTCGGTCATAGGCGATCACTCGGACGTCTCCCGAGATATTGCCGATGTGAATCTGCCCGCCCGAAGCCAGCCGGTATGACTTCTGGAAGTCCTGGGCGGAAGCCGTCCCTGCCGCCACCAGGACGGCAAGCGACGCGATAATGGATAGGCGAAACTGTTTCTTGGTCATATTCAGTAGAACTCCTTACGAGACTTTGTGTAAAACGCTAGTTAGTGGCGCTGTTCGCCGAAAGGTTTCACTATGGAGTGCATCTGCTCGTCGCAGTGAGGTGCGTGTCAGTAGCTCGACCGTCAGAAAGAGCTCTCCCTAACGGTCGAGCTACCGACACGATAAGCAGCACCGCTCCATAGTCGGGTTGACGCGATAGCAAGCGGGTAACACAATAGGGCGTCGGGTCGGGGGCGAGCGATGAGCACGATGACTTGTGATTCAACCGCGGTGGTTCTGACGGATGATGAAATCGCCCACAGGTTAGCGGCGCTGACGGGTTGGTCAAACAACGGGAGGTGGATCGAGAAGACCTACCGGTTCAAGAACTTCCTGCGTGCGATGTCATTCTTGAACGCCGTGGCTTACCTTGCCGAGTCTGTCAATCATCATCCGGACTTGATGATTCATTACCGCGAACTGACTGTTCGCAACTGGACTCACATAGCTGGCGGCATAACAGAACACGACTTCTCGCTCGCTGCGAGGATTGACCAGCTAGTCCGCGATCACGAATCCAGACGAGAATCAAACCAGGGGTAGTTCGAAATGGCGCTCATACCTGACAAAGACCAGGCGACGATCCGAACTCACTTCGTCGAGCACCTCGAAAGCGACGTCGAGATAGTGATGCTTACCGAGCGGCCTTCGCCAATCATCATCCCCGGCAAGCAAGGCTGCGAGACGTGCGAGGATACAGAGAGCTTGCTCAAGGAAGTCGTGGCGCTTTCAGACAAGCTCAAGCTGACGGTGCACGACGTCAGCGTCTCGAAAGACGAAGCTCTCAAACTGGAAATCGATCACGTTCCGGCGTTCGTCATCAATGGAGCCGCGCGAGGCAAAGTGCGCTTCTTCGGAATCCCGTCAGGCTATGAGTTCTCGGCGTTGATCGCCGACCTCGTTGACGTATCGAGAGGGACGACTGATCTCTCGGATGAGACTCGCGAGTATCTCTCGGCGCTCACCGAAGACATGAACATCAAAGTATTTACGACCCCTACCTGACCGTATTGCCCGCCTGCGGCCAGGTTGGCCCACCAGATGGCGGTTGAAAGCGAGCGAGTGACGGCCGATGTGATCGAAGCGATGGAGTTCCCCGATCTCGCGCGGCGGTACGCGGTGAGGGGCGTTCCTAAGATTGTCATCAACGACCTCGCCGAGTTTGTTGGAGCTTTGCCTGAAGCGGAGTACCTCGCACAGATTCGGGCGGCAGTCGAAGCGAATGGAAGCAAAGCAAACGAGTAGAACACAGCGGATTACAAAAACCATCTTATTAGAAAGGGAACCCAACGCATGGACTTCGAGTTTTCCGACAAGGTGAAACAGCTTCAAAAAAAGGTCACGGCATTCATGGATGAGCACGTCTATCCGAATGAGAAGACGTACCACAAACAGATCGACGAGGGCGATCGATGGCAGCCGACGGCGATAATCGAAGAGCTCAAGCCGAAGGCGCGCGCCGAAGGGTTGTGGAATCTCTTTCTGCCTGAGAACCCGTTCGGCGAAGGATTGTCGAACCTCGAGTACGCGCCGCTGTGCGAAATCATGGGGCGCTCGCCGATGGCGCCCGAAGTCTTCAACTGCTCGGCGCCCGACACCGGAAACATGGAGGTGTTGGCGCGCTACGGGTCGGATGAGCAAAAAGAGAAATGGCTAAAGCCGCTGCTCGACGGCAAGATTCGTTCGTGCTTCTCGATGACCGAGCCGGCGGTCGCCTCGTCGGATGCGACTAACATTCAATCAAGCATAGCGCGTGACGGCGACAGCTACGTCATCAACGGCCATAAGTGGTGGAGCTCCGGCGCCGGCGATCCGCGCTGCAAGATCTCGATTTTCATGGGCAAGACCGATCCCACCGCGCCGACTCACAAACAACAGTCGATGATCCTTGTGCCGATGGATGCGCCGGGCATCAGGATCAAGCGGATGCTTACGGTGTTCGGCTACGATCACGCGCCGCACGGACACGGCGAAGTGACCTTCGAGAACGTGCGCGTGCCGGCGTCGAACCTGCTGCTAGGCGAAGGACGCGGCTTCGAGATCGCTCAGGGAAGACTGGGGCCGGGGCGGATACATCACTGCATGAGACTGGTCGGGCTTGCGGAGCGGTCGCTGGAAACAATGTGTAAGCGAGTCAGCTCGCGAGTTGCGTTTGGCAAGAAACTCTCGGAGCAGGGGACGATTCGAGCCGACATCGCAACGCATCGAATTGAGATCGAGCAGGCGCGACTCTTGACGTTGAAGGCCGCTTACATGATGGACACGGTCGGCAACAAGACGGCTCGCGCGGAGATAGCGATGATCAAGGTGATCGTGCCAAACATGGCTTTGCGAGTGATCGACAGTGCGATACAGGCTTGCGGCGGAGGCGGCGTGAGTCAGGAGTTTGAGCTAGCGGCGGCGTGGGCGGGCGCTCGAACGCTGCGGTTGGCCGACGGCCCTGACGAAGTGCATCGCGAAGCTATAGCCAAGCTCGAGCTGAAAAAGTACGAGTAGCGAGCATAGACCACGGATAGGACAGATTTAACGGATCATCACGGATCAGAACCGTGCGATCCGTCGAACCCGCGTCATCCGTGGTCTATTCCTGAACACCTCAGAGGGGAAGATGAAACTGAAAAACAAAGTTGCGGTCGTCACCGGCGGAGCGCACGGAATCGGCAAGGCTCTCTGCGAGCGTTTCGCCGCTGAAGGTGCGCGCGGCGTCGTGGTCGCCGACCTTGACGGTGACGCTGCCTCACAGGTCGCGAAACAAATCGGAGGGCTCGCAGTCACAACAAACGTCGCGCGCGAAGCTGACATCGTAAACTTAGTTCAAAGGGCCAATGACGCCTATGGCGAGATTGACTTGTTTTGCTCGAACGCCGGCATTGGAACTCCGGGCGGAGCAGACGAGCCTAACGAAATCTGGCAGAACATCTGGGAAGTAAACGTGCTGGCGCATATCTACGCTGCGCGCGCAGTCGTGCCTCAGATGCTTGCGCGTGGCGAAGGCTATCTGCTGAACACAGCTTCTGCGGCCGGTTTGCTGGCGCAGATCGGATCCGCGCCGTACTCGGTGACCAAGCACGCGGCGGTGTCGTTTGCCGAATGGCTTTCAATCACGCACGGAGATCGAGGCATCAAAGTTTCAGTTCTTTGTCCTCAAGGTGTGAACACTGATCTGCTGCGGCGTTCGGCGGGCGGTCCCGGGAACTTTCTTCGAGCTGGAATGCTCGAGACCGAACAAGTCGCGGAGTGCGTGGTGAAGGGGTTGGAGGAAGAGCGCTTTTTGATTCTGCCGCACCCCGAGGTGGCAGAGTACTTACGCCGCAAAGCCACCGACTACGATCGGTGGCTTCGCGGCATGAGAAGACTGCAAGCGAGCTTCGACGCGCCTACTTCTTCGTGAGTGTCAGTTTGCTCTCTTGAGTTCCACGAGGAGTCTCAGTCGTACGGTGAACCTTGAGAGTCTTTCCGCCATCAGCCAGCTCCCAGTGTTCGACCCGAGTGATCTTGATGTCGTTACCCTGGACATTCGCGTTCTGAACGGAGTTCAGCTCCAGGATCTTGCCATCGCCTTGCCACTTCGCTGAAAGCGTAGCCTTGCCGGGCATGCGTCCTGTGACTTCGGCTGTTGTCTCACTGCCGTCCAGATTGTAGGTCCTCTTCTGAGCCGGCATTTCCTGCTGGCCGCCTGAGAACTGCATCTCCAGGTTGACTGTCTTTGCATCCTGAGTGACGACCCAGGTCTGGTCCACGCTGGCCATCGGTCCCTGCAAGCCCTCGCTCTTCGCTTTGTCGAGCACCCAGGTGCCCGCGAAGTTCGTTCCCGCTGCGCTGACCGATCCAACGACCAGAACGCAGAACAACGCTACTGCTACTGAAATCCGCTTCATATCAACTCTCCTTCTTCATCCATGTGTGTATTGAGAATTCACTCGGGCGTTTTCCCTGATGACTGCTGATAGAACTTGGTGAGTGTTTTCGCCGTTGGCTGAAACGATGCAGGATGGATTGTGGTTACAACCAAATCGCCGCGCTCCCAGGCTAGGCGGGCTTCTTCCAAGCCAGCATCATTCCGTCTCGCACGGTGAGGCAGACATTTTCTACTCGCGGGTCGGACTGAACGAGCTTGTCGAAGGCGACTATGGCGTGATCGTCCGGGCTTTCAGGATGAAGCACGCGCCCGCTCCACAAGACGTTGTCTGCGACGATCAAACCGCCGGGCCTCACTATTGGAAGAACCGCTTCGTAGTAGTTCGAGTAGTTCCCTTTGTCGGCGTCGATGAACACCATATCCAGCGGTCCGCTCAGGGTCTTGATCGTGTCCAGCGCCGGTCCCAATCTAATCTCGATCTTGTGACCATTGGGGCTTTCGGCAAAGTAGCGGCTGGCGATTGCTTCAGCCTTGGGGTCGACGTCGCACGTGATTATCTTTCCGTCTTCCGGAAGGCCTTCGGCCATCATCAACGCGCTGTAGCCGGTGAACATGCCGATCTCGAGGATTCGGCGCGCGCCGGTCAGCCGCACAAGCATCTTCAGAAAGCGGCCTTCGATGCGGCCCACCTGCATCTGCGGGCAGTTCATGTCTCGATAAGTTTCGTCACGCAAGCGAAGAAACAAATCCGATTCAGGCTCGGTATGATCGTGAGCGAATTGCTCGACTGCTTCGTTGATGAATGGTTCCATAATCGTTCTCCCTTTTTGGAGTGCGGCGACTTGTCGCCGCACTCCAAACTAGTCGGGTTCCTTCGCCGAATCGGGCGTTTCTTTTTTCTTCTCTTCCGCCTTCTCGTCTTTCAAAGTCTGTAGCAAGTCTTTCCACTCGAACCAGCCTTGCTTGCCCCGAATCCACTTCTCGAACCAGTTGAACTCCGCGACCATCTTGACCATCTGGTTGCGAGGATCGGGAATGCCGTGAGTCGCTCCGGGATAAACCAGGAACTCGGTCGGCACGCCAAGTTTCTTCAGCGCCATGTGAAGCTCTTCGCTTTGAGGGCGTGGCACGCGCGGGTCGCCGTCGACTACGTGGATGAGAGTCGGTGTCTTTGCGTTCTTGATGTACTTGAGCGGTGACACGTTCCAGTACTCCTCAAAGCGATCGTAAGGCAACCCGCCGTAGTAGAACTCGCGATTGCGTTGGATGTCGCTCTGCGCGTACATCGAAATCCAGTTCACGGCGCCGGCGCCCGACGAGATCGCTTTGAAGCGGGTGGTGTGGGTGAGTATCCAGTTAGACCAGTGGCCGCCGGCGCTCCAGCCCATCGAGCCCATCTTGTCGCCATCGACGATGCCCTGCGCGATCAGATAATCCACGCCGGTCATTATGTCGTCGTAGCCGAGCCGAAAATACTCGCCCCCGACTTCGCCGCCGATTTCCATTCGATGTTTCTCGCCGTATCTCGACGAGCCGCGATAGTTCGGCATCAGACACGCATAGCCTGCTCCCGCGTACACGTTCGAGTAGTTGACATAGCGGGCGTTGAAGTTCAAAAGGTCCACCCCCGCCGGGCCTCCATGAATCTGAACGATCAGCGGATAGCGTTTGCCCTTTTCGTAGCCGACTGGTTTGACGAGGATGCCTTCGACCATCCGGCCATCGCTTGATTTCCACTGAACAACTTCCGTTTCACCCAGCGCGATCTGTTTGATCTGCGGATTCTCGTCGGTCAAGCGCTTCCACGACGAGCGGTTCGCCACCTTGTCGAGCGAAGCGACTGCGTAGATGTCTCCCGGTGTCACCGGATCGGAGTAGTTGACCGTAATCACACCGGTGTCGTCGTCCTGACTCGCAGCGATCACTCCGTTCTCTTGAGTCAGTTGAGTGACTTTTCCTGTCTCGGTCGAAACAGAACAGAGCTGGCTCGTCGCCCGAACACCAGCGTTGAAATAGATCGTTTTGCCGTCCCTGGACCAGAAGCCCGGAGTCAGGTCGTAGTCATAATCCGCGCCCAGCTTCCTCCAAGTGCCGCCGGTGACCGGCCGCACGTACAGCTTCCGTCCTCGGAAGTAAGTGAAGTCGTCGGAAGCGGAGAACGCGATCATCGAGCCGTCCGGCGAAAATGAAAGCGCGCTTTCGTTGATGTCCTTGTTGTTGGTCAGGCGCTCGATCTTGCCCGTGCCGATCTCCATCAGGTAAAGGTCCGCGTAATCGGAAGCTTCGGTGATCGTGCGCAAGTAGCGGTCTTTCGGCTGGCCCTCAAACCCGATCCACTTCGAGTCGCGCGAGATCGTGACCCCGCTGACGCTGTAGCCTTCCCCCGAAGTAAGCCGCGTTTCCTTCCTGGCTTCCAGATCAAACGCCCACAGATGGGTCAGCGGAGGCTCTTCGTTGCGAATGCGCACGTCGAACTTTTTGTCTTTGCGTTCCTTGTTCGCTTTGTCGAACGAATCAGGCGAGAGGAAGCAAATACGCTTGCTGTCCGGTGAGAACTGCCAGGAAGAAACCGGCGTCGCGTGTTTGGTCAATTGAGTGGGCGCTTCGGTTTCGATCTTGTCTATAGCTATGATCCAGACCTGCTGCTCTTCATCTTTGCCGGCAGAGAGGGCGAGCCACTTTCCGTCGCGGCTGAAGGCGAACGCGCCTGCTCCGTCCTTCGCGTCTGTGATCTTGCGAGCTTCACCGCCGTCGGGCCTCATCAAGTAGAGCTGGTTTTGAGTCGGCGAGGACGCGGGAGCTTCGCGGTTCGATGCGAAGACAAAGAACTTTCCATCACGCGACCATCGCGGCGTGGTTTCGTTCTTGTCTTTTGTAAAGGTCATCTGGCGAGTCGACGCGACACCAGAATCAAGCGAGACAAGATAAACATCGGTGAAGCTCTTCGCCGCCTTCCAATCCGGGACCGACAATGTGTAAAGCATCCACTTGCCGTCAGGGCTGAGCGCCGCGCCGGCGGACGAGCGCATGCTCATGATGTCCGAGAAAGTCATCGGTCGCTTCGAGGTTGTTTGCGCCGATGCGGAAACCGCGGCAGCGATTGCGGCGATTGACGCGAGCGCGACGAAACGCGCTTTGTAAGAGATGTACAGGGCTCTCATTCAATCCTCCTGTCACTGCGGTCGGCAGCCCTTTCTCATCCGTGTTTCCGGCTGACACGCGGGCTTCCAGAATCTGCAAGGACTACTTCGGTGATCAAAAAACGCTCAAGGGTGGAGACTGAACCGGTGAGCCGTCAGCTCCGCTTGACGAGTGTCTAGCACACTGCGCGGTGAACGATATATCGAAGCAGAGGGCAGGTGCAACAGACATCGTGAGCGAGAGCATGGCGCGAATCTTCTTCCGTCGCCCAAGGCGTTCGTTGAACTTTTGTCCACTCGCCGGTAAGGCTTCGTGGCGTGGAGCCAAGCGAGAAAGTCGATGATGGCAACGTGTGCCGGGAATGAATAGCACGACGTCATTTGGCCGAGCGGATTTCGGTATTTACCTCAGGAGGTCTAATTCCTTACGTAGTCCTCGCTTTTGACCGATCAGATACGTGAAGATGGGGTTATACTCATCGGTTCTGTCGGTTCTGCACTTATGATAGAAATCGTAACTGACTTCGTGAAGCATCGTGTGAGTATTTACGGCCTTGCTTCCAAAGGTTGAGACCGGGTCATCCTTCTTAACGACAGGCAACTCATGTCCTGCGAGATAAACGGCATGCCGTGGCTCGGTGGCTGCGCAATTCACGTACGCGACCAGTGACCCGGTTGCGTAACTTAGATCCCTACATGCCTTCGCCTGGGAAAGCCCCTTCTCGACATTGAACGATGGAACAAACACTACGTCCACCTTGTTTTCCTCATTGAACTGATAGTTCATCCTCATAAGTCTCAACACTAGCGCGGGATCGTACGCATCGAGACATATCAGTATCGTAAACGAACCGAACTGCGTCTCATAGTATCGAAGGTTTCTATCGGAGGGGATTCGGATCATTTCCTCCACTCTCACTGCACTCGTAAGCTTTGCATGTGAATAGACTCTAGGACCGCGACCGGCCTCTCCGCGCAGCGGAACCGGTGAGAATATAGGCGAGATGTTATAGAAATTCGTGGGGTGATGATAGCTTCCCGCGATCAAGAAAAGCTCGGCGGCTGCGACTATCTCCTTTATCTGTTCTTGAAACTTCTTGTCCTGCGCGCGGTCAACCGGCGTCGGATACGCAAGTTCATTGAAGCAAACGAGCTTGGCGCCAACCTCCGCGGCCTTTTCTAATTGTGTTAGGAACTCCTTCCGAAGTTTGGGCCTGTGCTTCTCTTTCACAATGTAAATCTTATAACCGCGCTTAGAGACCTCGTCGAAATCCGACATTGAAATACTGGTGGAGACCGTTGTGACGTGTAGGCTCGGGGATCCCTTAACGCCAAACGGCATTATTTGGGGCTTGTTGACGACTCCGCTTCCATCGAGGATGCGTCGGAGGATATCCAGTTCCTTGAACCAAGCGCGGGGAATGCGCTCTTCGGATGTTTTGTTGACCCTATCACGCGGGGAGTTTTCGGGGCTAGAACTCTTTCGCGTACTCATTCAGGAGGTCCCTCGTACTAGCCTGTGCCAGTAGATTGTTGTCGGCCCGTCGTCCGTCGTCGAATCCGTAGCCGCAAAGGTCAGCTTCCTTATCGGTCGTTCGGATAGAGAAGAGGGCGGAGTGGTCAGGGGAGCCGTACCCGAAAACGTCAAGCTTACCCTCCCTGATCGCTCGCGTGACTCGCCTAGGAGTCGCCTCGCCACCGATCGCAATGCTAAAGAAGTCGCGAAGCTCAGAGCGGTACTTCGGGTTCACGAGAGCGTCTTCCAATTTCAACTCTCCATCAAGCTCTTCGCACAACTCCGCTGATGACGGCTTCAAGCTATTGAACGCCCGCAACTGAAAGTAATATGGAGCCGATCTAGGAACAACCACTCCTGAATCTTCGGCGTACTTGAGATATGCGTCTCGCAAGCGTTCGATTATGACGCGCGCCTTGGTCTGTGCAAGAGAAAGGTATTTCTCCACGGTTCGCCTTGATAGGTTGACCGCCGGTTTTCCCTTGAACGCCGAGCAAGTAAGCATCAGCCATATCTTGCTCTGATGGCCATGCATGCAAACAGTCACCGAGACTCTGGATTGTACGGAGAAGTCAGCCATCCTGAACCTCATGCCCGGAAAGTTCAGAATGTAGCTTTCCTTGACGCGCTGCTTGATTTTCTCTTTCTTGTTAGTTCTAAATCCTGAAGTCTGGTTATTGCTGCGTGCGGCGCGTCGGAAAACTGCTTCCCAATCGTCGGCGTGTCGAACAATCTGATCGGCTATTGCTTTCGCGTCCTCAACCGACACATTGCCCTTTGCTGTGAACACCATCCCAAGGCGATAGACCGGATAACTATAAGACATAGTTCCTTAGACCTCTACCGTTCTAAAGTATAGACACCGCAATCACTTGTGCGCAATGCCCCGAAAAGGGACGTCCAACGCCTGCACGGCATTGACGCACGACGGCTGAAGACTACTACGGACTTCTTTTTCTAAGCTCGGCTGGCGTGGTTTGGCACTAGCAGTGAAGATACTTTCTTAGATTCCCAATGCATTAGCCGGCCGTCCTCCCGAGACTGTTTTTTTCCTTGCAGTTTGATCCTGCAAATCGATTCCGATAGGTCCTCGCGCTCTCGCCCCCGGGAGCTAAATCCTTGGAAACCCTTCAGTTCACCTACGGGGGCGTATTAAAGCACAGAACCTCGGGTCAGTGCAATCAGAAAAAGACCAATGTTACCAATGAGCACGAGCCGGGACCGAAATGTCGCGACGAAGATCCGCCGACCGACGCCCCTTACACGTTGTTCATTATCTCGAGCGCGGTGCCGCTGAAGATTCGTTGCTTCTCGCGCTCGGGAATCTCCATCGCTTCGATCGACGACACCGAACGCTCGATCGACCCGAGCATGTGCGGGTAGTCGCTTCCCATCACCATATGATCTGCGCCGACCAGATCGCGAGCCAGCCTCAAATTGTGAGGACTGAATGTCACCGTGTCATAGTAGAGCTTCTTCAAATAAGTGCTCGGCGGCTGGTCGATCTTCACGCGGCACTCGGCGAAGTCGCGGTAGCCACTGTCCAGGCGCTCCATCAGGTAAGGCACCGCGCCTCCCAGATGACCGATGATCCAACGAATGTCCGGGAGCTCCGCAAGCATCCCATCGAAACACATCCTCGCGACAGCCAGCGTCGTGTCAAACGGAAACCCGACCAGCGGACCCAACACATACTCCTTGAACGGCTCGGAGTAAACGGGAATCATCGGGTGAAGAAAGATGCAAAGCTTCATGCGGTTCGCTTCTTCAAAGAACGGCCGATAGATCGGGTCAGTCAGCGCGCGGCCTTTGATGTTGCTGAGCAGAATCACGCCGCTCATCTTCAAGTCGTAGATCGCGCGATGAAGCTCGGCCAGCGCTGCGTCGGGCGAGTCCATTGGGATCGAGGCGAATCCCTTGAAGCGCTTCGGATGCTCGGCTATCAGTTCCGCATAAGCGTCGTTGATGACGCGCGCGACTTCGGGTTGTTGCTTCTCGTCGGCGAAGAAGATGTTGGGAGTCGAAAGCGAGACCACCTCGGCGTCGATGCCTACTCGGTCCATGTCTTCCAGGCGCTTTTGAGGATCGCTCATCGGCGGCGTGACTCCGAAGAACCGCGCGCCGTGATGAGTGATGATCGTGCGTCCGGTCGGGTCCTTGTCGAACGAGAAGTCTGACGGAGTGTCGTGAAGCAGCTTGAAGAAGACTTCGGGGTAGTAGTGGGTATGTAGATCGAGTTTCAATGATTCATCTCCTCGTGGAACCGGGAGCCTATTGAAGCATTAGACGGCGGGAATTTCCACTCCGAAGATGGTGCTCAGTTGCTTCGCTTCTGGACAGGGAAGTTTCAGTGCTTGCGAAGTATCTCGGCTACGACGCGCGATTGTACGATGGGTCGTTTGAAGATTGGAGCAAGCGGACTGAATTGCCTGTTGTGGGTCCTGGCTAAGTAGGGTTTTGACGTGCCTTGTCGGAGCGCTCCTACTGGGACGCCCTTTGCCGTCGATGTTGGTCGCTAAGAGGCAAGGTCGCCAGAAGGCGTTTACCCTGCACGCCGGGAGATCAAGTGAGATGTTCCACGTATGTGACGGTGACGCTGGAACAGTTACCAACAGTGTAGGAACCGCTTCCTGCGTAGGCCCAGCTACTGTCCATTACGCCGTCGCAGTTAGTATAGGTGTACTCGATCCAGGCTCTTGGCGCGCCCGTATTGATTGCGCAAGTGCTACAGCAACCCCAGGCACCCGACAAGGCAGACAGGCAAACGGCCAAGGCGAGCAATCTTGGTGCAAGCGATAAGTTCATGATTGTCAGCTTTTTCATGGTTGTCCGAATGCCTCCAATCTACCTAAGAGCTTCTTAACAGTAGTGTCGTCGAAGAAGGTGCCTACGGGCGAAGAATACAGATAGCCGTTTTCACCGAAGGGGAGACGGCCTGCAGCGCTACGGGCGAGGCCATGCGCGGTGAACATCCGGTTCTCAATCTTTTGCATCATGTCTAGTTGTTGCTTGAGGCTGAAAACCAGGTCATCATCTGAGACCAAAGAGTAAGCGAGAACGTAAGCTTGCACTGGAGAAAGATCCGAACCGGACCAAGCGGAGAGCTCAGCGCGCAGTTCGCCGAACCGCTCTTGAAGATTATCGGCGATGATGCCGGGCGCTTTTGAGCGGTAAACAAGCGCCTCTGCAGTCGACGCGTCTCTGTACTCCTTTGCTTTCTGAATGAACGTAGGCTGGTCCTTCACTCCGGGGGCGCTTTTCCTCAATAACACCTGTGGCGACCAATAGGAGACGTTCCTCGCGTCCGGTACGGCGCGAAAGGAGTTATATCCCCAATCCGTGATCTGGGCATCAGTAACACTTGCTAAGCGCTCGTGCAGGGAGTCTGAAACCGCGCTCGAAACCTGGGAAAGCGTCAACCTGTGCAACTGGCCATTCAACGTCCGGGTTTCGAGGTCTTGAAGCCGGCTTGAGACGTCGCTGGAAACTGTAACGCCGGCCCGAGAACTCACGAACGATGCGACTGAGTTAACCGATCCCGCTACTCCCGAAGCATTCGTTGCGAAGGCAACGCCACTTCCGACCCCTAACTGCAGCGGTGAAACGTCAGCTCGCACTGCACGCAGGGAAGAGGGGTTATAGAACAGGAACCGGTTTGCAGCGCAGACCCCAAACAAAATGAATACCGCTACCCCAGCGCAAAGCAGCAGCCTTTTTCGCTTCTTTTCCATTTTGCCCTCCTAAAGACGCTTTCACTGCGAACGAATTGGCGTTAGTAATACCACAACTCAGAACCAGAAGAAAACGCTTCATAACTTTCGCCTCCGGGCTAAAGGTGCGTAAAGGTCTACCGCACTGTTTGAACCTCTAAAACGAACTGTTACTTGACCAGCTGCTTCCGTCCTCAAAATAGACTTCTACTACTTTCAAAGCCAAATCGCTGGCGCTCGCCGGCAACCACATTTTCCCCGAGTCAAAACTCGCTTTTTTCTTTATGATCTTTGCCTCGCCAGCGCTGCTCGCGGCTTGCACCAGCTTCTCCGGCGCGACCCAGTCGGCGGGCACTACAGAGTAACCGCTATGAGGTTCGATGCTTGTTCCCGTCCTCTTCATGAAGTGCGTTCGCCCTGTTGTGTTGTTTTTGAGGAACAATGCAAAACCGGTCATACGCTTATCTGTTTGGTTGACTAGCGTAACCTTGGGGAAGGCGGCATATTTAGTTGAGTCGGCCACAATGCCGGTAAGCCGGCGAAATTCTGCCTTCGTTATTTCTTTCACGCCTGCTTGTTCGATGGAGAGGGGCGCAGCTTCCTGAGTTTCAAAGTCTATAGGAAGATCGGGATGCTGCTTGATCTTCTTTACCATCTCGGTGTCCGGCTCAGCAGCGCTCAGTTTCGAGGACCGTTCAACTTCTTGGCCGTCGGCCTGACTGTAAGAAAAGATGACCAGCATCACCATCGCAACCGCGCTTGCGCAAATAGGCACGCGCCCCATTACGCTAGATCTGGAGTCATTATCGCTTCTCATGTTTTTTCGACCTCCTGGGTAATACACCAGCGGTTCAACCCGGACTGCTTAATCGACCCGTTGACTTTAGGTGAATTAAGCACAGATATGACTTCAAGTCTCGTCAGAAATCCCGAATTGTTCAGCAAGGACCAAATGTCTCAAATGAACGGGGGCAACCCCAAGAAGTGTATGGGAATTCCTTTCAAGACCGCCGAGGCTACCGAAGCCGCTAGAGAGCGCCACTTCAAGAAGATTGTGATTCCTATCCTTCAGGGTTGCGATAGCCCGCAATAGGCGATAACGAATAACCAACTGATGGAAAGTAAAGCCGGTCGTTTGCCGCATCAAAAGATTCAGATGGTTTTTGCTTGCGCCGCTCTCTCTCGCCGCTTGCTGGAGGTCTAGATCAGGATCAGCATAGTCTCTCTCGATGAGCTGCCACGCACGTCTCAGCCGCTGATCCTGCTCGAGATTTGCGACGATATCAGCGAGCGGGCGCGAGAATAGTTTCTTCTCGATCTCCTTGATTGTGTCCATTCATGCCCTGCCAGGCTGGAATAACCCACTCATGGTTAGTAGACGTAAGTTGGCTTGAAAGTAATGCAAAGGCTTCAAACGGGAGGCTGGACATCGCAGCGTCCGCGGGCTCGTAGCGTACTAGCTGCCCGCTAATCCCTCAGCTCTGGCGAGGGACACGTATGCTAAAAGCGCAAGCGTTTCGTTAAGTCGGGAATGCCTTCGAGCGCTGAGCCGCTTTTAAACACGCGCGGAAGTGCGGGAAGGAACAGTTCGAGCAGATCACCGAGGCGCTGGAGGAACCTTGTCCCGCAAGTACCGAGTCAACAACTCATACACATGCCGAGTCGTGTTCTTGCCCTCGGAGATCCCGTGACTCCGATTCGGATAAGCCATCATCGTGAACGGTTTGTTCGCGGCCACCAGCGCGTTGATCAACGCTTCGGTGTTCTGGTAGTGGACGTTGTCGTCGCCCGTGCCGTGCACCACAAGCAAGTTTCCCTTTAGCTGATTGGCGTACGTGATCGGCGAGCAACGTTTGTAGTCTTCGGCGTTCTCCGTCGGAAGACCCATGTACCGCTCCTGATAGATCGTGTCGTAGTAGCGCATATCGGTTACCGGCGCGACTGCCATCCCGGTGCCGTACACATCGGGGTAGCGGAGGATCCCGCTCAGAGTTCCTTCGCCGCCGCCGCTCCAACCCCAGATCGCGACTCGTGAGGCGTCAACGTACGGCCAGCGTCCGATGGCTCGGGCGGCCGCCGCCTGGTCTTGCGATGATAGCGAGCCGATTTGCCGGTAGGCGCTCTTACGCCACGCGCGGCCTCGCGGCGCAGGCGTTCCGCGATTGTCCACGCTTGCGACAAGATAACCCTGCTGCGCGAGCATCTGATGCCACAGTCCGCGCGCTCCGCCCCAGCGATCCACAACCGTCTGGCCCGCCGGTTCGCCGTAGACGTAAAACAAGATCGGATACTTCTTCGACGGATCGAAGTTGGGCGGCTTGATGATCCACCCATCAAGCTGCACTCCGTCGGCGATCGCGACCTGGAAGAACTCGACCGGAGGCCGCTTCAACTTGCTGAGCTTTTCTTTTATCGCCGCGTTGTCTACCAGCACGCGCGCGGCGGCGTGTTCCGGCAGCCGAACAAGCTCGATCCGCTGAGGCGCGGTGAACGTCGAGTAAGTGTGAAAGGCCCAACCCGCGCTTGGTGAAACGTTGTAGGTGTGAGTGCCTGCTTGATCAGCCGGAGTGAGCCGCTCCGACTTGCCTTGCCCGTCGAGGCGCGTGCGGTAGAGATAACGCTGAGTCGCGTTCTCGGGCGACGCCGAGTAGTAAAGCCAACCGCCCGCTTCGTCCACGCCTTCGACGGTTATCACATCAAAAGCTCCGTTCGTGATCAGCTTCTGCGAACCGCCGTCCCGGCTGACAAGGTAAACGTGACGCCAGCCGTCTTTCTCGCTCACCCAGATGAACTGTTTGCCGCTGTCGATCCAATCGATGTCATCGCCTTGAATATCGAGCCAGGCGTCGTCGCGGTCGGTCAGAATGTTTTTCACCTGCCCCGAACGAACGTCGCCGATAAAGACGCGGTTGGTGTTCTGCAATCGGTTGAGCTGCTGAAGCACAAGCTCGGTCGAGCTTGCCGCCCAATTCATCCTCGCAATGTAGTTGTTTCGCGGGTCGCCGGGCACTTCAAGCCATCGAGTCGCGCCGCCTTCCGCGCTCACTACTCCGACGCGGCCAGCCGAGTTTGTCGTCCCGGCCTTCGGGTATTGAACCGGAATGATTTTGGGATAAAGATCATCGGTGTCGTTGATCAAATAGAAGTCGCGCACGCCTTCAGCGTCGAGCTGCCAGAAAGCGATCGACTTGCTGTCGGGGCTCCAGCGCCAGCCATCGCGCAAATCGAGCTCTTCTTCGTAGACCCAGTCGAAAGTTCCGTTGATGATCGTGCGCGAACCGTCTGAAGTCAAAGGAGTGACGCGGCCGTCCGCGAGATTTTCGACATACAGGTTGTTCTCGCGCACATAGCCGGCGCGTGTTCCGTCGGGCGAGAACTTGGCGAACATCAAGGTCGAAGGCTTCGCGTCGCCGCCGAGCTTGGAGAGTTTGCCGCTGGCGAGTTCGAGCGCCCAGTAGTCGCCTCGGGTGTTTTGCCGCCACACGCGCTGTGAGTTGGTAAAGATAAGCAGCTTCTTGCCGTCTGCCGACCACGAGTAATCTTCGATGTCGAGTTGAGTCATCTGCCCGGCTGGGACCAAACGATCCGCGCCGACCAGGACCGATCGTTTGCCCGTGCTGGTTTCATATCGAACGATGTCGCGCTTGCCGCCGGCCGCCGATTTTTCGAGCTTGGTATAACCGGCGCCACCTTCGATCCATCGAGCTTGCCCGAACTGCTCGCCCGTGAACTCCTCTGAGCTGAACAGCCGCTCGAGCGTGAGCAGCGAGGGGTCAGACTGCTGTGCGAACGCGGGAATCATCGCAAGCGCGACGATCAGGGCGAGTCCGACTAGTCTGCGTTGTATCATTTTGTTCCTCCAGGCAACCACTTACTGGTCAGACAAACAGGTCTGTTCAGTCGAAGATTCAAACAAAGAGCAATCCCCTTCTCAACTCCGTAGGAGTTGGATGTTTATAGTATTCAGCGCGCCGAGAATCTCACCCCAGAGGGGTGACATAGGCTTGCGTGCCCGGCACATTGCAACCCGGGGTTGAGGAGCGCGCCGCCCCATAAACATTGCACTCCTCTGGAGTGCGGCTCCGTTGACCCGCGATCCTATAAACATTGCACTCCCCTGGAGTGCGCAGGCCTCATCTCACCGGCTTGCCCCACTCCGTTTCCTTTCGCAAAAGCGGTTTCAGAATCTTCCCGCCAGGGTTGCGCGGCAACGGCTGAGTCCGCAAGGAGACGTACTGCGGAACCTTGAAGTCCGCGAGATGTTTTCGCGCAAAGGCGACGATATCAGTGATGTCAGCTTCTTTTCCCGGGTTTGGGACGATCACCGCTCCAACTTTTTCGCCCATCACCTCATCGGCCACGCCCATCACAGCAACCTCGAAGACCGCCGGATGAGCCGCAAGCGCGTTCTCGACTTCGACGCAGTACACGTTCTCGCCGCCTCGACAAATCATGTCCTTCTTGCGATCGACAATTTGAACGAAGCCTTCGTCGTCGATGAGCGCCATATCGCCGGTGTGAAGCCAGCCATCCACAAACGCCTGCGCGGTCGCTTCGGGTTTGTTCCAGTAGCCCTTCACGACGTTGGATCCGCGGATCAGCAGTTCGCCGGCGCCGGTGTCTGGATCAACCTCGAACAAGTCGAGGTCGACTACCGGAGCCCCGAACCCTACGCTTTCCGGCCGCGAGTGCGCGTACTCGTGAGGCAAAAAGGTCGAGACCGAAGAAGTTTCGGTCAACCCAAACCCGTTGCCCACTCGCGCGTTTGGAAAGGCTTCCATGATTCGCGCCACAAGCTCGGGAGCTATCGGCGCGCCGCCGTATGTCAGCCACCCGATCGCCTTCGTATCAAACTCAGCGAAGTTTGGCTGGTTGATTGCCAGCCAGTACACCGCAGGCACAGAAGTGAGCAGGTTGAGCCGCTCATCGCGAATTGCTTTTAAGAAGGCTTGCACCTCGAAAGCGCGCATTATCACAACCGTGTCGCCGTTTTCTACCGTTGGCAGCAACTGGCTGTTGCAGCCGGTCACGTGAAACAGCGGAACCGAGACCAGGTTGCGAATACTGCCGTCGGTCGGAAGCTTCACGACGCGGCGGCAGCTCTCGGTGTTCGAGAGGAAGTTCTCGTGAGTGGTCATCGCACCTTTGGGAAAGCCGGTCGTGCCGCTCGTGTAGAAGATCGCAGCGACATCGGACTGTTTCAGGTCTTCGATGGCGAACGGCGCGCCATCCGGCAGACTCTCGCCGGGAAGAAACTCAAAACTCGAGCCCGAGTCACTGACGACGTATTCGACTTCCGATTCGCTGAATCGAGTGTTGACCGGAACAGCTATCGCGCCGGCCATCTGCGCGCCAAAGAAGGCGAGGCACCAGTCCAGCCCGTTGCCAAGCCGAATCGCTACGCGGTCTCCCCGATTTATTCCGAGCGCCTTCAAGCCACCAGCCACACGCGCCGAGCGGTCCCAAAGCTGGCGATAGTTGACCCGCTCGCCGCCGAGCTCGACGATCGCTTCGTGTTCGGGGCTTGCGTCGGCGGTTGCTCGAAGCGTCGCTACCAGCGAATCGGGCCGCCCGGTGTAGTGAGCGACGCCCTGCCCGTCGCGCACGATCTCGCTGTAATCAAACGGTCGAATCATCAGTAAGCTCCTTGCCTTTCAAAAATCTCTCGCGGGTTGTCCACAAGCATCGTCCGAATCTGCTCGTCAGTCACCCCGCGTTCCTTCAATGCTGGAATCACGTCGTTGTGAATGTGGAGGAAGTTCCACTTGGGCAGGATCACCGGAATCGCCGCTTCCGGAAGCATGTCGTTGAAGCAGGCGGCGTCCTGCGAGAGCACCATCTTCCCCGCCTGCCCGCGCTCGCAAAGCTTGGCGACCGTAGCCACCCGGTCTTCGAATGGAAGCAGCACATCGATCCCGAAGCGATCCATCCCTATGTAAGACCCGGCAGCGATCAGCTCTTCGAGGTAGTCGATGTCCGTCGTATCGCCAGAATGGCCGATGATCACTCGCGAGAGGTCGACGCCCTCTTCGGTGAATATGCGTTGCTGTTCGAGTCCGCGCCGGGTGTGCGCGTGTGTGTGAGTCGAGATAGGCACGCCGGTGCGGCGATGCGCCTGAGCTACCGCTCGAAGCACTCGCTCGACTCCCGGCGTGACCCCAGGCTCGTCGGTTGCGCACTTCAGTATTGCTGCTTTGATTCCCGTGCCGGCAATGCCTTCTTCGATGTCCTTGACGAACATGTCAGTCATGAACTCGGGTCCTCCAAGCGTCGTGCCTGGTCCTTGATAGTGAAAGTACATAGGCACATCGTTGAACGTGTAGACTCCGGTTGCGACCACGATGTTCAGCCCCGTTGAGGCGGCCACGCGCTTTATGCGCGGGATGTAGCGGCCCAGACCGGTGACCGTCAGGTCTACGATCGTATCGACTCCGCGCGACTTCAGCTCGTTGAGCCGCGCGATGGCGTCGGCCACTCGCTTCTCTTCATCGCCCCACGCCGCGGGGTAGTTCTGCATTATCTCGGTTGACAGCACGAACACATGCTCGTGCATCAGCGTCACGCCGAGCCGAGAACTTTCAACCGGACCCTTTACCGTTTCGACCGTAGCCATGTCTCACTCCTCGCCTATGTCTTCATTCCAAATCTCAGGATGCTGTTGGATGAAAGTACCCAACAACTTGATGCACTCCTTGGAGTTGAGATCGATCACTTCGACGCCGCTTTCCCGCAGCCAATCGACGCCGCCTTTGAAGGTCGCGGATTCGCCGACGACAACTGTGCCGATCCCAAACTGCCTAACCAAACCGCTACAGTACCAGCACGGCGCGAGCGTCGTAACCATGATCGTGTCGCGGTAGCTGCGCTGGCGCCCTGCTTTTCGAAACGCGTCGGTCTCGCCGTGTATCGACGGATCGTCTTCCTGAACGCGCCGGTTGTGCCCACGCCCCAGGAGCTGGCCTCGCGAGTCGAACAACGCCGCGCCAACCGGAATGCCGCCTTCGGCCAATCCCTGGCGAGCCTCTTCGATGGCTATGCGCAAGAGGGCGTTGTAGTCGATTGCCTGTGACACGGCTCGGCTCCACGAAGGCGTCACGAAAGCGATGACGCGCGCTAATGATCTGTTCAATCGCAGGAGTCACACATACTAATACCGCGTCGTGTGCGCGGCAAGCGAAGGGCATCCTGAGTAGTAGTGGGTGATAGTTTGTTGCTGGTTATTCTGACGAAGGAATCCAGATGACGCCGCGCCGGTGGAGTGACCGTGGCGGTGGTATTTTGATGAGTCGGTCTCGCAATAGGATCTTGCCACGTAGTGGCAGCGGAATGTAGCCGGTGGCAAGCGAAGCGCCGCCACCGGTAAGACGAGCCAGCAAGGTCCCGCACGCCGCCGGGGTGCCGGATCAATCCGCGCCGGTGTCCGGTGGCGGCGCTTTCGCTTGCCAACCGGCTAGATTCCGGCGACCCTGCGGGGCGCCGTAACCTCTGAAGTATTCCAGTAGTTTTCTTAGTGCAACCGTTTTGGTTTGGATCGGTTCGCCTATATTATTGAATCCTTCGATGGAACAACGAGAAAACAACAAACCCGACCTATCGGCTTTGAGAATCAATCGAGACGACGACCACCGGTCGGGCGGCTGGCGCGGTTTACGCGGAGTGCTGCTCGGGACTCTGTTGATCGTGATGGCTGGAGGCGGACTGGTCGGCTATCGAATGTGGGGCTCGGCGACCACGCCTGAAGTCGAGGTCTCGCGCGCCGCGATCGAGTCCTCCAGCGCCGGGGTCGAGATACTGACGGCCACCGGCTATGTCGTGGCAGATCGCAAAGCAGCGGTCAGCCCCAAGATTTCAGGCCGCCTCGAATACCTGGGCGTCGACACCGGCAGCCGTGTACACACCGGCCAGATCATTGCCCGACTCGAACATCGCGACTTCGACGCGCAGCTTGAAGACGCGCGCGGGAATCTTGCGAACCTTCAAGCATCCGGCGCTCAGGCGGAAGCGGAACTCGCCCAGGCCCGCGCGACTCTTGCCCAGGCTCAGGCGAATCAGCGCAAGACCGGCCTCGACCTCGCCCGACAGACAAGGCTGTTCGCCGACGGAGTGACGTCGAAGTCCGACCTCGACAACGCGACCGCGCAGGCTAACGTCGACGAACAACAGGTCAAAGCTATGGAGGCTTCGATCCGGGCCGCTCAATCGAAGATCGATTCCATGACTGCCCAGATTCGCTCCTCGCGAGCGCGCATTCAGTGGGGGGAAGCTCAGATCGAATACAGCAACATTCGCAGCCCGTTCGAGGGACTTGTCATCTCGAAAGACGCCGAAGTGGGCGAGACTGTCGCGCCCGCGATCTTTGGCGGAGCGAACACGCGCGGCTCGGTTGTCACGATCGTCGATCCAAACACGCTTGAAGTGGAAGCTGACATAAACGAATCAAGCATCGGCAAGATCACTCCTGGTTTGCAGGCTGAGATCACACTCGACGCGCTTGGCAACGAAAAGCTGCCGGGCGAGACGCGCAAGATCCTTCCCACCGCCGATCGGCAGAAGGCTACGGTAAAGGTCAAAGTCAGGTTCCTGAACATCGACCCGCGCATCCTTCCGGACATGAGCGCAAAGGTCACGTTCCTTCAGAAAGCGGAGAGTGCGGCGACGGACCAGCGTTCGAGAGTGACAGTTCCAAAGTCGGCTGTTTCCCAGCGCGACGGAAAGTCCGTGGTGCTTGTGCTGATCAACGGCACAGTCCAACAACAGACGATCACGGTGGGCGGCGACCTCGGCGATAGGGTCGAGGTTAAGCAAGGATTGGCGGGCGGCGAAACCGTGATAGTCAGAGGTGGTGAGAACCTGACCGACGGAACCCGCGTAAGAGTGAAGACGGGGAGTTAGATTCGTGATGCGTGATTCGTGATTCGTGATTCGTGATCTGTGATGTGTGATCCGTGAAGACTCAGCGAGCCGGCCACGCATCACAGATCACGCATCACAGATCACGAATCACGAATCACGAATCACGGATCACGCATCACGCATCACGAATCGCGTATGTATGGAGACTATCGAATGGCAGAACCGCTGATCAACATCGTTCAAGTAACCAAGCACTACCGCCGCGAGGCGATCGACATCCCCGTGCTCGACAATCTCGATCTCGAGATCGCGCGCGGCGAGTTTCTCGCTCTGATGGGACCGTCAGGTTCGGGCAAGACCACGCTGCTCAACCTGATCGCCGGCATCGACAAGCCCAACTCCGGCCGCGTCGTGATCGATGGTAAAGACATCTCCAAACTCGACGAGCGGCGACTCGCGAAGTGGCGTGCGCGTCACGTCGGGTTTATCTTCCAGCTCTACAACCTGATTCCCGTCTTGAACGCGTTCGAGAACGTCGAGCTGCCACTTCTTCTCACCAACCTCTCGAAAAGCGGCCGCCGTGACCACGTGATGACCGCGCTTTCAGTCGTCGGTCTCGAAGACCGCGTGAGGCACTATCCGCGGCAGCTTTCGGGCGGACAGGAGCAGCGAGTTGCCATCGCACGGGCGATCGTCACCGATCCGTCGCTGCTGGTTGCCGACGAACCGACGGGCGACCTCGACGCCAAGTCAGCCGACGAGATACTCGACCTGATGAAGCGGCTCAACGAAGAGTTTCACAAGACGATCATCATGGTGACTCACGACCCGCGCGCTGCCGCCCACGCGCACGCCGTCGTTCATCTGGAGAAGGGCGTGCTCAGCAAGACGGGAGGCGTTTATGAAGTTCCTGCGGCTCATAACTAGAAATGTCACGCGCAACAAACGGCGCACGGCGCTCACTGTCATAAGCGTCTCGGTGTCGGTCTTCCTGCTTGCAACGATGCAAGCGGTGATTAGCGCGCTGGGCTCGATCTCTGAGCTGACCGGCGGCGAGTACCGCGTCATCGTCAGACGCAACACCTCGCTTGCCGACGCGATGCCTGAGGCGTACCGGCAGAAGATCGAGCAGCTTCCCGGCGTCGTCGCGACTTGTCCTGCGAACTGGTTCGGAGGCATCTACAAGGAAGACAAGCCTCAGTACATGTTCGCGCAGTTCTACGTCGACCCGAAGACCATCTTCGACGTGCAGTTCGAGTATCAACTCTCGCCCGAAGAGAAAGCGGCATTTCAACGGGAGCGGACGGCCGCTGTCGTCGGCAAGAAGTTGGCCGACAAGTACGGCTGGAAGCTCGGCGACGTGATCGAGTTGAAGGGCACAATCTACCAGGTTAACCCAAGCCTCACGATCAGGGGGATCTACACGGGACAGCAAGACTCGGGGTTGTTCTTTCATCGCGAATACATCGAAGAGGCCATCGGAAGACCCGGTTGGGTCGGGACATATCGAGTGCGGCTCGATTCGCCCGAGAGCGCGCCCCGCGTTATGGAAGAGATCGACAGGATGTTTGCGAACTCGGCCGCGCCTACCAAAACCGAAACCGAAGCGGCGTTTGCGGCGGGTTTTATTTCGATGCTTGGAAACGTGAAAGGCTTGATTACCGGCGTCGGCCTGGTGGTTGTCTTCACGATCACTTTGATCGCCGCCAACACGATGGCGATGTCCGCCCGCGAGCGGTTCACCGAGATCGCTGTGATGAAGGCGCTCGGGTTCAGACCGGGTGTTGTTATGGCGCTTGTGCTGTCCGAGTCGGTATTGATCGCGCTGCTGGGAGGCGCGCTTGCGGTTGTCGCTGCGAAGGTGATCTACCAGTTTGTTGGGATGGGCGAGATGATGGCTATCTTTCTGCAGAACTTCAGAATCACCAACGGCACAATCATGATTGCGCTCGGCGTCTCGTTGTTGATCGGGCTTGTGAGCGGCGGGATTCCGGCGTTCAACGCGGCGCGGATCAGCATAGTCGATGGACTTCGCCGGGTGGCTTAGGGTTTCTGGTTTCTAGTTTCTGGTTTCTGGTTAGTGGTTCAGCGTTACCGGAAAACCGAGACACCCCGGAACCACAAACCACAAACTAGAAACCAGAAACCAGAAACCAGAAACCAGAAACCAGAAACCAGAAACCAGAAAC
>JBBPIE010000034.1:0-79732 GCA_038040485.1 Candidatus Onstottus arcticum
ACGACCAGCCCGATGAGCGTCGAGTTACGCTTTCTCCATTTCGGGTTCCGCATCTCTGCTTCCGGTCTTCGCGAGAATGAGACTCAAGAATATTGAACTCTGACCTCTGAACTCTGACCTCACTGCTCCCTATCGAAACGGACTCGATCGCGCTCGATCCAGTTTTCAAGGTCGAGTGCCGCCTTTTCCAGCTCGTCGCTGTTGAGCAGGCCCCGGCGCAGGCCCTCGAAGAACGCCCGTGTGCGGACGTTGTAAGCGAGCTTGTCGTAAGCCTCGCGTTCAGTGCCTTCGGATGATGATGGGTGCAGCTTTTCATAGAGCGCTGCGAGACGGCTCTCGACGCCGCGCAGGCTGAGGCTGCACCTGCGCGCGATGGCCCAATTTGAAAGCCCCAGCGCGAGGTAGTAGAGCGCCTCCGCCTCGAAGTCGGTCAGCAGCGGCCGCATGAACGAGTCTTTGAACGCGGGATCGATCATGTCGGCGCCGTCTTCGAGGACGGCGGCCACAAAGCGAAGGAAGCGAGGCTCGGGATTGTTCTTGTCAATGAATCCGTAGGTGGGCGGGGGGTCGATCGCCTTGACGATCTTGCGAATCTCGTTGATGTAAATTTCGTGCGGGAACTGAGTCCAGAAGACTATGCGCGCGGCGGGAAAGCCTCGCCAGATCGCGCGGGCGGCCTTCACGCCGGACAGCTTCGGCATCTGTATGTCGAGAACACATAACTCGGGCTTTTCCGCTAGAGCAAGCCTGATGGCGGCTTCGCCGTCTTCCGCCTCGATCACGGGCAGATGCGTTTGGAACTCTCGTTCCAGAAGCTCTCGCAGGTACCGGCGCTGCGCTACGTTGTCTTCGGCTATCAGTATCGCCATATCGAGCTCAGGGCTGAGCCTCCTTGATGCTAGGACCATTCGACCCGCCGGTCAATGTGGCTGTCCACAGTGGACGTACCGTGGACTAACGCCAGGCGCGACCGCATCAACGCGCAGTCCCGACGTTGGTGCTCGCGTATTCACTCGCACGGACGTGGACTATGCTTGCGAGCATGTTGACTCGCAAAAATCACTCACAGGGACCCGCGAGGCTCCTGTCTTGTTTCATCCGGCCTTGTTGAGCTTCGCGGTTCTTGAGATTGGAGATCAGATTATGAAGACATCGCTATTTTTGTTTTCGCTAGCCGCGCTGCTTGGTTCCGGCTGGACTCCTAGCGCGCCGCTGACCGAGTCGCAGGCCGTCGAGCGCCAGGTGGACGTCGCAACCACTCCCGTTCCCCGATGCTCCGAAGAAGTAGCAGGGCCCGCAACCAAACCATCGCCGGCGCAAACCCAAAGCGTCGGTCCCTGGGACCCGAACGATGAGTTCAACGCCGCCGAGAGGATGCTCGAAAGAGTAAGAGAAGAAGGCGTGGTGAGAATCGCCGGCGTTCATCCTTCGCGAACCAAATACGTCTTTGTGTGCGAGGTTTATGCCGAGCAGCAGGCTGACTCGACGAGTGACTCGAGGCCGAAGACTGATCTCTGGCTGGTGAACCGGGACGGCAGCGGACTGAACCGGCTGACGGAAAGCGGAGAAGGCCGCGATCCGCAATGGTCGCCGTCGGGAGCAGAAGTAGCATTTGTCGATGCCGGCCAACTGTCAATAGTCGACGGCGCCTCGGGCGAGCATAGATTTCGAGAGAACGGCCCGTATTATCGCGAATGGGACCAGCTTCATTGGGCCCCAAACGGCCGGGCCATCGCGGCGCTCGTGATCAACAACTACGACGAAACTTGGATCCTCGTCCTGCGCGCCACGGATCGCTACCCAATATGCGAATTCCTCCGAGAAAAGAAGGCGTATCAATGGACTCCAGACAACGAGTTGCTCCTCGATACCGGAAAGTTTGTCTTCGATTGGGAAGCGGTCCTTTCCTATGAGCCGCCGGCCGGCGATCCCGGCGATCCCCCTGAAGACCCGCTTCGACAGTGGCTGCTCGATCAAGCTTCAACAGCAGGCGTGGAAAATATCTCCCAGTACTCGCTGTCCCCGGCGGGCGACACGATTGCCTTTGGCGGATTATTCGGAGGGGCTTCAGACCCCGATCTATGCGTGATCAATCGAGACGGCAGTGGATTGCGGCGATTGACGACCGATGCCGCGGCTTACGGTTTCGCATGGTCGCCATCAGGCGGCGAGATCTCGTACGTAGACCATAATGCCGATGCAATCTTGCTCATAGACGTCGGATCGGGACGCACGAGACATCTACGATTCCTTGAGGAGAGTTGGAGGCACCTTATGGAGCCTAGCTTGTCAGCGGACGGCAAGGCCATTGCGGCAACCCGACAAACCGCCCGATGCCTTGATCCCGATCCTCTCGTGGTATTGGACGCGGAGTCGGGTGAGGAGATTCTGTCCTGCCAACAGGGTTTCCTGTGGAATGACCAAAGCGAGCTCGTCTTTCGCGGAATAGGAAAGTTTGTTTTCGACTGGCAATCCATCGTTGCCAATAGGAAGTGACGCCGCTGAATAAGGCGAAGGGCGAATCGATGAACATCGCTGACTTATGCATCCGAAACCGATCCATTGAAAAAAGGGTGGACGAATCCGCGATTTCATTCTGCCGGACCTCGATTCACACCCGGATCGCCGATGTGGGGATGCATCGAAAGGAGACTTCAATATGAAGGTGATGCTCTCATGCTTAACAGTGTTTCTCGTGGTTGGCAGCCTCAATCAAACCGTATCAGGTACAGCCCAGGAAGATGCGAAGCTAGCTGCGATCCTCGATAGGATTTCAAACACCTCGCAGCAAGGGAAGGAAATAGTCGAGAAGATTAAGGACCTGAAGCCGGAAGTCAACGGTCAGCCATCGGCCATGACGCTTGGCGCCAAGGTCAAGGACTATTGGGAAACGGCCCACATCCACATTCCCATTGGATGGGAGGCGTCCCAGAAGATGAATGGCCGCTGGAAAATAATTCTTCACTATCAGTACGTTCAAAAGCAGTACGTGGAAGCCGAGTGGGAATACAATCCCGCAACGAGCAAGCTGTATCCATTCGAAGTCCAGAATGCTCCTCAATTCTGGGCGCCGGGGTGCCAGCCATTGGACTCAACCGATCCCAATCAACTCTACGCAAGGATGAACGAATGCGTGAGGCCGGAAGGAGCAAAGAGGACGCGGCAGCCCTCTCTGTCTCCTTCAGGCGATAGATATGTATTTGTCGGAGAGTTCTGGGAGCGCTGGAACTCGGATCGGCCTCCACTCAGTGGGGAGAAGAGCGACCTGTGGATGGTGAATATCAACGGGACCGGACTACAGCGATTGACAACCGACGGCACAAGCTATGATCCCGAGTGGTCGCCCGACGGCAATGAGATTGTGTTCACCGATAAAGGCAGTATCAAGGTTCTCGACACTCGATCAAAAGAGGTCAGAACTCTCCTCGATGCTCATTCGGTTTCCCCGGACGAGGGCGCCGACTCGGTTGTGTACAACCAGCCTAAATGGTCGCCAAGCGGCAAGGCCATCGCAGTCGTGGCGCTCGGCTCGTGTTCTGGCGGGAGGGAGAGCATTGACCAGGTCGAAGTAATAACTACTAACGGCTCGGCGGTATGTCGTTTCGCCAACGGAGCGGAGCATCATCAATGGAACAAGAAAGGCGAGCTTGAGCTCGACTACGGCAAGTTTATCTTTGATTGGGACGGCTTCATCTTTTCGGATAAGCCGCAGCCGGAACGCGAGGTAAAGCCTGCGAGCGACAAGGCTGACCAGCTTCGCAAGGAGCTGCTCGAGCGGGTGAACGCCTACGGCGTGGAAAGGATCGCCGAATACTCCCTTGCTCCTTCCGGGAACAGGATTGTCTTTGCCGGCGAATTCGAGGGAAACATGGCTTATGGAAGCGGGTCCCGAGGGGACCTCTGGCTCGTGAATCGAGACGGCACCGGCCTGCGTCGATTGACTGAGAACCATTACAGTTCTCAACCAGCGTGGTCGCCTTCGGGCAAAGAAATCGCGTTTGTTAACAACGGCGACGTCAAAGTCATTGACGTCAAAACAAGAAATATCAGAAGCCTGCCTGAACTTCTGGCTTATCATCCAAAGCCGGAACACAGGACCCACGATCATTGGGATTTGGTCTACTTGCAACCGCGATGGTCGCCCAACGGCAAGGTTATCGCGGCACAACGGTGGGATGATCTCTCCGACGGCGCGATGACCGCTGTTGAAGCAAGGTCCGGCAATGCGATCTTTGAAACAGAGCCAGACAGAGGATCTAGCTTCTCATGGAACCATGAAGGGGAATTGGTCGTCGAGCACATTGGCAAGTTCGTCTTCGATTGGGATAGGACATTCTGGTATGGGTCATGGCCCCGAAACCATGAACCTGCGGAATCTGAACAGGACGGCTTAGCCGAGCCGGCCGCCGATGCAGTCGTCGCCACCCTGTTACATGCGTTAAGCGACAGCGACAAGGGTGTCCGTAGCTCCTCTGCTTCAGCGCTCAAGTCGGCTCCGGCACTACCAGCCATCGCCGGCCTGATCGTAGCACTGCAAGACCCCGAAGCATCCGTACGCCGCAACGCCGCTGGCGCTCTTGCGAGGCGAGATGCCGGCGACGCCGTACCGCGTTTGATCCAATTAATGCGCGACCCGGACAATGAGGTCCGAAGTGCCGCTCGCAATGCCTTGGGTGCCATCGGGCCGGGAAAAGCCGCGGCAGCTCTTGCCGGGGCATTGAAGCATCAGGACGGAAACATCCGCGTCGGCGCCACATTGATCCTTTACAACTTTGGGCTTTATCCAAAAGCTCTCATAGCTCTTGTCGAAGCATTGAAGGACCAGGATGCGTCGGTTCGAAGCACTGCTCTTCTTTCGATTTTAAGTTTCGCGAAGGGCCCCGATTGGAAGAGCGCCATTCCTGCTCTGATCGAAGCGTTGGAAAACGCGGACCAGCGCGTCCGGTACAGGGCTGCCCTTGCTCTTAGCGGCGTAAAACCCGGGGAACAACGATACCCAGACTTCGGGCAACTCCCAGAGTCAGTCATTCCCATTCTGCCGGGGCCGGTAATTCCGATTCTCATGGACGCCTTGAAAGATCAAGACCCGGCCGTCAGAAGCCAGGCTGCCTGGGCGCTGGCGGGGATCGGGCCGGCTGCGAAGGCGGCGGTGCCTGCTTTGATCGAATCGATTGAAGACCGGAACTTAGAAGTCTGCAGATATGCAACCTATGCGCTTAAGAACGTCGGCGGGAAGTCGGCGGCAATCATTCCGGCTCTGATCAAATTGTTGAAGCATCCGGACGGAGGTATTCGAGAATCTGCCACCGAAGCTCTTGTGAATATCGGTGCGCCGGCTGTTCCACCTCTGGTCAGGCTATTGATGGGTCAGGACAGCACCCTCCGAGTCATGAGCTACTACGCCTTGCTGAGCATCGGGGATGTGTTCGCGTTGGTCGCGACCTTGAAGAGCCGAGACAAGCACCTTCGGAGTCTGGTTCTCGAAGCCATCGAAGATATCCGCGTGGATCCAGCGAGAAGCATGCAAGCTCCCGATCTGTTATTTGATCCCTCTCGGAAGTATTTGTTCCACACGGTGAGAATTCCATGCACATATGAAGGCGATGGCAGGGCGATTTTCGTCTCTGAATTAGACACCGGAACGAGCTTCCCTATTCTCGCGAGCAGCGGAGGCCTGAGCGCCTCGGTGTTCATCGAATCTGGCGGAAGATATTACCTGGTAATCGATGAAAGCGGGGGTGAGGCCGATTGTTCGACAGGTTCGTTCTGGTTATACGATTTCAAAGCGAATGAGTTCGTGATTCACGCCGAGGGCGGAATAGGCGGGACGGAGCGCGGAGTCTTCCCATTGATCTATTGTGAGGGTGATAAAGCAACTCGCGTTGGAACAGTGACTATGAAGAACTTATTGAACAGGGAACGTCCATTGAGGTTGCTGCCACGTCCAATGCATGGACTGACCTTGCGGAAGAATACTAAGGCTTTCGACACCTGCGATCAGATCGTGATTATCCGCAATGCAGGTACAAGGGTGTTGCTCACAGGGAAGCGCGAAGACGGCAGCTACGAGCTTTACTACAAGGGAGCCATCGCAACCGTACCAAAAGGGAGTCTGAAGACGACAAAGTGAGGCTGGCGCGGAGACGACGCTCTCGCTTTCGGAGCCTGGGAGCGCAGGCATCCCTGCCTGCCGGGCGCCGCGCGAGAAGCTCTGCACTCTACGATTTTTCGGCATTGAGATGAAACTATTGCAAGAAGACATGGCGATGAAGACGATGCTCCTGTTGCTGGTAGCACTTCTCCTGGTTTGCTGCAGGGATCGAAGCGCAGCACCAACAGTTCTGTCAGCCAGGGATGACTCGCACGATTCCAGGAGCGCTTCCGGTGAGGCGGATGCTCGTCAACCGGAGTCAGCGAACGAGGCCGCGACGCAAACTCAAAACGTTGAGCTTTGGGACCCGAACGATGATCAAAACGTCGCCGACAAGACACTTGAAAGAGTGAAACAAAGTGGCGTCGTTAGAATCGTGATCGTTCTACCTTCGCGAGACAAGTACTTCTTTGTCGCAGAGTATGAAGAAGCTCAGCAGGATGTCCCGGCCGAGCGCCCGATGAATAAAAATGGGTATGAGATCTTCAGAGCAAGGAATCGGCCGCTGCATGGAACCGACTTGTGGCTTGTGAATAAGGACGGGACCGAACTACAACGATTGACGGATGACGGAGAAAGTCACGACCCCGTATTGTCGCCCTCCGGCGAAGAGATCGCGTTCATCAGCAATGGGAACGTTCGGATCATCGGCAGCGACTCTCGCGTGGGCGACGACGTCTTTTACGGTTCTGCGAACTCGCGAGAGCGTGGCGCACGGGTCGAATACTCTCAACTCAGGTTCTCCCCCAACGGCAAGGGCATCGCCGCGCTTGGAAAGGATGAAACCACTTCCTGGGTTGAGGTGGCGGTTAGATCCAACGCGGTCTCGGGCCACGTCACTTTTGCCGAAGGGTTTGAACGCTACGAATGGAACAGTGAAAGCGAACTGGTCTTGGACTACGGGCGACTCGTTTTCGACTGGGAGCATTTGGGTTCCGACACGGCTTCGGCGGACTCCGCGGTTGACACCGTGACTCCGAAGACCGACAAGGCTGGAGATGGGCGATCATCGCTCCCTCCGGAACTTCTCAAGCAACTGAAGAAACTGCGCCCCTACGGAGTGATGAAAATCGGGAGCTACGCTACCTCTCCTTTGGGCAATCAGATTGTCTTTGAGAAGCAGAGATCGCGCACTGTCACAACTACAGTCGGAGCACGGCTCGCTAAGTTCCGTAATACCCCAGGGCCTCGCACTCGGCTCCCTTTCTTCTCCAGTCTCTGAAATGATCGGTTTGCCCGTGTTCAACCGCTTGGCGAAACGAGAGGATCTCGTAGAAGAGTTGCGCAGACGACTTACTGCGAGAGGGATCATCGTCCTAGGTGGATCTATGGGGATGGCCAAATCGACGCTCGCCAGTCAACTTATTGCCACTGAGCGATCTGACTGGCGACATTTAGACCTGCGCGGATTGCCGCCTGAAGTAATACGTCTGCGCCTTCTTGATGCAGCGCTCCTTTCGTCCGAAGGAGCGATGCCTCATGGCTGTCTGATCGACGATCTCAACTTCGACGATAAACCGGACCTCTACGTCAATACCTTGATAGGCCTGATTCGCACTGTTGTCTCGCAAGGTGGCAGCGTTATTGTCACAACTCAGGGTGATGTACCTAGCAAAGTCCGGCTCACGTTCGAGTGGACGGAGGAAAGCGTCTTCAGCGTACCAGTCTTGAGCCAAGAAGAAATCACAGAGGTTGCGAAGAACTACGGTTGTCCAGATGGAATAAAGCTAGCCGCTTGGGTCGGAGCCATCCTAGCCAATACAAGCGGGCATCCTCTTCTGGTTCACGCGCAGGTCATAAATCTTGCAGCGTCTGGCTGGCCCCGACCGAAAGCGGAAGACTTTATCAAGTCGGTCGTGATTGAGGATGTTAGAAGGGAGATTCGCAAGAAACTGCAGGAGCAGATACCAGAAGAAGCTCGAACGCTGGCATATCGATTGAGCATACTCACTTCGTACTTTAAGCGCTCGCACGCATTGCATCTGGCAACCTTTCCTCCGGCAATCAAGAATCCTGGAGAGGCGTTCGACCTTCTTCTCGGTCCGTGGATTGAAAGACTGGATTCTGAGTATCACCGACTTTCAAACCTGCTTCGTGGAGCAGGCAATCAGGTTTTCTCGCCTCTGCAGATCAAGCAACTGAATACCGCGGCAGCGGCAGTATTCTGCGCCGAACAACCTCTCAGCCCATCGGACCTGCAGGGGGTCATTCTTCATGGATTGGTTGGCGAGCACGATGATGCGTTATTTGGAGCCTATAAAGCATCGGGTCGTGTTAGTCCCGAGCACTGGCCCGCAATAAGCAGTGAGATATTTGTTTTAAGCTACTTTCGATTGGAGGGCGGGGAGAGACTTTATCCTTCAAATCACTTCCTTAGCCTTTTGCTCCGCCACTTGCAGCTACGGGTGGCGGTGGAATCCGCTCCTTCTAAGATCGCGGTCCAAGTTGCTGAGCGCTGGAGTCAGGAGATTGAAAGCCTCAACGACAGGAGAGTGCCTGGCTCAAAGTTGTTGATGCAGTTCACTCTGCTACATGAAATCCTCAAACTGCCATCCAAGGTGAGCTTTCCGACTCGGTTCATTATCAGAAGCCTTATGCGCGGCCTTGCGCTGCTTCAGGATGCTCGAGCGCAAGCGCCGGGGAAGAAGACACTACGCCAAATGCTCGCAAAAGGCGGTCAATGGACGCAGCATCGGGAGTATGTCCTCCGCGCGGCATTGAGGTGCAGAAGTGTGACCGATCTGGCTGAGTTCCTTGACACACTCAGCGTTGAAGTCACTAGCATCGACCCTATAAGCAGCGAGCCTGCCCAGCTGGTTTGGAATGAGTTCAAAGAGAACAACCACCTGGCCATGCAACTTATCGACGGTGCTTGGATGGATGAGAGCAAAGCACCGACACCCGATTGGCCAAAGTGCATTGAAACGCTTGAGGCCGCTTCAGAATCTGGGCGCGCAGTCGGTGCCGATTCGTTGGTGGCGGCAGCGAACCGCGCAAAGGCAATCGTGCTTCAGGAATACATTAGGGATACTGAGGCAGCTGTTCGCGCACTCGACCAAGCGGAAAGAGAGCTAGGTTATAAGCATCTGGTTCTTGAAGATTATCGTGCGAAGATCTTGTCACTCGAAGGGCGCGACGAAGACGCTGTTCGAATGTGGATGTCATTGGCACCTGCCTTGGATGCTGACGGCAATCCAGCGCGCGCCTTCTCCTATCAAGCCGCGGCGATTTGCGCGTCGAGGCTCGGTAATTGGAATCATGCGGCGCAATTCTCCGAATGGGCAGAGAGGGCAGTCCGTCAGGCGAAGTGGACCGGCGACATCGCAGCCTCGTTCAAGGCGGACCGAGCTTTCGGTGAGTGGCTAGAAGGAAATCATGCTGAGGCGATCCGATTATTTGTCGAGGTTATCGATGAGATTGACAAGCTACCCGATGCAGTAAGCAATCAGACCACAAACCAACTACGAGGGAAGATAGGCTCCGCGCTAGTGTGGATGGCAAGATCGCTCAAAGACGACGGCGATACCACAGAACCTCCGTATGGCTTCTTTAGCGATTTCGATCGACGCCTTGAAATTGACGAGAGTACGGCTGCGAAACTCGCTCAGTCCGTATACCTTTGGTACGCCCTCGCTGAACTTGAACTATCCTGCGAAGGTGATGATGCAGCTTTCCCTCGATTTGAGGAGGCTGCCTCCGACACGGACGTGCCTCACATACGGAGCAGCCTCACTAGACTAAGGCTTAGGCGAGCACTGCGAAAGCTGGATCTAGAAGGGCTCGTGGACCAATACATCTCATTCGTGACCGACCTGTCGGAACACGCGCAAACGCACGAACGCCCTGGCCTCCAGATATCGGGCTCTGAACTATTGGTTCCTCTTCTCTTCACGGCGCTGGCCAGAGTCGTGAGCGAAAGAAGGCAGCAGAGGGCCCCACTATCGAGATGGTCTGAGGATGCGCAGAGGTCCGGCCTGCTGGATGATCGACTAAAAGTATGGTTCGACTGCGTGTCACATTTGGTCGATGCAAGCGAGTCCGACTTGGTTCGCGCAATGAAGGATATACAGGCTTCGATGGATTGCAGATCCGTCGCGGCCCTTTTGCTAACAGCTGACGAATCACTGGACCCAGAGAATCGCTTCTATGCGGACGTCGCCCTCCTCGCGCCTCCCGACCTTTATGGATTGTGGTGCGAGGACGTGGAAAACAATATCGCGTCGTTGGTTTCGAACGCATGGTCAAGGCTGATTGTCACCTGTCGGTTCTCTCTGCAGTCGCCAAACCTAACGTGCCCGGCCATTGCCAATGCTTGCGGTGACAATGCGAAAGGCCTCAAGAAAGCCGCCAGGGTGATACTCGCAGCTCGCATGGCCGTCTCAGCAAGAATTGACAACACCATCCTCTCCCGCTTGAGAACACTTGCCGGCTAAAATGAAAAGACTTACCTCGATAGAACTGAAAGGTACGATCCAAGGGGAACCCGATACGTCATCGAGGGAGCGCCTGCCGATGAGCAAACGGCGGTTGGCGTCGTCGGGCGTTTTACAAGTACCGGCCGCTACCTCATAATCACGGTCTATGCGATGACCGAGTCTGAGGAATAGGTTATGTACGGGTACAAATGTGAATACTGTGAAGGAACGGTCCGCGCCAAGAAGGTCAAGCGCGAGGCGTTCAAACATAAGACCGGTTTTGTGATTCTCGAAGACGTCATCATCGGAGTTTGCGACCTATGCGGCACTCGATACTACTCCGCCGATATACTTCATGCCGTGAACGATATAGCGACGGGAACGAGGCCCTTTGAGAGAACAGAAGAGATTCCCGTCGCGCACCTATCCCAAGCATGAAGTTCCCTATCGTAGATTGTCTTCTTTTGATTTCTCTCCGCAGGCTACGGCTTGATTAGCTGTTGCTTGCCGGCCTTGTTCGTCAGTTTCAACAGTACGTCCGGGCCTTGGGCCTCCAACAAGGCATGTGTGGTGTCGGTTTCGCCAATGAGGCCGATCCCTCCGCCTTCTACCGATGCTCCGATCTTTACCTCGGGCCGCCCTTTGGGATCGATCAGGCGGAACATCACTGTTTCAGGATATCCCGTCTTGCCATCCGGCATCTTGAAGTTTGGATCTCCCGCCTGAATCTTGATGCTTGCTCGAACTCTCCCTTGATCGTCGACGATCTCAAGGGAACTACCCCGGAGAACAGGCAGGGGGCCGGCCGCCTCTACGCCACGCGCATCGCTGCTACCCGCGTCAACGCGCCGGATCTGTGCCAGCAGAAACATCGTAAGGCCGAGATTGATAACCGTTGCGGCAATGAGAAGTCGCTGAATCTTCATATTGGTTTCTCCTTAAGCGAATGTGTTTCCGGTTAGACGGGCGAGGACCAGAAAATCTTCCCTTGGCCGGGGCACCCCAGCGGGGTGCTATGTTTATAGACACGTTGATCCGTGCGATAATCGCACCCCAGCGGGGTGCTATGTGCCGGATCAAAACGGTGCGTACAAGAAGCGAGCGGCCGACATAGCACCCCGCTGGGGTGCACCACCCGGCGCGACTATCCCCTATAAACATTGAACTCCTGACGGAGTTCCAGCCGCAGAATCCCTGGTGTCGAACTCTAGTCCAAGCTCTGGGTGGTACCCTCACTAGCTCTCTGAAGCCAGCCGGTCCTCAACCCACTTGTCATCGCTTCTTGCCAAGGCCGGAGCCGTTCTTCTCCGCTGTGCAAACGAAATCAGCTGCGTCGTCTGCGCCGCCGCTTTCTTTGTCGACGCCTGGACTTAACTGGTAGCCCTATTTCATCTCTTCTTGCCCATGCCAGAACCAGCCTTCTCCGTTGTGCATACGAAATTAGCCGCGTCGTCCGTGCTGCCACTTCCTTTGTAGCGCGCCACTTGAGGGTATGGACAGAGCGGGCGCGTGCGCACGACCGGGCTCTTCGGATCCTGGCTCTGCCGCTTGGTGGCAATTATTTGATCGGGCGCGATGCCTTCTTCGACCCATCGTTCGAGCGCCACCGACATATCGTGCTGCGCATCGGACTGGGCGCCGGTGACCATTGATCCAAAACTGTCCGGGCCGGGGCCTCCCGCGCAATGCTGCAAGCCCGGCGCCATGAAGAGCCGCATGAATGAGCCCGCCTCACGCCGGCCCATCTTCTTCGCGACGGACTCGAAATAGTTGATCGTGTTGACCGGCGGAAGCGCGGCGTCACTCCAACCGTGATAGAGAATCAGTTTGCCGCCGCGCGCTTTGAAGGCTTTCAGGTTAGGGTCGATCGCATTCAAACTCGAAGCCAGCTTTTCATCGGCGAGCTTGCTGTCTTTGTCGAGGCTGAAGGTTTTGAAGTCCCATTTCGGATCGTTGTAGACCATGTTCATGAAGGCCCCATTCGCGAAAAAGAACTGCGCCCCGCGGTTTGGCGGGGAGCCCGTGATCCAACCGGACCAACCGCCTGGCCCTGTTTCGCCGCCAGGCACAAAGCCGGGGATGATCTGCTCACCCGTCGAGGTGCGCGGCCCGGCATAGATTTTCTTAAGAGCTACAATTTGCTTTTCTGTCAGGCAGGCGTCGGACTCGGCCCCTTTGCAAAGCAACACCGCAGGATCGAAGCTGCACTTGGTGGGATCGTCAATCACGCTGTCGGTCACGCCGTCTCGCGCGTCACATGCAGCCAGCGCAGCAGCCTCGATCGCTTTCAATTTGCTCGCAGGAATGTGGCTCGCCGGATCGCTCTGTGTCGCCTGAATATTCCAACCGAATCCAGTGAGAATGTGGGTGAAGTAATTCGCTGGCGCGCCTGCGATCAGTCCGTCGTAGTCGTTGGGATACCGCTGCGCTTCCATCAACGCTTGTCGTCCTCCGTTCGAACAACTGGAGAAGTACGAGCGCTTCGGACCGCTGCCGTAGAACGCGGTCACGATCGACTTGGCTTTTTCGGTCATCTCGTGGACGGCGCGATGGCCGTAGTCAGCAATCTTCTCAGGGTGTCCAAGCGCCCAGGCCGCGTCTCCGCCCGTGTGGCCGGTGTCGGTCGAAGCAGCCGCGTAACCGCGCGCGATCGCGCCTCCCAGCCCGCCAGCCGGCCCACCGTAAGAGATCGACCCGGCAAACCCGCCGTTGCCGATGCCCTGGAACTTTCCATTCCAGCCTGCACTCGGCATCCACACTTCAAACTTGATGTCCGAATCGCTGGTCGGCTTGATCGCGCCGGTGACCCGGCAGAACGCGGGCAGCGCTTTGTAGGGAGCCGCCGGGCCCGTTGGCGGGGTGAACGCCCCGGCAGCGACTGACTGCGCCGACGTGATGGTTGTGTTAGCGATCTTGAGATCGGCCAGTTTCTCGCAGGTTTGTGCGGCCGCGGGCGTCGCGCCGAACGCGAGAGCGGCTAACAGGGTTGCAGAAAAACCATTGCAGAAGAGTTTTCGTCGAGAGCCTTCACGAGTTCGCATAGTAGTCCTCCAGGAATTAGTGAAGCCGGTGTCCGCGCGAGATTATCAAAGAGCTCACGCAAGAACAAGAATATGCAGATCGATCCCTGGATGAGATAGATGAGGCGTGCGCTTGCCCAGTCACTAATTCGAGTGCTATGAATCTTCGCCCGAGTTCGTGGAATAACCAAAGATGCGATCAAGGGATTCTGAATCGATGAAGGAGTCAAGGCTCATGACGCCCGACACATTGCGACTTTTATTAAGGCCGATATTGCTCATTGTGCTTTTTGTAACTGCCTCGGTGGCCCAAGAGAGACCAGTGAACGAAAGCAAAAAGAAGAAACCACCGAAGGCAAGCACCAGCCGACTGATGATCATAGACGCTCACACTCATACGGAGTTCTCCGGCAAGCTGGACAAAAACCGGGGAGTCTCAATAACTCAGGGACAGTACTTCGAAGAGTGGCGACGCGCCGGTGTTGTCGCCGCCGTAGCGCACGCGCACTCGGGCGAACCGTCTCCTGACTTGAGAGATCACAACGTGATGAGCTGCGTCGGGATCGACGCCAAGCCGGATGTCTCGCTTATGGAAGAGGGTCTCCGCTCGGGCAAATACGGATGCATCAAGATCTACCTCGGCTACGTTCATCAGTACGCGTACGACACCCACTATGAACCCGCCTACGAATTGGCAGAAAAGTACGATGTGCCGGTTGTTTTTCACACCGGAGACACCGACTCCGCGCGCGCGAAACTAAAATATGCCGACCCTCTGACGATCGACGAAGTGGCAGTCGACCATCCAAAGGTGAGATTTGTTATCGCACACTGCGGAAACCCGTGGATCGAGTCCGCCGCTGAAGTGGCATACAAGAATCCGAACGTGTACCTGGATGGCTCAGCGTTGTTGATCGGCAACCTGGATCGAATGCCGAGAGCCAAGGTCGAAGAGTATGTCGTGCGGCCGCTAGCCTGGGTTTTCGGCTACCTTGAAGATCCGGCCAAGCTGATGTTTGGATCAGACTGGCCTCTGACGGATATCAACTCATACGTGAAAGCGTTCAAGCGCGCGATTCCCAGGAAGCACTGGAAGGCGGTCTTTCACGACAACGCGGCGCGGGTTTTCAAGTTGAAACTCGCTAAGGATTGAGACTACTCCAAACCTTCAAGCGAGCCAGGCTGTCGAGGTAGTGCCTCAGCCCAAGCCACAAAAGCAGCGCCGATCCTATGTGCGCGCAGCTTGCCACCACGAGCAGCGAATAGTTGACCATGTTGTCGTCTCGAAATACATAATCCGTCATCATCGCGACTGCAGTAGGCCCCAGGCCAAGCCCGATCAGGTTGACCACAAATAAGTAGATCGCCGACGCCTGGCCGCGCATCTCGTTAGGCATCATCTCCTGGATCGCCGCAGCCGAAACACCAAACGGCATGCTCACCAAAAACGTCGTCGGCGCAATCAACGCAGCCGCAAGGTTCCCGTCCGGCACCAGGGGATAGAGTATGCCGGTCGGGACCCACGCGATGGCCGCGATCAGCCCTACGCGCATATTCGCGTCGCGATAGCCGCGACGAACCATCCAGTCCGCCAACTTGCCGCCGAACACGATGCCCATCGCTCCAAAAACCATAATGATTGTGCCGTATACCACGCCCACCTGCGAGCTTGTCCAACCGTGCTTGCGAACAAAGAACTCCGGAATCCACGCGGTGCTGCCGTAGCTGGAGAAAGAGAGCAACGCGAATCCTAAATTGTGACAGATGAAAGTCACCTTGTTCGCCTTTAGGTAGTCGATGGTTTCACGCAACGATACGCGGGCTCGCGTTTCCTTCCCGTCCGCCGCTCGCGTCATCCGAAGCCCTTTCCTAAGCGGTTCTTTCACCGTGAACATGAAGAGAGCGAACAAGGCGCCCGCGAAGCCGACCACAAAGAAAACAACTTGCCAGGGGCGGGTTTCGCCGACGATCGGAAGGTTCAAGCGCTCCTGTGCGGAAGCCATCTTGACCACCAAGCCGCCAAGCAGATAAGCGAGGCCGCTGCCGATATAGATCCCCATCGAGTAGACGCTCAGCGCCGTGGCGCGATTCTCTTTTGGAAAGTAATCGGCGATCAGCGAATAGGCCGATGGTGAGAGCGCGGCCTCGCCTACGCCAACTCCCATTCGAAGCAGCAGGAAGTGCACGAAGTTCCGGGCCAGTCCGCAAGCCGCAGTCATCAAGCTCCAAAGAACGATGCCGGCCGAGATGAGCGCGCGCCGGCTCCTTGTATCCGCGAGCCGTCCCAAGGGTATGCCAAAAAAAGTGTAAAACACTGCAAAGCTGAAACCCATCAGCAGGCTCATCTCGGTGTCGCTGATCTGGAGATCGCGACGGATTGGGCCTACCAGCAGATTCAGGATCTGCCGATCGATGAATGAGAAAACGTAAGCGACAGTGAGGATGCCGACGACGTACCACGAATAGCCAACCGGCGGATATGACTCCGGGCCGGCAGGAGCGGTTCCTGAAGTGGGTTCTTTATCTTTAGTCATCGCGTCTCAGCCTTCCTGGGAGCGCAGGGATCTTGCCTGCTTGTTCGTCAGTAATTCTCTCGGAACCCGGGAGCAGGCAGGGATGCCTGCGCTCCCAGGCCGCCGTCAGGCGTTCTACTTTGCACTGAGACTCACTCACTCCTCCAGCAGCTTCCCCTTGAACACCTTCTGCCCGCCCAGCGAAGTGTAAAAAGCATAGCCCGCCAGCGCCGTCACAAGGAACATCACAAAGAGCGAAGTGGCTGCATACCAGGCCGAGAGGTTCGTCGTGTATGGGAGGTTGTTCAGCGAGAAAAACACTAAGAAGCTGGTGGCCAGCGCCAACTGTCCGAATCTGATAAACGCCAGGACAACCAAGCTGACCAAAATCACCTGAAAGACGGCAAAGACCGGGGGGGCAAACAGTAAGGACGGGAGCCCAATGATCAACACAACAACCGCCCCCGCCAGCCAGTCGCGGCGCAGCAGCGCGCGCAGCAGGGTGAGTAGAAAAGTAATTGCGAGCGCGCCGAAGACTGCCCCACTCGTGGACTGGAGGAGATATGCTACGCCAAAACGCATGCCGAGCAGATTGGAAAGCGCAACACCTCCCGATGGCTGCTGGAAAACAATCAGATAGGGCAGCTTTTCGAGCAGCGTAAAGCAAAGCCCAAAGAGGATGCCGATCAGTAAGTCCCGGCCAACCAACGGGTCGGTAAATTTCCCGGCCAGCACCCGGCTCCAGGTGATGAGGCTGGTCGGCCAGCGCCGCCTGACGTAAGGCTCAAGTGCGATGTAAAGCGCCCAGACCGTTGCGCTCCAATACAGCGCCGAGCTCACCCCTTCACTTAAAAGCCTTAGCTCGTCGCCGGTCGGGACATGTTTTGCCCTGAAGAGCCAGAACAGCATATGGACGACAAAGCTAAAAACTGCCAGTCTGAGAGCGCCCTGACGGTCGCCTTTCCCTTGGCGGTAATTGCGCCACGCCAGTAAAGCCGCTCCGAAAAGGATGCCGAAGCCCATAATGCCGATGAAAGCGGGCAGACTCTGCCCAGCCTGGTTGGGCTTGGTCCAGGGGCCGATGAGTCTGAAGAGGACGATCCTGCCGCGGTAGCCGGCGGCTTCGACGCGCAGCGGGGAGTCGGGCATCTCTTCCACCGTTCCCGTCCAAGCGGCACGTGCATCAAAGACGGACTCAGGATTCCAGAGGGCTTCGGCAGGCGTGAAGCGTGACGGATCGATGCCGGCCAGGGTGAAGAGCCGGTTCCAATCGGGGGCGGACGCTTCGCCGGCCTTTGGCTCTTCAACCTGTGGCAGCCTGGCGTAAAATTCCCGCAGCCGGCCGAGCGTGTCCAGCTTGACACCTTTCATCCCCGGCCTTGATGTCGGCGGATCAAAGTCGTCCGGAGTTTCGGGCTGCCCCCTGCCGGACGGAAGCTTTGGACGTTGAAGGTGGTTCGGACTCTCCCGATACCAGAAGTAGACCGCCCCGCCCCGCCCGTTCTCAATCTGTCGCCAGTTATCCGTCGCTTTGTCTTCGTCGACATACTGCAGATAGTCGACGTCGTAATCCAGCCCGTAAACCCTATCGAAAGGGCGCTCAGGGTAGCCCAGTTGCGCGATCGTCTCGCGACCTTTGTTGGCGAGGACTTCGGGCGAATTCTCGAACGGTATTTTCTCGATCAGATTCACCGGGCGGCCCAGGAAGGCCAGCGCGACGAGGCCGGCGACGATCGCCATCAGGCAAGCCACCGCGACCATCGGGCGAAAACCAGTCTTTTCTCCCGCTGCTGCAACCATCTCCGGTGATGGCGTCTCGCCCATAGCCAGCGCAGCTTGCAGCGGATCGCCGCCCGGCAACGCCAGCGCCACTTGAACGGCAGACGCAGGTCGCGCCTTCGGATCCTTGTCCAGACACCGGAGGATCACTCGCTCCGCAAGCGTGTCAATGTCTTTGACATGACTCGAGGGTGTCGCAGGCGAGGACTTGTCGTGAAGCTCGATCAGCTCATGAATGTTCTGGGTTTCATAAACTCGCTTGCCGGTGAACAGTTCATAGAGCACGAGCCCCAAAGAGTAGATGTCGCTGCTCTGAGTGACCTCTTTGCCTGTGAGTTGCTCGGGAGCCATGTACGCAGGAGTGCCCGCGAGGACATCTTCTTCGCGAAGCTCCTCGCTCACTACCGCCAATCCGAAGTCGGTGATCCGCGCCTTGCCGCGGCCGTCGATCATCACGTTGGCAGGCTTGAGATCGCGATGCAGAATACCCATCTCGTGCGCGGCTGCGAGTCCCCCGCAGATCTGACGCGCGATCTCGACCGCCTTGACTCCAGGCAGGTGACCAATGCACCGCAGCAACGAAGCCAAGTCTTCGCCGTCGATGAACTCCATCGAGATGAAGTGCAATCCGTCGACTTCACCGATGTCATACACGCGACAAACATTCGGGTGAGCTACTTGCCGGGCGATGCGTACTTCGTTGTGAAAGCGAGCGAGCATTCCACCATCGAGCGCGATCTTCTCAGGCAGGAACTTGAGCGCAACGGTTTGATTGAGCTTGAGGTCTTCGGCCTTGAAGACTTCGCCCATGCCGCCGCGTCCGAGCAAGGAGACGATTCGATAACGCCCGGCGAGTATCGAGCCGGTGACAAATCGGCGTTCGCCCGTCGAGGACGACGCGGAAGTGGAATCCTTTGAGGGAACCAAGGCCGCTTGCTGCTCGGCATTGTCTTCTGCTTGCGGCATTCGGGTTGGCGTAGCACTATCCGCCAGCGCCGCGCCACACGAAGGACACGAGAGCGCCTCGCGAGGCACGGGCTTTGAGCAAGATGGGCAAGTTGTCAATAGGTGCCTTTCGCGCTCGAGAACGACGCGTCAATTCGCTTCAGCTTCGTTGACCGCTTTACTCGTCCTGCTCGCTCCCTTCTTGCTGCGCGAAGTCCTTCAACCGTTCCGCGGCCAAATGCTCCAAGCGTAACGCTTGCGTCAGCAGGGTCTGCCGCAAGCCCCGAGAAACCTTTCGCTCACTGATCACCCGGGCCAGATTGGCAATGGTGTTAGCTCGCCGAGCGATCCGAATATCTGGATGCTTGCGGTGGGGATATTGCCTCAGACACCACTCCCATACTGAACCAACCTACGATACCAGTCAGGCTTTTCTCGCAGGGTCACGCCTGCCCTGTCCATCTCTGAGAGGGCTCTCTGGATGTCTTCCGCTAGCTGGTCCGTGGGGACCAACTTGCCTTTCCTGCCTCCTGGACTGAAAGCCACCAACTGAAACTCACAGTCCTGTGGCCAGTCCGTTACCCGAAGCACACTGCCGTCATTCGTTTCAACAACGGTGGCTCCAGTCCGGTCGGTTTCAATGGGAATCGCAAGCTTCAACATGACTGCGCCTCTGGTCTTTCTTCTAGCGTAACGTTCTTATAGCGTAACGTTCAATTGCAGCACAATGGAGGATAGTCGTGTTCCATCGATCAAGCTGATGCTAGCTTTGTTCGGATGTTTCGCCTCCGTTATAGCCGCCCGAGTAAAGGAGCTTGTTGTTACAAAAACGCCCTTCGCTGTCGTGTTCAATGCGCCTCTAAAGCTATTGATGTCTGGGCTGCCCACCGCATGGCGCCACCGTTTTACTTGTGCTTGAACGTGAGTTCCAGCGAAAAAGTAATTGGCTTCTTCGACGTAAGCGTTTATATCGATTCCACCATCGCCGCTAGCCCTGGTCACCGAGACTCCTACAAATCCACTCCGTTCCATAACTCGCTTGATGAAGTGTTCAAAATCCAACGGAGCGATCTGCAGCAGTCTAACCCGCACGTTTTCGATTTCAGCGATCGGCAACGTGGGCTCGGGCGAGTGGCTTTCAAGAGAAACAGCAACCTCTCGATCAAGACTCGCAAGGGGGTTGTTTCTACGGGACTGCGCAAGCAGCGAGGCTGTTATGGTCTTTGCCTCGGCAATAGGAACGACCTCGGGAACACCATGAATACCGAATTCAAACAACCAAACCTTGCGGATATTTCCTTTCCTGTCTGTTTGGTTTTCTTGATAGTGGCGAAGGAGTTCCAGGAGACCGAGAAATCGGTACGTCTGCCTGCCTAGATTCACGAAACCGAAGAGGGGCGTCGGAATAGCGTACTGCTCGACTAGGCGTTTGTTCCTGCCCTTTAGTTCTTGATCCCCTTCACGACCTTGCGCAGTGTAAATCAAGACGTCGCCTTCAATGCGGTCGTGATATGGGTTCTCGGTCTTTAGCCTTCCCGAGTTCTCTGCTGCAGTGAGTACAACGACGTGTCGAACATTGCGGCCAGCATCCAAAGCTGGTCGAATACCTCCAAGATTTTCGACATCTAGGGCGAACCGGATCTGGTCATTCGTGTAAATCTCGCCAACCGTAAAGCTTGAGACTTTGGTCATTTGTTTCTCCGACCGTCTCCGGATTTCTCTTTGACAGGCGAATGGCAGCCATAGTCTGCGAGCGCTTCTTCTTCGAGAACATGCTAGCCACTTATCGAGAATCCATCCATATCGAAGAATCGGATTCTATCATCCGTCTTCCGCGTTCGCACAATCGCCCGCAGGCGGCCAGCAGATCTTCCAGCCAGCGACTCAACGACCACCCTCGACGGCGATGATGAAATCCATTTTGATGGCGTCCGCCCGCAATTTCTTAGCCGACTGATACCCATCTGAATTCCAGAAGTTCAGGACATCCTTCATCGACGTGAATTTCTCAAGCGTCACAAACCCCTCATACGGCCACTGTCCCTCCAACACCTGGACGGTCGCTTTGGTCGGCTGGGTTGCGAGTAGTTGATACCCCGCCGCCATCGCGAGCGGACCGGCAGCCTGGCGATAGGCAGCCAATGCCTCAGGCGGTTTGAGCCTGGTTCCGACCGCCATCAAGTAAGCTGGCGGGTCGGCTGGCGCCGATGCATGGGCGGCGGTTGACACTGCGCCGCTGCTATTGCCGCTGGAAGTCAGAGCGCCCAGCGCAAACGCACAGACCAGCGACAGCAAGTAGAAAGGGGGGTTCATCTTGAACTCCTTTTTTGTTGTTCACGATCGCAGTTCAATCGCTCAGGCAATCCAATGCAGGCAGAGCGAAGCGCCTATGCCCCGACCACGTTCGGACGCCCATGCCCGTTCGTTTCACAAAGACCCATGTAGATCTCCAGCACAGCCCCGGCGTCCAGCACACTCTCGACCTTGCCCTCCTCGTCCAGGTTGAGGTTCGCCCCGCGGATGGCGAACCATACATCGGTCACCTCTGAATTCGTAGCCGGCACGTGCAGCGTATGGATCGAGCCGGCTGGTTCGTACAGATATGAACCTGCCGTGTTGACTTCCGGGTATTCGAAGTACTTCCACGAACCCTTGAGCGTGAACGCGAAAACCTCGCCGGTGTGCTTGTGGCGTTGGATCGTGACGCCCGGCTGGAAACGCGTTCGGATCACCCAGAGCCCCGCCTCCACGTCGACCTGCAATAGTTGAAAAACCACGCCCTCTTGATACACGACGAAGGGCAGGTCTTTCTCAGCACGATGCATTGCCGCGGGAATCGCCGGAATCGGCGCAAATTCGGTAGCCATATTGATATTCCTCCTTAATGTTGCGATCACTGAATAGCGGTCTGAAGACGACGGCCAATTCACCTGAGTATCTCAAGACATGCCATGCGCATCGGGGATTGGAGAATTCGGCCCTTCAGGCATCGCCAGAAGTTGTTGCTCCGGAACACCGCTGCGGTATTGCGCGAGCAAAGCTTCGGGATCTATCTCTACGCCAGCCGGATTTGCGGCGAATGCGTCAGTTTGCATGTAAGCATTGGCCTCTTCGACAGAGCAGGTATCCACTTGAAACTCCATTCGATTGCCGTCCGGGTCTTGGTAGTAAAACGAGAGCGTCATGCCGTGGTGAATGCGCCAGTACGGTGTGACGCCCATCTGTTTCAGGCGCGCGTAGGTGCCAAGCAGATCCCCCAGATTTGCGTAGGTGTACGCCACGTGATTTACGCCTGCGTTGTCGCGCGCTTTGACCTCCACACTGTCAGGACTGAGCGCGGACAGGTTTGCGAAAGCGAAACGATGGTGCTCGTCATCGTAGGTAAGGAAGGCGAACACCGGATTCTGATAGACCACGTTCGCCTCGAAGACTTTTTGATACCAGTCAATCATTTCCTCAAAGCGTCGTGTGCTATAGACGACGTGCGCGAATTTCGAAGGTTTTGCCATATTGTTCCACTCCATCCTTTCGTGCCGGACTCGGTTATTGGTTTCTTGCGTTGTTATTCGGCGCGGGGCCAAAGAGCGCGCCGTGAACAACGGCCTTTCCGGTTGCCCCATGAGGCCATCTCGGACGGTTGAAATCAATCCCAGGATGGTCTGCGCCTCTTACTTTGAAGTTTTCATCGAGCGTCAGCTTACCGGTTTCGCTGTCAATATTCACTATCAACACCCAGGATTTATCACTGCCTGTAACAACCAGTCGACTGGCGCCTCTATCCGCGGCTACCCAATGTGTCTTGCTGAACCGCGTGTCGAAAACCAGCCGTGAGACTTCCACAGGCTTTGCCGGGTTACTCACATCAAGCGCAATCAAACCTGGCAGGGACGGATCAGTTTGAATCCAGAACTTCCCTATCACGACAGGCACGGCACATTCGAATCCCGGCTTATCCGCCCCTGGGAATGAGTACACAAACTCCACCTTCGGGTCCGAACCTTCAAGTCCGAGCACACGATAGAGCCCACAATTGAATGTATTAACGTAAACGGCGCCGTCAGGCAGAACACGCGGCTCGGCTGGGTTAAGATGGGATTTGCCCTGGGGCGGCGCCGGAAGCGGAATGGTCGCCAGGAGCCGCAGATTGCGCAACGACCAGATTTGTATGTGATTGGTGTCAGTTAAGGTATGCGCATGCTGCGTGGAGTGCTGTGACTTTGGTGAAGCCCACTTTGGCAGTCCCATCTCCGTGCTTGTCGTCACAACGCGATCAATCAGTGGAAGCACGGTCAGGCTATAGGGCCAAAGCAGGTTTTTGTCCAGTCCGGGAACGTCTGCGCTGCTCGCTCTCACAAACCTTCCACGAGCATCAAGTTCAACCAGGCCACCAGGCGGGACAAAGCCTCTTCTCTTCACTTGAAACGTAGCGAGGACATTGCCGTTGGGGAGCCTCGCAAAGCTGTGCGGAAATCCATAATCTGCCGCTTGGGTAAACTGCCCGGCCAACTTGGGCCTTCTGGGATTACGAAGATCAATTATGAAAGTGCGCCCGGCGGCCCAACCGTTGGCGAACAGGGTGGACCCGGCAGGAAACTCATATTCGGTATGATGTGGAGTAGTTCCGCGCGCGCCGACCGGCAGTGTAGCGACTACTTGTCCGTAAGTTGGCTCCGCGGGGCGGGCGTCTATGACGGCTAAAAAGTCAGGGTCTTTCTGGTCTTCATCTCCTGCCCATACAAAGAGGTACGGGCTCGGAGACGGCATCTTGCCCGCAGGCGGTTTTCCCTTTGCCGTCGCCGCCTCGCTGGTTCTTTGAGGCGTTGAACCAAATAGGGCGGCGATGATCATAAGAACGGTAAAACAGGTTGGTTTCAATTGTTTCATCTCCGATTCAGTCAGGTCTATCAGCAACTAAGCAATACCGTAATGCGAGAGCTCATTCGCTGATAGTTCCTTCTCCATTCTGTTCAAAATTCATTCCGGTCATATTCAAACGTTTCAAGATAATCCTTAAAGCGCGACTTGCTCTCCTAGTCGCAAGCTAGCAGCTTACGCTACTCCGGCAGCCCGATGCGCCGCATCAAATCCGAAAATCGCGGATCGGAGCGGAGGCTAAGTTGATCACGACGGTGAGCGGCGCCGCGGATGTTCGGCCAGATACACACCTCGCCCATCCCGCCCGCGCCGAGTGGGGAGAGAATTTCATAAGGCCCGAGTTGAGTGTCTTTGGCCAGTGTCATTCAATCCCCTCCAGCAATCTAGCGATCTGCTCCGGTGAAGGAAGCTGACCCTTCAATTCAGCGGGCAGTTCCGTGACGATGCGATAAGTACCAACGCCGATTGGTTTGTTCGATTCACGGAGGGCGTATTCGACAATGGTCTTGTCTTTCGATTTGCAGAGAATGATGCCGATGGACGGACTCTCATCCGGCAGTCGCACCTGATCGTCCAGCACCGCCAGATAGAACTGCATCTTGCCGACAAACTCAGGCAGGAACTCTCCGACCTTCAATTCAACTGCTACCAGCGCACGCAGTCCGCGGTGAAAGAGCAGCAGGTCAATGAAGTACTCTTTGTCATTGACGGTCAGATGATACTGACTGCCGAGGAAGGTGAACGTCCCGCCCATCTCGCGCAGGAATGCTTCGACTCTCGCAAGCAGCGCCTGTTCCAGTTGCCGTTCATTGTACTCATCACCAAGTTCGAGGAAATCGAAGGTGTATTCATCCTTAACCGCGAGCTTCGCCTGCGCGCGAATGTCTTCCGATACGGTTTGGTCGAAGTTGGTTTGGCTGAGCAGAGTCTTTTCGTAGGTTTGATTGTCAATCTGATGAATCAGGAGGTTCTTTGTCCAGCCCAACTTGCGTGTCATTCGAATGTAGAATTCGCGCTGAAGGTCATCCTTGCAATTCATCAGGATGATGACGTTATGCGTCCAGCCAATTTCTCTCACCAATGGTGAGAGTTTTTCGCTACCGGCATAAGTTTCGTAAAACTGCCTCATCCGCCACAGGTTCTGCGCCGAAAACCCGCTGATACCGGGGAATTCGCTCCGCAAATCAGCCGCCAATCTTTGGACCACTGACTTGCCCCATGTCTCTTCCTGCTGTCTGGTGACGATCATCTGCCCGATGTCCCAGTACAGCGTGATCAGTTCTTTATTGACCGCGCGCAGCGCAGCGTATTGCGCAGTGCGAATGCGCTCTTTGATTTCAGCCAGCAGCTTGATGTAAGCATTCGGGATCAGGTCGGTCATTCGCTTACCTCTGTCATTTCTTCACGCTGGCCGTCCAGTTCGTTACTACTTCGCGGTTTAGGCGCGTATCACGAGCCCGCCAGACCTCGCCCATCCCGCCCGCGCCGAGCTGAGAAAGGATGAGATAATGCGAGAGCGTCGTGTTCGGGGACGGTGATTCCTTCATCGGGTCTGCCTTCTCACTTAACCGGCCTGCCTTCTGTCTCGGAGCCGCCAGTCTGAGTCCTGAATTCGATACTCAGTCCATCAAGCAAGACTCTGGCGTCGTTCAGATCGGCGGTCTCGAAGCCTTCCGTGAACCAGCCGTAAATGTCTGCGAGGATCGCTCGGCCTTCTTCGCGCCTGCCCTGCTGCTGCCACAAGCGAGCCAGACTCATCACCGCGCGCAACTCAAATGATTTCGCTTTCTGTTGCCGCGCAATTTCGATAGCGAGGTGAAAGCACGCCTCGACCTCTGACTCCGAAGCGACTCCTGCCTTCACCAACGAGTCTCCTCGGAGTCTGTACAGCTCGGCCTCGTAGAAAGGCTCCTTGGTCTGCTGCGCCACATCCATTGCTTCTTTGAGCGTCACGAGTCCTTCTTCTACCCGCCCGGCCTGGTTTAGCGCTTCTGCGAGCAGAGCCAGGAAGTAGCCGTGCTGCTGTCTGGTTCCGATTGCGAGCGACGACGCCAGGCCCTGGCGGATCAGCTCTATTCCTTCTTCCTCATTCTGCATGGCCAGTGCCCAGCCGCGCGTCAACATTGCGACGGCGGCATAATATGGCAGCCCGTGCTCTTCTGCTTGCCGGGCCGTCGCCCCGGCAAGTTTCAGGGTCTTCTCCACGTTGTGATGAAACGCTTCCAGGTAAGCAGCCAGCGCGAGCGTGTTGGCGACACCGACCGGAAGGCGCACACTCTCCGACTTTGCGATAGCCTCAATCATCACCTGCTGTGATTGGTCCGGATAGCCAAGATAAAGGAGCATCCGAGCCAGATGCGCGCGGCTGAGCACCGCGCCGTACATGGAGGCCGGGGAGTTAATGCCCGCAGCATCGTGAATCGCTATGGTCTGTTCGAAATGATCGCGGGCGGCGACGAACTGGCCCATGTAACATTGGCTCAGGCCTATCACCCAGTGAGATTGCATGAGCATGGGCTGGTTCCGGGATTTTTCGGCCAGGCGCAGGCATTGTTCGCCGTGGTCGGTAGCGCGTTCGTATTCGGCTCGCACAACATAAACGATGGCGAGGCTGAACTGCGCGCGGAAAAGCTGAGGGAGTTCGTTGAGTTGCAAGCTAAGCTCGCGTGCTCGGATGAAAGCCTGTTCGACTTCCGGCAAGGCGTAGCCTTTGGCGACCATCAGCGATTGCCCCAGCATAGTCTGCAGCTCGAGTTCCTGCTTCGCGCACTCAGCCGTTTCCGGCAGCAGGCGCAGCATTTCCAGACCGCGCTGCGCAAGCACGCCGGCTTCCTGCAGGGCGAATACATCTGAGGCATTGTTCGCCGCCACGAGGTAATGCTCGGTGGCTCGCGACCAGTCCCGCGCGGTCTCGAACAGAAACGCCAGCTCCGAAGCCACCGTCGCGCTCTGTTTCCCGTAACACCCGAGCAGTGCCTCCGCGACCGTCGCGCTCAACTGAGCCCTTCGCGTTGGCCTCAGCGAAGCGTAAAGCGCGTTCTGATACAGCACGTGGACGAACCGATAGCGCAATGTCAGCACGCGTCCGGGAAACTCCCTTTCACTGACGAGCCGAACCAACGCATAGACTCGCTCCAGCGTCTCCAGACGCTCTTCAACATCCGCCGGGTCCAGCTCGAGTGCTTTTGCCACGATCGCCGAATCGAACTCGTATCCCTGCACGCTCGCAGCCACGAGCAATCGCCGATCTTCCTCGCTCAGTTGCGCGATCTTGCGCTCAATCATCCCGCGCACGGATTCCGGCAAGTCACGCTCAATGCTGGGCAGCGATTGCGCAAGCACCCATCGCCCCTGCTCCTCGGCAATCACCTTGCGGTCACGCAGGTAGCGCACGAGGTCGGCCATAAAAAGCGGATTGCCTTCGGTCTTGGAATGAATCAACGCCGGGAGTTCCGCGGGAAAGCGATGTTCCGGGAATTCGAGCGCGAGATACTTCTCGATCTCTGATTGCGATAAGAACTCGAGCTCAATCTCACGACACACGCCGCGCGCCTGCAAGTCCGGCCTGACCTGCAGAAAAGGATGCTTCGCAAGCAGCAGATCCGATGGCCGATACGTCGCGATGATCAGCACTCGCATCGAGTCGAATTTGCTCGCGAGGTATGCCAGCAGATCAATCGTTGAGACATCGGCCCAGTGCAAGTCATCAAAGAAGAGTACGACCGGCCGGCGTTCGGAAACTTCCTCCAACAGCGCGCTGAATTCACGTTTCATTCGTTCCTGTGAAGCGGCGCGTTCCGCCAACAATCGCTCCACCGAAGAATCATCCGGCCGAAGCGGCATAGCCTGCGCGTACCAGGTAGGGGCAAGACGCTTCGTCGTCTGCACAATGAACTCACTACCCAATGCCGACGTCCGCGACTGAACATCTGCGCCGCGTAACAGGCCGTCGAGCGCTTCGAGCCAAGGCAAGTAGGCCTCGGTCCCCGCCAGTCGCTCGGAACAGCGTCCGCGCGCGATGATACAACCCTGGCTTCCTGAGCGAAGATCGCTCAGGAAGTCTTCGACCAGAGTCGTCTTTCCCATTCCCGGCTCGCCTGGCACGCACATCAGCAGTCCCTTGCCTGCGAAAGCAGAAGCAAGGGCTTCACGCAATTCCGCGTGGGCCTTCTCTCTGCCAACCGTATGACGTGTGCGTGGCCGCAGGACTGGGGAGCGGCTCTCTCCGCTGACGCTCTGCCCTCCGATTTCAGCCAGCGCCATCTCAACTTCTGGCGCCGTGGGCCGGAGCCGCGCGTCCTTCTGGAGCATCTGCAGGATCAGGATTTCAATCGCCGAAGGGATTTCAGGATTCAACCGTGAAGGGGTGACCGGTACTTGCCCGGTAATGGCATTGAGCGTGCCGAGTATCGAATCTGTCGCAAACGGATGCCGTCCCGTTTCCATCTCGTAGAAGATCATTCCGAGTGAGAAAATGTCCGAAGGATGGCTCACACTTTCGCCGCGCGCCTGCTCCGGTGACATGTAGCGAACGCTGCCCACCAGTGAGCCCGGCTGCGTGTATTGCAAAGTCGCTGCCTCTCCGTCCATGGCAGCGGGCACGAGTCGCGCCAGCCCGAAGTCGAGCACCTTCACATATCCGTCATCGCGCACCATGATATTCTCAGGCTTGATGTCACGGTGTGTAATACCAGCAGCATGCGCGGCGCCCAGCGCCTTGGCCATCTGGCTGCCCAGTTTCGCCACCGCGTCGAGCGAAATCCCTTCGTCAATCAACGCCCGGAGCGTGCGTCCGTCAACCAGTTCCATCACGATGAAGCGTCCGGCCCCGACGTCCCCAAGTTCGTGAATGGTCACGATGTTCGGATGATTGAGCGCAGACGTAGCGCGCGCTTCCTGCTCGAATCGCAGCAACCGCTCTGCGTCGTCGGCGAAAGAGGCGGGCAGGACTTTGATGGCAACCTCGCGGTTCAGCCGTGTGTCTCTAGCTCGATACACTTCTCCCATCCCGCCAGCCCCAAGCGGCGAGAGAATCTCATAAGCGCCTAGCCGTGTGCTTTGCATAGAGTCATCGAGGCCGGTGGTTACTGCTGCGCGAGAATATCAAAGCAGTCTGGCGAGGGCAACGACGCTGACCTCAGAGGCGGAGCAAGGCGCCTCGTTTCGGAATCTCTGAATTCCCGGCCGACCCTCGCTCATTTGGACTCGCCGATCTCACCCTCGTACGGGAAGCGGTGAATTGCCCTTACACATTCGCTCAGCGCGCCGAGCAGCGTATCACCCCAGCCAAACGGCGTGAATGGAGCGATCTTTTGGTTTGTCTGTTTGTCAGCTTGAGCGAAGAACCGCATCCGCAATGCGTTTCGGTCCACGTACTCCCGGATCGTAATGATGAACTCGATGTCGCCCTCCGGTTGCCGTTTCTTCACTGAGAAGAAATGAAGCTGCGCAAGCTCCTCCGAAGGATCAGACTGCGCAAAGGTCCAATCTGACATGGTTGTCTGCCTTTCTTAACCACCGCGCTCTTTTGCACGCATTCAGTTCCGGGAAACCGCGAGAAACGATCACCGCCCGGCTAGCACGGCAAAAAGGTAAACGCCGCAACGCCGAACACAAACCAGAGCAGGGCGAAGATCAATCCGTAGCCGAAGAATGTCCTGAAGTCTATGCGCGCAATCTCGGCCCTTACCAGGAACCAGAACGGCGCAACCAGATTGCCCATCTGGTCTCCGACGCCGAGAGCCAGCATTCCTCGTTGAGCCGTCACGCCCGCAGCTTCCGCCGCTTTGAGAGTGACGAAGCCCTGGATCACCCATTGCCCGCCGCTGGACGGAACGAAGATGGCGACTATTGTCCCCGCAAGCGCCGTCAGCAACGGGAAAGTCCAGCGAGTTGAGATGGGAGCGATGAGGTCGCTTGCGGCTTCGCCGACCGTTGTGAACTGGATCAAGCCGGCGACACCCGCATACAGATGATAAAGAACCAGTATCGGCCAGCAGGCCACCACCGCGCGTTGCAACGCGCGCGCGAAGTTGCGGATGGTTCGGTGCAAAAGAAAGCACAGCATCAGAAAGATGGTGTTGAGTGAATTAAGATCGAGACTCGAGCGCTTGACTATGAAGTGGTAGTACAGCCAGGCGAGCAGGGCCAGACACAGGATGGCCGCGGTCAGCCAGTGGTGCTCGATCTTTTCCGAGAAGCTGGCCTCGCCTTGATCTTCGGCCTCGAACGGCTCGGAGAGTTTGCTGGCCGAGGGAAACTGCGAGAGCTGTTGCGGTTGTTTCGGCATCAAGAGCCGCGCGACAAAAATAACGGCGACCGGGAACGTGACCACCAGCGCAAGCGCCGCCGGAGACCAGATGGTCGAAAGGAGCGACATCGTACCCGTGCTTGCTTCAAGGAAGTGCCCGGGCGTTGCCATCAGCAGCGGGCCGCTCGCCGAAAGCCCAAACTGCCAGACCGAGCCGGCGCCTCCGTTGACCGCAAGCAGAAAGGGGAAGTCGATCGGGATGCCTCTTCGTTCGGCCTCGCCCGCAAAGTGGACCGCGACAATCGGTCCAAGCGCGAGCGCAAGCCCCCAGTTCAGATACGAGATCGCAGCGACAACCAGAACCGAAGCGATGATGACCTGAGTCGAGGTGCGAGGCATTTGCGAAATCGACACAACAACCTTGCGAAACAGAGGCGTCGCGGCCAGCACGGATCCTAGCAAGAGCACCAACGTCATCTGCATCGTAAACGGGAGCAGCATCCATAGCCCCCGATACCACGCGTCAAGAGTCGCGGTGAAGCTGTTGCCGAGCCAGAGCGCAAGCACGAACAGGATGACCACCATGATTGCAACCGTCGAGATGGCGTCCGGCACGAACCGCGCCATCACCCGCGAATAGCGGCTCAGCCAGTCATTTCGCGTCCCGATTGGTTTCTCTGCTTCGGTCTCGCTTGGTTCAACGATCGGGTCTGGGTTCATTAGTTGTTGTGACGATCCCCGGAGATTGAGTCGAAGGAGCCGGTTTCTGATATGAGTCACTGAATTTGCCGCAACACGCCAGCATTTCCAAGTGCCCGGCCATTCCAACTGCGCTATACTACCCAAGCTTTTCTCAAAACGTAAGCTCAAGGAGGCTTCGTGTCTTACATTCTCGCTCTCGATCAAGGAACAACCAGTTCGCGCGCAATACTGTTCGACCACGACGGCGCTATCAAAGCCGTCGCCCAAAAAGAATTCAAACAAATCTTTCCCCAGGCCGGTTGGGTCGAGCACGACCCGCAGGAAATCTGGACCTCGCAAATCAGCGTCGCTGTCGAAGCCCTCGCCGACGCGAACGTCCGCCCGCGAGACGTCGCCGCCATCGGCATAACCAATCAACGCGAGACCACTATCGTCTGGGACCGCGAGACCGGCGAGCCCGTCCACAACGCCATCGTCTGGCAAGACCGGCGCACCGCTTCGTTCTGCGACAAGCTCCGCGCCGACGGCCACGAGTCGATGATTCAACAACGAACCGGGCTGATGATCGACGCTTATTTTTCGGGCAGCAAGATCCGTTGGATACTCGACAACGTCGCCGGCGCGCGCGCGCGCGCCGAAGCCGGCAAGCTTGCGTTTGGCACCGTCGATAGCTGGCTTATCTGGAAGCTCACAAGCGGCAAGCTACACATAACCGACCCGAGCAACGCTTCGCGGACTATGCTGTTCAACATTCAAACAGGCCGGTGGGACGACGACCTGCTTCGGCTCTTCAACATTCCTGCAAGCGTGCTTCCCGAAGTTCGGTCGTCCAGCGAAGTCTATGGAAAAGCCTCGACAACTCTCGGACTCGAAGACATAGCGATCGCCGGCATAGCCGGAGACCAACAAGCCGCACTGTTCGGACAAATGTGCATCACACCGGGCCTGACCAAGAACACCTATGGGACCGGCTGCTTTATGCTTCAGAACACCGGCGGCAAGTCGGTCGCTTCGACGAATCGCCTGCTAACAACTGTCGCCTGGAAAATTGGAGAGAAGATCGAGTACGCGCTCGAAGGCAGCGTGTTCATCGGCGGGGCGGTTGTGCAATGGCTGCGCGACGGACTCGGGTTAATCAAAACATCCGAAGAAGTCGGGCCGCTTGCAGCATCGGTCGCGGACAACGGCGGGGTGTATCTGGTTCCCGCGTTCGCCGGGCTGGGCGCGCCGCATTGGGACCAGTACGCGCGCGGCGTGATCATCGGACTGACTCGCGGGACGACCGCGGGTCACATCGCGAGGGCCGCGCTTGAAGGAATCGCCTATCAAGTCGCGGACCTCGGCGACGCGATGCAGGCGGACAGCGGTGTGCCGCTGACCGAGCTTCGCGTGGACGGCGGAGCTTCAAAGAATGATCTGCTGATGCAGTTTCAGGCTGACATCCTGGGCGCGCCGGTCGTGCGGGCGGCAGTGACGGAAACGACGGCCCTCGGAGCTGCTTATCTGGCGGGGCTTGCGGTGGGCTACTGGAAAGACACAAGCGAGGTGTCGGGACAGTGGCGCGCGGAGCGTCGATTCGAACCGCAGATGTCGCGCGCCGAAGCCGGGCGTTTGCGTGAACGTTGGAATGAGGCCCTGACGCGCTCGAAGAGTTGGGAGACTAAACAGACCTCGTAACGACGAGTCTGATCTTCTCTGCGTCCGGCTCTGTGTCTCAGTGTCTCTGTGGTTAGCAGGTTTCAAGGCTATCTAACCACAGAGACACTGAGACACAGAGCCGGACGCAGAGAAGATCAGACTTTACCCGAGACGCTTTCATGAAGGACAAAGAAACCCAGGCCAGGGAAATACTCAAACGATTTATCGTGCCGCCCGGCTCGAAGATCTCGCTTGCCAAAGACTACGATCCGGCGCACAAGGCCGGCTTCGTGACAAAGGAAGAGGCCGGTGAGCTAATGCAAAAGGGAATCGCACAGCTGGTCGAGTTGCAGAATAAGCTTTATGCGCAGGACACCCATTCTCTGCTGATCATCTTTCAAGCGATGGACGCCGCCGGCAAGGACGGCACAATCAAGCACGTGATGTCGGGGGTGAACCCGCAAGGATGTCAGGTCTACAGCTTCAAGGCTCCATCAGAAGAGGAACTAGACCACGACTATCTCTGGCGCTCGTTCAAGGCATTGCCGGAACGAGGGCGGATCGGGATCTTCAACCGGTCTCACTACGAGGAAACCCTCGTCGTGCGAGTCCATCCCGAGATACTGGCCCGGCAACGCATCCCGACTAAAAGCAAGAACAAGGGAATCTGGAAGCGGCGCTTCTCGGAGATCAACGCCTTCGAGAAGTATCTTGTCGCAAACGGCATAGTCATTCTCAAATTCTTTCTTAACGTTTCGAGGGAAGAACAGAAGAAGCGGTTTCTGGAACGGATTGAGCAGCCCGAGAAGAACTGGAAGTTCTCGGTCAACGACGTGAAAGAACGCGCGTTCTGGGATGACTACATGAAAGCGTACGAAGACGTCTTCAACCACACCAGCACCGAGTGGGCGCCGTGGCACATCATACCCGCGGATCGAAAGTGGTTCACGCGGCTCGCGGTGGGCTGGGTCATCCTCGACAAGTTGAGAAAGCTCAACTTGAAATACCCGGCCGTGAGCGAAGACCACAAACGAGAGCTGGTGAAGGCGAAAGCGATTCTGCTCAATGAGAAGTGATTTTGGAAATGAGCGGGACTTCGACCCCGAGGGGCTTACCCAGAATGGCGGATGAACTGACTTACAGACTCTATCCCAACTCCGTCAGGAGTTGAATGTTTATAGAACCGGGGGATCTTAGGTATCGCACCCCAGAGGGGTGCTATGTGCTGTGTGAACCTTCGAACGATGAGCGAATCACCAACATAGCACCCCTCTGGGGTGCGCCACGCGCAACGACCTGCTTCTATAAACATTCAACTCCTAGCGGAGTTGTGAGCCGAACGGAGTCGTTGGTCTAGCGCAGCCGTCGGAAGCAAAATGAATCGTCCGGAGATGCTAAGCCGCGTACTCGCGCGCAACAAACCCTGGGACATCTTGGTCATCGGCGGAGGTGCGACCGGCGTCGGTATTGCGGTCGACGCCGCGTCACGCGGCTACGAAGTTCTGCTGCTCGAGCAGAGCGACTTCGGCAAAGGTACTTCAAGCCGCAGCACCAAGCTCGTGCACGGCGGAGTGCGCTACCTCGAGCAAGGCAACATCTCTCTAGTAATGGAAGCGCTGAAAGAGCGCGGGCTGCTGCGCCAGAACGCACCACACCTGGTCAGCGATCTTGGTTTCGTCGTTCCCAATTACGAATGGTGGGAAGCGCCCTTCTACGGCATCGGTCTGAAAGTCTACAACCTGCTCGCCGGCAAGTACGGCTTTGGTGCGTCGCAGATTCTTACCCGCGAGGAAACGCTGGAACGGCTGCCGACGATCAAGCCTGACGGCTTACGCGGCGGCGTGATCTACTTCGACGGTCAGTTTGATGACTCGCGGCTGCTGATCAATCTTGTGGCGACTGCGGCCGACGAGGGAGCTACGTTGTTGAACTACGCGCGCGTGACGGCAATCTCGTGCGACGAAGACGGCTTTATTGATCGCGTAGCGGTTACGGATGTCGAGGGCGGTGTCGAGTTTGAGTCTTTCGCCAAAGTAGTGATCAACGCGGCGGGACCATTCAGCGACTCGGTGCGGCGGTTGGCAGATCCTGGCGCGGCTTCGATGATCGCTCCGAGTCAGGGAATTCATCTTGTCTTCGACCGATCGTTTCTTCCCGGCGACAGCGCGATCATGGTTCCGCACACAAGCGACGGCCGCGTGATGTTTGCGATTCCGTGGCACAACCACACGCTGGTTGGCACGACCGACACGCCGATCACCGAGCCGACCCTCGAGCCCCGGCCGCTCGAGGAGGAGATCGAGTTCATACTAGAAACAGCAAGCCAGTATCTCGAGAAGGCGCCCGCGCGAAGCGACGTGCTGAGCGTTTTTGTCGGCATTCGTCCGCTTGTCAAAAGCGGGACCGGCGGGAACACCGCTGCGCTGTCGCGCGATCACACGATTCACATCGACGGCTCGGGTTTGCTGACCATTGCCGGCGGCAAGTGGACAACTTATCGAAACATGGCAGAAGACTGCGTCAACCAGGCAGCGACGCTTGCGAGGCTTCCGGAGAAACCGTGTGTGACGAAGGACCTGAACATTCACGGCTTCCACCGGCAGGCTGAGAAGTTCGGCAGTCTTCACATGTACGGGTCTGACGCGCTTGCGATCCAGGACCTGATTCACTCTGATTCAAGCCGAGGCGAGCCGCTTCATCCGGCGTTGCCTTACTGCGGCGCCGAAGTCATTTGGGCGACTCGATCAGAGATGGCTCGCACGGTTGAAGACGTTCTGGCGCGTCGCACACGAGCGTTATTCCTGAACGCGCGAGCTGCGATCGAGATGGCGCCGCCAGTCGCGGAGCTTATGGCGAAGGAACTTGGACGTGACGACGCGTGGAAGATAGAACAGGTCAGAGCGTTTGAGGAGCTTGCAAAGGGGTATCTGGTGAGTTGAGGTTTCAGCGCAGGGCGGCGGCTCAGTCAGAAACAGTTAGCGCCAGATACTCTCAAGCAGCAGAACAAAGCCGGGAAGAACCGGATCACCACTCACCGAGACCGGGTTCTCCAGACATTCAACAGCAGAATTTGCACGGTAGACCCAGACTTTTCTTTGGCCCGGGTCGATAAGCCAGCCAAGTTGCGCGCCGTTGTCGATGTACTCCTGCATCTTTTTCTGAAGCGTCGCAAGGCGATCGCTGTCAGATCGCAGTTCCAAGACGAAGTCGGGACAAAGCGGCGGGAACTTCTTGCGCTCGTTCGGGCTGAGCGCCTCCCAACGTTCACGTCGAACCCAGGCAACGTCCGGCGAACGGTTTGCTCCATTCGGCAGCTTGAAGACGGTGGAGGAATCGAACCCAACTCCCGTACCATCGCCGTTAACCCAGTTGCCCAAGAACCCTACAAGATTGAAGTTGCGGCGTCCGGTTTCTCCTCCAGTCGGGGACATGATGATCAAGTCTCCTTCGCTCGTACGCTCGATGCGCAGGTCAGGATGAAGCATGCAGAACTGGAAGAACTCGTCATCGCTCATTCGTTGCGCGACGGCGCCGAGGTGCAGGACAAGAGAATCATCAGCGGTAGATTCGAGTACGGGCTGCATTAGGCTTCCTCCTTCCAGGTGCTGCGGCGCCCACGACTCCGAGACAATCTTAGCGTATGATTTCGGAGCTTCCTCAACTCTGAGTCTCTAGAAGCTATCTTGATTTGAATTCTATTTATGCAAGACCGCAAAAATAGCTGCAAGCGCGGCTATGAGGGCGGTGATTACCCCAATGAGGCGAATCAGATTCTCAACCCGTTTTCTCCTAATCACACCTTGAAGCTTGGCACTACCGGAAGGGCTGAGGCGGCGATAGGTTCGCTCGGTTGAGGAATGTCCCTCTACCTCCTCCCATTCTGGTAGAACGTCTATTCCCATTCGGTCCGCCTTAGTCCTGAGCGGCTGTTCTAAAAGCCCTGTCAACTTACGCTCGGGCTCAAACGCTTCGCTCGATGCGGGATTACTGAAACCATTTCGTATCTCGTCGCCCCATCCGTCGTAGATCGCTGAAATCTCTTCTTGAAGCTGACTGATCTTTGCTTTTCTCTCGTGCGATTTTCTGAAAAACATGTGGCCCCTTTCAAAGGCACGGCCATCTCTCTTTACCAGTGCTATTGCTCTTCAATACCCGATTTCAGAAATTGCATTCTTCGGCACACCATCCGAGACCTCTGGTGTTAGCCACCCGCGTCAGAGGGAAATGCCAAGCGCGCGAGGCGCGCCGTGAGGTCGGAGAGATATCGCCGCAACTCATCAACCGAGACGCCGCCAGGCGCTACTAGGTCGTCTCCGAGCTTTATCTCACTTAAGACCCAACCAAGCTGGGCGGGCGTCAATCCGCTGTCCTTCAATTGAGCAGCCGCGAGCGCGTCCTCGGCCCGGTAGCCCGCCAGCTCAAGGGCGCGCACATCAACCAGGTCGCGAATCTCTGATCGTGATAGGAGAGCGCAAAGCTTGTTTGACAGGATCTCTTCAGGTGGATCGACTCTGATTCCATGCATCAGCGGTTTCTCATGCACTCGCTGCGCGACGCGCTCGCGCACCAAGTCGATCACCAGTGCCTCAGAACTGCGCCGGAGGAGGACACGCCGAAAATCGGGCGATGTTTGAATCTGTTCAACAGACGCCCCTTGCTCGCGAGCGATCTCGGAGCACAATGCAAAACCATGGTCGAGCGCGTCGGTCAGGGTGAAAAGGTCGAGGTCATGAGTCACGCGATGCCCGAGATGAAAGCCGGCAAGCGCGCCCCCACCAGTTAGGAAAAATCGACCTTCCCGGCTGAAGAAAGCCGACAGAAACTCTTTCTGAAAATCAGTGAGCTTGCTACCTTCCAATCAGACCCTCTTGGTGCCAGCGCTCAAGAAGAAACTCCCAGAACCGTCTGCGACGGCCCAAGTGCTTTGAGACCTCCGGCCATCGTCGCCACACCTCATCCGGTGAAGTGAACTTCCACACATCAGTGTCCCGCGCTTCCCGGAGCGCCTTGCTCAGAAGCCGAGTTTGTTCGGAAGGGGAAGCCTCCGCCAGCCGTTCCTTGAACTCGGAGACCGTCATTGGTTCGTCCCAAAGGAAATAAGGAATGGCCTGCGGGTCGTCGAGATCTGTTGAAAGTGGAACGCCCATTTGACCTCCGATTAGGCTCAAACACTAAACTCGCTAAATCTGAGGATATGGCTTACAGGATTTCTAAGCAAGGATTCACCGCCGGTCACAAACCGACCTGCGTGCTAACAAGCTAACGACTACTTCCTCACCGTCGGATATTGAATCCCAAGCTGCTCGAGATAAGTCTTGTGCTTCGCCGGGTCGTAGTAATACTTCTTCAACTCGGGCGCGAACTTCTCCATCTTCTCTTTGTTCAGTTCAATCGCAGGTTGATCGTTCGCTCCCATCAGAGGCGTGTATTTTATCTCTTTGGTCTGAACCTCATTAAAGTAGGCCCACGCCTGTTTGACCAGTTCGGGAGAAAGCAGGAAGTCGAGCGCAGTTGTGGCTTGTACCTTCGCACCCGCGGTCGAGCCTTTGTGTGCAATCGGAGTCGCCATCGCCACCGCATTCTCCCAACTGTGACCCGGCAGGTTTGGAATATTAGCCGGATAGCGCAGGTAAACCATCGGGACGTTCCACGAGATGTCGCCTACGTCGTCCGAGCCACCGCTTTGCGGTTCCCTTGGCGGTTCGAGCTTCTCGACTCTTGTCTTCAAGCCGTCGACCTTGGATGCGATCTCCTTTTGCAATGCCTTCGCAAGCGTCTGATCGGCGTCGCTCCATTCGGGCATGCCCGCCATATCGATGTTCTTCTGCTGAGCCTCGGCGATTACCTTGTTGAAATGCGGAGGCCAGGCCGACCCGACGATGCGCTGAGTCACCGTCGTGCCGGTCATCATCGCCGCCGCCTGCGCCATCTTGTTGCCGATTTCGTACAGCTCTTTGATGCGCGTATAGTCGAGCTCGCGGAAGTAGTACCAGACGCCGGCCTCCGACGGAACGACGTTGGGTTGATCGCCGCCGTTGATGACAACGTAGTGCGAACGTTGCTGCAATCGCAGGTGCTCGCGCCGGTAGTTCCACCCGACGTTCATCAACTCGACCGCGTCCAACGCGCTTCGGCCAGACCACGGCGCGCCCGCCGAGTGTGACGCCTTGCCGTGAAAGAAGTATTGCACCGAAACCATGCCGCTGCTGGCGAAGCCCTGACCGTACGAAGTGGCGAATCCGTCGCTCACGTGACAGCCCAACATCACGTCGACATCTTTGAACAGACCCGCTCGCACAAAGTAAGCCTTTGAACCGAGTTGCTCTTCGGCGACGCCGGGAAAGAGCTTGATGGTGCCCGCGAGCTTGTACTTCTCCATCAGCTTCTTTAGCACGATGGCGGCGGTCACATTAACGGCTTGTCCCGAGTTGTGGCCTTCGCCGTGGCCGGGCGCGCCTTCGATGAGCGGGTCGTGGTAGGCAACGCCCGGCTTCTGTGAAGCTCGGGGGATGCAGTCGATGTCGGTGATGAAGCCGATGACCGGTTTGCCGGAGCCGTAGCTGGCTACCCAGGCGGTCGGCATGCCGACTATTCCGAGTTCGACTTTGAAGCCGTTCCTCTCGAGAGTTCCGGTGATGTACTTTGAGGTTTCGAACTCCTGGAACCCCAGCTCGCTGAAGCTAAAGATCTGGTCGACCATCTGCTGGGTGAGAGTTTGCATCGACGCGACTTCGTTGATGGCTTCGCGCTTGAGGTCGTCGAGCCTGGGAGCTGTTTGAGTTTGAGCCGGCAGACTGATTGCCAGAATAATCGTGATCGAAAGCAGCAACGCTTTTGTGCTCATCATTCCTCCACATCCCTCGGCTTCAATTGTTCAACAACCGGGACCACACTTCACCAGCCGGGCCACAGCCGGGAAATGGCAAGGTCCAGCGCGAGGCCCACCGCGTAACCAGCTACAAACATCAGCAAGCAAATACCCGCACGTTTTGCGAAACTGTAACGGCGAACGAGCTTACTTCGATATCGAAGATAGGTTAGAGCGGTAACCAACAACGGGATACTCGGGTCCGGGTAGCCTGGCAGCACCCTCTTCGCGATGCTATTGATCACCAGGGCAGCTCCTGTGATCCATAGCATCGGCACAACGATTCGGTCCCAATCGTCGCCAGGCACCGGCGGCGAGAAGTCGGCACGCTTCTCAGGTTCACCATCGCTGGCAATCTGCTGTGAATCATCGTCGGCCATGAGCACCTTTGGCGCGAACCAAGTCGCGATGCGGCAGGGTATGACTTCCGTAGGTTGAAGTCAACAACGCTCGAGCGGAGGGGCGCGCGTCAGACCGCGGCCATCGCGGCCGCCGGTAATCAGTTTTGACATTCAGCGCATTTGATCATACCCACCTCGTGAGAGGTGGGTTCCTGATGCTTTAGGCTACGAGCACCGCCGTGTTGCGTCATACCCACCTCGTGAGAGGTGGGTTCCTGATGCTGTTGCCTTTCGAGCGAATTAGATCGCTTGCATCTCATCGTAGGTTCGAGCATCACCGACCCACCTCTCACGAGGTGGGTATGCAAACAGCGTAGGCCGGCTCTTCTGTAGGCTGGAGCATCACCATACCCACCTCTCACGCGGTGGGTATGCGCGAACGGATGACGCGCACGCCGAGCGGAGCTAACTCGACGATCCAGGATCGCTCACGGGCGGACTCTTGCTCGCCTGGGAGCTGCGTCATTCACTGACCAAATGAGGCAGCAGATTTTTTGTAACCGCCTCGAAGCCTCTTCGGTATTGGGTGTCAGGCGGGCGCGCTCGTGACCGTGCTTCCACTGGCGCGGACGCGAGCACGCTCTGCCCGCTTCCTTCAGCATTCGACGGCGATAATCAAGGCTCACAAGGTCTGTCATTAGTGCCCTTCCCGCTCTTGATCTTGTGTACCTAGTCCTTCCCTGTTTATGCTACCCCGAATCCTGTTATCAGAATCTACCAACGGAGGTCACGATGAATTCTCGAAGCTCGTCTCCAGCCAGCCTAAAGCGTGCCGGCTCGGACTCAAGTCGGCGATCCCTGGTCTGTTCGCCCGGGAATGCGCGCGGGCTGACTTTTGCGACGCTCCTTATTGCCGCCTGTGCGATGTTCGGCGTATTGACCCAGAGCGGCCGCGCCGCCGGCCCGCACCCGGCGCCACAAAAGAAAGCCAAAACTAAGGCTGCCGCCGCTCCGGTTTCGCGCCTCAACGATGAGTACACCGCGAAGATCAAGGAGTACACGACCGAGAAATACTTTCTGACCGAACTGGTAGATCATCTGCCGGCATCCGACAAAGTCCCTTCGCCCGACAAGGTGCTCGGGTACGTCGTCGGCACTCCGAACAAACTCACTCACACGGCGCTTATGTACAAGTACTATCGCGAGCTGGAAAAGGCCTCGCCCCGAGTGCGAGTCTTTACCGCGCCCGAACGCAGCGAAGAAGGCCGCGAACAGTTACTCGTCGTGGTCAGCGACGAAGCAAACATCGCGAAGCTGGACCGCTACAAGGAAATCACCGCGCGGCTTGCGGACCCGCGCAAGACAACCGACGCCGAAGCTCAGCAGTTGATCGGCGAGGGGAAAGCAATCTACTGGGCTTCGGGCTCGATTCATTCGCCCGAGACCGGCTCGCCTGAGATGTTGATGGAACTCGCGTATCGGCTTGCGGTCGAGGACTCGCCATTCATCGAGGCCATCCGCAAGAACGTGATCGTGATGATCACCCCGGCCCTGGAAGTCGACGGCCGCGACCGCGCGGTTGATCAGTACAACTACCGCAAGGCGAATCCAAACAAACAGGCGCCGCCGCTGCTCTACTGGGGCAAGTACGTAGCGCACGACAACAACCGCGACGGCCTGGGCATGGCGCTTGCGCTTTCGCGCAATCAGATGAAGACCTTTCTCGAGTATCACCCGGCGGTGCTGCACGACCTGCACGAGTCGGTCCCGTTTCTCTACACATCGACTGGAACCGGGCCTTATAACGCGTGGCTCGATCCGCTGGTTATTGATGAGTGGCATGTGCTGGCCTATCACGAGATCGAACAGATGACCAAGCGCGGCGTGCCGGGCGTATGGACTCACGGGTTCTACGACGGTTGGGCGCCGAACTACATGTTCTACGTGGCCAACGGCCACAACTCGATCGGAAGGTTCTACGAGACATTCGGCGGACAGGGCGCCGACACAAGCGTGCGAAGTGTGGGCGCGCAGTCACAGCGCGATTGGTTCAGGCCCAACCCGCCGCTGCCGTGGGTGAAGTGGTCGATCCGCAACAACATCAACATGCAGCAGTCGGGAATTCTGTTTGCGATCAACTACGTTGCAAATCAGAAGGAGCGCTTTCTCAACAACTTTTACATAAAGAGCAAGCGTTCGATTTCCAAGGCCGCAAACGAAGGCCCTGCCGCGTGGGTCATTCCGGGAGACTCGCCCCGGCCCGTTGAAGCAGCGGACACCGTAAACCTGCTTCGCTTGATGGGAGTCGAGGTCCATACAACGCCAAAAGAACTGGAGGTTAAAGACCAGAAGTACCCGGCCGGTTCTTACATCGTTCGAATGGACCAGCCCTATTCGCGAATGGCCGACATGCTTTTTGATACGCAGTACTACAACGTCAACGACCCGCGCCCATACGACGATACGGGCTGGACGCTGGGCGCGCTTCGCAACGTCAAGACGGTCAGGGTTACGGATAAGGCGGTCCTTGAAGCCCCTATGGTGCTGCTGACCAGCGACGCCAAGGTCAAAGGCAGGATCGCCGGATCGGCTTCCACTGCCGGTTTCATCATCAACCACAACACTGACAACACGCTGGCGACGCTTCGCTACAGGCTGAAAGACGTGAAGATCGTCGCCGCCGAAGACTCGTTCAAGATCGGCGATCAGCAGTTCAACACCGGCTCGTTCATTATCAAGAGCGAAGGCAACGCGGCAGATCTCCGCCAAAAACTCGAAGCAGCGGTTACGGAACTCGGGGTCACCGCTTTGGCCGTTGATAAGCTTCCCGAGGTGAAGACTCACGAGCTTGCAGTCCCGCGCATTGCGATCGTTCACACGTGGACCAACACTCAGAACGAAGGCTGGTTTCGCATAGAGTTCGACCGTTTGAAGATTCCTTACTCATACATCTCGGTGCACGAACTCCGCGACACGTTGAATCTTCGCGAGAAGTACGACGTTCTGATCTTCCCGCCGGTTGGCGGAAGCGCGCAGTCGATCGTCAACGGCACACCCAGGCGCGGCGAGCCAATTCCCTGGAAACAATCCGACATCACGCCGAACTTCGCTTCGTCGCCGGATCAAACCGATGACATGCGCGGCGGGATAGAGTTGCGCGGAGTTGTTAACTTGCAGCGGTTCATCGAAGACGGAGGGTTGTTCATCACTATCACGAACATCGCGCAGATACCGATCGATTACGGGATCACGACGGGGGTGACGATCGAAGCGTCCCGACTGCTTCAGGCGCGGGGCTCGGTCTACAACGCAACGTTCGCGGATCGCAAGAGCCCGATCGCTTACGGGTACGGCGACTCGCTTCCTGTGTATTTCAATCAAGCGCCTTTGTTCAACGTGAGCGCATTTCCAGGCGGCGGCTTCGGGGGAGGCGGCGGCGGCGGCGGCGGAGGCGCGGCAGGTCCGAGGCCGTCCGGTCGCGGGACTCTCAGCGATCCCGACGTCATTCAGTCGATGCCGCAAGCCGGCACGCGGCCGGTTCAACCGACACGTCCAGGCGAAGAAGGCATTCCCGAAGAGATTCGCCAGTTTGCTCCGGGGTTGATCGTTCCGCCAAACATGCGGCCTCGAGTCGTGTTGCGATTCAATTCGAGCGAGAAAGATCTGCTGATCAGCGGAATGCTAGCAGGTGGGAGTGAGCTTGCAGGCAAGCCCGCCGTAGTTGATGTGCCGGTTGGAAAGGGCCACGTCGTGATGTTTGCCAACAATCCAATGTGGCGGCATCAGACGCAGGGAAGTTTCTTCTTGTTGTTCAACGCGGCGCTGAACTACAACAACCTGGGAGCGGGAAGGCCTGAGCCGCCTGCCCGTCCGCAACAAGCAGCGACGGGAGAGGATAAGTAGGGTCAGTCAGGTAGTCCGTAGTCAGTAGTTCGTAGTTCGTAGTTCGTGGTTGCGGTAAGCCACTGACCACTGACCACTGACCACGGACTACAAAGGAATAACAATGCGCATCCTCAAAGCCATCCTCAAGTTCTTGCTCGCAGTTTTCTTTGTGTTCGGCGGAGTCAATCATTTTCGCAACCCCAGCTTTTATCTTGGGATGATGCCGCCTTATTTGCCCTGGCATCTGCCGCTTGTCTATGTCAGTGGAGTCTTTGAGATGCTGTTTGGGTTGATGCTGATGATCCCGAAGCTTACTCGGCTAGCCGCATGGGGGCTGATCCTTCTGCTGATCGCGATCTTCCCGGCCAACATCTATATGGCGCAACACCCCGCGCTGTTCCCCTGGACCTCGCCGACCTTTCTGTTGATCAGACTGCCGCTTCAGCTCGTGTTGCTCGGGTGCGCCTACTGGTTCACAAGACCCGAGCGCGGCGCGCAAACTCAAGAGCCGGCAGGCGGCGCGGCAAGTTCCGCGTAACTCACACCCTTCGCCTCTCGTATCTGAAGTTTGAACCTGATTTCATCTGGCGAAGCCGGCTGGTGTATTCTTTATGTGGTTGGACAGTTTGCCCGCACGAAGCCGTGAGACTCGAATATGGAGACATGATTGCACCGCTAGTCCCTACACTCACCAAGATCGGTATCTGCGAATCGAGCAGCGGGCAGACAACAAACTAACGATGGGCCTTAATAGACAGCACAACCTCACAATCAACTTTCGCCGCAAGTTTGCCGCGAGCGGTTTCTTGATCTGCTTGATGGGAGCTGTGGCTTTGGTTTCTGCCTGTAAGAGCGGCTATCCGGTTGCCGCCAAGAACGCGGCCGGCGACGCCAGGGAAGCGCGGCTGGTGAAAATCGCTCGAGTAACGGAAGTGCCGATGGAGCGCGTGGTGACTGTCACTGGGACGCTGGCTGCTTACGATCAGGCTACGGTCAGCGCGAAAGTGCCGGGCCGGATTCAGACGATTGCGGTCGACCTTGGATCGGTGGTGAAGCAGGGTCAAATGATTGCACAGCTCGATCCTCAAGACTACAAGCTTCGGTTGCAGCAGGCCGAAGCCGCGCTTGCCCAGGCTCGCGCTCGCGTCGGTTTGTCGCCCGACGGGAAAGACGACCGCATCGACGCCGAACAAACCGGCACAGTCCGCCAGGCTCGCGCGGTGTGGGATGACGCGAAGCTCAAACGCGAGCGCGCCGCTTCCCTGCTCGCTCAAGGGGTAATCGCGCAAGCACAACTAGACACCGCCGACTCCGACTTGAAAGTCGCGATGAGCCGCTATCAGGATGCGATCGAGGAGATCCGCAATCGCCAGGCGCTTGTCGGGCAGCGCCGCTCGGAGCTTGAAATAGCGCGCCAGCAACTGGCCGACTGCGCGATCTACGCGCCGTTCGCCGGAGTCGTGCAAGAGAAGCGAGCGAGCGTCGGCGAGTACCTTGCACCCGGAACTCCGGTGGTCAATGTCGTTCGAATGGATCCGCTGCGATTGCGCGCGGAAGTCCCCGAGCGCGAGGCTCGCAACGTGATCTCCGGCCAACCGGTTCGTTTGACCGTCGAAGGGGATCCAAACGTCTACACCGGACGAATCGTGCGGTTGAGCCCAACTATCACCGCACAAAACCGGATACTGATCGTCGAAGCCGAGGTCCGCAACAACGGCAGCTTGCGGCCGGGTTCGTTTGCGCGCGCGGACATAGTGGCCGACGATAAGACCGTCGCCGCGGCTGTGCCGACAAACGCGATCGTCAGCTTTGCCGGAATCGACAAAGTCATTACCATTCAGGACGGCAAAGCGCTGGAGAAACCAATCACCACCGGGCGCGTGTCCGGCGAGTGGACTGAGATTCTGTCGGGCATAAACGCCGGCGAAATGGTTGTCGTCAGCCCGGGCAACCTGCAATCGGGTCAGCCGGTGGTAGTGACAGAGTGATTCGTGATTCGTGATTCGTGAATCGTGATGCGTGACCGTAATCCGTGACAGAACTCCTGCGAGTTCACGGATCACGCATCACGCATCACGAATCACGCATCAGAAGTCTTATGCAAAAGCTTGCAGAAATTTGTATCAAGCGGCCGGTGTTTGCGGCGATGATCATCCTCGCGCTGGTCGTCGTCGGCGCGGCCAGCTACTTCCGGTTGGGCGTTGATCGCTTCCCTTCCGTAGACCTCCCCACCGTCAGCGTGCGCACGTCGCTGCCCGGTGGCTCGCCCGAAGAGGTCGAGAGCGAGGTTTCGCAAAAGATCGAAGAGGTGGTCAACACCGTCGAAGGCATTCAGGAACTGCGCTCGGTCTCGAATCAGGGAAGCTCGTTTGTCATGGCGACCTTCGGCCTTGATCGCGACATCGACGTAGCCGCTCAGGATGTGCGCGATCGCGTCGCGACCGTTGTTCGCGATCTTCCGCGAGACGTGGATCCGCCGATCGTCGCCAAGTTCAACAACGACTCATCTCCGGTAATGACCGTCGCGCTTTCCGCCGATCGCCCGATCCGCGAGCTGACCGAGCTTGCCGAAAAGCTTGTGAAGGTCCAGGTCGAACGCGCGGAGGGCGTCGGCCAAGTGGACGTAAACGGCGGGCTCAGCCGCGCCATCAGTGTGTGGATCGACCCCGACAGGCTTACGGCTTATCAGATTCCGATCACTGCGGTTCGAAACGCGATCGTGCGCCAGAACGCCGACGCGCCTGGTGGTAACGTGACTTCGGGGTCGCGCGAGCAGATGCTTCGCACGATGGGCCGCGTTGCAGACCCGAACATCTTCAACGACCTGGTCGTGAGTACCATCAACGGAGCGCCGGTTCGAATTCGCGATATCGGCTACGCCGAAGACGGCACCAAAGAGCAGCGCAGGCTGGCTCGGCTGAATGGCGTGCCAACCGTCACACTTGAAATTCGCCGCCAGTCGGGAGCTAACACAATAGAAGTCATAGAAGCCACAAAGGCCGGGCTTGCTCGCGTGGCGCCACAGCTTCCAAGCGACGTCAGGATGGAAGTGATCCAGGATCAGTCGCGCTACATCTACGCTGCGCTGAACGAGATCAGCATTCACCTGATCCTGGGAAGCATCCTCGCCTGTCTGGTGGTCTTTCTCTTTGTCAGAAGCTGGCGCTCGACGGTGATCGCGGGCGTTGCGATCCCGGCTTCGGTGATTTCGACGTTCGGGATGATGCGCGCACTCGACTTCACGCTGAACAGCGTGACGATGCTTGCGCTTGTGCTGATGGTCGGCATCGTTATCGACGACGCGATCGTGGTGCTCGAAAACATCTATCGCTTCGTCGAAGAGAAGAAGATGAGGCCCTTCGAAGCGGCGCGAGCCGCAACCGCCGAGATCGGGCTTGCGGTCATGGCGACAACGTTTAGTCTTGTGGTCATCTTTGTGCCCGTCTCTTTCATGTCGAGCGTATCGGGCCGCTTCCTTTATCAGTTCGGCATAACCGCCGCGGTCGCAATACTGGTGAGCCTGGTTGTCTCTTTCACGCTTACTCCTATGATGAGCGCGCGCTTGTTGAAGGCCTCGGACGCGAGCGCACACGACGTCGCAAAGTCGCGAGCCGGATTCTACCGTTTGATCGATCGCACCTACACCGCGATGCTGCGGTTTGCGATGCAGCACCGCCTCAGCGTAGCCGTGATCGCGATTCTGGTAGTCCTCTCATCGGTTCCGCTCTACAAAGTTGTGAAGCAAGACTACCTGCCGAGTGACGTGGATGAATCCGAGTTCGACGTGAGCGTCAATGCGAATGAAGGCACCAGCTTTCAGGCGATGGAAGAAGTGATGCGCTCGGTAGAGAAAGATCTGATGTCTACGCCGGGGGTGCAGATCGTGCTGGCTTCGTCGGGCGGCGGCTTCAACGGTAACGTGAATCAAGGTGGCGCCTACGTGCGGATCGTTCCGATCGAGGAACGGAGTTTCTCAATCAGCCGGCTGCTGCGCGGGATCATTCACGCGCGTCCGCTGGAAGCATTCAGAGGCAACTACTCGCAGAGGGAGGTGATGCAGGAGATACGCTCCCGATTGCGCAAGTACAAGGACCTTCGCACAAGCGTTCGAAACGCCCGGTCGTTTAACATCGGCGGCGGCGGTTCGGAAATCGACTTCAACCTGCGCGGACCCGACCTGGAAGCGCTTGCGGCCTACGCCGAGCAGCTTCGCCAGAAGGCTCCGCAACTTGGCATCATGGACGCCGATACTACTCTGAGGCTGGACAAGCCAGTGCTGAAGGTTGAGATAGACCGGACGCGCGCGGCCGATCTTGGAGTCTCGACCGACGACATAGCTTCGGCGCTTCGGTTGATGGTCGGCGGAGACCAACGAGTCTCGCGATTTCGGGATGAGAAGGTAAACGAAGACTATGACGTGCAGCTTCGGTTGATCAACGGCGCGCGAAACGATGCGGCTTCGATCTCGCGGCTGTACGTGCCCCGGCAGAACGGCGAACTCGCGCGATTGGATAATCTTGTCAAGATCGTGGCTTCGCTGACGGCTTCGCGAATCGATCGTTTGGATCGCCAGCGGCAGGTGAGCTTGCGCGCGTCGGTAGCTCCGGGCTATGGATTAGCTGACCGGTTGGAAGCGCTTCGAAACGAAGTTAAAGCGATGAACTTGCCGGCGGCCTACACGACCAGCGTGTCGGGCCGTGCCCGAGAGCTCGAGCGGACCTTCACCGAATTCATCTGGGCGTTCCTGCTGTCGGTCATCTTCATGTACATGATCCTCGCGTCTCAGTTCGAGAGCGTAGTTCACCCGTTGACGATCTTGCTTTCGCTGCCGATCTCGATTCCGTTTGCGCTGTTCTCGTTATGGGCGACTTCGAACACGCTGAACCTGTATTCGGCGCTTGGGATACTGGTGCTGTTCGGCGTAGTCAAAAAGAACGCAATCCTGCAGATCGATCACATGAACAACCTGCGGCGGGAGGGGATGGAGCGGATGCCGGCTATCATGCAAGCCAACCGCGATCGACTGCGTCCGATTTTGATGACGACGCTCGCGCTGGTCGCAGGGATGATGCCGCTTGCGCTGGGGACCGGCCCGGGTGCCGACGAGCGCCGCGCCATCGCGGTAGTCGTGATCGGCGGCCAGACGTTGTCGCTGCTGTTGACGCTGATCGTCACGCCTGTCGCCTATTCTCTGTTCGACGATATGAGCGCGACCTCGGCGTGGAGGTGGCTTGCAGCACGGGCTTACGCGATGACGCACCCATTCAGGCGACGTGTTTTGCCCGGGGTCGCCACTCGCCGCTCGGCTTCGCGAGAGATGGATGCGAAGGCTGATGAAGAGGTAAAGGTCGGCGCCGGCACCGGAGATTAGGTACCCGCATTCCATTAACCGAGGATTACGCGAAGCGCTTTTTCAACTGCTTTGCGGTCCGCGTCCGAAAGCGCACCACGCTTACACTCAGCACGACATCGCCGAACTTATAGTTCGTCATACGCCGAGTCCGCATCGTTGTCCCATACTCGCCGGAATGCGTCTTCTGAAAGACTGGCTGCTGCGTGAGTCAAGCGGCGATCCTCATCCCGACGACTCAGGAAGTCAACGAAGTCCTCTACCTCTGCTTGCCGGTCAGGCGGTAGCTGGCGGATCTTCTTAATAAGGGTTTGTTGCTGCATATTGCGTCGTCCTCAATTCGCGCTCATCTTGTCCTGTATGTTCGTCAGAACAGTATAAGGAACGAGAGCGCTTGAGCAAGTCTGAAGGTTCTTGCGACTCGCTGTTGACATTGATCGTGACTCCTGTGGCGTATTCGTTGTTTGACGACTGTCCGCGACGTCAGCGTGGAGTCGACTTGCAGCACGGGGTTATGCGCTGACGCACCCATTCAGACGCAGGGTTTTGCCTCGGAGCGCAACTGCATCGCTGAAAAATGCCAGACCAACGATCAGGCCATTTATCAAAGCGGCGATCTCGTTGACCGCATCTGCCAAAGCGTGTTCGACGGTGGGCCCAGTGAAGGGAAAAATGATGAAACCGACGATCAGTGAAGTAAGGTAGAGCCAAGCCGCCCAGCGTTTGAGGAATAGCAGACCTATTGAACCAACGAACGCACAAAGCAAGAAGGGAATCGTTATGATCAGGAGAGCAACCTCGCGAAGTGCGAGGTCTCCTGCCGCATCTGCGGTCCGCCAGTCCCGTAGAGGAGCAGGCAAACTGCTCTCAAGCAAGAACGACAAAGCTATCCCCAATGCCACAAATGTCCACTCAAGGACAACGCAAATCCGAAGAACTGTCGTTGAACGCATGGCAACAACCTTTTCCGCGTGCGTTAATGAACTCATCCAACAGCAACTGTAGCGGCCGCTGAATCGTTGTACATCATGACAACCAGATACCATCCCAGCATTACAATTAGGGGCAACTCCGAAATTGCCGCGGCGCTCGGCTTGATCTCAACGGTGGCAGAAATGTGTATCAATCCAGCAGTCTCGAACTCGACCAACGTCTCTCCGGACTCCGTCTTGAACTCCAACCTGGTTTGCCAGAAGTTTGTATTGGCCAGGATTTTTCTGCCGTCCGGGAATTCCAATGTACCGCCTCCGCTCCAGGTGTTGTTTCTGAAGACTGCTATCTCATCGCTTGCTCCACAAGTCCGAACCGTAACGCTGGTTTGCCAGAAGCCGACTCGCTTAAACGTCCAACAGCCATCTGCGCTTTCAGCAGTTGCGAATGAACCGAAGGAACTTCTGAAGTGCAAGGAGGCCACCAATTCATCAGCCGAGCGCAACTCATAGTGCATCTTAAGCGCGCCAGGCTGAACCCACTTCAGCGGTCTGTTGATTGGGTCGGATATTTTTCTCATCTTGTCCTCTCAAACTGACGAATCAGGATTAGGTGTTTGCAATTTTTCATGCTGCGACCTGTTGCTGATACAGGTACTTCTGGAAACCTGCGAAAACCCGCCCAATCTCCTCCGGCCTTCCGAGATCCGCCACCGCGTCGGCGATCGAGTTGTGATACTTCAGCCGCAGCAAAGGCGTGAGCTTTTCCTGGTCGAGTTCTTCCACACCGACGCTGACGTAATGCGACAACACGAAGGCGAGAAAGACCTGTTGCTCAGTGTTGAACTGGGTGCTGATGAGGAGTTTGGCTCTTTCGGCGCGATCTTCGCGAGTGACTGGCGCCAACGCGTATGCCACGTGGGCTAGAACGTCGAACAAGTCGCTCTTTTCCGCGTCGATGATCTTCTGCATCTCGGCCAGTTGATCTCCGCCGAACCCCTTCTCGGCGAGACCCTGCAACAGCTTCCTGCGCGTGTCCGGTGCGCTCCAGAGCAAACGAAGCTCAGCCTCGTCCTTGAAGAACTCAGGCAGCTTCCCGAACAGGATTTCCATGAACTGCTGCGCGGACATCGGCGTGCCGTCGGGATGCCAAAAGGTCGTGCACATCATGTGCTGGATCGTGCGCGCCTTGCCGTCGGCGAGCTTCACCCTGATTGTTTGCCGTTTGCGGTACTCATCCGGTGGCTCAACTATCTGTTCTGGCGGACTCGGTGCGGGCGGCGGATCGTACCCAGGCTGCTTCGGTTCCGGCTCAATCGGTTCGCCATCCCACTCCGGATCGCTGAAGTGGTGATGCGCTTTAACGAAGTCGTAGATCGTGAAGTAATCCTTCCCATCGAAGAGCCGCGTGCCGCGTCCAATGATCTGCTTGAACTCGATCATCGAATTGATCGGCCGCATCAAGACGATGTTGCGGATGTTGCGGGCGTCCACGCCTGTTGAGAGCTTTTGCGAGGTGGTCAGGATCGTCGGGATCGTCTTCTCGTTGTCCTGAAAATCGCGCAGATGCTGCTCGCCTAGCACTCCATCATCGGAGGTCACCCGCTGGCAGTAGTTCGGGTGTGTGCTCGTCTTCATCTGGTTGATGAGGTCGCGCACCGCCAGCGCGTGAAGCTGCGTCGCGCAGAACACGAGCGTCTTGTCGTTCTGGTTGATCTGCTCCATAAAGATCTTTACGCGGTGCGCTTCACGCTCCTTGATCTCGATGATCTTGTTGAAGTCGGTTTCCGTGTATCGCTTCCCTGTTTCGATTTCTCCTTCGATCAACTTGTCATCGGGCGTGTAGACATACTCGTCCAGCGTCGTGGAAATCTGCTTTACCTTGAACGGCGTGAGGAACCCGTCGTTGATGCCTTCCTTCAGCGAATAGATATAGACCGGATCGCCGAAGTAAGCATAGGTATCCACGTTTTCATTGCGCTTGGGCGTAGCGGTGAGGCCGAGCTGCACCGCCGGCGCGAAGTAGTCGAGGATGCCGCGCCAGTTGCTCTCGTCGTTCGCGCCGCCGCGATGGCACTCGTCGATGACGATAAAGTCGAAGAAGTCCGGCGGATACTCGCCGAAGTAGGGCGACGGCTGGCCGTCTTTCGGCGGTCCGCTCATGAAGGTCTGGAAAATCGTGAAGAAGAGACTGGCATTTGTTGGCACGCGCCCCTTCTTGCGGATGTCCTCCGGTTTGATGCGCACCAGCGCGTCGTCTTCAAACGCAGCAAACGAAGTGAAATCGTTGTATGCCTGAGTGGCGAGCGTGTTTCGATCGGCCAGAAACAGAACACGTGGACGGCGCGACGGTTCACCGCCGCGATTCTTATCAATCAGGTTCCAGCGTGCCTGAAAGAGTTTCCAGGCAATTTGAAAGGCAATCGAAGTCTTGCCCGTCCCCGTGGCCATCGTAAGCAGGATACGATCTCTCCCATCGCCAATAGCTTCCAGCACGCGGTTCACCGCGATCTCTTGATAAAAGCGGATGGTCCAACTTCCGCTCTTATCGGGAAAGGGCACCGCGGCAAAGCGGTCGCGCCAAGCGTTCGCTTCTGCAAACGTCAGCGCCCAGAGTTCATCCGGCGTTGGGTAGCCTGGCAGCTCGCCTTCCTTGCCGGTCTGCATGTCGATGCCGTAGATCGCTTGACCGTTGGTGGCATAGGCAAAGCGCACGGCCATCTTCGTCGCGTAATCCTTGGCCTGAGCCACGCCTTCGGTCAGCGGCTTGTCCCACGCCTTGGCCTCGTTCACGGCAAGCTTGTGATTGCGATAAACCAGCACGTAGTCGGCTTGGTGCGACCGTCGCGGCCGGCCGTGGCCTTCGATGCGGCCCGGCGTGATGGGGAATTCGCGAAGGACCTTGCTGCCCTCGACGACACCCCAGCCAGCTTCTTTCAGCGCGGGATCGATGTGTTCGGCTCTGGTCTCGGCTTCGTTCATGAACTTGCCACGTTTTCCTAGAGGAGCGCGATGAACTCGTCGACGGTCAAGCCTGCCTGCCGGATGATAGCTCGCAACGTACTGCGGTCGAGTTCCTTGTGATTGGGAATGGTTGTTTGCGCGGACGGTGTGGTCCTGACCATTGTGATGTGGCTGCCGCGCTGGCGATAAACAACGAATCCAACCTTGCTTAGCGCTTTGACACACTCGACGCCGGAAACGACCGGCAGCTTACTCACGCAGCCACCTCCACCAGTTCCACGTTATCTTCGGGTATCGGCTCGCCGCGCTCGCGCAAGACTTCTTCGTGCAAGGAGATCGCTTCGCGAACGTTGACCAGCGCTTCGTCGCGCGTCTTACCCTGGCTGACGCAACCGGGCAGGCTGGGAACCTCGGCGACCACATAGCCATCTTCACCTGGATACAGCAGAACTCGTCTAGTCATACGCTCACCTCCATATGGTTTCAGCTTCGTTCATGACTTGGCCGGTTTGGGTTTCTTCGGTCGCGGTAACTTCTTCACCCGCTTCGCGGCCTCCTCGAAATCTACATCAACTTGACGCGGCTGCAAATCGGCGACGGCTCGGTAGCGGTCGTATTCCTGTTCCGCTTTTGCCTGAGCCATCTCGTGGGAGATGCGCCCAGCGTGGCTGAGGATGTCGCGCTCATTGAGCGTCAGGAACGCATCCAGCTTCTTGATCCAATCTGCCATGTGCATAGAAACGCGCCGCATGGCTTGGCCTTCGGCGAAGATGAGGTATTGCTCGACGAGATTATTCAGTCCGGCCAGCTCCGGCGCGGTGAGGTAGTTCTTGGCTATGGCGACATCCTGCTTGCGAATCGTCACGCCGCGCCAGCTCGTCAGCCCGAGGTTTGGCTTGGCCGCGTCCACCCTGTCGTGAACGATCTCAGCAGCGGTCTGGCCGGTGATCGCCCAGTGCACTTTGTTCTGGACCGTTTTGAAGAAACGGATGCTGATCTCCTGCGTAGCGTCGTAGTCGATACTGGTCGCGTAGATGTCGGTGATCTTCTGGTAGAAGCGCCGCTCGGAGGTCCGGATGTCCTGAATCCGGCGCGTCAGTTCCTCGAAGTAGTCGAAGGGTTGGTCGGGATTTTTCAGACGCTCGTCATCGAGGACGAAGCCCTTGACGATGTATTCCCGGAGGCGCTGGGTGGCCCAGATGCGGAACTGCGTGCCCCGAAGCGACTTCACCCGGTAGCCAACCGAGATGATGACATCGAGGTTGTAGAATTCGACGCGCCGCTGCACCGATCGGGTGCCTTCCAGTTGAACTGTCAAGGATTCCTTGACGGTTGCCATCCGCTCCAACTCCCGCTCCTCATAGATGTTGTGAATGTGCAGGCTGACGTTCTGCTTGGTGGTCTGGAACAGCTCCGCCATTTGCTGCTGCGTAAGCCAGACAGTTTCGCCCTCGAAGCGCACATCGATTTTTAGTTTCCCATCCTGCGTCTGGTACACAAGAAACTGGCCGCCCGGCGGCGGTGGTGTCTTAGATTTTCTACCCATGATGGAGACTCCCGAATGAGTGCGGCGGGTGAACCTGTAAGTGATACTTACAAGTTCGGCTCACGAGTCGAACTATTAAGTGATACTCAATAGTTGATTGAGCCTGATATGGCGCGTTGTCGGGCATGCGTATTTCCTAGAGCTGGCCGGTGAAGGCTTGGTGCAGCAGCGACTTTTTCAAAGCCTCCAGCGCTGCGAGCTTGCGCTGGTAAATGGATTCGAGGCGCCGTGTTTCATCGGAAAAGCTTTCGAGTTTCTCCACGAGAACATTCTGCACGGAAAGCGGCGGGAACGGAATTGCGAACGCCGAAAGCATACCTTGGTTCAAACTCTTGATGTTCGTGCCCGTGCCTCCGTCCGTAAGTCGCTTTCTGGAACTCGCAGACTTCATAAAATGACAGAGGTATATTGGCAGCACTTCACCGTTAGAGAGTCTGATGCGAATCGTGAAACCAGAGTGTGAAATCTTCTCCGTCACTTCGCCTACCAGAATGCACCGGCCGATCAGTTCGATGTTACCGTTCGACCGGACCGCGAGAATGTCGTCTTGCCTCAGCGAATCCAAAGCGCTCAGTTCGCCATCAATCGTGACCGTGTCGAGGTCATCGAGAGGCGCAGAGAAATTCTTCTGAAAATTCCTAACGCCCAGGATCTTGATGCACTCGCCTTTGCTGTCCTTCGTATAGTTGATTCCGTTTCGGAAGCTCGCAAGGCTGCCCAACGGTTTTTCCACCCACCCCGGGCCGCGCTGCGTGAAGACGGATTGGAGGTGGCTGTCGAAGATGGCGCGGGCGTTTTGAAGGTTCTTTTCGGCGTTGGCTTTGGCGGTGGCGATGCTCTCAAACGCTTCGTCGAGGATGCCGACGATCCGCAACTGTTCGGGGAGCGGGGGCAGTGTTATCTGGAAATCCCGCACCTGAGCCAAAGAAAGGTTCTGCTGAGCAACGCCGCCTTTGAACTTCTCGATTTGCTCAAGCACGATTCCCGTTGAAAGGGCTTTCAAAACAAACTCGGGCGAGACGTCATCGGATTTCCTTAAACTGATAATCGCGAGAGCCTGATTCGTATTGGCAGGGACGATGTCTTCGGTCACAAATGCGGTTCGGCCAAGAGCGCCTGCGATTGAGAAAAGAATATCACCAGACTTAAGTTGAGATCTCCGCAATGCGTTATGACACTCCTGTGTAATCCGCGCCAACTTGTTCTCAATGAACTGTCCGTTCTCGGAGATCGATTCAACTTTTACGAAATTGATCCCTTCCGGAACAAAAGCATGGCCCACCGATGTAGGCGTCGTGCCTTTTGTGATCACGTCAGACAGATCACCGAGTCTTTTGACTGGCCACTCGTTCTTCACAGCAGTCCCCGGATATTCCCCAGCAACCCCGCGCTCTCGATGTCGGGTCTCAATTTTCCAGACGCTGTCTGGAAAATCTGGGATTGCCCAGACAGTGTCTGGGTTTTTTGATGCGAGGAAGATTTTGCAGTCAGCGACTGCAATTTCTTGGTTCCGGCCAATTTTCGAGTCGCTGATTGGAAAATTGAAGTTCGATCTTGGTAGAACAAGTAGAAGCTTCGAATATAGGCAAGATTGCTGGCCGAGAAACCCTTGCCGAATTCTTTCGTCAGTCTTTCGGCCAAAGCCTTGAGGACCTCTTGCCCATACGCGGGCCGGCCTTTGCCCTTCTGCTCCTGCTCAACGATGCGCCGGCCGATTTCGAAATTGGTATGGACCTGTACCAGGTCCACACCCCGCGCCACGCTGGTGCGGGCCGAAACTATCAGCTCGCGAATGTCGTCGAAGAAAGCTCTCGTAAGTTTCACATCAACCCCCGAACGTCAGCCTCGGGCAATTTCAGTCGGTTACAACTTGTAACCGACTTGAGTGGAGCTCGCCCTCCGCCAGGAGGGTCATGTTTATAGACGCACGCGGAACCAATTCCGCCCTCCGTCAGGAGGGCCATGTCGATCAGTGAAGAATAGATGCCTCCAAAGAACATGGCCCTCCTGACGGAGGGCGGGCGCCACTGGTCTTGGGTTCTATAAACATGGCCCTCCTGAGCGGAGGGCAACTGTCCAAACTTGAACTGGTGACAATCTGTCACCGCTTGACTTCCCCCTTTGTTCAATCGCTCTCGGAGCTTATTCCAGTATTTTCGGGCCGTCTGATAGCCGGGCGACTGAGTCAGCACTTGAATGATATCCGCGACCGAGAAAAACCAGGTTTCAGCACTGGCGACGTCAGTGAGGCGCATCTTGCCGTCATCAGCCGCCATTTTCAACTGGTAACAGTTTGTTACCAGTTCACTCCCCTCCTTAGCTAAGCGGCCTTTGAGAACCTTCCAATACTTTCTGGACGCCTGATAGTCCGGTTGCTGAGTCAGAACTTGAATGATATCCACAACCGAGAAAAACCAGGTTTCGGTCTTCTCGTCGAAGACACGCCGGATTTCGCGTTCCTCAAACACGACGGGCAACAATTTCATAGAAGCTCCTTGATCCTGACTAGCGCCGCCGCGCTCTCGGCGTCCAACGCGGCAATCTCGTCCATGATCGCCTGCGGACTGCGGTGCGAGATTTCCTCGCCGGCGTTCGGGTTCTTCACTGAAAGGTCGAAGGTTGTCTGGTCGATGCTCTTGGCGTCCACGCTCCAGCTCTTGGGCGAGTCGGCGAAGGTCTTTTGCAGCGCAACGAACTCGGCGAGGTCGGCGTCGTTGAGCGGGTTGGTCTTGCCGAGGTTGCGACCGGGTTCGAGCTGGTAGTACCAAACCTTGCGCGTCGGAGCGCCTTTCTCGAAGAACAACACCACGGTCTTTACGCCCGCTCCCTGGAACGTCCCGCCAGGGCAGTCGAGCACCGTGTGAAGGCTGCAGCTTTCAAGCAGCAGCTTGCGCAGGCTTACCGAGGCGTTGTCGGTGTTGGAGAGAAAGGTGTTCTTGATGACCACGCCGCCGCGCCCGCCAGCCTTGAGCATCTTGATGAAGTGCTGGAGGAACAAGAAGGCGGTCTCGCCGGTTCGGATGGGGAAGTTCTGCTGGACCTCCTTGCGCTCCTTGCCGCCGAAGGGCGGATTCGCGAGCACCACGTCGTAGCGGTGCTTCTCCTGAATGTCGGCAAGGTTCTCGGTGAGAGTATTGTTGTGCAGGATGTTTGGCGCTTCGATGCCGTGCAGGATCATGTTCATGATCGCGATGACATAGGCGAGCGACTTCTTTTCCTTGCCGTAGAAGGTTCCCTTTTGAAGCTTGAGGTCCTCGGCGGTGGTGCGCTTGGGATGGGTCGCCTTGAGGTACTCGTACGATTCGCACAAGAAGCCCGCCGAGCCGCACGCTCCGTCGTAGATACGCTCGCCCAGCCTGGGTTTCACGACCTTCACGATGGCCCGAATGAGCGGGCGCGGGGTGTAGTATTCGCCGCCGTTACGCCCCGCGTTGCCCATGTTCTTGATCTTGGCTTCGTAGAGGTGCGAGAGCTCGTGCTTCTCGGCTTGCGAGCGAAAGCGGAGCACATCGATGTGGTCGATGATCTCGCGCATGTTGTAGCCGCTTTGGATCTTGTTTTTGATCTCGCCAAAGATCTCGCCGATCTTGTACTCGATGGTGTTCGGCCCGCTGGCCTTTTGCTTGAAGGCGTGCAGATACGAAAAGAGCTTGTTGTTGACGAAGTCGCGAAGGTCGTCGCCGGTGAGCGCCTTGTTATGGTCGAGCTTGCCGTCCTTACTCTTGGGCGCTGCCCAGCTTTCCCATCGGTAAGTGGCGTCGAGGATGTAGCTGTACTTTTTCCTGTCTAGTGCGGCTTCATCGGCGAGGTCCTGCTCAAGACCGTCGAGATACTTCAGGAACAGCAGCCAGGACGTCTGCTCGGTGTAATCGAGCTCGGTCGTGCATCCGGCTTCTTTCCAAAGCACATCGTCGATGTTTTTGAAGGCTTGTTCAAACACGGGAGACTATCCTCTGAGCGGCTATCTTCGTTTTGGTCGTCTCTCTTGCGGGCTATTGGTTGGGAAGAGCGGGGCGCTGCAATACTCTACAATCCAGCGCCAAGTAAGTTGTGTCGCTTGATAACGATCGACGGTCGCCGACGGAGAACGTCTGTGCGGAGGTCACGCGTACATCAAGCGACCTTTCGGCTCGGGTATCGCACGACCCAATTCTCTCGCCGTTTCAATCCACTCTTGAATGATCATATCCACGTTGGCCAAAGCCGCAGCGTGAGTCGGTCCATCTGCCGCGCAGCCTGGCAACTCAGGTACTTCTGCGATGAACGCCTCGTCCTCGTTGCTCCAGTAAATGATTATTTCGTACTTGTAGTTATTGTTCATCTCTCTCACCTGCCATTTTGTAGCGAGCAATCACTCGTCGGACTTGCTTTACCTGATACGGTTTGGCCTTCGATGCTTTAGGCTGAAGATTGAGAATATCTGCGACATCCTCTTTCGTAAAGATGTGATGGCTGCCTCGAATGCGTTCATCAAAACCCAAGTGCCGGAGCAACCCACACAAATCTTCGAATGAAATGTTTGCATCCGATGCGCCTCGCAGAATCTGAAGCAGTGTCCTCTCGTGCTTGGCCACCGCGCAACCTTACCACATCAGGAGCGGAGACTCTCCACGACCCCACACGTCGAGGGGACGGAATCAACCGCCCGGCCTCTATGGAGTGAGGCCCACCTTCCGCAAGATGTCTGTAAAGCGAGGGTCCGCGCGCAACGAATCATAGTGCGCCTCAACTTTGAGGTATTGCATTTGTGGGTCGTGCTCGGCATAGGCCCGTTCGAGCGCGGCGAAGGCTTCTTCTTTGTCTCCGAGCCCGGCGTAGAGAATGGCTAACTCGGCTGGCGAGACGTATTCCTTCGTCGTCTTCATCTTGTCGAGGAAGTTGAGCGCTTCATCGCGCTTGCCGGACATCGCGTAACTGTAGCCTAGATACGCCTGTATGAGCGTCGGATCTTCTTCAATGCTGATTGCCTTCTGATACTCGGCGATGGCTTCCGCGTACATCCCCTTCGCCGCATAAGTGTAGCCCAAGTATTCGTGCGCCTGAGAATAGTCCGGCTGCATATTAATGACCTTCTGAAATTGACTGATAGCCTCATCGTGGCGGCGCGCATTCAGCAGAATTATTCCCTCTCCATTCCTAATGGAAACCCTCAGCGGATCAAGCTCCTGTGCTCGTTTGTTCTCGGTCAGTGCTTCAGGTTGCCGCCCCATCGTGGATAGGCAAACCGCATAGTCACCGTGAGCCGCTGCAAGGTTCGGGTTCAACTCTATGGCTCGCTTGTATTCGATCTCAGCGCCAGGCCAGTCCCACTCGCTAAGTTTGATGTTCGCCAGTACGCCATGCGCCTCCGCAAGCGTCTCGTCCAACCCCAGCGACCTCTGTATTGCAGCCTTCGCGTTTGCAACAGTCTCTTTGGGATCATCAGTTCCTCCCAGTTGGTTATAGACCGAAGCCACGCCTGTATAAGCCAGCGCAAAGTTCGGGTCGAGCGCGGCTGCCTTGTTGTAGTAGTCAAGCGCCTTTCTGTAATTCTCTGTCCCTCCCTTCCTCCAATAGAACAATCCATTCAAATAGAGTTGGTAAGCCGCCGAGTCGCCCGTCGCACGTTTCCTCAGTTGCTGCTCCTGTGCTCCAGTCAACCGCAAACGCAGCTTCTCCGAGATGGTGCGTGCTATCTCTTCCTGCACCGCCTGCAGATCCGTCGCCTGGCGGTTATACTGCTCGCCCCACATCTGCGTTTTATCTCTCGTATCAGCCAACTCCGCGCTGACTTGTAACCGATCTCCAACCTGCATCACCCTGCCGGTCACAATTGCCTGTACACCGAGCGCTTTCGCCACTTCTTGCAAGTCAACTTCTTTACCCCTGTACTTGAAACTGGAATTGCGCGAGATAACCTTTAGCTGCGGCAGCTTGGAGAGGCTGTTAATCAAGCTATCGCTGATGCCGTCTGACAGGTATTCCGTATTCGGGTCGTTGCTTGCGTTGTCGAACGGCAAGACCGCCACCGAATTAATCGCCCCGCTCCCGGAAGCAAAGTAGAGTACCGCTGCGACTGCCACCACAAGCGCGGCCACAATGAGCGCCAACGCCCCCTTGCGCTGTTTGATCTCGCTGACAATATGTCCAGTGATCGAGATAGTGGGCGCCGCTCGTTTCGCTCCGCTTCTCTCTACGATATCTTCCTGGGTTGCAGCCACCGCCAGTTCCGTCGCTGTCCCAACAATCGTCGCAGCGCCACTCCAAAGCGGCAGAACAGTTTGTTGGTCGATTTCGGCGTTCGTTCCCTGACCCCTCAAATCGCTGATTAAGTCTCCCATCGTTTGATAGCGTTCATCTCTGTCTTTGCAGAGTGCTTTGTCAACGATCTGCTGAAGCCCGGCCGGTACCGCACCCGCGTGCTGCGACATGGGTGGAGGTTCGTTTTGCAGTATTGCCACGATGATATCGCCGATGGTTGCAGCTTCGAACGGCGGAGTGCCCGCGAGCATCTCATAAAGCACGACACCCAAACTGAATATGTCAGTCCTCTCATCCACTTCCAGTCCCCGCATTTGCTCCGGAGACATGTATTTGGGAGTGCCCATCAGCATACCGGGCTCGGTATTGACCAATGGTAGCAGCCCCATCTCGGAGCTACCGCCCGCCGGCATTCTTTGAGTGAGCTTCGCTATCCCGAAATCGAGCACCTTCACAATCCCATCGGGACGCACCATTATGTTCTCCGGCTTTATGTCACGATGCACTACTCCGACTTCGTGTGCCGCGCCCAAAGCGCTTGCGACTTGAACAATAATGTTTAGCGCCTTTTGAACGCTCATTCTCGTCGCGGACATGCAGGCGCGTAGCGTCTCTCCCTTTACGAACTCGGTTGCAATGAAGTGTGTTGACTCCACTTCTCCTATATCAAATATAGTGAGAATGTTTGGATGATTGAGAGCCGAAGCCGTGCGGGCTTCCTGTTGGAATCGGAGCACTCTCGGCTGATCACTAGTTAGCTCAGGTGGAAGCAGCTTGAGGGCAACCTTCCGGCCCAGGCGGATATCTTCGGCGAGGTAGACCTCTCCCATTCCCCCTTTGGCAAGAAGTTCAAGGAGTTGATATGGACCGATTTGGCGCATTGCGAACAATTCCGGTTCAGAGTCAACCCTTGTTGCTAGATACCCATCTTTGCCAATGCGTCTATTGCCTGGCCCATCAGCATTGTTGCCCGAGGATGTGAAGCTTCAAACAGCTCGATCCCCTCCTTCAACCCTTCACCAAGCCGATCAGATACATGATGATGATCGCTGTCGCCTGCTTCGACTAGCTTCTTGATATCGTTCATCAACGCCTGAAGAAGGTGCTGCTCGCCCTCATCGACGGACTCGATTTGTTGAAGCTCACCGTGCAATTGCTCAAGCCTGTTGTGAAGCTGCTGCTTATCCATTGTGGAAACCTCTATGAAAGCGGAAGCGCCGCCAGCCTTGTCTAGCCTGCGAAAGAACCATACTTCTGATGTGCTAATGAGTCAAAGCGATACTTCTAGCAGGCTGCTGGAAAACCAATTCATCGCCACTAAGACACGAAGACACTAGGGAGCACAAAGCGCACAACCTGTCATTTCTCTGACTTGGTGAAGCTTCGTGTCTTTGTGACTTGGTGGTGCACTCCCATTTTCCCTAAGCGCAGTCATTCTTGTTGTCGAGAGGGACAGTTCAAGCGTGCAAACAATTTCTGTTTAGGGCCAGCTTATTCGCTCTCCGATTTCTCGTTTATCTCTTTGATCAGGCGCATCAATTCGGGATTCTGCTTGATTTCTGCGCTACGGAGTCTGAACTTTTTCTGTCGTGATAAAGCGAGATTGACAAAAGCAACGGCTATCAAGCCAGCCCCTCCAAAGGCAACCGGCCCAAACCACAATTCTGTAAACGAGTTGATCGTTCCATCTTCCGGGTGTTCCTGCTTGTAAAGCACAGTGACTGTCTCGCCAACGGAGTAAGCGGAGAATGATATGAAGACGTCTCCTCTGATCCTATGCGCTTCACCCTCGACTTGATAGTCAACAAGCGGGGCCTCTGTGTTACTGTCCGCAGAACTAGAACCCACAAAGGCGACTACTGTTCCTTGAGTTCTAAGAGAGCCCGAGATTGCTTTCCATGACATATACCCCATCACTATCGCTACGGCGATGGGGATCGCGCACATACCGTAGAGGATCAAGAGGACAAGCTTGTTGTTTTGCATTCTGGCTCATTTCGAGATGGCTAAATACCCACTTTGCCAACGCGTCGATTGCCTATCAGCATTGTTGCCTGAGGATGCAAAGCTTCAAATAGCTCTATCCCTTGCTTCAGCCCTTCACCAAGCCGATCAGATACTGGTTGATGCTCGCTCTCGCCAGCATCGAGCAGCTTCTTGATATCACTCATCAACGACTGAAGGAGTTGCCGCTCGCCCTCATCGACGGACTCGATCTGTTGAAGCTCGCCGTGCAATTGCTCGAGCCTGTTGTGAAGCTCCTGCTTATTCATTGTCGAAACCTTTATAAGAACGGAGACCCTGTAACTGGCGGTTAGGCGCCAGTCGCCTGTTTAACAAGACACATTCATCGTAGTGATCCTTGCCAACCCTTTCCACAACAAGGTCAATACCAGAACCCATATCGTTCCGGCAAACACGAACAAGAAATAATGTATCGGCAATCCATATCGAAACTCTGTGTTCATCAAAGACTGGGATAGCAAATGGTAAAGCGGAACCATCAAGAGAAATAAACCTCTACGCCAGCTTGCCGCACCTATGATTGCCGCGCCCAGCACTATAAAGGTGAGCATAGACTCCTTTGTTATTCGCTGGAGCGCTCGAATGGGAAGGCGCAGCCAGGATAAGGTCTTCCCGACTCTAAGGCTCGATTCGTCGCGCGCATCCGACTGCCATCGAGGCCTGATTGTGTAGACCTCCTCAAACGGCTGAGCGTTTTCAAACCTGCTGACTAAAGGTGCGTGCGCGGAATACTTGAGCATTTCTGCCATGCGATCCAGCATTACGCCTGAATACCAGACTGGATGCTTCACGATGATATCCACACTTTTTTTGACCCGGTCGCGGTCGCGCTGGATTCCGTCGGGTGTAGACCAATCCGCTGCATAACTCGGGTTGTTGTAAATGACAGCCTCTTGCATTGCCACTTCGTTGTCGTTTACTACAGCACCGAACCTATCGCCGCTCGCGACTGCGATGCCTTCCCACATCACCAAACCCAGTTGAATGTTTATCGGCACAAATTCACCGTGCCTCAAGTAGTTCCTGATGGTGATCGGGGATATCATGAGAAAAGAAACCAGGCACATCAGGGCCGCCTGCTTTGCGGTTTGCCAGCGTCGCGCGGCAATCACCACAAGCATCACTATCAAGAAAGGACCGAGCAACAGGGTATTTGGCCTTAGCCATGCCGAAAGACCAAGCATGGCGCCGGCCAGCGCATAGAGCCAGTAAGAGTAACGATGCGACCGCCTGGCAACTAATATGAGATAGCAGGCTGTAAGCAGAAGAACCGGAGTTAGTGAATCGGGCAGTATCCAATTCGACATGTAAGATAGATGGTGCGAGACCGCAGCGAGTAGTCCTGACGCGAAGCCGATCCGCCAGCTCAGAAGCAAGCCGGCGATCAGAAAGATCAAGACAGGTGCAATAGAGTTGAGCGCGTTTTGAACAAGCTGGACCTTGAAATAATCCCTGCCCAGGACCCGGTAAATTACGCTGAGATAAATCGGGTAGCCCGGAGGCCTCGCCATAGCGGATGTATCTGAAGGATCTTCGCTGTAAGGCCCAAGCAGTCCTTCTCCTTTCAAGATTGAGGACGCCCTGGTGTCATAATAATCAGCCAGTGAGCCTAAGGGTTCTCGCGTCGTATAGACCAAGGGCGCGAGATCAACTGCGTGCAAGCATTTCGTTGAAAATGAGAGAATGAATATCAGCAAGGCAAGGATCAATTTTGCTCTCGCACTGATTGGCTTTCCGAGAGCCAGCGCGGAACAGAGTTGTCGGCGAAACCGAAACATCTTAGCTGTTAGCTTCATAGAAACTATTGCAAGAGCAACCACCGCAGTTGGTTGAGGCGCACGGCTGACGGATAGATCACACTTGTCTTCTTGCGGGCGGCCTTTAGCGTCCGGGCCATCTATCGCCACCAAGACACGATGACCAAAAGGAGCACCAAGCCCATCCGCATAGTGCTCCCAGTACTTGGTCTAACCTCGTGTCTTTGTTCCTTCGTGACAACGCGCTTGTTCAGCACCCGACTTATCCGAGGCGTTTCAGGCAATGCGCATTTTGACGCGGGGCGCCCGAGGCGTCAAACCGCCAGGACACTCAACCTTTCAACACGCCGTTTTCGATTTACATAATCCCGCAGCCGAACTAGAATGGCCGCGCCTTTCTGCTTCGCTTTCAAACACAAGATCTGACAAATGGAAAACTCCCATCCAAAAACCCTGGTCGAGCTGCTCAAACAGTCAGTGTCCGCTCAACCCTCAACCGAAGTTCTGAGGTTCAAGCAGGACAAACAATGGGTGGGAATAACCGGCGAGCGGCTCTCTGAACGCGTCAGGCATGTCGCGCTCGGACTGCATGAGCTTGGCATCGTCAAGGGCGATCGCGTGGCCATACTCGCCGAAAGCGGGCCGCTCTGGACAATCAGCGACTACGCCATACTTTCCACCGGCGCTGTCAATGTTCCAATCTATCCGACGCAGTCGCCTAATCAGGTCGAATACATCCTGCGCGAGTCTGAACCCAAACTGCTCTTCATCTCTACGGATCGCCAGATGAAGCGAGTCGATTCGGCGCTCAGCAAGTTCAGTGACTTGCGCATCGTCTCCTTTCAGCCGGTGACCAACGGAGAAAACGTAACAGAGTTCAGCGAACTCGAGGCCCGCGGCGCCCGGTTCGAAGCCGCGCACCCCGAGGCCTACGAGCTCATTTCATCCGACGTCCATCCGTCCGATCTGGCTTCGATCATTTACACGTCAGGCACGACGGGTGAGCCCAAGGGCGTGCTGCTCACTCACTCGAACATCGCATACAACGCGGTCGCTTCCGGAACGTTTCTCGGAATCGAGCCGGGCGGCGTGATGCTTTCGTTCCTCCCGCTTTCGCACATCTTCGAACGAATGGTGCTCTACCTGTGTTTGTATTTCGGCGTTCAGATCAACTACGCGGGCGGAATCGAAACTGTAGCCAATGATATGCAAGAAGTGAGGCCCACGCTGATGTCCACCGTGCCGCGTCTGCTGGAGAAAATCTACGCCCGAATGCAGAAGAGCGCCTCGGACGCCGGTGGATTGAAGAAAAGAATCTTCGACTGGTCGCTGAGCGTCGCGCGACGAGCGTCGGTGAAAACGACTTCGGGCGAAAGACTCCCGCCGCTGCTCGAATTGCAGCTTGAGATCGCCGGGCGGCTCGTCTTCGCCAAACTGCGGGCGGCAGTCGGCGGTCGCATACAGCGAATGGTTTCAGGCGGGGCGGCGCTTTCAAGCGAAATCGCGCAAGTCTTCATCGGGGCGGGTATTCCCTTGCTTCAAGGGTACGGCCTCACCGAAACCTCTCCGGTCATCACGGTCAACACGCTCGAGCAGAACCGAATTGGAGCTGTAGGCCGGCCGTTGCCCGGTCTGGAAATCAAGATCGCCGAGGACGGTGAGATCTTGACCAGCGGGCCGCACGTCTTTCAGGGCTACTTCAACAAGCCCGCCGATACCGCGGCTGCGTTTGATGAGGGGGCGAACGGCGCGCGATGGTTCAAGACCGGCGACATCGGGCGCGTGGATTCCGACGGCTTCCTTTTTATCACCGACCGGAAGAAGGACTTGATCAAGACGTCGGCCGGCAAATACGTAGCTCCTCAAATGATCGAGTTGATGCTCAATCAGTGCCGGTTCGTCGAGCAGTCAATAGTCCTCGGCAACGGAAGAAAGTATGTCTCCGCGCTTATCGTGCCCGACTTTGAAAACCTTCGAGCGTGGGCGAAAGAACAACGAATCGAGACGACCGATAAGGCCGAACTGGCCGCAGACCGTCGCGTCGTCGATATGATGAAAAAGGAAGTCAATCGCGTCACAAGCGAACTGGCCGACTATGAGAAGGTGAAGCGAATCGGCCTTGTAGCTCAGGAGTTCACGATCGATGGGGGCGAGTTGACCCCGTCGCTCAAGGTTCGCCGGCGCATTGTCGAAGAAAAGTATGCCGGCTTGATCGAATCGCTTTACTCCGGCGGTTCGGAGTGATCACTTGTATGGGCGTCAGACTTCCTGGTCGCCCCCATCCTGATCCAGCCTTCTCTGGTTTGCCGGGCTGTGATAAATTCGCCCTGTGAAGCGGACGGCCCTCCAAGCTTTCTCAGTGTCGGCATTCCTGTTCCTGGCAGGAGCGGCCGAATCGCGCGCTCAGGCAATCGCGCCCACCGAGCCCGCGAGCGAAAACTCTTCAGCAACAACACAACCAAACGACCGGCTAGCTGCGCAACAGAACGAACGAATAATATCGCTGATCGATCAACTAGCCGACCAGGCTCGCCAGGCAGAAGATATGATTTTCGCGGTTCGCGCTCAGTCGCAAGCCGCAACGCTGATCTGGCCATACGACCCCGAACGCGCAAGGGCAATCTATCGACGGGCTTTTCATTCGCTCACCGCGGCGGCGCCATCCCGGCTCAACGAGAAAACGAACAGCAATGAAAAGCCCAACACCAACCTAGCGCCCGCGGAGCGGCTTCAGCTCAGGTCTGAGCTGCTGAACCAGATCGCCGGGCGCGACTCCGAGCTCGCGGACGAACTGGCGCGGACGCTCGCAGAGACGGCCGGCTCCAAGGACGGTTGCTCTCCGCCTTTTGCCTGCGACCAGCTTGTCCCTGTTCAACCGCCGGCGTCAGGTTCTTCCCGCGACGAAACCGAGCGGCGTGAGATGCTCATAAGCGTGGCGCTGCGGATCGTCGAACGTGAGCCCCAACAAGCGATGGCGCTGGCGCAAATGAGCTTGGCACTTGGGCTGTCTCAGAATTTTTCGCGGCTGCTGCTGTTGATGCGAAGTTCCGAACCGGGGCTTGCCGACCTGCTGTTCTCGAGTGCCGTGGCGCGTCTTGAACGCGCATCCGCCGTCGATCTCTCGGACATTCACACCCTCGGCTCATACCTCGTCTCTGCCGGCTCCTCCGCGCGCGAAGCAATGGGCCGCGCGCTCGTCACCCGATTCCTCAACCTCGCGTTCAATCAGATTGAGCGGTGCAGCAACTCAGCGGCGGCCGGGCTGGGGCGAGCGGCCAGGCGCGACGAATCGGCAGCGGTCTATTTCGTCGGGCGTCAGCTCACCGATCTGTTCGCCAGGTATCAGCCGGACCGGCTCGAGCAGCTCCAGCGCAACATCAGCGACTTGACCGAGCCAGCCCCGGATTCAGTGATTGAGCTCGCGTCGTACCAGGCTTCGGGACCTGCCGAGATGGAAGCGGCCGCGCTCAGCATCGGCGACTCGCGCGAGCGCGATGCCCTATACGCCCGCGCGGCTTTAGCCTGGCTTGGGAAGGATGAACTGCGCCGCGCTCAGTCGGCGGCTTTCGCGATCGAAGATTCGGAGATGCGCGACCGGGTGCTCGGCCAGCTTGTCCGCAAACACTCAGTCGAAGGCCGGATTGACGAAGCCGTCGCCTTGGCTCGCCGCATGCAAGACGGTTCATCGCGCGTTGAGTCGCTCGTGGTGCTTGCGAGTTCGGCGCTTGCTTCGAAGAACAGGGCGAGGGCGATTGAAATCCTGAACGAGGCTGAGAGCACCTCGGCAAAGCTCCGCGCACCCGCCGCCCGAATGTTCTCCCTGTTGAAAGTCGCCGCCACAGTATCGGGCTTTGACGCGCTGCGAGGCTTCGAGATGATGCAGAGCGTCGTCAAAGCGATCAACGAAGCCGGAAATCAGCAGCGGGAACCAAAGCAAACCGGTTCGGCGAAGACGCCGGCTTCGAACGATCTTCCTACCTCAACGAGCGCTGAATCGTACACGCCGGCGCTCGAGGGGACGCTTGTGGTGCTTGCTCGTGCCGACTTCGAACGTGCGCTGTTGCTTGCGCAGCAGATCGAGGCGAAGGAGGCCGCGGTTGCGGCGCAGTTGGCCGTTTGCCGCGGCGCACTCACCGCGAAGCCGCCTTCGAGTCTTTCGACGACCGCGGACGACGTTGAGGCGAGCGCAAATCCGCTCCGATAATTTAACTCTCGTTTCGTCAAATTTGTTTCTCGTCGCTCGTCACTGGCTCCCACGAGGTCTTAATGAGCTTAGCAAACCTGGCCGGCGAGGTGCTGGATGACAAGTACCTCATCGAAAAAGAACTGGGTAAGGGCGGGATGGGATCGGTCTACTCGGCCACTCACCTGGGTACCGACCGCCCGGTCGCCGTCAAAGTCATCGCGCCCCAGTTCATGCGCAACGATGAATTTGTCGAACGCTTCAAACGCGAAGCGAAAGCCGCCGGGCGATTGCACCACCCAAACGTCGTCAACGTGACCGACTTCGGGTTCGCGCGCGTGGGCTCCGACAGCGTCGCCTATCTGGTGATGGAGTTTCTGGACGGTTGCACGCTCGCGGAGGTGCTCGCGGAAGAATCTCAGCTTGCGATAACCTGGGTCGTGGACATCATCGAGCAGGCTTGCTCAGCAGTCGATGCCGCGCACCGCCAGGGAATCATTCACCGCGATCTTAAGCCCGACAACATCTGGCTCGAACCAAACCGGCGCGGCGGCTATCGAGTCAAGGTGCTGGACTTCGGGCTCGCGAAGCTTGGCGATCCGATGTCGCCCGAATCTGACGCTTCGAAATCCAGCGGCGCGCGTTCCTCTTACACTGCGCCTTCGCCGACAGGTTCCGCCCATTCTACGCACGCGTCCAGAGAGGCGCGAAGCACAAGGTTGATCGACAGTGCGCCGCACACACACGCCGGAGCCGAAGCGGGCACCCAGATGAAACCTACGCACTCGCTTGCCGAAGCTCAAACCCTGGTTCAGAGAAGCGCCGAAGACACGCCGGTCGAAGCGGCGACCCAGATTCTGCCGCCGAGTGCGGAAGGCACGCGCACCGAGAACGCATCGGGCGAAGAAGAGACGACGCGAGTGCTTCATCGCGACACGATGGAGGAGCTTCGCGCCGGTGAAACAATACCCGCCGACGGATTGACAAGGGTGGGTTCGATACTCGGAACGCCGCTCTATATGTCGCCGGAGCAGTGCCGTTCCGAACCTCTCGATAAGCGAACGGACATCTACAGTCTCGGGGTGATCGCTTACCAGATGCTGGCGGGGACGCCGCCATTCACCGGCGACATGAACGAGGTGATGCGGCAACACATCGAAGTCGCGCCGCCGCCGCTGAAAGCAAAACGCAAGAACATACCGAAGCGGCTAGCAAAGGTCGTTATGTCGGCCCTGTCGAAGGAACCAGCCGACCGGCCCACGTCCGCCGCGGGTTTCGCGAGCGCGCTCCGCGCCCAATCCGAAGGCACGAGCGCGTTGCTGCGGCGGGCGTTCGCGCTTTACAGCGAGCACTTCCCCAAGTTTTTCCGCGTCTCGCTGCTCGTCATGCTTCCGATAATCACGCTGAGCTTTCTGGACATCGTAAATGTAATACTGGGAAGGAAGGGAGTTGTTCCGGAAGGCGCCAGTAAAGCGATCAGCTTGACGATCCAAATAGTGAATGCCTTCGGCGGGTTTATTGCGTCCTCGATCATCGTGGGTGTGACCATCCGGGTCGTGAACCAGCTTTTTCTCGCTCCGCTGCGGCCGATCGAGTTGAGGCTGGCGTTCGCAGCGTTAAGGAAACGGATTCGCGCTCTGATGTTCACGCAGTTGATGGTCGCGATCGGCTCAATAATTGGACTGTGTTTGTTTGTTGTTCCAGGCGTCATCTTCTACATCAATTCGTCGCTAAGCGGGCCGGTGGTGATGATGGAGAACCTGAAAGGTCGAGCTGCTCTGCGCCGGTCCAAGGCCCTGGTCAGGCGAGCGCGAAGGACCGTGATCGGAATCATCGCTATGCAATATCTGATTCCGATTTTTTTCAGCTCCGTATTCGCAACCCTTATCGTTTCGAGCGTCGTACTCAGCGGCGACGCAGGGCTAAAGGCGTTTGCGCCCAAGCTAACCCAAGTGATGACCCACATTCTGCAAGTGCTCATGGTACCGCTGATCTCGACCTTTACTGCTTTGCTTTATCTCAAGACGCGCGCAGCCGGCGGAGAAAGTCTCAACGAGGCTTTCATACAGCTTCAAGAAGAGGAACAACCCAGTAAGAAGTGGGAGATCAGGATTCGCGAGCGGATGCACTCGTCCGGAAGCGGCAGCCGGTGAAACCGGTTTGTGGTTTCTGGTTTGTGGTTTGTGGTTCTAGTTTCTGTTATGCGCATCGACCACAACGCAGAAACCAGAAACCACCAACCAGAAACCACAAACCAGAAACCACAAACCACAAACTACAAACCACAAACCAGAACCTGCCATGCTCGAAACCACCGAGGACAACACTCCTGACACCGAGCTTGCTCGAAGGCTTGGTCTGTTCGACGCGACGATGATCGTGATGGGCGGGATCGTCGGCTCTGGGATCTTCATCAACTCCTACGTTGTCGCGCGCCAGGTGCACACGCCGGCACTTGTTCTGGGCGCGTGGGCGGCCGGCGGTTTGATTGCGCTAGCGGGAGCGTTCATCTGGGCAGAACTCGCGTCGCTCAGGCCGAAGGTCGGCGGCCAGTACGCCTACATGCGCGAGGCGTTTCATCCATCCGTCGCCTTCATCTACGGGTGGACATTGCTGCTTGTCACACAGACCGGAGGGATGGCCGCGGTCGCGGTCACCTTTGCGAAATACTTTATTGCTCTGACTCACGCGCCGGTGGCCGATTGGACGGTCGCCGCAGTAGCCCTCGCCGCGCTGACGCTGATCAATTGTCTTGGAGTGCGCGCGGGCAGCAGCGTGCAGAACGCGCTGATGGTGATGAAGATTCTCGTTATCGCCGCGCTCGTAACATGCGGACTTCTTTTAATTAGCGGCCGGTGGCCAGCCGCAACAGGCCAGGTGGTCGCAAGCGGGGAAGCATGGCGAGCTTCGTCCGCCGAAGGAGGCTGGCCCCTCTTCACAGCATTCGGAGCTACAATGGTCCCGGTCCTGTTCGCTTATGGCGGCTGGCAGACCGCCAATTTCATCGCCGGTGAAGTGCGCAACCCGCGACGCAATCTTCCACTCGGCTTGTTGATCGGCGTAGCGGGCGTCATCGTGCTCTACCTCGCGGTCAACGTTGTTTATGTCGGCGTGCTCGGAGTCGATGGGTTGGCCGCTACAGAGACGCCCGCCTCTGAAGTGATGCGATTGGTGATGGGCGAGCGAGGCAAAACTCTGATCGCCATTGGAATCGCCGTTTCGACTCTCGGCTTCCTGAGCCAATCGATGCTCACCGCGCCGCGCGTATATTTCGCGATGGCCGAAGACAAGCTGTTCTTCAAAAGCGTCGCAAGACTCGACCCACGCACTCGTGTGCCGGTTGCCGCCATCGCACTTCAAGGCGTGCTGGCCATCGTGATCGCGCTGTCGGGCACTTACGGACAAATACTCAGCTATGTCGTGGCAGTAGATTCGATCTTCTTCGCGCTAACCGCAGCCGCGCTCCTTGTGTTTCACAATCGAGAACGGACTGCGGGTTCGCCGGCCAACTCTTCAGCGCTCCGAATATGGAGCAAGCGAGTGATGATCGTTCTGTTTATCATCGTCGAGTCATTTGTTGCGGTGAACACGGCTTACAACTATCCCATCAACAGCGCCATCGGACTGGCGATCCTCGTCTCGGGAATCCCGGTTTATTTCTACTGGCGAGCGAGGCTCAAGCGATGAGCCGCCGCACTCTCAGCTCCGAGTACATCGAGTGGGCCAAGCTGCATTCGGCTGCGCGCTTCAACCTTGCTACGAGCGGAGTTGCGCACTATCCGATCAGCGAACTCGGCGTGACGATCGAAGACATCGAGCTGAGCGGCCCAAGTCTGTACGGCTACGAGCCGCTGCAACGCGCGCTAGCCGAGAAGGCCGGAGTTGGAACGGAAAACGTGGTCGCCGCGATCGGGACGTCGATGGCAAACCATCTCGCGATGGCTTCGATACTCGAGCCCGGCGATGAAGCGCTTATCGAGCACCCGGCTTACGACCCGCTGCTTGGGATCGCGCGCTATCTCGGCGCGAGCGTAAAACGATTCAACCGGCGGTTCGAAGAAGAATTCCGGATCGACCCGAGCGAGATCCAACGTGCTGTCACTTCGCGCACGAGGCTGATCGTGCTCACCAATCTTCACAACCCGACCAGCGTGTTGCTCGACAACAACACGATCGAACAGATTGGTGAAATAGCTCGATCCGTCAGCGCGCGCGTGTTGATCGACGAAGTCTATCTTGAAGCCTTGTTCGACCAGGCTCCTCGTTCGGCGTTTCATCTTGGACCTGAGTTCGTCACGACAAGCAGCCTGACGAAAGCTTACGGGTTGAGCGGGCTTCGCTGTGGGTGGGTGCTGGCCGAAGCGGAACTCGCGCGGCGGATGTGGCGGTTGAACGATCTGTTTGGCAACATCCCGGCGCATCCTGCGGAACGACTCAGCGTAGTCGCGCTCGCGAAGCTGGATCAGATCGCCAGCCGCGCTCGATCTCGATTGGAAAAGAACCGTGTCGTGCTCAATCGATTCCTCGATTCACGCGACGAGCTTGAAGCGGTAAGGCCCGATGTCGGTACGACGGTAGCGCCTCGCTTGAAGCGCGGCACGGTTGATGAGTTATGCGCGCTGCTTCGAGAGAAATACGAGACCAGCATAGTGCCGGGTCGCTTCTTCGAGATGCCGGAGCACTTTCGCATCGGGATCGGCTGCGACGGGGAAATGCTTTCTGAAGGGCTGAGGCGCCTCGCCGAGGCCCTCGACGAATAGCCCAGAGTAGCTCGGGGCATTCACGAAAATGGACCATTCTCTTGAGTCGTTCAGAGCCTTGCCGAAGCCGCATCCACGCAGCGAGCGTCAGTTTTCGGGTCGATGTCTTCAATTGACAGCCTGGAGCCAGGTGGCATAAACTGCGTTCCGCCACGAGAGGCTTACGTCCCCAAGTCCTGGACTAAAGCAGCCGGCAAGAGTGGCAAGGAACCAAGTATGTCGTCCCAACGACACAGCGGACAAACCGCAAGGTGCTTGAACGTACAGAGGGACGTGTCGGTCCCGTGAGCTAATCATACTTTCAGAATCAAGCCTCTTGGGAGGAGACGAATTTCATGAGTCCCAAGATACGAGCCGCAATATCCTTTTTGAACACCAATCTTCATCGAGTCGTAACCACCGAGGAACTCGCTGATTCAGTTAAGCTTTCGCGCTCGCGATACTCCCATCTCTTCAAGCTTGAAACGGGAATGCCGCCGACTCACTATCTCAGAAGAATCAGGATGAATCGCGCGTGTGAACTGCTCGAAACATCCTTTATGAGCGTTAAGGAAATAGCGGCGGAGGTCGGCTACAACGACGGCGCCCATTTCATGCGTGATTTCAAGAGGACCTACGGCGCTACACCCTCGCAACATAGAGATCAGTTCGTCAACACTCCGGAGCTTAAACGCGGACATCCGACAAAGAATAGCAAGATTGACTAGCGAACAGCACATTTGTTCAGTTCTTTTCAGTTGCATCCAACTCGATTCCAAATATAATGCGCAGAGACTATTTGGTGGAGCCTCCACCCGCGAGTCCGCGCGATTAGGAGCCAGATGGTCTGAATCCGGTAACAAGAAATCGATTCCCGTTTTGAACCGACGAATTTGCAGAGGAGGTACTCCCCGCCATGATTAAACACACCAGGTCTACTCACAACCTACTTTTTTTCATTGGTATAGTGACTGTCGTTGTTGCATTGTTGGGAATCAATGTTTGGTCCTCGAACCCGGGACGGAGCGGGAGGGACCGAAGTATCATCCTGCTTCAAACATCCGAGGCGGTGCCTGAGGCATTCCGGACTGGACTTGTGGGTTCTATCCGCGCCAGTTCGCGCGATGACCAGACTGTCCTTCTGGTCAACGGTGTAACCGGCGATGCGAAACAATACAAGGAAGGGCTTGAAGCGTCGCTTACTGATTTTTCTGGCGTGGTACTAACAAATCCAAATGGGCTTGGTGCATATCAGGAGGGAGACTCGACGGTAGTAGTATTTGACTCAGCCAACAAACAAGTAGCCCGATTCCCCACCTATCCTATTGTCTCGATGGCGGTTCTCAGCAATGGGAATGTATTGGTCGCCTCACCGGTAGGGAAGCGCTTCTTACACTTGTACACGTCCAGCGGGCGATTACTGAAGAGTTTCGGAGCGCTCAAGAACTACTCCTTGCCAAACGTCGATGATGGTCAGAAGAAGTTCTTTCACAAAGGTAAAGTGCTGGTGGACGCAAGCGACAACATTTATTACGCCTTCCACTATGTCCCGGTGATTCAGGAGTACTCTTCGACCGGGAAACTCCAGTTTGAACGCCAGGTGGAGGGTAAGGCCATCGATATGCAGCAGGAGCTCGCCGACAGGTTCTTGAGCACAAAGGCTCGGGGATCCATCGGTGGAATCGACATTATTAACTCTGCCGCTCTTGACCCAATGACAGGCCACCTCTGGGTTTGCATGAATGGCTCATCGGACACCGGGGTTGTTTATGAGTACAGCGAGAAAGGAGAAAAGCTCCGAGAATATGCCCTGCGAACGAGCTTCCTGGGATGGTCAAAGCAAAGGGTTGCCGGTGTAAAGGACATTGCTCTTACTAGGTCCAACCTCTACACCCTCACTACTCAACAGCAGGTTCTAGTCTTCAATATCAGGGATGAATCGACTTGGGGCTCAACGGATGACGAGGGTTCTTTTCACACTGAAACGGCTTGCGGGACGGGGCAAGCGTGGAATGCTTGCACGTTCAATTGTCCCGAAGTCGCGTGTAGTGGGGGCAATCCCACAGCAAACAGCAGTAATGGGTCCACGCTCGATTGTAAGGCGGCGCTTCAGTCAGTCCTTCAGCCCGGCCACACCTTAATGTCATCCACCTGTACTACATTTGTCCCCGGTTCGTCCGGACCCCCGCCCCACGCGAGAGGGGCTTGCAAAGACGACGTTGTAGTGTGCCTTGACGGCCAGAACTTTACGGCTAGCGTAACGATCGATTGCCCCGCGCCCCCTTCGGATTCCTGCTCGGGCGGTGACGAACTGTGCTTTGCCTATTGGCAGGGAGAGAGCTACTGCGGACAGCCCGCCAACTTTCTCAACTACTCTTCGACCGGGTGCGGCCAGTTTTATTCATACGACAACGGCGGCTGTTGCTGCGGCAACGGCGGCCCTTCTCCAATTCTAATAGATCTCAGGGGCAACGGCTTTGATATGACGAATGCTCGCTCAGGAGTGAATTTTGATATTGATAACGATGGCGTACCCGAGCATCTATCGTGGACGAGTGCGAATTCAGATGACGCCTGGCTTGCCTTGGACCGTAACGGCAATGGGCGAGTAGACAACGGCGGTGAACTATTTGGCAACTTCACAGCCCAGCCATCCTCAGATCTTCCAAACGGCTTCCTCGCACTCGCGGAGTTTGACAAGCCTGAGAACGGAGGAAACGGAGATGGGCGGATTGATAGTCGAGACTCGGTCTTTACGTCGCTACGATTGTGGAGGGATGCGAACCACAACGGGGTTTCAGAAAACAGTGAGGCGTACAGGCTTCGGGCGCTGGGTATTACAGCCCTTGATCTGGACTATAGAGTTTCAAAGCGCATTGACCAGTATGGGAATGGATTCCGCTACCGCTCGAAGGTTTATGACACTCGCGGTGCACACGTCGGGCAATGGGCCTGGGATGTATTCTTGGTGAAACAGTAGCCCTCGATGCTTTCTTCGCCGCTAAGCCACGAAGGCTCAAAGTAGCACAAAGCCGACTTCGTGCACCTTACTGTCTTTGTGCTTTGTGGCGAACCCCCAGAGCTCTACTTCGCGGTAACAACAACTGTCACACTAGTGCCATCGTCCGTGACAGCGGCATTGATAAACGCTGTGCGTTTCCTCCCCCCGTCTTCACCGCTAGCCATCCCGCCGGTCACTTTGCCATCCGTGTTCACAAGGTTCGTCGTCACCTTGAGCCCCGCTTGCTTGAGGCCCTCCTCGTAGAACTTCACGACGCGATCAACTGCGTCCGGAGTCGTGAACTGATAGCCGCCCACATAGCCATCCTTCCCAATCGATGAGTAGTTTCCCTGAACCTTCGCGCCGGGATAAGCAGGGAACCAATCGGGCAGCCCTTCTGCAGCCGCGCCGCTCCCGAACTTTGCCGTACCCTCCTTCGTCTTCACTTCGAGCGAGCCGGAAGCTCCGTCACCTTCAGCTTCCATGCTCACCTCGCCCTCGTCGTCGCCGTCTTTCTTGAACTTGACCTTGCCGTCATGCGCCTGCTCGAGATTTATCGTGACCGTATCTCCGGTCTTTTTGTCTTTGACCGTGATGAGTCCCTTCTCCTCATCGACCGAGACAAGTTCGATGTCCGGATTCATCGCAACCATGATCTTCGCCGCGGCAAGCGTCGGCTGTTTTTGCATCAGCACCGGGTCGAGGCCCGCTTCCCTTGCCTTGTTATAGACAAAGTAGCCTCCGCCGACGACCGCGATGACCCCCAGAATCAGAAAAGTTCCGCAGCCGACGAGCACCCATGTCCACACGCTTGATTTCTTCTGCGGGGCGGGCGGCGGAAACTGTTGCTGAGGCGGCATCCCGATCGGAGTGGTTGGAGGTACGTAGTTTGACATGATGTATTTCCTTTCAGTTTGTAGGTTGCCGAGCACCGCCTAGGCCTATTCCACACCATTCAAGTCTCTCTGCCCTTCAAGATTCTTTCGGACAAAGCCAGACCGCTGTGTGCTCTTCTCTGCGTAACCTCGGCGCCTTTGCGTCTCGGCGGCTAGTTCCTTCTCCGCACAAGCCTCGCCGCAAGCAGATTCCTCATTCTCTCCTTAGCGGGCGACCCATCAACTCGTTTGCTGCTTCACTCGCGGGCTTGTCTTCGTAGAGCAGCGCATAGATGCTGGACGTGATTGGCATTTCGATCTTGAGCCGGCGGCCAAGCTCGTAGATCGACCGTGTGGTCTTCACGCCTTCAGCTACTTCACGCATCTCGCCAAGTACTTCCGCCAGCTTGCGGCCTCGCCCAAGTTCAATCCCCACACGCCGATTTCGAGAAAGCTCACCTGTGCACGTTAGCACCAGGTCACCCAGTCCCGCGAGTCCCGCCATCGTCTCGACGCGCGCGCCTTGCGCAACAGCCAGCCTCGTCATCTCGGCCAGCCCGCGCGTGATGATGGCCGCCACTGCGTTTGTCCCCAGCCCTAGACCGCGCACGACTCCGGCTCCGATCGCGACGACATTCTTCACCGCGCCGCCAAGCTCGACGCCGGTCACGTCCGTGTTGGTGTAGACGCGAAACACGTTCGAGCTCAACTCGCGCTGGATCATCCCGCTCCATTCAAGATTCAGGCTTGCGGCGACGATTGCTGTCGGGTCTCCAGTTGCTACCTCTCGCGCGAAGCTCGGCCCCGACAACGCAACGAACCGAGGCTCGCGTTCGAGCGCTTCGGAGATCACTTGATCCATTCGCATCAGCGTGTCATTCTCGACGCCTTTTGCTGCGCTCACCAGCACGAGCGATGTATCCAAATGCGGCTGCATAGCGCGAACAACGTCGCGCATCGCGTGCGACGGCACTACTATCAGCGCGAAGTCGCTTCCCGCCAGAGCTTCTTCGATCGATGCTGTTGCACGGATGTTATCCGGAAGCTCGAACTCGGAAAGATAAAACGGATTCCGACGGGCGCTCGCGATGCCCGCTGCGATCTCCGGCTCGCGAGCCCACAGCATGACTTGATGGTGGTTGCGCGCGGCTACGAGGGCGAGCGCTGTTCCCCAGCTTCCGGCCCCGACGACCGCAACATGCTTGCCGGAAGACGTGTTAGTCAACGCTGTCCTCCGCTGATCGCGGGTTGATCGCTCGGCGGGACGACTCGCTGTCCGGCTTTGCTTTCGGTCCCCTTAATTAGGCGGCTGATGTTTTCGTGATGCTTGCTGACAATCAACGCGCAACCCGCAAACGCAATGAGCAGGAGTCCTTTTAGATGAGGGCTCGGCCAAAGCCAGCCGTAGTAAAGAAGCGTCCAGAGCGGCACGGCTGCCGTCCCGATGATTGAGGCTAGCGAGATGTAGCGGGTCAGATAAGCGATCAGCGCCCACAATACCAGAGTCGAAAGAACCGAGTAAGGCGCGAGCGCCAGATAGACTCCGACTCCGGTTGCTACGCCTTTGCCGCCTTTGAATTTCAGGAAGACCGGAAAGATGTGTCCGGCTATCGCAGCGATGGCAGCGGCGCCGATCCAGAAGTAATCGTCTTCGGCTACGAGGCGCATCAGCATCACCGCGGCTGCGCCTTTTGCGACGTCAAAAACATACGTGAGCAGCCCGGCTTTTATTCCCGCCCGGCGAGTGACATTGGTCGCCCCGATCCCCCCAGAGCCCACGTTCCTAACGTCCTCACCGCTTGTGAAGACATACTTAACGAACAAGTAGCCGAACGGGATCGACCCCAACAAGTATGCGACGGCGACTAGGGAAATCTTGGGGAGCATCAGCCTCTCTCCGATCAGCGACCCATTGCCGCGCCAAGAAATATCACACCCTCGCTGCTAGAGCAACGAAAGAGGACCGAGGATGGAGGGTGGAGGATCGAGGATGGAGGATCGAGGAGAAATGCGAAGTAGTCCGCCGAAACCCCGAAGGGGGTTGCGTCCCAGAGCCCAAGGTTGCGGTACTCCGCTACCTTGGGTCGAGCAGCGGAAGTTTCCCCCGCAACCCCTTGGACCAAATGCGGCGAACGGGCCAACCCTCGAAGAGGGTGAAGGCATAGAGCAACGGGTGAGTCCGCGAACCCGTGGACAGGCAACGGATGATTCGAACCCCGAAGGGTGGCGGCCGAGGATCGTTGCGACCAACCGTGGAATTGAGGACCGTCGCCCGCTCCGCGGGCTTGTGCATGAAACCGCGCGGTCCACGGGTTCGCGGACTCACCCGTGGCTATCTTCCGGCATCCCTTCGGGATTGAATGCGGCGCGGTAGCCGCAGCCCGCCGCCACGCAAGCCTATCGCCTCGCGTGGTGTGATGGGCCTCCGTTCGCTTATCACTGGGGACTCGTCGCCGCGCAGAAGCATCTCAGCGAGCTTGGCGCGCCCGAACCCGAGATGCCGCCCTTCGATGAATCGAAGTTCGAGCCAATGCCTGAAGTAGAGATCGATCCGGATGATGAGTTCCACGCGGGGTCGGATAATGAGAGCCGTTGAGATCTCACGTTGCCACAACGTCTGCACCCTCCCCGCGAGACAACAGTGTTGACCTCAGCCCAAAGGGCCGCAGGCCCAAAAGTGTGCCGATAATAGGGGTAGGGAGAACCGATTGGCTTCGGCTCCCCCTCCCTCCGAACCGGAC
>JBBPIE010000005.1:0-220397 GCA_038040485.1 Candidatus Onstottus arcticum
ATCCTCTATCCTCCATTCTCTATCTTTTGATCACTGGCCACCGCCTTGAACTACCGATCCTCTGCTGCATATACTCTGCGAGCCTCTGACGTAAGGCCACGTATGAAGAGAGCGTTCGCCGCCTTGCTGCTTTTGATTCTTGGCGCGCCACCCATCGCGCGCGCTCAACAGATCCCGTTTCTCTCCGAGCTGTTCTCGCGCTATGAAGAGTTCAACAGGCTTTATACGGCAAGGCGAGGCGCGGGCGCGAATCTCGCGGCGATAGAGCCTCTGCGCAAGCGCGGCGAGGAAGCATTCAGGCGCGGTGACATCCCTGGGATCATCGAGCTGATCGGCGCATCGACCGCCGCGCTTCAAGGCACACCCTGGGACGATAAGCAGCGGTTCATTGCTTCACTTGCTCTCGAAACCGACAGGGTCGTCATCGAGCCAAATGCAGTGCTTCAAGTCCAACTCACAAGGATCTTCCCGACCAACATAGATAAGGCCTTCGCTGCGGCTCCTACTGTCACTTTTGAAGTGGCGGTGGCCGAGCCGGCTGCCGGCGCCAAAACCACTCCACAGCCTGCGGTTCGCCCGCTGGTCATCGCTGAGCGAGTGCCGATCGCGATCACCACGAGCAACACGAATCGACGGTTGTTGCTTGCTGATGGGGTCTATTGGGTGGTGGCTCGCATCGAAGCCGGCGGGAAACCAGTTGCTGAACTACGCCGTCCGCTTTATGCCATCAGCAACTTCAGCGACAGCGTCACGCAGATGTCGGACACGATCGCTGCAATCAAACGCTCACCCGATCCAAAGGTACGAGCGCTCGCGCCGCTGGTCACGACGCCGGAATTTCAACTTCAGAGGCTGGCGACCCTCAACAAGGCCAGGAGCGATAACGAGATCAATCCCGTGCAGGAACTCGACAAAATAGAAGGTGAGCTGGCCGCGCTCGCGAATGGACAGAACCCATTCTCAAACGAGCGAGGCGAGGTCGAACGTGCCTATCAGGCTCCGGACGGCAAGCTTGTGCCTTATCGGCTCTACATCCCAAAGAGCTACGACGCGGCGAGCGCGAAACCGCTGGTGATGATGCTTCACGGCGCCCTCGGAGATGAGGGGTATTACTTCAGTGGGCTGTTCGATCCGGCGGTGATCAGGGGCGAGGCGGAACGCCGAGGTTGGATTCTTGCAGGGGTGAACGGGCGAGGTCGGCTCAGCGGCTATATTGGGCCCGCGATGGATGACACATTTGATGTCGTGAAGTGCGTGACGCGAGACTATCGGATTGACGCGTCGCGAATCTACCTCACTGGTCATTCGATCGGAGGCTTCGGCGCGTGGTTGATCGCTTCGGCTAAGCCTGAGTTGTTCGCTGCTATCGCTCCTGTGTCAGGCGGCGCGCCGATGAAAGGCGACGCGCTGAACTCCCTTCTGGAAAAGGTCAAGTCGCTTCCGGCAATGATCGTGCACGGTGCGCGCGACGGCATCGCTCCCGCGCAGCTCTCGCGCGATATGGTGGCCGCCGCTCAAAAGGCGGGCCTGAAAGTGGATTATTTGGAAGTGCCGGACGCGGATCACCTGAGCATTCTTGCTGGGACCTTTCCCGCGATACTGAATTTCTTTGAGAAGCAAACGAAAGCAAAGTGACCATCCAGACTCTCCAGCCTCCGCCTGCTCTGTTATAATCGCGCTGAAATCATCTGACACCTGTTGACCTTGCCATCCTACGACCAGCGGCGCTGCCGCAGAGGAGTTTGCCATGCGAGATCGAAGCCAACCTTCGAAGACCGATGCTTACACTCTTCGAATAACACTCAGCCGCCGGGCGATCACTATGCTTGTGGCGGTCTCCTGTCTGTCGATGGGGATCGCGATCGGCGCGATCGCGCGCGGGGTTGTGGGCGCCGTGCCCGATGACAACCGGGTTGCTATTTCCAACGCTCCTGTGAAACCCGATTCGTTGTCTGCTTCATTTGCGCGAGCAGCAGAGCAAGTCGAGCCATCGGTCGCTCACATAAAAGTGTACGAGACGGAATTCTATACAAGAGAAGGCGCGGGCTCGGGGGTCATTGTGAACTCGACGGGCTTCATCCTTACCAACGCTCATGTTGTCAGCCGGGCGATGCGGCTCAAGGTTAAGCTGGCGGACGGAACCGAGACCGACGCAAGGGTGATCGGCGTGGACTCGCCTACGGACCTTGCGGTGATCAAGATCGAGTCTCCGCGTTCCTTGCCGGTGGCCCGGATGGGCGACTCCGACAAGCTGAGCGTCGGCGATTGGGTCCTGGCCATTGGATCGCCGTTCGGGCTCGAGCAAACAGTCACCGCGGGGATAATCAGCGCCAAGGATCGCGTGGCCGGAACGGGATCAACACCGTTTCAGCAATTCCTTCAGACCGACGCGGCAATCAACCCCGGCAACTCCGGCGGGCCGCTGGTCAATCTAGCCGGCGAGGTGATTGGGATCAACACTCAGATCGCGACTAACACCGGGGTCTACAGCGGAATAGGTTTCGCGCTCCCGTCGTCGACGGCCGTGGAGATTTACAACCAACTTGTCACGAATGGCAAAGTTCGCCGGGGCTTCCTCGGGGCCGTTCCCCAGGAGATGACGTCTCAGATCGCTCGCTTAAACAAAATCGCGGAAGGCGAAGGCGTCGTCGTGCGGGAGCTCAGCAGCGAGACAAGTCCTGCCGCTCGCGCGGGGTTGCAGGGCGGCGATGTGATTACCGAGGTAAACGGGCAAAAGGTCAAGACCGTTCGCGAGCTGATTCGCCGAATCGCCGCACTCGGGGTCGGAAGCACGGCTAACATTTCTTACGTTCGTGGCGGCGAGCGCCGGACCGCAAGCGTAAAGCTTGAAGAAAGAAAGGACGAACCCGATGCGCCTCTCGGGATTCGTCCCCCTCCTAACGATCCTCGGCAACAACCGGAAACTCCGGGGAAGCAAGATTCCAAGTCAGACCGTCGGAAGCTGAAGCCTACGCTTGGAGCAACCTCAAAAACGTTGACGCCCGAGCTGGCAAGGCAGCTCAGTCTGGAAGGCGCGCGCGGCGCTTATGTTGTCAGCGTCGAACCGGGCAGCATTGCTTTCGACAACAGACTCCTGGTTGACGATCTGGTGGTCGAGATCAACGAGAAGCCGGTCGCCTCGCTCGAAGACTTTCAGCGCCTGACACGGGACTTGAGAAGTGGTGGCGCCGTCGCAATCAAAGTTCTGCGCAGCAGCCGAGGGCCGCTTCGGCGGTCATTCCTCATTTCATTCACGATGCCTTGAGAAGTGCGGGATGATGCGTGACGCGTGATCCGTGATTAAGCCGCCGGCTCCCTGTCCGCTCACGCATCACGAATCACGCATCGCTCATCATCTTATCGCGATCTCAGCTTGACCCCTGGTTCGCGGTTAATGTAGACTCGGCCTTGTGTTGAAGTGAACGAGTGGTCGGGCAAGTCCTGCGATTCAAAAACCGCTCTTGCCCAGGGATTCGAGCAGACCTTCCGACGGGTTCAGTTCACGGCTCGTCGTCAATAAAGAGAAAGTTTCATGTCAAGGGTAAGTCACCGTGAAGACCTCAACCCCGAGGTATAGCTGTGCTTAAACGAAGGTAAGGAGGAATCTGTGAGTTTCAAAATAGGCGAGAAAGTTGTCTATCCCAACCACGGCATAGGCGTAATCGAAAGGATCACTACTACCGAGGTCGCAGGCACCCAAAACAGCTTCTACTTGCTCAGATTGAAATCGACGGAATCAACCGTGATGGTTCCCATCGCCAACGCCACCGAGATCGGCCTTCGGTCGCCTATCAACAACGTCGAGTGCGACAAACTGCTGAAAGCCCTCTCGGCGGACTTTACCAACCCCCCAATCGACTGGAAAGACCGATACAAAGAGTTCCTTGAAAGAATGAAAACGGGGGACATCTTTCACGTCGCCGAAGTCTTGAAGAACCTTACATACCTATCGATGAACAAGCCTCTTTCTTTTCGTGAGAAGAGGATGCTCGAGCGCGCGCGATACCTCGTCATCAGCGAGCTTTCAACCGTGTGCCGCAAGTCCGAATGCGTGGTCGAGCCGCTTGTCGATGAAGCGTTGAGCAAATGTTGCTCGAAGCACCGGACTACCACTGTGACGAGAACGCTGGCGCGATCCAGTATCGCGGTAGCGCACTGACGGCTTCATAAAGGCGGAACAAGGCCAGTTTTCGCCCTTCCGATTCGATACAATTCAAGCCCCGTACGCGACGATCCCCCCTCGTCCCGCGGAGCGCCCGTGTCTGCCGGAGTTCGCGCCCAGCTTGTTGCCACGCGAGCCCGGGCAGATGCGTGTTCAAAGAGCATCTCTCGTTCGTTTCCGGCCAGCCACAGGGTCGAGTCGGGTCTAAGGGAATCCAACGAGCGCTCGCCTTGGGTTTGTTGGTGACTTTGATTCTGTGGCAAGGCCGGTCACCGGATTGCTAACTTTGTCCTCCCTACAAAACCCGATATAATTGTTGCTTGCCATCATCGCTCGAAATCGGACAAAAGATGAGCACGGCTGCTGGTCATCACGCCACTGGGTTCTCGCAAGCCATCCACGGCCCGCAGATCACAGCGCGATCGTGGACCCTCGAAAGCGCTTACCGCTACTGCACGCTGCTGACGAAATCTCATTATGAGAATTTCCCGGTTGGTTCGGCACTCGTGCCCGCGAGGTTGAGGAAACATTTCTCTTCCATCTACGCGTTCGCGCGAACCGCCGACGATTTTGCCGACGAGGCCTACGACGAGGAACATGGCGAGCAGGAGCGACTCGATCTTCTGGAAGAGTGGCGCGAGATGCTTCGCGCAACGCATGGCGGCCAAGCGACTCATCCCGTCTTTATCGCCCTGGCCGAAACCATCGCCCGGTTCGAGCTGCCGCTCAGCCTTTTCGAAGACCTGCTCACCGCCTTCGCTCAGGACGTCATCGTTAGGCGCTATCAGAGCTTTGATCAAGTCATTGACTATTGCCGGCGCTCGGCGAATCCTGTCGGCCGGTTGATCCTGTTGCTGTTTGGGCATACCGATCAGCAGCTTCACGCCTGGTCGGATGACATCTGCACCGCTCTCCAACTCACCAACCACTGGCAGGATGTGCGGGTCGATCTGGAAAAGGATCGCATCTACCTGCCCTCGGAAGATCTGGCGCGATTCGACGTCGCTGAAGGCGACCTGCGAAGCGAGCGGGCCGGCGAAGGCTTTGAGCGCTTGATGAAGTTCGAGGTCGGCCGCGCCCGCGAGTTGTTCGCGCGAGGCAAGCCGCTTTGCACTTCGGTCGGTGGAAGGTTCGGCCTCGAGCTTCGCGCGGTGTGGCTCGGAGGGACGCGCATTCTCGACCGCATCGAGCAGAACGGCTTCGACGTCCTCACCCGAAGACCGGTTATTACGAACGGGGACAAACTCAAGATTCTCTACCAGGCTGCGGTGAGTGCAGGCTTCGGACCTTACTGATGGCTTCAAGCGTGACAACCGCAATGGATCGGGTTCGCGGTGCGCGCCGCCAGTTCGAGCGCGCGGCCGGCTCGAATTTCTACTACTCGTTTCTACTTTTGCCCTCCGCAAAGCGCAAGGCCATCAAAGACGTCTACTCTCTTTGCCGGCTGCTGGACGACATCGTCGACGAAGACCCGGCAGGGCGTGATCCGGCCGCCGAACTCCAGTATTGGCGTGATGAAATCGAAGCCTGCTATCAAGGCTGCCCGGTCAGCGATTTTGGCGAGCGCCTGATGAGCTCCATCGTGGAGTTCACACTGCCCAAGCAACCGTTTATCGACTTGATCGAAGGAATGGAAATGGATCTTCGCTGGCATAGCTATCAAACGTTTGCCGACCTGCGAGAGTACTGTTACCGCGCGGCGTCAGCGGTCGGGCTGATTTGCATCGAGATATTCGGCTACGAGTCGGCGCGCACCCGTGAGTATGCGGTGAACCTGGGGCTTGCGCTTCAACTTACAAACATCCTGCGAGACTTGAAGGAAGACATCGGACGCGGACGAATCTACCTGCCGCTCGAAGATCTCGAGCGGTTCGGATACCGGGAGCAGGACCTGAAGGCGAATCAGTACAACGCGCCTTTTATCGAGTTGATGAAGTTCGAGCATGCGAGAGCGCGTTCGTATTTTGAGAAGGCGGCGGCTTCGCTTCCCGACGTGGATCGCGGATCGATGTTCGCTGCTCAGATCATGTCTGCGATTTACCGCGAGATGCTCGACCAGATGCCCGAGGTTCAGTTCGACGTGTTTCGAAATCGCGTCTCGGTGACGAAATCTCGAAGGCTTCGCGTTGCGTTGGAAATCTGGCTGCGAAGCCGCCTCAAGAGGTAGCGTGTCGAAGCGAGTCGTGATTATCGGAGGCGGTTTCAGCGGGCTCGCTGCCGGCGTTAGCCTCGCCGAGCGCGGCATTGAAGTCCTTTTGCTCGAGCGCCGCAACCATCTCGGCGGCCGCGCGTACTCGTTCATCGATTCGAAGACCGGCAGCACGGTCGACAACGGGCAGCACCTGTTCATGGGCTGCTACCATCACACGATCGCTTTCCTCCAAAAGATCGGCTGCCTGGAAAAACTGAAGTTCCAGAACAGACCACGCGTGGATTTTCTTGATCGCGAAGAAGGCTTCTTCAAGTTCGAATGCCCGGCGCTTCCCGCGCCGCTGCATGCCGTAGTCGGATTGCTACGGATGAAAGGGCTCACGCTGGGCGATAAGCTCCGCGCGCTCAACGTTGGCCGCGCGATTCGCAGCAACGGCTTGCCTGAGTCGCTCACCGTCGATGAATGGCTGGATAAGCTCGGCCAGTCCGAACGAATTAGACAGCGCTTTTGGTATCCGATGGTGATCGCGACGCTAAACGAAGATCCACGCACGGCGTCAGCAAAGATGCTAAAGCGCGTTCTCGAAGAAGCGTTCGGGAGAGGCCGCGGCAACACCAGCATCGGTATCGCTCGCGTTGGATTGAGCGATCTCTACACCGCAGGCGCGAGCGAATACATCGAGTCACGTGGCGGGCGCGTGAGAACGGGAGCGGAAGTTGAGAAGCTCGACGTCGAGCAAGTCGCGGTCGTAGCCGCCACACTCAAGACCGGCGAGAGGATCGAGGCCGATTGGTTTATCAGCGCCGTTCCTCCGTCGGCATTCATGAAAATGCTCGATGAGCTGACCGCAATACAGTTCCAACCGATATCAAAGCTTGAGACCTCGCCGATAGTGTCGATCAATCTGTGGTTTGACCGGCCGGTGATAGATCGCGAGTTCACCGGGCTTATCGGAACTCGCTGCCAGTGGATCTTCAACAAGGACCTGATTCTAGCGACCGAGAAGACAAATCAGATCGCGGTGATCATCAGCGCTGCGCGAGAGTTCGTGGACTGGACAAGAGAATCGTTGGTAGAGATGGCTGTGACTGAGTTGCACGAGATGATTCCCGCGAGCCGGGAGGCAACGCTAATCCAGAGCGCGATCGTAAAGGAACGCGAAGCGACGATGGCTCACAGTGTGGAATCAGACTATCTGAGGCCAGGTCCGCGGACCTATTTGAGGAATCTGGTGCTAGCCGGAGATTGGACCGAAACTGGCTTGCCGGCGACTATCGAGAGCGCCGTGCTGAGCGGAGACACCGCCGCGAAGATCGTTGTGTCGAGCTAACCTGCAACTCCGAGCCCTAACTAACGCAGAGTCGCAAAGACGCAAAGTAAGACGCAGAGTTGGCTACTCTTCGAGGAGCTGTTTGATCTCAGCCTCGAAGACATCTTTCTCGGTTCTTCCAACGTGTTTGAATCTGATCCGTCCCTGCTTATCAACCAGGAGCGCGACCGGTAACGATGACTCGCCTACGCCAAGCTCGCCCGCGATCTTCTGATCGCCGATCGTCTGCGTGTAGTTCATCGGGTGCTGCTTCAAGAAAGGCTTCACCTTCGCGGCGCCTTCTTCATCCAGCGACACCGCGATCACTTCAAACCCTTGCGCTTTGTAGTCCTTGCCCAGTTGATTGAAGATCGGTATTTCCGAAATGCAGGGCAAGCACCACGTCGCCCAGAAATCTATCAGCAGGACCTTGCCTTTCTTCGAGTGAAGGTCGAGCGTTCCACCGTCGAGCAAGCTCAGCGTGACCGGCGGAAGCGGCTCGGCCGAGGCAGCCGTCGATTCGGGAGTCGCGTCGGCGCGCGCGCTCGTCTCGCTTGGAGACGCAACCGCAAGTTTCGGATCGCTGGGCTTCGCGGACGATTCAACCTGCTTCATTCTCGCCAGGAATCCTTTCGGCTTTTCGAATCCTTCAAGTCGCAGCTCGGCTCTTTCCTTACCCGCGCCATCCAGAAAGATCACCGTTGGCACGCCTCGTATTCCGAATCGCGTTTTTGCGCGAGCGGCTTCTGAGCCCGCGTCGCTTCGGGTCAAGTCGAGCTTCAAGGTGACAAAGCGCTCGGCTTCCGTCCTCACGGCGGCATCGGTGAAAGTCGCCTGGTCCAGTTCCTTGCAAGGAATACACCAGTCCGCAAAGGTATCGACGATCACCCCCTTGCCCGCTCGGTGCGCGTCTAGAAGAGCCCGCTCGCTGTAAGGCTGCCACGGGATCTCGGCTTCGATCTTCTTAGGCAAAGCCATCACGATCGCAATCGCAGCCGCCCCGATTCCGATTGCCCTCAGCACCCATCCGAACTGCCTGGGTTTGGTTCTTCCGGCTTCCCAGAACAGCAGATACAAAGCAGACGCCGCAAAGAAAGCGATGAACACGTACTTCGTCGCCGTGCCCATCAACGGCATCAGAAAATAGAGCGCCATCCCGATCAGCACCAGCCCAAACACCTTGCGCACGGTCACCATCCACATCCCCGAACGCGGAAGTGTCTTGAGCGCGCCCGAGAAAGTTCCAAGCACCAGATACGGCAATCCAAGGCCGAGCGCGAGGACAAAGAAAAGCATGAACCCGTAAGCCGCGCTTCCCTTTGTGCCAACGTGTACGAGCAATCCCAGCACGAAAGGTCCAATGCACGGCGCGGCTACGATACCCATCGTCAACCCCATCACAAGCGCGCCCAACATACCGCTCGTTGACTGCGCACTGCTTGTCGCCATTCGATTCAGCGACTCGGGAAGCTTGAACTCGTAGACGCCGAACATCGACAGCGACAGCGCAATCATCAACCCGGCAAGCACTATCAGGACGATCGGGTTCTGCAAGAGCGCGCCGAACAAGCCGCCCGACTTCGCGGCTATGACGCCGAGCAAGGAATAGGTGAGCGCCATCCCCAGCACATACATCGAAGCCATGAAAAACGTCTTGCTGATCTTTGGCTTCCCTTCCTGCGATGCGCTTTGATTGACAAAGAATCCGATCGTGATAGGAATGATCGGATAAACGCACGGCGTGGTGTTCAGCAAAAGCCCGGCAAAGAACACACCCAGCAGGATCGAGACGATGCCGCCGGTTTCAAGACTATCCGCAACCGCATTCTTCGAGCCGCCTTGATACTCCACTAACTTGCCGTCCGATTGAGCAACGGCAGCGCCTTCCGGCTGTGCAGCCGCGCTTGCAAAGATCTCAGCGTTAGCCTCCTTCACCGCTTGTCCGGCTGCAAGGATTCTGATTGGAATATCAACGGCCAGATCGGCCGGAGCAAGGCAAAGCTTCTCATTGCAGGATTGCACGGTCACGCGCGCGTGTATGACCACCTCGCCCGGCTTGAGGGATTTGCCGGCTTCGGCCTCGGCTGTGATGAAGATTGTGCCTTCGTGGACTGCGAGATCCTGCTCGGGCGCGAACTCGAACTTCTGGAGCTTATGCCCGGGATAGCGGGGCTCGGCGATTCGAACGCCTTCGGGCGCATCGAACTGCACGGTCGTTGCCACGAGATAGTCCAGCGTCGGCTTGTGCGCGTTGATGTGATAACCCGGATCGATGTCTAGAGCCACCGCGACCTTGAACCTGTCACCCGCTCTCACGCCATCGGCTGACGAGTAACCCCTGGCTTTGACGACCTTGTCGCTTTGCCCAAACACCAGCATCGTGAACGCGGCCACAAGCAACGCCGCCAGCCCTAGTCGCACGATATGTTTCGCTTTGGTCATAGTTGATTATCGAAGGTCACTCCTTCGGCCTGCCGTGAGTGCCTCTATCGTATCGTTGACTAAGCGAGCCGCTTAGTTTCTACCCAACTCGCGAAGGATCTCTACGGTCACATCCGCGAGCCTGACTATTGAACCACCGTTCGTTCCCGCGAACAGCTCGGCCGCCTGTCGCGTGCTGAATGGAAAGAAGTCCGGACCCATCGGGCCATCAACACGGCTCTTCACCACAAGCTCTGCGTTCGCTGCGTCAATCGACTCACGAGTGTTGTAGTCCTTGAGCAGGGCGTTCTTCATGTTCCCCTTCTGCTTTAACCAGTCATTCACGCTGTATTTTGTCGGAGACACGTAGAACGCGAGCATATCTCCCGGCGATTCGAACATCAGCTTCGTGCCGTCGCTGTAGCGAATCTCCGCAGCCCACGGATCGCTCGCTTTGACTTGCATACCGCACACCGGACAGTAGCCATGCTGAGCGTTTTCAGCGACAGGTGCGTTCCGCTTCGGTCCACAAGAGGGAGTTGATAGCAATAGGACCAGCAGAAATAGAGACGGAGCGACGCGGCGACGGGGCGACGCTGCGACAGAAACGACACTAAGACTCTTCGCCGGGTCGCCCCGTCTCCCCTTCGCCGTTTCGTTCTTCAACTCGCGCAATCGATCAATCATTCACGCAATCCATCCTCCACCCAGTACAACATCGTGGTCATAGAAGACCACGGCCTGACCGGGCGTAATCGCTGCCTGAGGTTCATCAAACTCCACCCACGCTTTCGACGCGCCATTCGGAACTATCGTCGCTTCAGCCTCGAGCGCACGATAACGTATTCGCACTTTCGCTTTAACTGGAGCGCCGGGCGGCGCAATCGACAACCAGTTCACGCCTGTAGCCAAAAGCCCTTTCCCAAACAACTCGTCGCGCTTGCCGACCACCAACTGGTGACGCGGCACATCGATCTTGATCACGTAGAGCGGGTCAGCCGCCGCAACTCCTATCCCCCGCCTCTGACCGACAGTGTAGCGATGAAGTCCCGCGTGCCGGCCGATCACTTCGCCCTCTGAGGTTGCGATTTCGCCCCCCGCCAGCGCGCCTTCCCCATCCGATTTACCCATCTCGTGCCGCGCGTAGTCTTCGACGAACCTCGCGTAGTCGCCGTCGGGCACGAAACATATCTCCTGGCTCTCAGGCTTTTCAGCAGTCTCGAGCCCCAAGCCCCGCGCCACGTCGCGAACCTCGACCTTCGTCATCTCGCCCAGCGGAAACATCGCACGCGCGAGTTGCTTCTGCGTCATCTCGAACAAGAAGTAAGATTGATCCTTTGAGAGGTCCTTTCCCTTCTTCAACACATATCGCTGAGTGTCCGGGTTGTATTCCACCCGAGCGTAGTGGCCGGTCGCAACGTGATCGGCGCCGACTTCCTGAGCCATGTTCACAAGCCGGGCGAACTTGAGCTTGGTGTTGCACGAGACGCATGGAATAGGTGTGCGCCCGGCGAGGTAGGCTTCGACAAACGGCCGAACGACTCCGCGCTCAAACTCGTCTTCGAGGTTAAGCACATAAAACGGAAAGCCCAGATCGTGAGCGACCGATCTGGCGTCGTAGACATCATCGAGCGAGCAACATCGCGACGGCTGCGGCTCGCCGCCGGGACCGAGTCTTCGACGCTGGTTCCACAACTGCATCGTGAAGCCCACCAACTCGTGGCCCTGCTGCTTGAGTATCGCCGCGGCTACCGAGCTGTCCACTCCGCCGCTCATTGCTACCGCTACTGTCATCGATCACCCGCTGGTTTTGCTCGCGCGTTGCCGGATGCTATCATCCTCGTTCGCTACGGGCATGTTAACGCGCAGAGAGTTTTTCTAAAGGCGAGAATTATACACGACGCGCGGAAGGCGGGCCACGCCGCCACCGCGCTTGATTCGGATGTTTTCTCTGCATAAACCTCTGCGGCTCCGCGGTTAGTTAGCCTCGAAACCCCGCAAGCCGCCGAGGCGCAGAGACTACGTGGAGATTTGAAGTTAGGACATCGCCCATTAAACTTATTTAGATCGGACTGATATGGCCGCGAATCAAGACACAGTCGAACAAGCAATCGAGAAACACGTCATAACTCGAGAGCCCTACTACCTGGCCGTTGAAGACGAGGTCGAGCTCTTTGAAGCAGCTTACCGCACCAAGCTTCCGGTGATGCTCAAGGGCCCGACGGGTTGCGGCAAGACGCGTTTTATCGAATACATGGCCTGGCGGTTGAACCGGCCGCTGGTGACGGTTGCGTGTCACGAAGACCTGTCCGCAACCGATCTAGTCGGGCGTTTTCTGCTGGAAGGCGACGAGACCGTTTGGCACGATGGGCCCCTTACGACTGCAGTCAAGCACGGCGCGATCTGTTATCTCGACGAAGTAGTCGAAGCCAGAAAAGACACGATCGTGCTGATCCATCCGTTGACCGATGACCGCAGAATACTTCCAGTCGAGAAGCGAGGCACGATCCTGCAAGCTGCCGACGAATTCATGCTCGTCGTCTCATACAACCCGGGCTATCAAAGCGTGCTCAAAGACCTTAAGCAATCGACGCGTCAGCGATTCATCAGTCTGGAGTTCGACTATCCGCCAGCCCAGCTTGAAGCTGCGATCCTGGTCCACGAAGGTAACATCGACGAGCAGACCTCGCGCGATCTTGTGCTCATCGGCGAGAAGGTTCGCAACTTGAAGGGGCACGGGTTGGAAGAGGGAGTTTCCACCCGGTTGCTCGTATACGCGGCACAGCTAATCAGCCGCGGCATTCACCCGCACACCGCTTGTGAAGTCGCGATCACCAGCCCGATCACCGACGACCGTGAGCTTCAACGCAGCATCCGAGAAATAGTCACTACGGTGATTTGAATGAGGGTTGGGGCCTGCGCGCGGACCGCGTAGCTGTCCTGTCGATAGTACCGCACAACCAGCATCAGCCGGGCCGCGTAGCGGCTACCTTTATGATCCGATCCCGCAGGCGCATCAGGATTCAGGTAGCCGCTATGCGGCCACACTAAGAACTCGTTGTCCGGTACTATCGACAGAAAACTGCTACGCAGTCGCGCGTACTTCCACGCGTAGAGTTGACACGCACCCCCATCAGTCACCCATCTTGATATCGCGAGTCGAAGTGTGGCACTTTGTAAGTGCGTCCTGCAGCCCCTCGGTGTGCAAGCATAGTATCGCGGAACTGGAACCTTGTTGCTGAGCGAGGATGATCAAAGGTCAACAAGCATGGGTGAGAATACGCGGAGCGCCGAATGACCCGGAGTCATTCGACTTGGCGACCTGGAGCGGGCGGGTCTGGGAGATACCTCGCGTCAACTCGCTGGGAGACACCATTCATATTCAGATAATGGACTACGTCGTTGTTGAGACTTTGCCCGCTTCAACAAAGCCTGAAGCGCTCTATCGAAAGACTCAGCCGGCCGACGACGAACCTCGCTAGAGGCCAGATTCAACTCAGATAGTCAGGAAAAGCAGCAGAAGCTCGGCAAGTGAGATAAACTTGCCCGGTAATAACTGCGGCTCTCAACTCGCGATCTCGCGTAGAGGGGTTCGTATGCGAGCAAGTGCACGGCAACGGATTAGTGTCCTGGTTCGAATCTCTCTCTTGCTGGGCCTGCTCCTGTCATTGCTGTCCTTCGCGCTGGCCGAGCAGTTGCCGGTTAGGACCTACACGACTGCCGACGGGCTGCCTCGCGACCTTGTCCAGCGCATCGTTTTGGACTCGCATGGTTTTCTCTGGTTCTGCACGGGTGATGGTCTGAGCCGATTCAACGGCTACGAATTCACCACCTATGGTGTCGAACACGGCCTCCCACACTCATCGATTACGGACCTGCTCGAAACTCGGCTCGGAGTTTATTGGGTGGCCACCAATGGCGGCGGCGTGTGCCGCTTCAATCCGGCCGAGCCGCTACCTGTATCCAAAGGCGGGGCGAGCGGAAGGGACATCTCGCGCCTCACGGTTTATCCGGTCGGCGATGAGCCGATGAGCAATCGCGTTGAGGTCCTGCATGAAGATCACAACGGACAAATCTGGGCCGGCACCGATGCCGGTCTTTTTCGCCTGGATGAGATTAACGGCGAGGCGACGTTTCGGCGCATCGCGCTTCATGATCAGATGGTGGTGGCGCTTGAAGAAGACCACGAGGGCAGCCTCTGGATGAGCACGACCACCGGACTGGTGCGACGCTTGCCCGACGGCCGGACGGTTCGGTACGCGATTCAACCGTCGCTGCTCGGCGATCTGGCCACGTCGTTGTTGTGCGACACCGAGGGGAGGCTATGGGTGGGGCACCGCGGGGGCGCAGGACTGATTGTGCTCAAGCCGCAACCGGCCGCCTTCGTTACCGCAGGCGGTGAACAACTCAAGCTCAGGTTGGCCAGGTGCAGCAAGGCCGCTCACTCGCCGGATCAACGTGTCCATCTACCGGTTACCCCTGGCGACGTTTGCCAGTTTACAACCGCTGACGGGCTGGCCGGGATCCTTATTCAGGGCATATCCCAGTCTTCTGACGGGCGAATCTGGATCGCCACCAATGCAGGGCTCACCGAGTTTATCGACGGGCGCTTCCGCAGTTACACCACAGCGCTGGGTCTCAATAATCCGGCGGTTTCGACACCAGTTGAGGACCGGGACGGCAATCTATGGCTGGGAAGCCGGACCGGTGCGACAAAGATCACCTGGAGCGGTTTTACGACCTTTGGTAAAGCGGATGGTTTAGAGAATCTCCTCATCACCTCTATCATTGAAAACCGGCGTGGAGAACTATGCTCAATCAGTGCCGAAAACGATTTCTTCGTCAATCGATTTGACGGCCGGCGATTCAACGCTGTCAAGCCTCAGTTTCCCGGCGAGATCAAGGGTTTCGGCTGGGGAGCTAACCAGGTCACTTTCCAGGACCACACCGGAGAGTGGTGGGTGCCTACGAGCTCTGGGCTGTGTCGCTATCCGCGAGTAGCAAGCGTCGAACAGCTCGGGCACACACGCCCTAAGGCCATATACACCCATCGACGCGGGGAACTGCCCGGCGATGACGTCTTCCGTTTGTTTGAAGACTCGCGTGGCGACGTTTGGATCAGCTGCTCTGGGAACCTGCGTAACGCACTCGTTCGTTGGGAGCGAGCCACCGAATCTTTTCACATCTGCTCGGAGGCGGAAGGACTGCCACCATTCGCCTTGCCGACGGCCTACTGCGAAGATGCTGCCGGCAATCTCTGGCTCGGCTTTTATGATGGCGGCCTGGCGCGTTACCGCGATGGCAGTTTTCGAGTATTCACACAATCCGATGGTGCGCCGGTGGGACTCGTCCGAGCTCTCTTTCTCGATCGCGCCGGGCGGCTGTGGGTTGCAAGTGACCGAGACGGGATCGCCAGGTTGGATGACCCGCAAGCTGAACACCCGAGTTTTGTCAAATACACGATCGCCGACGGGCTAGCCAGCAACAGCATCTCGTGCATCACCGAAGACAAGCTGGGGCGAATGTACTTCGGAACAACCCGGAGCCTTGACCGATTCGATCCGGAAACCGATCGAATCAGGCATTACACCAAGGCCGACGGGTTAGCCAGTAACGCGGTTCGCGTCGCTTTTCGCGACCGTGAGGGGGCTCTGTGGTTCGGCACGGACCAGGGGATTTCGCGGCTTATTCCAGGGCCCGATTCGCCTCCATCGCCGCCACCCATCCTGATCAGCGGGCTGCGCATCGCTGGTGATGTGCAGGCGATCTCGGCGCTGGGCGAAACTGAAGTGTCGGGACTCGTCCTCAACCCGACGCAGAATCAACTGAGCATTGATTTCGTTGGCCTGGGCTTCGCCGCCGGCGAGGCCCTGCGGTACCAATACCGGTTTGCCGACTCGGAGTGGAGTGCACCCACAGATCAGCGAACGATCAATTATGCAAGCCTGTCACCGGGTCGGTATCAATTCCAGGTGCAGGCGCTGACGGCCGACGGCAAAGCCAGTCCGAGGCCCGCCACCATCACGTTCACTATTCTCCGGCCGATCTGGCAGCGCTGGTGGTTCGTCACGCTGGTCGCGCTGACTGTCGGGCTGGCGGTGTCGGGTATCTATCGTTATCGCGTCGCGCGACTGATCGAGATGGAACGAGTGCGGACGCGCATTGCCATCGACTTGCACGATGATATTGGCTCGGGCTTATCGCAGATTGCCTTGATCAGCGAAGTCGTGCGTCGGCGCGTGAATCGAGATGATCCTCGGGTGACAGATTCGCTCGCGCAGATCGCCGGTTCGTCGCGTGAATTAGTGGATTCGATGAGCGACATCGTTTGGGCAATTGATCCCCGTAAAGATCACCTCAGCGATCTGACGCAACGGATGCGGCGATTCGCGAGCGAAGTCTTCACTGCGCTCAACATAGAATTTCGGTTTCAGGAGCGCGCCGAGGCCGAGGACATGAAACTTGGCGTGGATGTTCGCCGTCAGGTCTTTTTGATCTTCAAAGAAAGCGTCAACAACATCGTGCGTCACTCCGCTTGCAAGCAGGCGGACATCGAGTTCCGGGTTGAGCATGGGTGGCTGACCTTAAAGGTGAGCGATGACGGAAAAGGATTCGACAGTGAAGAAGAGAGTGATGGGCACGGCCTGGTGAGCATGCGAGAGCGTGCCAAAGCCCTTGGCGGTGATCTGGAAGTGATTTCACACAATGGCGACGGCACGACGGTGAGGCTAAGGGTGTCGGTTAATCGCCGCTCCGGTCTGCCATCATTGAAGTTTCCACCTCAATAGGTGGCTGCTCGGAGGTAATTCTCCATAAGCTCTATCATAACAGGTGGTGGCTTGCATGATGTTTTGGCATACTCTGCGCACTCAGCTACAGCACGAGGCAGACTATGTCTGAGAAAACGATAGCTCCAGTGACCGTCACGAACGTGGCGTTACCGGCGATCATCAAGGTCGCTATTATTGAAGACCGGCGCGAGATTCGCGAGGCGCTGGGAATGTTGATCGGCGGCACGGATGGCTATCGCTTAAGCGGCAGCTATCGTTCGATGGAAGAGGCGCTTGAGAAGATTGGCATGGAGCTTCCAGACGTGGCGCTCGTGGACATTGGCCTTCCCGGCATGTCTGGCACGCAGGGCATTCACATTTTGAAAGGGCGCTATCCCGATCTTGCCATGCTCGTGCTCTCGGTTTACGAAGACGACCGCCGCATCTTCGCCGCTCTTTGCGCGGGAGCTTGTGGCTACCTGTTGAAGAAGACACCGCCGGCGCGGCTACTCGAAAGCCTGAAGGAGGCAGTGGCAGGCGGCGCTCCGATGTCGCCGGAAGTAGCGCGCCGAGTAATCGGGCTGTTTAGAGAGATTCGCCCGTCCGCTGCGACGGGCTGTGAGTTGACCCCACACGAGATTCGCCTGTTGACGCTTCTGGTGAAAGGTCACAACTATAAGACAGCAGCGGCGGAATTAGGGGTAAGCGTCAACACGATCTCCTTTCACATGCGGCGCATTTACGACAAGTTGCAAGTACATTCCAAATCTGAAGCCGTGGCCAAGGCCATGCGCGACCACCTAGTCAGTTGAGCTAGAGCGCTTGCTGATCCCACCCGTCAGCTGAGTCCCTTAAAACAAGCAGGCCGTCTCAGGACGCGACCGCGCAGGTGGGCTGTTTTCAACCTGCAGCCCCGATGTTCAGATTGTCTTGTGCCGATGGCTTCCTCACACTCTGACCGCCGACGGGTTGGCAGCACCGGGCTATTGCCACCCACACGAGTGGCGACTACTCCCCTCAATGCCCCCGAGGCTACACACGCAGGTGGTGCGGTCGAAGCAGATTTGGAGTATCTCCTTACGTGTAGCAGCGAGATCGCATAGCTACGGAAATCTATTGGGAGGGAATATGAAAACTCTAAACACACATTGGAAGTTGATTGCTCTTGGCACATTCGCAGTGATCGTGACCATCTGGGCCGGAAGCAGGATGGAAGCAAAGACCGGCCAGGACTACCCGGGCAAGAGTGGTGTCAGCCCGCAGATACGCGAGGCGGCCGACGAAGTGGGCGTTGTCGTAATTGCTGGCATCACCCACGGCCAGACGCTCCGGTTCGACCTGTTTCACTCGGCGGAAGCTGAGTGCCCGGGACAGGATCAGATGCGGCTGACGCTATTCGATTCCCAGGGCCACGTCCTGGCGCAGACTGTCATTCCGACTGGCCCCAACCAAACTTCACATTTCGACGTGAACGGCGACCAGCTTGCTCAAACGGTCTTCGACAACAATGGCCGGGCTGAGTTGACCGGTGTGCTGGGTCACCTGAATAGCGGTGGAATTCCCGGCGGCGGCTGTGTGGTCGCGGGCGAGGTGTTCGATAACAACACAGGCAACACGATAGCCCACATTGCAGGAGTGTCACTACTGAGATGTCGAAGAGGAGATTAATCGTCGAGAACGCGGTGGAAAAGAATCCGCAACTCAGGGTCTTGAAACAAGGGGGACCGATGTGATGAACACCAACATATCAACGAGAGCTGGAATCGCGGGGCTGGCAGCATTCATACCTCTTGCCGTTTGCCTCGCGCCTGTTCGGCGGGCTGCGTGCAACAGCGGCGAACTAAGCCGCGACGTATCACGGATAGCAACAGCGCAAATCGCTTCTCGGGGGTGTGAGGGCAATGGACTCCGGGGCGGTGATGCGGGGCGATTCCATGATTTGCTACCCGTGATGTCGAACAAGGACGTCTTGAATGATCTGTCATTTGGTCGTGCGGGGTACAGCACGTCTGCCACTGCCGACGCGAGCGCTCAAAGCAAAGCTGCTGCTGGTAGCGGGGCCTCTCCAGAAACTGCTTTCACATTCTCGAACTCGGCGCCAATCACAATTCCTCTTGTTGGCAATGGCTCTCCGTATCCTTCGAACATCATTGTTTCAGGCGTAACTAATCCGGTAGCCAGAGTGATGGTGACCCTCAACAATATCAACCACACCTTTCCGGACGATATAGACATATTGTTGGTCGGGCCTGGCGGACAGAAAACGATTTTGATGTCGGACGCCGGCACCAATCTTGACATTACTGGTGTCACGCTGACGTTTGACGACACATCGACTTCCTTTCTGCCGGACGCTGGACAGATCGTGTCAGGCCCGTTTCATCCCACCGACATCAATGAAGGTATCGATCCATTCCCCCTTCCAGCGCCGCCAGGGCCTTACGTAGCGACGTTATCGGCCTTCGCAGGAACGCTTGCCAACGGCACTTGGAGTTTGTATGTCGTTGATGATGCCGGAGGGGATTCCGGCATCATAATGGACGGCTGGAGCCTCACCATCCTAGACGGTGACAGCGTGGTGACCAACACCAACGACAGCGGGCCCGGCTCTCTGAGGCAGGCAATTCTCGACGCCAACGCTGCCTCCGATAGAAACACCATTACATTCAACATCCCGGGATCAGGAGTAGTTCACACGATAACTCCCACATCGGCTCTGCCGTCGATCGTCTTCCCGGTAATCATAGATGGCAAGACTCAGCCCGGCTATGCCGGGCCGCCGCTCATCGAGCTCAAGGGCACGAGTTTAGCAGCCGGCGTAAACGGCCTGAGTCTCTTCGCAGAGGATTGCGTTGTGGAAGGATTGGTGATCAACGGTTTCAACGGCGTTGGTATCTTCTTGGGGGCGCCAGCTCGCAACTCGATTGTTCAGACCAACTTTATAGGCACTAATGCAGCCGGCAACGCCGCGAGCCCGAATACAGTTGGTGTATTGATCGACGGCGCCGCAAATAATTTCGTAGGCGGCAACCTCATTTCAGGGAACGCTGAGGGAATCATAATTCGTAATGGCGCGAATTCGAATTCCTTTTGGCAAAACAACATTGGCACGGACTCACACGGCACGGGCGCTCTGGGTAATCTCTTTGCAGGGCTGGTTATCGAGTCTACTTCGTCAGGGAACACGATCGGTGGCGTCCCCATACAAGCCAATACGATCGCTTTTAACCTTGGTGAAGGCATCCTCCTTGCCACCACCGCTGGCACCGGCAACGCTATCTTCACCAACCATATTTTCTCCAACGGCCGGCTTGGAATTGATCTGGGCGGTGACGCAACGACAGGTAACGGAGTTACGCCCAACGATGAGCGCGATGCGGACACCGGGCCGAACAACCAGCAGAACTTTCCCGTGTTGACTTCAGCGATCAGTAACACCGGGAATAACACGACAACCGTCATCGGTTCGCTCGATAGCACACCTTCCTTTACTTTCACTCTGCAATTCTTCTCTAATCCTTCCTGCGACTCTTCGGGCAACGGGGAGGGCAAGACCTATCTGGGCTCGACTACAGTGACAACCCCAATCGACGGCAACCCCGTCTCATTCATAGTAGCTTTCCCGCTGACCGTGCCCGTCGGTCAGGTCGTCACGGCTACCGCTACGTATAACACTACGCGCGACACTTCGGAGTTCTCAGCTTGCAGGACCGTAACCGGCGATTCCCCGACCGCTGTTGATGAGCCGGAGTTCGCTGCCGCGGCTTACGACGACGGTGTGCTGCTTCACTGGCAGACAGGGCTCGAGGTCAACAACCTCGGCTTCAATGTGTATCGCGATGAAGGCGGCAAGGTCTCTCTGGTCAACAGTCAGCTCATCGCTGGATCGGCATTTCTCGTAGGCTCGGACATCATTCTAGGCTCGGGTCACTCGTATCAATGGTGGGACAAAGGAATTGCGGATTGCGGATCGCCGATTGCGGATTGTCAGAAGGTTGCTTATTGGCTCGAAGACCGCGACATCAGCGGCCAGTCAAGCTGGCACGGTCCTTTCTATCCCGCTAGAGTTGCCGGCAAACAACTACCGTCGTCGGTCCAGCAGGCGAGAACCCTGGCCTCTCTTTCGATGAATAAGCTAACTCGTTGCAAGCCGAGTCGTGCGGGAGTCTCGTTTCGGCGGCGGCCGCTTCGGGTCCGGCGAAACAGGTGCAATCGCTCATCGCTTCATCGCCGGGCACCGTGAAGCTTCAAGTCAAACGCGAAGCCTGGTACCGAGTCACGGCTCAGGAACTTTTCGACGCCGGGCTCGACCGATCAGTTGACCCGCGCGCGTTGCAACTGTTCGTCGACGGCAAACAGCAAGCTATCTCGGTCACCGGTGAAGCCGACGGGCGACTCGACCTTGGGGATTCAGTCGAGATCTACGGTATGGGAATCGACTCTCCATACTCTGACCTGAGAACTTATTACCTCGTCGCAGCAAAACAGGCAGGGCTCCGGATCTCGAACCTGCAGAGTCCCGCGTATCCTTCACCCGGCGGCAGCTTCGAGTTCACGGTTGAACGCAGGGACCGGTCGATATATTTTGCGGCTTTGCGGAATGGAGACAAGGAGAACTTCTTCGGCGCGGTGGTCGCTTTTCAGCCGGTGAATCAAACACTAACGATCAATCACCTCGCGCCGTCGGGCGCGTCGGCCACGCTCAAGGTCGCTCTGCAAGGCGTCACCAACTTCTCTCACCTTGTCAGCGTCAGGCTCAATGGTACCGACGTCGGTCAGCTTGTCTTCGATGGTCAAAGCACAGGCGAGAGCACGATCATTGTTTCGCCATCGCTGTTGAGGGAAGGACAGAATCAAGTGACGCTGATCGCTCAAGAGGGACCTTCGGACGTCAGCCTCGTCGACTACGTCCAGTTGACTTATCAGCACAAGTACACCGCCGATGATAGCGCGCTGAAACTGGTGGCAAGCGCCGGACAGCAACTCACTATCGATGGATTCACTAACGATCAGATTCGGGTCTTTGACGTGAGCGACCCTTACGCCGTGTCGGAAGTCGCAGGCTATGTGTCTAAGGATGAGAGCGGTGTGTACAGCGTTTCGTTGATCGTGGCCGGCGAGCGGCAGCGCTCGTTGTTGGCTCTCACAATGGACAGGGCGACGCGCGTCCCAATCGTCACGCCGAACTATCCATCCAACCTGCGCGCACCGGCGCAGGGAGCGGACCTGTTGATCGTCAGCCGAAGAGAGCTGTTGGACTCGGTGCGACAGCTAACAGAGATGCGGCAGAAGCAGGGCCTGTCGGTCGCGGTCGTTGACATTGAAGATATCTACGACGAATTCAGCTACGGGCAGAAGACGCCGCGAGCGGTCAAAGACTTCATCGGGTTGGCAAAGACAAACTGGAAGAAGCCCATAAAGTACGTCTTGTTTTTTGGGGATGCGAGTCTGGACCCGAAGAACTATCTAGGGCTCGGCGATTTCGACCTTGTTCCGACAAAGCTGATCGACACAATGTTTATGGAAACGGCCTCCGATGACTGGTTGGCAGACTTTGATGGCGACGGCATCACTGATGTCGCGATCGGGCGCCTGCCGGTTCGTACGGCGGCTGAGGCGCAAGCAATGATCGAGAAGGTCGGCGCCTATGAACAGGGCAACGCCGCTGAAGAAGCGTTGTTGGTGTCAGACCGAAACGACGGCTACAACTTCGAGACGGCTAACGCCGCATTGAAGCCTCTTCTCCCTGCAGGCGTCAGAGTTGTTGAAGTGAAGCGAAGCCAGTTAGGAGATCAAGCAACGAAAGCGGCATTGATCGACGGAATCAATCGTGGGCAACGGATAGTAAATTACGCCGGACACGGGAGCCTGAACGCATGGCGAGGAGATGTGTTCAACTCGGCGGCCGCGATTCAGCTCAAGAACCGGGAACATCTAACGATGTTCACGATAATGAATTGTTTGAACGCCTACTTTCAGGATCCGGCGACGGACAGCCTTGCCGAGTCATTGTTGAAGTCTCCTGAAGGAGGAGCGGTAGCTGTATGGGCGTCTTCGTCGATGACCTTTGCAGAAGGACAGGCAGTCATGAACCAGGAGTTCTACCGGCAGTTGTTTAGCGTACGAGCGAGGCTCGGCGATGCAACGATGAGGGCGAAGGCTATGACGTATGATCTTGATGTGCGGAGGACATGGATCCTTCTCGCCGACCCGACAATGAAGGTCAGGTAATCCAAAGCTTGAGCGCTGAGGTGAAGCAGCCGGGGGAGGTTGGCACTCTCGAGTCATGCGGGTCGCCGAACGCTCAAACCTCAAGCTTTGCTACCGAGAAATTTGCGACGCGTTCACATCAGGCTGGAACGCAGGCCGGCGGCTTACGCTACTGAGTTCGTGAGCGTGCCTATCCCTTCGATTTGAATCTCGATCGCATCGCCGCTCTTCAAAAACACCGGCGGCTTCATGTAAACCCCGACGCCCGAAGGCGTCCCCGTCGAGATGATGTCGCCGGGCCGAAGCGTCAAGTCTTGCGAGATGAACTCGACCACGTACGGGATCTTGAAGATCAAGTCGTTAGTGTTCGACTTCTGCCGCACTTCGCCGTTCAGCCTCAACTCGAGACCGAGCGCGTGAGGGTCGGCGATCTCATCAGTCGTCACAAGCCACGGTCCGCAAGGCGCGAACGTGTCCAATCCTTTCGCGCGCGCCCACTGCCGTTCGCTTGCCTGGAGGTCGCGGGCGGTTACGTCGTTCAATATTGTATATCCGGCGATGTAATCGAACGCGTTCTCAGCTTGCACCGATCGCGCTTCTTTTCCGATCACGAACGCAAGTTCCGCCTCGTAGTCCACTTGCTCGCTGATGCGCGGCAAACGAATTTCCTCTTCTGGGCCTATCAGTGCCGTGACGTTCTTCGAAAAGATTAGCGGCGACTCCGGCGGTTTCTTATCCTGCTCAGCGGCGTGAGCGGCATAGTTCAAGCCGACGGCCAGAATCTTTCCCGGCGCGATAACCGGGGGGTTCAGCTTGATTGCGTCAAACGGTCTGAGCACGCCCGCCTCGCGGCATCGCTCGGCCAAGCCCTCGTCGCTCGCCAAACGCGCCAGCAGCGCCTGCAAGAAGCCGTTGCCCAGCTTGTACAGATCGAGGGCGTCGCGTGGGACCGCGCCCATCGTCTCGGCTTCTCCGATCAGCCCGCAATAACCCACTACGTCCAAAGCGTCGTCGCCAACAACAACACCCGCCCGCGCACGTCCCGCAACACTCATCGATAGTAGTTTCAAGTCTGTCTTCCCCAATCCTGGTTTTGTGAGCGGGGATTATAGCAGACTGATAGTTCGGGGGTTGTCGCTGACCAACCCGCACCGCGCCCAGCATCACGCATTAGTGGCGAATAGCGTGTTGAATCGGCGGATGCGGTCTCGGCACAAAGGCATGAAGTCACAAAGGCGGCTTCGGGACGCTTCGTCTCCCTGGGTCTCAACACCCACTTCCACCACGACCCATCCCGGTTGCCGAGTCCAAACGCTTCCTCTATCCTGTGAAGTCGAATATCAAATGAGAGGCGTTGATGATAATTGAGTTTGAGCGGATTCGCGGTCTTATACCAGGCTACATCTTCAATGAGTTCGGGCAGCTAAGCGGGCACTTCGTGCGCGCGGACGAGATTGTTTGCGAATCGGATGACGGCCGGATAAGGATCTGGCTCAACAGCGCCGCGTTTGAAGCTCGCGACCCCGAGCTTTTGATTTGCGATTACGCGGAAGGCGACCTGCGCGGCCTGCAAGCTTGATGAACACGATCCAACAAGTCCAAATCCCCGACTCATTCAACACAGGAGCAATCATGAATCTTGAGCAGTTCGAGATGGAGCGCTTTCAATCCACGTGGGAGAACCTGGTACGCTTCAATCTGGCCGAGAGCGGCGTTCATCCGGTGCCGCTGGCCGACTTGATCTCCGATCCAAAAGATCGCGACGACTTTCTTTCGCTCAGGCTCGGCTACAGCCAGGCGAACGGCACTCCGGAGCTGCGGCGCGCGATCGCGGCTTTGTATCCCGGAGCGACTGAACAGAACGTGTTGGCGACGACTGGCACCGCCGAGGCAAATTTTCTAGCGAGCTGGGTGCTGACCGAACAAGGCGATGAAGTGATCGTGATGGTTCCCAACTACCAGCAGATTTGGGGACTGGTTAGAAGCTTCGGAGGCGAAGCGAAGCGTCTCAATCTTGTCGAAGAGCTGAATTGGGCGCCTGATCTCGACGATCTTGATCATATGGTTTCGACCAGGACCAAGCTGATTTGCGTCTGCAATCCAAACAATCCGACGGGCGCGGTTCTCACCGACGAAGAGATGAACCGAATCGTCGCGACCGCGCGCCGGGTCGGAGCGTGGGTGCTTGCGGATGAAGTCTACCGCGGCGCGGAGCTTGACCGGCAGATTACACCTAGCTTCTGGGGCAGGTACGAAAAGCTTATTGTTACGTGCGGCCTGTCGAAAGCGTACGGGCTTCCCGGTCTGAGAATCGGATGGATACTCTCGTCGCCGGAGTTTGTCGAGCGCGCCTGGGCCTTTCACGACTACACGACCATCGGACCGACTCCTATGAGCGATCTGCTGGCCCGCATAGCGTTGCGGCCGGAGAAGCGCGAGTGGCTGCTCGAACGAACGCGTTCGATCCTGAACGCGAACTTCCCGATCATCCGCGAGTGGATCGACTCACACGGCGGAACATTCTCGCTGATCGAGCCGCGAGCCGGCGCGATCGCATACCTTCGTTACAACCTGGACATCGACTCGGGCGAACTGGTGGAGCGGTTGAGACGCGAACAGAGTGTGTTGATTTGTTCCGGCAAGCACTTCCTGATGGAGAACTATCTGCGAATCGGTTTTGGCGAGAAGGCTGATTACTTGCGAAGCGGGCTCGATCTGATCACCAGCTTCGTTTCAGGACTGAAGTGAATGGAAGTGAAACTAGCGTTCGTGGGCTTCGGTAACGTCGCGCGCGCTTTCGCTCGCATGCTTGAATCCCGCCGCGGGTTGCTCGGCTCGCGGCACTCGATACAGTTCCGAACAACCGCCATTGCTACAGCCAGACACGGCTCGATCATCGCGCCGGAAATCGATCTTCTCAAAGCTGTCGAGCTAGCCGAAGACGGGCAGAGCCTCAATGAGCTTCGCAGCGCTTCGGAGTGCGGGGACTCGCTTAGCGTGATCGAGCGCTGCGATGCGGATGTGATCTTCGAGACTTCCCCGCTTGACCCCTCACAAGGCGAGCCAGCTGTTACTTACGTTCGGCGCGCGCTTGAACGCGGCATCAACGTTGTTACAGCTAACAAAGGCCCGGTCGCGTTTGCGTATCGCGAGCTGGCTGAGCTCGCCAAACGGCGCGGCGTTCAGTTTCGGTTTGAGGGAACGGTGATGGATGGCGCGCCGGTCTTCAATCTCGCCGAGTTTTGTCTTCCGGGCGTCACGGTGACTGGCTTCAGCGGTGTGCTCAACAGCACGACAAACCTGGTACTTACGCGGATGGAAGGCGGCGCATCATTCGACGAAGCGCTCGCGGAAGCGCGGGCGCTGGGCGTCACCGAAGCTGACTCCGGGTACGACCTCGACGGCTGGGACGCCGCGGTGAAAACCGTAGCGCTTGCGAATGTCTTGATGAACGCTGATGCGCGTCCGGTGAACGTCGAGCGCCGCGGAATCCGAGGCGTAACCGCTGAATCACTAAAAGCAGCGGCCCAGTCGGGAGAGGCTGTTCGATTGGTGTCGCGAGCGATGACAAGAAACTCAGTGTTGAGGCTCTCGGTTTCACCCGAACGCGTGCCGGTGTCCTCGCAGATGGGGGCAGCGCGAGGCACATCGAACGTCCTGATACTGGACACCGACTTGATGGGCGACATCGCGATCTTCGAGGCTGACCCCGGAGTTGATCAGACGGCATATGCGCTTCTGAGCGATCTGCTAACGATCGTGAAAGGACCAAAGGGGCAGTAAGGACCAAAGGGACTGCAGTGACGAAAGGGACAGCAGGGACCAAAGGGACAAAGAGGGACGAAAGGGAAAGTTGTCCTTTAGGTCCCTTTTGTCCTTTCCAGCGATGCGCCATCTCGAACCACGCCCGCACGTCCACCTTCGCTCACCTTGCTCATAGTCTCAGCGATATGCTATAAGCCTTGCTTTGCCGTGACCACGATTTTCGTATCTGTATGGGGTGAGAACGTCTACCCGCCACGGCTCAGAGCACAAGACAAAGCGTTTCGACGGCTGGCTTAACTCCGCGCTCCGGCGGCGCGCTTGGGCCGGGTGATCTCAGCCTAGCCGCTTGTCTTCCCGAAAAAAGAATCGACCTTCGTGCTAAGGAGTGAAGAGAACACAATATGGAACTGCCGCTAGTTCTGAAGGCGCGCATCTGGACGCGCAGGATTGCTGCCCTGGTAACCCTCATAGTCGTCAACGCGTCTGCCGCAACGGCTCAACCGCAACACGCCCGAAGCGAAGCCGACCTCATTCTGCCCGATCTCCGAAGTGTCTCGTTCCTCGGCGTTGATGGACACACGTTGTTGCTCGCGGGTTTGATCGTGTGCGTGCTCGGTCTGCTGTTCGGACTGGTTATTTACACCCAGTTGAAGAAGCTGCCGGTCCACCGCGCAATGCTCGAAATATCTGAACTCATCTATACGACGTGCAAGACCTACCTGATCACCCAGGGCAAATTCATTCTAATCCTCGAAGCGTTTATCGCCGTCATCATCGCGCTGTACTTTGGCGTGCTGATGAAGTTCGAAGCGATACGAGTGATCGTCATTCTGCTGTTCAGCCTGGTGGGCATAGCGGGCAGCTACGGTGTCGCGTGGTTTGGCATCCGGGTCAACACATTCGCAAACTCGCGCACCGCGTTTGCGGGATTGGAAGGCAAACCCTACCCGATCTATGCGATTCCGCTAAAAGCGGGAATGAGCATCGGGATGATGCTGATCAGCGTCGAGTTGCTGATCATGCTTTGCATTCTTTTGTTCATCCCGGGCGACTACGCAGGCCCGTGCTTCATCGGCTTTGCCATCGGCGAGTCGCTTGGCGCGGCTGCGTTGAGAATCGCCGGCGGGATCTTCACCAAGATAGCGGACATCGGGTCTGACCTCATGAAGATCGTCTTCAAAATCAAGGAAGACGACGCGCGAAACCCGGGCGTGATAGCGGACTGCACGGGCGACAACGCCGGCGACTCGGTGGGCCCCAGCGCGGACGGCTTCGAGACCTACGGCGTGACGGGAGTCGCGCTGATCTCGTTCATACTGCTGGCCGTGAACGAGAAGGTAGCGGGTCCGAACTTTCAGGCCATTCAGGTGCAGTTGCTTGTCTGGATCTTCGTGATGCGCATCATGATGGTGATCGCATCCGGGCTTTCGTATTTCATCAACGAAGCGATGGCAAAGGCTACCTACGGCAAAGCCGACGAGATGAACTTCGAAGGCCCGCTCACACGGCTTGTCTGGCTGACATCGCTGGTGTCGGTGGCGATGACTTACGCCGTGTCGTACGTGATCATTCCGACGCTGGGAGACGGTTCGCTTTGGTGGAAGCTTTCGACGATCATTTCGTGCGGAACGCTCGCCGGCGCAATCATCCCCGAACTGGTCAAGATTTTCACTTCCACCAATTCTGCACACGTCCAGGAGGTGGTTACGTCATCGCGCGAGGGTGGCCCGTCGTTGAACATTCTTTCGGGGCTTGTAGCGGGCAACTTCTCCGCATACTGGCTTGGGCTGAGCATCGTAGGCCTGATGTCGATCGCTTATCTGTTCAGCATTCAAGGGCTCAGCGTGCTGATGGTCGCACCGGCAGTGTTCGCCTTCGGGCTTGTCGCGTTTGGCTTCCTGGGCATGGGGCCGGTGACGATTGCGGTCGATTCGTACGGGCCGGTGACCGACAACGCCCAATCGGTTTACGAACTATCGCTGATAGAGCAAGTGCCGCTCGAAGAGCTCAAGCGCGACTTCAAGATCGACGCCAACTTCGAACGAGCGAAGCACCTGCTTGAAGAGAACGACGGCGCTGGTAATACCTTCAAGGCCACGGCCAAACCTGTGCTGATTGGCACGGCGGTTGTCGGTGCAACAACGATGATATTCTCAATCATCATTACGCTCACCAACGGTCTCACCACAAATCAGGAAAAGCTTTCGCTTTTGCATGCGCCGTTTGTGCTGGGGTTGATAACCGGAGGCGCGATTATCTACTGGTTCACCGGCGCTTCAATGCAGGCGGTGACGACGGGCGCTTACCGGGCAGTCGAGTTCATCAAAGCGAATATCAAACTCGAAGGGGTCGAGAAAGCTTCGGTGGAGGACAGCAAAAAGGTCGTCGAGATCTGCACACAGTACGCGCAGAAGGGGATGTTCAACATCTTCCTGGTGGTCTTCTTTTCGGCGCTTGCGTTCGCGTTTGTCGAGCCGTTTTTCTTTATCGGATATTTGATCTCGATCGCCGTGTTCGGTTTGTATCAGGCGATCTTCATGGCGAACGCCGGTGGGGCGTGGGACAACGCCAAGAAGGTGGTCGAGGTTGAACTCAAGCAGAAAAACACGCCGCTTCACGATGCGACGATAGTGGGCGACACGGTTGGCGATCCGTTCAAGGACACGTCGTCGGTGGCTATGAATCCGGTCATCAAGTTCACGACGTTGTTCGGTCTGCTGGCGGTCGAGCTTGCGGTCAAGCTGACTAACGAAGCCGGGTCGAGGACGACCCACATCCTGGCGGCAGTGTTCTTTCTGATTTCGGTGGTGTTCGTGTGGCGCTCGTTCTACGGAATGAGGATTCAGGTCGAGAAATAGCAGCGGCGTCATGTAGAGGCGGCCCTCCGTGGCCGCCCCTTCTCGAAACCTTCTCTCAGGGAAATCATCGAGGGGCGGCCACGGAGGGCCGCCCTTACATGATGCGCTTGCCGCGGGTAACGACCTGAAGTCATAATCAAGGCTTACTACTGATTGGAGTTTTCACTAATGGCAGAGAGAGACAAGATCATAAAGAGCGGACAGTTCACGATTCCGCGGCTGTTGTCATTGGCGGCGATCGGCGGACTGATCGTGGCAATGGTCGCGATAGGCGGCGCGGCGCTCAGCATCGGCTACTGGGTTCTGACGCTTGGCATTTGCGGACTTCTTTACCTGATCGCTATCGACTACGGCGTCAACATGGACAAGGTTGGTGCGGCGGGTCCGGTTCAGGTAACGACAGCCGGAGCCGGCGCTCCCTCAGTCGCGGCCGAGGCGGCTCGCATCTCAACCAGCGAAGTCAGAGTCAAGCGCAAGGGTAATCGCGCCGGCAAGCGGCGCCGCTGAGACAAGCGCAGTATGAGCCCGCCTAGGCGGGCTTTTTTACTATCCGATCTCCAAGTCTTCGGCCAACGGCAAGATGAGCCAGACATTCACGCCGGCCTGGTTATTACCGTATCCATGCTCGCACTACTTCAAGTACAAGAAGTGGATCTGAGCGCGGGCGCTGGAAGCATAGTCGCTAACAGCCGTGAGCCCGCGGCCTCGCAGAACTGTCTCCGGATAATTCGACTCACCTATTCGCCGCGCCTCTAAGTCCTACTGTAGGCGCAACCATTGGCAGAGCGAGTCTGCCCTCGGACGGCGCCTTTGACCTTCGGTTCGCTGTTGCTGACGTAGTCCTGCCCTCGAACTCTCTAAACAGTGAGGGCACCGTGGCAAGAGTATGTTTTTCTTGACACGGTCAACTATTGTGCTAGACTGCGGCTCGTCAGTCTCGCGTCCCAGGGAAAAGTCAGGAGATTGGCGACCCATTGCTCGGCCTTTTCACAGAGCCAACTCCGTTGATCTCGAAGTTCTGCCACTTCTGAAAGTGGTGCGACTCCTTCCGGGCATCGAGTTCTTTTCTCCAAAGCAGAGACTTACAACATTCAACGACAGGAGGACAACACGATGAACCCGACTTCCATGATTAGGATCAAACGCTTCCGTCTAACACTAGCTCTGGGACTGACGGCTACACTATTGGCCTTCTTCTTGGCGACCGGCTATTCGCGAACCAGCACAGGTTCGGACGCGACGTTCGAAGGTCCTAAACCGACATATCAGGTACGCACCATACATGCCCCCGGACTGCCAGTGAGAATCAAGGGTGACATTGTGCCGAGAACAAATGACCCTGAGAGCCTGGCGCTGAGGTACTCCATTACTAACCTCACGTCGAGGGATGTATATGGCTTAGAAGTCGGTGTCTACCTCGTTAGCAGGAATGGGCGTACCAGGGCTGGCCAAGCCTGGCGCCTAAAAAATGCCGAGGTATCAGCAAATTCCATAGAGACTTTTTCTATCGCGCTCACCAACAAGCCAAAGCCCGACGACAGCATTATTGTGGCCGTACAAGAAGTGTCGCAAGACGGTAGAATCTGGCGAGTTAACCCAATGCCGTTCCTTCAATTGGCAAGAATCTCGGTTACATCGGATGCCTTAGCGACAGCTTCAGTCATCAGTGCTGCCACTACTGCCAAGGGGGCCGCATCGGCCCGAGCGAAACTGGTTGCGTATCCGTATTCAGGTTGTGGCGACAACTTCTGCTCCGGCATGTCTGCGGCGGCGGACACCGCGTGCAACGGGCACTGTGGCTGTGGCGTGAGTTCGTTCAGCTGCGACCAGAACGCCTGCACTTCCTCTTTTTCGTGCTTTCAGTGTATTAGCTGTCAAGACTAGGCTACGACGTTGCTGTGGTTGCTCCAATCAGTAGCCCGATAGTCTCTCTCAGGGCTGCATCGGGTTGTTCCGTGTTCTAGATAGCCACAACTCTAACCAAAGATTAGGAGGGTGAGTACGATGAACCTAAGTTCCTTCAAGATGCTCAAGAATCTTTGCCTGACCGGTAGTCTGACGATCGCATTGTGCGGACTTCACGTTACCACAGGCAGCTCCAGCACAAGCTCAATTCGCGAACTCGCTTTTGGGAGGACTGAGTACCAGACACGAGTGCATGCTCTAAATCCCCCTGAATTGCCGGTTAGGATAACGGGCACTCTCGTACCTACCGACGAGGACCACGTGAATTTGGCGCTCAGGTATACCGTTACCAACCTTACGGCAAGGAGTGTAAGTAAGTTGGAAGTAGCAGTCTATATGCTCGGCAGGAATGGGCGCATCAAATCTGGTGAGGTATGGCGCATTCCAGTTGAATTGGCAGCCAGGGCGACAGACAGTTTCTCGATGTCCCTGACGAACAAGTGGCGAACCGGCTATGGCGTCACGGTCGCGGTGCAAGAGGTGGTCCAAGACCAAACCACCTGGCGGTTTGATGCGATATCCTTCCTTCAATCTGCAAGGATATCCGTGATAGCAGATGGATCAGCTAATGTCTCACGACTCGATTCCGCTAAGAACTCTGTCGCGACAAATGCATACGGAAGAGCGCGATTTGTTGCTTATCGAGATCCGGGTTGCGGCAGTGACTTCTGTGCTAGGCAGACCACGGCGGCATCGGCATCGTGCGGCTGCGGGGTCTCATCGTTTTCCTGTGATCAGACCAACTGCACGGTGTCCTGGACCTGCAATCATTGCCTGGACTGAGAGAGAGGCAATCGCATGAGATAACCCGAGAACCCTCTGGCAATAGGGGAAACTGTTGGCGATTCACTTCAAATCGGAGCGAGGCCATATGCCATGACGATGCAGTCGTCTTATCCCTTGCTTTCGCAATTATCGAACAATGGAGAGACAGGCTGCCCAGACTTTAGGACGCCGTCCTGGACGCAATGTCGTTCACGGTTGGTTGGGACACTGGCATAACTAGGTAAGAAACACTGTTACAAGGTAGACGGGTGTTCTTGGCTCTCGCCCGGAGTTCGTCGCTCCAGGCAAGCGGTCGCTGTGATTGGATTTCAAATCGATTCTTCCCGGGGGTCTGGCAATGATTAGCAAATCAGTAAGGGGCAGCCTCAGCTTAGTCTTGGCGCTAGTATTGGTATCTTCAATTCAAGGTCAACAGGCTGGCTCTGGGAAGCAATCAGGAGATGCACTAGCGGTTTGCGACCGGGAACGCGCGCTCTACCTTGTGGAAGCGCAGGTTGACGAAGCCAAGGCGATCGACAACGCCGCCGCCCGCATCGGCGTGTTGATCCGAGCTGCGGATACGCTCTGGCCATCGAGAAGAGACACGTCGCGCGCGGTATTTGTCCAAGCCTACGACCTGGCGCAGAAGGATTTTCAAGAGAAGAGTGAAAAACGAGTTCGGTTTGAGGATCAGCGGTTTGGGGTGATTCAAGCCATATCGCGTCATGATCCCGCCTGGGCTCGCCAGCTTGCAAAAGGCGCGGTGGATGAAACCCGGCATGATCTCGACATCAAAGCAGGAAAAGACGACCAGACACCGCAAAAGACCGCTCTCCCGGCTGACGCTTCAGCTATCGGAGACAAGTTCTTGCTGTTGGCCTTTTCAATGCTTGACATGGATAAACAGGCCGCGGTTGATCTTGCCCGGACGAGTCTGCGATATCCTGCTTCGTATACACTGGCGCAATTCGTTTTCAAGTTGGCCGGCGCCGATCAAGGGGCTGGCGACCAGTTCTATCAGGAGGCCCTATCTGCATACGCCAACTCCAGTATTCGGAGCTTGTTGTTGCTGTCGGCATATCCATTTGGTTCTGCTCGGATTGTTATCGGACCAGAATCCGTAGTTCTTGTGTTGCCTCCAAACTTCGCTCCTAATCAGAAGTTGCAGCAGTTATTTCTGGGGGCGCTCTTTCAACGCGCGGAAATGAGCCTGAATCCGGCAAACTCGCTTACAGCCACAAATGATCGATCTTCAGAGCCGGCACAGCTCTACATAGCGCTGAACATTCTTGAGCCGGTGATTGCGCAGTATCAACCAGGCTTCCTCGCGAAAGCGATGACGCTGCGCGTTGCCGTGAGTAATCTGCTTTATCCAGAAGTGCGCCAGGCAGCTAACAGCACTGTTCAACTACAGCTCGGAGAGGGTGAGAGCTTTGCGGACTATGCAGAGAAGGCCGAAAAGGCAGGTAGCTCTGAAAGGCGGGACTACTTCCTGGTGTTTGCAGTCTTAAAGGCGCCCGACGATGAAAGAGTGGATCGTCTTGTTGATCTGGCGCAGAAAGTCACCGATAGCAAAATCCGTCAGCAACTGCTCAACTGGTTGTTTTTCAAGAGAACCCAAAAAGCCGTCAAGCAAGGACATCTGTACGATGCAAAAAAACTGGCTGAGAAAGTCGAGGAGCTAGATCTTCGCGCGTACCTCGCGTACGAGATTGCCGCCGAATCCCTAAGAAGCTTCGACGACAAGGCGGAAGCCCGAGAAGCCTTGGACACCGTTGCCGCCCTGGCACTCAAAGCGGACAACACGAGTGAAAAGGCGCGAACGCTGTTGGGCATATCCAATCTCTATTCGAAGATCGATCACGTGAGGGCAAGTGAAATAATGGCCGACGCAGTAAAAGCGATCAACCGAATCACTTCCCCCGATCTTAGCGATACCGGTCTCCTCCAGAAGATTGAAGGCCCCCGTTTTGCTACCTACGCGAGATACGAGGTGGCCGGCTTCAGCCTGGAGAATACGTTTCGCGATCTTGCGCCATTCGATTTTGAGAAAGCGCTTTGGTTAGCCGGTAGCTTGGAGGACAAGGTGCTTCGCTCAACAGCCATCATCGCAATCTCTTCTCCGTGTTTGGAGAAGGCGCCGGTTCAAGAGAAGCCGGAAGCAATCGCGCCACGAAATGAAAAGATGCGACTGGTCAAGAAACCTGCCGTCCAACGACCGAGACCGAAAGAATGACTTGCGGACTTCGCACCCTCTTCCCATGCCGGTTGAACTCACCTCGTCCGCCTGGATGAATCTGCGGAGGTGTGTCAGCAGTTGCTGAATCGCAGAGTTCTTGACCCAATGTTTGACACTCTTGGATGCCGCACCTTACAATCAGATTCGCAGGCAACAACCACAGGAGAACCAGGATTGAGCATAGCTCTAGGGCTCGCACTTTCTTTGATCCAAACCGCAGAACCTCGAAGCGCCACTCTCATCGATCTGCTCTTGCGAGCCAGCCCCATCGCAAAAGCGGTTCTTATCATCCTTGTAATCTTCTCGATCTACTCGTGGTCGATCATCATCTCGAAATGGCTCTGGCTTAGAAAAGCGGAACGAGAGACCGGAATCTTTCTTTCCCTCTTTGCAAAGGGAGGAAAGCTTTCGGATTTCTATCAAGCGGCGGACGCCGGCACCGGAAGCCCGCTGGTTCGGGTGTTCATCGCGGGTTACGACGAGATAAACAATCAAATGAGCGAAGCCGGAGGCCGAGTTCGCAGTACCGAAGCTCTCGCCCGCGTCTTGCAATCGGCGACCATCGCCGAAGTGTCGCAGATGGAGCGGCGGTTGAGTTGGCTTGCGACCACCGCGAATGCTTCACCGTTCATCGGTCTCTTCGGCACAGTCGTCGGAATCATCATCGCTTTTCAAGGACTGAGCGGCGCGTCGGGCTCTTCAATTCAAGCTGTAGCTCCGGGAATCGCCGAGGCCTTGATCGCAACAGCGGCCGGCATCGCAGCGGCTGTGCCCGCCGCGATCTTCTACAACTATTTTCTCAATCGGATCAAAGCGCTGACGTCTACCATCGATCGGTTTTGCCTCGAGTTGTTGAACCTGGTCGAGCGACATTACATCAAAGCGGATGCGTAGGAGTGATCCGTGATGCGTGATGCGTGACAGGATCACGAATCACGCATCACGCATCACGGGTCACGTTTCACGAATCACGGATCACGCATCACGGATCAGACCAATGGCCTTTACTAATCAGCAAGGCAGGACTCAAACATCGCTGGCGGAGATCAATGTGACTCCGCTTGTCGACGTGATGCTGGTTTTGCTTGTGATCTTCATGGTCACCGCGCCGATCTTGCAAACCGGGATCGACGTCAACCTGCCAAAGACGCGCGAGAGCCGGGCTGAACAACCAAAGCCCAGGTCCGTCGTGGTCAGCATCGACAAAGACGGCAACATCTATCTGAGCACTCAGACCGAAGCCAAACAGGTCAACGTCAACGATCTGCCGGTCATCCTATCCGAGAAGCTCGGCCAGTCGGGAGAACGCAGAGTCTATGTGCGAGGCGACGGCGAGACTCCTTACCGCATCATCGCTTATGTGCTGGATGTAGCCAAACAAGCCGGCGCCGACGTCAGCCTTGTGACCGAACCGACTCTGAAGAAAAAGTGATGGAGTTTGTCACATTCAAGAACGACCTCGCAGGCCGTGACGTTTCGTCCCGGGTTGGCGTTGTGCTGTCGGTTGGGTTTCACTGCCTTGTTGTGTGCGCGCTTCTCTTCTCTTTCGGCCGCGCGGTTACATCTGAGATTGTTGCTGCGGGACCGGGCGAAGGCGGTGAAGGCGGAGGTGGCTCGATCGAGGTTGGTGTCGCAGACAAATCGGCGATCCTTGGGTTCGCAAAGCCGCAGCCGATTTCTCAGGTAGGCGACACCGACGACGCGATCAACAACGCGCGAGTCGAACAAGAGAACAAGGTGAATCTGAATGACGAGGCTCTGCTTCCTCCAACTGAGCGCGACATTCCCGACCCAAAAGCTTTGAAAACAGACCGGCCGGTGGTTAGTCAGCAAGAGAAGATTTTCACCGGCAAGGAAGAACGGGGCCGCTCAACGACGCAGACTGCGCAGGTCGGCCGAACCTTCGGTAGTCCGACGCCCGCGGTACTGGGAGGGGTTGGAATCGGCGCTGGTGGCGGATTAGGCGGCGGCACTGGACTTCCTGGAGGCTCAGCTTACGGCAGGCTGATTCAAAACATTCTCAGCCGGAACTATAACGCGCCGCAGATCGATTCCGGTGGAGTTGAATACGTGGTGATTCTTGTTCGCATCGCTCGCGACGGCACGATCTTGTCGCTTTCAGGCGGACGAGTCGGACAAGCTTATATCAGGCGCCGTTCGTCAAACGCACAGGTGAACTACGCAGCCGAGCGCGCGGTGCTCGCTTCGGACAAGCTGCCGCCTTTTCCACCAGGCTTCTTGAACGGTGTCCAGGAAGCGACCGCCGAGGTGTGGTTCCGATATCCGAAATGATATTGTGTACTGACTGACTCTCTGAGCCGAGAGCATTGCAGCTTATGAAAACCAGGGCATTCACGGTCGCAACTCTCCTCGCGTCGGTGTTGTGTGTAGCTCCCGCGCATGCAGCGTTTCAAGAACCCACGTCGCCGCCGCAGGAAGATTTGCGAAAGCAGATCGGCACGATAATCGTAACGCCCGGCAACGGGCCCAATCTGGCTATCGCCGACTTCGTAGCCCGATCGGCCGGGCTCGAAGCGGCAACCGCGACATTCAATCAAGTCCTGTGGGCGGACCTGGACTTTGCTTCGGTGTCGGGACTTGTGGGAAAGAGTCTCTATCCGAAGGCGCTTGTGCCCGATCCGGCGTCGCTGAAGTTCGATCAGTGGAGCGCCGACCCGGTTAAGGCCGACTACGTCGCTTTCGGCAATCTCCAGGACGCCGGCGGGCTGGCTGCGGACACCTACCTGTTCGACGTAAAGACGAAGCAGCAGCTCATCGCGTCGCGCCACACCGGAGACGCGCGGCGAATGGCTCACGAGTTTGCGGATGAAATCGTTAAGCTGCTGACTGGTCGCGACGGTATCGCCACTTCGAAGCTGGCCTATGTATCTGGCGATGTGATTCGATTGGCGGACTATGATGGGTTCAACCAGCGCGGTTTTGCGAGCGACGGCCCAATGCTGCGATTTCCCCAGTTCTCGCCCGACGGCCGCTATCTCGCCTACGTGAGCTTCAAAAGCGGAGTGCCAAACATCGTCGTGCGCTCGGCCGAAGGCGGTTTTCTCGGGGGAACGAATTTCAACTCGACGACCTCTTCGCCTTCGATTGGTCCGAACGGAGAACTCGCGTTTAGTTCCGCGATAAGCAACGACGGTTCGATGGAGATTTACGTTTCGAATCTGGATGGCTCTAACGTGCGCCGGCTCACTCGGACGAATAAGGCAATCAACATCTCGCCGAGATGGAATCCAAAGACCGGGCGCGAGATCGCGTTCATATCCAGCCGAGCGGGCTCGCCGCAGGTGTATGTGATGGACGCAAGCGGCGCCAATCAGCGGCCGCTTATCTCACGAGGCGGACAGGCTGATTCGCCTTCGTGGTCGCCCGACGGGCGCTACATCGCGTTCGCTTATGGAGGCGCCGGAAGCTTCCAGGTTTTCGTCACGGACGTGGCATCCGGCCAGCTACTTCAGCTAACATCACAGGGTCGCAATGAAAGCCCCGCGTGGTCGCCCGACAGCCGGCACATCGTGTTTCAGTCAAACCGGTCGGGCCGATGGGAAATTTGGCAGACTCATATCGATGGCAGCGGCCAGCGCCAGCTCACACGTGGCGGCGGGCGCTTGCCGACCTGGGGTAAATGATTTCTTTATAAGAGCAGAAGGTAGAATGCAGGCTTGATGAAACTCCGTGCCGGTTGCGGTTGCCCTCGGATCGGCACTTCGTGGGAAAGGAGCTTTTGAGATGGCACTAAGACATTCGCAAATAGCGTCAGTGGTTTTTGTTGCTGCGTTGTTGGCCGGCGCCGCGGGATGCGCAAAGCCGAAGGTCCAATTGCAGGTCTCGCGCGACAGAATTCAACAGGGAGAAGACGTGCGGGTCACCTGGACCTCGAAAGACGCAAAGAAGGTCACGATCAACGGCCAAACCGTGGAGAAGACCGGCGCTCAAGTGTTCACGCCGGACAAGGACACCACCTACACGGCCGAAGCAGTTCGAGGAGGAAAGATAGCTCGGGACAGCAAGGCGGTCGCGGTAGCGGCGAGAGCACCCAAGCCCTCGATTCGCATATCGGCTGATCAGGAGGCGATCCAGCGCGGACAAAGCAGCACGCTTCGCTGGACGTCATCGAACGCGGATCGGGTGACAATCACAGACCTCGGGACGGTGCCCAGCTCGGGATCTCGCACGGTGAGCCCTTCTCAGTCGACGACTTACACGGCAAACGCCTTGGGGCCCGGCGGAACAGAAACCGCATCGGCTCGCGTGACGGTGACCGAGGAGACAACGGCCGATCCGATTAGTCGTCCGAGAACAAGCGGTCCGAACCCGACCATCGCTGCGCTGTTTGCCCAGTGGGTTCAGACGATTTACTTTGAGGTGGATCAGTCGGAGCTGCGGCCGGAATCTAAAGACGCATTGCGGCGCGCCGCCGGATGGCTAACACAAGCGGCTAACCGCTCGATCGTGTTTCGCATCGAAGGTAACTGCGACCCGCGCGGCACCGAGGAGTACAACATCGGGCTTGGCGAGCGCCGCGCACAGGCGGCTCGCGAGTTTCTGGTTGCGGCCGGTGTCGAGCAGTCGCGGATTCAGACGGTGAGCTACGGAAAAGAGCGAGCGGCGGGCGCAAGTGAAGGCGACCCGAGCGCGCGGCCCTCGTGGGCGCACGATAGGCGGGATGACTTCATCTACGTGAGCGGCGGAACGCCCCCGCGACAGTAGCAGACTCTCTGTGCGGGCGGTCCTTCAGTGGCCGCCCGCTCTCCGAATCTAATATCATCCAGCTCAGCACGCTGTCTGCTCGCGGCGTTCACCCGCGTCGGCCGCGTAGGTGCGGGGCGTTCATAGGCTCTCTCAAGCGCGATCAACTGGAGGTTGTTATGTCAAAGAAACTCGGAACGCTCATTGCCCTTGCCCTGGTACTTCTGCCCGCGACGGACGCCCGCGTCTTCGCCGATCAGAAGGAGGAGCACGCTCAGATGAAGCTCGCCCTCGATGAACTCAAGGCTGAAGTGATCGTGTTGGAACGGCAAGTTCGAACGATGCAAGAGAGCCTCGATCGCAACAACGGCCAGGTCAGCGCGCTGATCACCCAGATCGTTGACAACGTCAGCGCAATTCGGCAGGGGCAAAGCCGCGTCGCTGAAGGAAGCACAAGCGCATTGTCCTCCGTGAACGGATTGGGCGAGCGGCTTAGCGCGACCAACGAACGACTCGACCGCTTGTCGGGCCAGCTCGCCGAACTGAAGAAGCTGGTTGAGAACCTGCCGAAGCTTCCGACCTTCACAACGATCACGCCGGGCAATCCGGACCAGCTCTTCGCAGCCGCTTACGGCGACTACAGCCGCGGGAACTACGATCTTGCCATAAGCGAGTTTCGGCAGTACGTCGAGACTTATCCTTCGAGCGAGATGGCCGACAACGCTCAGTATTGGATCGGCGAATGTCTGCTGGCCAAAAAGCAATACAACGAATCCATAGCTGAATTCGAACGAGTATCCGCGCTATTCCCCAAGGGCGACAAAGTCCCGGGCGCTCGATTCAAGAAGGGTATGGCATTGATGGAGCTTGGCCAGACAGACGCAGCAAGAACTGAGTTCACAGCATTGATAAGGCTCTATCCAAAGAGCAACGAAGCGACGCTCGCGCGCCAGCAGTTGGGCGAGCGCTGAGGCCAAAATGCGGCGAAGCCAGAATGATTTGCTCAACCGTGTAGCGGTCTACTATCGAAGCCCAGAGGAACGACTACTCGGCATCACCGCCCAGCGGTCTTCGCGAATCCAACAATTCGCAACAACAAACGAAAAGAGGGCAGCCCACAGTGAGCCATCCTCGTGCTCTCAAATCCTCTCGGCAGCCTTTCCGGGGAAGACATTATCATTGACACTTCCGTCAAATTGACTTAGAGTGCCGCCTATCCCGATTCACCGAGTTTCTCTGCCCCCAAGGTTGGACTCCGGCCCCGAATCCCGAGCAGGACCTTGGTATGCCTCACCCGAACGGGTTGCCTGACCGCATCCTTATCCTCGGCGACGAATCCAAGTCTGTCCACGCCATAGAGCGGCTCCTGATCTCCGCCGGCTACTCGGCTAACGAATTCAGCTCCTTTGAACTCGCCCGCGTTCACCTGCACAGTCACGATGTTTCCCTGGTGATCGTGGAACCTGCTGCTTCACGGGTCCTCACTTCCAACTCGCAACTCGCCGAGGACGAATTGGGCTCAAGTGAGCGAAGAGTCGATTGGGCGCGACGAGCACTGACGTTCTGTGAAGAGATGAGAAGCACCCGGGCCTGCGCTGAGATCCCAATCCTGGTGATCTCAAAGAGCCAGCGGGTGCAGGACAAAGTCATCTGGCTCAATCAGGGCGCGACCGACTATATCTCGAAGCCTTACCAGCGCGGCGAATTGCTTTCGCGAGTGAGAGTGCATTTGCGGTCGTCACGCTACGAGCGCGAGAGGACCGAGCGCTTTGAGCAGCTCAACGTGCTGCACACCGTTTCGTCCGTGCTGGCAAGCTCGCTCGAACCCGAGGTGCTTGTCCGCGGCACGCTCTCGGCTGTGGTGAGCCACACGCGAGCCAGTGCGGGTGTCGTCTACATCAGGGACGAAGACTCCGAAGCTGTTTCGGTGGTGGCGGCCGAGGGGTTTGATGCGGGCGAAGAGACGATCGCCGGGCTACTCGATCTTCATTGTGAGATTGCGGCGCTCATGAATGGAAGTCCGTTGATACTTGAACCGCTCCCAGAGTCGCTGCGAAGGGGGCGCGCCGCGGACGCGCTCAATCAGGTCCACGGGATGGTCTGCGTGCCGGTCGAGCTCAAGGGCGAAAAGGTCGGCGCGGTCTGCCTCTTCTCCAATCGAGGCACTCCCTTCCCAAGGCAACGAACCGACATTCTGACGACGATCTGCAATCAGCTTAGCGTGGCGTTAGACAACGCGAGGCTTTACGTCGAAGCCAAAAAGAGCGCGGCGCAGCTCTCGTTTGTCTACAACCTTGGCAACAATTTGATGACCTCGCTCGAGATGGACGAGTTGCTGGGCTATGCGGTCTTCACAGTCGGCAAGAGCCTGGAATGCGATGTCTGCGCGGTTGTGGTTCGGCCGTCAACGGAAGGAGCCGGTCTGGCTTCGGCTATCTACAGCCGCTCTCACGGCGACCCGTCCGCGCTGGCAGACTGGTATAGCCGGGAGCGAGTAACCAGGTACCTTGAAGACACCGAATGCGCGATACAACCCGCGGTGAAGATCAGATCGAGCGATCTGTTCCTGCGCGATTCAAACATTGCGGTCGAGACCGCTGTGCCTTTGATGTTTGACGACAAGCTTCTGGGAATACTGATCTGCGGGAGCTACGCTCCGCGCGGTGTCAGCTCCGACGAGCAGAAGCTGTTGGGCGCGGTCGCTCAGCAGCTCAGCCTCGCGATAAGGAACACCGAGTTGTACCGCCGGACAAAGGACACTTCAATCAACCTCGCGGTGGAAGTGTCGAAGCGCACACGCGAAGCCGAAGAACAGAAGCGCTTCACCGAAAAGATCATCGATTCGCTGCCCGTCTCGCTCTACGTAGTCGACAGGGATATGCGAATCGTGGCCTGGAACACCAATCGCGAGCTGGGCGGACTTGGCATCAATCGCGAGCAGGTGCTTGGGCGCAACGTGTTCAACGTGCTGGCCCGTCAGCCCCGTCGTGTTCTCGAAGACGAATTCACAGGAGTCTTCCGCAATGGCGATATGGTCCGTGTGGAGCAGGAATCCTGGTTCAACGGGCAGCGAAAAGTTTGGAAGATCAGCAAAATTCCAATGCGTGTTGATAACGCCGAGGTCACTCACGTGATCACAGTTGGCGAAGACATTACCGAGCAGAAGAAGATGAACGAGGCAGTGATTCATGCCGAGAAACTCGCATCCATCGGCAGGCTCGCCGCGGGAGTGGTGCACGAAATTAACAACCCGCTGGCGACGATTGCGGCGTGTTCGGAGGCGCTGACCGCGCGCGTTGAGGACCTGGACAACGCAACGGTGAATGAGGACTTTGGCGAATACTTGCAGATCATTCGCGACGAAGCGTTCCGGTGCAAGACCATCACCAACAGCCTGCTCGAGTTCTCGCACCAGCGCCAGGCTGAGAAGCTGACGACGGACGTCAATCAGATTATCGAGCAGACGCTTCAGCTTATAAAACACCATCCGAAACTCGGCAAGATGGATCTCTCAAAGGAACTCGACTACTCGCTGACGCCTGTCTACGTCAACGAGGGACAGATGAAACAGATTTTTATCGCGCTGATCTCGAACGCATTCGACGCGATGGAGGGCCAGGGCCGGCTGACGATTCGAACTGCGTGGCACGACACCGAGGCCGAGCGCGCGGTTTGCGTCCAGTTCAGCGACTCGGGCTGCGGCATACCCCCCGAGCATCTGCCAAAGATCTTTGACCCCTTCTTTACAACCAAACCACTCGGTCGCGGCACGGGCCTCGGGCTCTCGGTCTGTTATGGAATAGTCTCGGAGCATGGTGGAAGGATCGAAGTCGATTCGGTCGAAGGCGAAGGCACGACTTTCCGAGTCCTGCTTCCCGTCGAAGCCGAGATGGTGGAACCGGTTACCGAAAGCCGAATATTCGAAGACACACTCGAAATGGAGGGCGCACTGTGAGTTCAAACGCCAGCATCAGACTTCTAATCGCCGAGGACGAAAAAAACCTCGGGCTTGTTCTTCAACGGGAGCTATCGCGGCTTGGGCACGATGTGACTCTGGTTCACGAAGCCGAAGCGGCAATTGCCGCGGGACGCGACGCGGAGTTTGACGTCGCGTTGCTCGACATCATGATGCCGGGCCGAAGCGGCCTTGAGGTTCTCCGCGAACTGCGGCAGCAGGAGCAGCCGCCCGAGGTGCTGATGATGACCGGTCACGCGACGGTCGAAACCGCGCTTCAGGCTATGAAGCTCGGCGCCTATGACTACCTCACCAAGCCATGTCACATCCGCGAGCTTGAGGCGATCATCAACAAGGCTTACGAGAAGCGCCAGCTTCGCCGCGAGAACCTGATTCTTAAGTCGCGTCTGACCTACAAGGAGAAAGCGCCAGACATCGTCGTCAGCAGCTCGAAGATGCAGGAGGTCATGTCACTGGTGCGCAAGGTCGCCTCATCGAACGCGATGGTGCTAGTGACCGGCGACTCGGGCACGGGCAAGGAGCTTGTGGCGAACACCATTCACTGCTTCTCGCAGCGTCAGAACGGCTCGTTTATCGACATAAGCTGCGCCGCGATTCAGGAGACTCTTCTGGAGTCTGAGCTGTTCGGCTACGAAGCGGGCGCTTTCACCGGAGCACGCAAAAGAAAGCTCGGACTGCTCGAGCTTGCGCACGGCGGCACGCTCTTCCTGGATGAAATCGGCGAGATGAGCCTTACCCTTCAAGCCAAGTTACTTCGCGTGCTTGAAACCCAATCGTTCTATCGAGTAGGCGGCACCAAGAAGGTTGACGTGGATGTGCGATTTATTGCGGCGACCAACCGCGACCTAAGTCAGGACGTGACCGAGGGCAAGTTCCGAAGCGATCTGTTTTTTCGCATAAACAACTTCACTATCAAGTTGCCGTCGCTGAGGGAGCGGCCCGAGGACATTCCAGCGATGACGGCTCACTTTCTGGCGCGGGTGAGCAAGGGGAGCGCCTCTCGAATGAGCTCGGAAGCTATGGATGTGCTGATGAACTACGATTGGCCGGGCAACGTGCGCGAGCTTCGCAATGTAATTGAACGCGCGGTCATCCTCGCCTCGAGCGATGAGATACAAGCGGAAGATTTGCCGCTCGAGCTGCGGACCTTTCGGTTGATCGCCGCGACTGCCAACGGCGACTCTGAATCCAGCACGGGCAGCCTCGATGAGCTGAGGCGCAAGCAGATACTCGCAGTGCTTGAACAAACCGGCTGGCATCAAGGCAAGGCCTCGGAGATTCTCGGAATCTCGCCAAGCACACTCTATCGACAGCTAAAGGTATACGGCTTGACACGGTCGCGGAGGATCGATTCCGGCTCGCTGTTCGCTGACTCGTCGGAGCGCGAGGGCCGGCTCATCTGACCGGTACCGGCTCACAGGCGCGCAGTTAATGTCGTTTCTCCGCAGTGACTCTGCGCCTCCGTGACTCTGCGGTTAGCAACACAGTCTCATTCCCTGCGTCACTCACAGCATGACTCGGTCGAGCGAACGCGTCGCCACTTCGATGGAAGCCGATATAGCCCAACCAAGTTTTGAGCTTGGAAGAATTGGTCTGTATGAGGGCTCAGCGGTCCGAAGTAATCAATCAATCTCGTGCCCACTATCACGTAACAATTGAAGCCACTCTGCGCGCTGAATTCTACAGATCGCTAATTCTTGACAGGCATGCGGTGAGATATATAGTTCTCGGTAGATGTATTGATGACTCTGATCCTTTCGTGAGCCCCGTCGAATGCCGAACTTGGCGATCAGTTTTCCCTTATGAAAGATTTTGGCTATGTCGTGTGCGTTCGGTTTCTTAGCTATTTCAGCGCCCAACTTTTTTGCAATTATGAGGGCGTGCGTTTTATTAAGCATTTCGCCTTCGGATATATGACTGCAGGGTGGCAAACTCGCGCTTCGGTCCTGGTCCTAAGGCATCAGCACCAAGCTCCGAGAATTCATCAAACACGTCTCCGATATACGATCGCAAGTTTGCTACGGCCTGATTTATGGTATCGCCAGATGCGTGAATATTGGCTTCATTAAAACTGGCAACAATACAGCCCTCGTCCATCTCTACAACAACTGGAATTAGTCGGAGAACCTGATAGGCCGAATTTGGGAAATCCCCTAGAGTGAAAGACAAGAATTCGGATGATTGCGGCACCGCCGCCGAAGAAGACAGCACTAGAATCTCGGTTGCGCGCCATACCGTTCCAGTGGGACCAATATCAGAGATCGGAGTCGATGGAGTCGGCGTCCCCCATGATCGCAACAAAGGAAAGTCTTTTGGCGATAGCATTCTTAGTTAGCCTTCGATGCTTTTTCCCGCTCCTCTGCTTTCTTTAGGTGCGTGTCTATGGTTTCCTTTAGAGCTTGGGCAAACTCAGGGGTAGCAATGATTCTAGCGACTACGGGAGCCTGTATGAGCTGGCTTTCCACATCTACAGTGTGGGGAGGTGAAAGCAGGCAAAAATCAATGAACACCTCTCTCATTGTTGATGTCACATTTGCGAAGTTTGCGTAATATGTCGGAACTCTATTCTCATAGCTTGGTGTAATGCCTTTCGGTGCTTTAGGCTTTGCTCTCGTTCTGCTTTTAGCCATTAGCTTTTGCGGAGCCCCCTTCAATCGCCATTCTCGACAGCTTCCAAGTTTCGGCAGTATAACAAGCGTGGTACTAAGGGAGCAACACACTATGACCCCACCACCCAACGCGAAAGGCTGGTTGCGCCAAACAGATTCCTTTCGTTAATCTTCATCCGGACGCACGCAAAGCTGAAAGGAAGCAGAAGCAATGGACGAACTTCAAAACGAGAAGGGCTTCGAAAGCGAAGCACACGGCCCACAGCCGAGACAACGCGGCGGCGCTCGCGGACTCTGGATCGCGCTTACGGTGTTTGTGGTCGCGGCGCTCGTGATTGCTGTCGCGGTCATTCAGGGCACCTACCACAAGAACCGCGCCAAAATTCCCGTCCTGCCGGAGGCGCGCGCCGCCTCAACAAACGGCGAGCCGTCTCCGGTAGAGCTTTCAAACTCGTTTCGCGAAGTGGCCAGATCGGTCAAGCCGGCAGTCGTTTACGTCGACGTAGTCGAACGCGCGGAGGCCGATCCATCTCAGCTTGATTCAGAGCCCCGGGGACAGCGGCGCGAAGGCGCAGGGTCGGGTTTCATCGTTACCGCAGACGGCTACATCCTGACCAACAATCACGTCGTGGGCAATGCCAACAAGATTAACGTGACTCTCTTCGACGGCCGCAAGTTCAAGGCGACGGTAATCGGCAAAGACTCCGGCACCGATCTTGCGGTTATCAAGATTGAAGCAACCGATCTATCAACCGTAGTGCTGGGCAACTCGAACGACGTCGAACAAGGCGACTGGGTGCTTGCGCTGGGAAGCCCGTTCGGACTTCAGCAAACCTTGACGGCCGGCATCGTGAGCGCGACCGGCCGAGAGTTGCGCGACGGACGGAACAACCAGATGTTCAGCAAGTTCATTCAAACCGATGCCTCGATCAACCCCGGGAACTCCGGCGGCCCGCTGGTCAACATGAAAGGCGAAGTCATAGGGATCAACACTATGATCCTGACCGGCGGACCCTTCAGTCAGGGCAACATCGGAATCGGTTTCGCTATCGCGTCAAATGCAGCCCGCAAAGTTTTTCCCACGCTGGTTGAAAATGGAAGGGTCAGCCGCGGCTATCTGGGAGTGCAGGTAACCGACCTCGATCAGGCGCACGCGCGCGCGGTTGGGTTGGAACCGAACTCCGGCGTGTTCGTTGGAGGCGTGCCCGATCCGAACAGCCCGGCAGGCAAGGCCGGACTCCAGGCCAAGGATGTGATAACCGCTTTCGATGGAAAACCGGTAAATGCGGCACAAGAGCTGACGGAGGCCGTTTCGTCGACCGCGGTGGGTCAGAAGGCTCGCGTCGACTTTGTTCGCAAGGGCCAGCCTCAGTCGGTCACCGTTGAACTCGCGGAACGGCCCGCCGACACAACCGCTCGCGCGATACCCAGAGAAGGCGATGAGGACGCTGTTCAGCAAAGCCGGCTCGGCATACAAGCGCGAACCGTCACATCGGAACTGGCTGAAACAATAAAGCCGAAGCTCAAAACCCCGAGCGGCGCGTTGGTTGTCGCGGTCCAACCCAACAGTCCGGCGGCAGATGCCGGAGTGCAGCACGGCGATGTGATCCACGGCTTTGATCAAACCGAAGTCAAGACCGTTGAAGACATGGTCAACGCGGTCCGATCGATCCAGCCAGGCGACTACTTGCTGGAGGTCGAGCGAAAAGGTCAGACGTTCTTCTTGAAGGTGACGATCGAGTAGCACTAGTGGGACTTTAGTCTGCGCGGGCGCAAGAATTGGCCGGCGCAGGCTAGAGCCCGCGCTTACATCGCGAGTCCGCCGTCAGCTTGAATAACCTGTCCTGTAATGTACCGAGCGTCATCTGATAAAAGAAACACCGCGATGCGCGCAACCTCTTCGACAGTGCCGTAGCGGCCAAGCGGTATCTGCTCGATCATCTTTTGCTTGTACTCATCCGCAAGCCCAACCGTCATATCGGTCTCAATCAAGCCCAGGGCCAGCGCGTTGACTGTGATGCTTCGGCGCGCCACCTCTTTAGCAAGCGCCTTGGTAAATCCTATGAGTCCAGCTTTGGAGGCCGAGTAGTTGGTCTGACCTGCCATCCCGACGACTCCGCTGATCGACGCGATGTTGAGTATTGCTCCCCGTCGCTGACGCACCATTAGCGACACGGCTGGCTTGGTCACGTTAAACACGCCCTTCAAGTTGGTGTTCAGCACCGCGTCCCAATCGTCTTCGCTCATCATCATGATCAGCTTGTCGCGTGTGATCCCTGCGTTGTTGACGAGATAGTCGACTGAGCCGAGCTCGCTTTTCACCGAACGGACCATTTGCTCTGCCGCGACGGCGTCGGTGACGTCGGCTTGAAACCCAAGCGCGCGATGACCCCCGCCCTCGAGTTCGGCTACCAACCCATCGGCTAGCTCTTTGTTCTTTGTGAAACTGAAGGCCACGTTGGCGCCTCGGGCCGCAAGCTCTTTGACGATCGCGCGCCCAATTCCTCGCGAGCCGCCGGTCACAATTGCCGCCCTGCCCTCAAATTCCGACATAATCTCCTCTTGTTCTAGAGCCAACCTACGAACGAGGCCCGACAATATCTTTTCGCGCGACCTTACAAGGCCACGGCTTCCCTTCTCTTCGTCAATGATTCGATTCGCCGTTCGCTTGCTTCGTAGCCGATGCCTGAACCAGTCGGCGCTTGAATCGTTCCGCGCGGACTGACAGTGACCGGCGGATCGATGATGTCTTCCTCCCAATATCGCGCCGACGCCGAAACGTCGCCCGGCATTGTGAAACCCGCAAGCGTAGACATCGCTATGTTGTGCGCGCGGCCGACCCCTGATTCGAGCATCCCGCCGCACCAGACTGGCAGTTCGCGCTCCCGGCAGTAGTCCTGGATCGCCCTGGCTTCGGTGTGACCGCCTACGCGTCCCAGCTTGACGTTGATGATCCGGCAGGAACCAAGTTCCCAAGCATGGCGTGCATCAGAAACCGTCGAGATCGATTCATCCAAACAGATCGGTGTCTTGAGTTCGCGCTGGAGCTTCGCATGATCTACAAGGTCGCCCGGCGCGAGAGGCTGCTCGATCAACATCAAGTTGTACTCGTCAAGCTGCTTCAAGAGATCGGTGTCAGCCAGCGTGTAAGCCGAGTTTGCGTCGACCGTCAATCGAATGTCCGAATACTTCGAGCGAACGGCCTCGACCAGTTCGATGTCGCGTCCGGGCGCGATCTTGATCTTGATCCGCTGGTAGCCCGCCTCAAGTTCGAGTGCAACCTTCTCGAGCAACGCCTCCTTTGTTTTCTGCAAGCCTATCGAAACCCCGCAGGTGATCTCGGTCTGCGTGCCGCCTATGTGTTGCCACAGCGGCTTGCCGGCAAGGTTTGCTTCAAGATCCCAAATCGCGGCCTCGACTCCGCCCTTCGCCATCCGGTTTCCACGAATGCGTGAAAGCGCTTCGTTCACATCCTCCGCTCTTTCAACTTTGGCGGTCGAAAGCAACGGCGCAACAAAGCCGGTCACGATGAGCCAGGCTGTGTCGATCGTTTCGTGATTGTAGAACGGGTCTTCGGGCGCGGTGCATTCGCCATAGCCGGAAGCGCCCGACTTGTCGAAGACGCGCACAATCATTATTCGCCGCTTCGTCGTTCGCCCGAAGCTTGTCTCGAACGGCCACTTGAGCGGCAATTCGATCTCTCTCAGCTCTATTCTTTCGAGTTGTAGTCTCATAACTTGCGCGTTAATTGAAACGCGGACCGGCGACAAGAACACCGCGCCGCCGTAGTCATCCTCCGGTCTTTATCCCACGGTAGACTGCGAAGTGAAACTGCTCTTCGTCGGGGCCGAACAGGTAACGGCTTGTGCCACTCTGTTGGTCCCGCTCGAAACTTCGCGCGATCAATCCTCGTCCGAGCCCCGCCGTAAACCCTTCTCGTACTCGCAGCCGCCACTTCAAGTGCTCGTCCACCGAACGAGCACTCAGTGCATCGACGTCATCCGGGATCGTTACCGATTCGTCACTGGATGACCCCTCGGGACGCTTGTCTGCGAGCGCGGCTTCGACTCGCGGCGATGACAACCACCACTCCGCGAACACGCGATCGGTCGGAACTCCTGAGCCAAACACTGAGGACAAGCCTTCGCCGTAGTAGTTGACTTCGTAGCGGCGGATGACCGCTCCCAGTTTCTTTATGTTCAAGTGAGCGTTGCGAGACTGCAGCGGATCAAAAGTCCAGACGATCAGTGGGATCCCTGCTTCGAGCGCGTAGTCCCGCTGCGCCAGCTTCATCCGGCGCCCGATGTCGTTGTGCCGCCGCGGTTCGACCACCGCCGCGAGATGAGAATGATAGACGACATTGTTGCCCATCAAGGCAAGCGACGTGTGAACGAAGCCAACCAGCGTGCCCCGGTCGTCAAACGCGCCAATCGTCGGCGCCTTACACGCCTTGGAAATCATGTATAACCTGATCGGCATTATCCCGATGTCGTCGTCTTTCCAGACCGTGCGCTCGAGCTCAATGCATTGCTGGAAGTCCTCGATTGAAACGCACTCTCTCACGGTGACGTCGGACTCGGGCATAGTTAGGCAGTATAGTTAGCGCCGAATCGACATTCAAGGAAACGAAACTGACGGTAGTGGTTCAGTTTGAACTGGGTGTCAGTAGCTCGACCGTCAGGGAGAGCTCTCCCTAACGGTCGAGCTACTGACACTCACATGTACGGTTCAAACTGAATCACCAAACTTAGCGCACGTCTCGCTTGTGTGTCGGCGAATGTTGCCTGCTATACTGCGGTCCGAATGGCAGACAAGAGCGAAAGCGCACTTGATAAGGCCGAAGGCGTCGCACGACGAATCCTCGACCGGCTCGGTGCGAAGCTCGACAGCAGGCTCGCACCCGCAAGCCAACACATGCTTGGCGCGCGCCAGATCAGCGATTTAACAACTCGCATCGAACGCGCCATTGAGTCCAACCTGAAAACCGCAGAGACCGGCGCGGCGAGAGTCGCTCCCAATCGGTTCCGCGTGCTACTGACTTACGAGGAAACTTCGAGTCTCACCGCGGAGTACATGGAAGCAGTGAGCAAGGAGTTGACCAACACGGTTCACGAATACATCAACAACCGGCGTTATAAGACTCCGGGTCCGATCGTAGTGGAAGTGAGCCGCGATGTGTTTGCGAAGACGGTCCTCGTTAAAGCGGACTTCTCCGCCGAGCCTGACCAATCAAGCAAAGGCCAGTCGAGCGGGATCGCCACGGGGCAAGCATCGCCGAATCCGGCCGCGACAACGACGGTGATTCTGATTGATGCTCAAGGCAACGAACATCGCATCGTGCTGTCGTCAAACGGATCGCCCGCTTGCATTGGAAGAACCGCCGGCAACACGACTCGCATTGATGACGCGAGCATCTCGCGAATTCATTGTTCGCTTGCGATCAAAGGTTCAGGCGAGGTCGTTGTTGCAGACCTGGGAAGCGCAAATGGCACTTTCGTCAACGATGCGCCGTTGGCCGCTGACGAGGCCCGCAAGCTGACTCCCGGCGATGTCATTCGTCTTGGCGATCTGGCGCTGACTGTCTCCAGGTTTGTTTGACGCAAGCAACGCGCTTCGACGCAACGTGAGACGACTAACTCGCATCTGTGCACGCGCGGAAGTCACCGTATGCTGATCCCCTTCATCCTCACGATCATATTCGTCGCAATCGGGATTGCTTCGATGCTGCTGCTGGCCTGGGCTGCTTGGCGACATCGCAACCCGCCCGCCGACGACGTGTCCGACGTTGAAAAAGTGTTTGGCCCATCCCAAACCAACAGATGGCTTCGAGGCTTCAGGATCCTGTTTGTCTGCCTGCTGCTTTCGGTTCTTGGCTTCCATTCATACTGGGTATTCTGGGCCGACTCAAATAGGGACTCGTCGTTCAACAAGGCCAAGCGGTTGGACGCTCGCAACCTTCGGCTTGCGGAGAGCGGGTTGAAGGGTTGGGTGTTCGACCGAAGCGGCAAGCTCGAGAACGCACTGATAAGGTATCGCTCGGACGCCGGCGTCATCACTCGCGAGTACCCGCTTGGCGCGGCGGCTGTCCACGTCACTGGCTACTCGGATTTCATCTACGGTGCAGGCGGTATCGAGTCAGGGTATCGGGATTGGCTGACCAAACCGACCAGCACTCTCAACCGGATGCAATCGCCAACGCCGGTGGGAGAAGACTTGCGTGTTTCGATTGACGCGAGTTTGCAACGCGAGGCTTTCAGTCTTATTCAAGCCACAGGCAAGGCGGCGGCTGCCGTCGTACTGATGCTGCCCAACAACGAACTTCTCGCGATGGCTTCGGCGCCGAGCTTCGATCCGCGCGCCATCACCGACGAAGACAACTGGCTGCGAATGAGCGAGCAAGCGGCGGACTTCAGGACTCAGCCGCTCAGCCCGCTGGTGAACCGGGCGCTGAGCACGCTGGTGACCGGGGGCTCTTCCTTTTACTACCGCCCCGGCTCGACTTTCAAAGTCTTCGTAGCGGCGGCCGCGATAGACAGCGGCGTAACCGGCGAGCGCTTCACTTGCCGCGGTGAAGGCTTCACGCCGCCAGGTTCGGGCCGGCCGATCAGGGATTTTGGAGGCGAAGTCCACGGGACAATCGGGCTGGCTGATGCGTTCAGAGTGTCGTGCAACCAGTACTTCGCCCAGCTTGGTTTGAAGCTGGGCAAAGACCGCCTGGCGAGTTATGCCACAAGACTGCGGTTTGCGACTTCGCCGAGTGACAAGACAACGCGCTCGCTTGAACTATGGCAGATGCTGCATGGCGAGCGGGCTCAGTTCGACTATGTTTTCGCTCCGCCGGTCACACGAATGAATCTGTCGTCGAAAGCGACCAGCTACGACGTTGCGCTCCAGAGCTTCGGTCAGGGCTACGACGATCTTACGGTGATGTCGATGGCGTTGCTTGCGGCGGCCGCCGCAAGTCCCGACGGCGCGTTTGCCGGGCCAACTCTTGAAGTCGGCGCTGAGCGAAGAGTCATAGGGCCATTCATATCTGCTCAGTCGGCCGCCCAGCTTCGGGCACTTATGAGATCGGTTGTGGAACACGGTACTGCGGCTGGCGCGTTCGCTTCGCTTGGCGGACGAATCACTGCGGGCGGCAAGACGGGAACCGCCGATCGCGACGTTTTTGACTACGACCGGAACGGCAACCCGATCGTCGATCGTATCGACAAGGACGGCAACTCTCACTATAAGACAGAAGGGTGGACCGACTCGTGGTTCATCGGATTCGCGCCGGCTGACAATCCGAAGATAGCCTTCGCGGTGCTCGTTGAGAACGGCGGACAAGGCGCAAAGGCCGCGGCTCCGATAGCGGCAAAGCTCGTAGCAAAAGCCGTGTCTCTCGGCTACATCAAGTCCGGCGCGCCGCCGCGCTGACCGTCCTTGTTTTGATAAACATGAAACTCAACCGGACAAGCCCGTCGCTTCACCTGCTGCTGATAGCCGTGATCTTCGGATCAGCGCTGGTTGGCTATGTAGCGGTGATGTGGTCGGGTGGGCTCCGCGGCTACAACCCAAGCCGCACGGTGGCTGCCCGAGACATAGCTTTTGTCGTGCCAATAGCCGCGGCGTTCTTTTGGTTCACGCGGAGACAACGATTTCGCGGCGAGATGATGCTTCTTACCGCGGCGGTGTTTCTATTTGCGTTCGGACAGTTGATGCAGTACCGGCTCTTCTCGGACCCCGAGTACGGAGGACGGGGCCCCGCGCGCGCAAAGGCTCGCGAAGCGAAAGCGCAGACCGTCAGGCTGCTCAATATCCAAACCGGTTACGATGACGAGAAGAAGACATTTATGTTCGGCTCTCCGGCGGCCGTTCCAACTAAGCCTGCAGTGCAAAGTCTGCCGGTGTATGAGTATTCGCTCGGCGACATTCTCAAATCGGTTAACAGCTATATCCCGCTGGCGGCGTTTCTGGCGATGGCAGCCGGGTTTCTATTCTTCAAGAGCGACAGCATGCTCTTATGGCTTCAGCGACACGCGTTCATCATCGGGCTTGCCACGTTGTTGCCGTTCGCAATTCTGGTGTTGGCTTTCAGCGAAGAGGGTAAGTTTCTGGGGCAGACGACACCGTGGGAAGGAGTGAAGATTCTCTTTCTCGTGAGCTTCGCGGGGATACTAGCGGATACGTACCGGCATCTACGGCTGACTCGATGGGGGCTGCCGCCTGCGCGATATCTGCTGCCGTTCATCGTGATCGCGGCTATGCCGGTAGTCCCATTCTTTGCTTTGTCGGACTTTGGTCAGATGATGGTCTTCTTTGGGGTTTACCTGATCCTGTACGTTGTCGCGGTTCGCAAGACTGGTCAGCTTGCTTATGCTCTGGTTTTAGTTGCCGTGGTTTTCGGGACGTTCTTTGTCGCCTCTTCCGCGAGGAGCGGGTTCGGAGTCCCTCGCCGGGTGTACTTCAGGCTCTATCAGTGGCAGCACACCTGGGAGCCGCCGGGGCCGGATACCTGGTGGTGGAAGCGCGACTATGAGCGCTATCTTCAGGCAAAAAAGCTGCAGCCCGACCCGAATGATCCACAGGAGATCAGGCAGCGAAACAGCGAGGCGTGGTTCGACAAAGTCCTTCAGCAATCGCAAGGCTTGTTTGGCGTTAACGAAGGGGGCGTCGTTGGCGAAGGTCTCGGGCTGGGCTTTCCCGAGACTGTACCAATCTCGGACTCGGATTTCATCTATGCTGCGATTTCGGAGGAGACGGGGCTGGCAGGAGGGCTCGGCGTCTTGCTTGCGATTGGGGTGTTCGTGTTTGCCGGGACGGCCATCAGCCTCGGGGCTCACGACATGTTTACAAAACTTCTTGCAGCCGGGTTGACTGGCTTTGTCGCGTTTCAAGCCATAGTCAACATCGGAGGCGTACTCAGGCTCTTGCCAATGACCGGGATAACTCTGCCCTTTGTAAGCCACGGCGGCTGGTCGCTGATCACGTCGTTCGGGATGCTGGGGATACTGTTGGCGCTCTCGCATCGGAACGCCATCGCTCGTCTGTCTTCCGAGCGTACACAAAAAGCGGATTCTGTCCCATAGCAAGGCAGGATTTTCACGCACGTCGGTAATTTTTCCCCACGGGCTGAACCGGCGCGTATGCCCCATTCTCGTGATGCTTCAGCCTGTCTTTTGCTAATGGAACAGTTAGGCGGAAAGGCTCTCCCGGGCTGACTCGTCGGCACAGTGCTTGCCAAAGGCTAATCCATATTCAAGAGCATCACCTACCAAGATGCTCGAAAGATACAACCTGAGGGGCCAAGAGACGCCGGAGCTTGCTCCGGCGTCTTTTTTTGTAGTGCGGGAATATCGAGGCTGAGGCAAGGCTCGTCAGTTTGAGGGGTACTTGCTGGGATGCGAGCCTTTGGTGCGCAACTCGATCTTCTTATCGTGAGACATCAAAAGCAGGCGGCGCGTGTTGATCGTATTGATCCCAGAAGGAAAGTACACCAGGCGATACCAGTGCTTTCTCAAGTCGTCGGCGATCGCCTTTGCGGCTTCGCTTGCCTTATCGAAGGGAAAGACGGTGCCCCCGGTTCCTTCGGTTATTCGTTCGAGCACGATCGGCGGCTTTGGCTTGTCTCGCAAAAGAGCTCCGCGAGTTCGGTCGGGCGTTTGGATCGCGTAAAGCACTATGTTCTCGTCTTGAAGCGCACGCAACGCGGCGTCAAATTTGGTCTTGCTCTCGCTGTCGTATCCGTCGCTGACCAGAACGATCGCCAGCTTCTCGATCCCGCGCTTGGCCTGATGGCTCAGCGAGTCGGTCACCGCTATCAGCGCGTCGAACAAGTTTGGAAAACCCTTCTTAGTAAGCTTGGCGGACGCAGACTCGAGCGCCTTCAAATCAGGTGTCATATCCTCGATGATCTCAGCCGATTCGTTGAACCCGACGACCATCATCTCGTCGTCGGCATACAGCTCGCCGATTACCGCTTCGACCGTCTTCTTCAGAGCTTCAGCTTCGGCTCTAAGGCTGGTGCTGCCATCCACCATAAGGACTATGCGCGAGCCGCTATCCACGCGCGAAAAACTCTCAATTTCCTGTACGGTGCCCGAGTCGTACAACTCAAAATCTTCCTTTGTTATCTGCCTGTCGTCAGGCGTGTGCGCAATGACGTTCAGCGTCACGACTCTGCGGCCCGAAGATCCCCTTCCAGCTTGCCGCACTGCGCCGCTTGCTATCAGGAAAAGGGACACTACGATCACGAGAGCGATTGATGCTTTGCGTGCTGAACCGAAGGACATGTCTGAGCCTTTGTTTGAACAGCGTGGCCCCGGCTGCGACGATGGCGTTGCGCGAGGCGCGTTGAGTTAGTCACGGGTCGCTCCTGATTATTCCAGAACCAACGTCGCGCAACAAGCTAAAGCGCAGCCTGGGAGCGCAGGCATCCCTGCCTGCAAGTCTCGCACGACGCCAGGCAGCAGGCAGGGATGCCTGCGCTCCCAGGGAACTCATTAGCTTGTCACTTCGAAGACCGGGTTGGTATTCTTGCCTTTCTCATCCACCCCTATTTGCCCTCGTTGCTATGGAAACGCTGACCACCACTGCCAATCGCGAGCACTTCGAGAAGCTGGTCGAAGAACTCAGGTCGCTTGAAGCTCGTCTTCGCGAAGGAGGCGGCCCCGAGCGACAAGAGCGGGAGCACAACAAGGGCAAGCTCACGGCCCGCGAACGAATTCAACTCCTGTTTGACGAAGATTCTCGCTTTCAAGAGATAGGTCTGCTGATCGCTTATGACCAGTACGATGGTCAGGCGCCCGCCGCCGGGGTCGTGATTGGAATGGGCCGCGTAACCGGACGCGAAGCAATAGTTGTCGCGAACGACGCCACCGTGAAGGCGGGATCGTGGTGGCCCGAAACGGTTCGCAAAGTACTTCGAGCGCAAGAGATCGCCATGCGCTGCCGCGTGCCGATCATCTATCTGGTGGATTCGGCCGGCGTGAACCTTCCCTATCAAAGCGGGGTCTTCCCCGGCCAGTACGGCGGCGGCCGGATATTCTTTTACAACTCGGTTATGCGGCGCTACCTGCGAGTGCCTCAGCTTGCGGCGGTAATGGGCCAGTGTGTTGCGGGCGGCGCGTATCTGCCGGCGCTGTCGGATTTCATCATAATGGTCGAAGGCACATCCTTCATGGGACTCGGCGGACCGAATCTGGTGAAGGGAGCGGTTGGCCAGACCGTCGATAGCGAGACGCTTGGCGGCGCGCGTACTCACAACGAAATCTCAGGAGTCGCGCACTACAGGGCCAAGAACGATGAGGAGTGCATAGCGAAACTCAGAGACCTGGTCACCGAACTGCCCGCTCCCGCCGCGCTGCGAATTCAGATACGCGACCCACATCCGCCGCTCCGCCCGGTGACCGATCTCTACGACATCATGCCCGCGGATCACCGAAACGCGTATGACACTCGGGACTTGCTCGCGTGTCTGCTCGACGCGGGCGAGTTGGACGAGTTTCAAGCCGACTATGCGAAGGAGATGATCACCGGCTACGCGCGCATCGAAGGGATTCCTGTTGGAATCATCGCAAATCAGCGCGGCTTGATTCGGGGCCCTGCCGGGACGCCGCCAAAGTTTGGGGGGATTATCTACACCGATTCGGCTGAGAAAGTCGCGTACTTCATCGAGACCTGTAACCGTCATTCGACCCCGCTGCTGTTCTTGCAAGACGTGTCGGGTTTCATGGTAGGGACCGAGGCAGAGCACTCGGGGATCATTCGCGCGGGCGCGCGCTTCGTCGAGGCGATGGCGACGGCGACGGTCCCGAAGATCGTGTTGACGATCAATCACGCATCGGGCGCGGGCTACTATGCGATGGCTGGTCAGGGCTTCGATCCGGATTTTATTTTTACATGGCCGACCGGACGAATGGCCGTGATGGAAGGCGATTCGGCGGTAATGGCCTTGTTCAGTTCCGAGATCGAGAAGCTTCGGCGCAACAACCGCGAGCCGGACTCCGAGATGCAAGCGGAGATGGAGCGCGTTCGAGCAAAGTACGAGCAAGAGCTTGATGCTCGTTATGCGGCGGCTAGGGGCTTTGTGGACGCAATCATAACGCCCGAAGAGACTCGGCCAACGCTCGAGCTCGCGCTGCGGGTCGCCCTGAACAACCCGGGTCCGCATCTCGGCGTGCCGGTTCTCCCACAGTGTCTGCCGGGCGATTTATGAATGGTTGGTAGTCCCGGATTTATGCGGAGCCGCAACCCCGAAGGGGTTGCATCTTTCAGCCCAGGGTTGCCGTACTCGGCTACCCTGGGTGACGGAGCCACGCCAACACCCGGTCTCGTGGGTGACAACCCTGAAGGGGTTGCGGCCTAAGGCAATCGTTACGAAGCACCGCCGCGTTTCGTTGGTCAGCGTCCCGAACGCGACAACCACAACCCCGTTGGGGTTGGGACCAATCGTGATGCGGCGTCCCAAGGTAGCCGAGTACGGCAACCTTGGGCTATAAGATGCAATCCCGTTGGGATTGGTCTTGCATGTCCAGACTCAACGGTCCGCAATTGCGCGAAAGCTGTCGGGTTCAAAGCGTTCCGCCTGAAGGCGGTACTACGAACCTTTTCAAAAAGGAGGATTGTCGATGAGATCGAGAATTCCAGCACAGAAGATTCTAGGCAGCACTCTCTTGATGATCGTGCTCTGCGGAGTCACGGCGCTGACTGCGTGCGAGCCAGCGGGCTTTAAGCCTGAGATACAGCCGCTTCCCGCCGGGCTTCCGAACTACGAAGCGATGGAGATACCGGCCGACAACCCGATGACCCCGGAGAAGGTGGCGCTTGGCCGGCAGTTGTTTTTTGACAAGCGGCTGAGCGGCGACGGTTCGCGTTCGTGCTACTCGTGTCACGTCTGCGAGCACGGGCTCACCGATGGGCTTGCAAAAGCCGTGGGCGCTTTTGACAAGAAGCTTCCACGAAGCAGCCCCACGCTTTGGAACATCGGCTATCACAAACAGTTCTACTGGGATGGCCGCAGCCCTTCGCTCGAGAAGCAAGCGATGGCTGCTTGGACCGGTGGCAACATGGGTGCGAAGGACAAGGAAGCCGAGATCGTAGGCAAGATCAACGCGCTGCAAGGCTACCACGATCAGTTTCATACTGTTTTCGGTGGCGACGCGACGGCCGACAACATCATGCAAGCGATCTCGGCTTACGAGCGCACGCTTATCGGCGGCAACACTTCGTATGATCGCTGGCAAGCGGGCGATCAGTCGGTTGTTTCCGAAGACGTGAAGCGCGGGTTCGAAGTGTTCAAGACCGCCAAGTGCACTAACTGCCACGACGGCGCGCTGGTCACCGACCAGCAGTATCACAACGTGGGGATAGGCATGGACCAACCGGAGCCCGACCTTGGCCGGTTCAAGGTTACCAACAACCCGCAGGACACCGGAGCGTTCAAGACCCCGACCCTTCGCGACATCGCCAAGACCGCGCCGTACTTCCACGACGGCAGCGTCGCAACGTTGGAGGAAGCCGTGGACCTGATGCTTGCCGGCGGGAAGCCTAACGAACACCTGGACAAAAAGAACCTCGAGAAGCGAACCATCACCGAGGATCAGCGGAAAGACCTGCTCGCATTCTTAAAGTCGCTTACCGTTGACTGCAAGCTGACGGAGCCGTCACTTCCGCAGAAGTAGCAACGGCGAAGCGGATCAGCTCCAATCAGAAGAGCAAAAACGAAAAGGAGGGCTCGCTTATGGCGACCCTCCTTTCCTTTATCTGCGTGCGTTTCGAGCTTCAGCCGTTGATTTGTATGCTCCGAACGATGTTCACAAACACCGGCTGGTAGCGTTGATACTCGCGTTCCGGTGTCACGGCGATCACGTAAAACAGACTTCCGTTTCGAAGCATCGTCGTGTAGATCGTCACAAGCTCGCTTTGACCGCTTACCTCCGAAACGTTGCTCAGCACGATCGAAAGTCCCTCACGTCCGGCAATGGCCTCGCGCTGGTACCCGCTGTATCGGCGAAGGTTTCCGTTGCCCTGCGAAAGCGAGTAAACGTATTCGTCTGTTGCCTGGCGAAGGTCGCGAGCCTTGACCTGAGCGACGCCAACCTGCGTTCCGTGTGTGAATACGAAAGTGCCTTGAACCTCCCCGTAGCCGCCCTCCGGGGCAAACGTGACATTGTCACCCAACGGCAGCTCACGCCAGTTGTCAGGCACGGCAATACTAAACAGATTGCCTTCGTTGAAGGAGCGGAATCGCGGTGACGGGTCGCCAACTCGCCCTGAGGGAGCAGGCATCCTGTTCCCGGATGGATTCCTTGAACCGCCATTCCTGCCAACCTCTGCCATCGACCGGCCGGCCGGCAAATCTCGCAAGCGAGCCTTAATATATTTGAACTCGCGAGGATCGATGTCCGCGCGTTTCACGGGCAGTTGCTCGGCTTCCTTCACGATGTATTCATACCGATTGCCGGGATTGGGGTGGCTGCTCATCCACTGAGGCCCGCCCCCGCCGCTCGACCGCTCGATCGTCCGAAACATGTTCGCAAGATCGCGAGGGTCGTAGCCTGCGTTTGCCATCGTGCGAGCCCCCACCAGATCCGCTTGCCTCTCGTATTCGCGGCTAAACTTCAAAAAGTAGGCGCCTATTCCCATTTGTCCCAACTGACCGGCAACGTTGCCGACGCCCCCAATCACCGCGCCCGCTATTCCGGCGATGGCCCCCAGCGTCTGGTACTTCTGGGCCTTGGCAAGCTGGGCTGTGCCGTGGCGCAACGCGGCGTGGCTGATTTCGTGCGCGATGACCCCCGCAAGCTCGCCTTCGTTTGACGCCGCTTCTATCAACCCACGATTCACGTAAGTGAAACCGCCCGGCAACGCAAAGGCGTTTAGGTCTTTGATATCGGTTACCTTGTATGAGTACCGGAACTCGCGATGCTGAAACTCGGCCGGAATGGCTTCGGCCAGCCTTCGCCCGATATTCTCAACGTATCGTTGAACTTCGGCGTCATTCAGAAGCGGGATCTGGCGCTCGACTTCTCGCGAGGCCTCGCTGCCCAACTGAACGTCCTTGTCGATGCTATATGGATTCTTTGGAGCGACCACCTTCGTCTGCGCTATGAGCCCGATCGGCAACGCAAGCACCGATAACAATACAAACGCGCTGGCTTTTGCCTTAAGATTTCTGATCCTATTCATATCAACCTCCGAAATGACGCACACATGCCTCGGTCAAACGATTAAACCTATTTGCTGGTCAGTTAGATCCGTCGCCTTCGCAAAAAGTTGTAGTATCGCACCGGCGATGCCCTGATGAGGCCGACACATAGAATACTAATACACGAGCATGTCTTTTTGGTAACGGCCTTTGGAGCGCTCACGCTTGAAGAGCGGACTGTCGAGGGGCCGCGTTCGACCGGAGACCTTTCGGCTGGCGATGCCGCGCGCCAGGAACCGCGGGGTACAGTTCACCGAGGAATCAGCTCCCCTGCTCAATCAAGATCGTTAATGATTAGAGCCAGCGCTGTGGAACTCGGCCCTGCACATATCTCTTGGCTCCTTCCCGGCGCTAAAGGTTCTTTTCTCCGAACTCGGACAATCAGGCGACGCGAGCAAACCTGTTTGCGCACATACGTCGAGACTGATCATGCCCAAATCAAAGGCATCCTCCTCTATCTGCTCCGATGTTGGAAGCTCGGTGCGTACTCGCTGGTCCGTTGCTAAAGCGAGTTCACTCTCGGCCGGCGCCTCTGGATAGCAGCTCGACAACGGCTCTGTACCGACGATAAACATTTCCAGTCTGAGCTCAAGTGAATCAGGGCCTGCCAGACAACCGGTCGCAGGATCGATTTCGACCGAGACAATTCCTCCTGGTCTCGGAAACGAATCGCCGCCCAGCTCGGGACGCAGATCGAGCGCTTGCTTCATAAAATCAGCCCACATCGGAAGCGCGGCGTCTGATGCTTTCATTCGAAGATCGCGGTTGTCGTCGAATCCCACCCACACGGCACAAACTATTCGAGGAGTGTAGCCGACAAACCAGCCGTCGCCTGTCGTTCCCGTCTTTCCGGCCATCGCGCCCTTGAGACCCATCGCTCGCAGCCGGGATGCAGTTCCGCTATCGACGACGGACTGCAAGAGACTAGTCATCAGGTAGGCGACCTGTGGCGAGAATACGTAGGTACTTGTTGCCTGAAGGCGTTCGGTTGCGACGGCTCTGTCATCATCATCTGTGCTTCGTATTGGGATCGGTCTAAGCGCTGTTCCGTCGTTTGCAAAGACGGTGTACGCGCCCGCCAACTCCAGCGGTGAGACTTCGCTTGTGCCGAGAGCCATAGAAGGATAAACCCGCGGCCTTTCGAGCCCGCTCTTCTCCGCTACGTTCGCAACGTTGCCGAGACCCACGCTCATCGCAAGCGAAACCGAAGGGACGTTAAGCGAGCGCCTCAAGGCTTCCCGCAGTGTGACGTTCCGATTAGTGAAAGCGCCGTGGTAGTTACTCGGCTTGTACTCCGAGCGCCCGCCATCGTACTTGAAAGTTTGAGGAGTGTCTGAAATCAGACTGGCGGCTGTGTACGAGCGGCTATTGAGCGCGGTCGCATAAACGAAAGGCTTGAACGCAGACCCGGGTTGGCGCTTCGCATCCGTCGCCCTGTTGAGCTGGCTTTCGTCGTAGCTGCGGCCTCCTACCATCGCCAGCACTTCGCCGGTGTGCGCGTCCAGGGCTACGACCGCCGCCTGCACTTGTTGCGGTGTTGTGCCTTTGCGAGTCGAACGAGCGAGGAGTTTATCAAGTTTCTCCGTGTGTCTGGTGAGCGCTCCGTAGGCAGCACGCTGGAGTCGCGGATCCATTGTGGTCGTGATTCTTCGTCGAGACGACAACCCAACCCTTGCGTATCGCTCGTCTAGAAACCTCTGCGCATAGTCAATAAAGTAGCTTGCGCCGTAATCGCCCGTGGTCTCGTGCTTTTTGATTTGGAGCGGCTCGGCCTTCGCCGCCGCACTCTCTTCGGGCGAAATCGCATGCGTTTCCGCCATCGAGTCAAGCACACGGTTTCGTCTTCCAAGTGCGCGCGCCTCATCTCGATGCGCCGAATATCTGTTTGGCGCGCAAATCAATCCCGCGAGAAAGGCCGCCTCTGGAAGCGTTAGATCGTTCAGCGGCTTGTCGAAGTAGACTTGCGCTGCTTGCGCGAAACCGTTGATCGCGAACGTGCCGCTCTGGCCGAGATAAACATCATTGCAGTAGATCGTGAAGATCTGCTCTTTTGAGAGTCGCGACTCAAGTATCACGGCCATTGCCGCCTCTTTCAGCTTACGTGTGAACGTCCGGTCAGCCGTCAAAAAGTCGTTCTTGATGAGTTGTTGCGTGAGCGTTGAGCCGCCTTGAACTAGTTCACCCTGGTTGATGTCGGCCTTGAGCGCCCGAAGAATCCCACGCCAATCAACTCCGCTGTGACTGAAGAAACGCCGGTCTTCGACCGCCACGATCGCGTCGCGAAGGATCTCTGGAATGTCTGAGAACTGTACCGGTATTTTCTTGCGCCGGTCGCCGTCCCGCACGGCAGCCAGTAACCCGCCTTCGATGCGCGCCGACGTCAACCGCTCGCCAGTGACCGGCCCGGTCAAGGAAACGACGCGGCCGTTCTTGTCCACCCGAATCCGCACTGGATAAAGACCTGCGCTTGACGTGTTGCCTGGCACTACTTCTATCTCGTCGCCCGCAACCTCGTACGACCCAATGACGTTCTCCCCGGCGTCGTCGGCTGACCGTTGGTGATATCCCGCCATTTGCAGGTATTCAACCAGTTCATCAATGGGGAGGCGATTCCCGACCGACACCTCGAACGGGCCGCTGAATATTCCGACCGAGTTATCAAGGAAGCTGCTCTGAAGTCGCGCGTCAATCTCGGCCGCCAGCTTGTTGTAGTAATAGATCGTCACAACTGAAGACACCACGACGAGGACAGCTAGAATCAGAAGGACTCGTGGTTGCACCAGGCTACTGCAGAGCGTCTTCAGGCTCGCGGGCAAGTGAGTCGAGATAGCAGCAAGGCGGTCATGAACCAGTTGGCGTAACGTATGGCCGCGGTTTCGAAGGACGACCGTCCGACGTGGAGGCTTTCCGTTGTTTCCCGCTCTGATTCTGTCTGCAAGTTCCACTTTTTTCCTCTGTCTTGAAGAGTGCCGACCCCTCGAGACGTGCGATCTACTGACGCCTGATTTAGGCAAAGCCGGTGCCAGCTACCGCTAATAACAGTGTCCGTGTGAAATGCGAAAAAGCTGGTCTGCAGACTGTCGCGACCGTATCCTGGATTGAGGAGGTGGACTCTAATCGTACATAACGTGGGTACGACCGAAAGATCCTTTGCAGCTTTTTACCTAATGCTTCAGATGAGCCTGTTCCGGCCCTTCGTGCGCACGAGTCCTCCAACCACTGCTGCCACCCCCGTCACCAAAAGCCCGGTCCCCAGCCAAACTCTCCGACATCATCTGTGTCTCCGTATGCGGCAGGCCCCCTACCATTCAGGTTTTGCCCACATCGGTCGACCGTGCCGAGGCTCCGACCAATGTTTACGTTTACAATTCCAATGATACGCCCACTTGAGATGGGGTTCTGTCCAATACAGGACCCTATTGAAGATTGTTTTGGCGGGTATGAACCAACCCATACACCGACTGTGGACTAGCGATAGATGTATGAACTGGTCTTCTTCTGTTGCAGGACAAGATCGTAGCTCAGGGGAAATCGGTGCTAGGTAGCGTGTCTGCTAATCGACGCCTTCCATTGTTTCGCAAATCAGCTGATCCACGACCGCTTTCAGATCGCCAGTCTCCTTGAAGGTCTTCAGTTGCCGGTCGGCGCTGGTGCCGTTCTTAAGGATGGTGTGGACGTACTCGATGTCTTTGCGGCTGCCGAGCTCGTCAACAACGTCGTCAACAAACTCGAGCAGTTCCAGTATCAGGTCACGAACCGGAACTTCCGTCTGCTTGCCGAAGTCTATGAGTTTTCCGTCAAGCCCCCATCGCACCGCGCGCCACTTGTTCTCCTGAATCAGCGCGCGCCTGTAAAGCCTGAAGCCCATGTTCTGGCGGTACAGCTTGCTGAGCTTTGCGACGATGGCCTGGATCAGAGCCGCGATCGCGAGAACTTCGTCTACCCTCGAAGGTATATCGCAGACCCGAAACTCGAGCGTCGGAAAGGTAGGATGCGGCCGGACGTCCCACCATATCTTCTTTGGCCGGTCGATGCAGCCCGTCTTCAAGAGCAGGCTCACGTAGTTGTCAAACTCGGAATACGAGCCGAAGTAATCGGGGATGTCGGTCCGGGGGAACTTTTTGAAAATCTCAGAGCGATAGCTCTTGAGCCCGGTGTTCGTGCCCATCCAGAACGGCGAGCTGGTCGACAATGCCAGCAGGTGCGGCAGGAAGTACCGCGCCGCATTCATGAGGTGAATCTGCGCATCGCGGTCGTCGATCCCGACGTGCACGTGCATGCCGAATATCAGGAGCGACTGCGCGAGCAACTGCATTTCGTCGATCAATGCCTCGTAGTGCGAATCCGGAGTTATCAGCTGATCCTTCCAGCTCGAAAACGGATGAGTGGACGCAGCAGCAATGCGCAGGCCTTTCCGTCCCGCGAGATCCGAAACCGCACGCCGAAGCTTTATCAGATCGGCTCGCGCTTCCTGGATGTTGTTGCAGATCCCAGTCCCTATTTCGATCATCGACTGGTGCATCTCCGGCTTCACCTGCTCGCCGAGGATCATCCGGCCCTCATCGATCATTTCGGTGATGTGAGAACGGAGGTCGCGCGTCTCCGGGTCGATTATCTGAAATTCTTCTTCGATTCCCAGCGTGAAGTCAGCCATGGAAACACCTCGGGTTTTGGATTTTGGATTTTAGATTTTGGATTAGTGCGCCAGACAGTGTCAGTTCGAGACTCACAATCCAAAATCCAAAATCTAAAATCCAAAATCGTATCAGTCGACCAGCATCGTTGGAACCATTCCCGCACCTGAAGTCACGTTCGCAAGCGACGACGAGGAGAGACGCGTAAACCCGCCTCTAACGCGACCAAAAAACAATAAGGGGTCAAGGTCGAGCAACTGCTCGATCATCTCCACCTCACCCGATTCCGCGTTCACGTACGGGAAGATCTCGCGAGAGGTCGTGACGCGTTCCTGCACAAGATAGTCCGCGCCGAGCGCCTTCTCAATCGCTTGATCCCATGCGGCCTCGTCCGACTCCCATCCGATGTAGATTCCGTGTCCGCCGTAATCGTCATTGGGCTTCAACACGAGCGTTTCGCGGTTCCGGCGCACGAACTCGAGCAGGTCAATCTCGGCTCCGGCGTGCGTCGTCTTCGCGTGTTCGATGCGCCGCGTCCACGGCACAGACAGGCGGATCGCCTCGCGTTCAGCCTCCGAGAAATAGTGCTGGTGCCGCTCATCGGTGAGGACGCCGAACAGCATCTTCTTGTGCACGTACTTGGTCCGAAACGAGTTGACGTAAACCGCGGCGCCTGTTCGATAAGCTTCAACAAACGGGCGGCATTCGTCGATCTTCTCAAGCAACTCAGTCGTCAGCACACGACGATAGACGAGATCGACTTTGAAGACGCCGTGGTGAAGCTTCCCATCCCTCAGTTCCAAATCACGCGGGTCGGCGATCGTAGCCGAGTAACCGCGGCTCTCGAAGTATTCTTTAAACAGCTCGAATTCGCGCTGGGTCGGCAAGCCCTTGTAGTCCACGATCGCGATGTTGGGTCTGCTGCCGACGCCTCGCACCCGCTGGTAGATAGCCAGCAGCGCGTCCAGCATGTGCTCGCGGCAGTACATCGGCGTGACGGAATACGATTGTCTGAACTTGCGCATCAGCGGCAACTCGAGAAACATCTCGGCGGCTACGTCCTGGTAGGCGATTCCAGCCGGGCACTCCGCATTCAGCTCGACGAACTGATATGTGTCGTTCGTCAAAAACGAATCCAGCCGCGAAGTCACCGACACATCCTGGTAGCCCGGATCGATAGCCACCAGCTCCCGCTCACCATCGGTCAGGCCGATCTGGTCAAGCATCACTCGATCGCCGGGAATCGCGCGGCCGACTTTCTCGATCGCACCCCAGACCGTCTCACAAGCCATCGTGATCCGTCGCCACTCAGCGCGTGTGACAAAGTGCGGCCGCAAATACGGCGACAACATTCGCCCGCCGAACACGAATCGCACCTCGTTCAATCGCTGGGTCAGCAAAGCCCTCGACTCTTCCAGGAGCCCCGGTTCGCGTTCGATCAGGGAGTTATACTCGTGAACCGCCTCGCTGCTCATCGACGCCTCACTTTGCCCTTGCTTGCTGACCGGCGCTCGGCCGCTTAATATCGCTGGCCAGAAGATCGTGCCACCGATGATTGGTCAGAGTGGGTTCGCCATGCAGCGCGGTCTCAATCGCCAGGTCCGCCACCTTCTCGACCATCCACTTGAAGTAAACCGAACCAACCGACCACCAGTCCGCGTCCGGCGCCGGGTTCATGTAGTCGATCGCATAGGGCGTATCTCCAACGATAGCGAACTCGACGGTGTTGATGTCATACCCGAGCGCTTCGTTGATCAGGATGGTCTCTCTCCGCACGCGTTCTTCCATTGCCGGATCGAGATAGTTGTCGACCACAAGATAGCGCTGGAAGATCGGGTCGTAGGGCATCGGGCACACATCTTTCTTTCCGATGCAGTACGACCGCACGTAGTGATCGAAAGGAATGTACTCCTGCAAGGTCATGCAGTCGGTCCCGCTCGCGTTGTACTTCTCCATCAGCTCTTCCCGCGTGTTGACTCGTGACACGCCGCGCCACCCGCCTCCGTCATAAGGCTTGATAAACGCAGGCAAGCCGACGTGATCGATGATCCCCTCCCAATCGAGCGGGTACTCGAGGTTCCGAAGCGACTCCGCTACGACTCCCTCTTTGTAGTCCTTCTGCGGAAGGAGAATCGTCTTGGGAATGGCGATGCCCATGTAAGTCGCCAGCGAGTAGTTGAAGAATTTGTCGTCTGCGGTCCACCAGAACGGATTGTTCAGGACCTTCACGCCCGAAAGCACCGCGCTCTTCAAGTAAGCTCGATAGAACGGAATCTCGTGGGAGATTCGATCGACGATGACGTCGTACTTGCACTTTTCAGCCATCGGCACGCCACCCAGTCTTACGTACTCGGCGGTCACGCCGGCGTTTCGGCGGTTGATCTCATCCATCAGCGCCTGTGGAAAGGTCCCTTCCCGGCCGACAAGCAAACCGACTCTCATGTGCTCCTCCGTGGTTCTCCGTGGCGCAGACTTTAGTCTGCGATCAGGCAGTTCGTCCCCGCCCGAAATTCAGTGACTTCCGCGCAAACCAACGTCTGCGCTACTCACACAGCTTTTATCCTAGAGCGCGAATTCTATAGTACAGTTCCGAAGCGTTGCAACATATTCACATTGCAGCAAGCGCGCGCGCCGGCCGGCTCCAACATTGGCGAGGATTCTCGGACGGAGCGGCCCCACTTACAATCCTGGGAGCGCGGCCGTCCCGGCCGCAGCCTTTCGCATTCTGTTGACGGCGGGCGAGACGCCCGCGCTCCCAGCGTATCGGCGTTTCGGGTGCGAGTGTCATAATCCGTGTGCTACAATCTCGCTTTCCCGATCATCAAATGCGTTAGCATCCCAACAATTTGCTCTGACGGAAGGAAGGCTCGCTTGTTCAGGTCGTTTGTAAAATTCAAAAGATCATCGAGTGTTCCGGTTGTGGCAGCTCTCCTGCTGGCTGCTTTGCTGATGGCGGCTTCATCGCTGCCGACCGCGGCCCAGGACCAGGAGAAGAAGAAACCCGACGCCCCGGCCGCCACTCCGAAGGAAGCCGGCAAGGTTCCGACGGGCAAAGAGCTTGAGAAGGACAAGAAGAAGCTCGAGCAGGACAAGACGAAGCCAAACGAGCCCAAGATGACTCAGGGGGAAGCGAATGCAGAACTGGCGATTCTGGCTTTCGGCGGACGCAAACAGCTCGACACGGCGCGCGGCGCGATTCAAGAAGAGGGCACGATCCGGCTTGCCACGGATCAAGGTGATTTGACGGGCGCTTACAAGCTCCGCTCGGTCAGGAAGGAAAAGTCGTGGCTGGATCTGCTTCGAGTTGATCTGGAGCTTTCGGCTGTGGATGCTGCCGGCAGTGGATCGACCACACCCCCGATCAAGTACATCATCGGATTCAACGGCGCAACGGTGTGGTCTGCTCAGAACAACCAGTACGTCAACCCGAGACCGGAAGCCGAAGTTGCATTTCGCGCCCAGCTCAGTCGCGATTACACGGCGTTGCTGCGCTACAAGGAAGACGGGTCAAAGGTTGACTATATCGGGCCCGAGACGATTGTGGGGGTCGAGACAACCGCGCTGGACGTGACCAACTCCAACGGCGAAAAGACGCGCTACTGGATCAGCACCGGCTCGAAGAATAAAGCCGGCACTTTTCGAATCCTGCATGCGGAGTATGAGCTAAAGCTCGGCCCGGACAAACCAGTTACCAAGTATCACATCGCGTACTACTACACGCCGTTTCGCGTTGTGGGGAACACGCTTTTGCCGGCACGAAGGGTGATGACTCAGGACGGAAAGTTCGTTCAGGAAATCATACTGACAAACATCACGTACTCGGCCAAGCTCGACCCGGAGATATTCCTGCACCTGCAGCAGTGACTAAGAGTCAAGATACTCATCTATGCTCAGCCCAACGCGCGCAAGAAACTGATCGGCCATCGACGGGATGTCATCCACCGTTTCATCCAGCGAGATTCGCTCGACTCTCCACATCGGAAAAAACACGTGAGTCAGACCTATGTTCCGCTCGCCGCGCACGATCGACTGAGTCCAGTCGCCAAACGTGTTCAAGTCGATACCGCGCACGAACGCGCCTGCAGGGTTTAACTGCCGCAGAATGCCCCAGACTTTTTCACGCGGGCTGTGAAGATAGATCATGACCGGCGAACCCGCCGGTATGCCCTCTCCTGAAGTGTTATCAATCTCAGCCATCGCGATCCTTCCAATTTGCAATTTTCATTTTTCAACTCTCAATTTTCAGTGCCTCTCCGGCTTGTCCGCGTCCGTGTTTTCGGTAAGGGTTTACCGCTCCACGATCATCGCGATTCCCTGCCCTCCGCCAATGCAAAGCGCCGCAAGCCCGCGCTTCACGTCTCGACGTTTCATCTCATACAGAAGCGTCACCAGAACTCGCGCGCCGCTCGCTCCGATCGGATGCCCGAGCGCGATTGCGCCGCCGTTTACGTTCACACGCGAGCCGTCCAAACCGAGCTTCGCCATAACCGCGAGGCTCTGAGCCGCGAACGCTTCGTTCAACTCGAACAGGTCGATGTCCTCGATCTTAAGGTCAGCTTTTTCGAGCGCGCGCTGGATCGCCGGCACCGGCCCGAGACCCATGTAGCGAGGGTCTACGCCGGCCGACGCGTAGGACACGATCTGGGCCAGCGGAGCCAGTTCCATCAGCCGCGCGCGGTCTTCGCTGCCTACGACGACCGCCGCCGCGCCGTCGTTGATCCCCGAAGCGTTGCCCGCCGTGACCGTGCCGTCTAGCGTTTTGAAAGCGGGCTTCAAGCGAGCAAGCGTCTCAGACGTAGTACCCGCGCGCGGGTGCTCGTCGACCGTGAAGGTCAGGAATTCGCCCTTCCTTTGCCGCACCATCACCGGCACGATTTCGTCCTTGAACCGACCCTCGGCGACCGCCGCTCCGGCTCGCCGCTGGCTCTCCGCTGAGAACTCATCCTGCGCCTCGCGCGAGACTCCGCACAGCTCAGCTACATTCTCGCCGGTGATTCCCATGTGACAGCCGGCCATTGCGCAGGTCAGGCCTTCACTCAACATCGAATCGATCAATTCGCCGTTCCCGAGCCTGTAGCCCCACCTCGCTTCTTTCAAAAGGTAAGGCGCCCGGCTCATCGACTCCATACCGCCTGCGACGATCAGTTCGGCATCTCCCGCCGCAATCGCTTGAGCTGCGAGCGCCACAGCTTTCAAGCCCGACCCGCAGACCTTATTCACCGTGAACGACGGCACGCTGTCAGGGATGCCCGCAGCGATTGCCGATTGCCGGGCTGTGTTCATTCCCGCGCCGGCTTGCAAGACGTTGCCCATGATTACTTCGTCAACGTCTCCGCGATCCAGCCCCGCGCGATCGATAGCGGCTTCGATCACGATGCGTCCAAGCTCCGAGACCGAAACGTCCTTGAGCGACCCGCCGAACGTCCCGATCGCGGTCCTAGCCGCGCTAACTATCACTGCTTTCGACATACTCTCTCGTAGCTCGCTGTGACTTCGTCGCTCCGCTACTGGCCGCGCACCCTCAGATCATCAAACGCCTGACCGTTCTGCGCAAAGCAAAAGAGTCCGATCATTCCTCGGCGATATGCTGAATCCTTCACTTCGAATAACAGCCGGTCATCGACCCTGGCGCTCAGATTCTCACCATCCACTGCGACTTCGATGCTCATCTCAACGCCTGGCCGAAACCCTCTCGGCGACGACCACAGCTCAGTGTAGTCAGCGCCATCTCGCTTGTCCAACCGCGTGATCGGGCCGCCGTTGAAACCATCTTGAACGAAAATCAGCCGATAAAAATGCTCCGAATCCACAAAGCGAAACACCACTCCAAAGCCGTCGTCATCAGTTGGTTTTGCCTTAACCTGAAAGGTGTAGTCGCTCCAGCTCGAGTCACCCGCTACAAGATGAGTCCCGTACCATCGGCCGATGAAGTCCCCGCGACGACCCCAGATGTTGCTTCGTTCATGAAGCCAGCCGTCCTTCTCCACCTTCCAGTCCGACGGCCCCTCAACCGTGTCGGGATCATCGATCACCATCCAGTTCGCAAGCCGCTCGTCGTGAAACCGCTCGTCGAGCAACACGCGGCTATTACAGCCGCCCAGCGCTATGGCCATAGAGCAAATCAACATGACTTTGAGGTGATTGTGTCGGAATAGCATCGTGCCAAAGCTGGGAGCGCAGGCATCCTGCCTGCCTTCTCGCGCTGCGTCAGGTAACCGGCATTTCTTGCTGCCTTCTCGCGCAACGTCAGGGAGCAGGCAGGGATGCCTGCGCTCCCAGAGACCGGGTTGATCACAGAGCAAGAGAAGCGCCCGCCGGCGCAGGCTTTCGCCCGCGCAGCCGCTCAACTTCAGTTCTTCCCGAAGGGTGTGCTTGATAGAGCGTGAACGTCTCGACTTGAATGCACGAGAGCGGGCTTTCGTTTTCGCCGCTCGTATCAATCCCCACGCAGCTTCCGTGGATGTAGACCCCGAACTTCCGATTGCGTCCGTCCCGCGGCAAGTAGTGCGTTGGAGTATGGCCAAAAAAACACAGCTTGCCTTCATAGCCCTTGAAGAAATCCAGATCGCGCGTCCACACCAGCACGTCCGGGTCCGTCTCCGAAGGCGGTTCGCCTGGAATCAACCCGGCGTGAACGTAGATTGCCTGTTCGTCTTCGTGATAGAACGGAAGCGAGCGAAAAAATGCCACGTGCTTTTCAGGGATCTTTATGTCGGAAACGTCTTTCAAATTTTCAAGCTGAAATCCATATGCAGACAATGTCGCCAACCCGCCGTTCTCCGGAATCAACCACTGCAAATCGCCGTAGTCCAAACAATCCAGCAGCATTTGTTCGTGATTGCCTCGCAGCACGACAACGTTCGGGTTCGACTCGGCGAGGCCCATGATTATGTCGACCACGCCAGGCGCGTCACTCCCCCGATCGATCAAGTCGCCGAGGAACACTATCTTGTCGGTGCTCAAATTCCACGGGACGTTCTTGATCAACTGCTCGACAAGCCGGGGCCGTCCATGAATATCGCCGATAACATAAGTCGCCATTAATTTCCTCTAGCCTTCTTCATACCTCATCATCGCGCATTGAATCCGCCTGACACCGCTGCATCAACAAGTTCGCGTCCTCAAAAGCATCGCCCACCGAGCTGAAGTTGCCGCGAGCAAGCGAGGCCCTTATGAATTCCAACTCGGCGAGCACATCGTCGATAGCGGCAGTGATCTCGTCCGCGTTGGTTCGGCAGATGTCTTCCCATACCGCCCACCGGCTCGCCGCCAGTCTAATGGTCTCCGCGAATCCGGAGCCCGCCAGTCTCAGGTCTGCTTCAAACGCGCTGCCCGCCAACGCCGTCGCCAGCAACTGAGGCACATGGCTCAACTTTGCCACCGCCCGGTCGTGCTCTTCGGCCGTTAGCGTTACAGGCCGGGCGCCGATGGCGCGCACGACCTCGGCGATTCTAGCGGCTGCGCTCGAGGACCCATCGCTCGACTCGTCGACTACCATCGCGTACGCCGCATCGCGAAACAGGTCCGCATCGGCGTGCTCGACTCCGGAGTTGTGACTCCCGGCCATCGGATGGCCTCCTATGAAGCTCACTTGCGCAGGAAGCGACTCTCGCGCCGCCCGGCATATCTCACGTTTTGTGCTGCCTGCGTCCGTCACGATCGCGCCCGGCTTCAGCAACGATCCGCGCGTGCGAAGGAACTCTATGATAGCCCTGACCGGCGTAGCTACATAGACCAGATCAGCTTCGCTCGCCTGGCTTCCCCCAAACGCTTCGTCCACCGCGTCGATCACACCAAGGGCGATCGCTCGATCGAGAACCTCTCTCGAGTCCCATCCGGTAACTCGTTCCGCGATGCCCGCGCGCCTTGCCGCCAGCGCGAACGACCCGCCAATCAATCCAACTCCTACGACCGTTAATTGCCTGAATTGCATTCTTGAGTTAGCTCGCCAGGCCGACTCGCCATTGCTGCGGCCATTCACGCCTGCAGTCAAGGCGGCGTCCTATCGCTAAGCAACTTACTATACCAAATCAAGGCTTCCGTGGCTTGCCGGTAGCCAACGCCCGCAGCATGCTCAGCGGTCAGTAGAATCTCGCCAACCACCTTCCGCTCAATGCTGTTCTTCCAACTTGCCTAGCCCCTTCAGCGCTTCGTACATTCGCCAATGCTCTCTCGCGCGTTCGTACAGTTCGTGAATCAGGACGCTGACCAGAATTGGCACAAAGTTCGCCCAGTAGGCGAGCGAAGAGAACGCAAAGAAACTCCCCGCGAGCGCCAAAACGGGTACGCCCACGCAGCTCAGCAGAACGGCCCAACCCAGTGAGAAGCTGCGATTGAGGAATACGAGGCACGCTCCGCCAATGATCTCCAGCAGGAGCATTAGTAACTTGTTCGCATGCCCAATTCCTCCGCCGCGCAGTTCCGACGCTATCGCCTGGGCCATTAGATCTACCCCGGCCATCGGACCGAGAGGCGTTACATACTCATCTCGTGCCGCCCGATACCGGCCGCCTAGCAAAACGATCCTGCCACCGAGGGGGCCGTTGTTCGACCATCCTTCGCCGTCGCTAAGCTCGAGGACTTGTTTAGCGCTGAGGGATGAGAAACTGTATCGGTATCCGGAAAAGTTCAGGATCACGTCTTCTGTGTCGTGCTCATCGGCCGCCGCGGCGGGGTGACCTTCGACCTCGCGATACTGCGTCACGACTGCCCAGGGAAATGAGGGAACCGGTTCCGGGGCTGTTGCGAACACGCGGCGATAGGAACGGACCACTCCATCCGAATCCTGAGGCAGAGCGGCGATACCCGTCCCTTTCCCAGGCGACAGCTTCCCTCCCAACGCAGCCGAGGCCTCGAGTTTTCCCTCCGTTTGAAGAATCGCATCCACTGCCCAGACGACCGGCGGCTTTTCCCGCGGCTGGAGTTCCCAGAACTTCCTCGAAGAAGTGTCAATGTCCACCCCGATGACTTTCGGACCGCCTCGGGCGATTGCGTCGAGAAGCAAGTCCAGCTTTTCAGGTTTGAGCGGGCTGGTGTCGTCAAAGAGGTCCCTGTAGTCGTCGTTCGTAATGCCGACGATGATCAGTTCATTCACTGGCAACGGGGCCTTCAAGCGCAACCAGGTGTCGAGCGCGGCCGTCTCGAACCCTCGAAGCCAACCAGCTTCTTCGAGGCCAAGAGTAATTAGCGAGACAACAACGATGATGATTGCGGGACGGAACAGTCGCTTCAATGATGAATGAGCGGCCTTATTGTGCGCGACGCTTTTGTGCCGAACAGTCGTGTGACGCCTGGGCATACGGGCTTACCTCAGCTCTTGCGTCGCCAAGTATTCGAGGTACGCGCGCAAGAAGGTACGTGCTGACTCGGCCTTTGAAGCTTCACCCCAAGTCCGCGTGAGCGCCTCCACGTTCTGAAAGGCTGCCAGACTCTTCTCGTAGTCCGCCGATCTTACCAGGAGCACCCAAGCGTCTGTTCCCGAAGGCTCGTGTTTCTCCGTGGACGCTTCAAGAAGGTCAATCTGAAAAAGACTCGGGCGTAGACTGGGCGCGTACACTGGAAGCGACCTCCCGGGTTCCCAGTTGAACGAGACTTGGGCCAGGGCGGGTTCGCTGGCTGCCCTGCTCGGTGCGATCGATTGAAAGCTCAACAGGTATCGACCCGGTTTCATCTTTTTGAACACCAACCCTAGATCGACCTGTCCATCGGCAAGCTTGACGATCGCGTCTTGAAGCTCGTCTCCCCTGCTCAACGTTGAAGCAAGTCTTTCGGAGCGGGAAACGAGGCTTTTGAGCACGCCCCAGAATCGTGCGCTCAGAGACGGGGGACTTTGAATGGTCTCAGGAAGGGAGATGGGTCGATCGCAGATGCCAAGCTTGTCACAGTAGATGCTCATCAGCAGGCCGTTCAACATGTAGATTTCGATGTAGCTGCCTCGAGTTTTTTGACCTTTGGACACAAGAGCGATCTTGCCTCCGGCTGGGAGCGCCTGCCCTCGCTGAATAAGTCCCGACCGGCCTACGAGGAACCAATCTCCCGATAGCACCCGCACCACGCCTACATTCGCCTCTTGCGCGCCGGCCTTTTCTTGACCGTCGGCTGTTGAATCCAGAACACCGATGATGAACCCGAGAACGGCGACGATGCCCAATACCTGGGAGCGCAGGCACCTTTGGCTGCTCCTTCGTCTGGCGTTTCTCAGCACTAGGGATGCAGGCACGGATGGCTGCGATCCCAGGTCGTTCTGCTCGTTGCACTTCGCGCGCACCACTCTCGCCTCCGGCCCGCGATTATAACCCAAGACCCAAGAATCGGAGCAGGCCAACCACGCACCTGAAGGGCGAGGGGTGACCTCGCTACGCAATGCCAGGTAGTGTCCTATTTGTGTGTTGCTCGATTGGAAAACCGCCAAGACGCCAAGGACGCCAAGGTCAGACCAAGAATCCGTTGAGAATCTTGGCGCTCTTGGCGTCTTGGCGGTTGGTCGATTCGAGGACAAACGAGCCACACAACTTTAGGACACTACCTCCGCTTGATATCGGAAAGCACGGCAGCTATGCTCCTGCGCAAATCAAGCGTTCAGCCGCTCGTTCGTCTTTTGCCTTTGCAGCACGGAGACCGCATCGGAGGAGTAACGTTGAAAAAACGCATCACAACGCTACTGCATTGGGCGCCATTGCTGGTCCTGCTAGTCGGGTTGGTTTGCAGCGCTCTCGGTCAAACGCGCAGCCAAAGCCCCACAAGGACCGCGAGCGAGACAGCAGAACTTCAAGAGGCGCAGCGACTCAGCGAACAGGTAGTAAAGCTGTTTGCTGAGTACAAGTATGACGAAGCTCTACCGCTTGCAACTCGGTCTCTCGCCATACGCGAAAGGATCCTTGGACCGAGTGATCCGAACGTTGCGGCGATTCTTAACAGCGTGGCCGAGATTTACCGGAGGAGAGACGACTACCGCAGAGCTGAGCCGCTCCATCTGCGCGCGCTCAGCATCTTCGAGAAGTCGCTTGGCCCCAATCACCAATTCGTTGCCCGGAGTCTAAACAACCTCGGTTTGCTCTACAGCGGAAGAGGTGATTACAGAAAAGCACAACCGCTCTTCGAGCGGGCGGCGGCGATTTACGAGAAGGCGCTTGGTCCCAACCATCTGTACGTCGCGTTAGTTCTGAACAACCTTGGCAATCTTTACACAGCAACCGGTAGCCTTTACAAAGCGGAGCTGCTCTATAAACGCGCCTTGACGATACGCGAGGCAGGTCTCGGCAAAGATGATCCCCTAGTTGCGACGACTCTGATCAACCTCGCGGTGCTGTATGCCGCAAGCGGTGATTCCGTTCATGCTGTTGAATCTCTCGCTCGCGGGCTCGACCTGGAAGAGCGTCAACTGTCGTCAATCCTCGCAACCGGAAGCGAAGATCAGAAGCTCGCCTACACCGCAAAGCTCTCCAGCGGAACTAGCAACGCGGTGTCGCTTCACCTGCGAGAGGCTCCGAACAACGTTCAAGCCGCTCGGCTCGCGTTGACCACTGTGCTGCGCAGAAAGGGGCGCGTGCTTGACGCCCTTGCCGAAAGCCTACAAACGCTTCGGCGACTGGGGAGGCCTGAAGACCAGGCGCTTCTGGAGAAGCTCGCGGCCGCACGCGCAAGGCTGTCGGGGAAAGTGCTCAAGCCGGGAGAAAAGCCAGAGAGCCCTCCAGCAACTCCTGCAACCGTGTGGGGAGCCTTCGGTGAGATGCCGCACGAGATAAACAAGATCAAGGAGGAAGTCCGCCAACTCGAAGCCGAGCTAAGCGCTCGAAGCGTTGCTGCCACCAAACCGGTCCCGCCCATTACGCTCGAGATGATTCAAAGCCTCATCCCGCAAGGAACCGCGCTGGTTGAGCTGGCTCTGTATGACACTTACAACTTCAAGCCAACAAAGCCTCAGGAAAAATGGGGCACAACCAGATACGGCGCTTTACGTGCTCCGCCGCGAAGGACCGCCCAGATGGGCAGATCTGGGCGAGTCGGCCCCCATCGACAAAGACGTTAAAGCGCTTCGCGCAGCTCTAAGAAATCTTCGGCGCAACGATGTGAAGCAACTAGCTCGGGCATTGGACGACAAAGTCATGGCGCCGGTTCGCAAGCTGCTGGGCAACGCGCACACTCTGCTTGTCTCGCCGGATGGAACGCTAAGCCTCGTGCCGTTCGCGGCGTTTGTGGATGAACAAAGTCGCTACCTCGTCGAACGCTATTCAATTAGTTATCTAACAACCGGCCGTGATCTGTTAAGACTTCAAGCCCAGGCCGCCAGCAGGCACGGTCCGTTGGTGATTGCCAATCCCAACTTCGACGATGACGGCAGCGCGAATCCGCCGAGGACTTCAGTTGCTCGCTCCGCACCGGGAAACCGCTCAGTGAATCTTGCAGGGTTCGCGTTCGATCCACTGCCCGGCACGGCTAAGGAAGCAGAGGCGCTCAAGGGTCTTCTGCGGGGCGCGACCGTGCTCACCGGATCAAAAGCTACCGAAGCTGCGCTGAAGCTCGTGCCGAGCCCGAGCATCCTGCACATTGCCACTCACGGGTTCTTTTTGTCTGACGCGCGCAAAGAGCGCCAGGAAGGTGCCTACCGTGCTCTGTATGACAGCGACCCTTCTGGAAGGATGCTGATGGGGGAGAACCCCTTGCTGCGATCAGGGCTGGCATTGGCCGGGTTCAACAAGGGCAAGAGCGGCAGCGAAGATGGTGTGCTGACGGCGCTGGAAGCGTCGGGGCTCGACCTGACAGGTACAAAGCTCGTTGTTCTCTCTGCGTGCGAAACAGGAGTCGGCGACGTGCTTAACGGCGAAGGGGTCTACGGATTGCGCCGCGCTCTGGTGATTGCCGGCACCGAGAGTCAGGTGATGAGCCTTTGGCAGGTGAGCGATGCGGCTACGCGAGACCTGATGATCGACTATTACAAGGGGCTTATGACTGGCGGCGGTAGAAGCGAATCCTTGCGCACCGTCCAACTCGAGATGCTCCGCGGCACCGACCGCCAACATCCATACTACTGGGCGAGCTTCATAGCCTCGGGAGATTGGCGAAGCATGCAATAAGTGATTGACCCAGCCTAACGCGCCGCTGCCACTTCCACGGCGGGCGCAACCTCACGATCGACCGCCTGCGCGATCAATCTCAGCCGGCGAGTCAACTCTTCGAATTGATCGGGCAACAACGACTGAGCCCCGTCACACAACGCGTTCTCCGGATCGTTGTGCACCTCTATCAGCAACGCGTCCGCGCCCGCGGCAACCGCCGCCTGGGCGACGGGCGCAACCTTGTCACGCCGACCCGTGGCATGGCTGGGATCGGCCGCGACTGGAAGATGGGACAGCTTCTTGAAGACCGGTATCGCTGAAACGTCGAAGGTGTTTCGCAAGTAGGGCTCGAACGTGCGTATCCCGCGCTCGCAGAGTATTACCTCGTGGTTCCCGCCTGACATTATGTACTCAGCCGCGAGCAACGTTTCTTCGATAGTCGCAGCTGGTCCGCGCTTCAAGAGCACCGGTTTGTTGATGCGGCCCACTTCGCGCAGCAGATTGAAGTTCTGCATGTTGCGCGCGCCGATCTGAAGTATGTCCACGTGGCGGATGAATAGCGGAATCTGCGACGGTTCCATCACCTCGGACACCACCAGCAAATCGTATCGGTCGGCTGCTTGTCGGAGGAACTTCAAACCCTCTTCGCCAAGCCCCTGAAACGAATAAGGCGACGTCCGCGGCTTGAAGGCGCCGCCGCGAAGCACCTTGGCGCCGTTGCGCGCTACGATCTCGGCTATGGCCATCACCTGGTCGCGGCTCTCGACCGTGCAAGGCCCAGCCATCATGACCACTTCTTTCCCGCCGAACGTCACATCCCCGATCTTGATTTGAGTTGGCTCCGCTTTGAAAGCTTTGCTCGCAAGCTTATATGGCGAAGTGATTCGAAGAACCTCTTTGACGCCGTCGAGCAGCTCGATGTCGCGCCAATCGATGGTACGATCGCCGACCGCGCCCAGCACCGTGTGGCGCACACCCGTCGAACGATGTATATCGAACCCCAGCTTGACCAGCTTGTCTATCACACCGGAGATCTGCTCCTCGGTAGCAGTCTCCTCCATCACGATGACCATTATTCGCTCCTAAAACTGATTCGTTCCTAGTCCGCCGGCGGTCGATCCTCTCCGCGTCTCTGCGTTGAAACAGTGTTCCGGAATTCGAGGCCGCAAAGTCAGCCGCTTACTTTCTTCTTCCGCTTCGAATCTTCGCTCTTGCCGTCCTTCGATTCCTTCTCGACCGTTACTCGTTCGATGCGCCGAGACTCGTCGATGATTCTCTCAAACAAACGCCGGACGGCCTCTCGATCCAATGGCCCGCCGTTGACGCTGGTGACGTGAGCGATGACTTCCCTCTCACGATTTGGCGAATAGATCGCGAGCCCAAGCTCGCGCTTGATCCGCCCGAGCTCGATCGCGCACTGCGAGCGCGCGTTGAGCAGTTTCACCAACTGCTCATCCAGCCGATCGATTTCGTCTCGCCAATCTTCGATGTTCAAGTCTTCAACCTATCACAGCCTATGCCTAGCCGCTCGATTGCTTAGCAGCTCGACTGCTCCGCCGCCCGTCAGCACCCGCCTAGTTTATTCGCGCTAGCCCGCGGCGGCAATGACAACCGAACGGTCTCGCGAACCCACGAAGTGGGTGCAGGAGTAAAGCCACGGCTGAGTCCGCGAACCCGTGGACAAGCGAGCGATCACGCAAACCCACGAAGTGGGTGAAGGAGTAGAGCCACGGGTGAGTCCGCGAACCCTTGGATAACGCCGAGCAGACACGCGAACCCACGAAGTGGGTGCAGGAGTAAAGCCACGGGTGAGTCCGCGAACCCGTGGTAGAGCGCGCAAACACGCAAACCCACGAAGTGGGTGAAGGAGTAAAGCCACGGGTGAGTCCGCGAACCCGTGGACAAGCGAGCGGTCACGCGAACCCACGAAGTGGGTGAAGGAGTAAAGCCACGGGTGAGTCCGCGAACCCGTGGACAAGCGAGCAGTCACGCGAACCCACGAAGTGGGTGCCGGCCCTCAATCCCACAGATACTCCTCGTCGTACTCGATCCCATGCGCATCGAGTAGCGCGATGAACTCTTCCTTGAAGGACACCCGCTGGTGATGCACCTGCTGATTTGCGATGTAGTGCTCAACCTTGTCAACTTGCGATTGGCTCACGCTAAACGCGCCGTATCCACTCTGCCAGGCAAACCCGCGCAGAGAATAGAATGTACGATGAATCCAGCCAGAGGAATTCGCTTTGATTGCGCGCAGCACATCCGACACGGCCTTATCTTGCTTGAGCTTTGCCAGTATGTGTATGTGATCGGGGCACCCGTTGATGCTGATGCCTACTCCGCCCTCCGAGCGAATAGCCCCTCCGACATATGGGTACAGTCGCGTGCTGATTTCCGTATCCAACCAGGGTTGACGTTCCTTCGTGGAGAACACGATGTGGTAAAGCAGATTTGTATGAGAGTGTCCCATTCTTCGATCTAACGCTCTCAGGTCACAACATCCACCACCAGGGGTTTGTGTCGCTTCCTCATGCCCACGGGTGAGTCCGCGAACCCGTAGACCAGGGCGAGCCAACAAAGGCTATCAGAACGGCAGCGCCCTTGTACGTCAAGCCTGACCCGGCGTTTCGTTCATACGGAGTCCGCTCGATGCCCGTCACCCTCTTCGAGGGTTCTGGCGGGTTGCCTTCGGGTTATCCACGCGTTCGCGGGCTCACCCGTGGCTACACTCCGTCACCCACTTCGTGGGTTCGCGTGTCTCTGCGCACTTGACCACGGGTTCGCAGACTCACCCGTGGCTTTACCCCGGCATCCCTTCGGGATTTTACATTCCATCGCTCATGAGAGGTTGGCTTTATGATTGTGTGGAACGACTCGATACCAACCATCGAGCGAGCGCGCCGACCTTCTCGACCAGAGCCGGATCCGTCGCGTTCTGTTCGATCTCGGCGACGATTCGACTCCCGACTACGGCGGCGTCCGCGTGTTGCCAGACCTCATTGACCTGCTCTGGTGTTGAGATTCCGAACCCTACGGCTACCGGCAGATCGGTGAATCGGCGAACTCGCTGGACGAGACTCGCCGCCGCTTCAGACAAGCTCTGTTGAACTCCGGTCACACCCGTTCGTGAGACCGCGTACACAAACCCGGTGCTGGCTTCGCTGATGAGCTTGAGCCGCTCGTCGGTGCTTGTAGGCGCTATCAGAAAGATCAAGTCAATCCCCGCCGCCCGCACGGCCGCTCCAAACTCATCAGCTTCTTCCGGCACAAGGTCAGTCGCGAGCACCCCATCAACACCCGCGCTTCGAAGCTCATCTCCGAGCCGTTCAATCCCGATCGACAGAAGCGGGTTCAAGTAGCTGAACAGGACTATCGGCACTTCGCTCTGCATGCGCACTCGCCTCACGAGTTCGAGGCAGTCACGCACACTGACCTTATGAGCAAGCGCCCGCTCGGAAGCTCTTTGAATCACGGGCCCATCCGCCATCGGATCAGAGAACGGGACCCCGAGTTCGATGATGTCCGCCCCGCTGCCTTCGAGTTCGAGAATGATCTGCTCGGTCGCTTCAAGAGAGGGATCTCCGGCGGTGATGTACGGGATGAAGCCCTTAAGCTCCTTTGGGTTCAACTCTCTGAAGCAACGTACAATGCGGTTCACTTATCCTCAGGGGCGACTTGAGATCGCTTAAGCGGCAATTAACGGGCACAGAAAAACTACTTCTCCGTTTGACCTTGCGTCAACCTCGGAAGTCGTTTGCTAGCCGACCTGAATATGCTCAGAATACCTTGACCTTCATGCGTCCCCCTGATATTGGTTCGCATCGGACATTGCGCAGCCAAACACGTTTCGGAGTGAAGCGTTAGAAGAATGACGGAACGAAGGAAACCCAAATCCGCTTACCTCGTGTTCATTAGCCATTCGGCCCGAGACCAATGGGTGGCCAGGCAAATGGCCCGCGCTATCGAGGGAAAGGGGAGGCCCTACAGAGTCAAGTCCTTCTTGGATGAGAAGGACGTTGAGAGCGGAGATCACATACATGAATCGATAAGGGACAGCATACGCGGCTGTGACGAGTTCATAGTCTTACTGACTCGCAGGTCAGCATCTCGCGCGTGGGTCCTTATCGAGATGGGGGCAGCTTGGGTTCTGCGAAAACGCATAGTCGCCGTGATGGAAGACGTGACACCGGAAGAGCTGCCGGATATAATCTTTCCTTATAAGGCAGTCGACATTAACAGGTTCGATGAGTACGTTGCAGAAATAATGCGGCGAGCTAAGAGAAAGAGGGAATGAAGCATGAGCAAAACGGGACCGAGTGTCTTCATAAGTTATGTTCAGCGGGACCGAGCTCTTGGCGAGCTAGTGATCCGATCAATCAGACGCCGCAGACCCGACATTCAAGTACTTAGTCATTTCGAACTCTCCGCTGCTGAACCTTGGGTAGAAAAGGTCCGTGACTGGATATCCCGATGCAAGCTTTTTATGGTTCTGCTTACGCCGAACTCGGTAGAATCCGACAACGTTCTAACTGAAGTCGGAGCAGCTTGGGGCTTAGGGAAGCCGATCCTCAAAATTGTCCCGATCGAGTACGTTTTAGGCGACCAACTTCCGATAAGCCTGTTCGGACAGCCTACCTTGCGGTTAGAAGAAATTGAGGAATCTGAAGCCCTCGATCACATCCTCTACCGCTACGTTGGAAGCCGCGAATCGGAAATTCCCGCGGAGACGGTTGCATAAGGCTGAAGCTTTCAGCAGCCCTACGGCTGCGGTGTTTTAAGATCCCCCGCGACGGTGTTCACGTCCTTATCGCCACGACCCGACAAATTCACAACGATCACCTGCTCGCTAGTCATCGAAGGCGTCACCTTCACCACTTCAGCTATCGCGTGAGCGCTTTCGAGCGCCGGGATTATTCCTTCAAGTCGTGCTAACAACTGAAACGCTTCGAGCGCTTCCGTATCGCTTGCTTTCGAATAACTTATCCGTCCGATGTCGTGTAAGTAAGCGTGCTCCGGGCCGATCGCCGAATAGTCCAATCCCGCAGAAACCGAGTGAGTAGTCGATATCTGGCCGTTCTCGTCTTGAAGGATGTAGCTCCGAGTCCCTTGAAGCACGCCCGGGCTTCCACCGCTGAAGCGCGCCGCGTGCTCGCCGAGCGCATCGCCTCGGCCGCCCGCTTCGACTCCGATCATTCGCACGCTTTCGTCGGCTATGAACTCGTGGAACAAGCCTATCGAGTTGCTCCCACCTCCAACGCAAGCGATCAACACATCTGGCAAGCGGCCTTCTAGCTCGAGTATCTGCTTGCGAGCTTCGCGGCCGATGACCGATTGAAAGTCGCGCACCATCACCGGATAAGGATGAGGCCCCATCACCGAGCCCAGCAGGTAATAAGTGTCGGCGACGTTCGTGACCCAGTCGCGCAGCGCTTCGTTGATCGCGTCTTTGAGCGTGCGGCTGCCGGACTCGACGCCGACGACTTCCGCGCCGAGCAGTCGCATTCGAAAGACGTTCAGCTCCTGTCGCCGCATGTCTTCGGTGCCCATGTAGACGACGCACTTCAAGTCCATCAGCGCGCACACGGTCGCCGTAGCCACGCCGTGCTGACCCGCACCCGTCTCGGCGATGATTCTAGTCTTGCCCATTCGCCTCGCGAGCAACGCTTGTCCGACCGCGTTGTTGATCTTGTGAGCGCCGGTGTGACAGAGGTCTTCGCGCTTGAGGTAGATTCGCGCGCCGCCGAGATGCTCAGTGAGCCGTCCGGCTAGCATCAGCGGAGTCGGCCGCCCGACGTAGTTAACGAGAAGGTATTCGAGTTCGCGTTGAAAAGCTGGATCGCGTTGAGCTTGGTGATAAGCCTCGATCAACTCTTCGATCGAGTGCATGAGCGTCTCAGGCACAAACCTCCCGCCGTAAGCGCCGAAGTGCCCCTGCGCGTCAGGCATTTGATATTCAGTTGGAGTTTTGGTCTTGCTCATGCCCAATTCCCCGATCAGTCACGCGCACGCGCTCCACGTTGGCGATTCTGTATCCGTGCAAATCCGTCGAATCGGTTTAATCCGTGGTCTATACGCCACTATCAACTGGATACTTCCGAAAGCATAGACCACGGATGACACGGATTCGACGGATTTGCACGGATTCCTTACTGAGTTGATCGCTAGCGAAACGCCCAATACACGTCTCTCGTGGACAATTTCGGCGGCCGTTATTTCTTAGGACTCAAGCTTCGGATGAAATTCACCATTTGCCAGATTTGTTTTTCGGTCAGCTTGTCTTTGTAAGACTCCATGTCGCTGCTGGTCCCGTCACGAATGACTACGAATATCTCGCCATCACTCGAACCATGGTCCCAGGTCTCGTCGACAAGGTTGGAAGGCGTCCCACCGGCAAGCGCCATCGAGCCGTCGCCTTTGCCGGCTTGGCCGTGGCACGAGGCGCAATGAAGCAGATAGACCTTTCGGCCTTCTGCAATTGATGACTCGTCGCCTGGAACAGGGTTCTTCAGCTTCTGCGCTTCCGGATGTCGGTGAGGCGTGGAAGGATGCTTTTCTTGCGCGAAAGCAAAACTAAAAAGGCAAAGGACAAAAGTGAGACTCGCAAATCTGTACGCCTTCCCTTTTCCTTTTTCATTCTTCATGGGTTACTCCTGCGGCAGGTCGAAGTTCTCGGTCATGTAGTCGGCATACTTGTCGCTGAGTTGAACGAATATCTCGTGCGCCAGGTTAACCAGCTTGTTCAATCCGTACTCGTACCGGTTGTTCCTGACCGTGAGTGTTATTGAAACCTCGCCTCGCCGGTTAGCGCAAACCACTTCGGCATAACGCGGCTCGACGCGACGGTGCTTCGGTACGCTGCGATCGGATCGGCTCTTCACGAAGCGACTCAGGTCCGAGTACATCATCGACTTCGATGACACATTCGGAAGAAGTTTGTTGAAACTCAAGACGTGGTTCTCGACGTCGAGACTGAATTCCAGAGGCCGATTGCCGAGCCAGACAAACCTGAAAGCTCGCTTGCCGTTTCGAGCTTTCACTTCATCGAATCCACGAAAGACTCCTCGATCGGCGTACGCCTGAAGTCCTTTTCTAACTATGTCGAGAGGTTCTATCGGCACGTTATTTACTCAAACTCTCAGCAGCAACAAGAATCAAAGGCCTTCCTGCTGCTTGGTTGCGTGTGAGAAGACGCAGGCAGGATGCCTGCGCTCCCAGGGGCAATCAGTGATAGTAAGACATACACCCGGGCTCGACTTTGCCCAAAGAGCCTGGCGGATATTGGTCTCTGATCCAAAACTCTTTCTTAGCCTGGCAGTTGATCACCGATGGCCGGCTTTCCTTCACCGCGATCTGGTAGCTTCGCTCGAGCGCCGGCCGGAACTCCTCGGGCTTCGTCACGTACTCGCCGTGCGCGCCCAGAGCCTCACCGATCTTGTCGTATCTGAGGTTCTCCTGAAACAGGTGAATGCACATCGTCTTGCTGTTGCCTCTGTTTCCGGTCCACGTTCCCCACGCGTTGTTGTTGTAGACGATGACTATGACGGGCAGGCGGTACTTCGACAAGGTCTCCATTTCCATCGCGGTATAGCCGAACCCCGCGTCTCCGGTTATGCATACGACCGGGTGGCCCTTGTACGGCGCTTGAACTGAAACGCCATTCTGCACGGCAGCCGCCACGCCGACCGAGTATCCGACATCAGGACCGATCGCTCCGTACTGATAAGCGCCGTTCATGATCTGGCCGGGCCGGTAACCTCTGAGCCATCGCCGGGTGTAGCGCGCAATTCCGTAGCCGCCGGAAGCAACCGTAGTCTGCTCCTTCGGAATGTTGCCGCGATAAAGAAAGTCACTCAGTTCCTTGGCGATCACCGCCGGATGAACGGCATCGGTGTAGCCAAGGCCAAGCTTATAGAACGAGTCGCACTCGTCTTCAAACTTCTTTCGCGCGGCTGCGATTTCCGCCACCCACGCTTCGTGCTTCATTGCGGGGATTTCGTTGAACAAGGCTTCCAGAGCCGCTTTCTCGCAGCTAACGATGCCGATGTCGATTGGCAAGTTGCGGCCGATGTCCTCCGGACAGGGATCTATGCGGATGTATTTCGCGTCCGGGCCGAAGGCAAACTCACCCACCGTAGGCATGCAGTACTGGCCGACAAGCAAGACGACGTCAGCGCTCGCAAGCGCCCCGGGCGAGGCGTTAGCTGAAAGCGGATGCGCGTCGGAGAATTGGCCCTTGGTCGCGCCCGACTCGACGACAGGTATCTGAGCTTTCTCGGCAAGGGCTTTCAGGGCGTCCCAGGCGCGGCTGTAGAACACGCCGTTGCTTGAAACGATCATCGGCCGCTGAGCTTGCTTGAGGAGATCGACGGCCGCCCGGATGTCTTTTGGATCAGGGTGAGGTTTGGACTCGGTACGGTACTTGGACTTGTCATAGTAGAAAGCGAGGTCGGCGGCGCTCTTGAACTGGGCGCGATAAACCTCGCTCGGGAAGTCGATATGAACAGGCCGCGGAACTCCGCTTCTCAACTGACGGAAAGCGTAGGCGGCGTACTCGTGCACGCGACCCGGGGTGATTAGCCGTTTGCCGTATTTCTTCAGTCCCTCGGTAGCCGGCTGCTGATACCCAAGCTGAATCCCGGATTCAGTGTCTTCGGTGAACAATGACATGTTGCTGGCGAGCACCAGAACTGGAGAACGCGCTGCGTTAGCTGAGGCTATCGCACAGATCATATCGGTGAAGCCGGGGCCTTCTGTGCCGGATGCGGCGGCGACTTCGCCGGTGACGCGCGTAAACGCATCAGCCGCATGGCACATCGAGCCTTCGTGCCTGCCTGAATAGGTTGGGATCCCTTCCAGCGCGATGGCGTTTTGAATGTTGTAGTTTCCGGGACAGCAGAAAAGCGCGGCAAGTCCCTCTTCTTTGCAGACGCGGGCGAAAACATCAGCGCCGGTCATCGGGAACTCGGACTTCTTAAGCGGCACCTTTGCAGCGAGTCCAAACTCATCGGGTATCCGGATGGGTTTGTCTTCGTTAGTCGTGTCCGCAATCGCTGAAACCACCGGCGGACCGAGCACGGAAGCGGCCGCGCCCGCGCTGATCGCCGCCTTGGTTATGAAACTCCTCCTCGAGACGATCGTCGAGTCTGTGGCCTCAGCAGCTTTCTTAGAAGTAGGCGACTTGCTCATAACACATTCCTCTTTTCATTCGGCCGGCGAGGGGCTTGTGGGGCCACTGTAACTAGCGCGAGGCACACTCCCGTTATGCTTTGGTTTGTTTGGCCGATTCGGAGAGGTTTGTACCTAAGCGAGTCGTCCAAGTCAAGGTCAGGCGTTCGTGTACTCGCAACGGAGCCCAATGAAAGAAGAGGCGAGAGTTGACACTCTCGCCTCTTTAGATAGTGACGGGTTGTTTCTAGTTTCTACTGGCTTGTTATCCTGACATCGTCGACGCCCGCCTCGATAAGGCTCGCCGTCGAAGCATCGGCAGCCTCGATCCTGATTCTTACAGTCTGGCCGGCGAAGGCGCTAAGGCTGACACTGGTCGAAGCAAACGCGCCGTTCACGTTCGCTGCAGCTCCCAGCCGTTGGAAAACCTGAGTCACGGTCGTTCCATTTACGATGCTCACTCGCAGGAAGTCGGCGCTCGTTGCGTTACTTCCGTGAGCAAGGTAGAAGCTGAACGACAAACTTAGCGTGCCCGTCGAAGGCAGAGTGATCAGCGGCGACTGGATTGAGGTCGTGCCTCCGTCCACATCAAATTCGCCGGCCGACGCGCCAGCCAACCGTCCGGTTACCAGGTCATTGACGCCGCTCACCGTGGTTCCAACTTGCTTTGTTCCACTTGAAGTGGTGGTCGCCGGGTCGCCACGCTCCCACTGACCGGTCGTCGCCGTATCAGTTCCGTTCTGGTTCGTCACCCAACCGAGACTGGTCTCGAAGTTATCGAAAAACACGGTTGTGCCGCCGCCGCCGCAATCTCCTGGGATATCGGTCGCAGCGTTATGGGTGGTTCCGTTGTTGCCCGTTGCCGACACGCCCATGCCGTGACGAGCAAAGACAGTCCAGATCGTGCACCTGTTCGCGTTGCCGTTTATGGACAGGTCGGCTTGCAGAATGCCATCGCGCGCGTTCAGGAACGACGGGCTGCAAGGCGTGAACTTCATGCCTTCCAGAACCAGGCGATCGGCGATGGCGGCGCCCAGAGTCGCGCGAAGATCCCACAGGGTCGCGGCCCAGACTTCACCATCCCGGTGCACTTCAAAGCCGCCAACACCGAGGTCGGCGTAAGAGTCGTGTACCGAATTCGCCGGGACTGTGTAAGCTGCGCGCCTTATGCCGTTGGTCGTGTTGTTGGTGCAATACTCACCAACGCGGCCGTCGTTATAGAACGTGATTGCCCAGTAGTCCGACCAGCCTTCGCCCATCGCGCCTGCTTGAGTTCCGCCAAGGCAAGTCGTAGTGCCTCCGCCCACCAGGCGATTGGACACGCCGTGGCCATATTCGTGGAGCACAACGTCGCCGTCCTGCGAGCTGTCGCGATCGTCCGCCAGGCTGCTTGTGCCCTGTGTGAAGAGGAACTGCTGCATGCGCGGGCGGCTGCCCTCGGGCGGAGTAGCGAAGTTGGCGTTGTTGGTGCCCGATCCGTCTTGAGCTTCGCCCCTCACGGAATCGTTGCCGGTGCCGCCGCGTCCGAAGTTGTTGGTTTGAAAATTCCTCGACGTCTCCGTAAACCCGAGCCCGTAAACGAAGTCGTGCATGATGTTGATGAAGTAGAAGAGGTTCGTCACGACTGCCGGCCTGAATGTGCGTGGGTCGACTCCGAGCGTAAACGGGAAGGTGAAATCCTGATTGGCGGCGAACGCGTGTCCGACTGACAGCCCCGTTGTGTTGTTGTTGTCAGGAGCATTGTTCGCGTCAGTATCGAGGTAGGCCTCGACGTTGTTGCCGGTTGTGACGGTCGAAGTACCCATCCATCCCGCGGCCGTATTGATGACGGTGTCTCCGACGAAGGACTCCAGTGTGCGCGGCGTGGCGATGGGGTCTCGTCTGGCAACCGTCCCCTGCGCAGCCTCGGCGTAGAGGTTGGAGCGGAATAACATCGCGCCGTTGTTAGCGTCCACACATATCTCATACCACTCGCTGGGACCGGCCTCGACGTACGAATGCCACACAAGCACCGCGCGATCACCCGCAAGCATTACGTTAAGCTCGGAGAGGATGTCATCAAAGCCCCGATCGAGCGGGTTTCTAAAGCGGGCCCGCTCGCCTGGAGCACGGCGGCCTTCAACCGCCTCGAACTCACTCGGAGCCTGACGCCCGGAGTACTTGAAGGCTTCGCTCAGCGCATCGGATTCGGTGAGGGCGGAATTTGTTTCCACGTTTGCATCTGGAATGACCATTCCCTCCATCACTGAAAGCACTTCTCCCGCGGCGCCAACGACTACCTGGACCTGCCCCTGAAAAACGGCGACGCCGCCAATCGTTTGTCTGTAGGTCAGAAACGTAGTGCCTTGATCGTTGTCCTCGCTTTCGAGCTTGAGGCGGCGAACGTCCCGGCTTGTGAGCCCAAACACGTCGCTGCGACCTCGGAGGAAACCTCGCGCGATCTGATCGCTTGACCCGGCGGAGGGCCTTGAAAGCGGGGCCGCAAGATTGAAGAACGTCTTCGGCACGCCTGCCTCGTTGATCTCATATCGCAAATTGTCGCGAGTCTCCGGCGTAAGACGCGCGCGAAAACTCTCAATAGCACTCGTCCGCTTTTGGACAAGCGCGCTCTCGGATGCCGAGCCGGACAGCGCTTGAGCTTCCGCAATCTCGCGGCGCAGGTCAAAATCAGGCAGGCCGATGATCGTGGATTGCAACCGACTCAGGTCGCTCTCCGGAGTTTGGCTGGGATCAGCACCAGAAGCTTTGAGCGTGGTGATCGCCGGTGCGATCAAAGCAACCAGGAACAATGCTAACCAAGTTTTACGCATAGCGTTTTCTCCTTATTTTGAGTTTCAGCATGGACGGCTTAGGTCACTCGTACCTCCTCTTACCAGGCCGGGAGACCTTGTGGTTCCAGTTTGTGTAGAACTTCTCACTTTGCGAGCGTGAGGGCTTACACGGGGCATGTTGAGTTGAATCCGTTTGCGACGGCGCGCCTGAGCAACTCTCACGCGCACGACACAGCCGCCACCCGTATCAACTAAAACGTTCGGTTTCTCAGTAGGAAGAAAATCTCGGCTTGCTTGTGACTCCGCTCTTCCGCTGAGCGATTCACGACGGCGTGTGTTATACCACAGTCAAAAGACCCATCTCAAGCACTTTCTTTAGGCTGATCGGCCACCGAGCTTCATGGTAGAATCCCGGGCCGTAGCAGCCGTATCTGAAATCGCAATGCTGATATCCGATCTACCGGAAAGACGTCAACAGTGAGTCCCAGTTAGCAGGATTCATCGGAGGAAAGAACAATGCCGGCTCAAGAAAACCCATCTTCCCTCGAGCGTACCAGCTACGCCCGTCGGAGTATTGTTAGCAATCAGACTGGAAGACCCAGCAAGCGATTCGCACTTGCGCGATTGCCAATACTCCTGTTGCTGATGCTCGTCCTCTCCACGGGCGCGTTTTCGGTCAGGCCCGCGGCGCAAACCAGCGAAGACCGGATCGTCCGCGTCACGTTTTTGCAGTTGAACGATGTTTATCAGATTCTCCCGAGCGATCTCGACGGCAGCGGCGGTCTCGCCCGCATAGCGACATTGAAGAAACAGATACTGTCCGAGTCAGACAATATGATCTTTGTGCTGGCGGGTGACACGGTCTCGCCTTCGTTGGAGTCCATGGTTTTCAAGGGCCAACAGATGATAGACCTCTGGAACATTCTTGGGTTGAATGTTGCCGTGTTTGGAAATCACGAATTCGACTTCAGGCCTGACGTATTGCGCCAGCGCATTAAGGAATCAAACTTCGTTTGGCTTGGGGCGAACGTTATTGATAAAAAGACAGGCTCGCCCTTCGCCGGCGCGCAACGCTACCTCATAAAGGAAATTGAGGGCGTCAAGTTTGGAATCTTCGGCCTGCTCACGCTTGAAACGCAACGCATTTCGCAGCCCGGCCCGGACATCGATATACTCGATCCTATCGCAACGGCGCAAACCGTCATACCCCAGATGCGCGCCCAGGGAGCACAGGTGATCATCGGGCTAACGCATCTATCCGTGGACGATGATAAGAAACTGGCGAAGGCGGCGGCCATCAACTTGATTCTTGGCGGCCACGAGCACGAGCTGATTCAAACGCAGTCAGGGGACACGCCGATCTACAAAATGGGGTCGGATGCGCGCAACCTCGGCCGCATAGAAATGAAGGTCTCCGCAAAAACCGGCGCGGTCCAGTCCATTGAATGCAAAGTCATACCCGTGACGAAAGACGTGCCCGAGGATGCGCGAACCAGGACCATCATCGATGACTATGAGAAGCAGCTCGAAGCCAGGCTTGGCGTCAAACTCGACGAGAGAATCGGAGAATCCAAGGTTGACCTCGACGCGCAGCAAGATTCGGTTCGCGCAAAGGAATCCAACCTGGGCGATTTCATTGCCGACACTTTCCTTGAATGGACTAACGCGGACGTTGCGCTTGTAAACGGCGGCGGCATTCGCTCGGACCGCCTCTATCCTGCGGGCACTATCACGAATCGTCACGTGTTCTCGATCTTACCGTTCAAGAACAAAGTCGTCCTCATACAAGTGACCGGAGCCGAACTGCGGCAAGCTCTCGAGCGAGGTGTCAGCCGTGTTGTCGAAGATGGAGAGGACGGGGGTTTCCCCCAGGTAGCCGGGCTGAAGTTTGTCTACGACGGCAAACGCCCGTCAGGCTCGCGAATCGTCAGTGCGACCGTGGGCGGCAAAAGTCTGGATGACAAGAAGACCTACAAGCTTGCGACGATCAGCTATCTTGCCGACGGGAACGAGGGCTATGACGTGTTTCGGGGCAAGCCGGACCTGACGCCTTCGGTAAAGAACAGATTCGATGTAGACCTGGTGCTCGACAAGATAAAGAAAGCCCCGATTGCACCACGGATGGATGGACGCATTACGCGTCGTGATGGCGTGTGATTCGAGTTTGGCTCTCGTGAACCCGCGCTGTATAATCACCAACCCATCGGGCCGGCTCGCATCGGCTCAACCTCTAATCGAAGCGGGAGAAATCATGGATCTGAATCTTACATCTGCTGAACGAAGCTTTCGCGATGAGTTTCGAAGCTGGCTCAAGCAAAACATCCCCGACGGCTGGGACGCATCCGGCTACCAGGACGAGGACACGCACGAGCGCCTCGCGTTTGCGCGCGCATGGCAGAAGAAGATGTATGAAGCTGGGTGGGTCGGCATTCACTGGCCCAAGGAATACGGCGGCCGAGGTGCATCGTTGATCGAACAGACGATCTTCATCTCGGAGATGGCCCTTGCCCAGGCGCCCCCGCTGTTGAACGTGCTTGGGCTTTCGCTTCTGGGGCCGACCTTGATCGCTTACGGCACGGAAGCTCAAAAGCAACGATTCCTCGCGAAGATTCTGAGCGGCGAAGAAATCTGGTGTCAGGGCTACTCCGAACCAAACGCCGGGTCGGACCTCGCTTCCCTGAGATCGGAGGCGCTGCTTGAAGGCGATCACTTCGTCGTGAACGGCCAGAAGACCTGGACCAGTTTTGGCCATCACGCCGACTGGTGCTTCGCGGTCGTGCGCACGGACCCGGATGCGCCAAAGCACAAGGGCCTGACTTACATGCTGATCGACATGCACAGCCCCGGCGTGAGCGTGCGTCCTCTCAAACAGATGACCGGCGACTCGGAGTTCAACGAGGTCGTCTTCCAGAATGTGCAAGTCCCCGCCGACAATGTGGTCGGCAAGGTCAACGGCGGGTGGGAGATCGCAATCGCGACGCTGATGTTCGAGCGCGGCACTCTCGGCGCGAGCCTTCAGATCACGTTCAAACGGCAGATCGAGCGGCTGATCGAGCTTTCGCACAAGATCGAACGCAACGGCCGCCCCGCCGGCGAGGACCCGGTAATCCGACAGAAGCTCGCCCAGATCTATGCTGAGATCGAAGTCTTCCGGCTCAATCAACTGCGCACGCTGACCCGGATGAACAAGACTGGAGTGCCAGGCGCCGAAGGGTCAATTCAGAAGCTGTTCTGGAGCGAGATGAATCAGCGAATGCAGCAAGTCGCGATGGAGATGCTCGGACCGTACGGTCAGCTTACTCGTGAGGGCGGTTATGCGGTCGATCACGGCCAATGGGCTCATGCGTATCTTCGCTCTCGTGGCAACACAATCGAAGCGGGCACGTCCGAGATTCAGCGCAACATCATCGGCCACTTCGTGCTCGGCTTGCCGAGGAGTTATTGACGTAGCATAGACTTTAGTCTGTGCCCGATCGGCGTAGCATAGACCTTAAGTCTGTGCCGATCGACGTAGCATAGACTTTAGTCTGTGCCGACTATTGATTTAGCACCTGGCTCGAACCTGTTGCCGCGAACGGATGATTCGAGGCACAGACTAAAGTCTATGCTACCTCTGGAGACAATATGGACTTTGATCTAAACGAAACACAGAAGCTCTTCAAGGACTCGGCCCGCGAACTGTTTGCGCAGGAGTGCCCGCCGGCAGTCGTACGCGAGATGATCGAGAGCGGCAAGCCCTACTCTGAAGAAATGTGGCAGAAGCTCGTCGAGCAGGGCTGGACCGGCTTGATGTTTGATGAACAAGATGGCGGGATGGGGCTTGGCATGGTCGAGATGGCCGTGGCCTTTGAAGAGATGGGCCGCGCGTTGGTGCCCGGCGCGTTTCTCTCTACGGTGGCGCTGGCCGGCTCGTTGATCCAGAAGGCCTGCTCGCCCGCTTATCGAGCCAGACGGTTGCGCGACATATGCGACGGCAAAGCAAAAGCGACAGTCGCCCTTCTCGAAGAGAGCGCGTCATGGGACATCGACGCGGTGCGCCTGGCTGCCACTTCAACTGACGGTGGACTCAAGCTGACCGGCAAGAAACTCTTTGTGCCCGACGCGCAGGGGGCAGACTACATCATCACTGCTGCGCGCCTCGGGACGGATGTGGTCCTGTGCTTCGTGGATCGAAACGCGGCCGGCGTGACCATCCAGCCGATGCCTTCGATCGACGCGACGCGGCAACTTTACGAAGTCGCGTACGCCGACGTGCCGGTCTCCGCGGAAGACACGATGGGCAGCTCGCCAACCGCACGCGCGGCCCTCGAGCACGCGCTCGACGTAGCGACGCTTGCCGTGTCGGCCGAGATGGTAGGCGGGATGCAATGGATAATGGACACTTCAGTCGAGTACGCAAAGACTCGAAAACAATTCGGCAAACCGATCGGCCAGTTCCAGGCTGTCCAGCATCATTGCGCGAACATGCTGCTGATGACTGAAAGCGCGCGGTCGGCGGTTTATTACGCGGCGTGGCTTATGGGAAACGACCCGGAACAGGCTCCGCTGGCCATTTCCATGGCCAAGACTTATGCGAGTGATTCGTATCGGGAAGTTGGAAACCTTGGGATACAAGTCCACGGCGGAATCGGTTTCACATGGGATGAGCCGCTTCATTTCTATTACAAGCGCGCGAAGGCTTCGGAGTTGATGTTCGGCGACGCGACTTATCATCGAGAGCGAATCGCAAAGCTCGTCGTGGATCGCGCGGGCGAACCCGCCAAAGCCGCAACTCGCGCCGGCGACTAAGTCTTAGCCTCATCAAGATGGTGAATCTGTACGGGCGTCCCTCCGTGGGCGCCCCTCGCCCCGAAGCAGCAAAGTTTCCCAACCGAGGGGCGCCCACGGAGGGACGCCCGTACAGGTGGTTTCAGACTTTGTACCTGGCCGTACGCGGCGTCTCGTAGCCTTCAAGCACAACGTTTTCAATCCTCAGCGAAGCCGAAGGCGTAAACTCCAGCCCGTGATTCTCACCTCGCGCAAGCCTCGCGTCCCCGGCCGCCGCTATCATCGCTGCGTTGTCCGTGGTCAGCAGCGGGCTCGGATAGTAAACGGGCGCGCCGAAGTCTTCTGCTTTGACGCTCGCCCTAAGCGCACTGTTGCAAGCCACGCCGCCGGCGAGAATGATCGTCTTCGGATTATGAAGCGCGGAGGCTTTTCTTAATCGCACGAGCAAAGACCGGATGACTTTGTCCTGAAAGCTCGCTACCAGATCGATGATTTGCTGATCGGGTTCACTTCCCTTCTCGACCGCTTCGATCTGGTTCTCCCTGACGTATCGCAATACGGCAGTCTTCAACCCGCTGAAGCTGAAATCCAAATTAGGGGAATCCATCCGAGGCAAAGTAAACACGAGTTCGGCGCCTCGCGGATTGCCCGACTTTGCTAGCCGGTCGATCGCTGGACCTCCGGGGTAGCCAAGACCGAGAAGCTTCGCAACTTTGTCATAAGCTTCTCCCGCTGCGTCATCGCGGGTCCGGCCAAGCACCGCGTAGCGACCCTCTTCGGGAATCAGAAAAAGCGTCGTGTGGCCGCCCGATACGATCAACGCAAGCGCGGGATATTCAACCGGCGGGTTCTCGAAGACCACCGAGTAGATGTGACCCTCGATGTGGTTGACACCGACGATCGGCTTGCGAGCAACCATCGCGAGCGACTTGGCAAAGCTGATTCCGACAAGAAGCGAACCGATAAGTCCGGGCCCTTGAGTGACCGCAATGCCATCGATCTGCGCCAGCGTGACGCTCGCATCGGCAAGAGCGCGTTTCACGACTGGCGCAATCTGATCGAGGTGCTCGCGTGACGCAAGCTCGGGCACAACACCGCCGAACGGCGCGTGAGTAGCGAATTGCGAAGCGATGACGTTCGACCGGATGACGCGCCCGCTTTCAATCACCGCCGCGGCAGTTTCATCACAAGAACTCTCTATTCCCAGGACCAGCATGAAGGGGATGATACACGACGATAGGGTTAAGAAGTACAAAGAACGATGGTCTCCGCTCCTCAATTCTCTGCGCCGGCTCTGCGTCTCTGCGCCTCTGCGGTTAGAAGGCTTTCGAGGCTCACTAACCGTGGAGACACAGAGTCGCAGAGGTTTTGCGCAGAGAAGACTTTCAAATCAGAACTCTACCCGCGGCCTTTGACGGTTAATCGTTCGACGCTATAGCATAGGCCCGCAAAAAGGAGTCCAATGAAAGCAGCCGTCATCCACGAATACAAGCAGCCACTCTCAATCGAAGATGCCGCGATACCGAAGCCGGAGGCTGACGAAGTTCTTATCAAGGTCGAAGCTTGCGGCGTATGTCACTCCGATCTTCACATAGCCGAAGGTGACTGGACTCATCTTCTTCGAATCATCAAACGCCCGCTGATCCCCGGCCACGAAGTAGTCGGCCGCGTCATTGAGAAAGGCGATGCGGTCAGCGAGCTTCAAGTCGGCGATCGCGTGGGTGTCGCGTGGACTCACTGGACTTGCGGCGAGTGCGAGCTGTGCAAAGAAGGCCACGAGAATCTCTGCACTCATCAAGCTATCACCGGAGCGACGGTCGATGGCGGATACGCCGAGTTCATCAAGGCTAAGGCTTCGTACTCGCTGAAGGTGCCCGAGAACCTGTCATCGGAAGAAGCCGCGCCGCTATTTTGCGCAGGCGTGACAGTTTATCGCGCGATCAAGAACTCAGGGGTCAAACCCGGACAACGGCTCGTCGTGTTTGGCATTGGCGGCCTCGGACACCTGGCCGTGCAAATCGCGAAGACGTTCGACGCCGAAGTGATCGCGGTCGATATCGCAGAAGACAAGCTCGAGTTCGCGCGCGCGCTCGGGGCTACGACGACGTTCAACGCGGCGACAGAAGACGCGGTGAAAGCAATTCGAAAAATGGGCGGGGCTCACGTTGCCGTGGTCACGTCGGGTGCGAAGAAGGCTTACGATCAAGCGTTCTACGCAATGCGGGCGAGCGGGAGACTGGTCGTCGTCGGCATGCCTGCCGAAGACCTGACCTTCCCAGCGATAATGATGCGTGAAGTCCAGATCGGCTCTTCGGCCACGGGCACGCGGCAGGATCTTCGCGAGGTTCTCGATTTGGCGGCGGCCGGCAAGGTGCGATGCACAATCGAGACTCGGCCGCTCGAAGCGATAAACGAAATCTTCGAGGAAATGCGGCAGGGCCAGATTACCGGCCGGGTAGTAGTCACGTTTTGATAAGGCCCATCATCCGCGAATAAAACGAATCTCACGAATGGCCGAGCAACCCTCTCAGTCCATTCGTGAGATTCGTTTTATTCGCGGATGATTGGGCCTTCTCAGCGACCCTTAAACTCGGGCTTTCGTTTTTCGTGAAAGGCGGCGGTCCCTTCCTTCACATCCTCGCAGTAGTTCGTCACCATTATTGCAAGCGCGGCGTCCTCGAGCGCGTTCTCGAGGTCCATCGTCTGCTGCTTGTACATCATTCGCTTGGTCATCCGTATTGCGATGGGCGGGCCGTCGGCTAATCGTTCAGCCCAGCGGCGAACGGCCGGCATCAGCTCTTCAGCCGCGACTACTTCAGTCACGAGGCCAAGCTCTTTCGCCTGAGCTGCCGGATATACCTCCGAGAACAGCGACATCCGAAGTGCATTCTCCAAACCCATATATTTCGGAAAAAGGTATGCTCCGCCTTCGTCGGGAACCAGAGCGAACTTGAGACTCGTGTCGCCAAGCTTCGCGCTCTCGGCTGCGATTCGAAAGTCGCAGCACAACGCGAGAGTGAGTCCGCCAGCTACCGCCGCTCCATTCACCGCAGCGATAGTAGGTTTGTCAAACCGCCGAAGCATCGTCACAAGCTGATGCATGTTCTCGCGCATCTCGAGCATCGCTTCCATACGGTGTCCGCGATAGCGCGCTGGGTACTGGAAGTCGCGGCTGATGTCGCCGCCCGAACAAAACCCGCGCCCCGCGCCGGTGATGATCACGGCTCGCACTTCGTCGTCGTCGCGAGCGTCAGCCAGCGCAGCGATGATCTCGTGCACCATCATTTCGGAATAAGCGTTGAGCTTCGCGGGCCGATTCAAGGTGATCGTCGCAACGCGGTGCTCTTTTGAATAGATGATCTCGCGAAAGTCCATCGAGTCTCCTTGACTGGCCTTACCGCCCAGTGAACCTGGGCTCGCGCTTTTCCATGAACGCTCGCACGCCTTCCTTATGATCGTCGGTCATCGAGCAACGCATATGCGTTTCGGCCTCGCGATCGAGCAGAGTCCGAAAGTCTGTGCTCGCGGCAAAGTTCACGTTGGCTTTCATGTAGCGGTAGCTGGTCAGCGGACCGTGCGCTATGCGATGAGCGATCGCGGCCACTTCAGCCTGCAAAGCGTCGTGCGCGACCACGCGATTGACCAGCCCCAGCCGATGAGCTTCGGGCGCGTCTATGATCTCGCTTAGAAAAAACAGCTCCTTTGCCTTCGGGGCGCCCACATACTGAGTCAGCAGCCACGTGGTGCCAAAATCCCCGCCGTAGCCGACTTTTGCATATGCGGTTCCGTACTTCGACTGGTCCGACGCTATCCTCAAGTCGCAAGCCAGGCAGACACCGAGCCCCGCGCCCATCGCGAACCCGTTCACCGACGCGATCGTTACCTTTGGAATGTTGTAGAGCAGCCAGCTCAGCTCTTGCATGCCACGCAACCGATCGATCTTTTGTTCGAGCGTCTCAGAGTCATCCGCAGCCATCGTTGAAACGTCGCCGCCCGCGCAGAACGCACGTCCCGCCCCCGTAACCACGATGCAACCGATCTCGGGATCGCGGCTCCACTCATCGAGCTTCGCGATGGAACGCGCGAGCAAATCCTGACTAAGCGCGTTGAGTTTGTCGGGCCGATTGAACGTGAGGGTAGCGACGCGGTCCGATACGTCAGCAAGAACTTCTTCAGCCATAGTTATCCTTTTCCGCTGGGAGCGCAGGCATCCTGCATGCCTCTCTCTCCCGCAACGACAAGCAGGCAAGATGCCTGCGCTCCCAGGACGGCGCTCCGAGGTGGTGTTCGAGGTTCAAGACTCTAGCATCGCGCGGCGCGCCGCAACAAGGACATTGGCTGGGTTTGATTTGACTACGCTTATGCGCGACCGAACCCGGCCGGCAACGGGAGTGTGGCCGGACGTTCCTCTAGTCCGGCAAGCATTTCAATCTGCATCTTGACCCGTCTCAGGGTGGTTTGCACCTGCGGTAGAACTTCAGGCGGGATCTGATCTGCATCGAGCTTCTCAGAAAGACTGCTTGCTTCCTCGCGGAGCCGGTCGAGCCTTTGGCGAAGCCCGAGTACATAGCGTTTGGCCGACTCGATGCGCGCAAGGCTCTCGGCCTCGGAGCGCCGGAGCTCGTTGATGGTTTTGTCCAAAGCAAGCGATCGCTGCTTGATAGCCATCAGCCGGTTGATGTCACCGGTTCGCTCCAGAGTGTGGCGCTGTCCCTCGATCTCAAACCGCTGCGAGCGCTGCTCTTGAAGCATCGACCGAGTCCGTTCAAGCCTGGCTTCCATTTCTTTCAGTGTTGCTTCCGCTCTTGTGAGCTCGCTTGGAATCGGTGCGGCGGCTTTAACCATACCCTTGTCTGCTCCTGGCTCGGGCTGCCTGTGTTCGGTTGGCGTGTTTGGAAGACTTCGGCTTGCGGGGGCAGGCTGACCACAGTCTAGAACCGATGCCGCCGAGACGCAAGAATAAAGGTTGGCCCCGGCTGTTGTACCGCCCGATCTGCAAGCCGCGCGCCGGGTTGTGGGGGGCGGAGTCGATTGGGCTAGGGTTCGCTGAGCGTGACGGTCGTCATCGGATCGCCGGCTCGGAGTAGTTTGACCGCATCCATTCCCTCCACGACTCGGCCAAACACCGCGTAGTTCATATCAAGGAAGGCAGCCGGTCCAATCGTGATGTAGAACTGGCACGATGCGCTGTCGGGACTCTGCGATCGAGCCATGGCCACAGCACCGGCTTCGCCGTGCTTCAACTCGGGCGAGACTTCGAGCTTGATGCGCCGCTCGCGGCCGGTCGCGGGATCCATGAATCCGCCAGTGCCGTTGCCCCGCGGGTCCCCGCCTTGTATCACAAAGCCCGGCTCGTAGCGGTGGAACTTCAAGCCGTCGTAGAAGCCTCGCTGAACGAGATCGATGAAGTTGGCCGCGGTGATAGGTGCTTTGTCTTCGAACAACTCGATCGTAATTGGGCCGTGATTGGTTTGGATTCTTGCGTAGCGGTTTGCCATGTTGATTCCTTCCCTGTGTTTGAAGTTGGAAACTCTAGCACTCGCGCGCGAGCTTTAACAAGCATGCGCAGGTGACTTCGCGTGGTAATCCTCTGCGTAAACCTCAGCGTCTCAGCGACTCTGCGGTTAGCAGGGTTTCGAGGCCTACTAACCGCCGAGGCGCGGAGACGCCGAGTTTTGCGTAGAGAAGACAGGACTCTCCCGCGGGTTGCTGCCATTTGCCTAGCCTCATCAGCCCGCCTATACTCGTGCACTTCATACACCGAATCGAGGAGCGTCAATGAACGTCACTCATCTCTACTGCTCGGCGTGCGGCAAAACATACGAACCCAGGAAGCTTTACAACCTGTGCGAATGCGGGAAGCCGCTGATGGTGGGTTATGATCTGCAAGCCGCGGCAAAAACCCTCACGCGCGAGTCGCTTGCTGGCCGCGAGCCCTCGCTGTGGCGGTACCGCGAAGTGCTGCCGCTGGACCACGAACGGAACAAGCTCACCCTCGGCGAAGGAATGACGCCGCTCTTGAAGGCCGAGCGGTTGGGCGCGAAGCTCGGCATGCCAAACCTGTTCATCAAAGACGAAGGCGTGAACCCGACTGGTTCGTTCAAGGCTCGCGGGATGGCGGTCGCTGTTTCGATGGCGAAAGAACTTGGGGTGAAGAAGCTCGCGGTGCCGTCAGCCGGCAACGCCGCCGGCGCGCTTGCGGCTTATGCGGCGAAGGCCGGGCTGCCGGCTTTTATCTTCATGCCGAACGATACTCCGAAGGCGAACATCGTCGAGTGCCAGCAGACCGGCGCTCACGTGACGCTGATCGACGGGTTGATAACCGACTGCGGAAAGATCGTCGGAGAACGCAAACAGGCGGAAGGCTGGTTCGACGTTTCGACGCTGAAGGAGCCTTATCGCGTCGAAGGCAAAAAGACGATGGGTTACGAACTGGCCGAGCAGTTCAACTGGGAGCTGCCCGATGTGATTCTCTATCCGACCGGCGGCGGGACTGGTTTGATAGGAATGTGGAAGGCCTTTGATGAGATGGAGCAAATGGGTTGGATCGGAAGTCGACGCCCTCGAATGGTGACCGTTCAAGCTGAAGGCTGCGCCCCGATCGTTAAAGCCTTTGCGGCAGGCGCGACGGCCGCCGCGGATGTTCCGGACGCTCACACCGTAGCCGCAGGTCTGCGCGTCCCGAAGGCTGTCGGCGACTTCATAATGCTGGACATCTTGCGCAAGAGCGGCGGCACCGCTGTTTCGGTGACCGACGAAGAACTGATCGCAGCTGTGAAGGAGATCGGCTCAGCGGAAGGAATCTTTGCAGCTCCCGAAGGCGCGGCGTGCCTACCAGCATTGAAGAAATTGCTCGACCGCGGCGAAGTCGACACGGGAGAAAGGGTCGTGTTGTTCAACACAGGCACGGGTGTGAAATACCTTGAAGCATTTTCCTAGTGAGCCGTTGGTTGGTCATACCAATCCCGAGGCCCAACAGCCGAAGCCGCAGTGACTCTTATGAACAATGAGATTGCGTCGAATTCTGAACTAGTAGGCGAGCCAATACTCGAATCCCGCGCGCCCATTGCTATAGCAGGGTTCTGGAGAAGAATTCTGGCCCTGTTGATCGATAGCATGATCTTAGGCGTGGTCGGAATAGTGTTCGGGTTCATGTTCTTCGATACGCTTGCGGCACTTGGCGTCTGGGGACGGCTTTTTGGCTTCTCGATTGCGCTTCTTTACTTCGGATTCCTCAATAGCCGGATAGGTAACGGGCAAACCGTTGGCAAGAGGATCTTGAAGATTCAAGTTGTTGGTCGCGACGGGCAGCTTATCTCAGTGTCACGATCATGCTTGAGATACTCCGTTCTAGGTCCGGCTTACTTTCTTAACGGCGCAATGATTCCTCCGTCAATATTGATGACGCCGATTGAAGCCGTTGTTAGTCTGTTGATCTTCGGCTTTGGCGGCGCAACCATCTACCTCTACCTATTCAACCGAAAAACGAGACAGTCGCTGCACGATCTAGTAGCACGTACCTATGTCGTGAGATCTCGATTATCAAGCGAACTGAATCTCTCTCCCATGGCGACAAGGCATCTCTACATTACCGGGGTAATCCTCCTCTTGAGCATTATTCTTCCCCTGGTCACAACCCGTCTGGTTACCAGCACAGCGCCCTTCGCTGATTTGCTAAAGGTGCAAAATAGCCTATTGGATTCGGGAAAGCTGCAAATGGCTTCAGTTTTCGTAGGGCAGGGTGCGGGGCCAAATGGGAATGTAAATTATTTCCGAGCAGATGCCGTCTGGAAGGGCGAACCTGGTTCAATGGCCGAAGCTCAAAGAGAGATAGCATCAATTGTACTTCGAGATTATCCTGACGCGGTTAATAAGGACTTGATCGTGATAGCGATTGCTTATGGCTACGATATTGGAATTGCAAGCTACTGGCGAAGTGCGTCAGATGAAGCCTCTCCCAAAGAGTGGATAGCCAGATTGAAGCGCTTGACCTAACCGACGTGCCGCAATCGCTCCGGCTTTCCGACACCCTGCAAGCGGTCGCGCTGAACTTCCTTGCTGAGCCCAATGATTCTCAATGCTTTGCTGCGGTCTTGCTCGACCCACCAGGCTAAGTCCTCGAACGCCGCAGGATCAAATTCCAAGCTTCTCACAAGCGTCCTCGAGACTTATTCCGCCATCTCGATCCTTGGCTTCGAGTAGGCGTCGTTTCATCTGTTCGCTTTTCAGCAGGTAGGCGGTTTCTCTTTCAGACTCGATCTCGCGCCAGAGCTCGATCGGCACGATTACCCCAATAGCGTTGCCCTTCTCATCCGAGACGTACTGAATGTCTATCGCACTCATGTTTCTTTGCCTGTCGGTCAAGAATCTACCAAACTAGAGGGGATTTCGGCAAAGGTCTTCGGCCTTGCTGGCTATGACTCTCTCACCCTCTTCAAGTTCGGCGCGCCCGCTACTGAAGCCGCGTCTCTGCCGTCTACTCCAACCCTAGAGCCCGACCCGCTGAAGCGATACCGCCTGCCGGTGATCGGCCCCTGCACCGTCAACCCGCTGTTGCCGGTGTACTCGAAGTAGATCGTAACAACTTGAGCGGTGCGCAGGGGTGAAGCGGTGACGCTCGCCGGCTCCGACTGAAACATTCCGCGGGAAGGCTGATAAGCTTGACCAGCGCTAGTCGGGGTTTGAAACTCCGCTCTCCTTTTTCCGCAACAGGACATCTTCAGTCTCCTCGTCTTCGAAGTAAGTGGCCGGCGGCGGCGCACTCTCTTTGAGCGTTACGCGCTCGAGGAGAATAGCCGCCGCCGACAACGCTGGCCACAACAGCAGCCGTTCCTTCCACTCTTCGCTCATGATGAACGCGAAAGGAACGGCTACCCAGATGCTCAAACAGTAAAAGCAATCCAAAAGGCTTGCCCAGAAACCCGAGCCGGCGAGTCCGCGAAGACGTGCCAGCAACTCCCACGGTCCGTCTTCGGCGTGCAGCAGATGGGTGACGCGCCAGACACAGAGTATTCCGATCACAAGCCAGTAGAACCGCATATCACACTTCAATGCCGAACAGGTACTGCGCCGGGCCGAAGCCCGCCACCGCATCGGTATACCCGTTCGTAACCCGCTTCGAACAGCCGAGGCTGACTATGAAGGTACAGAAGGTTTGCGTGGGCGTGAGCCAATTCCCTCCGTTTGGCGGCGTGATGTTGACCGTCGCGAAATCGAAACTCCCAATGGCTTCGAGAGTTCCGAAGAACTGATTGCACACCAGGTCGCCGCCGTGCGTGTAGGCGCCTTGCGTAGTCGCCGTGGGAGTGCCCAGTACGACAGGCCCGACAGGCGGAGGCGGCGGGGCTGCGCCGTCGATGCTGGTAAAGTCCGCGGTATTTCCCTTCTTCACCGACAACCTATAGCTGTTCATGAACCCAAACTTCTCGTTGGCCTTGAAGGTCACGGTCAGCGGAGCGCGCGGGTCGCCCGGAGGGAGTTTGAACAGCGCGCAATCGCTGCCGGGTATGCCGGCCATCGTCACGTCTCTGATCTCGAAGTCGGGCGCATCGTTATCAATAAACAAAGTGACCATGTCATCGGCACCGTCTACCTTGTTGCCCGCGGCGTTGTAGCCTTCTATGCGGAAGTCGACGGGGCCGGGAGTCGGCGCATACACCCAGCTCGAGATCACCGCTTTTCTGTCGCGATGGGTGAAGATCCAGGCGTTGTCGGTCTCGATGTTGTAGTAAGCGGGAGCGATCTCTGCTAGCGCCGCCCCGTCCACGTGAAGCGGGCTGTCGTGAGGGCCTACCGGATCGCCGCTGTAGTTTGGCAGCGCGAGATGAGCAATCATCGGATGCAGGTACGTTTCGCTGAAGAAATGCCAAGCCGACGTACCGTGTTTGCGGAAGCGAATCGTGTATTGCGTCACATCCGCTTGATCCAGGAAACAGGCGAACAGGTCAAGGTAACCATGCCACGCGGCGCATTGTCCGTGAGGCGTCCCCAGAATCGCGCTCTTGGAAGTGATTCGCCCTGTGGCGCCGAGAAAGTTGTTAAAGCCCACTCGCTCGCCGAATCCGGGCGGCTGACCGGGAATCGCCGGGTCCGGCGGATCGCCTATGAAGATGTTGCCTATCGCCTGTATGGCATTGTGCCCCTGACAGGAAGTAGGCAGGTGGCCGATCTTGCCTCTTGGAATGCAGATGTTGATTCGCTTGAAGAGCGGGATGTTCCAGTAAGGCGCGCTCTCGAACGCTACGCCCCCCGGCGCCGACGAATCAAGCAACTGCACGATCACGTCCGGCATGATCTGCACGAACTCGTTTTCGCCGATTGCTACGTCGCCGAAGAACTCGTCGAAGTAATCAAACAGCGAACGGCGGAAGCGGAAGATGTAGTTGCCGTGCCGGTCGGTAGCGCATACTCCGAGGGCGTCGCGGTCGCCGTCGCCGGTGTATGGTCCGCCGGTCTTTTCGGAACTGGTTCGATCATACTCCTGAAACCTCAACGCGACGCCGGGAAGCGGCCCGCTGTCGCAAAACAGCTTCACTCTGTCGAAGATATTGGCAACCGCGCCGCGGTCAATCTCAACCACTTTTGAAGCGCTCGAGCTGGCGAGGCTGAACGTCCTGGAAGCGACTGAGCCTCTCACCGTCGCGTCGACGGGCTCGGCTGAAGTGACGGCTTTTGCTTTTGACTCAGAGGCTCTTGCCGTTGCATTGGCCAGGTTCACATCGGCTGGAGGGCCGGCTTTGAGTATTTGCGCGCGTTTCGGCGGGATTGCCGCATCTTCTTCGAGAGGGATGACCAGCGGACGGAACGGCGGATCGGGAGGAATCGGAATGGGGCGCCGAGGCGGAACTCGCAGCCGGTCGGGATAGAGCTTCTCGATTGGCTTTCTCAAGTGAGGATTCTTCACGGCTTCCAGGAGCGAATCGAGATTGTCAATCACTACCCATCGCGGAAAGCATGGATTGAACATGCATCGCTCGTCGTAGTAGCTGACGTTTCCGTAGATCAGAAAATCTGACAGCGTCACCGGCGTCCGGCATCGCAGAACAAGATCGTTGAAATCCGCGTCGCCTCCCGCGTCGTTCGATTCGATGTCGAAGTGGTACTGACCACCCGATATGAACGGAAACTTGATCTGTTCGTCAGAGTCTTGAAACCCTGTGCCTGGATTATTCTGAATCGTGATGGCCCAACTGTCGCCTGTTACGGAGACAGCCGGTGTTGTCGGATCTCCGACATAGGTTCCATTCCCAGTGGCAGCGCCGGAGATGATGAACCTCTGGGGGAATGCTGCATTCTTGGCTTTGACCGAGACGGTCCACGGCCCTTGCATCGTTATTGACATAGGATTCTCCTTAACAAGTAATTGAGCGCCTTAGTAAGCACCGGCCTTTTCCCGGTGGAGCGTCGGCTTTGATCAGTCCGGCCAGGGGAGGTGGCCGCCTCTCAAAGGAAGAGCGCATTAACTTGCGCTGGTTAGCATCTGGCGAGGTTTTCAGCGAGCTACGGGACATTCTGTTCGTTACGTTGTTCCGTTCGTCTACCACCCGGCCGGTGGTTTTTGAGGACTTGCCTTCAGTCTCTAACCGGATATCCTCTCATCAATACATAGACGCAAAACGGCTGACGAACGATTCAAACCAACTAACGCGGCGTAAAGCGCCCGATCCAACCCGGCGCAATGATGTTCGCGATCGGTTAGCTGCGACCGGCCGACTTTCCTTAGCTGGCCTACAAGGATCTGCTGCACTCGCAGGGATGAGCTGAAGATCTCGGGTCACAGACTAATGCTTGGACAACGCGTTGACCCTTGCTGTTACCGTCTGCTGTATGTCGTCAAGACTCGCGCGGGTGTCGGCTTCAAATCTCATCACGATAACCGGTTGCGTGTTTGAAGCCCTCACCAATCCCCAGCCGCGCTCGAACAGAATCCGCGCGCCGTCGATGTCGATCACCTTGTGCGTCTTCTTGAACTCTTCGGTGAGAAGGCGAACCACTTCAAACTTTTTCTCGTCCGGACAATCGACTCGAAGCTCGGGCGTGGAGATCATTCGAGGCAGATCCGACAGAAGCGCCGACAGCGGCTGATCGGTGTTCGTCAGGATCTCGAGCAGTCTTGCTCCGGCGTAGATCGCGTCGTCGTAACCGAAGTAGCGATCGGCGAAGAACAAATGCCCGCTCATCTCGCCGGCCATCGCGGCGTGAGTTTCCTTCATCTTCGCCTTGATCAGCGAATGCCCGACCTTCCACATGATCGGATTGCCGCCGTGACGAGCGATGTCCTCAAACAAGGTCTGCGAGCATTTCACTTCGGCGATGAAGGTCGAGCCGGGATGCTTTTTCAAGATCTCGCGTGCGAAGATCACCATCAGTTGATCGCCCCAGATGATTCGTCCTGCCTCGTCCACGACTCCGATTCGATCGGCGTCGCCGTCAAAAGCGATCGCAAGATCGGCTTTATGTTCGCGCACCGCATCAATGGCAAAACGCATGTTCTCGACTACAGTCGGGTCGGGATGATGATTGGGGAAGCGGCTGTCGGGCTCGCAGAACAACTCGACGACCTCGCAGCCAAGGTCTCGATAGAGCGGCGCACCGATAAAGCCGCCCATCCCGTTTCCCGCATCGACTACAACCTTCAAGCGGCGAGCGCCGAACTTGACGTTGGACCGAATGTGTTCGCGATACGCGGCCACCACGTCGCGCTCTTCGCGGATTCCGTTGCCGGTTGCGAATCGGCGGGTCACGGCGGCGCGCTTGATATCGCTTATCTGCTCGCCGTAGATCGAGCTTTTGGCGATACATATCTTCAGGCCGTTGTTGTCCGCCGGGTTGTGACTGCCGGTGATCATCACGCCAGAGTCGACTGCTTCTGTAAACAACGTAAAGTACAAGACCGGCGTCGGCACCATTCCTACGTCGAGCACATCGCAACCCGTCTCGTTCAAGCCGCGAGTCAAGATTTCAGCAAATCGCGGTGAGCTTTCGCGGGCGTCGCGGCCCAAGCTTGCGCGGCGCGCTCCGTTGTTTCTGAAGAACGTTCCGATCCCGCGCGCCACGTCGTAGACAGTCTCGTCGGTCAGGTCACGATTCACGACTCCGCGAATGTCGTACTCACGAAAAATGTGCTCGTTCATTCTTATCTCCGCGATGATTCTTGCGCAAAAAGCGCTAAGAGCAAAGCGCTAAGAGCAAAGGGCAAAGAGCGAAGGGCGAAGAGCTAAGTGCTAAAGAGTTTCTTCACGCTTCGCCCTTCGCGCCTTGCTCTTTGCGCTTTGCCCTTTGCTCTTAGCGCTTTGCTCTTCGCGCTCCCTGTTCGATTGTGGACAGCGTCTTCCCAATACCGCAACCGATGAAACCCGCTTCGCAAACGCGCGCCGCAAGTAACGCTCGCCTTTCGACGGTTTATCTCATTTGCGGCCGGTGGCACGATAGTTGGCTAACAATTCTTGTGGCATAATGCGTACGAAGCCGGCAACAATCGCGGTTTACTCAGGGCGCGCGCGAGGAGTGGAACAATGATCAGTCTCAGGAACGTCGAGAAGTTTTACGAAGCAGGCGTGGGAAAAGTGTTCGTTCTTCGCCGCGTCAACATCGACATCAAGGCGGGAGAGTTCGTCTCGATTATGGGTCCGTCCGGCGCCGGCAAGTCCACGGTGCTTCACCTCCTTGGCATGCACGACAGCGCCTGGACCGGCGAGTATACGTTCCTCGAGAAAGCCGTTCATAAGCTCGGCAAGAAGGAACGCTCCGAACTCCGCAACAAGAACATCGGATTTGTCTTCCAGAGCTATCACCTGCTCGATCATATGACAGTCTACGAGAACCTCGAGATCCCGCTTTCATATCGAGACATAAAGAAAGCCGAACGTGAAAGCATCGTCTGCGACGTCCTCGACCGCTTTCAAATAGTCGGCAAACGCAATTTATACCCAACACAATTATCGGGCGGCCAGCAACAGCTCGTCGGAGTCGCACGCGCCGTGGTCGCCAACCCGAAAGTTATATTGGCCGACGAGCCGACCGGCAATCTGCACTCGGACCAGGGTAAGGAAATAATGGAGCTATTTAAGAAGTTGAATGACACGGGCACAACGATCATTCAGGTGACGCACTCCGAGGTCAACGCCTCATACAGCGACCGGGTCATCAACCTCAGAGACGGCTGGGTAGTCAACGATTAAGGCGCGGGCCGTGTTCGAAACTGGACAACGCCTATCCCAGAAGTGAAAACGAAACAGGCTCACGGGTTCAGGTTTTGTTGTGCTAACATAAGGCACGCAATTGCTTAGGGCAGCACGATCCCGTGGCACAAAAGTTCCCTAGTGTAGTCTTCGGAGGAATCCATGGATATACCCCGCAAATCAGCAAAGCGTAACAAGCGGGTGAAACAAACGTTTTACATCTTGACTGCGCTCATCGTTCTTATCGGGATCACGTTCGGTGTCTCTCGTCTGAAGCCAGCCATCCCCACGGTTGACAAGGGGACCCTGTGGACCGGCGACGTCAAGCGGGGCTCGATGCTTCGCCAGGTTCGCGGACTTGGAACGCTTGTGCCCGAGGAGATCCGGTACGTACCGACGATCAGCCAGGGCCGCGTCGAAAAGAGGCTTGTTCAGCCGGGCGCCGCGGTAAAGCAAGGCACCCTGTTGTTCGAGTTGTCCAACCCGGAAGTTCAACAGGCGGCGCTCGACTCTGAGTCGCAGCTCCGAGGGGCCGAAGCGAATCTCGCGACGCTCAGGGTTCAACTCCAAAAGCTGGTGCTCGATCAGAGGGCAACCTTGGCGCAGGTCACCTCCGACTACAAGAAGGCTCAGATGCAGTATGAGGTTAATACTTCATTGGGCAAACAGGGGTTGAAGCCGGAGCTTGAAGTCAAGTTGTCGGAGATTGCGGCAGCGGACGCCGATAGCCGAGTCAAGTTGGAAACTCAACGATTGGCTGCGACCGCGGACGAAAACAAAGCGAGATTGGCCGCGGAAGAAGAAAAGGTCCGCCAGCTAAGAGATGCGGTTAAGCTCAAGCGTCAACAGGTCGCTCAACTGCAGGTGCGCGCAGGCATCGACGGCGTTGTCCAGACGATCGAAGTGCAAGTGGGCCAGCAGGTGACCCCGGGGTTTAACCTCGCCAGAGTTGCAAACCCGCTCAAGCTCAAGGCTGAACTGAAGATCGCCGAAACCCAAACAAAGGACATTCAAATCGGCCAACCGGTTTCGGTTGACACTCGCAACGGCATAATTCCGGGCAGAGTCACTCGCATCGATCCTTCGGTTCAGAACGGGACTCGAACTGTCGATGCCGAGTTGCTGGGCGATCTGCCAAAAGGCGCGGTAGCCGATCTGAGCGTGGATGGAACGATCCAACTAGAAAAGCTCGATGACATCCTGTATGTTGGCCGTCCGGTTCACGGCCAGGAGAACAGCAAAGTTCTGCTGTTCAAACTTGAAGACGGCGGGACGACCGCTATCCGCGTGCCGGTTACACTCGGCCGCAGTTCGGTCAACACCATAGAAGTTCTGGAAGGCCTGAGGGAAGGCGATCGAGTCATCCTCTCAGACACTTCTTCCTTTGACGACAAGGCGGAACAGATTCGACTAAACTGAAAGCCAGAAAACACCTGGAGGAACAAACAACAATGAGCGCAACCGACCAACCACTAATTCGGCTCGACGGCGTCACCAAAGTCTTTCTAACCGACGAGGTCGAAACTCACGCTCTCGCCGGCATCCACATGGAACTCAAGAAAGGCGAGTACATTTCGATCGCCGGGCCTTCCGGCTGCGGCAAGTCTACCCTGCTGTCGATCCTTGGTTTGCTCGACTCTCCCACTGACGGGAGCTATTGGCTGGCCGGCAAACCGGTCGCCGATTTGCCCCTATCTGAGCGCGCGCGCGTGCGCAATCGAGAAGTGGGGTTCATCTTTCAAAGCTTTAATCTGATCGGCGACTTGAACGTGTTCGAGAACGTCGAGCTGCCGCTGACCTATCGCGGGACCAAGGCGGCCGAGCGCAAAAAGAAAGTCATGGAAGCGCTCGAGCGAGTCGGGATGGCGCATCGAGCGAAACATCTCCCGAGCCAACTCTCTGGCGGTCAACAGCAGCGCGTCGCCGTTGCGCGCGCGGTCGCGGGCGATCCGCTGATCCTGCTTGCGGACGAGCCGACCGGAAACCTCGATTCGACAAACGGCGAGGCTGTGATGGAATTGCTCCGCGAGCTTCATCAGCAAGGTGCGACCGTCTGCATGGTGACGCACGATCCGCGTTATGCGCGGCACGCGGACCGGCAGGTTCACTTGTTCGACGGCCGCGTAGTTGACGAAGAGCACGAGCCGAAAGCCGAGCACGAGATGCAAGAGAGCGGCTTCGAGAAGGTGTAGAGCCTAACACTCCGTCGCGCCGCGTCTGGTTGCGCCTCAAATATGGTGTTTCAAAAGACTGGCGGCAGCATCGCGATTGTCATCGCGGTGCTGCCGCTAATCTTTCGTATGGCATCGAACGCCCTGGGGGTAGTGTCCTACTTGTGCGTTACTCGATTGGAAACCGCCAAGACGCCAAGAACGCCAAGGTCAAGCCAAGAATCCGTTGAGAATCTTGGCGCTCTTGGCGTCTTGGCGGTTGGTCGATTCCCGGACAAGCAGAGCAACACAACTTTAGGACACTACCACCCTGGGAGCCGAGTTCAGTTTTCAGGCGATCAAGGTTAAGATAAGCCGAGCACTCAGAGATGAAGACTCAAGACGCGTTCACACCGAGGGTGTTGATAGCCGACGACCAGGCCGACGTTCTCGAAGCGCTTCGACTCCTGCTAAAGGGAGAAGGCTTTGAGATAGAAGCGGTCAAGTCGCCGCGCGCGATAGTCCAGTCCCTGGAACAGCGGGACTTTGACGTGCTGTTGATGGATTTGAACTACGCGCGGGATACAACGTCCGGTCAGGAAGGTCTCGATCTGCTAACGCGAGTCCAGAAGCTCGACAGCACATTGCCGGTTGTCGTGATGACCGCGTGGGGCAGTGTGGACGTCGCAGTAGAAGCGATGCGACGCGGCGCAACCGACTTTATTCAGAAGCCGTGGGACAATGCGCGGCTGCTGACGATACTTCATACGCAAGCCGAGCTTGGCCAGGCGCTCAGACGCGGCCAGCGGCTCGAAGCCGAAAACCGTGTGCTTCGCGACGAAGGCCGGCCCACGCTCATCGCTGATTCTGCCGCCATGCAACCCGTGCTCGAGATGATCCAACGAGTTGGTCCCTCGGCTGCGAACGTTTTGCTCACCGGAGAGAACGGGACGGGCAAGGGGGTCGTCGCCCAGACCCTTCACGCGATCTCGGATCGGGCCTCCAAGCCGATGGTCACGGTCAACGTCGGCGGGCTTTCGGAAGGCGTCTTCGAAAGCGAAATGTTTGGCCACGTGAAAGGCGCGTTCACCGACGCTAAGACCGACCGCGTTGGGCGATTCGAGATGGCGGAAGGAGGGACGCTCTTCGTCGATGAGATAGCCAACCTGCCCATCAAACATCAACCGAAACTTCTTCGCGTGCTGGAGACCGGCGAGTTCGAGCGAGTCGGCTCATCAAAGACCCGCCGGGCAAACGCCAGAATCATCTCCGCAACAAACGCAGACATCAACGAAGAAGTGGCGGGCGGCCGGTTTCGGCAGGACTTGCTCTTTCGCCTCAACACCGTCGAGATTCATCTCCCTCCGCTGCGCGATCGCCGTGAAGACATTCCGCTTCTCGCCGGTCATTTCCTTCGCCAACACGCGAGAAAGTATCGCAAGAACATCGAGGGCTTCGATCAAGCGGCATTGCAGACGATCATCAAGCACGCCTGGCCGGGCAATGTGCGCGAGCTGGACCACTCGATCGAACGTGCCGTGCTAATGGCCCCAGGAGCCACTTTGGCGACTCGCGACCTCGGACTTCAGTCGGGCAAGGAAGCGTCGCGGAGGCTCGAAGACATGAGCCTCGAGGAAGTCGAGGGCTTTCTTATCCAGCGGACTCTTGCGCAATGCGACGGCAACGTAAGCCGCGCGGCCGAGAAGCTCGGCTTGAGCCGCAGCGCGCTCTATCGCCGGCTGCAACGGTTCGGCCTATGAAAGACTTCAAGGCGCGAGCGGCCGAACGAGTGCCCGGGACGCTGTTCCCGCGCCGGTGGCGCGCGCTCGCTGAGAACACTGGCCCGTCACCCGAAAACCCAAATCAGCAAGACCGAGAACAGAGGCCCCTCACCGCGCCCGATTCGACACGCGCTCAACCAACCCCGGCCGCGGGCAAAGCCAAATCAGTTTCGGAGTCGCGCGCAAGGTCCAAGGCTCACCCGCCCCCGCGCGCGAGAAACCATGACCTGCGCATATTTCTAATGTCCCTGATGGGCGGAGTTCCGGCTGTGGTTGTCGCGATGTTTCTGCTGTGGGACGGCTCGTACACGGATAAGGTGAAGTGGACGCTGACGGTGGTGGTCGCCGGCTGCTGGCTCGGCTTTTCATACGCGGTTCGCGAGCGCGTTGTGTTCCCGCTGCAAACGCTTTCCAACTTGCTCGCGGCGTTGCGCGAGGGAGACTTCTCGATCAGGGCGCGCGGCGCGGCTCACGACGACGCGCTTGGCGAAGCAATGCTCGAAGTAAATTTCCTGGGGCAGATACTTCGTGAGCAACGGCTCGGCGCGCTCGAAGCGACGGCGCTGCTGAGAACCGTAATGGCTGAGATTGAAGTGGCGGTCTTTGCGTTCGACAGCGAACAGAAGCTCAAGCTGGTCAATCGGGCGGGCGAGCGGTTGCTCTCGCAACCTTCCGAGCGAGTCGTAGGCCGCAGCGCCGCCGAGTTGGGGCTTGAAGACTGCCTGGCCGGTGAAGGCACTCGCACGCTTCAGATGTCGTTTCCCGGCGGCGCGGGTAGATGGGAAGTGCATCGCGGCATTTTCCGCGAGCGCGGCGCGCCGCATCAGTTGCTGGTCGTCTCAGACTTGAGCCGCGCGCTGCGAGAAGAAGAGCGGCAGGCCTGGCAGCGATTGCTCCGGGTGCTGGGACACGAGCTCAACAACTCGCTTGCGCCCATCAAGTCGATCGCGGGAAGCCTCGAGGGTTTGGTCGCGCGTGAGCCGCGCCCGCCCGACTGGAAGGATGATATGCAACGCGGGTTGGGCGTGATCTCGTCGAGGGCCGCGTCGCTGGGCCGATTCATGGAAGCGTATTCGCGGCTTGCGCGGCTTCCGTTGCCTCGGCTGCAGCCTCTCAGCGTTACTGCGATGGTCAAGCGGCTCGTGGGGCTCGAGACGCGAATCAGCATCGCGCTCTCACCCGGGCCCGAAGTCACGCTGCGGGCGGACGGCGATCAGTTGGAACAACTACTGATCAACCTGCTGCGCAACGCGGTTGACGCTTCGTTGGAAACCGCCGGCGCAGTCACGGTGGGCTGGCGCAAGATCGGCGGCGAGTTGGAAGTATGGATCGACGACGAAGGTCCGGGGCTTTCCAACACCAGCAACCTCTTCGTTCCCTTCTTCACGACTAAGCCCGGAGGCTCGGGAATCGGTTTGGTGCTGAGCCGGCAGATCGCCGAGGCGCACGGCGGGTCGCTGACGCTCGAGAATCGGCGGGGCACTCGTGGTTGCCAGGCGCGCTTGCGATTGCCCCTCTAAATTAGCGGACACCAGTCATGAGAGTTTTCGCGATAGGAGACATGCATCTCGAGAGCGGAACCGGCAAGACAATGGACCGGTTTGGCGAGCACTGGCATAACCACGATAATAAGATTTTTGACTCCTGGGATCGGATCAGTCGCGACGACGACGTGTTGATCATAGCCGGTGACACGAGTTGGGCGATGCGCATGGAAGACGCGTTGCCTGACCTTGGGCGCATCGGGCAGATGAAGGGCTTGAAAGTACTTGTCAAAGGAAATCATGACTATTGGTGGCAATCGCAGGCGAAGATGGCTCGCGTGCTTGATCCCTCGATCAAGGTTCTTCAGGCGAGTTCGATAATCGCCGGGCGCATCGCGATAGCGGCTACGCGCGGCTGGCTGTGCCCGAATGACTCTGCGTTCTCACCCGAGGACGCTAAGATCTACGCGCGCGAAGTGAGCCGCCTGCGAGCCGCGCTTCAGCCTCTGGAATCTCGACGAGGCGACTTCGACTCGTTGATTGTCGCTCTACATTATCCTCCGGTGAATGAGGAGCACGAGCCGAGCGGCTTTACCGAATTGATCGACGAGCACCGCGCGGACGCATGTGTCTACGGGCATCTTCACGGCGAAGCGATTTCGACCGCTTTGACCGGAGCGCGCGGGGGGACCATCTATCATCTCGTGAGCGCGGATGCGGTTGCGTTTACCCCGGCAGAGATATTGAAATCGGACGAGTCTGCTTTAGCCTGACTCATGTTTTGTTGTATTGTCGTTGCGAATCCTAAAAAGCGTTTGCCTGGCATTTGATTGGGGTCGTGTGTAAATCCGCAGGCCCACGCATTCGCGTAGCTTGAAACGAGGGAGAAAACTTTTGGGGGCGCCCCAAGACTCTATCGCACTTAACACCCGCGACCAGGACTGGACGACGCTGATACGAAACTCAGCGCGGGGGGACCAGTCTGCGATCGGTGAGCTGTACGATGCAACGAGCCGGCTCGTGTTCGGGCTGGTGCTGCGCATCGTTGGCGACAGGGCCAATGCTGAGGAAGTCCTGCTTGACGTCTACACGCAGGCGTGGCGGCAGGCGGCCAACTACGACGAACAGCGCGGCGCGCCGCTCGCCTGGTTGATGACAATTGCGCGTAGCCGGGCAATTGACCGGATTCGATCGACCAGGCACGACCAGCAGAAGGACCCGCTCGATGCGGTGTCCGAGATAACCGATCGCGGGCCGAGTCCTGAACAGGCCACGGTCGATTCCGAGAGACGGCAACTGGTTCGAGCGGCGCTCGACACCCTGCCGCCTGAGCAGCGGGAGGTTGTGGAACTTGCTTACTATTCGGGGTTGAGCCACAGCGAGATCGCCTCGCGACTTGGCCAGCCCCTCGGCACGGTGAAGACTCGAACGCGGCTGGCGATGATCAAGCTGCGCGATATGCTTCGCCCGGTTCTGGAGGGCCAGGTATGAAGCACCGCGTTGCAACCGACGAGGTAAAGGACCTGGTGGCGGCTTACTCGCTCGGAGCTCTCGAGACCGGCGAGGCGCACGAGCTTGAGAATCACCTGGCTGAGGGATGCCACGTATGCCTGGCCGAGCTCGACGGCTTTTCTGGGACGACCGCAGCGCTCGCTTTGAGCACATGTGAGCAACAGCCGCCAGATGGCGCGCGCGCGAAACTGCTCTCGATGTTGAACGGTGACCATAAGCCTGACGATGCCGGGTTGCCGATGGCTTCGCTGCCCCGGTTCCTCTCGATTCACGGCGACGAGGGCAAATGGCTCGACGTGGGTGAAGGTGTCCGGATCAAACGGCTTCATATGGACAACGCGAGCGGCCTTGCTACTTCGCTTGTCAGGATGCCTGCTGGCGCCTCGCTACCAAGGCATCGACATCGCGGCGTCGAGCAGTTCTTTATTCTCGAAGGCGATTGTTATGTTCACGGGGAGAAGCTCGGCCCCGGTGACTATCATCGCGCCGAGACCGGCAGTGTTCACGAAAGCACTTACACCATAAACGGGACGATGTTTCTGCTTGTAGCCCCTGAAGGCTACGAGGTACTGGAAGCGCGCTGAGCGGGCGAGTAGAAAGCAGGTCGGGAAGTTTGAAGCACGAAGCGATGACTGCGGAACAACAGACGGCTGCGGCCCTGTTCGCACTCGGCGCAATGAGCCAGAGTGAGGCCAGTTCTTTTAGCGCTCATGTGAGCGAGGGCTGTTCGGCGTGCCACTCGGAGCTTGATGAGTTCGAGATGGTAGTCGCATCGCTGGCGTTGAGCCTGCCTGAGGCTTCGCCGTCTCCTTATTTGCGCGACGTTCTCGGTGCTCGTATTGAGAGAGAAGCGCAAGATCCTCCGGAACGAAGAGGAGCCTCGATTATCACCTTCCCCGATCGGTCCGCGACGGGGCTGGCGGGCGCGGCGCCGGCTCATCAGCTTTGGAAGACAATCCTGCCGTGGGCAATCGCAGCCTCGTTCTTGTTCGCATTCGCGGTCTCGTTTGTCGCGTGGCGCCTGGACCGGCGCGACCTGGCAGCGCAGAACAGTTTGCATCAGCAGGAAGCCTCGTCGGCGCTCGAGGACAATCTGCAATTGAGGGAGAAGCTGAAACGCGAGAGCGCGCGAACCGATGAGTTGAATCAGATCAACGCAGTGCTGGCCACCGGGCAGTGGCGAACGCTGACGCTTGCGGGCCAGGAACCGGCGCCTTCGGCTTCGGCTAGAGTGTACTGGGATGTGAAGTCCAATCGCTGGGTGGTGACTGCGGATCTTCCACCCGCGCCAGCCGGAAAAACCTACCAACTATGGTTCCTCACGGCGGATGCAAAGATCAGTGCCGGATTGATCAACCCTGACCAGAACGGTCACGGGTTTGCGGTGGTACGATTTCCCTCGAACACCAAGCTCGAAGGCGCCGCGATTACCCTCGAGCCGGAGGGCGGCTCACCGCAGCCAACTATGCCGATCTACGCGTTCGGAAAAGCATGATCTAGTCCGTAGTCAGTAGTCCGTAGCTTGGGAACAAGTTGCCAACAACGCACCACAGGCTACGGCTACTGACTGCGGACTACTGACTACGGACTACTGACTACGGACTACGGACTACTAACCTCACCACTCGGCTTCTGAAACCACCGCCTCATCCAAACGATAGTCCCTGAACTGAATCTCATAGAGTCGCTTGTAGAGTCCGCCGTTGGCCAGTAGTTCCTCGTGACTGCCTTCTTCGACGATCGTGCCTCCATCCAGAACGATGATCCGGTCGGCGCGGCGAACGGTTGAAAGCCGGTGCGCGATCACGAATGTCGTGCGGCCCAACATCAGCGTTTCGAGCGCGTCTTGCACCAGACGCTCGGACTCGGAATCCAGCGAACTGGTCGCCTCGTCGAGGATCAATATCGCCGGATTCTTCAGCAACGCGCGAGCGATCGCGACCCGTTGGCGTTGTCCACCCGAAAGCTTGACTCCACGCTCGCCCACCACCGTATCGTAGCCGTCCGGGAATTCCGCGATGAACTCATGAGCGTGAGCTGCGCGGGCAACAGCTTCGATCTCTTCGTTGCTCGCGCCCAACCTGCCGTAAGCGATGTTCTCGCGAATCGCTCCGCCAAACAGGGTCGTCTCTTGAGGAACAACTCCGATGCCGCTCCGCAGATCGCGCAGCCGAAGCGACCTCACGTCATGCCCGTCGACCAGGATCGCGCCGGACGACACGTCGTAGAAGCGAGGGATCAGGGCGACGAGCGTCGACTTCCCTGCCCCGCTTGGACCAACCAGCGCGATGATCTCGCCGGGTTTGGCTTCGACGCTCACGCCTTTCAAGACCGGTAGCGCCCGGTCATCGGGATAAGTGAAGTGCACGTCGATCAACTGCACGCGACCTTGAACCTCTTCAAGTGGTTCAGGATTCTCCGGATCTCTGATCTCAGGTTCGGTGTCGAGCAGTTCGAATACGCGGCGGGTCGCGCCGATGGCCTGATTGAACTGGCCATAGAGTTCCGTCATCCCGCCGACCGCGCCTCCAACGAAAAAGGTGTACAGCACGAATGCAATCAAATCACCGGCGCTCATCTGACCGGCGACGACCATCCGGCTCCCAAACCAGAGGACAACCGCGATGCCGCTATACACGACCAGAATGATAAACGCGATAAACCCGCCGTTGGCCACCGCACGCTTCACGGCAAGCTTCAACGAGTCCTGAATCCGGTCTCGATATCGCGTGCGTTCGTATTCCTCTCTGACGAACGATTGCACGATGCGAATGGCTGAAAGCGTTTCTTCAAGCACCGAGTTTGCGTCGGCGAGGAGATCCTGGACTTTAGTGCTCAGCCGGCGAATGTAGCGGCCATAGAAATGCGCCGCAACAATCACAACGGGCACGATGGCCAGCATTAGAAGCGACAGCCGGATGTTGGTTATGAAGATGATCGTCACGCCGCCCACCAACATCAAGCTCAACCGTAAGAGTTCGGTGACGGTGCCGGTCGTGACGGTCTGAACTACGCTCACATCGGAAGCCAATCGCGAGGTCAGCTCGCCCACTCGCCTGTTCGCGAAGAATGCCGCCGGAAGACTGGTGAGATGGTTGTAAACCTGAGTTCGGACATCCGCGACGATTCGTTCGCCGGTGTACGAGAGCAAATACGTTCGCAAGAAACTGAATCCCGCCTGAGCAGCAAACACGCCGACCAACAACAAGGCGAGCTTGTTGAGCTTGCTGGTATCGCGTTCGACGAAGGCCGCGTCTATTAGCATGCGCACGACTTGCGGGAATGCCAACCCAAGCGCGCCCGCAACCAGAAGCGCCAGCAACGCTATCACAAGCCTCACGCGATACGGACGCGTGTAGGAAAGAAGCCGCAGCAAGTCTTGCGGCGACACTCGCGGTTTCTGCTTCGCTGTGTCCACGGCCGCGTTGTTGTTTTGTCGGGCAGTCGAGTCTGTCACGTTGGCTAATAGCTTCAACCACACCGTCCACGCTGGTCAAGCTGTGACTTCGCGACAGGTCTCCTAACAGACTGCTGAAATATGAGTGCGCACCACCAGGAAACAAAGACACGAAACCGCCCAACTCAGTGAAATGCCTATGTTGCGGCCTTGTGCAGCTTTGTGTCTCCGTGGCTTAGCGGCGATGTGTTGGTTTATAGTTCGACTACACCGGATCTCATCCCGCAAAAAGGACGTTAATGAGCAGCGAACAACATACAAATCGATTGATCGACGAGACGAGTCCCTACTTGATTCAACACGCGCACAACCCTGTCGATTGGTATCCGTGGGGGCCGGAGGCGCTGGAACGCGCGAAAGCCGAAGACAAGCCCATACTTCTCTCGATCGGCTATTCGGCTTGTCACTGGTGTCACGTGATGGAGCACGAGTCGTTTGAGAATGAAGAGATCGCTCAACTGATGAACGACAACTTTGTCTGCATAAAGGTCGATCGCGAAGAGCGGCCTGATCTCGACTCGATTTACATGAACGCAGTGCAGATGATGACGGGGCACGGCGGCTGGCCTATGACCGTCTTTCTGACTCCGGACCTGAGGCCGTTTTACGGAGGCACCTATTACCCGCCGGCCGACCGTCACGGGCTGCCCGGTTTCCCAAGGGTCCTCACCTCAATCGCGGACTCCTTCAAGAACCGGAGCGATGACATCGAGACCAGCGCGACGGCGATCACCGCGGAGCTGAAGAACATCAACCGGTTCAATCCTTCGCGCGAGATGCTGACGACCGAAGTTTTGAACCAGGCGTTCGCCGCACTTTCCGGAAACCTCGATCGCGTGAATGGAGGGTTCGGCGGCGCGCCCAAGTTCCCGCCTTCGATGACGTTGATGTTCCTGCTTCGTCATCACCATCGCACCAAGTCACCCGAAGCGTTGGCGATGGTCGAGTTGACCCTGGACAGGATGGCGCGCGGCGGAATGTACGATCATCTCGGCGGCGGCTTTGCTCGCTATTCGGTTGATGCGCGCTGGCAGGTGCCGCACTTCGAGAAGATGCTCTACGACAACGCGCTGCTCGCTCGCATTTATCTGTACGCCTACCAGCAGACGAAGAACCCGAATTACCGGCGAGTCGCGGAAGAGATCCTCGAATACGTCGTCCGCGATATGACCGATCGCACAGGAGCCTTCTACTCGTCGGAAGACGCCGACAGCGAAGGCGAAGAGGGTAAGTTCTACGTCTGGACCCGGCAGGACGTCATGAGCATTCTGGGCGAAGACGACGGCGCGACTTTTTGCGAGTTCTTCAACGTGACCGAAGCAGGCAACTTCGAGCACGGTAACTCGATTCTGAACACGCCGTTGCCGATTGAAGAGTTCGCCGAAAAGAAAGGCGCGAACGTCGAAGAGTTGAGGCGCTCGATCAATGCGAGTAAGGCGCGGCTCTTCAATCTTCGTGAAGCGCGAGTCAGGCCGGGGCGCGATGATAAGTCGCTCGCCGCGTGGAACGGGCTTATGCTGACGGCGTTCGCCGAAGCGGCAAACATTCTGGGCCGCGATGACTATCGCGAGATCGCGGCTCGCAACGCAGAGTTCATCCTCAAGCACCTGACGAACGATGGCCGGCTGCTGCGGACTTACAAGGGCGGCCAGTCGAAGCTGAACGGCTACCTCGAAGACTACGCTTATGTGATCGAAGGCTTGCTCGCGCTCTACGAGGCGACGTTTGAGCTGCGGTTCTTCAACGACGCGCGCGGGCTTGCGGATACGATGATCGCGCAGTTCTGGGACGAGGCGGACGGCGGATTCTTTTTCACTTCGGCGGATCACGAAGAGCTGATCACTCGAACCAAGGACTACTTCGACAACGCGACGCCATCGGGGAATTCCGTTGCGGCGGGCGCATTGTTGAAACTGTCGCTGCTGACACAGGAACAAGAGTATCAGCAACACGCTGTGACGATCCTGCGCACGGTTCGGCAAGCGATCGGGAAGTACCCGAGCGCGTTTGGCTACGCGCTCTGCGCGTTGGACTTCTACTTGTCTGAGCCGAAAGAGATCGCAATCGTCGGCGGTACGGACTCACATGAGGTGAAGGCGTTCATCGAACAAGTGTATTCGGGCTATCTGCCGAACAAGGTTATAGCCGCGCGCGCGTCCGATGACGAAGAATCAGCGGACGCGATCAAGCTGCTGGCGGCGCGGCCAATGGTGGAAGGTAAGGCGACGGCTTACGTGTGCCGCAACTATGTGTGCCTCGCGCCGGCGACGACTGTTGAGGAATTAGCCGCGCGGCTTGAGGAGTGATGGTCGTGATATCACGGACTTCTCTGTGCAAACCTCTGCGTCTCTGTGTCTCTGTGGTTGGACAGTGCTCCTGGTTAGACGAACCCGCGGTACTCTCTAACCACAGAGACACAGAGACACAGAGGGTTACACAGAGAATGACACGGGTATAGCGTAAAACTCAGAGAATTCTTCTCACTTGATCCTTATCTCAAACAGCCGCGGCCAGAGTTTGCCGCCCACGAAGATTCGCTTGCGCTCGGCGTCGTAGGCTATGCCGTTCAGGACGTCTTGAGTTCCCTTTCTCTCCGAAGGCGCGAGAATCCCTTTCAAGTCTAAAAACGATTTCACCCGCCCTGTTGCCGGGTCTATCAGCAGGATCAAATCCGTCTGGTAGACGTTGGCCCAGATCTCACCGTCGATGAACTCGAGCTCGTTTATCTGGGTGACGGGCCGCCCGTTCATCGTGACTTGAAGTTTGCGTCCCGGTTGATAAGTCTGCGGATCAAGATAAGTCAGCGTGCTGCTTCCGTCGCTCAAGATCAGGTTGGTCCCATCGTAAGCGAGTCCCCATCCCTCGTTGTTGTATGTGAACTCGCGCAGCAGCTTGAAGCTTTCGCGGTCGTACACAAATCCACGGTGGCTCTCCCAGGTTAGCTGGACCAGACGATCGCCGACCAGCGCGAGGCCTTCACCAAACAGGTCGGAGGCGAGGTCGATCGACTTGACTACCTTGCCTGATGGGAACTCGACTCGTCTGAGCGTCGAGTGGCCGTACAGCCCGGTGCTCTCGTAGAACCCGTTGTCGTACCAGACGAGACCCTGGAGATAAGCATCGGGATCGTGAGGATAGCTGTTGACGACTTCGTAGGTGAGCTGCCGCGCGGCTGCGTCTGCGGAAGGCTTGTTCGCGCCAGTCATTGCCGACTGCTCCGAGCGATTTGCTCGCGTCAACCACCAAAAGGCGAGGCCGGCTCCCGAGGCGAGAAGTAGCGCAAATGCTATCAGCATGGGTCGAGACCCACCGAGTCGTGACATCGGCTGGCTCGCGCGAGTTTTTGCGGATCTTGAGGTCATCAAATGCATCCTTCCTGTTGAGTCTGATCATTATACGCGGCGGCTGTTGAGTTGAATAATCGACGTTGAGCTTCTGCCACCGGTCACAAAGCTGGCGTTGGAAAACTCGCCACTCGTCGTTTATACTCCACCTGCCCGAAAGGTTCGCTCCCGAACCAACTCCCACTCACTACTATTGAGAGGAGAACTCTGAATGACTGATCTAAGACAACTCTGCGCGAGCATAGCCGCGCTCCTTACCCTTGTCGTCTGCGCAGGGGTCTGCAATGCCGCGCCCGCCGAGCCGCCCCAACGCGAAATCAAAGTGATCGCGCGGCGCTTTCAGTTTATCCCGAAGACCATTACCGTCAAGAAAGGCGAGCGCGTAAGACTCTCCGTCACTGCCGAAGATGTGGACCACGGCATAGCTATCCAGGAGTTCGGAGTCGATCAAATCATCAAGGCAAACGAAACGAAGGTGATCGAGCTTAACGCGGACAAGGAGGGAAGGTTTGGTGTGATCTGTTCGGTGTTTTGCGGAGACGGGCATCCTGATATGGTCGGAGAGTTGATCGTCACCGCCGCTGACGCCGGGCACGCTTCGGATATGAAAGTGAGCTTCGACGATTCCGCGCCCGGCGTTGTGATAGTCGAGAGCAACGGTCAGCGTTTGAGAATCGATACCACGACAAAGTCCGTCGCCCGGGTGGATGACGCTCGACCGCCGGCGAAGCAGGCTGACACAAAGAAGATGGCCGTGCGCGAGAGCAGCACCGCTTACGAGCCCTACGAGCATCACATAGTCAACGTGCCGACCACTAAGGCGGTTCGCAAGCACAGCTTTAATGTACATTTCACTCACCGGTTCCTCGAGCCGTTCCATCCCATCAACGACACTGCGAAAGATCTGTTCGGATTGGACAGCACGTCGGTTTCCGGGCTCGGTTTCACCTTCGGGATCACGGACAGGCTCTATGCGAATGTTTACCGCTCACCGCTGTGCCGCAAGGGAGTTTGCAAGACTGTGGAAGTCGGGCTTGGGTATCATTGGCTGGACGAGGCAGGTCGTTCACCGATCTCGCTCTCAACTTACGCAAGCGTGGAAGGCGATGACAACTTTCAAAAGACGTACACCTATAACTTTCAGACGATGATCGGCCGAAGCATCACCAGGTATGTGAATTTCTTCTTTTCGCCTGCCGTGCACATAAACTCGAACGGACAGGGTCGATTCAACATTCACCCCGATGAATCGGCTGATCCTCGGGCATTAGGATTGAAGCTAGGGCAGCACACCGGTTCGTTCGGGTTCGGCTTGAACGGACGGATTCGCCCGACTGTTTCCTTGCTGTTTGAATACACCCCGCGGATAGGTTTCAAGATGGGCCGAATCATTCCTGTGGAGAATAAAGAGACCGGGGAGGTGATCGGCTTCGAGAACGACTCGGAAGCGGCGTTGGGGTTTGGCGTCGAGAAACGGATCGGCAGACACGTGTTCTCGCTGACCTTTTCCAACACGCAAGCGACCACGACTGCGCGGTACAACTCGAGCAGCAGCGCGTCGCCTCCGAGCAAGTTCGCGATCGGCTTCAACTTGTACAGGCGGCTGAAGTAAGCAATGTTGAATCTGGCGGGAGCTGCCGCCGAACCACTAAAAAGGAAGGAAGGTCGATGAAAGAAATCAAACTGGCAGTCTTGCTCGCGGTGGCTCTCGCGCTGGTTTCGGCTGGCGGCTGTGCGAGAGCGCCGGCCGGCGGCGGCTCTGTGCCCGCTCAGTCGAACAACAATGCGGGCCAGACCAACGCTCAGGATCTTACAGCGACACCGCTCTATGCAAAGACCGTCAGAGGTGACATCGAACGCGCGGGACTGGCGATCAGTATGGCTCGTGATTTCGTGAAGCAGGAACAGTGGAGTGAGGCGGTTGTCCAGTTGCGCGCCGCCCAGACTCAAATTGACGAAGCCCTGAGACGCAAGCCACGGCTAAAGGAGCAGTTTGAAGAGTTGAAGTCCGCGCTGGGCCAGGCGATCCAGACGGCTGAGAATCGAAGCAAAGACGTAGAAGCGCAATTTGCTGAACTCCAAACGCGCGTCAACGCGCTGAAGGTCTACACTGACCAGTAAGAAGGAAAGCCTTGAGTTCAAGTTCAGCCTGGCGATTGGGTTGAGGACTAGTACGTTGTCACGCTCAAAATGATCGACCTGTACGGGCGTCCCTCCGTGGGCGCCCCTCGTTGTTAATCAAAGTGCCTTGCAACGAGGGGCGCCCACGGAGGGACGCCCGTACAAGTGTTCATCAAAATCTTCGTGACTAAGTACTAGATCACGGGTGAGGAAACCGGTTTATCAACAGCGAAGCGATTCCGAGAAATGAGAGCGAACCCCCGACGTCGGTAAAAGTCGTAACAAACACGCTGGACGCAACCGCCGGGTCGATCTTCAACTTCTTGAGCCCGATTGGTATCAGCGTGCCTGCGAGAGCCGCAACCATCATGTTGATCACCATCGAGCACAAGAGGACGAGTCCAAGATAAAAGCTCTTGAAGAACAGGGCGACCGCGCACGAGCCGATGACTCCGTTTATTAATCCGTTCCCCAAGCCGACGACTGCCTGCTTTAACACGATCTGCGGGACGCTCGACACCTCGTTAAGGGCAAGTCCGCGAATCATAACCGTCAATGTCTGGGTCGCCGTATTGCCTCCCATCCCCATGGGCATTGTTACGATCGCGGCCAGCACGGCATAGCGGCTGATCGCCCAATCGAATTGCGCGATCACGAACGCCGGAAAGAAAGTGGTAACGAGGTTGAGCAGCAACCAGGGCGCTCGAAGCCGGAGCGAACGAGCCGCGCTGGTTGTGACTCGTTCTTCGGCGGTGACACCGGCCAATGCCAGCAGGTCTTCCGCAGCTTCTTCCTGCAAGACGTCGATCACGTCATCGACAGTCACGATGCCTACCAACTTGTCCCCGTCATCGACGACGGGTATTGCGAGCAAGTTGTACTCTGCAACCAGCCTTGCGACTTCCTCCTGATCCGCGCCGGTGTTGACGGTGATGACCTCGGGAACCATGATCCGCTTCAACTGAGTGGATGGATGGGTGGTCAGCAGCTTTCTGAGACTGACGACGCCGACAAGATGGTCCCGCCTGTCGACTATGTAGAGATAGAAGACCATCTCGAACTCTTCGGAGCGTTTCTGAAGCGCCGACACCGCTTCGGAAATGGTTCTCTCCTCATCGAGCGCGAAAAAGTCCGGGGTCATTATGCGGCCGGCGGTTCGCACCTCGTGTTCGAGCAACTCGCGCACATCGGCTGCGGGTTCGGCCTCCATCAACGCCAGCACCTGAGCTGCAAGCGGTTCGCGAAGCCTCGACGCCAAATCGGTGGCGTCATCCGGGGGCAGCTCACTCAAGTAGCGTGCGATCTCCGCAGGCGCAAGTTCTTCGAGAAGCGTTATGCTGTCGGCCGGTAACATCTCGCTCAGCACGCTGGCGATGTGCATCGCGTCGCATTCATCAAGCAGAATGGAGAACGCTTGCGCTCGCTCGGAACCCTTGAGAGTCGAGAGCAACCTTGCCACTTCTACCGGATAGGCTTTAGTGAGAAGCCGGCCAAGCCGCCCGCGCGCGCCGCGGTGCAGCAGCCTGCGGACGACCCTCACAGTGACGGCGGAGTTCGTCAGCCTCTTTCCGGGTTCGATCATGGTTCAGGCTCTTAGCGACTTTGTGCTCGCCGGCGATACAACGGCTGCGAGCGGGCCGACTCATCTTATTGTCTCCGGTGCGTCCGCCGCAACGTGATTGCTGGCCAAGCCAATCCACCGGCGAAGACTCAAGCTTTCCGGTCGTCAATGGTGGACACGAAACTTTTGAAGCGATAGCTCGTAATTGGCTTACGGAGATTCAACGAGAGGAGATAACAAGCAATGCACGACGAAAGGGACTCATCAGGTAACGTCACAATCGAAGAGAAAGACCCAAACCGCGACGATATCGTGGTCAAAACAATGCCAAACGACGAGGCAAAGCAACCGTCTGGGTTTGACGATATCGCGTCCTCGGTCAAGGAGGTCGCTCAGAAAACCGGGGAGGTTCTGAATCGCGCTACCGAATCGATCGGCAAAGCTATCGAGTCCGCGCTTTCAGCTAGAGATCACGTCGTGATGGTTCGGGTCAACGACGAATCTCTCAAGAGGCTGGACGCGCTGGTTCAATCCGGCATTTTCAAGAGCCGATCTGAGGCAGCGGCCTTTCTGATCAGCGAAGGAATAAGGGCGCAGGAACCTCTCTTCGAACGGATTTCAGAGCGGATAAGCGAGATCGAGAGATTGCAGTCTGAGTTGAAGAGCATCGTAAACGAGCAGAAGAGTTCCTGACAGGGCCTGCGGAGTCAGCTTTGCGGACACAGTTTTGCCCCGGGTTTTGAGAGGCGCGCCCTCCCGGCGAGCCTCTTTTCCTTTTGTGTAGACACGTTATTCCTTGGGATTTCTATGCGAACTTGTTACGATACACCTTCTCGACAATCGAGTTTGCTTCGGAAGACTCCTTGTAAAACCTAAACGGAGAAGCTGAATGAAAGCCCACTCACTGCCTGAGGAATTCGTTGCGATAGCGGAGAAAGTAGAAGGTCAGGAACGGTTGTCATTCGAAGATGGAATGACGCTTTTTGAAAGCAACGACCTGGTGGCCATCGGCTCGCTCGCCAATCGGGTGCGAGAGCGGATGAACGGCGATAAGACTTACTACAACGTGAATCGCCACATGAACTATACAAACGTGTGCGTTTCCGATTGTGCGTTCTGCAGCTTCTACCGCCGCGTCCGGGACCCGGAAGCATACGAGTGGTCGGTGCAGGAGTGTATCGAGATTGCTCGAACGGCTTATGATGAAGGCGCGCGCGAGTTGCACATCGTCGGCGGACTCCACCCCAGGCTGCAGTTCGACTACTACACTTCTCTCCTCAGCGAACTGAAGCGTAACTTCCCGCGCATGCACCTGAAAGCGTTCACAATGGTGGAGCTGGACCACCTGACGAGGACGTGCCGGATGACAGACGAGGAAGTGATCGATGGTCTGATCGCTGCGGGACTTGATAGCTGCCCGGGTGGCGGAGCTGAGATATTTCGTGAGCCGACGCGTGGCCTGATCTGCGCGCATAAGACTTCGGGCGAGCGATGGCTGGAACTCGCCGGCAAGGTCCACCAGCGCGGGATACATACCAACGCCACGATGCTTTATGGTCACGTCGAGTCCCACGAGGACCGCTTGGATCACCTGGTAAAGCTCCGGGAACTCCAGGACCAAACATCAGGCTTTCTCTGTTTCATTCCTCTGGCTTTTCATCCTCAGGGGACCGTGCTTGCTCATCTGCCGGGACCGAGCGCGATCGACAACCTGAAGACAATCGCGGTGTCCCGCCTCATGCTCGACAACATCCCGCATATCAAGGCGTACTGGGTGTTGCTCGGCAAGAACATTGCTCAGGTGGCTTTGAGGTTCGGCGCCGACGATCTGGATGGAACGATCAGCCGGGGCGGCTCCCTTATGGAGTCGTACCTTGCCGAGGGCAACGACAACCAGTTGACCAAAGCCTCAATTGAAGAGCTGATCCGAGGCGCCGGCCGCATTCCCGTGGAGCGAGATACGCTGTACAACCCGATGGAAGCTGTTTCGGATCCCAAACATCCGGCTGAACCTCACGCGTCCCTTCCGATCCTTGAGTTTCCGTCTAAGGATGCAACGCCAAGCCCGGCTCAAGGCTGACTATCCGTGCGAGGAATCGCGACTTTTCCCTCCGCTCGGATTTCTGTGGAGCGTTAGTTCGGCGGGATCGACTCCGATTTCCACCTATCGATACGTGAAACTTGCCTCATATTGCTGGCTGTTATTTTGGGTAAGACTTCAGACAATGATATAATCCAGCCTATCAAAGATCGCTTTTCAGCACGCGGAGGTACGATGGCAGAGTCACTTGGTCTGGGCGTCCCAACAGACCCGAAGCAAGCGCGCAGCAAACAAACAAAAGAGAAGATAGTCCAGGCGGCAATTCTTTTGTTCGAGGAACGCGGCTATGAGAAGACCACCTCGAACGACATCGCAACCGAGGCCGGCGTAAGCGTCGGCTCTTTCTACGTTTACTTCTCGGACAAACGCCAGTTGTTGCTGAGTATCTTCGACCGTTTGGCGGACGAGTTGTACAAGAACATCTTCGACGGCCTGAAAGCCGAGCACCTATTTGATTCCGAGCTGCGGCCCAGGATCAGGCAGGCTGTCGCAAACACGATCATCGACAAACAAAAGCACTCAGGTCTCCACAGGGTTATCAGCGAGCTTGTGCTGAAAGACGCCGAGTTCGCTGAGCGGCGCAAGGCGGTCATGGATCGCTCGGTGGCCAAGCTGCAGGAGTTGATCTCGCTAGCCGGCAAGGCGGGGTTAGCCTGGGACATGGACGCTGAAGCCGCGTCCTTTGTAGTCCAGCGAGTCGTGTTTGATCTCTCGCAGGACTACGTCATTGGCTACTGTGAGTTTGATCAGGATCGAGCGGTGGATGCTCTCTCCGATATGATCTACCGCTTTGTGTTCAAGCCTAAGCTTTGACCCGCCAAATCGTTCTGCAAACACGCGCTCAACCCGGTGATCACCATCCCTGGCCGCACGTACAGCCGGCACGCCATCGCCGATTTGATCTCGCCTTTTCCGGCCTCATACTCGATCACACAATTCGAGCAGTCTCCATTCCAGCAGTAGTCCCCCACCGAAACCGCGTCCATCTCGATGTACTGAAAACAGCGTAGCAGCTTGTTGTTCTCAGGAACCATCGCGCTGCTTCGGCAGATCTCGATCTCAACAAGCCGGGTGAACTGTTCGAAGATTCCTTCTCGCAGCAGAGAATTGATCACGGGCGTCCCCTCTTATTCGAGAGCAGCAAAGGTATGGGGCTTGCGGCGTATTGTACAGCAGAAGGCGAGAGGGCAAAAGAGCAGTTGGGTTCTTGTTGACCTTCCTAGGCTGGACGTTCCCTTAGTTCTGTCCGATCGTCGAACCCGATGACGAGCGTATCGGCCAGGTTTACAAACAGGCCGCTCTCCACAACGCCCGGTAGAAGCTTGATGCTCGTCTCCAACTCGGCTGGACGCTGAATCGGAGGAAATTCGCAGTCGAGGATGTAGTTCCCGTTATCGGTGAGAAAATGCTGTCCCGCCACCACTCGCGGTTGAGGCTCACATCCCAACGCTTGTAAGCGACGGGCGGTCATCACCCAGCAAAAAGGCAAGACCTCGACGGGCAGCGGTCGCGTAGCGCCTAATGCAGCAACAAGCTTGGTTTCGTCCACCAGCATTACTCTACGCCTCGAAGCGATCGCGACAAGTTTCTCCCGCGTTAACGCGCCGCCTCCGCCCTTTATCATGTCGAATTGAGGATCGACCTCGTCGGCGCCGTCTATCGTAAGATCTATCCGCGATGCTTCATTGAGGTCGATCAGCGGTATGCCAAGGCTCTTCGCAAGCTGCGCGGTTGCTTTGGAAGTTGGAACCCCACGAACGTTGAGTCCGTCTTGAACCATCTTCGCGAGGCCTTCAATGGCATACTTCGCCGTCGAGCCAGTGCCGAGTCCCACCACCTGCCCGTCTCGCACGAAGCTCAAAGCGAACTCAGCCGCGCGTCTCTTTGCTACGCTCTTGGGATCGTTGTCCATTCTGTCTCTAGTGGCCAGCCCTCAGATTCAACAGCCTTCGGAGTGCGCCAAGATTAACATGGTTGGGCTGATGCTTGGCAGTCGAAAATCGCTCTGCTACACTGATGCCGCATGAAGGCGTCACCGAACGAGAGGAAATGTTGAAGGTCAAGATCTATACGAAACCTGGTTGTCCTTACTGCCAGAAAGCTCGCGAGTTTTACACCGGACAAGGGATCCCGTTTGAAGATCTCAACGCTCAGGACAACCTCAAATATCGAGAAGAGATGCTGGCGGCGTCGCACGGCGACCCCACAGTCCCGGTGATCGTCGAAGACGGCAAACTCAAACAAATAGGATGGGAGGGTCGCGGCTGAACGGTGCATTGAAGCTGGGCGGTCGTCCGGCGCCGAGACGAAACGAATGACAAGCAAACCTACCGATCAGGAGTTCAAAGGCCCGTACGCGAAAGAGCTCACCGAACTCGCGGAACTAATACAGTGGCTCGAGTCGAAGCATGACAAGTCGTGGGTCAAAGCCGGCGACGACAAGGTCTACGCCTTCGGCGGGAATGGGTTCGTGTTGGTGTTGGATGAGTCCACCTGGAAGGGCCTTATCGAGCTTTTCACTCCCAAGGGTGCTGTCTCCATCAAGCCGAATGGCGACGATCTCCTTGTCCAAGGCTCAAGCCAGGACGAAAAGGAACTGAAGGGGATGCTGCGGGATGGTATCGCAGGCTTGAGGAATTACTACGAGAATCGCTACTGGGCCACGCCTTAGAATGCATAGCACGTTGCCTCACGGATCAAGCCCTGATCCACGTGGCCCACTCCAAGGCCAACATTATCCTTCTAAGATTCTTCTTTAGTTCCGCGGAAGGGCATCTCGACGATTGATGCTCTTAGAAGCCCTTGCTCATTCTGAATCTCGACGGAAGACCCTGGCTCAAAAAAACCATACTTAACATAAGCCATCGCGATAACTTGTCCAAGCGTCTCCGATCGCATTGCACTGGTCACCGCACCAACCTCGCGGCCCTGGCTGAGAACCTTGTCGCCCCGTGCTGGGATCGTGTCGCCCTCGATTGCCAGGCCCGATAGCTTCTTTGAGACGTGACCGCGGTAGGTCGCCATGGCTACGGCCTCCTGACCGGTGTAGCAGCCTTTCGTGAAGCTGACTGCGTCGGGCAAACCAGGCTCAAGCATCATGTTACTTTCGTCGATATCGATTCCGTACTTCGGAACGCCCGCCTCAAAGCGGAGAAGGTCGAGCGCTTCCAAACCGAAGGGCCGAATGCCGTGAAACCCGCCCTTCAACAAGATGAAGTCCCAGACATCAGCCGCAGCCTCCACCGGAGCCAGAATGTCATATCCGGCAAGTCCCGCCAGGGAGGCCTTGATGATCATAACTTCGTGGCCAGCAACGATCGCATCGTTCCACTGATGCTCGTCCATCGATGATACCGGCTCGAAACTCACTTCCTTCATCACCAAAAGTGCCCGCGGTCCCTGGATCGATAAGATTGCATACTGCGCCGATACGTCTTCCACCTTGAAGTCTCCGGCATACGAGAAAGGAAAGACATACTTATAAACCTTGTCGTGTGTTTGCGGGTCGTTGAGGATGAGATAGGAATAGCCCAGTGCGAGAATTCGGCACAATGCCTTGACCTTGCCGTGCCCGGTCAAGAAGGCCGCCTGCATACCGTGTCCCTTGCTTAGGGTCTTAACGTCGTTTGTCACCAGTCCGTTCAAGAAGCGCTCCGCCTCGCTTCCGGAGACCTTGATGATTCCGCAGTGCGAAAGATCGACAAGCCCTACCTGATCCCGAACCAGCCGGTACTCGTCAGCTGGCATAGAGTAAGACAAGACAACTTCACTTCCGTCCATCCTGCCAAAGCGCGCGCCGAGCTTCTTCTGCTCTTCAGAAAGCGGCGATCGCCTGGCTATTGTTTCCTCCGGCTTCACACTTTGCATTTCCATAGGCACCGTTTAGACTTTCATCGTCGTAGTCACCAACCACACTTTTCCTGATTGGGTTATTCCAGACTCCCCCTGACAAACCCCATTATGCACCACCAGCGATGCATGGCGCTAACGTGCCTTCTTCAGTAGAAGGACGCTTACCTAACAGAACTTGCAGTCCCCAAAGAACAATCCAACAACGAAGCGTCGGTATGATGCCGAGCTGTGGAAGTTAATATCGAAGGGTCGAGAGAACGACTCCTCAGAAAACAGTGAGAGATCTCCGGGCACTCGGAGACTAGTTGAGCTGTTTTACTTTAGGCTGTCTCGATTTGCTCAGGCGCGTGGGTAACGTCCCGCTACCCACTGCGCCGAGCGGCGTGCTACCCGGCTGAAGCGCGCGCAATTCATGCACCGATCCAGCCGGTAAAGTGGGACGAGGCCGACATTAACAACAACATGGGCAGAGAAAGCCATGTATTGGTGCGGGAGGCAAGAAACGCCACTCGCGCCAGCTTTGCGGACTCCGGCGGTACGGCGGTTCCGTTCTCCGCGTGATCAGCGGTCCAGGAAATGATGCGCTTTTGATTCGGCCAGATGATCCCCCACACGTTGAGCATCATGATGATGCCGAGTCCGCCGCCGAGGCCGATCGAATATGACTTCGTACCTCCCCATTCGCCTAGCTGGTTCTGGAGCCAACATATCACCGCCAGCGACATGAGTATCATCAGCAACGCGACAACTACCGCAAGCGCCCACCCGTTATCGATCTTCCTGACCGCGAAGAACTCGAGCGCGAACGCCACCACCAGGATCAGCAGCCAAACGATCAAGACGACCCAAACATTCTTTCCAGCATTGTGGGAGTCGCCCTTAAGAATGTACATAGCATAGTACGCCAGCCCGACCAGAACTGTGATCACAGCGCCCCAGCGAAACCACCACAGTGCGCGCGGCATCAATTGCGGAATAACTTTACCCTTGGTCGGACCGTCGAGCGACTTCATGAAGTTGACGTTGACCAGATTGAAAAAGTACAGGTGACCTATCCAGACAATGCCGGCCACAATATGAAACCACCGGAGCAGCAGTGTTACCCACTCCTCATGGTTGTCCGGCAGGTGGAATACGGGACTCAACAGGAGCCCCGGCTCGATATGAGAGAGGAGACCTGATAAGTCAATCATCGAAGCTGGTAGCATACGCCCTCCTATCCGACACGCTTGTTGTTAGATTGGCAGCATTGGGATTAGCCAAAGCCAGGTACTGGTGTGTACGGTGAGCGACCAATATAAAGACCTGCCGAAGTAGTGTCAAGCGCACTTCCCGCTTTGCGTTGCCGGCCAATCGACTGCATAATTCCCTCGTAACGATCATGCGAGTAGCTGACACCATCGCAAGCATTGATTCCCAATCTGGCATCGCAGTCTTCTCGTCGCCATTGTCGGATTTGGCCACTCATATCGACAATCTAACGAGGCCACCCTCTCTTACTGACATCAAGAACTGGTTCTCGGAACTGACGCTTCGGCCTCAAGACTATCCGCGCTACCGCGTTTTCGCTGCACGCAAGTACGCCCGAAACTTGATCGCCCGCAGCGAGCACGCCGAGTTGCTTATGCTCTGCTGGCGCTCCGGGCAGCGAACTCCGATCCATGACCATGGCGGGTCTATTGGCGTAGTGATGGTCTGCGAAGGCTTGATGACCGAAACCATGTACGAACGCGCGCCCGAAGGTCACGTGCGGCCCTACAACACGTTTCGTTGGACGCCCGGCGGCATCACCGGCGCAGACGTGCCCGACATCCATCAGCTGCTAAACCTTCAACCGGCGGAGCGAGAAATGGTGACGCTGCACTGTTACGCCCCTCCGCTCTCAGTGCTCAACACGTACAGTCCGCGAAACGCCCGCGTTCGTCACTGGCGGGAGGGGTACTTTTCGGGCGGCGGGGGCATCTGAAAATCCAGCGAGCGGAACTTTAGCCCGCGGTCAGCCGATCAACAGGTGGTTTCAATGCGAGTTCAATCATCTTTCGGACCGAGCACAGGATCACCTCGATTTGCGAATCTCCTTCTATGCGCGTTGCTGCTGGTAACTGCAAGCTCAGCGGTCCAGGCTCAATCCGGCCGGCGACCTCCTAAGCAACCCACTTCTCCCGATCCAAGACCGCAGTCGCAACCCGAGCCTCCGATTCAATCTCCACCTCGCTCTGACACAATTCCCGGGCTGCCGATACTTGCGGTGAAGAATCTGCCTAACATTGGCATCTCGTCGATCTACAGCAACATCGCGCTTGACGGGTGCCTCGAAGAACTAAAGCAATCACCTTCCGTTGAAGTCTCATCGGGCAAAGACAAAACCCGCAAGGAAGCGAGCGACTACGCCAAGGCTTCAAAGGACACCTACGTTTTGTTGATTCAGTTGGAGCAAGAGATGAATCCCAGGGGAGACGCTGGCGTATTGGCGACCGGCGGCGACCCGCGCACGCTGGTCGTGAGCTATCTTCTCTTCACTCCCGGCACGGGCAAGATCAAGACCAGCGGGCGCATCTATCAAGGAACAACTCGCGGCGGCGTAGGTCAGCCGGTTCCTAACACGAGGGGTATTGTTGACTATGAACTGAGACGGTGCGGGCGCGATGCGGCAGACCGGGTGCTCGACGTGTTGAATCTCGCTCGCCCTCAGCGGCGCTAGCGCGTCTCGTCGAACCCCCTTTACAGTACCGCTTGCCTCGTTCAGTCTCAGCACTCATCAGCAGGGAATGTCCTGATTCGGAATGCTTCTCTGCGTTTGTCTCTGCGTCTCCCCGTCTTTGCGGTTAGTTGCCGTCGAAACTCAGCCAACCGCGGAGGCGCCGAGACGCCGAGGCAAACGCGGAGAATTGGCGTTAGCACACTTCCCATCAGCAAGTTCGTTTGATAAAGAAACCGGCCTCGTGTAGTTTCATCGGGTCTTGCGGTTGCGCCGCTACGAGCATGAAATACGGCTTCTTAATCGATCACCGAAAGTGCATTGGCTGTCACGCCTGCACGGTCGCTTGCAAGTCTGAGAATGAAGTTCCGCTCGGCACGTTTCGCACATGGGTCAAGTACATAGAGACGGGCGAGTACCCCGACACTCAGCGATTCTTCTCCGTGCTCCGGTGCAACCACTGTGACGACGCGCCGTGCATAACCATCTGCCCGGTCACCGCGCTGTTCCGCCGCGACAACGGCATCGTGGATTTCAACGGCGACCGCTGCATCGGTTGCAAGTCCTGCATGCAGGCTTGCCCCTACGACGCGCTGTACATCAACCCGAACACCAACACCGCCGAGAAGTGCAACTTCTGCGCCCACCGCGTCGAAGTCCAACTTGAACCCGCTTGCGTGATCGTGTGTCCGGTCCAGGCAATCGTCTCAGGCGACCTGGATGATTCTGAGTCGCGAATCTCCAGATTGATCGCTACCGAGCAGACGACGGTTCGCAAGCCCGAAGCAAACACCCGCCCCAAACTTCACTATATCGACGCCAATCCGTCCTCGCTTATTCCGACTGATCAGTCGCACAGTCAGGGCTACCTCTGGTCCGAGATTCAGATGGATCCTGTGATGAAGAATGAGCAGGCGCTCGCGGACGCCGACGCTCGGGCGCGAGCGACGTACGATGTTTCGCACGATCGACCCTGGGGTTGGAAAGTCTCCGCTTACCTTTGGACCAAGTCTGTCTCCGCGGGCGCGTTCTTTCTTGCCGCAATAGCGATGCTCTTCGGATTCTCGCAGGACGACTGGCTATTCGAATCGATGGCGCCAATCGTTTCGCTGGTGTTCCTCACCGCAACTGTTGCGCTGCTAGTGCTCGACCTGAAGCGGCCCGAACGATTCCTGCGCATTCTGTTCATGCCGCAGTGGAAGTCTTGGTTAGTGATTGGCGGCTACGTGCTGGTGATCTATGGTGCGTTGCTCGCGGCGTGGATTGGTGTTCTGGTGTTGGGTCTTCGGGCGCTCGAGATGCCGGTGTTGATGCTCGGTGGTTTGTTCGCCGCGATGTCGGCGATCTATTCCGCGTTTCTCTTCAAGCAAGCTCGCGGGCGAGTCTTCTGGCACAGCCCGCTCGTGCCGTTGCACTTGCTGGTTCAAGCAATGGTCGCGGGCTCGGCAATATTGATGCTGGTTGCGGCAATCGACTCGGCGATAAGCGGAAGCCGTCCGTCTGGCTCTGGCTGGTGGTTTCTGGCTTATGAGCTTGCGGGCGCACTGGTAGCCAACGCAGTGCTGATCGGCGGCGAGCTGTTTCTACCTGAAGACAACATCGAGAAAACGCGCGCTGCTCGGCTGATCATTCGAGGCATCTTCAAAAAGCTGTTCTGGGCCGGAGCAATCGGGTTCGGCACGTTTGTTCCGCTTTTGATGTTGATGTTCGGAGCCGCGGCGTCGTGGCCGCTCGGGATTCTGGTTTCGCTGTGCGCGCTCGCGGGCGTGCTTGTGTGGGAGCACATCTGGGTGCAAGCCGGGCAAGCAGTACCGCTTAGCTGAGCTCAAAAGAATGGAGAGATCCGTGCAAATCAGTCGAATCGGTGTCATCCGTGGTCTATTCGGCGCTGCAATGGATCTCCTCTGAACTCATAGACCACGGATAACACGGGTTTGACGGATTAGCACGGATTCGGAACTGCCAACACGCTAAGGCGTACGAGACTTCCATCCATAAGATAAGGTCCGAGAAATGTCTGAGAAAGAAGAGGACACCAAGTCATCACGATCGGGGCCTCAGCCTCTCAGTTCCCGTCTCGCGAGCTATCCACCGTACGCCCGCTGGGATGACTGGGTCGAGTACGACGCCAAGAGCTGGCCTAAGAAAGTCGAGCGGCGTTACTCGCTCGTGCCGACCACTTGCTTCAACTGCGAAGCGGCTTGCGGTCTGCTCGCTTACGTAGACAAAGACACCGGCGAGATTCAAAAGCTCGAAGGCAACCCGCTCCATCCCGCCTCTCGCGGACGCAACTGTGCTAAAGGGCCCGCGACTATCAACCAGATTCACGATCCGGAACGAATTCTCTTCCCTCTCAAGCGAGTCGGTCCGCGCGGCGAAGGCGGCTGGGAGCGCACGACGTGGGATGAAGTCCTGGACACTTTCGGTGCGAAGATTCGATCCGCGTTGATTGAGAACCGGCGTGACGAAGTTGTTTATCACGTAGGCCGGCCCGGGCACGACGGCTACATCGACCGAGTGCTTCAAGCGTGGGGAGTCGACGGTCACAACTCACACACAAACATTTGCTCCTCGTCTGCGAGAGTCGGCTACGCGCTATGGCAAGGCGCCGATCGCCCCTCACCGGATTATGCGAATGCGAAGTTCATTCTCCTGCTTAGCTCTCACCTCGAGACAGGTCACTATTTCAATCCTCACGCGCAGCGAATCATCGAAGGCAAGATGTCCGGCGCAAAGATCGCCGTTATCGATCCACGTTTGTCGAACACCGCCTCGATGGCTAACTACTGGTTGTCGCCGTGGCCCGGCACAGAAGCCGCGTTGTTGCTGGCCATGGCCGCGGTCATTCTGAAAGAAGATACATTCGATCGCGAGTTTGTTCGCCGATGGGTGAACTGGGAAGAGTTCATGCGAGAAGAACGGCCCGCGCTTCCCTGCTCTTTCGAGGCCTTCATCGACGCGATCAAAGAACTCTATTCCGAATACACACCCGAGTACGCCGCCAGCGAGTGCGGAGTCAAAGCAGAGACGATCGTCGAAGTCGCACGCGAAATCGCTCGTGCGGGTTCGGCGTTCGCCTCGCACGTCTGGCGCAGCGCGGCCTCGGGTAATCTTGGCGGATGGCAAGTAGCGCGCGCACTCTACTTTTTGAACGCGCTCACTGGAAGCATCGGCACCGAAGGCGGAGTCTCGCCCAACGTGTGGAACAAGTTCGTGGCGGCTCCGTTCTCGAAACCCGCGCCTCAAAAAGTCTGGAACGAAACGCTGTGGCCGCGCGAGTACCCGCTCGCGCATCACGAGATGAGCTTCTTGCTTCCTCATCTGCTCAAAGACGGACGCGGCCATCTCGCTGCGTACTTCACTCGAGTCTACAACCCGGTGTGGACGAACCCCGATGGAATGAGCTGGGTCGAAGTCCTCAGAGACGAATCAATGATCGAGCTTCACGCCGCGATGACTCCGGTTTGGAGCGAGACTGCCTGGTTCGCTGATTACGTCTTGCCGATGGGAATGGGCGCTGAACGGCACGACATCATGAGCCAGGAGACTCATTCAGCGCAGTGGATCTCGTTCCGCCAGCCCGTTCAGCGCGTACTTCGCGAACGCGCAGGTGAGCACATCGAATTCACGCATGAAACCAATCCGGGCGAGGTGTGGGAAGAAGACGAGTTTTGGATCGAGCTTTCGTGGCGCATCGATCCAACGGGCGAGCTTGGCGTGCGGCGTCATTTTGAATCGCCTTATCGCGCGGGCAAGAAAGTCACGATAAGCGAATACTATCGTTGGATCTTTGAGAACAGCGTCCCGGGCCTCCCTGAGAAAGCTAAGAAGGCCGGTCTCTCGCCGCTCGAATTCATGCGCCGCAACGGCGCCTTCGCGGTGAAGACTAACATCTACGAACAACATGAGGGCCGAGTGCCCGACACCGATTTGGAGGGAACCCGAATAGACGCCCAGTCCCGAATCGTGAAGCCGACAGCCGCCGGCGAAGAAATGATCGGGGTGATGATAGACGGCCAGCCGCTTCTCGGCTTCAAGACGCCTTCGCGCAAGCTCGAGTTCTATTCGAAGACGATGGCCGAATGGAAGTGGCCCGAACACACCCTGCCGGCCTACATCCGTAGCCACGTCAACTGGCGCGACCTCGATCAAGCAAACAACGACTACATTCTAGTCCCGACGTTTCGGCTGCCGACCCTCATTCACACGCGATCCGGCAATGCGAAGTGGCTCTACGAGATCTCGCACACGAACCCGCTGTGGGTGAACCCCAAGGACGCCGAAAAGGTTGGCTTCAAAACTGGCGACCTGGCGCGCGTGAGCACCGAGATCGGCTACTTCGTCGTTCGAGTGTGGGCGACTGAAGGCATCCGGCCGGGCGTCGTCGCGTGCTCGCATCACCTCGGCCGTTGGCGATTGAAGCAGGATCAAGGCACTGACCGATGGGCTTCCGCGCTTGTCGATCTTGATGAGCTTGGCGATGGGCGGTGGCGGCTTCGTCAGATCGAAGGCGTCAAACCGTTCAAGAGCGACGATCCCGACTCAGAGCGGATCTTCTGGCAAGAAGGCGGCGTGCATCAGAACCTGACCTTCCCCGTTCACCCCGATCCCGTGAGCGGAATGCACTGCTGGCATCAACGCGTGCGAGTCGAACGTGCTCAATCGGACGACAAGTACGGAGACGTCGTAGTGGACACGAAAGCTTCTCACGAGGTTTATCGCAAGTGGCTCGATATGACCCGCCCCGCCCCCGGCCCCGGCGGCTTGCGTCGTCCGCTGTGGTTCTCGCGCCCAGTGAGGCCCGTTGATGAGGCATATGTCATTCGCGATGAGTGATCGGTACCCAGTGTTTCGTCACGCTCAGGATGATGAACACCCGTACGGGCGTCCCTCCGCGGGCGCCCCTCACTCATCCTGAGGCACCGTCGCGGCAGAGGGGCGCCCGCGGAGGGACGCCCGTACAGGTCTTCATCAAAATCGTCGCGACTGAGTATCGAATGCGGTATTATTCGATCAGCGAATTCCCAACAGAAAAAACATCTCAGGAGCACGCAATGCCGACAGAAGCAATTACGATAAAGGTAGACAGCGAAGCGGCTAAGGTATTCAACATGGCGCCGGCGGAAGAACAAAGGAAAATCGAAGCTTTGCTGAGTCTTTGGTTGAAAGAGATCGCTGCGGCCGATGCTCGCCCTCTGAAAGAGGTGATGGCCGAAATAGGTCGGGAGGCCCAACGGAGAGGAATGACCCCAGGGATATTGGAATCCGTGCTTAATCGGAAGTAGCCGAGTTTGAAGGTGAAGTTATGATGACACTAGAGGACGACAGCAATGGAAAGGGGTGGAAGCATGGCAACCTCTGAGACTCCTATCAAACTTGAGTCGCGTGGCGCAATCCTTGAGGAGAAGGTCACACAACTCCAGCGCAAGCTGGAAGCCGTCGCACCTGAAGCCAAACCCTGGTGGCAGTACATGGTCGGGGCTTTTGCGAATGATCCAGCCTTTGAAGAGGCCATGCGCTTAGGGCGAGAGTACCGGGAGTCGCTGCGTCCCAAGAAGCGATTGACGATCTCGTCAACGGTCAAGATGTCCGGCCAGTCAGGGTGGCTGTCTAGCCGTGCCGAAGATTCCGGGCGTCAATCACCTCGATGCTACAATCAACAAATGGAGACCCTCAGACATGTCACTCACAGAGTTATTTCCAGATATAAAAATGTTGGCGCGCGCGGACAAGTTGCGCCTCATGCAGTTTCTCGTGGTTGACCTGGCGCAAGAAGAAGGTATTCCACTCCTCTCAGGCGATGCCGAGTATCCGATTTGGACGCCATTGCACGCCTTCGATGCCGCGGATACGCTGTTGCAGATGTTGCAAACGCATCAGGGCGAACCATGACAACCCCCGTGCGTTTTGCCTATGCGGATACTGCGGCGAGCCGTACAGATGGGACTCGGTTAGCCTACTTGCCGATAACGTTGAGCCATGGGACCCATGTGCTGGCTGTTGCGGGGTTGCTGGATACGGGCTCGACGGTCAATGTGCTGCCATATCCCTTGGGTCTCCAGCTTGGCTTTGTGTGGGAACAACAGCCGACACAAGTGCACTTGACGGGAAGTCTTGCCAGACTGCCGGCGCGAGGTGTGATCGTCTCGGGCCAAGTGGAATCGTTTCCACCGGTAGAGCTTGTATTTGCATGGACGCAAGTGACAGACGTGCCAATGATCCTGGGACAAGTGAACTTTTTCATGGAATTCGATGTGTGCTTTTTCCGCTCCCAAGCAGCGTTTGAGGTCAATCCAAAAGGCCAGGCGCATTGAGGTGCGCGCGCGCATTGTGTACAAGGCGATGGAAGAAATCGACGCGGGGCATTAACACACCACAACGTGATATCGATCTGATCAAGGCTCGTTTGAAAAGATTGAAGGAGATGCTGCGATGAAGAGCGAAGAGCTAAAAGTAGTGCGGGGCAGCGGAAATGTTTTTCGCGACCTCGGGCATGAGAAACAGATGCCCAACAGTTCAAGGCCATCCTCGCCGCTGAAATCATCAAGGCGCTTGACCGGGACGGTCTTAGCGTGCGCGCCGCGCTCAGCCGCACCGGGATTGCGGCGGCCAACTTCTCGCGTATTCCGAATGCCGACCTCCGGCGGTTCACTGTCGATCGCCTCATGTCGATCATCAACCGGCTCGGGTCGCGCGTGGAAGTGAGAGTCAGAGTGCGGCGCGGTGAACCGCTGGCGCCTGAGGCAACAGCATAGATGAAGGGACGCGCCGGGCGATGGCGGCTTCGTCAGATCGAAGGCGTCAAGCCCTTCAAGAGCGACGATCCCGACTCAGAGCGAATCTTCTGGCAAGAAGGTGGCGTGCATCAGAACCTGACCTTCCCTGTTCATCCTGATCCAGTGAGCGGAATGCACTGCTGGCATCAACGAGTGCGAGTCGAACGCGCAAACTCAGATGGCAAGTACGGAGACGTGGTCGTTGATACGAAAGCTTCTCACGAGGTATATCGCAAGTGGCTCGAGCTGACGCGCCCGGCCCCTGGCCCCGGCGGCTTGCGTCGTCCGCTCTGGTTCTCGCGCCCAGGTCGGCCGGATAACGAGACTTACGTAATAAAGGATTGAGGATTTGTCGAGACTGATTATCCTGAATGCACGGTCATCCTTAGACTCCAAGAGTTTACATAAGCTTGCGCGAAGCAACTTGTCGAATGATGAGTGAATCAAGCGACGAGATTAACTCAGAGGGCATGGGCTTATGCGGAAGAATCTTCTGGTATGACAGGATTATGCAGGGCCGCATAATTCGTTCGGCGTGTTGAGAGAATGAGCCAGTCCCAGAAGCTCCTGACCTCGCCACCTCTGAGCATCCCCCACCGCCTCTCCGGTACAAAACAGAAGCGATAAGAAGAGGCGATGCGTCGACGAGGAGCAGCATGAAACTCATTCTCTTTCTCGGGGCCGGGGTCTCTGTGCCGTCTGGCCTGGAGACTGTTGACCGACTAACAAGAAAGATTCTTCGTTCCACCTACCATCAGAATGTCGACAGGACCTTCAGTCCTGGACCTCAAAGAGACCAGGCGCTGCGACAGTCAGACGTCACGCTGCGCGTTCGGACATTTCTGCGATGTCTCAGCAGGTATGACGAACGCGGCAGCAAGAACGCTGTATATCGCCGTGGCGCGCCGACTTATGAGGACCTCTTCTCTCTGTGTCAAGAACTGTACCTATGGCACATCGGGCTGACTGATAACTCGATCTCTACGTCATTCGTGGAGTCGATTGAGCGTGTTGCACGCCCATTACTGAAGGGAAGGAGCCTTAAGACTCGGATACGCGATCTCGGCTCTCTCGCTGGGAATGCCTGCGCCTTTATGCAATCAGCAGTGGCCGCAGCGCTTCAGTCTCAGCACCTAGCTGGGTTCGAGCTGCTTCTAGAGCTGACCACGACCACGACCCCAACGATCGAACAGTTGAATATCGTCACGCTGAATCACGACACACTTGTCGAGCAGTATCTGACTCAGAACGGTGTCGCTTTCGTCGATGGATTCGGTCCCCGCGATGGCGACGTCCGCTGGTATGACGATGGTGTCTATGATTCCGCCCAAGCCAGAGTAAGGTTATTTAAGCTCCACGGTTCTGTGAATTGGCGCGAGTTCGTCGGAAGACTCCGGCCGGCCATTGTCCTTGGACCCGACATGGCGCAAATTGCGGACGGTGAACAGAGGCAGCTGGAACTGCGTCTTCGCACGCCATCATTTCTATCAGGTGTGAACAAAGCGATCGCCTATCAACGAGGAATCTACGCCGACGCCCATTTTCGATTTCACGAGGTGCTCCGTCAATGCACAGTCATGGTGATGTCAGGTTATGGATGGGGCGATACCGCCATCAACTGGAGGTTAGATACGTGGTTGGATCAAAACAAGCGCAACACCATAATTCTGCTGCATCCTCATCCGGATGAGATAGTTCAGCGGTCAGTGATCGTCGGGAGTGCTTACGATTACTGGACTCGGGGCGGGCAGCTGCGTGTGGTGCCCAAGTGGCTATGCGAAACATCAATGCGCGACATTGAGGGGGAAGTGCATTCCGCTACCGCGTCTAGAGCCTGAGAACGAATGCATTCTGCGACGTAGGATGACTAGGCCGATGAATTCCAACCGTGGGAAAAGGTTGGGAGGAGCCAGGCTTGAGTTTGTTGACATTTCGAACATGGTCGCGGCTCAGTCTCCGCGAATCGCAAGAGACTCGACCCTAACACCGTCCCCCTGACTCTTGCTCACTCCAGTCACAACCGGTCGATTCCCACGCCTATGAGCTCGACTGCCATTGCCTCAAGCGACCTGGATCACTCAAAGCCGAATTGCGAACGCGATTCAATGCCCATATAATCGGCTGCGGTTTAGTCCAATGGGTTCTTTGCGCGGTGTTCGCCGTCGAACCATTCGCTCAACGTGATTCCAATGCTCCGCGGCGGCGAAACCCCGCAAAGAACCTTGTACGTTAGCTAGCGGAGACCATGGCAAATCTCTTACTGAAGATCTTCGTTGCTTCGCCTGGCGACGTATCCGCGGAGCGGGACATCGTCTCATTCGTCGTCGACGAGTTACGTAGAACAATCGGCAACATCCGCAAGGTCGAGCTTGAAACAGTACGCTGGGAAACTCACTCATGGCCGGATGTTGGCTCGGACGCCCAGGACGTGATCAATAGCCAGATCGGAGAGTACGATGTGCTGGTTGGTGTTATGTGGAAGCGTTTCGGAACTCCCACGAAACGCTCAAAATCAGGCACGGAGGAGGAATTCGAAAGAGCATATCAGCTATTCAAAGATTTCGGCCGACCCAAGATCATGTTCTACTTTCGAACGACTCCTTTCTATTCGACAGACCGCGAGGAGTTGTCTCAGTTTCGCAAGGTCATCGCTTTTCGCAAGAAGCTGGAGAAACTCGGCGTGCTTTTCTGGCAGTACGATCAACCGCTGACTTTCGAACGTGATGTTCGGGAGCACCTAATGCGTCGAGTGCTTGAACTTACGGAGCCAAAGACGCCGCCGAAGATCGTCGGATTGCCTCGCATATTCATAAGCAGTGCCCGAGAAGATGTCGATCGCGTATCGCCAGTGTACAAAGCGCTTGTAGCCGCTGGCTTTAACCCGTGGATGGACATACAAGATCTACTTCCCGGGCAAGATTGGGTCGCGGAAATCCAGAAGACGATTAGTCACGCTCATTTCTTTCTGTTCTTTATATCCGAAGCGTCTGTGTCCAAGAGGGGCTACCTTCACAAGGAAATCAGTGCGGCCATCCGCGTCCTTTCGAAACGCCACGATGGAGAGCCTTACATCATTCCCGTTCGGCTAGATGCTGTTGAACCGCCGCGGGAACTCATGCAATACCACTGGGTAGATTTATTCTCGTCGGATGGCATGGAGAAACTCATACTTGCATTGAAGGCCGCATGGCAGGCGACATAGAGGCACAAGTTCAATGCTGGCTAACTCGGGCGTCCGGCGGAGCGCGCGAATCGCAGTTCGTATGATAACTTGGAGTGTTCGGCGCGCGCCCGCTGACGCCTGCCGTTTACGCATCCATAACTCCGATAGGTAGGTAGACTGAGTTGGCAAAAAGCGACATCCCACAGTGCTTTATTAGCTACTCTTGGGAAAGTGAGGACCACAAGGATTGGGTCAGGCAACTGGCCGATAGACTTCAGCGCAATGGGGTGTCTACATTCCTTGATCAATGGGACGTGCTGGCCGGTATGGATATTGCCCAATACATGGAGACTCGCATACGTGAATGTGAATTCGTCCTTCTTATTTGTACACCCACCTTCGCTAAGAAGGCGAATATGAACAAAGGCGGCGTGGGCTATGAGAAAGCTATCGTTACCGGAGAAGTATTTCAGGGTACAGCTCCTGACAAAAAATTTGTGCCGCTTTTACGAGTGGGGATGCCAAGCACGTCGCTTCCTTCGTACCTTAAATCGAAAGCTTATGTTGATTTTCGCAAGGGGAAAGACTTTGAAGAATCTTTTGAGTCACTACTCCGTCATATCTTCAATTCACCAAAGCACGTTCGCCCTCAGCTTGGTAGGCCACCCTCTCTAAAGCCTGTCAAGCGTGAAACTTCTGACAACCTTTATCAGGCTCCCACAACATCTTCTCTCAAGCCCCTTGCAAAACCCACACGTTCAGGAAGAGCAACGGCTAGAATCCCTAAGACTACGCGGAAGACAGGGCGACCATCGTTAAGGACAGAAAAAGATTACAACCGTAATGTTTTTATCAACTGCCCGTTTGATTTGGAATATAAACCCATACTGAATGCGATTCTTTTTACTGTGATAAGTTCCGGATTTCGGCCACGCTCTGTTTTGGAAATTAGTGATGTGGGTGAAAGCCGATTTCAGAGGATTTTTACCCTTGTATCTGAATGCAAGTTCGGGATACATGATATATCGCATACATCGGGACCTTCAGGCGCATCACCAAGACTCAACACCAGTTTTGAGTTAGGCATTTTCATGGGTGCCCAGAGGTTTGACCAACATCGCAAGAGGCGAAGGTTCTCATTGATACTAGATAAAGAGAGACATCGTTATCAAGCCATTCTTTCAGATATATCAGGACAAGATATTATGAGCCATGATGAAACCCCAAAAAAAGCAATGGGGATTGTCACAAACTGGCTTCGGGCAACATCGGGGATATCCTCGATACCCGGTACTTCTATGCTATGGAAGCGTTATGAGAGGTTTTTGAGGGCGCTTCCGTCTATAAGCAAGAAACTAAGAACATCGCCAGAAGATCTCACTTTCAAAGATCACTCCTTAGTGGTAGCTAGTTGGTTAGAAACGTCAGGTGAGCTAACCAATTATGTGGATGCCTAACAAGTCGTTCGACCGGAGGCCGCGAAGCGATGTTCGTATGATTCTATCAATGCCGCTCGCGGCCCCGGGGCAACTTGGTCGTTATGCCCCCAGAAGTGTGAGCGTCACTATGGCTAGTGAAAAGGTCTGGCATCCCCTGGAACGGCCCGAACTGGGCATGGTCAACATGGTGAGCCAGATTATCAAGGCCGAGGAATGGCGTACTCCAGACCTTCTGACATCCGTGCGGCTGGGGCCATCACTCGTAATTGCGACTGACTACGGGGGCGAACATCAATCAGCTTGCTACCGAAGTTTCTCCTTCGTGGTCGCCGACATGCAGTTCCTTTGGTATTGGAATGAGCGGCGAGAGGAGATTCGCAAAACGATTCTGAAGGATTCTCGACGGCTCTCGTACAAGCGGCTGACCGAGGCTTGTCGGGCACGTGCGCTGGTGCCTTTCTTGCGAGCCACCAACACGATTCCCGGTCTTCTGGCGACCTTTTTGATTGACAAGCGAATCCAATCGTTGTTTTGCGAGGATACGGGAGACGGTCTACTCAACGAACCAATCGTTGATCGAACGAAGTGGAAACCGGCGTCATTCGAGAAAATGTTTCGCGTCGCCCATTTCGGCGCGATGCTTGTTTCGGGCTTGTCAGCCCCGGGGCAAGACCTCCTCTGGGTTACCGACCAAGATGAGATCGCGGCGAATCCTGAAAAACACCGGGAGGCGACAAAGGTCTTCGCCCACGTGATGGCATACTACCTCAAACATCCGATGGGGCACTTCCGCCTAGCTACGACGCAGAGTGATGATGGCTCGTTATCACTTGAGGACCTGGCGGCCATTCCAGACTTGGCTGCTGGAGCCCTTGCCGCAGTAGCCTCGGTCACGGCTTTGGAAGGGGGCTTCGTAAGTGCGAATCTTGTGTCGCCGCTCAGTGCCAATGTCTCCGAGAAGGCACACGCGATTCTCGCCTGGCTTGCGGATGGTCCGCATCCGTTGCGCCGACTCACATTCTGTGTTGAGCATGTGCCGCCCGACAACTTTAAGGCGAAATTGCTACACACTGTCTTGGAGCGTAGGATTCCGGAATACGATTGGGTTCCCGAGTTTCTCGCCCGAACGGGGGCCTAACTCCGCGTCCAGCGGAGCGCGCAAATCGCAGTTCGAACGTGCCTCGGAGTACTCGGTGCGCGCCCGCTGACGCTATCGTTAGGTTGCTACTCAACCCGCTCCGGTTTATTTTAAAAGTATGAGGAGGAATTAATAATGCCAGGTTACGAGAATCAACACTTCGTTCCACAATCTTATCTGAGAAGGTTTTCCCCAGACAAAAATAGGAAAAGAGTATATGTATACGATAAGGTTTTGGGGCGGTCACTTGGATTGATTGGTATAAGAAGTGTTGCGAACAAATCTTTCTTTTATGACATCCCTTTGGATGCTATCAAACAGGGATTCAGTATGGATCCTCACCTTGAAGAAAAGGCCCTACATTCGCTGGAGAGCCAGTTTAATGAAGTGATCGAAGTCGGGATTAGAGTTGCTAACGGAGCGATCGCAAATCTTGAACACCGAAGAATGATGTCGCTTTGTATAGCAGTACAACTAATCAGAACTCTCGATTACCGTCGGCATCTCGTAGAAGCTACGGAGAGATCATTTGAAGCCGCGATGGACAGTGTACTTGAACTGGCAAAACCAGAACTGGCTTTAAAAGTTCGGGCGCAAGCCAAGTATGATGAGCAGGCAGCATCATTGCTACATGCAAAGTTTATGTGGAATCCAGACTTTGTATGTAGAATCGCAGCAGTTCTATATCATCGTATATGGGTTATAGGTGTTAATGACACAATCATACCTCTCTACACATCTGATACGCCCGTAGTACTTCAAGCACATAAGCAGAGAGATAGTTTCATGCCTGACCCAAGCAACGGACCGGCCTTTATCAAAGCCATTGATGTGGTCATTGAGTCAAGGCTTCCAGGTATAGAGGATGAAGGTGTTGAGTTGGCTTTCCCACTTAGCCCAAAGTGTGCGCTGATTATTTTGGAGAATAAGCACTTCAAATACATCGAAACAAATCAGGGCAAACGTTATTCTCTCCAGCCAACAGATATTATTCGCCTCAACTCGCTACAGGTGCTCCGAAGCAGTCGCCAAGTATATTCTGTCTCAAATGATTTTAGTTTGGCAGAAAAGATATGTAGTGACCATCCAGACATTTGTTCGGAGAGTAAGGACAGCGTCAAAATTGAAAAGTGGAGGTGGGTAGCGGCAAATCGTTAGCACCATCTATTCTTACAAGAACGAACGCAACCCATTAACTCATTCAACCCGACTCCTCCCTAGCATCCCTTCATCATCGCTTTGTTCCCTCATCTTAAATGCTATATGCTCGGCGCGCGTTAATTCGGGCGTTAGACGGTGGGGAGGCAGTATTCGTACCGACACGCTTGCGCTGTGAAGCGGAAGGTGCGCTAGCGGCCACGCACCACGTGCACGGCGTCTCGGCGAGGATCGCGAAGAAACCAGGGCGCTTTTCCTTCTGTGGCCGGGAGCAGAGATCACTATCAATCGGCCAAGCAGCCGGTACGGTGAAAAAACTCAGGTCGTAGTCACCTGGGATGGGGCCACACTTAGATGTGAGGGGCGTGCCGGCGAGATACGGTATGTTTAGAGCTAAAACATACTTCCTGTTGGAAGAGCAGGGTTGAGTTTGTTGACATTTCGAACCTGGTCGCGGCTCAGTCTCCGCGAATCTCAGGAGACTCGACCCTAACCCCTTCGTGAGCCGCGCAGCGGCAGCCGGAAAAATGGCGCGCGCGGCCGAGGCACCCCAACTTTCGATGCCGCTCCAAATGCCGAACCAGGCACTGCACCTGACCGGAGCCCCATTGCAGCCAAGGACGTGCCCCGAGTGTTCAGACGGCCCATAACCAAGCGCGTGAGGGTGACTGTCGTGAGTTCGCAGGGTGAGCAAATAGCGCTGCCGCGTAGCGGTTACCTCTCGATAGACGAGAAGATCACAAGTGGGCCGGAGCCGCGTAGCGGCTACCTGTCGATAGCTGACGACATCGAGACACCGGGGGCGCGAGAGCGGCTTGACCTGCTAGCCTTGAGGTAGCCGCTACGCGGCTCAGCGAATGCTCCCTTGTACATGCTATCGATAGGCAGCCGCTCTGCGGCCAGATCCACTGACTCGGCGTGTACGCGAAAATCTGACGCGCACCCTGAAACACAGTCGAGTTTGACGTGAGACCTCCAAAGGACTATTTTCCTCGTATGTCATCAACAGCGGATCAACTAGCGCAAGAGATCAAGTCACTCCCCGATATCGAGAAGCTGCGGCTCGTCGATGCGATTCTGGCTGATCTGGGCAGACCTGATCCGGAGATTGATCGCATCTGGGCCGAGGAGGCCCGAAAGCGCTGGGATGCCTACAAGGCCGGTCGCGTCCGGACCGTTTCCTATGAAGAGGTCATGTCCAAGTACCGAGACCAATGAGAATTCGATTGCTCAATTGATCGGCGCAGCATTGCGCTGGTCGACGGTAACTGAAGTCGCTCCGGGTTTGATGTCTATCCTCAAATCCCATAACAGCGGTCCGTCGTCGTACAGGGCTGAGCCCACCAGGTAGTAAGTTCCTGCCGGCAGCGCCGGGAACTGCGCCCTACCTTTGGCGTCAAGTTTGACGCGACCAACACCGACCGCCATAAGCTTCGCAAATCCCTGCTGACATAGCTGTTGCTGTTGCTGTTGCTTGCTATCACAAGCCATTGCCCAGAGCTTGAGCGCCGACCCTCCAGATGGCGGCTGAAGGCCCGCCTTCCTCAGCACGCTCTCAAAACTCTCTTTCGCCAATATGAATGACGCCCCGTCAAGAGGGTTTGAATCGTCGCCGGGCTCGGGCGGGATGCCGCTGGCGACCGACAAGGTGCCCGTCCCAGCAGGTCCGGCTGCCACGTTCGGCCTTGTCCCAGTGGCAGCAGCGGGCGTCCGCGTCGGAGCCGCCGCGGACGCGGTGCTCGCGGTCGTGGATGTGCTCGCCGTCGCGGCTCCGCTCGCTCGCGCTCCTTCAGCGGGGGTGAGGACAGACAGCGTGCAGGTGTCCGTAAGAGGCTGGAAGACAGGCTCCCGAACAACAAGCGTGCCTTCAATCCTCTCCTTCACGTTCACCAACCGGCGTCCGTTTACCTGGACTGTTCCCGAACCGGCCATCGTCCCATCCGGTCGAAGTTCGAGCGCTATAGGACTGGCGCCGTTCTGTATATTCACCAAGACCCGATTGCCGCTTGTCGAGACGCTATACTCACGCGCGACAGCGGCATCCCGGCACCCGAGGACTGCCGACTCAGGATGGAACTCGATGTCGAACCCATCCTCGCCCGCGTACTTACCATGCACGCGGAAACCGACGGGCGGCGGTTTGGTGGCGGTCTTATTTGCGACCCCAAGCACCGAACCCAATACGTCACTAACATTGATGCCGGCCGAGGCTGACTGGTCGGGAGTCATAGGGCCCAGTGTGCAACGCGCTGTCTGTGTTTCATATACCGGTTGCATGCAACTCTCTGTGTGATCATAAACGTCTATTCCGTTTACGTTCCGATAAAAGGTCTTAGTTCCCGGTCTTGTCCCCACTTGTACGGGGCCCGTGACATCGACCGCTCCGGAGGGCTGCGGCGAGACCCGCGTGGCAGCCAGTTTGCCATCGGGTCGCACGGGAAAGATAATGCGCTGCCCCTGCCACTCCTCCGGATTTTCGCCTGGCTTTGGTTGACGAAGAATGGCCCCCGCCTGCGTGTCGCATAAGAAACAGCCCGCGCCCGATCCGGACATGAGCCTGACGTTAATCTGGTCGCTCTTGATTTCAACGGCGGCGCTCGCCGGCAGCCACTTGACTTGCTTGCAACCGACCCAAGCGCCATCGGAATGGAACATCACGGCGAAGCCACCCTGGCTCGTATAGACGCCGCTCAGGTAGAGGCCAGATGGCCGCGGTATCTTCTTGAGGCCCGGAAGAAAATCGCCCGCCCCTTTTCCAAGCGCCTCCGTAAAGCATTGCGACTCGCTCCTACCGGAGGCGATGCAGCGGGTCAGCTCGCGTTGCCAGGGCTTGGGCTGCTGCTTAGCTTCCCACTCCTTTATCTCGGCCTGCGCCCTCTGCTGGTCGGCCTTGTCGCGCTCTTCGCGGGCCTTGATGCGCCCCGCGATCTGCCCCTCCGCCTGCCAGTATTCGTCGCGAAAACCGGGCGCGCTCTTTTGCAACACCTCGTCAAGGAGTTTCCGGTCATAGGCGTATCCTTGCAGCTCGAATAGGCGGCCCGTCTTGTCCCCCGCCAACTGCTGCTGGACCGACTGCATGAGCCTGGTGGAAGCAGCGTAGTACTCGCCGCGGAAATGTTGTTCGTCCGGGGTAAGGTTAAGCTCGTTGCGGCGCTGGCTTGTCGCGACGCTGACGATGACCTCCCGCAATTGCCACAACACACCCGCCTGACGCGCCGCCGTGTCCATGGGGTCCTTGCCCTGCACGTCGCGCATAACGCGCTCGACAGTCGGCAGCTTGCTGAGGTAGGGCGGGTTCATACTCTGCGCGCTACCAGCCCCTGGCCGCGCTGGCTGGGTCTGCGTCCCGGCGGCTGGCCGCGAAGCTGCTTTGCAATCTTTCAGGCGCTCGCTCAACATGGCGCGCCATGTGCTGGCGCGGTTCACCAGCTCGCCGTTACGCTCGCTGCGAAAGACGCACCTCTCATCAGGTCCCCACGGCTGGCAACTCTCCACGATGTAGCTGAGGCCGTCAGGACAACTGACCGGCTGATTGAACGGCGGCAACGGCGCCGCTTGTTGTGCACTGGCGACTTTAGCGAGCAAAAGAAATGCAAGCGTAAGCTGACAGAGATAGGGTCGCGTGGAAATACCTCCGAGCGGGCTGTGAAAAACTTTTCGGCCGCGAGTATATTCAAGACCGAGCGCCTGGTCAATTTGTTTTCTTATTATTGTTAAGAAGCTGCGGGGCCGCTAATCGTGGCGCCAGCTGACGGGCGAAGCACAGGCGGCGGGGTTGCCCGGATGCGCGGTCGCTAGACTCTGCTGCTACCGGACCGCATCACTACTGGCGCGCGGGTTGATGACGAATCGAAAAGACCGTATAAGCATGAAGGCTAGGATTGCAGAAGAAAACGGTTAAGCGAAGGATGCGGATGAGAAAAACAAATTGCAAAAGACTCGGGCTCGCGATGTTGTTCGCAATTGGCATTGTGGCCACCAGCGCCTCAAGGCCGGCGGTCACCAGCGCTTCAAGACCGGCGGCCGCGAGCCAGCAGACGGATGTGCAAGTCCCATCTCAGCCCATGAAGTTTGGCGTCTTTGTCGCGCGTTTCGATGGCGGCGGGACATTCACGCTTGAGGGCACCGGCTGGCCCCGACTGACAGGCAACTGGAAAAGCAAGGGTGATGAGATCGAGCTGTCAACGACCGGCGGACCCAAGGGTTGTGACGGACCCGGACGATATCGCATTCGCCTGGACCGTAGCCACCTCGGCTTTGAGCTCATATCGGATGAGTGCACGGTGCGAAGAATGATCATCGACCGAAGCACCTGGGCGCCTCAAGGGGAGGCGAAGACCACGGCCGCGCGGCGCATCGTTAGAACAGCCGGAGCGCGCGCACCTTCGCGCCCAGGCCCGAATACCCCGAACACACCGACGGGGAGTTGGCCTTCTTTCCGCGGGCAGCAGGCCTCAGGTGTAGCGGAGCGGCAGAATCTCCCTGATCGGTGGGACGCCAAGACGGGCGAGAATATTCTCTGGCGCACGCCGATTCCCGGGCTCGCTCATTCCAGTCCCGTCGTCTGGGGGAACCGAGTCTTTGTAACAAGCGCTTCCAGCAGTGACCCGAAGGCGACCTTCCGCCCCGGACTGTATGGCGACGGCGATGCATCAAAAGATCGCTCGCAGCATCGATGGATGATTTATGCGCTCGACAAACGAACCGGCAAGATCCTCTGGGAGCGTGTCGCTCACCAGGGCGTACCTCTCGAGCAGCGCCACATCAAATCGACTTACGCCAACTCGACTCCCGCAACCGACGGACGCATAGTCGTGACGTGGTTCGGGTCGCAAGGTGTCTATGCCTACGATGTCAGCGGGCGCTTTCTCTGGAAGGTGGAGATGGGGCGGCTCGACCTGGGCGCATACGATATTCCGACGTACGAATGGGGACCCGCCAGTTCGCCGATCATCTGGAACAATCTCGTCATCTTGCAGTGCGACACCCAGAATGATTCATTCATCTTGGCCCTCGATGCTGACACCGGCAAAACGGTGTGGAAGACCGAGCGCGAAGAGATTCCGTCGTGGGGCACCCCGACCGTGGCGATGACATCGGCGGGCCCTGTACTCGTCGCGAACGCGTCCAACTTCATCCGGGGTTATGACCCTCGCACGGGGAAGGAGTTGTGGCGGCTCGGGGGCAGTTCGAAGATCACGGCGCCGACGCCGATCTTCTCCGACGACATGTTTGCAGTCGTGAGCGGGCGGGGTCCCGAACGTCCGATCTTTGTTGTGAAGGCGGGCGCTCGCGGGGAACTTACGTTGCCTGAGGGCAAGTCGAATAGTGACGCGATCGCCTGGAGCCGCACGGGTCGCGGGTCCTACATGCCGACTCCGCTAATCTACGACGGCATTCTTTATGTGCTCGCCAACAACGGGCTGTTCGACGCGTACAATTTGCGGAGCGGCGAGGAAGTCTATCGTCAGAGACTGCCGGTGGTCGGCAGCGGCTTCAGCGCATCGCCGGTAGCATCTGACGGCAAGCTCTACCTCTCGAACGAAGACGGGGAGATGCTGGTCATCGCAGCCGGTCAGAAATTCGCTCACATCGCAACGAACTCGATGGGAGAGATGCTGATGGCTACCCCGGCCTTGTCGGATGGAGTGATGTACGTGCGCTCATCGGCGAGCCTGTTCGCAATCGGACGCAAGCACTGAGCGAGGGTTCGGGCAGTGAGGAAGGAATGAGCTTGCGGCGGCTCACGAGACTCGACCCTAACCCCTTCGCGAGCCGCGGAGCGGCAGCCGGAGAAATGGCGCGCGCGGCCGAGGCACACCAACTTTCGATGCCGCTCCAAATGCCGAACCAGGCCCTGCACCTGACCGGAGCCCCATTGCAGCCAAGGAAGTGCCCCGAGTGGTCAAACGGCCCATAACCTGGCGAGTGACGATCAAAGCGAGAAGCGGGTGCAGGTCAGGTTTTCGCGCATACCAACCTCGTGAGAGGTGGGTCGGTGATGCTGCAGCCTACAACAATCAGATGTGCGTCAACGTCTCGCGTTTTTGCACATACCCACTTCGTGAGAAGTGGGTCGGTGATGTTGTAGCCTGCATTGTGCGCGTTGGACCGTGTCGTGCCAAATATATAGGCCGCAACATCACGTACCCACTTCTCACGAAGTGGGTATGCAGCGTCAGACGCGCTTCGGTGTAGTAGGCAGCAACATCAAGACCCACCTCGTCACGAGGTGGATATGCGCGAAAATCTGATGCGCACCCGCGAGAAGCCGCTAAATTGAAACTTAGTGAGGAAACCCCAAGATGCAAGGTTGATACGTGGAACGAAACTGGAGCGGCGCCTCCGGTGAGCCGGCCGCCGGGCACACGGTCTAACAATGCCGAGATGCTGGCGGGTGTAGAACTAGCGCGGAATAACTGCGCCCCTTTTAGACCTTCAATCCGATGCTTGTAGTTCGTATAGATGAGAAGTACAAGCCCCTCCCTTGTTAATCCGTCATCTCCCCACTGGTGAAAGACGACTTCTATTTAATCAACGATTGAGAAATTGGTGTTTGTATCAAGTGCATCGCGGATGCCGTCGGCAAACAAAAACCACGCCAGCATCGTCAGCGCAAGAACGATTGAAGGGAAAACCGTCAGATGCCAGGCTGTGCGGATATAGGCTTGATAAATTCCAATCATTTGTCCCCAGGAGGCTCGCGGCGCAGGAATTCCTAAACCTAAAAAACTTAGTCCGGCTTCCGCAAACATCGCGCCCGGAATACCAATCGCAATTGAAACGATAACCGGAGTCATCACATTGCTTAGAATATGCTTTTTGATTATGTATCCAGTGCCACCGCCCATTGCGCGGGAGGCGCGAATGAAATCAGTTTTCTTGAGTGAAAGAACCTGGCCGCGCACCAGACGCGCAATTCCAATCCAACCAGTTAAGGTCATTGCGAGAATCAAATTCCAGAAGCCTGCACCGAGCGCGATCATTAAGAGAATGTAAAAAAGAATGGCCGGAAGAGATGAGAGTACATCAATGACTCGCATTATGACGTAATCGAGCCAGCCGCCTTTTAAGCCCGATAGTGCGCCTATCGGAACGCCGACAACCGCGATCGCCACTTGACTGAGAATGCCGACGCTGATTGATATTCGTGCGCCGTAGAGAAGACGCGAAAGAACGTCGCGCCCCAAATCGTCAGTGCCGAGCCAGTGCAAGCGATTTGGCGTTTGCCAGGTCGCCAGAAAATCGCCTTTGTAGGGATCGTAAGGCGCAATATACGGCGCGGCGACGGCGACGATTACTTCAACAATGATAAACCAGAAGGCGATAAGAGCGAGTTTGTTGCGGCAAAAACGCCGCCAGAAAAGCCGCAAGCTTATGGCTCTAGGCTTGGTTGAAATTCTTTCCATGGCTGCCGCATTCATCGCCATTTTAGTCTTCCCCGACCAAAGTTACACGCGGGTCAACCAGCGCGTAGAGCAAATCCGTAATCAGATATGCAAGGCTGATAATCAATGTCCAAACGAGTGTAGTCGCCATAATCATAGGGTAGTCACGGCTGCCAATTGCTGTCACGAAATAAAACCCAATGCCCGGAATGCGAAAGATGCTCTCTACGAAAAACGAGCCGACAATCAAGCCTGCTGCGAGCGGTCCGCCGACGGTTAAGAGAGGCGTGAGCGCGTTTTTGAAAACGTGGATGAACATGATTCGATTTTTGCTCAAGCCTTTGGCGCGAGCGGTGCGGACATAATTTGCTTTCATCGTATCGCGCATACTTGCCCGCGTGTAACGTTGCAAAACTAAGATTGGCGCCAGAGAGTTTGCCAGGACAGGCATAATAAAATCTCGCGGGCTACTCCAACCGCCAGTCGGCAGCCAACCAAGCCAGACCGAAAAGACCACTTGCAAAAGGATAGCGAAAACGAAACTCGGCATGACAAGGCAGAGGATCGAAACGCCTGTGCCTAAGTAATCGAAAATTGAATTTGGTTTAACCGCCGCGGCAATGCCGAGCCCGACACCGACAGCAGTTGAAAAAAGAAGCGTCAAAAATCCAAGCTGAAGCGAATACGACCATTGTTCTTCAAGAATCCCGACGACAGTTCGATTTGGATAAGCCATTGAGTAACCGAAATCAAGAAGAACGGCATTGCGAACAAAGAGCGTATATTGCTTCCAAACCGGCGCATTCAATCCATATTTTTCGTTTAGTTGGCGTTTGATATTTGCGGGCACCATCTGCTGTTTCTCGAGTGCGCGGGCATCAAACGGTCCACCCGGAACGGAATGCATCAACCCGAAAGTGATGACCGAAACGATGAACAAAACGCCGACAAGTCCGGCTATTCGTGAAAGCATGTAGCGCAACATAATCAATTCTCACGACCAGCAACACAGAGGAAAACGAAAATAAGATAGACAAGATAGACTGTAACAACATCAGGACTTTATCTGTATGTAACTCCGCGTTATCTGTGGGTTCAATTCTCTTTTCCAGGCAAAATGACAGGCAACTTCATGGCTTCCGTCAATCGAAAGTAGTTGCGGTTCTTCGTTTGCGCAAATCTCCTGTGCAATCGGGCAACGATGACGAAACACGCAACCTGTCGGGCGCTCTGTGATTTCTTCTATGCCGCCTTTGACTGCCAAATCTTTATTACGCTGCGATGGGTTAGGTTCTGGAATTGCGGCGAGCAATGCCTGGGTATAAGGGTGTTGCGGTGCGGAGGTAATCTGCCGGCTATCACCTATTTCAACCAAACGCCCCAAATACATCACGGCGATGTGTCGGCTCATAAATGCGGTCACTGCGATATTGTGCGAGATAAAAAGATACGAAAGAGCAAATTCGTCTTGCAAATCGCGCAAAAGATTCAATATTTGCGCTTGAACGGAAACGTCCAGAGCCGAAACGGGTTCATCACAAATTAAAAGCCTTGGTCGAAGCGCGAGCGCCCGCGCAATGCCGATGCGTTGTTGCTGACCACCGGAAAATTCCCCCGGAAAACGATACCTATCGTGGGCTGATAAACCGACGCGCTCAAGCAGTCGCGCAACTTTTCTTGCCCTTTCAGGTTTTGCTCCGATGTTGTGGATTTCAAGCGGTTCACTAATGATTTGTTCAACCGTTAAACGCGAATCGAGCGAGGCAAGCGGATCTTGGAAGACCATCTGCATTTGTCTTCTGACAGATTTCAATGCTTGCTCTTCCAAATTCGTAATCTCTTTCCCAGCAAAGAGAATCCGCCCGCCGTTTGGCTCATAAAGCCGCATAATTGTTAATGCAAGTACTGATTTCCCGCAGCCCGATTCACCGACTAAACCTAGAGTCTCTCCTTTTGCAAGTGACAAATTCACGCGGTCAACCGCGATATTTTTTCTCTTCATTGCGCTGAAAAAGTTGTGACGGATGTTAAAACTTTTGGTCAGTTGGATTGTTTCAAGAAGCGGTTCAGGCATTGAGAACCGCTCCTTCCTGTGCAATCCAGCAGGCTGCCCGATGGGTGTCGTAAAGACTAACTAAAGTTGGACGGTTCTCGACACAACGCGAGATTTTGCAGGGACAACGCGGCGCAAACGCACAACCGATTGACTCATCAAACAGACGCGGCGGAGCGCCCTCGATTGTTAGAAGTCTGTCGGGTTGTTCGCCAAGACGCGGAATCGAAGCAACAAGAGCTTGTGTGTAAGGATGCTGCGGATTATTGAAAATCGCTTCAACCGGAGCGTTTTCGATAATTCTTCCTGCATACATCACGGCGACGTGGTCAGCTAATTGCGCAACAACACCGAGGTCGTGTGTGATGATAATGATTGACATTCCAAACTCATTCTTGAATTCGCGCAGGAGATCTAGAATTTGCGCCTGGATAGTAACGTCAAGCGCGGTCGTGGGTTCATCTGCAATCAACAATTTTGGTTTACAGGCAACCGCCATCGCGATCATCACGCGCTGGCGCATTCCGCCAGAAAATTCATGTGGATAATCGTTCATGCGCTGATGTGCATTTGAAATTCCTACGCGCTGCAAAAGACAAATCGCGTGTTCTCGCGCTTCACCCTTAGATAGACCGCGATGAACGCGCAGAACTTCCATTATCTGATAGCCGATCGACAAAACCGGATTGAGAGAGGTCATCAGGTCTTGAAAGATCATTGAGATTCGGGTTCCCAGGATTTTTTCGAGTTTTTTGCCGGAAAGCGTCAATAGATCTATTTCTTCATCTTCGTCGTGAAAGACTACCCTCCCGTTTGTAACTTCGCCGGCCGGTTCGATAAGCCGCATAATCGAAAGTGCGGTAACGCTTTTGCCACAACCTGATTCGCCGACGATACCCAAAACCTCGCCTTCATCAATTGAAAAAGACACGCCGTTGACAGCTCGGATTATGGCTCCTTCTAGTTTGAATTGTGTTTGAAGATTCTCGACTTCGAGCAAAGGTTTAGACATAAGAATTCAAGTAACACGTGAAAGGCTAAAAGGTGGAACAATTTCTTGCTTTTTACTTTTGCCTTTTACTTTCTTAACCGCGCCTAACCGCGCCATTGGTCAACATCGTTGCGGATATACATCTGAAAACGCGAAATATCTAAATAGCGGAAAACCACATTGCCGTTTTTGTCCGGTTCGAATCCCGTCAAGTATGGATACCAAACCTGATGCGTCACCATATGAGTTAAGAATATCCCGCCGACATCTTCCACCAAAATACGCTCTGCATGTTGGTAAAGATTTATGCGATTTTGATCATTAATTTCGCGCCCCGCTTGCGCAACCAACTCATCAAAGTTTGCATTTCGCCAGGCGTGGCGTGGTGAACCTTGCTCGCTCGTGCTCCGCCAAAGCCGCGTCAGCATATTGGCCGGGTCGAGGAAATCATACTCATACTGTCCGCTATAAAGCGGCATTGCGTGTTGCGCCCGCTGCGCTGCCCAATAGCCTTTTTCCACGATTCGCAGATTAACGTTGATGTCGAGATAACGTTCCCACTGGTCTTTGACATATTCCAGCGCAACTTCTCGCCCGTTGGAAAACATTTCCAATACAAGCTGCTTTCCGCTCGCGTCTTTGCCATTCGGGTAGCCAGCTTCTGCTAAAAGTGCTTTCGCTTTTTCGATACTAAAATCCTGCACCGATTTTAATTCAGAATTATGAGCGGGAAAATCGGGCGGCAACATCGAGAAAGCGGGAATGCGCGTTCCCAGCATTACTTTGTTGCAAAACGGTTCGCGGTCAATCGCGTGCGAAAGTGCTTGTCTGAGTTCTAAGTTATCAAACGGCGGGCGCAGACAATCAAGCGATAGATACTCGGTCTGAAAATTGTTGAACGAATGCAGATACTTCTCTAATTCTATGTCTTTACGCACTTGCGCGAGTTCCTGCGGTTGCAGATCGCCGATGCAATCAATCTCCCTATTGAGCCAGGAAATAAACCAACCAAGCGTAGGCGCTCCGACTATTTGAATTAAGCGCTGAATTCCGGGTTTATGCGGTCCGTTGTAAAATGGATTGGTATCCCACTCAAGTCGCTGATTGTGTTCCCAACTCAAAAGCCGCATCGGACCTGACGAGACAAAACCTTCCGCAGTATCTGCCCAGTGTTCGGGATTGTTTTCCGCCTTGTGTTTCGGTGTGGGAACTGCCGCTTGATATGCAAGCAGAGATGGCAGATGCGGAATCGCGCCGTCTTCGCCATAAATACGGATGGTTCTGTCATCTAACGCCTCAACTCCGACATCTTCCGGGCGCCCGTTGCCCTCTTTTAACGCTTGAATGCCTTTGATGTCGTAAAAAAACCACGTCCAGGGATTATCAAGATTGGGTGAAGCCAGATGGCGAAAAGTAAAAACCCAATCGTCCGCCGTAATCGGCACGCCGTCACTCCAACGCGCATCTTTGCGTATGACAAAATCCCAATATTCCGCCTTCTCGCCTGCTTTATAAGATTCAGCCATTGCCGGGACAAGATTTTGATTTGCATCGCGCCTCAAAAGCGGTTCACCGCCCCAGCCTATCGCAACGCCCGCGCCATAAATATCGCGTGAAATGTCGAGATGTCGCGGCTCAGAGGCCTTGTCATACAAGATCTGTTTTTCCAGCGGCGCGGCATCCGAGGGCAAGGTTCGCCCTTGCAGTGTAATAATCGGCTTATCCGAATTCATGACAATCGGATGATTCCCTGGTGCATTGCTACAGCCAACCAGGGCGTTTCCAACGATCACCGTACTGGTAAGACGCAACAGTTCGCGACGCGTGATTTTACTCATTTCATAAGCAGTGTTTTAAGAGGAAACAAAAGGGATTAGGAAGGTAATAACTTACCATAAAACCTGTTGGGTAATAAGGTACAAAGAGGCAGAGCGTTCAGCCGCTATGGAGTAATGAGGGCAGTTCAGGCTTTGTAGAGCCGTTGGGAGGGATCACGCTTGAGTTTGTTGACATTTCGAACCCCGTCGCGGCTCGGTCGCAGCGAATCTCAAGAGACTCGACCCTAACCCCTTCGTGAGCCGCGGAGCGGTAGCCGGAAAAATCGTGCGCCGCCGAGGCACGGCAACTTCCGATGCCACTCGTGATTGTCCAGAAGCCGACATTGACCCGAACGCCCGAACCGCCTATTCTCTGCTTCGCTGATTGAAATGATGATCTGTTGCATCTCGCCTCGTTCCCAACGAACCGAGGAGAATTCATTCCGTGGAAGAAACTAACAATGCCCATAGAACTCGAAGCTGTGCGCCCGATAGATTTAGCCGAGGTACGGGAAGCGCGTAAGCGAATAGCCGGGACCATCGTGCGCACGCCTTTGGTCCGCCTTGAACTGGGGCCGGACTTCCCCGACATCCGACTCAAGCTGGAGAATTTGCAGCCGATCAACGCCTACAAGTTGCGGGGCGCCGCCAACGCGGTGGCGCTGCTGTCCGAGTCCGAACGCAAGCGCGGCGTGTGGACGATCAGCGCGGGAAACGCGGGACAAGGCGTCGCTTATGCGGCACGCCAGGCGGGAGTGCCATGCTCGGTTGTGGTGATCGAGACGGCGCCGGAATCGAAGATCCAACGGATGCGGGCGCTCGGCGCAACGCTCATCCCCGTCCCATGGGATGTTGCGTGGAAGGCTCTCGAGGACCGTTCATTTCCCGGAGTCGAAGGGACGTTCGTGCACCCGTTCGACGATCATAACTTCATTGCCGGTCATGCGACGATGGGTCTTGAGATATTTGAAGACGCACCCGACACCGCGGCCGTCATTGCCGCCATTGGGGGCGGCGGGCTCATCACCGGCGTCGGCAGCGCGCTCAAAGCGCTCAACCCGGCGATCAAGGTGTGGGGCGCTGAACCAGAGACGGCCGCGCCGGCCGCGCTCTCGTTTGCCATGGGATCTCCGCAAGTGTTCGCGGACTGGAAGCCGTCGTTTGTGGATGGCGCCGGCGGTCAGAGTCTCTTCCCGCGCATGTGGGAGCGGATGAAGCCGGTGGTGGATGGTTACATCGTGGTTAGCCTGGACGAGACGAAGAAGGCGATGCGACTGATGGCGGAAAAGACGCGTGTGATTGCAGAAGGGGCCGGCGCTTTGTCGGTGGCGGCGGCATTGACGGGAAAAGCCGGCCAGGGGCCGATCGTCGCGATCGTCTCCGGGGGCAATGTGGATCTGAAGAAATTCTGCAAGATTATCGGCTCGTAGGTCATTCAAATGATCTTCATCTAATGTTCCAGTCACGATGACCTGGATCGTGCAGACTCTTTCGACGTGACGCATCAAGGTATTGCTTGAAGGTGAAGTTATAACAACCGCCTGCGCTACGCCGATTTTGTCTCACGGGACGCGCGAGAGAATTAGGGGCTGTCCGGCGGGCTTTGACAAGTGTTGTCACATATGACAACCTGACTGTCCCATTGGAATGAAGTAGCGGACTCCCAGAATGACCCGAAAAACACGGCCCGTTTCATGGATCAGAGCCGCACGGAAGGAATTCGAGACGTTTCCGGAAGGGGCCAAGGCGATCTGTCTTGCCGCTTTGACGATCACAGCAGAGGGCGGCAAGGCCGACATTGCGAAGCCCATGCACGGCATGGGAACGGGCGTGTTCGAGATTGCCCTGCCGTTTCGGGGTGATGCGTACCGCGTGGTCTACGCGGTGCAGATCGCCAAGGACATATGGGTGGTCCATGCGTTCCAGAAGAAATCGGCGCAGGGCATTAAAACACCACAACGTGATATCGATCTGATCAAGGCCCGTTTGAAGAGATTGAAGGAGATGTTGCGATGAAGAGCGAAAAGCTGAAAGTAGTGCGGGGCAGCGGAAATGTTTTTCGCGACCTCGGGCACGAGAATGCAGATGCCCAACAGTTCAAGGCCATCCTGGCCGCTGAAATCATCAAGGCGCTTGACCGGGACGGTCTGAGCGTGCGCGCAGCACACCGCCGCACCGGGATTGCGGCGGCCGACTTCTCGCGCATTCGCAATGCCGACCTCGGGCGGTTCACTGTCGATCGCCTCATGTCGATCATCAACCGGCTCGGGTCGCGTGTAGAAGTGAGAGTCAGAGTGCGGCGCGGTGAACCAGTGGCGCCCGAGGCAACGGCATAAATGACTACCACTGACGGAGAACTGCGATGATCAAAAACGGCATGCGGCCGGTCCATCCCGGCGAAGTATTGCGAGAGGACTATCTGGTACCGCTTGGTGGACGGCTACATTGTGGTTAGCCTGGACGAGACGAAGAAGGCGATGCGGTTGATGGCGGAAAAGACGCGTGTCATTGCCGAAGGGGCTGGCGCTCTGTCGGTGGCCGCGGCATTGGAAACCTTGAGATGTTGGTGCTCGATACTGATCACGTCAGCGTGATGGAATGGAGCGAAGGTCCGGCCCAACAAAACGAGCGAAGATCGTATGGTGTTTCATAATGTCTGTCGCGCGCGCTGACGCCTTGCGTTATCCGCTGGCGCCAAGCCGCCGCAAATGTATCGGCGGTGGAGACTTTAATCAATGAAGGTAGGAAGTGTTTTTATAAGCCACTCATCACGGAGTCCTGATCACGAGGTAGCTAAGGCTCTAGCCGAAAGCCTAATTCAAACGGGTTTAGATGTTTGGTGGGACGAAGCTCGGTTGGAAGGAGGCCACGACTTTCCAGCGAAGATTCTAGAGGCCATCATAAGCCAACACTTCTTTCTCTATATCATTTCACCAAGATCTGTTCACTCGGATTGGTGCGCTCGTGAACTCCATTGCGCCACAGAGCTCAGCAAAGCTTGTATACCTCTACTTCTTGAGGAGATTCCCCTAGAAGAACGCCCAATCGAACTAGCCCGCTTACAGTACATACCAATTAATCAAGGCGTCTCGGAGGCTCTGCCAAAGGTTCAACAAGCACTAGGGCTGACCCCAATCTCCCAAGCGGTCCGTGAAGATCCATTTGCAACGGACACGCGCCTGATACAAGCAATTGCAGACCAACTCACTTACGCGCAAGGAAACTTGGAAAGAACTCTCAATATCGTTCTTATGTTGAAATCAATAGGGGAGAGCTGCTGCAAGACTGGTCGAGCAAAGCTGGTATTTGATGGGCTACTTCCCAATTCGCGCTCAAGTGTAGGGACAGTTGACTACAGCAGAGCAAGAAACTACCTGTTGAGAAGTTGGCAGCAAACAGATAAATAACTGGATGCCCAGCACGCGGTCTAACAACACTCGGATAAATCGGAGCGTGCGAATCGGGACTATCAAGGTTGGGCTAGTGGCTCACACGCACGCTGAGGCTGGTCGTCAGCGAGTGGACTATGAGCGAACTACAAGAAGAAGAAATGAAACGAAAAGACTGGCTCCACACTGAAACGGATGATGCTTGTGCCGTTTGTGGAATCAGAGGAACTCACGTACTCACAGTTCATCATATTGATGGCGATCATTCAAATAATGTCTATGACAACACAATTATTCTCTGCCACAACTGCCATACCCAACACAATCAGAAGAAAGGGCTGACCCGCGAGCAGATTGAGAACCGCAAACGACATCTGATACAAAAGACTCTGACTCAATATGGCCTAAATGCCTTGAAAATTGCCGACAGAAATCAGTTCGGTGTCGTTGCAATGCCCTTCCCTGCTCTATCACATGGTTCAACTGGGCTATATGACAAAAGAGGAGAGACAGATGGGGTACGATGATCAACAAGATGCCACAGCCCGGTTTGCTATAACTGAAACCGGTCAAGCATTATTGCGAAAGTGGTTTTGAGATTGTTGACGCCAGACGCCTAACACTTAGGCAGGAGCTTTGGGGCGTCGTGAATCAAAGGAATCAGATTAGGATTGAAACCACACTCTAACCGGCATAACATCAAGACATTCTTCCTGCCTCCAAAACGAGAAACTCTCAGCCGTGAGAATTCAGCGCCGTAGGGGAAGCGTAGAACGCACAAGCATTCCCTAGCGAATACTTCCGGGAGACAAAGGCCTATGAATGCAGAACGACCTTGCCGCGTCCTGTTTATGATCCTGACTCTAGGGTTGCCCTCGATACTGCCGACAGAAGGCGCCTACGCACAGAAGGCTCAGGGGACAACGACAGCCAGACAAGCGCCTACGACCCTTGCCGCAACGGAAATCGCTCGGCGAACACTCCCTGCCGTTGTGATGATCGAATGTGCAAACGCTGACGAAGCATCGCAGGCTAGCGGCTTCCTGATACTTCCAGGAATCGTTGTAACCAACTACCACGTGATTAAGAACATGGAGAAGGGAACGATAAAGGTCGTAGACGGCAGGCTCAAAGGGAGCAAGAAATTTCGCATAACCGCCGTGCTTGCAGTTGATGAACGCACTGATCTCGCGTTACTTGGAGTCCTCGAAGCGAAGCGAGCGGGAATTTCGATGTTGCCACTGGCCCAGGGCAACGCGGTAATAGGTGAAACAGTGTACGCCTTCGGAAACCCGGAAGGATTATCAGGCACGATGTCTCCTGGAATCGTTTCATCAGCGCTCCGAGTACTCAACGGGAAACCGTTGCTGCAGATTACTGCACCCATTTCTCATGGCTCTAGCGGCGGCCCGGTCGTTAATTCACGCGGTCAAGTCGTCGGTATCGCGGTCGGGTCGGTGACAGAAGGGCAAAACCTAAATTTTGCTGTGCCTGCGTCACTTATAACCTCACTTGTGACTAAATGGGAGTCGGGAAACTCGGGAGGTTTCGAGTCAAATATCTGGGATCTAATAGAGCCCTCGGAAGGCGCCGTCGAAGGTGCCTGGACGTGGTTGGCATCTCCTGCACAAGGTACCGGTAGTGTGCCCAAAACCGCACAACTGCTGCCGCGACCTTGGAGCAAGGGCTCCCCCGAGCCCAGTGGCGCCGCGAACAACCCTGCGGGCAGCTATAAAGGAATCTTCAAGTTCGGTGAAGGGCATATGAAGGATGCGTATGTATCGGTCACCGTCGAAATCAAGAACGACAACGGAAAACTCTCAGGGTCGATCAACACGCCACAAGGCCCGGCGCCCATCATCAGCGGCACTTACGCGGCTGGCCAAGTAAGGCTCAAATTCGATGTTGGAGGAAACGAAGGAACGGTTACCGCTCACGCTACGGACCGATTGATCATCGGCCAATGGACCTTGACCGGGGAGTCCGGGACTCTGGAGCTAGAGCGATCGGGAGCGGCACTCTCATCTGTGATTGATCCGATCTCGGGCGAATGGAACGCAACGGCGGATGCTCAGGGAACGCCAATCGCCTTCACCCTCAGGCTTAGGGTGAAGGGCGACGAAGTAACAGGCGAGACATCAACCATCCAAGGAACGAATCCGATAGTCAAGGGCGCCTGGACGGCCCAAAAGCTGAGTCTTGCACTCGATACTCCCAGTGGCCGGATCACGCTCACTGGCGCTCTGAAGGATGGCAAACTTGTCGGCCATTTTGATTTCGCAGGCCAATTGCAAGGCAATTGGGAAGCGATCAAGAAAAAGTAGGCGCTACGCCACTGTTCACGAAGAGCAACCATCAGTCGAGGGAGCATCAGCGGAGGCTAGTTGCTATTCTAGGCTTTGAGAACGACTGTTATGGTGCGCCGCCCAAAACCGAGCGAGGGTCATTGATGGTCTCGATTCGAGCATCGTGAAGGTAGAGCCGTCGGGAAGGGGGCTCGACGTTGTTTGACATTTCGAGCTGGTCGCTGCTCAGTCTCCTAGAATCTCAAGGGACTCGTCGCAGGCCCCTTCGTGAGCCCCGAAGCGCAAGCCGGAGAAATGGCGCGCGCGGTCGAGTAAACACCAACTTTCGATGCCGCTCCAAATGCCGAACCAGGCACTGCGCCTGACCGAAGTCCATTGCAGCCAAAGACATGCCCCGAGCAACCCGACGGTTCATAGTTGGGCGAGTGAGGGCGCGCGTCATGATTTCGCGCATACCAACCTCGTGAGAGGTGGGTCGGTGATGCTGCGGCCTACAACAATCAGATGTGCGTCAACGTCTCGCGTTTTTGCGCATACCCACTTCGTGAGAAGTGGGTCGGTGATGTTGTAGCCTGCATTGTGCGTGTTGGACCGTGTCGTGCCAGATATAGGCCGCCGCAACATCACGTACCCACTTCTCACGAAGTGGGTATGCAGCGTTAGACGCGCTTCGTTGTAGTAGGCAGCAACATCAAGACCCACCTCTGACGAGGTGGGTATGCGCGAAAATCTGAAGCGCACCCGCGAGAAGCCGCTAAATTGAAACTAGTGGTCAGCAAGTGTTAATCTGGCGGTGAGTCATTCCGGCGAGGTCCAACTAATGAAGAGAGATGCTAATAAAACAACTAGCAAGACGCGCCAAGCACGAACGAAAGCTAATGGATCGGGAAGGCTGGCCGTTACTCTGGCTGGTGACCAGAAGGATTTGCTCGCCGATACTGCATACGGCAAAGAGTTTCAGCCTGGGCAAGTACGCATCAATCCCGAATCAAAGGAAAAAAGAGAGAAGAGGCTAGCCGCTAGAAAAGCTCGCACGTTGCGCGCTTTCCAGATGGCCTATGAAGATCATCATCGCCGCAAAGCCTCGTGATGCGATATTACACTTGCGACACTTCGGTTATCATTTCACGAAAGTTGTCGGATCTCCCCGACAACTTTCTTTTTTCGTCAGTAGTGCTATTGGAATTGGTAGCCGGCGCAAAGGATGACTCCAGACGCAAGTATTATGTGAGCCTCGCTAACGACTATCGAAAAGACAATTCTCTGATTGTTCCCGATTTTGATGATTGGCTGTTAGCCGGCAAAGTGCTTTACTGGTTGACGCAAGACCGTCGCAGAAAGGCCGGCGGGAAGGCGCCCCGATTAAAGCCTGGCGCCGCCCAGAGGATGGCCTTCGATGCACTCCTCGCAGCTAGCGCCCGCCGCTGGGAAGCAACTGTCGTGACTGACAACTGGGATGACTTCAAAGCGATTCAACGCTACTGCAATCTCAAGCTCATCAAAGGCTCCGACTTCTTCAGGTGAGTGTTGGGCGCTCAAACCATCTTTTTAGCAGAATCTATTCTCACATTCGGCGCGAACGAATAAGGTGGCCTCTATCCTCGGGATGGAAAGCTCATAAATCAGCGGGCCTACAAAAGCCGATCGCCTGCGCGCCCGTTGCTGGCTGGCGTTGCGGCTGGTAAAACCATTAGGTCTTATCGGGTGTGGCATGATCGGAACTTACTGATCAACTGAAGGAGGACGTTATGCAGACAAAAGCTAAGATCTTCGGAGGCATCTCCATATGTGGCCTGCTCCTGGCGCTAGCACCGATGGCCCATGTTCGTGTGTCTCACGCTGCTTTGGCCGAGCAGGTTAGTGGCAACCTCCAAGTTGCCGTCCAACCAGACCCAACAGCCGCCTCAGCCAAGGGGCTGAAGGGCGTGGTCATGATCTCTGTGCTGACCGACGGCGCCGTAGTCAAGCAGGACGAGGTGGAGGTCTCAGGTCTGCCGCCTAACTTTACACTTCCGCTCGGCGTCTACGACGTACGAGTCGAAGGCGACGGGATGGTGACAGTTGTGAAGCGGGGCGTGCACGTTATGGCGAAAGACTCCACTAGGGTCATCGCCCCTATGCGCCCTGGGCAAGGCGTTCGTATCGTCGAGTACGCGACGGGCGGGCTGGCGCGCGAGGAGGTGGCTGCCCGGCTCGCGAAGCTCGAAGCAGCAGTGGCACAGATGCAGAAAGCGCAGCAAGCGAAATAGCTTAGCTGTTGCAGAGCAGGCGAAGGCGAACCAAGCAGGAGGCGTCTAAGCGCGCGCTTCCGGCCTAACGTCCACCGTAGCCGCTTTCCGTATCCGGAGTATCTTGCAGCGAGCGCGCGGAATGCGAACAGGATGTTGGACGGTAGGAGGCACCCTTGCGCTGTGAAGCGGGAAGTGCGCCAGCGGGATACGTCGATCGAGAACCAGGGAGGACGTGTGAGCTACCACGTATTTATTAGCTACCCGCGAATCGCAGACGAACGGGGCGCCGTGTCTGACATTCGTGCCCACTTGGATCGCGAACTCAAGATCAAGACCGGCGATCGCAACCTTGTCGTGTTTCAAGATCGGTCCGGCCTTGCCGGCGGCGATCCATGGAACGAAGTCCTAGAAGAGGAACTAAAGATCGCCAATGCATTCGTGCTGTTGCTGTGTCCACTTTGGCTTACGAGTGACTGGTGCCGAAAGGAACTGAATCTATACCTCGCCTACGGCAAACAACGCGCCGTGGATCGTCCGATCGTCCCGCTACGCTGGGAGAGAACTGAGCTCGCACATGCCCAAACCGAGGAGCAAGAGGCGATGCTTGCCCTCATCAAAAGGCATGAGGAGGTTCCCTGGGACAAGCTTCGCCATCGAAACTCGTCTGATAAAGGCTACCGCGAAGCAATCAGCGACTTTGCCGAGGCTGTAGTCGCAAAGCTAGTCGGCCAATGAGGGGTCCTCGCATGCACCTACGCGTCGTTGAACAGCGCGTCATTGTGCATTACGTTGGGCGCACAAATCTTAGTCGATTCCATGCTCATCGGAGGTCATCATGATCATTGCGCTGGCGTCGCCGTGTATCGCCTCAAGCATTGATGACGGCTTAGACAACATCAAGCGGCTCATATCTGAAGCTTCGGCTCAAGGCGCGGAGATCGTGTGTTTCCCGGAAGCTTATCTCCCGGGTCTGCGCGGGCAGGATTTTGAAGTACCGCTCTTTGATCAGACGCAGCAGGAACGGGCGCTCCAAGCCGTGGCCGAGTGGGCGCGAACGTATCGAGTGGCCACCATCCTCGGGATGGAAAGGCTCATGACGACGGCCACGACGGGGGGCCGGCAAATTGCCGCCTTTGTCATTGACGCCCGGGGCCAGCTTCAGGGTTACCAAACCAAGAACCAACTAGATCCGACCGAAGATCAGTTCTATGTGCCCGGAACTACCCGGCGACTCTTCGAGATTAAGGGGATCAAGTTTGGAGTAGTGATTTGCCATGAGGGCTGGCGCTATCCCGAGACGGTGCGATGGGCGGCGGTGCGGGGCGCCAAAATCGTCTTTCATCCCCACCACACGGGGAGTGATCAAGAAGGTGTCCGTCTGACGCAGTGGGGCGCGGCCAGCGGGCCTTATTACGAGAAGGCGATGATGATGCGCAGCATGGAGAACACGATCTACTTTGCCAGTGTCAACTATGCACTGCGCTTCCAGGAATCGGCGACAAGTCTCATCGCCCCGTCAGGCCAGTGCCAGGCGTACTCACCCTACGGGCAGGAAGGCGTGCTGGTGCAGGAGATCAAAGTCGAGGAAGCAACCGGTTTGCTAGCCACTCGATACGCACCCGAGCGTTATCAAGAATTCACGTTGGATTGAGCACTCAACATCGCTTGCCGCCGACGCCGCTCCGGTCGCGCTTCGCGGCGGGCTGATGCGCCGTCGCAGGACCGCCAGCATCAGGCTGGTTCCCACTGCTCCGATCTCAACCCTTTTTCTTGTCTCTACAAAGTTGGTCGCCCTCAACTCTCGCAAATTTGATACACACAATCTGGACAACGCTGCTCCTCTCTCTTATCCTTGCTGCCTGAGAAAGGAGACTGTATGGCAATAACCGTGAGGTTCACACCTAAATCGATGAGTGCTGCTAAGTATGACGAGTGCATAAGGCGGCTGGAACAGGCGGGGGCAGGTGCTCCAAAAGGAAGGCTCTACCATGTCTGTTATGGAAGCAAGGATGACGTTCGAGTCTTTGATGTCTGGGAGTCATCCGAGTCATTCGATGAGTTTGGGCAGAAACTGACGCCGATTTTACAAGAGTTGAGTATTGACCCTGGAACGCCTGAGATAAGCGAGGTGCACAAGATTATTCCGGGGTGAAGCCGTGTGAAAGTAGTCAGGCTCAAGCTTGAGGAAACCTAACGTCTCAATGGTCTAAACAAAGATCTGCAGCGGTCGGCGGCGGCCGAGACCAGACTGCCGCCGCGGCTGAAATCTGGCGCTTCCGGCCGACGCGCTTCGGGGCCCTTTGAGCGCTCGCGTTCCCGCAGTGCTACGGTGATCGGCGCGCTGATGCCGAACTATAGCTCGCAGTCGAGTGATCGCTGCCGCCTTCAAGACGCCTCAATCCGAAAGTATCCACATTCACACTTTGAAATCGCCCTGAATGTGATATTGTGCCCACTCGCACCTGAACACACTATTTGTTTCGATGTGTCTCCAGCGGAACGAAAAGGTCTTCGGGGCGTGAAACAAGCCTTACTAACAATCTTGGAAAGAGGAGAAAATCATGGCTACTACACCTGTCCAAAATGCGTTGACCGCGTTGATTCCCATAAAGGCTGCCGCCGTAGATGCGTTGCGACAGCAGCTAATCGACACTCCAATCGACGGCTCAGGTCTCGACGCCGTAGGAACTGTGCATTTCGCCCGCATCTTTGTTTTTGCGGCGAACAACACCTCGGGCGTCCCTTCGAACCTTGCCGCGGTGATCACTACCTACGACAACGACTTCGCCGCGTACATTCAGGCTTTTGTCGACCAGCCTTCGGTCGCAGCGTTCTTCAACAGCTTTCTGGCAATGGTTGACGATCCAGCCGCGCCCGGGCTGATCCCGGTGACCAAGAATGCAGCCGCGTTTGCCGCGTTTGTTCAAAAGTACGACCAAACCAATCCGGCCAACTCATGGGGCCAGTGGTACAGCGCGTATCCCGGTCTGACCGTGCAGAACATCCTGCACCCCTAAACCACATCTGAGAAAGTATCGTCAGCCATAGCGCCGCGTTCTGAAAAGAACGCTGTGGCGGCTGCGGTTCACAGGGAGCACGCTGCGGGAACGTCCAACCGAACCCGCAGCGGGCTCGAAGCGCTCGTGTTGATCTTGTAAACAGACTCATCACAGAACGAGGAGATGCCATGTCCCAACCCAGCTTTGATACGACTCCCGCCGATCCGCTCAAGCTTCACCCGGAGGATCTCCCTGACATTCAGGGATTCATCGTGCACGGGTACAACATGCCAAAGAGCCGTCACTTCGTCCTCACTATCGGCCAGGTCGGGGCCGCGTTGGACTTCCTCGATGCCCTGACCTCGGGTTCGGGCGCGCTGTCGGTCACTAGCGCGGAGCGATGGCCCGGCGGCACGAAGCCCGAGTATGCGCTCAATATAGGACTGACCGCGCGAGGGCTCGAAGCGTTAAAGCTTCCAACGAGTGTGAGCATCAATCCCGGGAACTTCAGTTCATTTCTCAACGGCGCAGTCGCAGCCGCCAAGACAGTAGGCGACACTGGACCCAACGACCCCGCGAACTGGGTGACCAAGCTCAACACAGCGAACGCGGATTTGGCCCACGTGCTTCTGTCGTTGTATACGAATACCGCCGAAGATCGTGAATTGTACGCGGCGCAACTCCGGACTATGTTTGCGCCAGTCATCCCACCGGTTGGCGCGCCCGGCAATGACGTCCTGGAGTGGGATGTTGACCCTTTGATATTCGTGGATCCCGCGACCGGAGAGACGTATCGTTTGATTCACTTCGGCTACACGGACGGGATCTCCAATCCCATCATCGATGCGGTAGACTTGCCCCCATTGCGTCCCAACCAGCTTCCGTATGTTGCGGCATGGCAGTTCGTCACCCGCGATGGCGAGATGACTAGCTACAACCTGCCCGCTCCTTTGCAGTTTGGACAGAACGGAACCTTCAGCGCTTTTCGCATCCTCGAGCAGAACGTTCAGGCGTTTGAAGCCTATCTAAGCGCTGACGGCAGGGACGAAGCTGCGCAGGAGTTTCTCGCAAGCAAGCTGTGCGGAAGATGGCGTAACGGTAATCCGGTGGTCCTTCGCCCGGACGCGCCCGGCCCCAGATTGCCCGACGACGAGATGATGGATTTCGACTATGGCACCGACAACGTCGGCCAGCCCTGTCCGTATTCGTCGCACACCAGACGCACGAACTCGCGGGGAGGCCCGCTGGTCGTCCCGGTAGGCGACAAGGTGGACCACAGGATCATACGCAGAGCCGATGCGTATGGCCCTCACTACACAGGCGTCGATGATGGCCAGACGCGCGGGCTGGCCGGTCACTTCATGTGTGTAATGCTCTCCAATCAGTTCGAGTTCCTCATGTCTCAGTGGGTCAACAGCGCGACGTTCCCGGGACTGGCTGCCCAGGCCGGGATTGATCCTCTTCTGGGCAACGTACCCGACGGGAGTACCTTCACTTACTGGGAGTCGAGCAAACCGGTTGTCGCGGACGGCCTTTCAAGCTTCGTGACCACGAAAGGTGGTTTGTACTGCTTCATTCCGAGCATCACCGCGATCAAATGGATGGCCCAAAACGGCGGCGCATCCAGTCCGTGGACTGTGCCCGTGCCGAAGTAACCGCACCTTGCAGCTCGGCGAATCAGTCTGACGACTTCTCGATGTGGAAGAGCCATGTGTTCCCCGCGGACCCAAGCGCTCCGGGTCTTGCCTGGAATCTACCCTCGGTGTATAGTCGCACCCGCATACGAAGGGAGCTATGCGGAACTGCATCTCACGTATGCCGCCTCACGGCAATCAACAGCTGCTGCAGGCCGCGACAAAACGTAACTTCCTGGATCAGGAACGGCACACCGATTGGCTTGGCCGACGCACCGTATCTCCGCTGAACCGCGCGTCGGGCGTCCAATAGCGAGCAGAATAGTGGAATTCTCGAGCGTTCGAACTTGAAGCACGTTCCATCGCTGATATGACCCGTAGCTCTTAAACCTCCAGGAAGCGCGGAGCAAAATTGTCATGTTTAAAGCCCTCCTGAATTTCGTGGCCGAAGTATTCAGCGCACTCTTCCTGCCGGGCCGGCCGTTTCCCGTTGCACGGCAAACGCAGCGGAGGAGTTTCTCGGCTGATGTGCTTCGGGCAGATGACTTGCTCGTCCTGCGTCTCGACTTCTACAACCTTCGTCTTCAAACAGGACCGAGCGGAAAGCAGGTCGCGCCGGACGGAGTCGGCGATTCATTCATCGTTGTGCACTTCCCGCCGCAGCACGTTGCCGAGCGGGCCTTCAAGGAGAACGGTTCCAGCGATCCGCTGTTACCACCGCCAGTCTCGGCGCGCCTTGCTGGGCAAACCAGGCTGGTGTTCTACCTGAATCCGGCGCTGCTGCCGCTCGACTTCTCGCTCGAGAAGATCCTGTCGGCACTCTCTCAATCCGCACCGCTGGTCAGCGACAGGATCACGCAGCCGCCCGGGACGCCGCCGGTCGGCTGGCCCGCTCAGTTTGGCGGGGATCGCTCGCAATTCTCGGCGATCGAGGCGCCGTGGCGTCTGATTCTCTCACCGCACCCGGACGGGCGCTGGGCTCATTCCCCGCAGTCGGTGACGGACGGAGCGAAAACCGAACTGTGGCACACGCGACTCGGAGTTCGGCCAGCGAGCGGACCCGGTGTGGACGAGAAATCCGTGACGAATCGCACGGCGCGCGCGGTGTTTTCGCCAGACCAAATGGCCTCGGGCCATCCATCGGAGATCGACCATTCGCCATTTCGGAATTCGCTTCGGCGGTACGACCGGCATAACATTGTTCGCGCGACGGCGGAGAGAACGCTTGCGGGAAACGCGCCGGTCGCCGTGGAGCGGCTGATGCTCACGTCGCTGGGGAGCTGGCTGCAGGTGCATGGCGAGTGGGACCTGGAAGGGATCAATCTCGTTGAATGGCGGCATCGTGCCACAATGGGCCGCGATCAGTTCGTGAAGGTAGTCGAGAAGGGCTTCCTGTTTCCTCTCGGTCACCGGGCCGTGCAGATCAGAATCACGGAGCGGAAACTCGCGATGGGCACGAGCCAGGGGGATCTCGAAGGGAAACCCGTCGCTTATCTTCGCCAACAGCTTTTCGTCGTGGTTCGAGAACCAGTGAAGAGATTCGCGCATCGTGCGTTTCCCTTCCGCGTCATCGAGTTCAAGACCCTGAGAACTCCAAATCTAGTCGACCCAACACTGGCCGAGTCGATCCAGTTGGTCGAATCACCGCCGCCACCCCCGCCGGACCCGCCCAGCACGATTACGGCTTTCTGGCCGCGCTATGAGGAGGAGGGCGGGGCAACAAAAGACGTGTGGTTCCTGCTTGAAGGCACTGATTGGGATGGCAAAATCATTAGCTTCGCCGCGCCGCAGCTTTTCGTTCCCGCGTCGGCTGATCCGGGAGCGGACATCGCAAAACTTGTGGCTGCCTACAACGGCGGGCCGAGCCCGTTCCCGCTTCTTCCAGACTCGCACGAGCGCCGTAACCTTCAAACCGGCGGCCAGAAGATCGCCTTCGCTCCTTCGATAAAACCGGGCGACACCTCGCTGGAAACCGACATACTGATTCTTGCGGCACTCAACGCCACCGGCCAGCCACACTTTCTCCCGGCGATGCGAGGGGCGAGGGTAGACATCCCGGCAGTGCGGCAGATTTCGGGCCAATCTGGCCTGTCGCTCATCCGCTTCGATGACGGTTACCTGCGCGCTCCAAGTTCCGAGTTTGGCAACGCGGGCGAGGTCTTCGCCCGGATCGACGCGCCGACCGGTGTCAAGTTCCCTGTGGAAAAAACCGGCGGTCTCGTCGCGCCGGATTTAACGCCGCAGGGAATCTCCCGCAATTTCGGCCCGGCAGGTGATGTCACAAAATTCGCGAGCGGGAAATTCGATCCGGGCGCGATTTTCTCAGGCATCAAGATACTCGGCGGCCTTCCGCTGGATAAAATCTTCAAGCTCATTCCGTTCAACTGGCCGTCGCAGGCCGCCGAGACCGTTCCCGGGCTGACTACGGTCCGTATCGGGGATGTGATCCAGACGCGCTACGCCTGGAAGGCCAGCCGCGACCAGCTCCAGGGGCAACCCATCTTTGAGCCGCAACCCGGCGCCAAATTCGAGCTGGAGAGCGTCATCGACACTCCGCTCGATGGAACGCCACCGCGATTTCACGTCAAGGGCGTGCTGGAGAAATTCGAGATCGTACTGCCGCCCGGTGCGGACGCGCTGATCGGCGCGAGATTCGACAATGTTTCTTTCGGGGCAGGGACGAATGAAAAGGTCGATGTCTCGGTGAAGTTCGATGACATCGTTTTCAAGGGCCCGCTCACTTTCATAAACGAGATCCGTAAGTATATCCCGCTCGACGGCTTCGTCGATCCGCCGTATATCGACGTCAATGCGGAGGGCATCAGCGCCGGGTTCACACTCGGCATTCCGACAATCGGCGTCGGTATTTTCGTCCTGCAGGACATCAGTCTCAGCGCTGGATTCCACTTGCCGTTCCTCGGCGGAGCGGCGGGGTTGAGGTTCGCGTTCTGCGAGCGGGATCACCCATTTCTGCTGACGGTCTCGGCGTTGGGCGGAGGCGGATTTTTCGGGCTCGATCTCGATACGGAAAAGGTGACGAACGTCGAAGCATCGCTCGAATTCGGCGCGGCCGTCGCGATCAACCTCGGCGTCGCTTCCGGCAAGGCCTCAATCACCGCGGGTGTTTATTACCAGAAATCGGGAGCCGGTTTCCAAATCACCGCTTTCTTCCGCGCCGCGGGATCACTCAGCGTGCTCGGCCTCATCACTGTGTCAATCGAGCTGTATGTCGGCCTGAGTTTCCAGTCGGACAAGGCCAAGCCGCACGGCGGCAAGCTCTACGGCACAGCTTCGGTGAGGGTGAAAATCAAGATCGTCTTCTTCAGCATATCGGTGAGCGTCAGCATCGAGCGCGAGTTCGCGGGCAGCGACCCGACCTTCAGCGCGATGCTCACCTCGGGCGATTGGGGCGAATACTGCAACGCGTTCGCGCCTGAACTCTAAAGAGACTTCACACATGGAAAAGCAGACGCTCACGTTCACTGCCTTGCCGAATGGATTCGCTTTAGCCGGCGAAGCACGCCTCTCGGTATTCGTAGCGCCGCGCCTGTGGTCGGATACGCCGGGGGCGGGAAACATCACACTGGATAAGTACCCGGATTTGCTGGAATGGCCCTTGCGGGTATCCGGGCTGACCTGGGAAGCGAGCATTGACGGCGGACCCCCTTTGCCGCTGACTTTGGACAACAATCAACTGAAACCGGCGTTATGGGAAGCGCTTTTCCGCGACACAACCCAGGTGAAACCATTTCGCTTCGAAGATTATCGCGGCACGCCGATCGAAGTTTTTCCGACCTGGGCAATCCACGATACGATTGCCGGTGTCTATGGCCGAGCTTCTTCAGCGCACAGTTACGGCGAGGGTCGCGAGCGGCCCGGCCTTGACGTGTTGGCGGTGGATGTCGATCTGAGCGCGATTGCTCGCCCCTCTTTTCCAGAGCCGGAGCCAGAATGGAATCCACAGGAAACTGCGCCGATACCGTTTCCGGACGCTCCGCCAGTAACGGAAAAACCCGAGCCTCAGCCAGAGCCAACGCCAACGCCTCCGGCCCAAGGTTGCGGTTGCGGCTGCCTCGCTTGGCCGTTTGCGTTGCTGAAGAAACTCCTCGGCCTATCTCCAGGCGGAGGCGTGGACGCCGGTGCGCCGGTGTCACCCGAACCGCCGTCGTCGAAGCCCGCGCCGACGCCCTCTTTCAAAACAGATGTCACTCCCCCGGGACCGTCGCCCGCTCCCACGCCGGGGAAAACTTTTCTCCCGCCGCCGCTGACGCCCGCACAGCAGAAGACGCGCGCCGCTTTCGATTCGCTCGACGCTTTTCTAAAACCTTTCAGCGGCTTTGAACCTAACCTGCCGGATGCGGCGGACCTGGCGGAAAAGTGGGACTTTCATCAGGCGGTTTCCTCGTTAGGCGATTCTCCCGTGATCCTGCGCCGCCTGGGACTAGTGGTCGATCTTCTGCTTCCGGCGGGGACTCCGCTCCCGGCGACGGGTACGATCAGCATCTCGGCTGCCGGAGTCGCGTGGCAGCCAGGAACGACCGTTGTCACGCCGCGCACACATTTCGTTTCCACTGCGACGCTTTTCACTGCCGAGCCGCGCCCGGCTCAGCCGGAGATTGCGAACGGATTCCTGAGAGTCGATGATACGGCCCGCTTCCGTGTGATCCAGAATGACGTGCCCGGGGATGCGGCGAAGCTGCGCAACGCGGCGACTCACTTCCTTCGGTTTGCGTTGCTCGCGGACCGGCCCGGAAATCTGCCCGGTGAGGGTGGACTGCCCGCCCTGCGCACCGCTGGCATCTCGCTCGTACGACATGAAATCGTAGCGGAACTGGGCACTCAGTTTCTCCGCTCCTGCGCACTCAATCGCTTCCTCGCCGCCCAAGATCTGTCGCCGGTGCCACCACCGGTCGCCGATACGGGACCGCCGCCCGCGCCCTCCGACGAACTCTTTGCCGAAGACCTGGTGCGGGGCTACCGGATCGACGTCTTCGATAAGAAAACCGCGACCTGGCGTTCGCTCTGCGAGCGGACTGGCGAATACCATTTCCTGGAAGCCGTGGGCGGAGCGGTGACAGAAACGGCCGCTGACGAGGGCTTCGTGCAGTTCGCCTCAACCGAGCCTGGCGACCCGGCGGCGCCCAAGAGCATCCGCACCGGTGAAACGCTGTTCACCTGGAACGGGTGGAGCCTTGCCGCTCCCCGCCCCGGCAAGGCGATCATGCCGGATGACAGCCACGCCGATCCGCCGAACGCAGCGGTCACGCCCTTCAAGATTGAAGCCGCATTCAAAGCAGCAATCGGCAGCCTCCCGCGATTACGGTTTGGACGCCAGTACCGGCTTCGCGCGCGCGTGGCGGACCTTGCAGGAAACAGCGTGACGAAGCCGGGTGAGACTGCGTTCGACATTGAAGTGCCCGAGACCACGCCCGAGTTCACTGCTGTCCGCTACGAGCCACTCGCTCCGCCGATCCTCATGCTGCAAGCGGCCCCGGTCGAGGGCGAATCGGTTGAACGGCTTGTCATTCGCACGCCAGCAATCGGCGGCCTTGGAGCCGAGACCGCACGACACATCGCTCCCCCGAAAACATCCCAACTGATGGCCGAGCTCCACGGAAAATTCGACATTGAGAACTTCGACGGTTTACCGGCCGGCTACGCCCTGGCCTCCCGCGAGTCGAACAGCGTGAAAGATGCAGCGAAGCAAACTAAACCCGCAATCAACGGTCTTCCGGGAGTAGTGCCGGCGGTGCCCGTCGAGAGCGATCCCTGGTTCCTGTCCGATCCGCTTGTGACCGTCACGTATTTGCCGGACCCGCAGGCTCGCGGGGTGGCGCTTACGGGCCTGCCGGGCGAGTTGGCTCCTGAAACGCCACGGACCATTGTGTTCGGGAACAAGTGGCCGGATCTGAAGGCATTCCGGATTGAGCTGAAACCCCCAGTCGGGGCCATGGCGGGTGTGCCCACTATGGTAGGTGACACGCTAACGGTCGAGCTCGCACCGGCGCAGCGCGCGATAGTTCGCATCAATAGTTTGCTCGACGCCGCCGAACTCGAGAGCCGGGGTGTTTGGAAATGGACGGACGATCTGGCTCCCGCAAATATCCTGGACGTTAAAACCTCCGTGATCGAGGGGCGACATTGGGCGCACCTGCCGTGGCGCGACATCACCCTGATCCATGCCGTGCAGAAGCCGCTTAAAGCTCCGGATATCGCCGCCCTCGATGTGGATCCGCAAAGAAAACTCGGAGAAACTTTCGCGATCTTGAAGGGCGACATTGTGGTGGATGCGCCAAGTACTGCCCGAGTGCAGTTGCTTGCGAAATGGACCGATCCCATAGACGACCCGCCCGGCCCACCAACTTCACAAACGCAGGAGGCCCACGTCTGCGAAATCGAGGTTCCGGAAGGGATAAGTCCTGTCGGGGTGAAAGACAGCGGAACGAAACTTCAACCCAACCACGAATTTCACGACACGAAGTATCACCACGTCGATTACAAGCCGGTCGGCGTGACGCGCTTCCGCGAGTATTTCCCGGCGACGACAAACACGCCAGCCGCTACGACCGAGCGGGGCGTAGACTTCCCGATGGACGTGTTGAATACTGCCCGTCCCGCCTCGCCGAAGTTTCTCTATGCGCTTCCACTTTTCGAATGGGACACGCCTCCAGGAACACCAGGAATCACCACGCGCAAGCGAACTGGCGGCGGACTCCGCATTTACCTGGACCGGCCATGGTTCTCGTCGGGTGACGGCGAGTTGCTGGGCGTAGTCTTTCAGCCGGGCGTGAACTTTCTCGATCTTGACGATACGCTGAAGCCGTTCGTGACCCAATGGGGCGCCGATTCGGTCTGGGACGCCGGTCCCACATCCGCCCACGCGGAAGACGCGCATTTCAAGAACGGGCCACAGGCTAAGAGCGGACTGACGCTGGAAGAAAATCCGGCGACGGTCTCGGTGGCTGGTTACACGGTGAACTTTGATCCCGTCCGGGGGCTTCGGTTCGCGGATATCCGGATTGATACGGCGGCCGCGTATTGGCCGTTCGTGCGACTCGCGCTCGCCAGGTTCCAGCCGAATTCAATCGATGGCGCGCACCTTTCGCGAGTATTTCGGGCGGACTTTATCCAGCTCCCCCCCCAGCGAGACGCAAACATTGTGGTCGGCGCAGCGGCTATTCACCTGAAGGTCGAAGGTCCTGTTTATCTCGGATCGGAGTTAATCGGGACAATTGGTAGAAGTCTCCCGTTTCTCGGCGGATCGCCTGGTAGCAATGGCCTGAGCGAAATCGAAGCCGTAATTGAGCGTCGCGATCCGCCGGATGATCCAGCGAACGAATTGTCGTGGAAACCGATCGAAGCGACGCGGGCAGTGTTTTTCCAAAATCTCGCGACACCCGGCAAGTGGGAAGGCGACGTTACGCTAACGGTGCCGCTGTCGCCCGGACTGTTCCGGCTAACATTAAAGGAACTTGAATGGTTCCGCACCGACGACGCCGATTCAACGGACCCGCCAAGCGAGCAGATTCGAGTCGCCAGACGCGTGGTCTACGCTGACGTTTTCGCGCTCTAAGCAACTCGGTACGACGTTCTGTGCACGGCGCATCTCGAGTGCAAGGTAATGGCGGTTGGTGGCTCAGCCTTTGCCGGGAGCGCTCGATCCACCATAGTGACGAGCTTATCCAGACCTCTACCTGTGTCAGCAACGGGATCGGCAACACGAAATGACTGTCCCCTCTTCCAATCCACTCCATTTCATTTCCGCTTGTCAGCGGTTCGCACGTTCGCTAGTCTAAAGACAACAAGATGAAGATAGTCGTAATCGGATACGGCAGGGTTGGTTCACGTGCAGTTGCAGCGCTGATTGAACGTGGCCACGAAATCTCCCTGGTAGACAAAGAAGCGAGCAGGCTGGGGCGGGCTTCCCGGCTTGAAGGCGTCGAGCTGATTCAAGGCAACGGCATCGATGTTGACGTCCAACGCGAGGCAGGCGTCGGCGAGGCCGACATACTGCTCGCGCTGACTTTTGACGACAACGTCAACCTGATGGCAGCCCAGGTTGCTCGCACCCATTTCCACATCCCTCGCGCGATCGCCCGCGTCTACGAGCCGACCCATGCGGAAGCCACGCAGGAAGACCCGCAGTTGATCGTAGTATGCCCAACCCTGGTTGCGGCAGAGCTGATAGTCGAACAAGTAGACATTGCAGCCAAGCTGCCCTTCGGGGAACGGATCCCGGTCGAGCCGCTCCCGGTCGAACCCCGCCCGCGCTATGACACGACCGAGGAAACCCGCTATATCCTCGTTGCCGGTGGCGGCAAGGTTGGCGTGAACCTCGCGCGAGAACTCTACGACAACGGCCACGAAGTCGCCATGATCGAACGAGACAGCGCAAGGGCAACCGCCTTATCCAGCAAGCTGGACTGCCCGGTGTTTGTCGGCGACAGCTCGACACACGACGTGCTGGAAAAGGCAGGCGCCGGCCGCGCGCGCGTGTTTGTCGCTGCGACCGGAAGCGATCAGGACAACTTGATCGCGTGCCAGGTCGCCAAGAAAGTGTTCGGGGTTCCCAAGACCATCGCGCGCGCTTCCAATCCGAAAAACGAGGCAGTAATGGCGCGCCTGGGGATTGACTCCACGGTCAGCTCCACGGCGATCATCCAGCAAGTCATCGAGCGCGAGCTGCCAACTGTCCGCATCAAGACTCTGCTCAGTCTTCAGTCGGGCGCGTTTCAGATACTCGAATATCCGGTTGACACAACTTCCCCGGCTATAGGGCGTACTGTGCGCGAAATCAATCTCCCGCATGAAAGCAATCTGATTGCGATACTCCGTGGCAAGTCAACCGTCGTACCGCGCGGAGACACCACGCTAAACGACGGTGATGTTGTGATAGCGCTTGTTAACGTGGAGCAAGAGGGCGAGCTTCGAACCGCGCTGCTCGGCGGGGAAGTGCTTGCACGTTCTACTGCGCGTCTGCCGGACCATACATGATGGCCGACACGTCGAGCGGGCGAAATGAATCCGGCTTATCGATTGAAGGATCGTAGATGCAGGTTTGGTTTCTTCCGCTAAGCTTGGCGCGAAACAGTGCCTGATCGGCTTTCTGCACAATATCCAGAGCTGTTCGGCCGTCCTCCGGATACGAAGCAACGCCCATGCTGATGGTGATGTACATCGTCTGGCTCAAGTCGCTGGTCGAGGCCTGAAAAGGGTGCGCTTCGACGGTCGTTCTGATCTTTTCGGCGATCTCGAAACCCAGTTCCCTGGGCCCTGTGACATAGGCCAGATACTCTTCGCCGCCGTAGCGCGCCGCGAGGTCAGCGCTTCCAACCACGTCGCGAATGATATGGCCAACGTCGCGGATCGTATGGCTGCCTATCAGATGGCCGCGGCCGTCGTTTACCTTTTTGAAGAAGTCGAGGTCCATCATTATCACGGCGATTGTCCGAGTCGGCGCGCTTCGAGCGATCTCGCGGTCGAGATCCGCGAACAAGCTGCGGCGCGATCGCAACCCGGTCAGCTCGTCGCGCTGCGTCATTTGATGAAGCCGCTCCTGAAACTCCGCTTCGAACTCGTCCAGCATCGCAAACTTCATCATGTGGTTCCCGACCTTGATCCTGTCGCCATCCTGTAGAAGCTGCTGGGACGTGACCTTGGCCCCGTTCAAAAACGTTCCGTTGGTTGATTCAAGATCAGTGACGTAGTACTCGGAGCATTCGCCCTCCAGATCCAGGCGCCTGATCTCCGCGTGCGCGCGAGACGCAATGTCATCTCTGAGCACGAGGTCGGCAGCCGATCCCCGGCCGATGACAAACTGTTCTTTTTCCAACTGTGCAGTCAGGCCGATCGATTGACCTTGGAGGACTACCAGGACAGGACGTTTTGAAGTCGGAGGCGATATCTCGCGGAGATCAAGTTTAACCGTGCGTTCAGCGTCATTCACAGCGTTCCACCTTCAGCGCGCGTTATCTTATCAGCAACGATTGATGGAGCGCAAACCACGGCTCGGTGAGGTTTAGCCGAATTGCGACAACGAGCTGCCAACCTTCTCCGAGCGTGCGCTCGGGAGTTCGAATCGGGGCACTATCCCACTTCCCACCATTCGCGAGATTCGTGTTATTCGTGGATGCCCACCCGCAAGCCTCGATGCGGATCACTTCCTCGCAAGCACGACCGGCGCCTGTTCGGCCGCGCGAATCGAAGCAAAGAACCCGCGGACCTTTCCGTAGTCCTTAACCGGTATCGTGGCGCCTCGAACAAGCAGCGTTCTCGTGAAACTCAATTGCTCGTCCTTGACTGCGTAGGAAGCCGAGTAGGTTCCGAACGCCGTATCGAGCTTAGCCGCATCCGGCAGTTCGTCAACCTCGAAGCCTTTTGGCAGCTTTACGCGAACCGTCTCCGCATACGCGTGTGAAGAAAGGACGACCGGGTACCGCCGCACGGGCTCAGTGAGGAAGAGCGATTCGCGGCGCGAGACGATCGCGGGTTTGAACACCAGCAAGCGGTCCTGCATCAACTGGCCGTAGCGGCTCGCGGCGAAATCAACATCTAGCGAGAACTTCCCTTCCGCGTTGTTGTCCAGCGGCTCGACCTTCGACACCGTCGCCCCGGTAGCGCCGCGCGTGATCCAGCCTTCGATTCGCTTGACGTAGTCGGCTCGTGAGAGCCCGCGAAACTCGCGGCGGTAGCTTACAGCCGACTGGCCAACGGATCGCTCGCGTACATTTGCGGTGATCGAGCCGTCCGCCGACAACACGACGTCAGCCTGGCGATCCAGTCGATTCGCTTCGGGGGGTGTCTCCGGCATCTTCAGCAGCGCGCCTGCATCACCGGCAATGATCAACGCGAAGCTTCCCTGCTCGTGATCCGGAAGATCGCCGACCGGAGTGCTGTCGTCGGTCGGATCAAAGATCAGCAGGCGGCCCAGCGAAGGATGCTCCACGATCGTAGCTGCGTGCGTCGGCTCACCGACCTTGACTGCAATTATGCAGTGGTTGAACTGTTGGGGCGACGGCCATTCCTGCCGGACGTAGAACGGATCACCCGAGTAGATCGAAACAAGGTATGACTGAATGCCGGCGGCCTTGAGCATCGCGCGCATCAGGTTCGCCTTATCTTTGCAGTCGCCGTAAGACTTTGCGAACACTTCGATCGCTGTATGCGGCCGGTAGCCGCCGCCGCGCCCGATTCCAGTCTGAATCGAAACGTAGTTGACCGTCTGCACATAGCTACCGATCGCCTGGATGCGTTCGAGCTCGGTCTTTGCGTTGGCCGTCAACTGCCTTGCCTTTCCTGCGAGCGCGTCGTCAAGCGCCGCTTGTCCCTCGCTCAGCCCGGTCAGCCATCGCGACACATCGGCCCAGGTGTTGAACACGCCGGCTCCGATTCTCTTCTCGGCCGGAGGAAAATAGCTGACAGCAAGCCGGGCTGCCAGCGCGGTGACCGGAGGACTCGCCGGCTCTTCTTCGATAGAAGACAGATCGCGCAACTCCCAGGTGTAACTCGAACCGTTCACGGCCGGCTCGACCTTGTCGCGATTGAGCATCACCCCTTCCGCGCGCCAGCCTGAAGGCACCGTAATCGTAAACCTCGAAGCCAGCACCGGAAGGCGCTCCTGAAAGTCCCAGTCGAATTGGGTGAAGACCGAGCGGTCTTCGGTGGTCCATTCGTACCCGAAGATCCCGCCCGGCTCGGCGTCGTCGCTAGCAGCGATTAACTTGACCCGCACATCGTTGAACACATCGTTGGGAGCGGCGGCGAGATCGATCACCTCGTCCTTCCCGTACTTCTTGACCGTCCCACCGGGTCGGATCATCCACGCGCGCATATCGCGCACTTTGCCGGTGTCGGTCATGTAACTGACGTGCGCGATGGCTTCTTCGCGGCCCTCTTTCGACAGTATGCGCACCGCTCCGCGCTCGACCGTCGTAACCCTGCCATCCTCTTCAACTCTGATTGTCTGCTCGCTCAACAACACGACCGCGGGGACATTCGTTGCGTAAGTGCCGGGAGCGGTTCCGGCCGCTTGTCGTAACCATTGCGGCGCATCGTCGGCCGCGCGCGCGTTCGACCTCATCGGAACAAGAGCGACCCCGCACAACAGAAAACAGGCGATGATAGCCGAGCGCGTAGAATCGACGTTCGCTCCCGCTCGCGAAGTCCTTAAGACCATCCTCCAAATTCGTTTTGCCATCCGGTCCTTTTTGTCTTCCTCGACCTACTGCTTTGCGGCGGCCTGTTTGAGAGTGATCGTATGATTGTCAGAGTCGTGAAGCGCGTCAAAGGCCTTCTTCAACCCAGCGTAGCTCTGCACGGGAAAGATCAACCCGTCGAATGTGAACGTGCGGTTGAGCTGAAGCGCCTCTCCCTTTCCTACTACTCCTATCTTCACCTCGTACTTGGCGACGTTGGACGCATTGAACGGCATTGGCTGCTCGGCGTGGTCAAGCACAAACCCGGCAGGCAGATCGATTGTTACCTGATCTTTCTCCATCCACGAATAGTGGAAGTATATCTGATGTTTGCGCTCGCTCGCAGAGAACAGCGCCGCTTTGCCCCGCTGAAAGAATGCGGGCTGCAAGAAGAGACGCTTCCCTGTGCGCTGGGCGTAGCCAGGCACGCGCACGTGAAAGGTATAGATGAACGGCTTGGCGGGATCGGTAACATTCTCTATGCGAATGTTGGATAGTTCGGCCGTGCTCATCTGTTTTTTGATCATATCGCGCAGGGTCTTCTCTCGCTCCTCCGGAGATTCGGCGTCGTTTTCCTCTTTCTTTTCGACGGCAAAATGTCCCGTGTACTCCATGCGAACGTTGCCTTCGGGAGCGCCGTCCTCACTCAACCGAAGCTCGGCGGTTCGCCTTTGGAGTGACTTTTCTGGCGACGACACCGGCGTCGGTACAAACAACGTTCGCCCCGGATCGACGATTAGGGCCTGGCCGCCCTCCTCCTGCCATCGCAACATTCCGAAAGGTATGTAGCTGCTGGCCGGATCGAAAAACCGCCAGTCGTTACCGACTCGCACCGCGATATTGTAGGAACGCATGAAGTACATGTTGAGCAAGTACTGAAAAGCGTTCGGACTGAAGAATATGTCGCTGCGATCAGCAAGATGAGCTAAGCGCGCTTCGAATCCCGCGGCAGCGGCAAGCGCCGCAAACAGGAGATCAATATCCTCGCCCGTGCCCACTCCACGTTTGAGTGTGTCAGCGGCTGTCTTATTCTCCTTGAATTTCTCTCGGTCGATCGCACTCAGGCCTGACGCGTCGTCGTTGACGTCCTTGATTTTGGTCCGGCAAAACTCGAAAAGCCGCTCAAGTTTCTGTTCGGATGTTGTGGCGTCTCCGATCGCGGAAACAGCCGCTCGTTTCACTTCGTCATTCGCTTTTGTCCTCGACTTGAAATCATCAAAAAGGCTCTTGTTGATATCAAGACGCATCACAAACATCGGCGGGTCGTAGTAAGCGAGCAGCCAGGGGCGCACCTGATCCTCAGGGGGCATATGCGGCTCCTCGTGGAACGCGTGCACGTTCGTCATCGTGTAACTGAAGCGCTTATCCTTCTCTGGCACCATCGGGGTGTCCGGCATATTAAAAGGTTTGGTGCGAAAGCCGGAGAACGCATCGGAGGGCGCTTTGAGAGTATACTTGACCAGCCGCATCGGAATCTCGCGCTGGAAGCTGAGGCGCGCGAAGTAGCCCGACGAATCGCCTCGCACCTCACGCCAGCGATACTCAATTATCGCGCCCGGCTCCACAGCGGGCATCACAAACGTCTTCGCATTTATCTTGATCCCGCGAAGCTTAACAAGTGTGCGCTCGAAGATCGCTTCCTTCGTCAGTTCGACTATCGTGCCGTTTGCTTTGATGGTGCGTCCGACAATGTCCTCGATTTTGTTCTTGGACGAATAGGAAAGCTCGACCTTGCTTCGCAGTTCTTTCCCGCGCTCGGTAAATATCTTTATGCGAACATAGTTGAGGAAGACTTTCTTCTCCGAACTGAAATCAACCTGCACTTCCCAAAAGAGGGCTTCGGCGTCGGCGTCCTTTTCAACAACCGGCGTTGTCATCCCTAGTTGCGCAGGATCGATGGGTTTCCAGTCCTCCGCGGCAAGCGCGCCGCAAGGCGATACCATCAGCAAGGAAAGAATTGCGAACCGATGTGCAAGGGCACGACGTGGTTTCATGAGGACCTCCTCGTCTGACGCAATTTCCAAACAACGGAACCGAACTGTGCGGAAAGAAACAACTGAACTGAGAGCCTTCGTGCGGAGCAACGGATTATATGCAGAACGCCCTTGGCCACGCAAACAAAGATTGCCGCGCTGCAAGGAATGTCATATTCTAGCTCCCGCGTTGAGGAGCCTGTCGGATAATCTGTCTTCTCTGTGTAAGCCTCTGTGTCTCTGTGGTTAGAAAGTACCGCGGGTTCGTCTAATCAGGAGGACTATCTAACCACAGAGACACAGAGACTCAGAGGTTTGCACAGAGAAGACCTTATTCCGACAGCCTCCTGTAGTTGAGTCAGACGCCGAACGCACCTTGGATCGACATAAGGAGAACATGAGCGCACAGCCAGCCCAACAATCGGGATCCGCGACTACGATCGATGAAGTAATCCAACAACTGGACGACATCATCGCCCGCTCGATTCGCGAACGCAGCCGTCTCGGGTACTTCGCGGCGCTCTATCGCAAAGTCACCACAACGGTGAAAGAAGGAATTGCCCAGGGGCGGTTTGACGACGGCCCGCGGATGGAACGCTTTGATGTGGCCTTCGCGAATCGTTACCTGACCGCGCTCGGCCAGTTTCAGCGGGGTGAGCGCCCAAGCCCGTGCTGGCTTGCTTCATTCAAAGCCGCTGAGGCCTGGAGACCCATCATTCTTCAACAACTTCTGTTGGGAATGAACGCGCACATAAACTTCGATCTGGGCATCGCCGCCGCCGAGATCGCTCCCGGAGACGAGTTGCCATCGCTTGCGCACGACTTCAACGAGATCAACATCATCCTGGCCGGGTTAGTTGCGGAGGTGCAGGCAGAAATCTATGAAGTGTCTCCGTGGATACGACTGCTTGGAAGTATCGATCCCAAGGCCGACAAGGCAATAGTGAACTTCAGCATGGACAAAGCGCGAGCCTGCGCCTGGAACGTCGCGACGCGGCTGGCGCCGATAAATCCGGATCAATGGAAGCCTCACCTGAACTTGCTGGATGTCGAAGTGACTTTGCTGGCCAACCTGGTCCGCTACCCGATCGGTAAGATCTTCAAGCTCGGCCTGCTGGTCATACGCGGCCGCGAGACTAACAACGTCAAGAAAGTGATTGAGGTTCTCTGCCAGACTCCGACGGCGGGCGTGTGATGTATTGCTTGGCGCCAGGACATTGATGTTGCCTGCGGTCTTTTTCTTTATATGAAAGCTCAGTCCTTGAGAAAGATGACATCCCACGCCCATCTGCCAACCTGTGTGCCGCGCGAGTCATACACTCTAGCCCGGTATCGGAACCAATTGCCTTCCTGATCCCGCCGTCTCGATACTCTATAGTCCAGATCAAGCGCATAGACGCCAAGCGAGCGTAAGGTGTGCAATTCAGATGGCTCTGATACGCCGTTGTGGTTCGTATCCTGCCACAAGCGAAGCGACGAGAAAATCGTATCTCTGCGATCTATCTGGCCGTCTCCATTACCGCCGTTGTCCTGCTTGTCAAACTCAGCCAGCGCATGGAACCCGTTCGGTGGCACAGCAGATGGCTGCGGTGTGAAGTTTCCGAATAATTCAGTTCCATTGTCTATTCTGCCATTTCCGTCGCGATCAAGCGCAAGAAATGCTTCATCTGAACCAGCCTTGGTCCACGAGAGGTGTTCTGCTATGCCGTCAGAATTGAGATCAAAATTGACGCCACCAGCAGCGTTTGTGAGGTCAAAGCCATTCCCGGAAACATCTATCAGTATCGGCGTATTGCATTCACACGTAACCAGGTTTGTGCCCGCCTCAATGCAAGGCGTGCATAGAACACCGCCGCCACCGCCTTCGGCGCCGCCAGTACAGCTACTGTTGCAGGTAGATGATGAGAAGGTCCCATCGCAAGCCGTAATGCAGTCACCACCATTGCACTTATATTTCACAGCGTTGCAATCCAGATTTGCGGTAGTAGTTGTCTGGATTCCTGTACTTGTATTACAGGTCGTCACCGTCGCGACGCACCCTCCATTGGGCTTCGCAGGAGTACCCTGACTGGGACCGAGCGATTGACACGTGCTGCCCGTCACGTTAGGAGACTGCCCAACCGTCGCCTGAAGCGCGGCCTTACAGTTTTGCGTATCGGGACAAGAGCCTTGTGGGCAGTTGGCCAAGCAGTCTGACCACGGCTGCTGCTGCGGGCAAGCTACGTCAGCAAAGACTAAACCACCGGGAGGCAGCGCTTTGTTCGAAGAAACGGAATAAACACCACCACCACCGAAAAGATAGATTGAAGCACTCCTGACAATAAGATCGGTCACAGATGAAACCGGAAACGGCCGCATACCTGGAAGGGCGATGCCAAAGGCATATTCCCGAAGCTTCTTTCCTTTTTGAGAATATTCATATACCAGCCCAGAGCGTGATGACCCGTCCATACAAATCCAGAGATGTCCCGTTGAAGGATCTACTGTCGCAGAATTGGTTACCACGATGCCGCCTACCTCATGCAACGGCTTGGAATCCAGATACTTTCTGGCCAGTTCGGTGTTGTAGTCAATTGCTGAACCGTCGATGCCGAACTCAGAGACAAGGTTTCCTTTCCTGGAAAATGCCAGAGCCACGGGCGACGGGGAATACTTGAATACAAAGAAAATCTTGTCTGATGGATCAACCACTACCTTGCCTCTGTTCAAGAAGAGGTTCTGCGCGTCATTGATCCGATCAAACAGTTTGACATTCCCAAAACTCCGCAGCTTATGTCCCGAGGTATCGTAAACATGGAGCAACTTGCCGTCGTTTGGTGACGCGATAACAACATTTCCATTGCTAAGCAGGGCCAGCGAATAGGGCTTCTCTTGAACTCTGAAGCTCCCACCCCATTTTCCAGTCGGACCTATCCAGGCTATCTCGTCCGTCGCTGAGTCTATGAAGAACACATTTCCTTCGGAATCAACAACGGGATCGGTTGGATAGAAATTGCCTAAGGTCGCGACTCGATATAGAGGATCGTGTTCCTCGTTGTAAATCGCAAAGCTCCCCGCGTGAAACACATAGAACCGTGCTTTATTCTCATAGATTCCGATCGCCATAGCGATAACACGCTCAAATAACCTCTCCGATGCTTGAAGCATCGAGGGGGACATCGGGTGCTTTGTTCTACTTCCGACATTCGCCGCAGGGATAACAAGAGTAAGGAGCAGGACGACAAAGAGAAGTCTTTTCATGAACGCCTCCATCACCTCACAAGAGTGAAGAGTTTGCTCGGTTGGCCGGAACGCCGCTTTTTTTGTGGTCACCAACGAACGGGACGATCAATATACGGGTTGTGTATATCACACACGTTGGACAGGTGTCAACAAAATAATACTCACACGTTAACAATATTTGGTAAGACACCGAGCCTGTAATCGTTCCGTCTACGCAAAGTGAAGATGCGTGGTACAATGACGCCATTGAGGTGGCACACATGTCGGAACAGGTTATCGAAATCAGATTAACAATGCCCGTTGGTGAAGTATCCGACGAGCATAAGGCTCAAGCCGAGCGTTACGCACAACAGGCGTACGTTCTTTCTCTGCTGCGCCAAGGCGACGTGAGCGCTGGGCGAGCGGCAGAACTCCTAGGTATCAATCGATGGCAGCTAGCAGATTTGATGTCGGCGCACGACATCTCGCCCTTTGATGAGACTATGACGCGCGAAGACTTGGAACGTGCGGCCGCGGGTACGAACGTTTCCTTCAGTAGTTGAACTTGTTATATGAAAACAAAGAGACTATTCAATACGAGCGAGTACAAGACAGTCGGGATCCTCCGCAGAGCACTACAACAGGATACAGAGTTCTTCATCTACCCAGAATTGCCTTTGAACAAAGTAATCGAAGCAGAGAAAGGCGATGATATTTCGAAGAAGGAGGTTGGTACCCTCAACACCGCTTCTTTTGATTTCACGATATACAATCGGGCTTCCTTCCCACAATTTGCAATTGAGTTTGATGGACCGCCCCATGTTACGTATGAGAAGAAGCGACAAACGGACATAAGGAAGAACCGCTTGTGTGGCCTCGCAGGGCTACCTTTGCTTCGCATAGGCGATGCGTTTCTAAACGAATACGAAAAGACGTCCTTATTGGAATACGTAATCGGCAGATTCGTGGCGTGGTCAAGCGGAGATGACTGTCTACCTAGGGGAGGCGGTGACCAAGTTGAACGAGATATCCACGCTCCGGACCACTCTCAGGAGACGGAATACGAGGATGACCCCTCGATCATGTTTGACTTGGGACATCCATTCCCAGCGTCGATCGAAGTTGCGAAGAGACTGTACAGGGCTTATGGGATAGTTACGAGCGAAACTGATGGTGACGACTACGATTACGCAATGTCTCGGCCCAGTTTCCTGATGTTTAGTCATTATAGTGGGGGTTCCAATCCCATCGGCGATCACCATAGAAAAGTTGAGCGCGGCTACGAACTGCGCACATATACACGGCAGACCTCGGGGAAGTGTTCCTCAGAACAGCTTCATACGCTAAATGAAACTGTTATGTACCAATGGCAACTTCCGACCACTGACCATCGCATCGTGTTCCACGGTATTCCAGGCACTTCGATGTGGGAACTTGCCGAGCACCTTTGTGATTTCCGGGCGCTTTGTCGGTTGGAGAAATGGGCACCACTGAACCTTCAGGGTGTCATTTCCAAGACACCTGATCCACCGAAACCAATTCAACCCTCTTCGAATTGAAGGTCAGCTTCAAAGCCCGCTCAGCTAGCTAAGGAAATGCCTGCTCTTACTTCTGAAACATCTGCGCGACGGGAACCACCTCAACCTTCTTCGGATTGAAACTCAGCTTGTAGCTCTCGATTGTCTTGTCTTCTTCCAGAATCTCTTTCGGAGGCAGGGACGTGTAGCTGATCGGCGAAGGCTTATTGTCCAAGGCGGCTTGCTTGAATGCCTCAGCGTCTTTCGTTACCACCGCAATTTTCACGTTCTCAGCTTGCAGGTGTTTCTTGATCGCGCGGTTCACATCTTCGAGCTTTAGCTTCGAAAGCTGTTCTCGAACGTAGTCCGTGAAGGTCGGAATCCCGTAGTACTTGCTGTCGATCGCGTAGCCCAACTGCGCGTCTTGAGTCTTCGTCAGCGCGTTTACGTTCTTGGTCAGAAACCGGCGGGTCGCGTCGAAGTCTTCCTGGGACATTCCATCACGAACCAGTTTGTTCAACTCGTACAACCCGGCTCGCAGCGCGAACAATCCGTTCTTCGGCTCGACCGGACGAATCCACACCTGAAAGATCTGCTGCCGACGGCCAAGGTTCGGGTCGGGCGCGAACTGAAACATCCCACGTGGAAAGTACTCGATGTACGCGTAGTCGCCGTAGTTCAACCCGCGAATCTGCCGGAGCCGCTGATAAAGATAGCTATTGCTCGAACGGTGCTGCCCGAAGAATGACTGCACCAGCAACAGCGCCGGCCAGTCGGGAGCGGAACGCGTAAACGAAACCGGAAAGCCAAATGATATCGCCGTCCCCGGCGTGTCTTTCTGGATGACTAGCATCTCGAGCCCGCTGATCTTCTCAGGCTGGGTCAGTGCGAGCGTTGACGCCGCACCCGCCGGAAGCTTTTCCGCTACATCCGATTGAACCTTCCCGTCGAAGCCTTTTGGATAAGCTCCCGCGAGCCCGAGGACAAAGTTAGCTCGCGTGTAGTTGTCTCGATAGAACTTCTTCACATCATCGACAGTCAGTTTCTCGAGCGACTCGACGGTTCCGACGTTCTGATGGCCATAGACGTGATCTCTGTAAATCGCAATGTACAGCGCTTCCTTGCCGAGTTCCTCGTCGTTGTTGCCGCGCAGGCTCTCTTTCAGAAAGTTGATCGCGTCCGTGCGAAGCCGTTTGAAGTCGTCATCTCGAAAGCCCGGATCGAGCAGCATCCCCGAGACGATTTGATAATACTTCTGAAGATTGTCGAGGTGAGTCGTGCCCACAAAGACGGTCATCTCTTTATCGACTTGCGACCCGAAGCCAGTCGCCATCGGATACATCGACTGAACGATCTGTTCGTAGCTCATCGCACGACTGCCGCCGTCCGAGATCATCGCCGCGGTCAACGCAGCCACGCCCTCTTTTCCTTTCGGGTCCGACGCTGAACCGACGTTGAACAACAAGCGAAAGCTCACGAGAGGCGACGAATTGGGCAAGAGCACCGATGCCATGCTTGAAGAAGCCTTTCCGGCGCGCGCCAGGCCCACGCCCGGCGACGCCACCGCTGAGATCAAAACGAACAGGACCAGCGCCAGGCGATTGTTACTGACTCGCATTCTGTTTCTCCTTGTGCGCGAGAACGACCGTCGTGCGCTTCGTCTCGACAAAGTACTTTTTGGCCATCGTCTGGATGTCCTGCGGCGTGATCGAAGCGTACAAGTCGTAAAGCTTGTTCAAAGTCTCGGGCGTGCGACGCAGAGAAATGTACGGAGCGAGATTGGCGGCGATCGCCTCCGAGTTATCCAGACTCAGCGCAAAGCTGTACTTCAAATTCGACTTAACCGCGTCAAGTTTGTCTTTCGCGGGCGGCGCTGTCTTGTACAGGTCGAACGCCTTTGTGAGCTCGCCCTTCACGTACTCGATGTCTTTCGGATCTTTGACGCGAGCAACGACTGTCAACAGGTAAGGATCGCGATGGTCTTCAAAGTCGGCGAAGATCGTGTCCACCTTTTGCTCTTTGATGACAAGCCTCTGGTAAAGCTCGGAGGTCTGCGAGAACCCGAGACTGCTGATCAGATCAAGCGCGGGTTTGTCCTTCTCGGTATCCGAGTAAGCCGGGCCTTTGAACGAGACGGCGACCCACGGCAACGTCGGTGTCGGCCAATCGACTTCCGAAGATAGCGCCTTCGTTTGCTCAGGTTCGTTTGGAATTTCGGGGGTGTAGTTCCCGCGCTTCCAGCCGGCCCAGTACTTGTTCACAAGCTGGACGACCGCCTCGTGTTTAACGTCGCCCGCCACGATAATTGTCACGTATTCCGGCCGGTAGTATCGCTTAAAGAACTCGAGGCTGTAGTCGTACATGTTCGGCATGTTCTCGACGTCGCGCAGAAAACCCATCGTCGTGTGCTGATAGGTGTGCGACTTGAAAGCTGTCTCGCGCAGCGCCTCGTAGATCTTGCGAACCGGGCTCGAAGCGTTCTTGTTGTACTCGCCAAGCACCGCTCGGGTTTCGGTCTTGAAGAGATCGATCGGCACCTTCAAGTTCTGAAAGCGGTCGGCCTCGAGCATCATGATCTGATCGAGGTCTTCCTTCGAGAACACGGTGTGATAAACGGTGCGGTCGTCGCTGGTGTAAGCGTTCGAGTCCGCGCCCGCGTTCTTCAAGGCTTCGTTGTAAGCCTCGGCCGAAACCTTCTCGGTGCCGCGAAACATCAGGTGCTCGAACAGGTGAGCAAAGCCCGACTTCCCTGCTTCGACTTCGTTGCGCGAGCCGGTGTTGACGGCTATGTAGAGCGCGACGATGTTCGGGTAGTCGGTCGGCACGGTGATGACTCGCAACCCGTTGGGCAGGTCGTCGGAGAAGTACTTGTAGGGGAAAATCTTGTTCTGGGCCGGCGTTGTTAGTGGCATAGCGATACTCAAGAGTAGAAGTGTTGCTTTGAACAATCTCATTTCAGCTTTACCTCGATTGTGGATGAATTGATTATCGTCGGAGGGCGCAAGTGTTCGCAAGGCGGCGGTAATGTCCTTGTTCGAAAGCTTTCTCTGCGTAACCGCTGCGACTCCGCGTCTCGGCGGTTAATTAGCGTCGAAACCCTGCTAACCGCCGAGGCGCCGAGACCAGGCGCGAGAGAGCAGAAGCCTTTAGCTGCGCGACTCTGACGGCACCAGCGCGAAGTCGGGATTGTTCTTGCGGCGCCATACAAACCCGTCCAGCACATAGTGCGTGATCTGAGGCAAAGCCAGAAGCGGAACCAGCACCAGCTTAAGCGTACCGACATCCCACGGGCTTCCGAACAACCAGCTCCGGTCCTGCCACACGCCGCGGTCCCAGAACATCTCTTCGATGTATGCGACCGCCCACAGCATTACTAGAAATGCCGCCGGTCCCGAAGCAAACACTCGAAACGCGCCGCCGCTTTGTTTCAATCTCGCGCGCCCGTACCAGTAGGTCAAGGCCAGGTAAGGCACGCCGTGAATGACTACGTTGGTCACCGTGAACGCGTAGTCTGAATTCAGCGCGACGATACCGACGTACCAACATACCGCCGTAGTCACGACAACGATGTCCTTGCCCGGATTCCCTTCTCTTTTCACCAGCCAACCGTATGCGGACTTCAGAACGTAGGCAGCCATCACCAACCAGTAGATCGGCTCGGCGATTGTCGAGATGATCGAGGGAGTGCCAGAGAAGTCGTTAGCCAGAAACCACCAGAACTTTCGCGGCAAGTGTGAGTGCCAGTAGATCAACGGATACAAAGTCGCCGCGTAGATCGCCAGCGTGTCGATGAGCTTTCCGGCTGAGTCTCGTTCGCCGGCCTTTGCTCGATACAGCGCGACCCATCCGTATTGCTGGCGCACGAAGTGAAACACGGCGACATAAGCAAGTGCTCGCCAGAAGACTAGTTCGCCTTGCGAGTAGAGCGCTACGCCAAGCGCAAAACCAATCACCGGCACTAGCGTGTAAAGCCAGGGCCTGCGCTTGCGTTCGGCAGGATCGAGATAGACGCGGAAGCTCGTAGCCCAAACGTGAGCTACATCGATCAAGAGCACGGCCGGCACCCAGGCCCAGTCTGGCGAATCACCGTAGAGCACACCGGCTCGCGCGCCAATAACCAGAGCGAGCATCGAGACAACCGCGCTTCCAAGGAAGACCGTGAGATCCGTGCGAGGCGAGAACAGCCACACGTAGCGACCCGGAGCAGCCGCAGGTGAACGCAAATGAACGCGGATAGAGTCGCCCTCCGAGCTCCCCATTGATCGGTGTTCATCAGTGTTCATCTGTGGTTGCTTCTCCGGCTCACCCTCGCGCCAATTCCCTGACCACCTCATCCGCCGCGCGGGTCCCGTGATGGAAAGCTTCTTCGAACAACGCTATGCCGCTCAAGTCGGAGTGCGCGAAATGAATTCCCCGATAAGGCTCGCGAGCTTGCCGGCGCGCCTCGCTCCAAACAAATCCCGGCCGCGGTCTGATCATCGCGTGACCCCACCGCATCACATCGATCCTCTCGACCAGCGAGCGAATTTCACGGTGCGCTTTTTCCAAGTCGGTCAGAGCAATGTCAGCCCAGTCTTTCCAATCCGTCGCCAGCAGCCGTGAACGCGCCTGCTTCGGATCGGCATCGCAAAGCGGATAGTAGTAAGTGAAGACGGTCGGGCCGCGCTCGATTCCACGCTGGTGGGTCGCCACAACGTACCCAAGCGACGGGCTCTCGTACAGCACGTTGTCCCAAGCGAGCGGGGCTCCGCGGCTCACCGGCCGATCTTTCAGAAACAGATTCGCAACCATCCACGCGCCGTACTGAAACTGCCCGACATGAGCCGGCGCCTTCTCGCGATAAGGCCGAATCAAGTAACGAGCAAGAAAATGCGGCGCCGCAAAGATCACTCGCTCCGCATGAAATCCAGCGGCGCTCACGCCTTCGTGATCGACCGCGATCACGTCCACTCCGCGCCGGCCATTCGCTTCGACTGGAATGATCTCTGACGCTGCGAACCCAAGCCGCACTTTCGTTTTCGCCTTTTCGAACAGATGAGCTACGAGTCGTCCGTTACCTTCGGGCCAGGTCATAAGCGATCGAGCTTCGGCGCCCGGCGTCGGGACACGCGACGCAAAATAAAACAGCCCTGCCCACGCGCTCGTCTGATCAAGCGTCAAGCCATAGTCATCCCGGCAGCCGTAGTCCACCAGCCACCGCAACCGCGGCGAGGTCAATCCTCTTCGGTCGAGCCACTCGCTCATCGTAAGCTTATCGAGCGCAGTCGCCTCCTCATCATCCGAGCAAGTCGCGATCGGAATCGAGAACGCTCGCCGGCCGCGCGCGTCCCGCCATCCAACCCAGCGATTCACCTCGAGGTTAAAGGATTCAAGCTGAGCAAGGTCATCGGCGCTCGCGCCCGCTCGAAGATAGAGACCTTCGTACCAGCGTCCTTGATAAAAGACTCGCTCTTCAGGATCGCGGCAGAGATACTGCTCGGCGACTATTGGCTGACCTTGTTCGTCGCGGCCTTCGAGGAAGCCCATCTCGTCGAGCAACGAGATCAGCTCGACGTTCTCTTTCATTGGAGCGGGAAGATAGTGCGCTCCCCAGGGATAGGCTATGAGAGGCGACGCACCGCTGCGAGCCGTCCCGCCCGGCGCGCGTTCGAGTTCAATCAAAACGAGATCATCAAAACCCGCTTTCAACAAGCGAAAAGCCGCCGAGAGGCCGGCGACTCCTCCGCCGACGATGACTACCTTGACGCTCTGCCATTGATCTTGCGACGGCGTAATGCTCAAGCCGTCGCGCAAGCGGTGACCGATCAAATCGGAAGCGCCGACTATCTCGCCTTCAGGCAAACGAGGCGATTCGTGCGAGCGGCACGCCGCCAGCGCTGCGGGAACACCGAGGAACGCCGCAAGCACGTCGCGTCTTGAAATGGAGTGTCCCGCCATGTTTCCTCATGATCCCAAAATCGAAATCGCTGGCCCGGAAAGCCAATCTCAGGTGCGTTGTTGGATTCTGGCACGCGTCGGGGTGCGGCACCCCAGCGGGGTGCAATGTTTATAGAAGTCAGGCGCGTGCGACGCCGCACCCCAGCGGGGTGCAATGTGCCGGCCTAGCCGCTAGTGATCACCGATCGACGCACATAGCACCCCTCTGGGGTGCGCCACTCAGCGACCCGTTTCTATAAACATTCAACTCCTAACGGAGTTGCATCAACTCATATCGGACTTGCCCGGCCGCCGACGCAATCGATTTCGCTACTAGCCCGAAGGGTGCCATTCCGAAAGCTCACCGTCTCGGTCTGCGAAGAATACTAACCACTTCCTTGCCGCCCAGTGATGTCGAGGCAACGGTCACGCCAACGAATGAGAAGCCCGCCTCGCCCGCCTCACTGAGTTCCTTTTGCATTGTTGCTGTTTTGCTGGTCGCGAGCAGTCTATATTCCCACGCGAGCTTCTCTGCTTCGCGGTCGCGTTCGAGTATGACTACAACCTCGCGCCCACCAAAGGTTGACGAAAAGATTGTCTGGCCCTGGTACTCGAAGCCGGCATCCCCGGCTTCCTGCATCTCTTTCTGCATGGTGGACGTCTTGCTGGTCGCCAGCAGTTTGTATTGAAAGCGTTCCCGCTGTTCGTTTGCGGGATCTTTATGCATTGCGACTACAACCTCATTGCCGCCGAACGAAGTTTCGCCGCCCATCACCCCGCCAAAGCGAAACCCCTCATCGGCCGCGTGGTTCATCTCCTTCTGCATGGTCGAGGTCTTGTTGGTTGCGAGCAACCGGTACTCAAAGCGCGCGTTTGCCTTCTGAAGCTCAGCAGACGATCGCGCAATCGTCGCCCGAATCAAAGCTTCTTTGTTTGAAATTGACGTCGCCCCGGTCTGGCTCGAGCAGGTGCTTGCCAGAAGAATCAGTGTCACAAAAGATCTGATAAACATAGTTTCTCCTGTTCAGTCGTATTTCTTCCACTCGGCCTCGTGGTAGCGCACGAGCGCTTGATTATCCAGCCGGTTGATTTCCACGGGGACCGGCTCGAGGTCGGCGGGCAGAACGAAGATTGTCGCCATCGTTTTATCGTCCAGATAGCGCAACCCAGGCGGTGAGACGGTGGGCGGCTCAAACGGCGTTGCCCGCGCAAGAGCGAAACCCCACACGCCAACGAACGAAGGCACCGTCGTCTGATACGGCCTGACTGAAAAGCCGGCTGCCTCCATGGTCCTGACGATGCACCAGTAAGATTGGCGAGCGTAGAGCGGCGATGTGCATTGCACCGACACTGCCGCCCCAGGCGCAAGCCGCGACTTGAGCAGCCGATAAAAGCGAGTCGTGTACAGCTTACCCAAAGCGAACGAGCTCGGGTCGGGAAAATCGACGATCACCGCATCAAACTGTTCAGCTATGTCTTCGATCCAGATCATCGCGTCCTGATTGACGACTCGCACGCGCGGGTCCGAGAACGAATGCTTGTTCAAGTCGGATAGCAGCGGCAGCGCCTCGGAGAGCTGAGTCATCGCCGGGTCAAGATCTACCAACGTCACCGACTCAACCGACTCGTGGCGCAGTATCTCGCGAAGCGCCAACCCATCCCCGCCGCCCAACACCAGCACTCGCCGCGGCGCGCCTGCCAGCATCATCGCCGGATGTACCAACGCTTCGTGGTAACGGTACTCATCTGAAGAGCTGAACTGGAGCCGACCGTTGAGAAAGAGTTGAAAGCCAGCTCTGCCGCGAGTCACCACGATCCGCTGATAGGGCGTCGTGCGCGAATAGATGATCTCGTCCGCAAACCCGTCATCCTCTACAAACCTGGTCAGCGAAGTCGACTTCACAATGCCCGCCGCCAGCAAGACGATTGCGATGACCGCGCGAACTCGTAAGCCCGTCACGCTACCCTTTATCAGCGGCCGCATGAACCACGTCGCCCACAACCCGACTCCGGCGTTCAGAAGCCCAAACACCAGCGACGTGCGCACCAGTCCCAGCTTCGGCACGAGAAACAGCGGAAACATTAGCGAAGCTACCAGCGCGCCCACGTAGTCAAAGGTCAGCACGCGCGAGACAAGGTCCTTGAAGTCCAACTCGTCCTTGAGTATCCGCATAAGCAGCGGCAGCTCGAGACCGACCAGCGTGCCTATTCCGAAAACAATTCCGTACAGCACTATTTGAAAATAGCTAAGCCGAGCGAAACTCAAGAACAACAATGGCGCCGACAAACCTCCCAACAAGGCGACACCCAACTCGACTTCGATGAATCGTCTCGCGAGCCCCGTATCGATAAAGCGAGACAGCCAGGCGCCTGCGCCAAGCGCGAAAAGATAGATGCCTATGATGAGCGAAAACTGAGTGACCGAATCGCCGAGAACGTAGCTCGCAACGGTTCCAGCGAGCAACTCATAGATGAGCCCGCACGTGGCTATGACCAGCACGTTGAGAAAAAGGATGGGCGTGCGGTTGTTCAGCATGGCTTGAGTGCGTGAGGCCTGGAAGGACGGAAGGTCTGCGACCGAGGCTCCAGGACACTAAGCGTCACCAATACCTGGTGGCCCTTTGTGCCTTTGAGCCTTAGTGGCAAGAAGATTCGGGACACCGCTTCTTAGCCGTGAACCGCCGCTGCTACGATCAGCGCGATCCCGATTATCACCGCGCCGATCACGATTCCAAGAGCGACGTTCTGATCGACTTCGAGCTCCTTGCGAATCGAGAACGGCGAGACCTTCGCGATGATCCAGAACGCCAGCGCGAACAGCACCAGCCCGATCAGCGAGAAAACCAGCGTCGAAACGATCAAATCAGGAAGCTGATTCATAGGGATCAACAAGCCCACGATGCCGTGAGCGTCGATTGTCGCGAGTGAGTGCGAAGGCATCTACTTTCCTCCTCGATAGCCTGAGTAGTAGAAGACATGAAACGAACGGTAGCCGCCGGGCGATTGCCTCGCTTCGGCTGGAACCGTTTGCTTGTCGGGATCGCCAAATTCCTTACCGGTGAATGCAACAAACCCATACGCTCCAACGATGATGAGCCCAATAACGAGATATATCTTTCTAAGCATCGAACCTCCCAAGCGCGGTCCTGTAGGGATGGCCCTCCGTGGCCACCCCTTGATTGCCCTAACCCGGGGATCGCGCTGCGAGGGGCGGGCACGGAGACCGCCCGCTCAACTATTCACCGCCGAAGGGCGAATAGTTGCTGTCTGCCCATCTTCGTCTCTCGAAGCTCCAATGCCGCAGGAGCACAAAAAAAGGAAAGATCGACAACGCCACCATCGCCAGAATCAAGTGCAGCACGCGCGGCGAGCCCTGCTCCACTTTGATGTTGAGGCTTGCCGGTTGTTGCCAGCGCTCCCATCGCACCTCGAGCCCGAGCACGTACGTTCCCTCGGGCAGCGCCGATACGTAGACGCTTGGCGACTGACTTCCCTCGCTCCACGACTCGCCGTCGTCGACGCCATGGTAGTACCCGACCGGCAGCGAGAACCCTTGAGCTTCGTTCGTCGCCTGGTTGATCACGTCGCCCTGAACTTCCAGCCACGTGTTGTCCACGTTCGACCACGCGCTGATCACAACGTTCTGCCGGGCCTTCAACTCGAACGGCTCGCTGAAGCGAATCTCCGAGTCTTCCGTGGCGTTCTTTAGCGGCTCGAATGCGTAGCTCGTCGAGAATACCTCGCGATGCGAGCCGGTTGCGATGATACCGATGCCCACAACAAACGCGACGGCAAGCAGCAACAGCCAATACTTGTAGATTGCCTTGTGCGGGAAGAGTTGGTTGGGTGCGATCTTCGAAGGCCGCGGGAGCCCGCTTATGCCGAACGCCGTCTCGACTTCTGCGGGCTTCATGAATTTCCCGAGCGACCAGTTGATCTCGCCCGTCGGTACGGGCCGCTGGCCCTTTTTCTGCTTCGGGCGATTGCCGGCTTTTACTTGCGCATCCTCGCGTGCCTGCTCGATCGAAGTCTCAACCGAAAGCATCTGCGGCGGGTGCACGTAGTCAGCCGTCTGCGTCAACTCACCCGCAAGCACCTTCCAGTAGCACTCTCCGACGACGTACTCGACTCTCGCAACAGCGTCTTGATAGATCTTGAAGCGCTCCCCGCGAAAATAAACGGCGTCGCCTTTTCCGCCGAAACCTGTTCCCGTTTTGTGAGCCACTTCGCCGGGCGCTACCGGCTCGACGTAGTTCCAGTTGTCGTCGCTTCGAACGAGCCATCGAAACCCGACCGCTGGGTTGTAGAGCAGATACTCTTCCCAGTAGTAGCGAACGCCCTCAAACTCAACGCTTCGCACGAGCAACCCAATAACCGTGAGCCTGAGGCCAGCGAACTCACCAGCCGAACCCATCGGAATGATCGGCTGAAACTTGCCCGGCTCGAGCGCTTGCATGAGCCTGAGCCGGCCTTCGCTGACGTCCAACAGCGAGCCGCAATTCGGACACGCAACCCGAAGCGCTTGATCAGGCGCGCGAAGATCGAGCGGGCCTCCACACTGGGGACAGGACAGTTGAAGCGCCGAGACTCGGCGCACTTCTCTCTCCGGAGCCTGAACGGTTTCGGGGAAGCCGAGCTCGGAAAGCTCAACCTGCCGGCCGATAAACACCAGCGGCGGGTTCTGGCCGTAGTCGAGCGTCGCGAACTCGCCGCCCGGCCCCGACAGATCCGCATAGTAGTATTGCTCGCCGGGAACGAGCCTGTAGGGTATCTCGCCTTTCGCTCCGACCGCACGAGCTTCGCCGGTTTCGGCTACGACCAGCGGAACTGAAGTCGGAATCGCGGCGAGTGGCGCTCCGAGTTCGAGCGATTCGATCGGCGGGATCAAAGCCTGCTCGGGGAGGGTCTGCTCGAAAGTCATGTAGAACCGGCCCTGGGCTTCGGCCAGCCATCCCCATCGCCCGTCGGCGAACGCTGCGTACCACTCGTCCCAAATGCCGCCCGCCTGGTGAGCAAGCTGGGCGCGCCCGGTGAGCTGGAAGGGAACGCCTTGATAAACGCCGGCAAGGTCTACGTCGAGCGGGGATCCGGTCTCGACCAGGTCCGCGACTTTGCCGAGGTCTTCGAGCGTGCGATCGCCTCGAGCGACTACCGAGTGGCAGAACTCGCAGACGACGACGATGGACGATCCGACTTTGAAGGCTATGGTGGCGCCGCACGCCGGGCAGGAGACTTCAACACTCACAGGCCGCTCACCTCTCGCGCTGAAGTTGAGTCGGGAAACTCCATTTCGAATGAACCCTGATTCCCCGATTTCGAGCCTTTGGCTAAATCGCGTCCTTCGACCGGTTCGTGGTCGCTCGCTTCGATTAAACCGTGCCCGGCGGCCGCCTCGCCGCGAGCCGCCGTTCGCACAGTCACTCGACTCGCTCCGAGCAACGCTCGCAGACGCTCTTCCCAAGCGAAGCGCGGGCGCGGACGGCAACAATAGAGGTTGAACGTCGCTAGTCCAGTCTCTGGAAACGTGTGGCAAGCAAGGTGAGATTCAGTTAGTAAGTACAAGCCAGTCACGCCGCCGGGCTGCGGGAACTGGTGCCACATCGGCTCGCCGACTACACGCAAGCCTAGATCGGCGACAACCTCTTCGCACACACCGCGAACCGCCTCGATATCGCGAAGTAGTTCAGCCGAACAGCCCTCCGCGTCGACTAACCACTCTGTTCCAACATTCATAATGATCGGTTTGGAAGCTCCGCTTGATTTCGCCGCTGAACCGACGAAGGAAGCATCGCGATTCTGACGACGAACGGTGACAGGTTACAGGGAGAGATAGTGGGGTGCAAGGCTGTAAGTGTTGACCGCACGGGAAGCCACAACCGACTGCCGAAAGCTTGCTCGCGCATCGGGCCAGGGGTACGATGCAACACGAAAAGGGCGCAGGAATTACAGGGACAGGAATTCGCGATATCGGGTCGCATCCGTCGCGGATCAGCCTGGACAGGGCAACACACTGCTAATGAAGAGTCTGATTGAAACTAATCACCTGGCGGGCTCGGTGTATTTGTTGCGCGACTTGATTCAAGATCGCGTAGGACTTTCGCTTAGCGACGACAACGGCGTCAGATTGATCGTCAACAAACTCACGGGCCGAGTGAAGCAGGGCCGGTGCAAGTCCTTCCTGGAGTACTATCATCTACTATCAAGCGAAGGCGCGGCAGCAGACGAAGAGTGGCGGCAGGTGGTTGCCGTGCTAGCGAAATCAAAATCCGGGTTCTATCGGCAGACTATAGCCGTGCGCGCCTTGGTAGATGTCGCCCTGCCTCAATTGCGGTCACGCTCGCGCACCGATATCGCATCACCCTCCGCACCGTTGCGAATCTGGAGCGCCAGTTGTGCGACTGGCGAAGAACCGCTCTCGATAGCGATGGCGCTGAACGAGGCGGGCTGGTTTGAGCGCGGTCCGATTGAGATTCTTGCCAGCGATGCCAGTTATGTTGCGATCGATCGAGCGATTCAGGGCGTGTATAGCGAGCAAAGAATCAGTGGTCTGGATGATCAATTGCGAGACAAGTACTTCACACAACAAGAGGGCGGTTGGCGAGTCGTGCCTGAGATGCACAAGTTGATTCAATGGAGGGTCGCAAACTTGATGAGTGAGAATGAAGTTGCAGATCTGGCTCGATCACAAGTGATCTTCTGCCGAAACGTTTTCATCTATTTCACCGAACCTGCCATTTATAAGACTCTAAGGTTATTCGCCGGATTCATGCCTGCCGGAGCGTTTCTGTTTTCCGATAGCGGCGACTATTTCACAAGCCTGGTTTCTTCCACTGATCTCTTCGAGCCGATGAATGCAACCGGCTTGGATGTGTGGATAAGGCGAGATACAGGTGGCGTGTAACAGACATTGTTCCTGGTGAAGATGTGGTATCCGCGAACATCCGTCAGATCAGTGTCATCCGTGGTCTATGCGGCACTACCAAAGCAACCCTCTCGAAAGAATAGACCACTGATGACACGGATTCGACGGATTTGCACGGATTTCCTGAAGTTCTCTAAGAGCGAACCGCCCACGCTCTACTTACGCTTTGATGGATAGCCGATGTGGATGTGAGCTCCCGTAGCCGAACCGCTCACGGCGTGACGAAATGCTATGAACGGGATGCCGAGGCTTCGAAGGTAGGTCATGATCGCCTGGCCTTCGGCGCTGTCGGGATGAACGGCTACGTCGACTGCGTTCCGATGATCGAATCCCAGATGGTCGTGAACCGCAGTTTGTCCGTAGGCGCTCACCGGGAGCAAATGCTTGAACCTGGACGTGAAGAAACCCTGGACCTTGGCGATGTCGGTCAGCGCCCATCGCGCGGTGCCATTGAATCGAATCAGCGCGGCGGTCGTATAGTACGAGCCGGGCCGGGCTGAAAGCTTTGCGAGCTGGTCTTCGCCTGAAGCTTCGGCGATCAGTTCGTCAGCTTCGGTGACCTGCCTTTTCGTCTCGGCGAGTTTTAGTTCGGCAGTTGCCAGGCGGCGCTCGCTTTCTTCAAGGTCCCGCCTCGACGCTATGCCTTCCGCGATCAGTTGCTTCCGGCGTTCAACTTCTTCCGCGGCGCTCTTGCGCTCGTCCTCTTCGAACGGGAGCACCTTCTCAAGGCTTGCTTTGTATCCCTTTGAAGCCGCGACGAGGTCTGCTCTCGCCTGCGCGACACGCTTGGCGAGCGTGGTCTTCGAATCGGGCGCGGGTTTCTTCTTGGCTTGCGCGGACGCGTCTCCCATCGCGGAGAGAATCGCAACTATGAGCCCTGCCAGTATTAGAACCCTCTTTGTCACTCCTGATCCTTCTTGCTACTACTTCGCGTTTTGCGCATGCGAACGGAACACGACGAGTTCCGGCAATGACGTCGCATAACTAATGACGTAGCATAGACTTTAGTCTGTGTATGTTATTTGACTGTGACAGTCGCGCCTCTGACACAGACTAAAAAAGTCTATGCTACCTCTTATTTGTCATCTCCCTTCTTCGCGGCTGCTACTCTCTTCGCAGCGGCGGAGGCCAGCTTCTTATGATCATAGCGCTCGGCGATTCGCCAGCGCTGGACCATGACAACGTGGCCGTCGGGCTTCAATCGGATGCTTATCTCATCTCGCCTCGTTGGCTTTCCGTCGGCGCCGCGCGCGAGCACGTCCACTACCTCACCGTACCGGACCACGGCGTTGAAAGTCCTGAAACCCACGTGATCGCCGACTCGGATAGTCCTCACCATTATCCATCAACCCTTCACTGCGATGCACTCGATTTCGATCTGCATCGTCCCCAGCAGCTTCACTCCCACTGTTGCACGAGCCGGGTAGTCTTGTTTGAAGTAGCGCTTGTACACCTCGTTCATCTTCGCGAAGTCCGCCAGGTCGGCCATATACACGTTCACCTTGACCACGTCGTCCATCGAAGCGCCCGCGGCTTCGAGGATCGCTTTGATGTTTTCAAGGACCCTTGCTGCTTGCTCTTCGATCCCGCCGCTGACCATCTTTCCGGTTGCGGGATCGGTAGGGACCTGGCCCGCGACATAGATCGTGTTGCCGGCGATGATTGCCTGGCTTAGAGGGCCGCCTGGTATCGGAGCTCTGTTGGTTAGCACCTTGCGCTTTGCCGGCGCGCGCTTGGACTTGGAGTCCTTCTGAGAAGCTCGCGCGGTGTCAGCCCTGCCGATCGCGGCAGTCCCGATTGCAGTCGCCGCCGTGCCTTTGATGAATCCTCTCCTGTTCATTAAGTGCGTCTCCTTTCGTGATTGATAAGTCCTCGATAACATCAGGCTGCAGTTCTAGGCTCTTTGGGGTAGTGAAGCAATTGCGCCGCAGACCGGTGCTTCGGTAGTCGAGTCAGTCATGCTTCGTGCGAAGCGCGATTGGAAGCCGGTGGCGCGACCTTCTCGGCAGACCTGGCGGCAAGTTCGATCCCGCTCGTTACGCCCACCCCGAACAACAATCCTTCCAGCCCGCCCAACACTATCTGAGTCGTCTCGCCGAAGTGCCTTTCGCCAAAGAAGGAAGCAAGCGGGTCCATGCTGATCTGCGAGTTAGCGAACATCCGCCCCACTATTTCAAGACTGGCGCTGAACAGGTTTCCACCGATCACCGTCAGCAAGACGCCGGCGCACATCGCTCCAAGACTTGCGCACACAATCCGCTGCCACGGACGCGCACGTGTGAACATGCCAGCAACCAATGTCGCGCCCGCCGACAACCCGATCCCCATCAACGCTCCCTCAAAAGCACCGGTGAGCCCTGCCGGGCTTTGTCCAAACACGGCTTTGATGGTGTCGACGCCCAGGAGCTTTGTGCTCCCTCCGATCAACGCCCCTCCCGCCGCTCCGCCGAGCGCCGACCACCAGCGGCTATGACGGTAAGCCACGTGCGCGGCTGCAACCATGCCGAAGCTCACAAACAGTCCGGCTACTGCGCCGATCACCGAGCCCAGGCTGATCAGCACAAACAGCAGCTCCCAGGTTTCGACCCCAGAAGCATGCCGAGCCATCGCCAGCCCGCCGCCTAACAGCAGGCCTCCGACAAGCCCGGACGCCGCGCCGCCGATCGCACCTCCCGTTCCTTGCCGAACGATTTCCGCGCCGTCGCGCCGCAGCCGTACCCACATCAACCCGCCGACAACCAGCAGCGCCACGAGCGGTTCCAGAATGGAAAGCCGCACTAGCCGCTTGTCGTAGTCGCGGATCATCGCAAGGCTGATCGCGCGACGCACGGGTCCGACCTCGCCGTGACTATGCTCCGAGAGCGCTTGCTGTGCCCCCACGCCGAGCCATTCGGCCAGCGCGATGCTCGCGGCCCGCCTGACCGGCAGGTTTTCGTCCCACAGAGCAAGCTTGCACAGCAAGTCCTTCATCTCCTCGCTCGTCAGCGTTGCGGCTCCTTCGATGGCCCGCAGCCTGACTTCGGGGTCGGAACTCTTGCTGGCTTCAGCAATAAGCGCGGCCGCATCCGGAGCGGTCCTGACCAGCCACTCGGCCGCCGGCCTACAGCGATTCAGAATACTGGCCAACAGGAAATCAGCCTCTTCACCGGACAGATCAAGCTGTTCGCCAAACGGGAGTAGAAGCTCGAGCGCGTCCGCGTCGATCATCAGTCCATGCGCCTTGAAGTTCTGCATTGCGCGCTCGATAACACCGCGCGCGCGCTTCAAGGCGATCTCGTCCGCAGTCAGCCATCGCGCGACCTCTTCCGTCAGAAAGTCATGCGCCAACTCGAGCCACGCTTCGCCGTCCTGACTTCGACGGCGCACTACCCTCGCGGCGATCAGTTCTTCGACAAGCCGCGCTGCGTCCTGCTCATTCTGAACAGCGGGCGGCGAATCAAGCGGAGAGGATCGGAGAACCAGCCGCCGGCCCTCGGTCGAGATCATCGATTTCAAAACTTCTTTCGCCGCCTTGAGCGTCTGTGCGTTGAAGCGATTCAAAACGCGCTCGAGATAACCGGCCAGTATCCGAGACGCAGTGCCCAACGACTCATAAGTTTCAACCGTCAACGCGCCCGCCGAATCGCGCGAGTCGAACAAGTTGTCGCAGACGATTTGCAACTGAGGCGGATCGACGCCGTCTTCGTCGCCAAGGTCATCGAGCAACCGCTCGACCAGCTCCTGATCGTAACGGCAGCCCACAGCCCGAGCGGGTTCGGTGATGGCGCGCGACGCTTGCAGACGGCTCAATCGCTTAAGCCGGTATTCGTGGTGAAATATCTCGGGTATCGCCGTCTTGAGCCGGCTCATCTCCGCAAGCAGGTCTTCGCGCAATGCGAACACCATTCTTACCGGCGATTGATCGGCGGACGTAAGCCGTCGGGCCGCGTTTAGAAACCGGCTTCTGTCGGGCTCCGCCAACAACGAAAAGAACTCTTCGAATTGATCGAAGAAAAACACGATGCAACGCGAAGGGTCGAGGCTTGCGAGATGGCCGACCAGATCGTCAATCGTGGCTCCGGCTTTCGTTGAATCGACGCCGCAAACCTGGCCCAGCGCTGTTTCCATGTGATGTAACGGATCAGTGAAGCTCCGAACCACAAACGCGAGATGGCCTTCGTTCTTTAGTCGCGGGATCAACCCAGCGCGTACGATTGAGCTTTTGCCGACGCCCGAACGCCCGTGCAGTATGAAGGACCGATGCGCGAGAATCTGCGAGCAAATTGTCTCTATCTCAGGCTCGCGGCCGAAGAACAAACCTGTGTCCTGCTCGGTGTAGTAGTCGAGGAACTTGTACGGACGCATCGACGCGCGGCCAGCGGCAGCCGCGCGCAAGCTGCCCGAAGGCGTGACTACATGGCCCGCTCCCGGGTCTCCGTTGGCCTCGACTACGTTGCCGATAAAGATGTAGCCGTGTTTTGGGACCGTCTTGATGTAGCGGGGAGAAGAAGCGTCGTCGCCGAGCTGTTTCCGAATGTCCTTTATGCATTGGGTCAGCGCGGCGTCCGTGACAAACACACCGTCCCACACTTCCTCGAAGATGCGCTGCTTGGCTACCAACTGGCCGCTGCGGCTCACAAGCAGCAACAGCACATCGAAATACTTCGAGTTCAACGCGACGGGTTCCCCGGCGCGCGAGAGCTGTCTGTTGCTTGCGTCGAGATGGAAGTCGTCGAAGCGGAAGCCGCCGACCGAAGTTCTAACCTGGCTCATCGTTTGAATCTTCTCATAACTTGATCACTTACGGCTCATTCTTCCTGCGGCGTTCAGCCGTAGAGTGTGCTTAGAGCCGGTTCTACCGGATCACGTTGCCACGAACTCAGGAACTTATTATCAGGAGAGAGGCTCGGATGAAAGTGAAAATGATCCTGCCCGCGCTGACCGAAGCCAAGAGTCCCTTTTGGCGGCCAATCAAGTACTCGCTGTTTCCTCCGCTCGGACTCGCAACGCTTGCTGGATATTTGCCGGCCGACGCGACGATTGAACTGCAGGACGAACACGTCGAGCGCCTCAAGCTCGACGACGAACCGGACCTGGTTGTGATTCAGGTCTATATCACTTCGGCGAAGCGCGCGTACGCGATCGCTGACCATTATCGAAGAAAGGGTGCGCACGTGGCGCTCGGCGGGCTTCATGTCACATCGCTTCCGGAAGAGGCGTTGAACCACGCCGATACTATCTTTCTTGGCCCTGGCGAGGACACGTGGCCGGTGTTCCTGAACGATTATCGCAACGGAAGTCCCGCGCGTGTCTATCGTTCGAAGAGTCGCACCTTGATCGGCGTGCCGCCTATTCGCCGCGACCTGATCAAACGCCGCCTTTACCTGGTTCCAAACTCAATAGTCGTGTCGCGCGGATGCCCGCACACCTGCGACTTCTGCTATAAGGTTGCGTTCTTCGAAGGAGGCCGGGGCTTCTACACTCAACAGGTCGATCAGGCGCTGGCCGAAATCGACCGGCTGCCCGGACGTCACCTCTACTTTCTGGATGATCACCTGTTTGGCGACCCGCGATTCGCAGCAGCGCTGTTCGACGGAATGAAAGGAATGAAGCGACTCTGGCAAGCGGCCGGCACGGTCAAATCGGTGCTGGCCCCGCGACTCCTGGAGAAGGCCGTCGAGAGCGGGCTTCGAAGTTTGTTTGTCGGATTCGAAACCCTCAATCGCAACAACCTGGTCGAACAAAATAAATATCAGAATCTGGATCGAGACTACACGCAAGCAATTCGGCGGCTACACGATGCAGGCGTGATGATCAACGGTAGCTTTGTGTTTGGCATGGACGATGACGACGAAACCGTTTTCGATCGCACGGTCAAATGGGCCATCGATCAAGGAATAGAGACGGCCACGTTTCACATTTTGACTCCGTACCCGGGAACGGCGCTTTACCAACGGATGCAGGCTCAAGCACGAATGACGAGCGATGACTGGGACTTGTTTGACACGCGGCACGTCGTGTTCAAACCGGCAAAGCTGACTCCCCAGGCTTTGGAAGCAGGCTACTGGCGGGCATACGAAGAGTTCTACAAGTGGACTTCGATCTTTCGCGGGGCGCGGGCCGCGCCTGGTCTAAAGGAACGTTTGAGGCACATCGCCTATGCCGGCGGTTGGAAAAAGTTCGAGCCCTTGTGGGACTGGGTCATCCGCGCCAAACGAGTAACCTCGCTGCTGCCGATGCTCGAAGCCGTACTGACCGGGTTCGGCTCTCATCCGTCGGGTATCGCCTCGATTGCCGATGGGAATCGGGTCACGAGCGACGAGCGGGCCGACCATCGGAACGCTTTTGCAGATCCGGGAAGCCCGACGGAATTACCGGTGTTGCCGCAATTTAGCGAGTCGGCTGCCAGCTTCTCACAACTTTCTCATTGATTGCTCACTTGTTTTGTTGCGGAAAGACCTAAAGTCAGGAGGCTTTCTTGCAGGCACCCCCGACACCGATCGAAATGGAATCAAAACCAAAGGGCGTTCTCCTGACTCTAGCGATCCTCGCGGCAATCGGCCTTTCGCTTTTGGCGCTATTGGTGCTAGTGAACAAGCGGGACGAGACTGTCAGCCTGAACTACGAGATCCAATATGACGACTTCGCGTTCTCGGTGCAGTCCGTGCGCCAGGCAAACGAGGTGGGCCGAGCCGGTGCGACGGTAAAACCTCGCGGCGACTTCTACATAGTGACACTCAAGATCTCGAATCACGCAAAGCGGGTTGACTACCACTACAAGCGAGACTGCGCGGTGTTGATCGATCAGAACGGCAGGGAGTATCGGCATTCATCCGAGGGCCAGTCAGCCGACGAGGAAACGTTGAGTCCGGCTGAATTGTGCTCGGCGCCGATCCCGGCCGGCCAGTCTTGCGAGACACAGGTCGTGTTCGACGTTCCAACCGGCGTGCAGGTTTCACAGTTGAGGATAACGTTCGGAGCGCTCGCGGATATCTTCGATCCGGTTTTCTCTGGGAGAAAGCGAATCGCGCTCACGCCGGTGACGCCGCCGGCTGAGACACAGTAAGGGGTTAGTTCTTATGGCAATGAGAATAGTTGATAGGCTTCGCGCAGAACGCATCGAACGCGAGACGCCTGACGGGCGGCTCGACCTCTCAAAGCTGCCGTCGCACGTGGCTATGATCATGGACGGCAACGGCAGATGGGCTTCAAGCCGCAACCTGCCGCGAATCGCCGGACATCGAGCCGGCGCGGAAGCCGTTCGACGAACAGTTGAGACGGCTGCCCGGCTTGGCCTCGATTGTCTCACGCTGTACGCCTTCTCGACTGAGAACTGGAAGCGCCCCCGGCTCGAGATTCGCGCGCTCATGGATCTGCTTACTGAGTTCATTCAGCGCGAGTTGCGCTCGCTCAAAGAGAACAACATCCGCTTTCGAATGATCGGGCGCAGCGAGGGCTTGCACATCTCGGTGCTCGAGCAGATTCGCCGCGCCGAGCTTGCCACTTATCAGTGCACCGGATTGCAACTGAACATCGCCCTCAACTACGGCGGGCGAACTGAGATTGTGGATGCTTGCCGCAAACTAGCCGCCGAGGCCGCCAGCGGCCGGTTGCTCCCGGGTGACATCGACGAAGAAGCTATCAGCCGTGCTATGTACACACATGCGTTACCGGACCCGGACCTGCTGATTCGAACCAGCGGCGAAATGCGAGTGAGCAATTTTCTGCTCTGGCAAATCGCTTACGCGGAGATTCACGTGACTGAGACTTTGTGGCCCGACTTTTCGGAGACAGACTTTTTCGAAGCCCTTATCGAGTATCAGAAACGAGACCGGCGCTTCGGCGGAGTCAAGAAGCTTCAAGAGGTGAGCGCGTAGAAGCCAGTGGCGGTCCGTCTCTCCAGCCGCAGCCGGTAAGGTTTGTCTGGGGATCGCGAAGCGAGCAATTGCACTCTTGGGTCTATCTGACTAGAAGCCATCTCAAAAATAGATAGCAAAACAACCGGGTTTTGTCTTTGCGGCTTTGCGTGAAAGTTCCTTGCCTCACACAAAGGTTGCAAATGATTTGAGGCGGCTGGAAAATATCCGCCGCCAAAATAAGAACCATCCGACGCCGCGAAAAACCAGATGATTCAAAAAACGGGGCGGTCGGGAGAGTGTTTTCACGAAGGAAAATTAAGGAGAAATAATCATGAATAACAAATCCAATGCTTGGAATATCATCAGTTGGATATTCGGCATAGTGTTTTTTGCAATCGGCGTAGTGAATACGTTTTGGGGGAATGACCCCGGTTTTGGAGTTTTTATACTCCTTCTATCTTTCGTTTATTTTCTTCCGGTAAATGACATTCTCAAGAAACTGACAGGTTTCTCAATTCCTAGAATGGGAATAGTAAAACTCCTCTTGGGCATTTTTATCCTGTGGGCATCGTTAGGCGTGGGTGAATTGTTCGATAAGGTAGGCCTTATGATGCGGGATTTATGATACTCCATCATTTCGTTCCCAATCCCAACGGGATTGCGTCCTACAGCCCAAGGTTACCGTACTCGGCTACCTTGGGACCATCGCTGCCAGGGCGACAAAAGTAGGGCGCTTTGCAGGCCGCAACCTCTTCGGGGTTGCCACACCAACGCCGTGTCAAGAACGCTCCTTCAGGACAGGTCCCACTCTTAATCACACCCAGAGTCCCAGAGTCCCGATGGCGAGGACGGGTTTCTTGACAGCTTCGATGACCCTCCCTTAGTATTTTCTATTCGCAAGGACCACAGAATCTCGACAATGGGAGCGCACTTTTGAATATTCTACTTGCGGCGGCCGAAGTTGTTCCTTATGCCAAAACGGGCGGGCTCGCTGATGTAGCGGGCGCCTTGCCAAAAGCGCTCACGCGACTCGGGCACACGGTTCGAGTTGTTATGCCTCGGTACAACGTAGACAAGATTCTCAGCCGCGGCGAGCGTTTGCCCGGCGACCTCAGCGTACCTTTCAACTCCGGAACTCGTTCGGCGGGTGTGCATGTCGATCGATCGGGTGAAGTGCCGGTCTACTTTATCGACGCGCCCGAGTACTTTTCGCGCGGCAAGCTCTATGGTGAAGCCGACGACGCGGAGCGCTTCGCATTTTTCAGCCGCGCGATTCTCGAACTCGCAAAAGCGCTTGGCGATAAGTTTGACATCATTCACTTGAACGACTGGATGACTGGCCTCGTGCCCGCTTATCTGAAAACGGTCTATGCCGATGTTCCGGCGTTCGCGCACACACGGACCGTATTTACGATCCACAACATGGCCTTTCCCGGATTGTTCAGACCGAGCCAGTTGGAGAGCTTCGGTCTGCCCTCGTGGCTCGATAGGACCGAAGCCGGAATAGAGTTTTACGGGACGGCAAGCGCGCTGAAGTCGGGGCTGGTGTTCTCGGACGCGCTGTCGACGGTCAGCCCGCGCTACGCCGAAGAGATTCAGACGCCAGAATACGGCGAGAAATTCGACGGTCTGCTCCGCGCGCGGCGCAACGATCTGTTTGGCATCCTCAACGGAGTCGACTACGACGAATGGAGCCCCGAGAAAGACACACACATTCCCGCTCGCTTCTCCCCAGACGATCTCAGCGGCAAGCAAGCCTGCAAGCGCGATTTGCTTCGGAGCTTCGGCCTGCCGGAAGACCTGAACCGTCCGCTGATCGGATGTATATCGAGGCTATCCGATCAGAAGGGCTTCGATTTGATCATCGATATCGCGGACCAGATGCTCAATCGCGGCGTCGCGTTTGTGCTCCTTGGCTCAGGCGCCGAAATGTACGAGCGGATCTTTCAATCGTTGCGCGATTCGCGGCGCAATCAGGTCGGGGTGTATCTCGGATTCTCAAACGAGCTTGCGCACAAGATCGAAGCCGGCTCTGACATGTTCCTGATGCCGTCGCTCTTCGAGCCTTGCGGGCTGAACCAGATGTACTCGCTAAAGTACGGAACGGTCCCGATCGTGCGGGCGGCCGGCGGTCTGGACGACACGATAGACAACTTCGATCGATCGACTGGACGCGGCAACGGCTTTAAGTTCTACGACTACAACTCAGGCCGGCTGCTTGAAAAGATCTACGAAGCGCTGATGGTCTACTCTGACCGCGACCTTTGGCACAAGCTTATGTTGAACGGAATGCATGCCGACTTTTCGTGGGATGTGTCGGCGCGGCGATATGTTGAGTTGTATGAGAGTCTCGCGAGGCGCGGCGCCTCTGCGGCGGTATAGTGATCGTGGAAAAGATGCACTGCTAACCAAGGCTGGTGTTTGAGCCCCCGGCTCTAATCTGGAGGTACTGATGAGCGAACACGTGACCGATGTGACCGATCAGAGTTTTGAGAGCGACGTGCTGAAATCGGACAAGCCTGTTCTTGTAGATTTCTGGGCCGAATGGTGTGGTCCGTGCAAGGCGCTCGCGCCAACCGTGAACCAGTTAGCGATGACCTACGAGGGTAAAGCCAAGTTCGTCAAGATGAACGTGGACGACAACCAGCAGGTCCCGCCGCGGTTTGGCATAAAAGGCATTCCGACGCTGATCCTTTTTAAGAACGGCGCCGAGGCCGATAGAGTCGTCGGGAATACCACCAAAGATAACATCTCCCGGATGATCGATCGCGCGCTCGGCGCAGCTTAGCGCGCTCGCCCAAGCCGGCGCTGGCAGACGCTATCTCTCCGAATCGCAGGCGCACACGTTGCCTCTGACACTGTGCGCCTGTAAGTTTGTTCAGACAAAGCCTGGTTTCTAGTTTCTGGTCTCTGGTTTCTGGTTCATATCAGGTATCGCCATTAGAAACCAGAGACCAGAAACTACAAACCAGAAACCTCTGTGGGAGCTTATGAAAAACGTCGTCGTTATCGGCGCGCAGTGGGGCGATGAAGGCAAAGGCAAGGTCGTTGACATCCTCGCCCCTTACTTCGATATGGTGGCCAGATATCAAGGCGGTCACAACGCCGGTCACACCGTTCGAATCGGCGAGCGCAAGTTCGTTCTTCACCTGATTCCCTCCGGCATACTCCACGACGACTGCCAGTGCCTGATCGGCAACGGCGTCGTTATAGACCCGCAAGCGTTCAACTCCGAGATCGAAGAGCTCCGCCTCATGGGTGTCGAATCCGAAGGCCGGTTGTTTGTTTCCAGCCGGGCGCACCTGATACTTCCGTACCACTCGGCATTGGATCGCGCGCGCGAACACAAGCTCGGCACAAACAACGTCGGAACGACGCTGCGTGGGATCGGTCCGGCTTATGAAGACAAGGCCGCAAGAACGGGCGTGCGCGTCGGAGACCTGCTCTATCCTGATATGGCTCGCGACAAGATGCGGCAGAACATCGAAGGCGCCAATCTCGAACTGGCCTCAATGGGCGCGACTCCTATTGACGCCGAGAAATGTGTGGATGAGTTCATGAGTGAAGCGCTTCGGCTCAAGCCGTTTATTCGCGATTCGGCGGCAATGATCAACGCGGTGGTGCGGGACGGCAAGTCGGTTCTGCTCGAAGGCGCGCAAGGAACGATGCTCGACGTGGACCACGGCACTTATCCATTTGTGACTTCATCAAGCGCGACCGCGGGAGGAGCCGCGACCGGGTTGGGACTTCCGCCGCGACACATAACAGGCGCGCTCGGCATAGCCAAAGCCTACACGACTCGCGTGGGCGCCGGTCCGTTCCCTACCGAACTGTTAGATGAAACGGGAACCTACCTTCAGAAACGAGGCAATGAGTACGGAGCTTCAACAGGACGGCCGAGACGCACTGGATGGCTTGACGCGATGGTCGTGCGCTACTCGGTTATGCTCAACGGGCTCGACGCAATCGCGTTGACCAAGCTCGACGTACTGGACGAAATAGAAGAGATCAAGATCTGCACGGCCTATCGTTGCCGGGGCGAGGTGCTCCAAGACATGCCTTATGGCGCAAACGTACTAGCCGAGTGCGAGCCGGTCTACGAAACGCTTCCCGGATGGAAGACAAAGACAAGCGGGGTGACCGAGTATGACGACTTGCCGGCGACCGCACGCGACTACGTTAGCCGCGTAGAAGAACTCTGCGGGACGGTTGTCGGGATGATCTCAACGGGACCGGAGCGCACAGAAACCATCATCCGCAAAAACTCGCCTTTGGACGGCTGGATGAAGTGAATCACTTTTGTTTCGCGCGAAGTGGGCAAGAGCCGTTTCTGAAGACACAACATAGTTAGATTCGGGCTGGTGACCCGGAGTTTTAGCATCGCGAGAGATGCTGCGCCGTTCGTCAGTCCGTCCTTCCGACCTCCATTCCGGTCATTCAAAGCCGGCCAGACATACGAAACATCCAAGCCTCTTGCGGCAAGAGTGCGCAGTGTTATGAAGTAGTACTCAGAAGCGCGCAATCGTTCGCAAATGTTATTGACTCAGCCTCGCTTCTGCTTTATTCTCGCGCCCGCATTCAGACATCGACCAGTTGTAATAGCAAAAGTACGATAGCACTACTTGTTCGTCGGCGGTCCTACAGAGCCAACGACTAAGGTGAAGTCTGTCAGATGAGATACGAGACACGGTTGTTTTGACCCGGGGAGTTAATAACTTGCTAATAACTTGCTAATACGAGTTAAGAAACAATTAATCTTTCGCTAAGGACTTCGCCGGGCGTTCCAGTGTACCATCCGCGACCAATTGGAACGGGCTGAAATCGAAGAACAAAGCGCAAACCACGGGAGATCAGCCGGAGACTGAAGGAGAGAATATGGTGAAGCGTAGAGGCGCGGACAAGTCACCAAAGCTAATCAGACCGCTGCGAAACACTCGAACGGGTCTCACCGCAACGGCCTTGGTGCTGAGTCTCCTTGCGGGCGGCGCGGTTCTGGCGCGGCGCATCGGTTTGACCGCTCAGCCGATGCAAGAGTCATCGTCCGTTAAGCCAGCCGCGTTCGCTTCCGGCACGCCCTCGAAGGAATATGTCTACGCGGGCGGCCGGCTTGTTGCGACAGAGGAGCCGAGTGGGGGCTGTGGCACCCCTCCACCATCGCCTGGCAATAGTCTCGTCGCCGCCGCGCAGTCCACAACATCAGTCGCGCTCAACTGGGCCTCCTCTCCCGGCGCTGACCACTACGAGGTTCAACGAAGGCAAAACATCGGCACGAATTGGTCCACTCTGAGCCCTAATCCTCTTACGAACAGCTTCGCGGACAACACCGCGAGTGCCGGCATCGCCTACCTCTACCAGGTTCGAGCCGTCGATGCGGGGGGGCTGTGCCCATCGGCGTTTAGCAATGTGGATCTGGCTACGACCGTAATCTTCGTGGATGATCCGCTGCAGAGTCAGGTTACCCTCATAAAGGCCCAGCACATCACTCAAGTGCGGCAGGCGGTGGACGCCGTTCGTGTCACCGCCAACATCGGGGCTGCCAGCTGGACGAATCCTCTGAATCCTCTGGACACGGTTTTGGCGGTCCACTTTAGCGAGTTGAGAACCAGACTCAACGAAGCACTTCCCCTGTTGGGTTTTTCCCAGATGCCGATAGATCCGGCGATAATACCAGGCAACACCATCTTCGCAACTCACCTGCAAGCCGTGCGTCAAAAGGTGAAATAGGACAAAGGAAAGAAACCGCGACTTAGCTGTCGCCGATTTGCTGCAACAGTCAAAAGGAGATCAGAAAAATGATGAGCGATATCAAACATCCAACACGCTTTCAACACTCTACATGGGCGGTTGCGCTGCTCGCGGTTGCATTTCTCTTTTCGCAATCAGACATAGCGGTGGCCCAGCAGGTCACCGGATCGGGTAACGCGGGGAAGGTGCCCAAGTGGACAGGCTCAAATCCGTCCAGCACGCTCACTGATTCAGGGGTCACGGAACTCAACGGCAACATCGGCATCGGTACTGCAAACCCACTGACTACAGCTCATCTCTACGGAACGTCTGGCGATGTTTCGTTGAGGATTGAAAGTGGACCTGGGGCGACGCGGTTAGATCTGTACTCAACGACCGGAGGTTCGGCTGACAGAAATTGGACGCTCCGTCCCGATTGGGTTGTATGGGGCGACCTGGCGCTTTTCCAATCCACGTTCGCCGGGGGCGACCCGGTAGGCGGTAATATCAGGTTTTACATAAAAAACGATGGCAACGTTGGCATCGGCACTGCATCTCCAGGTCATAGGCTTCACGTCAACGGCGGAAGAGAATTGATAAGCCCCATTGCCGAGCCCTTTGCGTTGGGAATAAGCAGAACTGATATTAGCGGGGCTTTTTGGCTGGGAGCTTCGAATAGCGCTTTTACACCAGACCTGATTCTGTCAAACAACAGCGGCGCTGAGCGTGTGAGGATTACAGACACCGGGAGGGTGGGCATCGGCACAAATGCGCCCTCGACGAGTCTTCACGTCGTCGGCACGGCGACCATAACCGGCGCCATCTCGACAGGAACTCTTAACGCCACCGGGAACGTCTCGACAGGTCCTCTAACCGTCTCGGGCGCCATTTCGGCGGGCTCT
>JBBPIE010000005.1:220497-283030 GCA_038040485.1 Candidatus Onstottus arcticum
CTCAACACCACAGGCGCAGTATCGACAGGTCCTCTTACCGTCTCGGGCGCTCTCTCGGCGGGCTCTCTCAACACCACAGGCGCAGTATCGACAGGTCCTCTTACCGTCTCGGGCGCTCTCTTGACCAGCACTCTTAACGCCACCGGAGCCGTCGCCACAGGCACACTAACTGTAACCGGCAACATTACCGCCAGCGGCAACATAAGCGCGACGGGCACCATAGCAGCCAAGTATCAAGACGTAGCAGAATGGGTGCCGGCAAGCCGAGCCATCTCTGCTGGAACGGTTGTTGTCCTCGACGTCGAGCAGTCCAACCACGTCCTTCCATCAAACCGCTCTTACGACACTCGCGTAGCCGGAGTCGTTTCAGCCAACCCCGGCGTGATCCTCGGCGAAGCAGGCGCGGGCAAAGTGATGGTCGCGACAACCGGCCGAGTGAAGATCAAAGTCGATGCCACCGCTGGTCCTATTCGGGTGGGAGACCTGCTTGTGACAAGCGACAAAGAAGGAATCGCGATGAAGTCCCAGCCGCTGGATCTTGGAGGGACTCCGATTCACCGCCCTGGGACTCTGATCGGCAAGGCGCTCGAGCCGCTCGAAAAGGGCGTGGGTGAGATTCTAGCGCTGCTCAGCTTGCAGTAAGCGCCGCTAAAAAGCGCAATTGTTGGACTGTGCTTTTCAAACAAGCAGAGAAGAAGCAAATGGTTAGGTTGAATCGACGCACCTTCCGCGAAATGATCATCGATGGGGGCAAAGTCCGCATCGCCGTCGCTGCCTTTGTAGCGGTGCTGTTGGCGTTTGGGGCGTTCGCTTGCGGAGTACGAGCCTATAGCGCGCGCCGCGAGCTGAACCTTGCCGAGGCAGAACGAGCAAGGACTCTGGCCTCGATTCCATCTCCACCGGCCCCGGTCAACCCTCGCCACTCTGAGTCTCAAATATCAGAGGGGATTTTCCTCACCCTGCAACCTCAGGGGTTTTACCCGAGCGAGGTTACTCGCCCGGCAGGCGGCATGCCTTTGCTCATCAACAACCGAAGCGGCCTAAAAGCGATCTCGCTCAATCTGGACCAGCAAACCGGCGCAAGGCTGCGGACTGTAGCGCTGCCCCGAGCGCGACGGATCTGGGTAGAACGAGTCGACCTGCAACCCGGGCGCTATTTGCTGACTGAGGCGAGTCATCCCGGCTGGGTCTGCACCATTATCGTAACCAAGCGGTGATCCTGTGAATGCAGCAGGCATCCGAAGTTAGTCATATCGACGGGGACAGGATACGAGTGTTTTCAGTCGCGGCCTTTGCCATTCAGATCCACCAACGTCAGGAGAAAACAACATGAAACTTCCCGCACTCATCCACCTTCCGACGACAGTCCTCCGAACTATGTGCGCCGCTCTTATTGCGATGTCACTGGTAATCGCTGCGGAAGCGCAAACTTTGACGGACGGATCGACCCCGCTCGGAATTGAGCCGGGAACGCCGGCAGGCTCGTATGCCCTGAGCGGCCTGGACACCGTCAATCTGTTTAACGGGGGCATGAACTTTTCGTTGCCGTTGATGCACATCGGTGGGCGCGGCGGGGCGCAGATGGCGATGACGCTGCCAATAGAAACGCACTGGCGCGTCTTCCATTTCTCCTTTCCTGGTGCCCCCGGTTTCCCGCCGACCGACACCTACTTTCCGCTTGTGGCTGGATGGGGTTCAGATTCCGTGTACGGGCCCGGAGTGTTGCTCGGGCGATGTGGCACGAAGGCAGTAGACTGCGGCGCGAATGGTGAGCGAATCGGAGTCACGCTAACCCGGCTGACCTTCACTACATCGGACGGGACCGAGCACGAGCTGCGAGACGTCGCGACGCAAGGAAAGCCTTTCGTGGATCATTTCGCCGGTTGCAGCGGAGGCGCGTTTAACTTCAACCGCGGCCGCGTCTTCGTCAGTACGAACGGCACGGCGATGACTTTCATAGCCGACGAGGACAGTCCGATCATAGACAACGGCTCGCCGGACCTGGTCGAGCCATCGGGCTACCTGTTGCTGCGTGACGGAACTTGTTTGCGCATCGACGAGTCGCTCGTGACCTGGATGCGCGACCGCAACGGCAACCGTATCGACTTCCAATATGATGAGTTCGGCCAGATCAGCCAGATAAAAGACTCTCTGAACAGAATCGTCACGATCAGCCACTGGAATCCAATAGCCAACCCGCCCGTGTGGTTCGACCAGATCACCTATGATGGCTTTGGCGGAGCGCCGAGAACCGTAAGAGTCTGGTACGGACCGCTCAGCCAAACTCACGACCCAGGCGACGCGGGAGTGCGGACAAACTTGTTCCGCACAGGAACTGCGCAAGGAAGCAGCGGCTACACCATGAAAACGATGGGTGAGTTGTTTTCGGAATTTGGGACAGGGCTTGCAAACCCAAACGACCCATGTGATTTGTGGGTTAGATCTTCGGTCGAGCTTCCGGACGGGAGGCGCTATCGGTTTTATTACAACAACTATGTGGAGCTTGCACGGGTTGAACTGCCTACTGGAGGAGCGTACGAATACGACTTTCAGACCAACTCCGGGGTGATTTTTTCAACAATACCCTCGCAGCCCGGCGTTCAAATCTATCGGCGCATGCTTGAGCGCCGCACTTATCCGGACGGGCAGACGCTGGAAGGACGGACTACTTATGACGTTCCGACCGGCGATCCCGAATTCGTGCGGGTAAACCATCTCGACCCGGCCGGGTCGGTGCTGGCCAGAGAGCGGCACTACTTTCACGGCTCGGCGAGAGACTCGCTGTTTCAGGACGGAATCGCCTATCCAAATTTCGATGCTGGGAAAGAGTATCAGACCGAAATGTTGGACCCGAGCAACAATGTTCTCCGCCGAATAAACAACATGTTTTTGAACCGTGCGACGGTGAGCTGGCTTGGAACTGTGCCCGACTACACAGGCGGAAACCCGCCCGTAGACCCACGGGTGACGGAAACAACCACGGCCTTGACCGATGTCACTCCCAATCAGGTAGGCAAACAGTCTTTCGGTTACGATCAGTTTAATAACATCACCGACACCTGCGACTTTGACTTTGGGTCGGGCGGGCCAGGCACATTGTTGCGACATACGCGGACGACTTACGTAGTCAATCAGTTCAACAACACCGACTACACGGCGTTCGATCTGGACAACCCGGGTTCGTCGGTTCATCTCCGGAGTCTGGCGCTAGCTCAAATCGTGAATACGTCGTGCACCGACAATCAAACCGCGCTGGCTAAGACGGAATACGAGTATGACAACTACACTGCCGAAGGTGGAACGAACCCGAGCCATGCGGCGCTAGCGGCCAGGAACAACATCAGCGGACACGATGATGCAGTGTTTTCGGTCAGCCGATTAACCCGCGGGAATGTCACGTCAGTGAAGCGCTGGATTGATGAAAGCGCTTTCGCAGCAACATTCCTGCTTTATGATGTTGCAGGGAATGTGGTGAAGAACAAAGACGCGTTGGGTAAGCTAACTCAATTCGACTTTGCCGACCGGTTCGGAACACCCGGAGACGACGAGGCCCGAGGCAACCTCCCGCCGTCCGACCTTGCCGGAAAGACAAGCTTCGCTTTCGTCACTAAAGTGACAGACGCTCTCGGGCACGAGGCTTACACGCAATATGACTACAATCTCGGAAAGCCCGTGAATGCCGAGGACGTGAATCAGGTGGTTGCGAGTCTCTACTATGAATCCGGCGTGACTAAACTCGATAGACCGGTAAAGCTTGTCAGCGGTGCGAATTTCTCCGCAGTTAGCACGCAGACGCTGATCACGTATGATGACCCAATTCGGACTGTTACCACGTCGAGCGATCTGACGAGCCTCGGGGACGGGCAATTGGCAAGCGCGGTTGTTTACGACGGGCTGGGACGCGATGTCGAAACTCGTAAGAGCGAGCCGGGCGGCATTATTAGCACGACTCAAAGCTACGACGCGGCGGGGCGGCCAAAGACGGTTTCCAATCCGTTCCGAGCTGCGAACGAGGATACCTATGGGACAACTGAGACTAGCTATGATGCTTTGTCGCGCATTGTAAGACTCGAGACCTTCGATAAGAACAACAATTCAACCGGGGCGGTTACGACGGAGTATCTTGGGAATAAGGCGACGGTAACCGATCAGGCAGGAAAGAAACGCCGTAGCGTGAGCGATGTGCTTGGAAGGCTGATAAGGGTCGATGAGCCGGATGCTGTGACCGGCAATCTGGACAACGGGGTAAACCCGGTGCAGCCCACAAGCTATGCCTATGACGTGCTTGGGAATCTGACTGCGGTTACGCAACAGTCGGGAGCAACAACACAAACTCGACGATTCGCTTACGACAAGATGTCGAGGTTGATTTTCGCCGCTAACCCCGAGCAGAACACTAGTACCGATCAGATATTTACCTTCAACTCCCAGCAATGGGCTGTGAGGTACGAATACGATGCGGCGTCGAACCTGAAGTTCAAGACCGACACACGAAGGCCCGGCGGCGTGTTCGTTAAGGTGACTTATGCTTACGACGATCTGCATCGTTTGAGTTCTCGAAGTTACACCGACGGTACACCCTCGGTCAGCTACAGCTACGACACGGCGACAAAAGGCGTTGGGCGGCTGGCTACAGTTTCAGCGAGCGGAGTATCGACAACTAACTACTCTGCCTACGACCCTCTAGGCCGGCCTCTCAATTACAACCAGCAGACAGCGGGGCAGACCTACGCGATGGTCCGCGCGTACAATCGAGCGGGACTCATTACGAGCGAGACATATCCATCGCTCAAGGTCTTTCAGACTGAGTACGACAGCGCGGGACGCATCGCTGGCGTGAGTCGCGGCGGAAACTACTACGCAGGTGCGCAAGCCTCAGACGCGACCAACCGGATCCAGTATTCGCCTGCTGGAGCGGTGAACAAGATTAAGCTCGGCAACGGTTTGTGGGAGCATATTGATTTCAATTCGCGACTGCAGCCTAAGGTGATTGGATTAGGAACGAGTGCTACAGCGTCCGGGACGCTCAAGCTCGAATACGACTACGGCACCACGAGCAACAACGGGAACCCGTTGAGCCAGAAGATCACAGCGCCGACGGCCAGCGGCACATTGCTTCTTACGCAGAGCTACGGCTACGACAAGTTGAACAGGCTTTCGACGGCCAATGAGAAAGTCAATCTAGAGGGTGCTGCCAGATGGACACAGGCGTTCAGTTTTGATCGATGGGGCAACCGCATTGGTCTGATGAACACCGGCGAGCTGCCCCCGGCGAATCAGTTGGCGGTCGACCCGGCGACTAACCGCTTTGCAGCGCTAGCCTACGACGAGGCAGGGAATCAGTTCAGTGACGCGTCAAGCCACCCGCTCAGCCACGACGCAGAGAATCATCAGAAGAGTTTCACCACCGGGTCGATAACTTACAACTACAGTTACGATGCGGACGGCCGCCGTGTTAAGAGGGAATACAACGACGGAACCCTTCAAACAACGGTGTTTGTGTATAATTCGACCGGGCAGTTGATCGCTGAATACAACAGCGATCCGGTGCCTCCCGCTCAGGGAGGCGGCGGAGTAAGTTACTTGACAACTGATTATCTCGACAGCACACGAGTGATGACGAACTCGGCGGGCGGGGTGAAGGCTCGGCATGACTATCTTCCGTACGGGGAAGACGTCGGATCAACCATAGGGAGCCGATCAACAGTCGTTGGTTACGATCTGCAAGATGGAGTAAGGCAAAAGTTCACTCAAAAAGAAAGGGATAGTGAGTCGGGACTGGACTACTTTCTGGCGAGGTACTACTCGCCGGCTCAAGGAAGGTTCACGGGGTGCGATACCTATGACCCGATCACCCGCAGTGACGATGAGGATGATTTCAAGAACTTTCTAAATCAGCCACAGAGTTGGAACCGGTACCCTTATACAATCAATAGTCCGTTGAAGTACATCGACCCGAACGGCGAGAGGTGGTTCTACAAGATTGGGCTCAACGGCCAAGTGACCGACATCGAATGGGTTAATCCGAACGAGGACGGGTCCTATACATCTCCGGGTGAGGGGTGGACCGAATTCATCCCTACAGCGGAAAGGCCGACCTTGCAAGTTTGGAAGCCGGACAAGAGCGGTATGTATTTCTTTGGCGAGCAGTTAGATGGATCTCCGAGAGCGGGGTTTCGTTGGGGTGGCGGAGTATCAGACCACACGATGGATCTGGTCGTTGGGGTGTTGATCACCAGGGGCATCGGCGTCGTATCCAGAGTGGCGCTAGGTGCAATAGCGAAGGCCGGAGCGCGGGCTCTAGTATCTTGGCGAGCCTATCAAGCGACTCGAGCTATCGAGGAGATCTTAGCGGACGCCTGGAAGCTGGCAGGGAAAACACCCGCGCAAATACAGGCGAAAATTGGGAAACTGCCGGGCAATTGGAAAGTGGAAACCCTTGGCAAGGGAAAACACAAAGGCCAAGGCTGGTTGTTGCGTGAGCATAGCGCTAACGGACCTACCGGCAGAATTATTCAACATCATCCGGGAGGGGGCCATCACGGACCAGCTCCCTATTGGAAAGTAAGTAGCGGGCAATCCGGAACAGTTAGGGTGGGTCCTCAATTCAGGAAGCCATAGGAGGTTGGCCATGCTTCATATAGAACTTGATGCTGCTATCGTTCCAAACTCAGGCCTTGGAGGGCTAAGTCTCAGGGAGCGCTTGATCGAAATTCAATATTTATTCGAAGGCTTGGGACACACGCAAGAGGGCGCTTTTGAGTTAGCTGCACCGTTCGATCTTAGATACCAACTTGGAAAGGGGGAGGTTGTTGTCGCGGTCGATGTCCGCAACGGAAAGGTCTTTCTGCTGTCAGCATCTCTGGGATACAGAGGCTATCTGTTCGAACACATTTTCGTAGGCATGAAAGTTAAAGATGCTATGGTACTTGAGCCGCGGCTCTACTACGATGAGGCTGAGGAACTGATTCTCTGTAGGGGTGTCCCAGGACTGTCCCTGGATGTTGCCGAGATCGATCCACCACCTGAGAGTGTTCCGGCAATGACTATTAGCGCCATCAATGTTTTTGCTCAGGAAACGCAAATGTTGGCAGGACAGCGAGGCGAGTGGTGACACACGTGAAACCACGGGTTAGGAAAGCTCAACAACTGGCAGATTAGTCATCGAGATGAGCCACGGGCTTCTCAAGACTGAATCCTACGATTGACCCTGTTGATGACTCTCTAGGCGGACCGCAAATTTTGGGACGAACCCCTCCCAAGCTTCTTCACGCACTTGCCGGTTTCAACGTCGACAAAGCCGACATAAAGGAATTGACCCTCGTCTTCGCCCTGTGGAGGGGTCAACACAATTAGGCTGGGTAACGGACCTTGGGAGCATACTGATTTCAATTCTCGGCTGCCGTCTACACGCAATTCGTCGAGGCGGGTCTGGGCGACAAGAGTCAGGACAATTATTATCGGGCAACGGAAGGCCGCCTGCTGGGGAGCGTCGAGTTTCTGCAAGAGATAAGACATCGAGTGGGTGAACACCGAGCTAAGGTACTACCACTCGAACGCGTGAGCATTGACAGTTTGTTGAGCGCAGCAGAGCGGTCCAGTGGGTTGGCTCGGCAAGAATTGTGCAGCAAGAGCAAGAACAGGAGAACGGTAGCGGTTAAGGAGGCGGTGATAGTGGCGGGAAGGGAGCTGGGGATTCGAAACCGCGAGTTGGCGGAAGCGCTCGGGATTGACGCTTCAGCGGTGACGAGAAGGCTTGAAGCGGCGCGTGCACGCGGGGCGGAGAGCTCCGATCTGACAAGGCTTCGGAAGGCGCTACTGAAGGCTCGGTCTGACTAAATTGCAACAAAGTCAAGCCTGACCCCTCCTCCTGCTTTCCCCTCCTCCAAGTCCCTTCTGAGCGGCCTCACAGCGCTTGCGAAGAAAAACGGCATGACAAGCTTTCGAATCGAAGCGGCGCTGGTGGTTAATGAGAAGCTGCGAAACAAGCTCATCAAGCACGGCTGGGAAGAGACGACAATCAAAATCGGTGGTCAAAAGATAAAGGGTTGGGTGAAAACATTTGCTGTCAAGTAGCAACGGTTTGGTCCGTCGCGACCCGGCCGGATGGGTCGCGCCTTGGTTTCAATTCCTCGGCGTAGTCTCTGCGTATCGGCGTCTTTGCGGTTAGCAGATTTTTCGCAGCTCGCTAACCGCAGGAACGAAGAGAGGCGGAGGTTAGGCAACAAACTATTCAACTTGGCACACGACCGTTGCATGCTGTGGTTTATCTGCCCGCCAAATGGGCACATCTCTTCAAAGGACTTTTAATGCGGTATTTCGAGATCCGATCAACTCCGGAGATCAAGGCTCTCTTCGAGCGGGCGCGGCTTCGCACGATAACGATAGCCGACTTTTGCGGGGAGCTAACCGGCCAAGGGGTCAATCCCATCGAGCATGTGCTGTACGTGCGAGAGGCATTCGGCATCACTCTGGAAGAAGCAAACAGAATCTGCACCGAGCTGGAGTACGGATCGGTGGACAATTGGGCGGACCAGATGTCCGACGCGCTTGATAGCCTCGAGCTCGAAGACGAAAAGGGTTCGGAGTGACCGCTTCGAGCGACGCCTCGCCAGGAGCCGCGGCCTCGTTTCTTCACGCACTTGCCCGTCTCGACGTCGACGAAGCCGGCATAGAGGAATTCTCAATCTCCTCTTCCACACCTGCTCCCTTCTCCCGTGCCGGGCTACAGAGCCTTGTGCGGCGGCGCTCTGGACGGTGGGGAGGCGAGGCATCCGATGAGACACCTGCCAGATCGATGCCTAAATGCGAGCCAGGGCCAAGCCGATATCAGGTGTTTTGAAATCACGATTGGCCGCCGCCTGTACGATGACACGAATTGGTACGAAGAGCCTGAGATCGAGAAGCACTCTCAGACTGTCAAGGAGGCCACGCTTAGCAGCGGTCGAGTGTTCTCCGAGCAACTAGCTGAGGTTGTGGCAATATGCAGCTTTTGCGAGGAACATTGTCTGGGTAAGAGCGATGGCCCGTCCCGGATTCCTCCGTACCAGTTCACAACGAGGGATCCTTAACCAAGCAAGCGATCACCGTAATCGAGATGCTCAAACCTAGCTTCTTTTGCATCTCTGAAGAAATGAACTTCAAGCTTCGAGACAATGTGGCGGACAGTCGCCAAATCTACTCGCACGGAGCTCAATCCAGACGCACGTCCGGTGATCCGCTACCCTGCTTTTGTATTGCATGAAGCCGCTTGTGAGACCTCAACGGCGTTTCGTGTAGGGCCCAATGAGCGACCGCTTGCAGATCAGAGTGTGCCCGCCGGCGTCTTCCATCAAGTGGAGACGGCCTCGCCTGATCCAGTCGTAGACAGTCCGGCGACAGATTCGCGCGACGTAGACAACCTCCTTGATGCTCAGTAACTCGCTATCCTTCTCACAATCAGGGCAGTACGCTTGAAGCATTGCTTGGTTCCTCGCTGATAATGTTTTGGGTCTGCTAAGTATGTAGACGCGGTTTCGGGGAGCCTCGCTGCAAGAACGAAAAAGTAGTGAGAAGGAAAAGAAGACGGTGAGACGGTCGGCGGCGAGGCTGGTCAACCGTGCTGTACGACTCGCGTTGCAGCAGCGAGGGTCGAGACGAGGACGCGTTTAGTCACGGACGGGACGGCAGGAAGCCGTAGGTCGCTCAGGCCGGGCCGCTGAAGACCGGGTGGTCTAAGCCATAGGCAGGTCGTTCCGGTGGTACTTGGCGAAGGGATTCGGTGAACCTCACGACTCAAGCACGACCTGAGCGATCGCGAGGTCACGGGTGTGAGTGAGTGAGAGGTGAACTTTCCGAGCGCCGATCTCGAGAAGCCGCTCGAGCGCGCGGCCTCGAAGCTGAATCACAGGCGCGCCCGCTTCCTGAGCAACAACCTCGATGTCACGCCAGCCGACGCCGCTGCCCCATCCAGTCCCGAGCCCTTTCATGACGGCTTCTTTGGCCGCAAATCTTGCGGCGTAGCTCATGAGCTGTGAACCTCGTTTCTCGCAGTAGTCGATCTCGCCTTGGGTGAACACGCGGTCACGAAAGCGTTCGCCTCGGCGTGCGAACACCTCTTCGATCCTTGAGACTTCGACTATGTCGATTCCAATCGCGATGATCATCAATTGTCGGCGGGGCGGACGCCCGCGCTCCCAAGTTCAAACCGTCACTTCTGCCAATTCCTGCGCAAGCGAAGTCTCGGCGAAGATTGCGCGCGCTTCCTCGAGTAGCGGAGTCGCATCCGGATAGCGCGTGCTGAAGTGAGTAATCAGGAGCCGCCGCGCGCCCGCTTCCAAAGCTGTTCGAGCCGCCTGCGCCGCGGTTGAGTGTCCATATTGCCTCGCTTCGTCAGTCAGGTCTTCGGTAAAGGTCGCTTCGTGAATCAGCAGGTCAACGCCCCGCGCCAGCTCAACCGACGAGGCACACGGACGTGTGTCGAGACAATACGCGACCGACTTCCCCGCCCTTTCGGGTCCCAGGACTTCATGGGGCTCGACCACTCTTCCGCTGTCGAGCTTCACCGAGGCACCCGACTGCAAGACTCCAAACATCGGGCCCTCGGGTACGCCCAACTCTCTTGCCCGATCAAGGTTGAAACGGCCGGGTTTGGGCCGCTCTTCGACTCGATACCCGAGCGCAAAGACTCGATGATCCAGCGCGTGAGCGCTCACCCCGTAGTCGGGCGCTTCATACACAGCCGTCAACTCACTCATCGAGCTGAACTCACGAATGACAAGCGGATATTCGACGTAGAGAGTCTTCATCCGCGCAAGAGTGTCTAGGTACTCGCGAATCCCGGCGGGTCCTACGAGCGTCAGCTCTTGAGTGCGCCGATCGAGTCCCAGGGTCCCCAGTAGTCCGGCCAGCCCGTTGAAATGATCGCCGTGGAGATGAGTGATAAATACCGCCGCCAGACGGCTCGGCGAAAGCCCCGCGCGGGCGATCTGCATTTGCGTGCCTTCGCCGCAATCAAACAAGAGCCAATCGCGCTCGCAGACCACTGCAAGCGCGCTGAGCCCGCGCTTGAGCGTTGGCTTACCCGAGCTTGTCCCAAGCGGTACGACTTTCATAAGCGAGTTACACTAACACATGGTCTGCGATCCGGGCACGGCTCGACTCCAGCTTCAGCGCCGGCTTGACTCGCCGCGCTCCGACGCCCTAGCAAAGTCACCTTGCGCTTAGAAACCCGGTGACATCCGCGCGATTGATCTGATAGACTCTCCTCGTTCGAATCCGAGGACTCCCAATTCAGACGACTCCAGTTCGGAGAAAACCTTTATGAAATTCCGTAGATCAATCCCATTGCTCGCGATTGTACTGGCGTGTTCTCTTGCGAGCAGCGCGCAACAAAAACAACCCAAACTCGCAAACAGCCAGTCAACGGAGACGGGTCCGCAGCCGCAGCTCGTGATCGAATCTCTTACCCACGACTTTGGCGAACTGAAGTCGGGCACACCATTGCGCTACGCCTTCAAGGTCAAGAACACCGGCAAGGCCGATCTGGTCATTGAGAGCGTCAGCCCCAGCTGAGGATGCGCCAAAGGCGACTATGACAAAGTCGTGCCTCCTGGTAAGGAGGGAAAGATCGAACTTGCAGTCGAGCACACCGAAGGATACGTTGGTGAAACCGCCAAGCAAGCTTCGGTCGTCACAAACGATCCAAAGAATCGTACTTTCATCCTGTACCTTCGCGCCCGATTCACAGCAGAAAACACTCCCGTTGGGCCGCCGGCGCCGGTCAAGCCTTCGAGCGCGTTTAATGTTGAACCTGCCGACAAATGGATCACCAGCGTCCTTAGCGGCGGCAGCGCGGCCAACAGCTTTTATCTGGTGAACACTCAAACAAACCCGGTTCACGCGAAGACGGTCGTCGCGGGCGGCACCGACTTCAAGGCCACTCTCGAGCCAATTCAGGACGGACGGCGCTACGAAGTGAAGGTAACGACAAATCCGGCGCTCAAGCCCGGCCACTACACGCAGACTATTCGAATAACGACTGACAATCCGGCGGCGCCTGAAACTTCGATCGATGTCGACTTGACCGTCTACCCGCACGTCTTCGTGTCTCCGACTTCGATCATCATGCCGCGGCTGCCGTCGACTTCTGATCTGTCGGCGATAAACTGGCCGGTGATATTTGTGCGCAAGCTCCGCGAAGGAGGGTTGAAGATCAAGAGTTTCAGCTCGACCCTTCCCTTCCTAAAGCTCGATTTGCTGACGGAGACCGAGGGGCAAGTCTACAAGATTCGCCTGACACTGGACGCCACAAAGATAAAACCGGGCGAGTTCAAAGGTAAGGTTCGCATCGAAACCAACGACCCGGAGGGCTCAGTCTTTGAAGTGCCAATCCAGGGTTCGTTCAGTTAGCAGGGAAATCGCTCAAACGCGTGGGGCCGTCCGGCAAGCCGGGCGGCCTTTCCATCCGTCAGCAGTCATGTTCTCTCAAGTCTGAAGCGAACGGTTAGGATTGAGAAGCCAGCTTGCCTTAGCTTGAGTGCGAGATTTAATATAAACTCTCAGGTGGAGGCGGTGAATGACTCCACCTGGCGGGCGCACCGATGGCTAATAAGGATCGAGCCTGAACGTCTTGATTGATTCCCCGAGCTGGATGAAGCTCTCTCCTGTCCCCTGATGCTGAGAAAAGAAAAGCGCTCGCGGAGGCAACTCACAGCCGTCGCAGCGCTTTCGGAATCAGTCACCCAAAAAAAAGGTCTCAGCTTAATCAGACTTATTTTGTGACGCAACGAGTTAGTTGCAATCCTTGCATCCTCACGTTGGACAATTGCAGACCGGTAGGAAGAAGTCACGGTTGAGGAGGTATCTCGGATGAATAAGCTCAAAGTTGTATTGCCGGGCATCGTAGCGCTCTTATTCGCGGTCTGTCCCTCTCTGTTCGTTGTCAGCGCTAGTCCACCCGCGCGCGTTCAGCCACCGCAACAAGTGCCCCTGGCGCCCAGTGCGATACAACTTGAACCGGTGGTCACGACGGGGCTGACAAGCCCGATCTATGTAACCAACGCCAAGGATGGCACGAACCGCCTCTTCATAGTCGAACAGCCGGGCACCATTAAGGTGCGTCAGCCAGTTGGCACTGTTTCAACCTTCCTGGACATTACATCGAGAGTCTTCTTTGGCGGTGGCAACGATGAGCGGGGTCTGCTTGGCCTGGCTTTTCATCCACAGTATGCGACCAACCGCCGCTTTTTCGTGCACTATACGCGTGAAAACGCTACGCAAACGAATGTGATAGCCGAGTACCGCGCGTCAGCCACGAACCCTAACGATGTCGAGAAGGACGGGATGGGAAATCCTATCGAGATCGAAGTGCTTGCAATGCCGCAGCCGTTCAGCAATCACAACGGCGGGATGATAGAGTTCGGCCCCGACGGTTTTCTTTATATTGCGAAGGGCGACGGAGGGTCCGGCGATGATCCGGGCAACCGTGCGCAGAACCTCAACGAGCTTCTGGGTAAAATACTTCGCATAAATATTATCGATCCTCCGCCGCCACCGCCGCCTGCCGCGCAATACACGTCACCGGTGACAAATCCGTTCTGTTGCGGAACCGTTGCCGGACGCGATGAAATATACGCATACGGAATGAGAAACACCTGGCGCTTCTCGTTCGACCGCGGGGGCACGAACCAGCTCTATGCCGGCGACGTAGGGCAAAACGCCTGGGAGGAGATTGACATCATCACGCTGGGGGGCAACTACGGCTGGCGAGTATTTGAGGGAATGCACTGCACCGGCAATGATGCGGGGTTATGCACCGGTACGTCGGCGTGTAATATCAACGGATACACTTGCCCGATACTCGAATACGCTTCGGGAGGCAGTCCGCGCTGCTCGGTAACAGGCGGCTACGTTTATCGTGGAACGCAGATGAGCCTCCCGCTCGGGACTTACGTATATGCCGACTTCTGCACGGGTGAAATATTTCAGTACCCTCCGCCTATGGGCCAACCCAACCCGCACCTGCTGCTTGATACCAGTCTTTTCATCGCGTCGTTCGGCGAAGATGAAGCCGGCGAGATCTACGTGGTCGGACGCGGCGGCACAATCCATCGAATAGCAGCCGTCCCTACGGCCATAGAACTTGCCGAGCTTAAGGCCACCGGTTACGACGAAGGAGTCTCGATCGAATGGCAGACCGGTTATGAAGTAGACAACCTGGGGTTCAACCTGTATCGAGACGCAAATGGAGAGCGCACCCGAGTGAATCCGCAGATGCTTGCCGGCTCCGCCTTATTAGCGGGTCAAGGGGCCACTCTCACGGCCGGCAAGTCATATTCGTGGTGGGACAGCCTGTCTCGAGACAAACAAGGCGCACAGTATTGGCTGGAGGAGCTGAACCTCGAAGGGCAAAGCAAGTGGCATGGCCCGATCGCCATCAACTATGCGAGTAAGCTCACCGCAACCGCCGGACGTGTACAGGCGATTGCGTTAGCCAGCCTTGGTAGAGACGAGAGCCAGGAGAATTCAACTCAGCCTGCGAGCCGAAAAGCGCCGCAATCAAACCTTACCCCAGCACAGTCCCACGCTCAGTCCAGCCTGGCCGGCAGCCCTGCAGTAAAACTCTCGGTGCGCGAAGGCGGCTGGTTCCGAGTGACTCAGCAAGAACTCGTGCGGGCGGGACTCGACTCCGGGGTCGATCCTCGCTTCCTGCAGCTCTACGCTGATGGGCAAGAACAGCCGGTCCTGGTGACCGGAGAGAAGGACGGACGGTTCAATGCATCGGACGCATTAGAGTTTTACGGCATCGGGCTTGATACGCCGTCTACTGACATCCGCGTGTACTGGTTAACAGCAGGTTCGCAACCGGGAAAACGTATACAGCAAGCACAAGGAAAACCTGGGCAGCTGGCCGCCGCAAGCTTCTCCCATACGGTAGAGCGCAAAGACCGGGCGATCTACTTTTCCGCGCTCAAGAATGGGAATAAGGAGAACTTCTTTGGAGCCGTAGTCGCTGGAGAGCCCGTATCTCAGCCGGTAACACTACAACATGTCGATCTGGCATCGGCAGGGGACGCCCAGCTCGAGATAGCATTGCAAGGCGTAACCCAGGGCTCGCATCAAGTAAAGATATTCCTCAATGGCGCAGAGGCAGGAACGGTAGTTTTTGCTGGACAGGCTCAGGGCCTTGCGAAGCTCTCAATACCTCAAACCATCCTAAGTGAAGGGCAGAATCAAGTGACTCTGGCGCGGGAAGGAGGGGAGACCGACATAAGCCTTGTAGAGTATGCTCGTCTAACCTACTGGCACACTTACACAGCAGACAACGATGCCTTGAGTTTTACGGTGTCCGGCAAACAGCGGGTGACGGTTAATGGCTTTAGCAATAAGCTCATACGACTGATCGACATCACCGATCCGGGCGCAGTCCAGGAGGTCCGGGGAACTGTTGCTCAGGACAAGTCAGGGTTCGCAATAACCGCAACGGCGTCAAAGCCGGGGCAGCGAACGTTGCTGGCTTTCACCGGCGAGCGGGTCAAGAAACCAGCGGCCGTCACAGCCAACTACCCATCAGACTGGCGAAATCCAAGACACTCGGCGGACCTTGTCATCATCTCTCATCGCAACTTCGTGGACAGCGTTGAGCCGCTCGCGGCGCTGCGAGAGGGCCAGGGTTTGTCGGTAAGCGTCATTGATGTCGAGGACCTCTATGATGAGTTCAACTATGGAAACAAGTCTCCGTTAGCGCTGAGAGATTTTCTCGGATTCGCGAGATCAAATTGGAAGAAGGCCCCACGCTTCGTCCTGTTTGCTGGAGATTCCAGCTTCGATCCGAGGAACTACCTCGGCGGAGGAGATTTCGATCTGGTGCCGACGAAACTCGTAGACGCAGCATACCTGGAGACGGCCAGCGACGAATGGTTTGCAGATTTCAACTCGGATGGACTTTCCGATATGGCCGTTGGGCGATTGCCAATTCGCGATGCCGGCGAAGCGGAGACAATGGTGTCCAAGATCGTCGGCTACAACAGATCCACAAGACCCGATGGGGTGCTGCTGGTGAGCGATGCCAACGACTCATTTGATTTTGAGGCAGCGAGCGCCGAGCTTCGAGCGCTGGTTCCGGCAGGAGTTGGAGTGGACGAAATCCGTCGCGGCCAGTGGGGCAGCGGAGCGAGGGACAAGCTTGTAGAGAGCCTCAGTCGCGGGCAGATGATAGTCAACTACACGGGACATGGATCTGCGGATATGTGGAGAGGTCAGCTCCTTTCATCAGCGGATGCGAGAAGGTTGACCAATGGAGATCGCCTGCCCTTGTTCGTGATAATGACGTGTCTGAACGGCTACTTCCACGACGCGGCTGTCGATAGTCTGGCTGAGTCGCTGATGAAAGCGGAGCGTGGTGGAGCGGTTGCGGTGTGGGCGTCTTCGGCGATGACTGTCCCAAATGCGCAGGCAATGATGAATCAGGAGCTCTATCGCTTGATTTTCGCTCCAAACAGCTCGAGCGCTCAATCACTGACGCTGGGTGAGGCTATTGCACGCGCAAAAGCCTCGGTGACCGACGCTGACCTACGCGGGACCTGGATATTGTTTGGCGATCCCACGATGAAGCTCAAGTAGATCCACGTGGTCAACCTCAACGGTCGAGGTCTGTTGCCTTACCCAGCACCGGACTGGCTCCGACAACCACGTTCGGCTTTGCCTGAACAAAGCCCTCTTCGCTGAGGCCGGTTCAACTATTGCCTTCCGGGCCGCAAACTTGACGCTGCCGGAGCCGCTCACTACACTTCTAGGCAGATGAAAAACGCACTCGTCACGAGCAAGAATAATGGCAACTCTGATGAAGCCTGCGCTGCTGTAGAACGCCTCGCCGAAGCCAACCTTCCGACCGAATTCGGTATGTTTCGGATTGTGGCTTTTAAGAGCAACCTGACCGGCGAGGACTTTCCTGTTCTGGTCAAAGGCGAGCTGAACGCCGAGACGCCCAGCCTGGTGCGCATTCACTCGCAGTGCCTTACCGGCGATGTGTTTCACTCGTTGAAATGCGATTGCGGGCGCCAACTCCAGCGCGCGATGGAGTTGATCCAGACTGAAGGACACGGGGTCATCATCTATCAACAGCAAGAGGGTCGCGGGATAGGAATCACCAACAAGATTCGAGCTTACGCGCTCCAGGATGCCGGGCAGGACACCGTCGAAGCAAACATCTCGCTCGGCTTCGAAGCCGACTTGCGTCAGTACGAGTGTTGCGCCGAGATAATCAAACAGCTCGGACTGCAACGCATCCGATTGATGTCAAACAACCCGGATAAAATCGCGGCGGTGCAACAAGCCGGCATAGAAATCGTCGAGCGCGTGTCCCTTGAAGTCGAGCCGCACGAGAAGTCCATGGGCTATATGAAGACTAAGAAAGAGAAGATGGGTCATCTTCTTGAAAAGGTAGACTCAGAAGTCAACGCGCGCGTTCTATCCTCAAACCCGTGCACGAAGCGGTGACGGCTTGGCTCCAACCTCTTCTTCAGTCCTGGCCAAGCAAGTGACTCAGTTCCGCATCGTTGAGCGCAACACACGCGCCGGTGTCACGGTTCAGCAGTAATCGGAATCCGCCGGCTTGTTTCTCCAGGATAGTGCTCGACTCGGCGTCGTCGATCTTGCTCTTCAGACTGCGGCCGCGAGCAGCAAGTATCTCGTCGCCCCACTGCAGCACCCACCTTCCGTCGTCGACTTCAGCAAAGACCGTGCGAATCCTCCCGCGTTCAACTTGTGCGATCTTGAGACGATCGATCTCGCCTCGCACTATGCCCGCCCACTTGCGGGACTCACGCGCAGTCAAGGCAACTCGCGCGTCTGAGTCAGTCAACTCGATTCCTTCGGTGGAGTTTGTCGCCGTCAGCGAGTAGGTTGAGGTGATCTCCTCGAAGGGTGCGACTTTCCCTGTCTTTGCAAACTGTTCAAGAGTCTCGGCGAGCTTGATGGCCGATTGCAAGTGAATGCTCAGGCCCTTGAGCGCAATCGTGGGCGGGCTCTGCTTTGTTGTCTGTTCGCTAACACTCTCGCCGGTCATCAGGCGCGGCTCGATGTCTGTCATGTGATCCGCACCCAACAAGACCCACCTTCCAGTCCGACCATCGCTGAGAAGAATCCGTCCGCTCCCGCTTGAAATGCTCAGCCACGAAGGAAGATCTGATTGATCCCGTTCGCCGGATGTCAATTCGCCGTCCTTGAACGCGCCTAGCATCGCGCGTGCGGCAACTCGTTCCAGCCAAACCTCGGATTGAGGATGCGAGAGTAAGATGTCTTGCCCGACGCTTGAAATGACGACCTCATCAGAGAGCCGTTTTACGTCATACACTTCAACTCTGAACGAGACCGTAGCTCGATAGTGGCGGACCTCTTCCGCGCCAAGGAAACACTCGCGACCCTGGTACCTGAGCGCGACTCCGCCCTCCGGCCTGATGATCAACCCGCTGCCGGCCTGACGCACAACCCGCGAAGCGACAGCGCCCTCGCTCAGAAACTCCGTGGCGGCCTCGACAAAGTAAGGCGCGAACGCAAGCCCAAATTTGATCGAGAGGATGTTGATCATCGCACTTCCCTTCGGTTTCGATGAGTATAGCCTCGCACGCCTTGCCGCGCATTGCGCGAGCCGCACGATTTCGGTAGAAATGAAGTATGTCAGGCAAGCACCCAGCCTCCAATGAACCTCTTCAGATCGCAATCGGAGGCACAGCGCTTGGCGTCGACGGCGACGAGCTAAAGCGAGGTCTGTGGGAGAACGCCGTCTACCTGGGGACGGACGGTTTCGTCTATCACGTGACCGCCCGGCAGGCGCGAGGTGGAATAAAGGCGGCAATCGCAAGCAAGCGCCAGGTGGGCGATTACTTGAGATGGGTTGATGGTTTGTTCCGGCCGGGCGAGCTTCCGAGCGAAGTCAACGGCGTGCATTATCGCGCGGCGCGCAAGCTTAGAGAGTTGATTTGAACCTGCGCGAAACGTTGCCCTCCGTGCCGGAACAGGCGCCGCACATTCGTTCCGTCATTGAGCTATGAAAACCCCACCTCTCCGCAAGGTGATGTAGACAAAAGACCGAGTACGTTATACTCTAAGTGCGACCTAACGAGACGCTTCAATGCGAAAGCAAAAGACTTCAAACTTAGGGTCGATCGAATTTGCCGACTCTGACGCCCCGGACCAGGTAGCGAAGATCAAAGTCATCGGCGTGGGTGGCGCCGGCGGCAATGCCGTCAACCGCATGATCCAGGAGGGCGTGACCGGCGTCGAGTTCATTGTATGCAACGCTAACCTGCAAGCCCTCCAACGCTCGAGCGCCTCGGTCAAGATACAAATTGGCGAAGACATCACGCGCGGCCTCGGTGCCGGAGGCGATCCCGAGGTCGGCAAACAGGCCGCCCTTGCCGATGTAGGGCGCCTTAGCGACGCACTCGATCGAGCGGACATGGTTTTTGTTATTGCCGGACTTGGCGGCGGAACTGGGACTGGCGCTGCTCCCATCGTCGCCAGATTGGCCAAGGAGCTTGGCGCTCTCACTGTCGGTGTTGTGAGCATGCCGTTCGCCTTCGAAGGCTTACAACGCGCCCGTAGCGCGGAGCAGGGATTGGAAGAGCTTCGCGGCTCTGTTGACAGCTTGGTCGCCGTGCCGAATGAACGATTGCTTCGGTCGGCCACAAAGGCTGTCTCAGTCGTCGAAGCGTTTGTGATGGCCGACGAAGTCCTGACCCAGGCTGTCCGGGGCATTTCCGACATCGTGCTGCTGCCTGGGCTAATCAACGTTGACCACTCAGATGTCCGAGCAACGATGATAGAACGCGGCATCGCGTTGATGGGCACCGGAGTCGCTACAGGGAGCAACCGCGCGCTCGAAGCAGTGCAGCGCGCGATATCCAGTCCTCTGCTGGGGGAAGCATCAATCGAAGGCGCGAAGTCGCTGCTTGTAAATCTAACCGGCGGCCCGAACGTCGAACTGGGCGAAGTCAACGAAGCGATGATGATGATACACGACGCCGCCGACCGCGAAGCAAACATCATCTTCGGCGCCGTGATAGACGACAGGCTCACCGATGAACTTCGAATCACCGTAATCGCTACTGACTTCGGGGCGCAAGGAGGTTCGCCGGAATCGGTCCACCGAACGCCAGCGATGAAAGCGCCCGCTTATACTATCGATGACCTCCACGCAAAGTTCGACACTCTTCTGGCGCGTATGCAAACTCCTGAAGCCAAGAGGGGCGCGAAAGCCGCGTTCGATCTCTCTTCGGATGAACTTGGACGGTTCGCTAGGGAGGCCTCGCGCCGGCCTGTCGAGGACGGCTTGGACATCCCAGCTTTTATGAGGCGCCCTGTTTCAAAGTAACGTCGCAGCGTTAACCCGACTCGCCTGTTTGAGATGAGCTCCTCGCCCCAACCACGTATCTCCGTTCTTGCGGGCGTTAACGGCGCCGGTAAGAGCAGCATAGGGGGTGCGGCTTTTCGCCAGAAGGGCGGCGAATACTACAATCCCGATGAGGCCGCTCGCGTGTTCATGTTAGATGAGCCCGCGCTATCACAGACCGACGCCAACATCGCGGCTTGGCAAGCCGGAGTGAGACTCCTCAAGAGGGCCATTGAAGAACGTCTTGACTACGCCTTCGAGACCACTCTCGGCGGGAACACAATCCCGGGCCTGCTCGCCCACGCAGCATCGCTGGGCATCGAGATTTGTATCTGGTATGTGGGTCTTTCCAGTCCCGACCTTCACATCGAACGCGTAAAGGCGCGAGTGAGTCGAGGTGGCCACGACATTCCAGAGGAGAGTATTCGCCGTCGATACGAAATCAGCCGAAACAATCTAATAGAACTCCTTCCCAGTCTCACGGCCTTGCGAGTTTACGACAACAGCGCCCGCGCGGACCCCCTTTCCGCTCATACCCAGTCGCCGGTGCTCTTATTACACATGAAGTTGGGCAAAATTCTGGAACAGCGGGCTCTCGCGGAGACACCCAACTGGGCGAAGCCGATCGTCGAAGCCGCCCTCAAATTGAGCCCGCCGGTCAACTAGAGTTCAAGCCCGTTCGATGGTATATTGACCACCATGCTCTACAGAAAGCCTCGCGTGGGACAAGAGATAGCTGCGTATTGTGGGAAGTGCAAAGACGAGCGCTCTCACACAGTGGCCGCGATGGACGGAGATACCGTCAAACGAGTCACCTGCTCAAGCTGCGGAGGCACTCACAACTATAAGCTGGCGCCTGCGGCCGGCGCGGTAAAACCGGGCGCCGCTGCCGACGACGGAGCACCTCCGGCTAAGAGGCGTGCGAGCTCGAGACGATCCAAGGACCCCGACACCTTTAGCATCGATCCCAGGCGCCCGGTGAAACCCTACGATATGAACAACAGCTTCTCGGCGGGCGACGTTATCAACCACTCGAAGTTTGGGCTCGGCGCGGTCGAAACCGCCTTCCCTCCCAACAAGATCGAGGTCAGGTTTCAGGAAGGTAAGAAGCTGTTGCTTCACAACATGAGGAACTTCCGCTCCTGAGTCGCGCAGACTCTGTTACCCAGCAGACGCACGATAGCCGCCGGTGTTCAGAGAACAGCGGCGGCTATTTCTTCTGTGGCGGGACCACGCCTGACGATAATCAGTGCTTGAAGAAGCTTGCGTTCCTTCCGATGAAGCTCTCCCACTTCGGCGGCACGTCCGGCTCAAAAAAGATTGCCGACACCGGACAAACCGGCTCGCACGCGCCGCAGTCAGTGCAGGTTTGTGGATCGATGTACATCTGTTGTTCGTCCGAGCCGCCCTGGATGCAATCGACGGGACAGACATCAACGCAAGCCAGCGTCTTCGTGCCAATGCAGGGCTCACATATCACGTAGGCCAAACTTCTCGCTCCGCACCGGCTTACTTGAAATAGTCGGCATTGATCGCCGTAAAGTGCTTCCACTGCTCGGGTGTGTCGTCTTCAGTGAAGATGGCCTGGACCGGGCACGCGGGTTCGCAAGCACCACAATCAATGCATTCATCCGGATGTATATAGAGCATTTCGGCCGTCTCGAAAGCCGGCTCGTCCTTCCGCGGGTGGATGCAATCGACCGGGCAAACATCCACACAAGCCGTGTCCTTAGTCCCGATGCAGGGCTCAGCAATAACGTAAGTCATCTACGCCTAAGTCTCCTTTTCAAATCTCTTTTGCAGCAAGGGATTGATACCGCAAACAATTTGGCCTATTTGCTCCAAACAGTCAATAGCCAATCCCTGTCAACTTGCCAAACCCTCGCTCGCCTTGCTAGCCGTCGGTTTCAGGCTCATCAGTGTACTCAGTCATTGAGCGCGCGTCCATCAGGCCCTCGATTTCTTTCGCGGTGAACATACTCGTCTCTGCAATGGCCTCGCGGATGGTCTTTCCGCTTGTTATGGCGTGCTTGGCAATTTCAGCGGCCCTCGCATAGCCTATCCTCGGATTCAACGCAGTCACAAGCGCTATGCTGTGTTCGAAGTACCAGCGGCAGCGCTCTTCGTTCGCGCTGATGCCGTCTACGCAGCGTTCCCGCAAGGCATTGAGCGCATTGGTGAGGATCGTAAGCGACATCAGCAGATTCAACGCGACAACAGGCATCATGACGTTCAATTCCAACTGGCCTGCTTGCGCCGCTGTGGCTATGACCAGGTCGTTCCCCATCACCTGCATGCACACCATACTGGTCATTTCGGTCAAGACCGGATTGACCTTCCCCGGCATGATTGAAGAGCCAGGTTGAACAGCAGGCAGATTGATTTCCGCGAGCCCGGTGGTTGGACCTGAAGCGAGCAGTCTCAAATCATTCGCGATTCTCAGGACATCCGTTGCAAGCGTTCGTAACGCACCCGACTGCGCCACAAAAGGCGAAAGGCTTTGCATCGCTTCGAAGTAATCTCCAGCCCCCCGCAACTGAATGCCGGTGATGGCGCTCAGTTCTTCGACTACCAGTTTGCGATAGCCCGGCGGCGCATTAAGCCCGGTTCCCGCGGCCGTGCCGCCAAGTCCGATCTCCTTCAGCTCCTCAGCGGCTTGCGCGATCCTGCGTCTGTTCTTGCTCATCGCAACCGAGTAAGCGCCAAACTCCTGGCCGAGCCGAACGGGCACGGCGTCTTGCAGATGCGTGCGCCCGGATTTCACAATGCTGTCGAAATCCCTGGCCTTCTGACGAAACGACCCCGCAAGCTTATCAAGCGACTCGATCAGGCCGGCCCCCAGATCGAGCGCCGCAAGCCGCATCGCCGTCGGAATCACGTCGTTTGTCGACTGGGCCATGTTCACGTGATCGTTTGGATTTACGATCGAGTAATCGCCCTTTTGGCCGCCCAGCAACTCGATCGCGCGGTTCGCCAAAACCTCGTTGGCGTTCATGTTGTGCGAGGTCCCGGCGCCGGCCTGGAACGGATCGACGACAAACTGATCGCGAAGCTCGCCGGTGAGCACTTCGTCCGCGGCGGCTTCGATGGCGCGCGCGAGATGTGGCTCGAGCACGCCGAGCCTCAAGTTCACGCGCGCGGCGGCTTTCTTTACTTGTATGGTTGCGTTGACGAACGACGGATAGGGCTTCCAACCGGAGATGGGAAAGTTCTCGATCGCTCGCGCGGTCTGAATGCCGTAGTAGGCTTCGGCCGGAATCTCGCGCTCGCCAAGCGAGTCTCGCTCAGTCCTTGTTTGGGTCGAAGGTGACATGTGGAATCATCTCAACGTCTTCCTTCAGTGTGATTCGGCCGGCCATTTTCTTGCGCGGTTTCTCCTTAGGCACGAACAGGACCTTGCTGTCTACAAGCTCCTGGTTGGGCCTGTAGCCAAGGCCGAACTCGGGAAGCTCGGGGCGCTTCATCAGCCGGTTGATGTCCCACATCGTTTCTTCTCGAGTAAACGCTGATATTTCAGTCTCGCGGCTCATGATGATCGCTTCTTCGGGGCAGGCGTCAACACAGAAGCCACAGAAGACGCAGCGAAGCATATCGATGTCGAATCGCGCCGGGTATTTCTCGATCAGCGGATCGGGGTGCTCCGCCGGCTCGATGTAGATGCAGTCGGCCGGGCACGCTGTTGCGCACATGTAGCAGGCGACACAACGCGGCGAGCCGTCTTCTCGCGAGGTCAGAATGTGCGCGCCGCGATAGCGGTCCGAGTAGGATCGTCGTTCTTCGGGATAACGGATCGTCGCGTCGATCTTGCCGGTCAGGTTGTCGAGCGCGCGAGTCATCGTCAGCTTCATTCCAACCAGCGGGGCAAGCATGCCCTCGACAAACGACGTGTCATTCGCCGCTCGGTCCGATACGTTGATGACTTTGGCTGGCTTCTTCATAAAGTGCCGCTGGCGCTAGCCCAGCATTCGAACCTGTTCGGGCATCCCTCCGCGGGCGCCCCTTGGTAGTAAGACTAAGCTCGATTCCAAAGAGACGCGCCACAGAGGGACGCCCTTACAAGTCTATCTCACGACCACGCCGGGCAGTAGCGTCTGCTCAATCGTTAAGCCTTGATAAGCCGCCTCGCTTGTCGCCATGCTAGCGAACACGTCGCGCGCGCTCATCCACGGCGATTCCGCTCCGCTCGCGTGCAACAGCATCGCAAACACTTCCCACGCCGGCAACGCATCTCCGCCCGGTTCAACTGCTTTGCCTGCGAGCTGAACTCGTCCCTGAAAGTTTGTGTAAGTCCCTTCCTCTTCCGACCAGGCCGCGACCGGCAACACAACGCTCGCCGACGCGTGCCATTCAGCCTTGTGAGCCGCGAGCACCACCGAGTATTCGAGGCTTTCTAGCAGCTCATAGATTCGCCCCTCAGCTTCATCATCACCCGGCCGGCGCACTAGCGGCTCGAGGTAAACCACGACGCCCGCCTTTATGCGTCCTTCGCGTGCAGCCTTGATCGCGCCTTCAATCCCGCCGAGTTCAGCACTTGTCAGTCCGAGTTTTATCGCGCCCATCGAGTTCGGATGTTTGTCGAAGTGACGCAGGATCTGGTCCTCCTCTTCAACAACATTCTTGTCTTCAGAGTCGACGCGGAAATCAAACTGAGCAGCGCCAAGCTGGCCGCCAAGATATCGCTTGAGCAGAAACAGCGCTTCGTTTGTAGCCGAGGGCGACGCAAAACCGAGAATCGAACTTGCGCCGCTGGTTTCGCGAACTTCCTTCAAACGCGCGTCGATCGAGCGCACCGCATCTTCCCAGGTGACTGGCGCCTGGATGCCGTCGCGCCCTTTTATCATCGGCCGAACCACCCGCTCGGCGCTTTGCAGCTCGTGAAAGCTCAATCGCCCTTCGTCGCAAAGCCAGCTTTCGTTCACCTCGATGTTGCGCCTCGGCAACAGCCTGAAAACGGTTCCGTCTCGATGATCCACTCTCACGTTGCAACCGGTCGAGCAGCCGCCGCACACGGAATCCGTGCTGTGGAGAAACCAGACCCGGCATTTGAAGCGAAAGTCGCGAGACGTGAGCGCGCCGACCGGACAGATGTCAACGACGTTGCCCGAGTAGGGGTTATCAAGCGGTTTATCCTCAAAAGTCCCAATGGCCACATGATCGCCCCGGCCAAAGAACTGCATCTCGCCTGTCTCGGTCACGTAGTCAAAGAACCGAATACATCGCGAACACAGCACGCATCGCTCCTGGTCCAACACCACCATCGGCCCAAGGTCGATGACTTTGCGCTTGCGGACTTTCATCCCGAGCGGGATCTCGCTGGTGTGCAGACCGTAGACCATGTAGTAGTCCTGCAATCGGCACTCACCTGCCTGGTCGCACACAGGACAATCAACTGGATGGTTGATTAGCAGGAACTCGAGCACGCCCCGCACCGCTTCTTTGACGCGCTCGCTGTTAGTGCGAACGACCATGCCTTCCGTAGCCATCGCGGTGCAGGAAGGCGTGAGCTTGGGCATCTTCTCGACTTCGACGAGACACATACGGCAGTTGCCGTCGATGGGCAGGTCGGGATGATAGCAGTAGTGCGGGATGTCTATCCCTGCATCCTCCGCCGCCTGAATGATAGTCTGGCCGTCCTTGGCCTCGATCACTTGATCGTTTAGGGTGAACTTTGGCATCTTTAGATTCCAAGTCAAAACAACGCCACAGATGAATACAGATAAACACCGATAGGGGAAGGACGTGTTCAGAGCTCGATATTATCCTATCCGTGTTTCATCTGTGTTCATCTGTGGTTTCATCTTACTGCCAGCGCTTCAAACTCACTCCTGAACTTGGTCACGAAACTTCTGATCGGCATCACGTCAGCATCCGCAAGCGGGCAGATAGTTTTCCCTTCCATCATATCCGCGATCTTCAACAGCCGGTCGACGTCTGCTTTTGTTCCCTTGCCTGCAACAAGGTTCCGAAGCACCTTCCCCGCCCACCCTGTTCCTTCACGGCACGGCGTGCACTGGCCGCACGACTCGTGCGCATAGAAGTCCGCGATCACCGACAGGACCTCCGGCATCTTCACAGTCTCGTCCAGTACGATCATTCCGCCCGAACCGAGCATCGAGCCCGCTTTCAACAACGACTCATAGTCCAACAACACGCCTTCGCATTCTTCGGCTCTCAGCACCGGCACCGACGACCCGCCGGGAATCACCGCCTTGAGCTTGCGTCCGTTCGGAATCCCGCCGCCTTCGTTGTTGATAAAGTCCAGCAGCGGGTAACCCAGATCCACTTCATAGACGCCGGGCTTGTTGACGTGACCCGACACCGAAAACAGCTTCGTGCCCTTGCTCTTCTCGGTTCCGATCGCAGCATAAGCCTGCGCGCCATTCGCAATAATCCAAGGCAGCGCCGCAAGCGTCTCGACGTTGTTGACCACCGTCGGAGAACCAAGAAACCCGTGAGTCGCCGGGAACGGCGGTTTGATTCGCGGATACCCGCGATAGCCTTCCAGCGATTCGATCAGCGAAGTCTCTTCACCGCAGATGTAGGCGCCCGCACCCATGTGGAGATGAATGTCCAGCGCAAAGTCCCGCTTCAGCACCGACGGGCCGAGGAAGCCTGCCTTGTAAGCCTCTTCCAGAGCCGTTTCTATCGGCCGCTCAAGGAATTCAAACTCGCCGCGCATGTAGATGTACGAGAGATGGCAGCCGAGCGCGTACGCCGCTATCGCCATTCCTTCGATCAGCAGATGCGGCTCGCGTTCAAGCAGCAGCCGGTCTTTGAACGTGCCCGGTTCGCTCTCGTCGGCGTTGCACAGCAGGTAAGTCGCTTTGCCGGTGTTGCGCGGAACAAAGCTCCACTTCATCCCGGTTGGGAAACCCGCGCCGCCGCGCCCGCGCAAGCCGCTCGCTTTCACTTCGTCGATGACCGCGCCTGGCTCCATCCCGAGCGCTTTCTCGAGCGCCTTGTACCCGCCACGCTCGCGATACTTCGCCATGGTGTTCTGGCCGGGTTTGTCTGCGTTCGCCAGCAGTATCTTAGTCATTGCGAAGGTTCTCGATTATCTCGCCCATTCGAACGGGCGTCAGGTCTTCGAAGTAGCGGTCACCCACCTGCATCGCCGGTCCGGTCCCGCAAGATGCAAGACACTCGGTGAAGTTCCAACTGAACTTGCCATCCGAAGTGATCTGTTCGGCTTCGACACCAAGCACTCGTTTCGCTTCATCCATGCACGAGTTCGCGCCCATCAGCCAGCAGCTCACGTTGCGGCATATCTCGAGGTGATACTTGCCAACGGGCTTCTGGCGCAGAAGAGTGTAAAACGTTGCGACACTCAGAACATCCGACGGCGGGTAGCCCATCAGCTTGCCCACATACTCGGCTACTTCTTGAGAGATCCATCCGCCAAACTCACGTTGAGCAAGCGCAAGCACCGGGATCAGCGCGGCGCGCTTCTCAGGGTAGTGACTGAGAATTCTCTCGAACCGCCGCTTCGCTTCCCCGCTAAACTCGATCATCGATCTCTCCGGCGTAGCGCGTTCCTTCAGTGTCCGAAGAGCGCAGGCGTCAACCCGCGCGATTAAACCCCGAAAGGGGTTGCAGATTTCAGCCCAGGGTTGCTGTACTCGGCTACCCTGGGTGACGCACCGCGCTGGTTGTTCGTCGCAACCCCGAAAGGGGTTGCGGCCGACGGTAGCACTCACGCGGCGCCGTCACGTTTCGCTTCATCGCTGGGCGCAAGAGCCGCAACCCCGGTGGGGTTGGGACCATCGCGAGCCGCCGTCCCAAGGTAGCCGAGTACGGCAACCTTGGGCTAGAAGACGCAATCCCTTTGGGATTGCCCGTATGATGTCCAAAAACCCATTCCATCATGTCTCTCACTTCTACCTGCTTTTCACCGGTCAAGCTCCCCGGCGATGATATTAAAACTCCCGAGTGCTGCAATCGCATCCGCAACCATCCCGCCCTCGATCATCTTCGGATAAGCCGAGAACGTCGGAAAGCACGGACCTCGCGCGTGAACCCGCCACGGGCGCATCGATCCATCGCTCACGATGTAGAATCCCAATTCGCCGTTGGCTGCCTCCGAGTAACCGTACACCTCGCCGGGCGGCGCTTGTATGCCGTGCATCGTCAACTTGAAATGATTCATCAAGTCTTCGATGTTCGTATACACACCCTTCTTTGGCGGAAGCGTGATTCGCCGATCGTCAACCTGGAACGGACCCTCGGGGAGATTCTCGAGCGCCTGCTCGACTATGCGCAGGCTTTGCCTCATCTCTTCCATTCGCACCAGGTATCGATCGTACATATCGCCGCTGTTGCCTATCGGCACTTCGAAATCAAAATCCTCGTAGCCCGAATACGGATGGTTCTGCCGAATGTCGTAAGGCACTCCCGCCGCGCGAAGCATCGGTCCGGTCATCCCCCAATCGATCGCGTCTGCCCCGCTGATAGGAGTCACGCCCTTCGACCGCTGCTGGAACAAACGACTCTTGGTGTTGAGCTTGTCGAGGTCGCTGATGTATCCGGGAATGCGCTTTAGCACTTCCCGGCACCGCGGCACAAAGTCTTTCGGCAAGTCGGCAGCAAGCCCGCCTACTCGAACGTAGCTGACCATCATTCGAACGCCCGAGGTCATCTCCAGCAAGTCGTAAATCTCTTCGCGCGGTTCGAAGCCATACCAGAAATTCGTAATCGCGCCCAGGTCCAGGATGTTTGTGCTGATGCACACCATGTGGTCCATGATCCGAGACAACTCACCGAGCAGCACGCGAATGTATTGAACGCGCTTTGGGACTTCGATGCCCAGTAGCTTCTCGACCGCGCACGCGTATCCGACGTTGTTCAAAAACGACGAAACGTAGTTGAGCCGGTCTGTATACGGGATGACCTGGTTCCACTGGTGAGTTTCGGCCATCTTCTCAAAACAGCGATGCAAGTATCCGATCTCGGCGTCCGATTCGACTATCTTCTCGCCGTCGAGCCGGCACACGATTCTGATCGCGCCGTGAGTCGCCGGATGCGACGGCCCAATGTTGATGATCGTCGGCCCGGCGTTCAAGTGATCCTGTTCGTGAGCCTCCCAATCCGTCCTGTACTCGAGCGGTAGCTTGTAGTCGCGCGACAGCGGCGTGCGCGCTCCGGCCTCGTGGTCCTTGCGCAGCGCGTGACCAACGAACTCTTCGTGACAGAGGATGCGACGTAGATCGGGATGATGGCGGAAGTTGATCCCGAACATGTCGAAGGTCTCGCGCTCCCACCAGTTCGCTGTCTTCCACACCGATGTCACGGAATCGACCTCCGGAGCCGATTCCGCGAGCGGCACCTTCACTCTCACCCGATGGCCGTGATCGATCGAGTACATCTGATAGACGACATTGAACCGCTCTTCGGGCTTCTTGTCGGGATAGCCGAGATAGTCCAGTCCGGTGATCGTGCTCAGCAAATCGAACTTCGTCGCGGGGTCTTCTTTAAGCGCGCGGCAGACATCCGTGATACGGTCTGGCCTGACGGTCACGGTCAGGTCGCCACGAAAGTCATTCACGTCCAGTACCTGATCCGCGAATCGATTCTGTATCACCGCGACAATCGGATTCTGCGGCGCGGCCGGCTCGCGAGTGATATGCACGAGCCTAACGGCTTCGAGTGCTTGCTGGTCGGCTATCAGTAACTCTTTGGGCGAGCTTTCCGTGATCTCTTTTCTCATGCGCGAGCGAATCTCCTCGCGCGCGTCGTCGTCGACCATCCTCTCGTCTTTAATCAAGCCCTGGATCATTATGATGGCTTGGAGCAGCGCTTCGGGAGTCGGCGGACACCCCGGAATGTAAACGTCAACCGGGATGATTTCGTCGATGCCCTGCATCACGTGATAAGCGCGATAGAACCCGCCCGATGTCGCACACGCGCCCATCGAGATGACCCACTTCGGATCAGGCATCTGCTCATAAATTCTCTTGAGGACGGGACCCATCTTGTCGGTGATCGTGCCCATCACCATGAGGAGGTCGGATTGGCGAGGCGAGAACCTGAGGACTTCGGCGCCGAACCTTGCGAGGTCGTAATGCGAAGAGATGATGGACATGAACTCGATAGCGCAGCAAGCGGTGCCAAACGGCATGGGCCAAAGCGAGTTCTTCCGCCCCCAGTTTGCGATTTCACTTATTTTAGTGGTTATAAAGCCGTCGCCAACCGCAGACTCGGTAGCCATTATCTACTCTCTCTCCAGTGTTGCCTGGGTCGTAGGCTGGATCAGATTAGCGAAGGTCATCGTGATTGTCCAAGCTCGATAGAAATCTTATCGCCCAGATAGAGGTGAGTCAAATTAACGGGTCGGCATGTGCGCGCATTGATCGATACAACCGAACCAGTATATTCTGTGTCTATGACTAAGCCGATAGCAATTGAGCTCCGCTTCCATGATAGAGAACGTAACTTCATTCAGGGTGTGCCCATAATCGTGGACATGCCTATACCGATTCCATCCGTTGGCGAAGAAGTGGCTTTTGGTGATGAGAGGTGGAAAGTCGCAAGTCGTCGGTTTTCGTATCGCCTGGAACGTCCCGAAGACTCCCAGCAGTTTACTGATGTACAGGTGGATTTTGTCTGCGACAAAGTCGGCTGAACGTTTCTATTCGTTGCCTAGCGGTCTAGTCCTCGAACATAGTTCCGTCGGAGTCTTAGGGTTTTCTCCAAGTACTCTGAACAGCATCTCTCATTACCACCAGCAGTCCGGGCCATTCCTGTTCCGAGAATTGGCTTATCGCTTGAATGACTCGCTTGTGAATCTTCTGTTCATTGGGCTGTCTCAGCCGCACCACCAGAATACCCGAATGCGATTCATCACGTCGTTGAACAAATCCTTTGTCAGTACTAATCAGCAACCGGCGCTCGGCCTGCGTTCTCGCCCAAAGCATGTCGTCAGTTATTCCCTGATCGGCCGTGCCGCGGATGTCCAGCACATCGTGTCCGAAGTTTCGTAGTTCCTCAACCGTAACAATCGGGATATTTTCGTCCACGCAGATATTCATATGCTGGTGGCGAGTTCTTCTATTGGAGTAACCTGCTCTTCAGCCAGGAATGCACCATATTCCAAACAGGCCAGGATGTCGGCTCGTTCTATTGACGGATACGGTTTTAGCAAGCCGTCAATCGTATCGCCATTGGCCAGCATGCCTAGGATCTGAGCAACGGGAATCCGAGTACCCTTGATGCACGCCTGTCCGTGGCATATGTTTGGGTCAATTGAAATCCGATCATGCATAATGCAACGCTCCTTTTTCTAAGCCTTGATAACTTCCTTCTAGCCATCTCTCGCCTCGCCCGGTTTTTTGACAAGAGGACTCAGATTCCGCCTACGCCGGCATCTCATCCGAAGTCCACCTTCGCGTAGACCTCAGCCAGCGACAGAGTGCTATTGATTGACGGAAGATAAATGGTGGAGTCGCGGCTTTCTATTTCCGAGAACAGCCACGTCCCATCGATTTGCCTGATGTAGTGCTCGACGCGAGGGCTGTCCTGCGCGACCAGTAAGTACTCCTTCAAGCTCTCGATCTTTCGATACTGCTCGAACTTTTCACCGCGGTCGTAGTTCTTAGTCGTCGGCGACAGCACTTCAACGATGAGGATCGGGTTGGTGAGCGTATCAAAAGTATCATCGATGAACTTAGGCTCTCCGCAAACAACGACGATGTCGGGATAAGTGTAAAGTCCTTCGTAACTGACTCGGGTCCGCAGATCGGTGCTGTATACCGTGCATGCGCGGTCTCGAAGCAGATCGCGGAGTTCTGCACTCGTGTTGACGACAATCAGCGCGTGGCGTGCGCTTGCGCCGCTCATTGCGAAGATCTCGCCGTTGAGGAATTCGCTCTTCCGTTCGGCGGCGCGCTCAAGCTCCAGGTATTCTTCGGGTGTGTATTTGTGCTTCGCAAGCGTGGACATACAAGACTCCTTTAACTGACGTCCGAGAATTGCAAAACCCACGAGCGTCCTTCGGGTCTCATTGTACTACACATCAATTCTTCGCAAGTCCGTTCCTTATGATGGTCGAGCCTTTCATCACGAACTGTACGTGCTGCAACAAAGCGATCTCCTGCAACGGGTCGCCTTGAACCGCGATGATGTCCGCGAACTTCCCGGCAACAAGCTCGCCGGCATCAATCAAGAAAATCTTTGATCACTATCTCCGAAGTCAGCGTCGTGTGCACGGGACATCGTTGCGCTATTTCGAGCAAGCGCTGCTTCTGCTCGTCGGTAAGCGGCCCGGTGAGCGAGATGTATCGCTCGATCTGTGCGATCTTGCCGGATTGGGAATCGCAAGTCTCGCAGTCCTTCGCGTGAATGCTTGAGTTCCGCAAGCTCACCTGCACCTTCTCGAGCGGGATGCCTTTGTGTTTCGCATAGAGTTGCAAGGTCATAGCGGTGCAAGCCCCGAGCGCCGCGAGCAAGAACGAATAAGGATCGGGTCCGGCGTCCGAGCCGCCGGATTCGCGTGGCTCGTCGGCGATAAGAGTGTGATTGCCCGCCGTGATTCGCTGCTTCAGGAATCCGTCCGATGAGACGATTACTTCAGACATTGGTCGCTCCTTTTGACTTCCAGAAGTTCTTAGTGCCTTTTAGGGTTCGCAATGCGATGTACTAGCTAACCGCAGAGACGGGGAGACGCAGAGAAAAACGCTGAGAGTCTCTGCGTCCGGCTCCGCGTCTCTGTGTCTCGGCGGTCAACCTGTACTCGCTCCTTTTCTACTCACGTTTCTGTCTCACTTCCCGGTTTTATCCCGAGGGTTCGGCTTGTAATATTTCCGGCCTCGAAGCCCCTCGGGCAAGCACTCCATGTCTTCGGCGCGTCCGCCTTCGAACTGGTGCGCGTACTTGTAGCCATCGCCGTAACCCAACCCCTTCATCAGTCCGGTCGTCGCGTTGCGAAGGTGCAACGGCACCGGTTCGCGCTCGGTTTCAAGCGCGTCCTTTTGAGCAGCACCGTAAGTCTCCAACACCGAGTTCGACTTCGGCGCGAGCGCCAAATAAAGCGTCGCCTGCGTCAGAGCGAGCTTCGCTTCCGGCAACCCGATGAAGTGCGCGGCTTGAAACGCGGAGACGGCTTCGACAAGCGCCATCGGGTCCGCCAAGCCAATGTCTTCAGAAGCGTGGACGACCAGCCGGCGCGCAACATACAGCGGGTCTTCGCCGGATTCAAGCATTCGCGCAAGCCAGTACACGGCCGCGTCGGCGTCCGAGTTGCGAATCGACTTGATGAACGCGGAGATGAGATTGAAATGTTCTTCGCCAGCTTTGTCGTACCGTAGCGCCGCGCGTTGCATCGCTTCGGTCAAAATTTCTTTTGTAAGAACCCGCTCACCCGACGAGTCCGCCTCGGCAACCGCGGCGGCAAGCTCGAGCGTGTTGAGCGCGACTCGCGCGTCACCTGAAGAGTAAACGGCTATTGCATGCAGCATTTCGTCGGAAGCCCTGACGTTTGCCGCGGCGATGCCGCGCTCCGAGTCTTCGATCGCGCGCCTCATTATTGCGATCAGATGGTCCGCGGTGAGCGACTCCAGAACAAAGACTTTCGACCGTGACAGAAGCGCGGAGTTGACTTCAAAGGAAGGATTCTCCGTTGTCGCGCCAATCAGAATGATAGTTCCGCTTTCAACATAAGGAAGGAACGCGTCCTGTTGAGCTTTATTGAACCGGTGAATCTCGTCGATAAAGACAACGGTGCGGCGGCCGGTCTTGCGGCGAAAGGAGTCGGCTTCGGACATCACCTCGCGGACTTCGCGGATGCCAGACGAGACCGCGCTGAACTGGACAAAGCGCGCAGCGGTGCGCCTGGCGATCAAGCGGGCTAACGTTGTCTTGCCGGTGCCCGGCGGGCCCCAGAAGATCAGCGACTGCAGCCGGTCTTCTTCGATCATCTTTCGGAGAGCGCGGCGCGGCCCGGCGATCTTTTCCTGTCCGACGAAGTCGTCGAACTCGCGGGGACGCATTCGATCGGCGAGCGGCCGTTCACCGTCTATCTCATCCGAAAGGGCGGACTGATCGGCTTCCGGTTCGCCGAACAGATTGCCGGCTCGCTCGTCCGCCGCATTCCTGGACCTTGGCATATACGCTCCTGACCTCGAATACTAGAGTTTGTTCGACCGGCTGACAATGACACCCCGCACCCGAAGCGATGTGCGGGCGCAGGCCCTGCGGCGAGCCTCATCAAACACTTAACGCGAAACTGCGTTCGTTGACAATCATTCCAGCGCTCTGCTAGCTTGCTTCTTTGGTCTACTAGCAGCAACGGCCTCTGTCAGCGCGTGACTTGGATATTGGAGTCGATTGAGTGAGAAGTGCCCGAGTACTTGGTCTTTTGATGATAGCAGCAGCCGTTTCCGGCTCCGGCTGCATCAGACGAGTCAATGTCAATGAGCAGCTTCCGTTAAGCACCGCGCTCTCCACCGACCAGCTCATTAGCCGGATCAACTCATACAGCGAGATCAAAACCTTCGCGGCGCAGGCGACGGTGGTCGTGCGCAACTACTTTACCGGCGACGGCGGAAAGGCTGACGAGTTCCCTTCCGCTACCGGGTTGATTCGATTTCAAAGGCCCGAGAACACCAGGATGAAGGTGACCTTTGTTGGCGCCCAGGTGGCCGATATGGTGAGCGACGGGCACAGCTACAAGCTAGCTATCTTTCGCCCGAGCGAGAGTCGCCGGTTCTTTTTTGGCACCAACCTGCGGGAAATCGAGCACCTGGATGCCGCCGGGATTCGCGAGACCAAGGACAAGCGGCTCACTGAAGCGGGCGGACTCCTCAATCTGCGTCCTCAACACATCACCGATTCGTTTCTGATCAAGCCGATCCTGGACAACGAGCGGATCAATGTCTTTCGCGAAGAGTTGAGACAAGTCGAACCGGACACGCAGCCGGACAAGAAGAAGCGCCTCGTCGAGCGTACCTATTACGTGATCTACGTGCTGGAACGGGACGACGCGGGCCAGGTCAAGCTGCGACGAAAGTTCTGGTTCGACCGAACCCAGGCCGACACTCCGCTAGTGCGCATGCAGAGTTTTGAAAACGGCGTTGGCAAGCTGGCGAGCGATGTCACCTTTTCAGACTGGTTCACAGTCCCTAATACGAGCCGCAAGTGGCCCAAACTAGTGACCATCGATCGCCGAAATACCGATGGGTACAGACTTGATCTAAAGCTTGAACCCGACACCGTCGAGATAAACCCCGAGCTTCCTGACACCACCTTCAAGCTCGCTAACACCGAGCAACTTCCGGAAGTAGATCTGGATCGTCGAAAGCCTTAGGCGGATCTTGCATCAACCTCTATGGACAGCCTCATCGTAGCCAACCTCCGCCAGCGTCCGTTGCGCACCGCAATAAGCGTATTCGGTGTCGCGATCGGAGTGATCCTGGTTTTGTTGTTTGTTGGACTGGCGCGAGGCATGATGCACAACGCGCTGGAGCGCCAGTCCAACGTCGAAGCCGAAATTCGGTTTTTGCCTGCGGGCAATCCCTCGCTCACGTCCACGCCGCTGATGCTGCCGGCGGGATACGCGCGCGCGATCCTTCACGGCGTCGAGCCGACGGCGGAAGACCCTGACCTCATTCCGAAACCGCCGGTTGCCGGAGTCTCCGCGGTATCGCCGGTAGGCTCATGGATGCAGTCGAGTGCCGGTGGCATCGGATTCGAAGTAGTCGACGGCATCGAATATGACACCTTCATCCGAACAACTCAGCTCAGGATCGGGGCGGGGCGGGGTCTGGGCGACGGCCTCACCCCGGGCTCTGAGTACGAAGCCATAGTCGACCGCTTTTATAGTGAGCACAACAGGAACAGGGATGGCGGACCGGTTCGCATCGGCTCGAAGATCGAGGCGCTTGGCCACGAGTTCACCGTAGCCGGCATCTACGAGCCTCCTATGCTCGGTCGGGTGAAGATTCCGCTTCACACGATGCAGGAGTTGCTGGGGGGCGCGAACAACTGCTCGTTCCTTCTAGTCAAATGCGAAAGGGAGGAGCTTGCCGGCCAGGTCATCGATACGCTGAAGGGATACTATCCCGGCAATCACGTAGTCAACGCCGCCGATATTCCCGCTCTCTATTCACAGAGCCTGACTTCGGTCGAGATATTTCTAAAGGTTGTCATGGGACTCGCACTTGTCATCAGCACGCTGGTCATCCTGCTTGCGATGTATACGACCATCACCGAACGCACTCGCGAGATCGGCATACTGAAAAGCCTCGGTGCATCAAAGCGATTTATCGTGATGACGATTGAGAAGGAGGCAGCGTTGATTAGCTTGTTGGGCGTGGCGTTCGGCTTTCTCGTTTCGCTTGCGGGCAAGTACGGCATTGAGGCAAACACCCGGCTGATGATCGAATTGAAACCGGTGTGGCTCCTGGCCGCGGCGGCGATCGGGGTGCTGGGCGGTGTGCTGGGCGCGCTTTATCCGGCGGTGCGCGCTGCGAGCCTCGATCCGGTCGAAGCGATAAGCTATGATTAGCGAGGTAGCATAGACTTTAGTCTGTGCGGGCTTCGGCGATCGGGCACAGACTGAAGTCTATGCTACCTCGCGGACGATATGGACCCAGTTCTCGAAACAATCGATTTGAAGATGATCTACCGGGTAGGCAAGGTGGACGTCAATGCATTGCGCGGCGTCAATCTCAAGGTAGACGCCGGCGAATACGTAGCGATCATGGGGCCCTCCGGTTGCGGCAAGTCTACTCTCTTACACGTGATCGGAGGCATGCTTCAGCCAACTTCCGGGCAGGTCTTTATTGACGGTGACGACCTCACGTCGATGAACGACGCCGAGCGAACGAACATGCGGCGGCTCAAGATCGGGTTTGTCTTTCAACGCTTCAACCTCTTCCCCACTCTCTCTGCTGAGGGCAACTTGAAGCTGGCTGAAAGGATCTACAGCAAGTCGAACGGCAGCGACCCGGCACGGCGACGCGAAGTGTTAAAGCTGCTCAGACTCGAAGACAAGATGCATCACAAGCCGCTCGAGCTTTCAGGCGGAGAGCAACAGAGAGTTGCAATCGCGCGCGCGATTGTAAACCGCCCGGCGTTGGTGCTGGCCGACGAACCGACCGGCAACCTTGACAGCGAGAACTCAGAAATCGTGCTCGACATGATGCGAGGGCTCAACAAGGAATTCGGGCAGACGATCGTGATGATAACTCACAATGCCGAAGCAGCGGCGCGCGCCGATCGAGTCATCGAGATGCGTGATGGGCACGTCGTCTCAGGAAGCGAGTCTGACGCGCGGGCTCAAGGAAGGGCTCGATGAAGCTGATCTTAACCACGCTGAAGAAAACGCTCTTCTGGTCCTACGACCGCGGTAGCTGGCAGTACGACGTCATGTGCGTGCTGATCCTCGCCTTCATCTTCCTTGCTCCAGGCAGCCTCTTTCACAAACCCATCACCGTCCGGAGTGAAGAGATCGGCGCGGTCGAGCCGGCGCGAATCGAACAGGAGATCGCCGATCATTTGGCTCACAGGTATGGACACCCGGTGGCGATCTCGCGCATCGAAACAGTTGAAGAGCCGTCTGGCGAAGTCAAATACTTGATTTGGGAAAAGTAGCACCTGGCTCCGGAAAGCGCGTGTTAGGACCGAGACAGGAGCAAATGTCATGAAACAACTATCCATTGGGTTGATCGCTGCGGCTTTGTTGCTAGCGGCGGGGGCTTCGATTTCAGCGGGAAGGACAAACGGCAAGCTCGACGAAATCCTCGCCAACATGCAGAAGAGCGCCGGCGCCATCACTTCGATTCAAGCGGAGATGGAACAACTGAAGCGCGATCGAAATATCGGAGGGGTCGAGAAGTATCGTGGCGAAATCTTCTTCAAACACGAGGCCAAGGGCTGCGACAAGGTCAAGATCGTCTACTCGATCCCGAGGGGCCAGACGATCTGGGTTGTCTGCGACACAATCACGCTCTATCAATCTGAAATCAAACAAGCGATCGTAACGACGCGAGCGGCTGCGGCTTCCAAGGGCGATGAGTTCGCCTTTATCGCAACTCCGTACACGTCCGTGCCTGAATTGAAGCGGCAGTACGAAATCGTCTACGCGGGCGACGACCAGAGCATGGCCAAACTCGAGCTGACTCCTAAGGCAAAATCCTCTATTCAGAAGCTCACCTTGTGGGTCGATCAAACAAGCTGGATGCCGGTCAAGTACACCGTCGTCGAGGCCGGGGGGACCGCTACGACATTTATCCTGTCCAACGTGAAGAAGAATCAGCGTCTTCCTGACCCGACCTTTAAGGCTGATCTACCCAAGGATACCAAGATTGTCCGCCGGTGAAGTGAAGCTGTAAGGGCGTCCCCCCGTGGACGCCCCTCGGTCGTGGTCTCGGATACTGCGGGGGAGGGGCGCCCACGGAGGGACGTCCTTACAGGTATTCGCCCTATCTGCATGCTCTGCTGGTGGGGATCGCTATCGGGAATTCAGAGCTTCAAGTAAAGCGCGGCCAGCAGCCCGCCAAGCAGCGTGGCGGCGACAAACCAGAACGCCAACTCACGAATGATGATCACGGTTCGCGAACCAGCAGGCCGCGCCTGCTTGAGCTTGCGTTGCTTGAGCGCAAACGCGGAATGCGCCATATACACACCGACGCCCAGAGCTCCAAGCGACATGATGCGAAGCGGCCACAGGAAGAACATCCATTGCATCTCGATCAACAGCAGCAACGGGATCCCGAGTCCGAAGCACGCCAGCGCGCCCATCACCAACCCGGCGAAGTCCGGATCAGAAACCGGTATGCCTAGCGTGCCGGCCCTCGAAGCCGCCTCCGGGTCGAACACCGGCGACGAAACCTGAGTAGCCAGTCGGGGCCGCCGCTCTCGATCGTAAGCCTGGCGCGTTTCGGCGTCACTCAAAACGTCGTGAGCCTCGTTGAGCGATTTCATCGCCTCTTCGCTTCCGCCGCCGTCGGGATGACGTTTGCGAGCCTCGCTTCGATAGGCGCGATCAATCTGCTCGGCGCTCGCGTCCGGCTGAACGCCCAGCTCACGGTAGTAGTCCTTTGTTGAGTCGTACTTCTCCATAGCAGTTTCGGCATTATGCCATACCAGCGCGCGCGACGAGGCGGAGGATCAAACACCTTGAATCAGATCGCTCTCAGATTGACTTCGCAAGCGCCCGCCGAATAGAATCGCCGCCGCGTGAAACTATCACTTCTCGACTGGTCGGTCATCGCCGCATATTTCCTGTTCAACCTCGGCATCGGCCTCTACTACGCCCGCCGTGCTCGAGGCAGCACAACCGAGTTTTTTCTCTCGGGTCGCGACGTGCCCTGGTGGCTCGCCGGCACTTCGATGGTCGCGACGACATTCGCCGCCGACACTCCGCTCGCCGTCACCGGCTTTGTCGCAAAGAACGGCATCGCCGGCAATTGGATCTGGTGGAACTTTGTAATGAGCGGGATGCTTACGGTGTTTCTTTATGCGAGGTTGTGGCGGCGAGCCGGCGTGATGACCGACATCGAGTTTGCAGAGCTTCGCTACTCGGGCAAGCCGGCCGCGTTTCTGCGAGGCTTTCGCGCCCTGTATCTCGGCCTGCCCATCAACTGCATCATCATGGGATGGGTCAACCTCGCGATGGTCAAGATCCTCGAAGTGACGCTTGGGCTCGACAAGCGCCAGGCCGTCACAGTCGTGGTCGGCATACTCCTGTTTACCGCGTTCTATACGACAATCTCCGGACTGTGGGGAGTACTTGTCACCGATCTGTTTCAGTTCGTGTTGAAGATGGGAATGGTGATCGTGCTAGCCGTTCTGTCCGTTCGCGCAGTCGGAGGAATGGACGCGCTGAAGACCAAGATAGGGGCGCTTGATGCGCAGAGCGGGCAGCCGGGCTCGCGTCTCGCGTTCTTCCCCGAGCTGGATTCAGTGTGGATGCCTGCGATAACGCTGTTCACTTATCTCGCGGTGAACTGGTGGGCAAGCTGGTATCCCGGCGCTGAACCGGGAGGCGGCGGCTACGTCGCTCAGCGGATCTTCTCGGCGAAGGATGAGCGGCACGGGCTGCTGGCGACGCTTTGGTTTAACATCGCTCACTACGCGCTTAGACCGTGGCCCTGGATCTTGACCGCGCTCGCGTCTCTCGTTCTTTACCCCGATCTGGTGGATAAGGAGACCGGCTACATATTGACGCTGATGGATCCGAACGTCTTCCCAACCTATCTGCGCGGGTTCATGCTTGCGGCGTTTGCGGCAGCTTACATGTCCACGATAGGCACGCAACTGAACTGGGGCGCTTCGTATGTGATAAATGATTTCTATCGGCGATTTCTAAAGCGCGACGGCAGAGAGCGTCACTACGTGATCGCGTCGCAGCTTGTCACCGTGTTACTGATGATCGTCTCACTGGTCGTTACTTTCTATCTGGAATCGATAGGCTCGGCGTGGAAGCTCCTGCTGGTGACTGGAGCGGGAACCGGCACGGTGCTGCTGCTGCGGTGGTTCTGGTGGCGGATCAACGCGTGGTCCGAAGTCTCCGCGATGATCGCCGCCGCGGCTTGCTCGCTCTTTCTTCAACTAAAGCTCAAGTGGGACAGCGACACGCCGAGGGACTTCGGCTACCTGATGCTCGTGACCGTGGCGGTGACGACGTTTGTTTGGCTGACGGTGACTCTGCTGACTTCGGCGGAGCCGATGGACAAACTGGTTGCATTCTATCGACGAGTCCACCCCGACGGGCCTGGATGGAAACGCGTTGCCATCGAAGCCGGCGAGATAAGACCCGGCCCCGGCGGCAGTCTTGCCGCTCAGTTTGCAAACTGGCTGCTCGGCTGTGTGCTGATCTACGCATTCCTGTTTGGCATTGGCTATGTCATCTTTGGGAACTGGGTGAAAGGCGCAGCCTTGTTGGCAGGCGGCTTGCTCGCAGGCGCGTTGATTCTCAGGAACTTGCAACGCGCAGGGTGGAACACAATCGGCGATGCTCAAACTTAAACCCTCGAGGTCCTAACTCATGCTCCGCAGAATCACTCTTTCGCTCGTGGCGCTGATCATTTCAAACGCGCACGCCTCACTGCCTGCGGCCGCCCGCCAGCTCAAAGCAGCGAGCCCCGCTGAAACTGCCTGGGTCGAGAAGACGCTGGCTTCGATGACTCTCGACGAGAAGGTCGGCCAGTTGATCGTTCCGGCAACGATCGGGATGTTTCTGAGCCAGGACAGCGACACCTTCAAACAGATTCGCCGGGACATCACCGAGTTTCACGTCGGCGGCTATCACATGCTAGGCGAGGCGAACACGATACACGAACCGGCCGGGGTCGCGCTTCTGATCAATCACCTGCAGGAGCTGTCAAAGCTGCCGTTGATGATCACCGCGGATTTCGAAGGCGGAGTCGGGCTTCGTTATCTCGGAGCGACGAGGCTCCCGCGAGCGATGGCGATCGGCGCGACTGGAAATCCCGAGATGGCGTTCCAGGCAGGACGAATATGCGCAGAGGAAGCTCGCGCGATGGGAGTCAACGTCAACTTCTACCCGGTGGTCGACGTGAACAACAACGCGCGCAACCCGATCATCAACATACGGTCCTTTGGCGGCGACCCTGAACTCGTAGCTCGAATGGCTCGCGCGTACATTCGCGGCTCGCAATCGGCGGGCGTGATGGCGACGGCCAAGCATTTCCCGGGTCACGGGGATACTTCAACAGACTCGCATCTGGAGCTTCCGTCGATCGACGTCGATCGCGCGCGGCTGAACAGCATCGAGCTGCCGCCCTTCCGTGCTGCCGTGCAAGAAGGCGTTGGCGGAGTAATGAGCGCGCACATCGCACTGCCCAGGATCGAACCTGAAAACCTGCCCGCGACGCTTTCACCCAGGATGCTGACCGGCGTATTGCGCGGCGAGCTCGGCTTCGAGGGAGTAGTGTTCACCGACGCTCTCGACATGCGGGGCATTGCGGCTCATTACCCCGACGGCGAAGCGGCCGTCCGCGCGGTAAAAGCGGGCGCAGACGTCCTGCTCTATCCACCTAGCGTCGAGCAGGCTTTTGTAGCGGTCAAGCGCGCGGTCCAGTCAGGTGACATCAAAGAGTCGCGAATCGATGAATCGATACGCCGCATTCTCTTTGCAAAAGCAAAGCTCGGTCTCGACAAGAACCGTTTCGCCGACCTCAACAAGCTCGATCGGCTGCTCGGCTCAAGCGACCACCAACGCATCGCGCGAGAGATCATCGAAGCGGGCGTCACGCTTGTGAGAGACAACCGAAACGCGCTGCCGCTCAAGCTCACCGATGACAAGAAGGTCCTGTTCATCACACTCGTTGACGGCAGCGAAGGCTGGCGCGACGGTGTTCCCGGCCGCGCCTTTCTTGCTGGGCTCGCGGGCAGGCACGCGCGAACGACCGATGTTCATGTCAGCGACAAGACCTCGCCCGGCGAGTTCGCGCTGATCAAGAAACTAGCGGCGCTCGCGGACGCAGTTATCGTCAACGGTTTCATCCGCGTCGCCGCGTACAAAGGCTCGGTTGATCTAAACGAAGGTCAGATCAATCTGTTGAAACATCTGTCCGCGCTCGAGAAGCCGTTCGTGTTTGTGCTCTACGGGAGCCCTTACGTTTTCTTGTTCGTTCCCGAGTTACCGACCTACGTGCTCACCTACGAGTACTATCCAGCGGCCGAAGAAGCGGCACTTAAGGCCGTGCTCGGCGAAATCGAGTTCAAAGGGAAACTGCCGGTCGAACTGCCGGGCTTCTACAAGATCGGCGACTCGGTGGTGAGAACAAAGCCGGTCTCAAGCCCACGATAAGTGCAGATCCCCGGGAGCGCAGGCATCCTTGCCTGCTGCTTGGCGTTGAGCGAAGGCTTGCAGGCAGGATGCCTGCGCTCCCAGGCGTTTGCTTGACCGGCCGGAGGCGCTGGGGCAGGATGACTGAGACGGGTCAAGCGGAGATAGAATGAACCTCGCAATACCTTTTTTGTTGCTGACGATACTGGCGGGCTCGGCTCAAGATGCGCGCACGAAAGAGAAGCCGGCGCTCGATAAAGAGTTCAAGATCAAGATTGGCCAACAGGTAACGATCAAGAATCTAACCATCAAGTTCAGCGCCTTGCAAAATGAATCGCGATGTCCGACGGGCGTGCAATGCATCTGGGAGGGAAATGCCGCCATCGTCATCGAAGTGTCGAAGAAAAACCAAAAGTCCGTGCAGGCGACGCTCAACACCAACACCGCGATCCAGCCAAACCAATTGAGTTACAAGGGATTCAAGGTAGGGCTGTTCGCGTTGAGCCCTCATCCGAGAATAAATCAAACGAATGACGAAAAAGACTATGAGGCTACGCTGATCGTAACCAAAGAGTGACTGTCGGCGACACGCTTTCCGTGCGAATCCGTCGAATCAGTGTCATCCGTGGTCTATCAGTCCCCAGTATGTCGATTCGTCCGAAAGCATAGACCACGGATGAAACGGATTCGACAGATTTACGCAGATTTTTGCTCGATTTGATCGCCAACGAAAAGCCTGGTACGAGTCACTAGTTGCTTCGACGTGCTTCCCCGGTCGATAATCCGTCATCAATGGCAACCTACGAAGAAACAGACGATGCGAGAATCTTTACGCTGAGCGAAGCGCGGAGCCTTTTGCCAAGGCTTCGAAAACTCGTGGCTCGCGTCGTCCGCGAGCGCGAGACGTTGCTCGATATGAGGATGGAGATCGACCGCGCAAGGGAGAAAGCCGAGTTTGGTGGCGGCAGCCCAAGCGGGCCGGCTTACCTGAAGCACTTGATCGCGTTCAGCGAAGGCGTCCAGGAGATCGAATTCGTTGGCGTGCACGTCAAAGACTTTCGCACCGGACTGGTGGATTTTCCTTACGAGCGCGACGGCCGAATCATTTATTTGTGTTGGAGGCTCGACGAAGACGACATCGGCTGGTGGCACGAAACGGACTCCGGATTCGCAGGACGGCAGCCGCTTGCGGAAGACTTCGACTGACGACACAGCGGCCCGCAGATATCTGTGCAAGATACTTGTTCGGATGATTTAGTGGCAAGCGCGAAAGTAGAAGGCCAAAGAGGGGAGAAACCGGGGAGAGACTTCAGACTGTCCGTCTTGGCTCTTCTCTGGGTTCGCGATCGTCGCGATACCTGCGATCCTCGAGTTCCGCCGGCTCGTCACTGCGCATCCCGGCCTTGAAGTTGCGGATTCCTTCGCCGAGTCCTTTTGCAAGTTCCGGTATGCGCCGCGCGCCGAACAGCACTACGATGATCAGCAAGATTATTAGTATTTCAGGCATTCCAAGTCCCATCATCTCTGCTACTCCTTAGATCGGCTTCAAGCTGTCCTGATTGTAGACTTCACCCCATCGAGTGTCAAACACAAAGGCTTCGGGCCATTTCTTGCTTTTGAGAATGCGAGCGGCTATTATGGTCTCCGCTCAGCGGCCTCATTTCTAAGTCAAATTTCGATGTAGTCGTTTGCATCGCGCCGCGGCGGACACCTGGGTCACCGGACAATCGATCGGACAGCGGAGAAATCAAACATCACGTATGACGAGTGAGTGCCCTAAGTGCAAGTCGCCGGTAGCGCGCGAAGGTCAGCGCTTCTGTTACCGCTGCGGGCACGAGTTGCCCGTAGCCGAAGCGCCGGAATCGCAACCTGCGAGCGGGACGCCCGTGCCCCCAGGCACGCCCACTGTCCAAGGGCCGGCCAACCCTGCACCGCCATCAAGCGCTGACGAGAAACCAAGCCCGTTAGAACGTCTGCAAAAGCCGGCTGGCGCGGACGACTCACTGACGACGCCTCAACCAGGAGGCGCCACCGAGGTGCTCAAAGCGGAAACCAGGGAAGTGATCGTCGACACGTCTCCGAATGACGCCGCTCCCGGGCCGGACGCAGTATTGAGGATACTGCTGCCGACCGGCGATTTGTTCGATCGCGACCTGTTTCACGTGGACATCCAGCTCGGCAAGGGTCCCCGAAACGACATCGTGATTGCCGACCCCGCTGTTTCATCCGCCCACGCCATCATCAGTTACGCGAACGGCAACTACTCAATACGGGACCTCGGAAGCCGCAACGGGACAAACGTCGACAGCGAGCGCTTAACCGAACCACGCGTGCTCCAGCACGGCGACGTCATCGGCATGGGACTCTCGAAGCTGACCTTCCGCCTGACCGCGCACGACCGCACCGCTGCGGTCCTCGAGGCTCTTGCTGTGCCTGCGCCTCCGCCGCTCACCGAGGAGTCGCTGGCTCACGCTGTCGTTTCGGCGGGTTTGGCAAAGCAGGAGGACGTCGATCGCATTCGCGCCGAGGCGAAGGACCGAAGGCTTGCTCGCGCGCTCGTGGAAAAGGGCCTCGCAACTGACGGCGCCTTGCGCGACTTGATGAGTAGCACGTTTCAAATCCCCTCGATTGACCTGGAAGCTGCACAACCGGATGAAGTGATCGCCTCCAGGCTACCGGCTCAGCTTGCTCGAGACCACCAGCTACTTGCGACCGGCGAAGAAAACGGCAGCACAATCCTGGCAGTCGCGGATCCGACCGACACCGCCGCGATCGAAGAAGCGGAGCGTCTGCTTGGCGGGAAGGTATCGATCAGACTCGCAACTGCTTCGCAGATCGCGACGCTCATAGAACGTCAGTACGCTCCAAAGCTGGTAGGCGTCCTGCCGTCGGGTGACAACCTCGAATACCCGATCACCCAATACGAGACGAATATCGGGAAGGCCGCTCACAACCACATCGTGCTAACCGATCCGACCGTCAGCACCGCTCACGCGATCCTGATCGCTCGCGAAAGCGTCTACAGCCTCGCGGACATGGGAAGCCGCAACGGGACATTCGTCAATGGCGAGCGCCTGGCCACACACGCGCACGTGCTTCGGCACGGCGACACCATCCAACTCGGTCAGACCCTGCTCACCTTTAAGAACCCGAATGAGACGGCTGGCAACGTGACGGCGGTCCTCTCGCCTGAAGCGCTTGCTGAAATCAGAAAGCGCGCCGCAGTTTCGACCGGCGAGCGGCCCGCTGAGGATAGTGCTGCCGGAGCGCCCGCGGCGGCGGCTGCCGCAAGTGACCCAACGGCGGCTGGCTCTGAAGCCGGCTCTAGCGGGGAACCCGAGAGCGAAGCCGAGAAGAAGAAAAAGAAAAAGAAAAAAGGGAAAGACGAGCGCATGCGTGCGGCCTACGTCAGTGCGGTTAGCCGCGTTCTGGCGCAAGTTATCGCGGTGCTCATGTCGGTTGGGCTTGCCCTCTATTTGGTACGCAGCGGCTCATCACCGGACAAGCCCGTGCTTGAAACCACCTCTAAGGGCAAAGCCAAGCTCAAGATCGCGTCGCCCGGAGCGGGCATTGCGTTTGACGGTGGAGTCTTCGAGGCGTCCGGCGTTGTTCAAGTCCCGGGCTCCGACGGCATTTACTTCATTGACGACAGCCGCCCAGGCGAAGTCTTGTGGATGGCCCTCGATGATTCGGGCCGTCAATCAGGGCCGATCAAGCCAATCGAACTCGGCACATCGGTTGCCGACCCCGAGGGCTTCGCTTACGGCGGGTCGTTCTTCTACGTTGTGGGTTCCCAGTCGCACGTTGAACCGGCTGAGCGGAATGCGCTCGTGCGATTCGCCCTTGACCCGATTAACAAGACATTGTTAGGTCAAGCCGATGTGATGAGCAGCCTTCGTGACTATCTGGTCGAAAACGTGCCCGAGCTTAAGGCCGTGGCCGACCTAAAAGGAAATGCGGGCGGCGTTGACGTCGAAGGCATCGCGTATGATCCAGTGAGCGATCGGCTGATGCTCGGGTTGCGATCCCCGCTCGCGAATGGGAAAGCGCTTATCGTGCCGATCAAGCTTCGGGACCCGCGAGGTTCTTTTACAACTGATAACGTTCTGCCACCGGGCGCGGCGATTCAAGTGCAACTCGGCGGGCTCGGTATTCGCGATATCGAGTTCGATGCACGCTCGAACATGTACTTCATCATCGCCGGCGCGACATCTCACGGCGAGACCCCGACGTTCTCGCTTTTCGAATGGAACGGCGGAACTGACCAGTCAAACGCCGACTCAACTCCGCGAGAAGTAACGAAGCTGGACGGCAAGATGAAACCTGAAGGCGTCACCCACGTGAAGATGGCCGGCAAGGATTTCATTTTCGTCGTCGGCGACGGCAGCAGCTACATGAAGATCGACTACTCCGAAGCTCCGTAGCTGCCGGTCCGTCGCGCAACACACCCCAGCCCTCCGAACCCCTAAAAAGTCTTGCAGCAGAAGCGTTTCCTGTACTAAGATCGTGCGCGTCCCCTTCAAAGGTAACCCTCGGTAGCCAGATTCCAGCGGTCGTTTGTGCGGTTCAGTGCCCTTCGTGTCCTGTAGTGATTGGACTGCGCAGCGTTGCGTTCGAGGTCTGAACCGAATCGCAGGAACCAACAGTGGGAACTATCGCAGACGAGGAAATCGATGTCCGAAGTCATTGCGGCGCCGTCAAGCCCGACTTGGAATAGAACGGCGAGGATTCTCATCATCGACGATGAGCCCAGCGTTTTGTCCGTGCTCTATGCGCTGCTCGGCGGCCAACACGAGTGCAAGACTGCTGCAAGCGCCAACGAGGCGCTCGAGTATCTCCGCACTGAAACATACGACCTCGTGCTCTCGGACATCATGATGCCCGGGATGAGCGGGCTCGAACTGCTTCAGGAAATCACCCGGCAGTGCAGGGATACGGTGGTCATCCTAATCTCCGGAAACCTCAACATACAAAGCGCGATCGGAGCGATGAGATACGGCGCTTTCGACTACGTGACAAAGCCGTTCAACCTCTCGGATGTTGAGACAGCAGTCGCGCGCGCGCTCCGGCACCAATCGCTGCTCAAGGCGAATCTGCAGTACGAGCAACATCTGGAAGAGCTCGTCGGTGTGCGAACGAACGAGTTGAGCATCGCAAACGTCAATCTTAACTCGACCCTCGAAAAGCTGTACATGAACTATCGCGCGACGTTGCGGGCGCTCGCCGCCGCGCTTGAAGCTCGAGACGTGGAGACCAAGGGCCACTCCGATCGCGTAGTCGGTTACTGCCTCAGGCTCGGTAAGGAAGTCGGATTGCGGGACCGCGAGCTGATCACGCTCGAGCACGGAGCGCTACTGCACGACATCGGAAAGATCGGCGTCCCGGATGCGATTCTGCTCAAGCGCGGGGCGCTCACGGAAGACGAATGGAACTATATGCGCCGGCACGTCGACTACGGGGCCCAGATACTACGGGGGATTGACTTCCTTGAAGGAGCCGCGCAGATCGTGGCCGAGCATCACGAACGGTACGATGGCAGCGGTTATCCTCACCGGTTGGAAGGCCCCACAATCTGCCTGGGCGCGCGGATCTTTGCTGTTGCGGACGCGGTCGACGCGATGACTTCGGACAGGCCGTACCGGGCTGCCCGCTCGTTCGACGACGCAGCCGATGAGTTGATTCGTTGCGCCGGCGCTCATTTCGATCCTGCCATCGTCGAAGCTTTTACGCGCGTGCCCATCGACTCCTGGCGAGAGATGCGAGAGCTGGCAATCGAGCCCGGGCTGGCAATGAAGGACTACAACAGCGGGCGCGAGATTCGCTACTCGCTGCTGACAATGACCGGCGATCGCGCAGCCGGCTAACGAAGGGCGCGGTCCGCGGCGCGTCTGGCGATCAAGCGCGCCTGAGAGACCGGTTTCTAGCGGCTTCGGGAATACATGAATCTCTCCTCAATCATCCAGAGCGTTCTCTCGCGAAACGGTCTGTACCGCGATGCGCACGAGGCTGCTCGCCGCGCAGCATTAACGACCAAGCTCACCTCGACGATTCACAGCTCGCTCGATTCGGACACCGTCCTTACCGCGATAGTCAACGAGCTTGGCAAGGCGCTCTCCGTTTGCCGCTGCCGAATCGCGCTTCTGCCGACTCCAATTCCCGAAACGATCGCGATAACTCACGAATACACCGCCGCCTGCTGCTCGCGGCGGCCACCTAGTCCAACTGCGCCCGCCGCACGGCATCCTCACGTACATGCAGTGCTCGGCTCCCAGCGCCCGCTCGCAATTGATGACACCGACGGTCATCCTTTATTTGCAAAGTTCAAGGAAGATCTCGAAGAGTCAGGCGTGAGGTCCATTCTGGCGGCAACGATAAAGCTTGGAGACCGGCCCATCGGGCTCCTCAGTCTTCATCACTGCTGCCGGGGACATTCGTGGTCCGAGTGGGAGATCGACGTCGTCCAATCAGTCGCCGAGCAGGCGGCAGTCGCAATCCGCCAGGCGGAACTCTATCGCGAGGCCGGCGAGTCCGCGATGCGCGCGGGTCTTGTAAATCAAATCATTGCGTCGATCCGGCGCTCGCTGAACTTGAATGAAACGCTTCAAGTCGCAGCACAGGAACTCGGCCGCGCGCTGGGAGCCGATCGCTCATACTTTCGCAAGCTGGTCGGCGACGAGTTCGTGGTGGTCGCCGAACACTTGAGCGATCCTTCACTTTCGGTCAGCCACGTTCAAACCGCGCTCAACGACTACATCACGACTTATCTGATGGAGACCCACCGCACACTTATAGTCGAAGACGTTCCAGCGTTCATCGGCGCCCACCCCGATTTGGCTGCTACGGTGAAGGTCTGGACGATCGAACCGATCAACCTTTCGCAAATTGTTTGTCCCATTTTCATCAACGGCCGATTCTGGGGCGCGCTGTCGATCGGCCAGACAAGCCGTTTGCGAAAGTGGAGCGCAAGCGAGGTCTCGTTGATTGAAATGGTGACCGCTCAAGTCGAAGTCGCCGTCAGCCACAGCTATCTCTTTGAGGAAACCAAACAAGCAGCCGAGCGCGAATCGCTGATCAGCCGCGTCATCCACCGCATCAACGAATCAAACCAGCTCGACCAGATATTCTCGATCGTTGCTCGACAGCTCGGCGAACACCTCTCAGCCGATCGCATACTCATCAGCAGGCTCGACGAGCAAGGCGCGTCTTGGACCAACGAGTGCGAATACAGCAGGGACGACCTCCCGAATCCGAATGTAACGCTCAGGACCGAAGACTTTTTGAAGTTCGTCCCGCTCGCCGAGAACGACCTGATTCTCTGCAACGACGTCGAAACCGATCCGAGGCTGGTTCCCGACCTGCTCAACCTAATTCGTCCAACTGGCGCTCGTTCGTTCATGGCCGCGCAGATCGCATTCAAAGGGAAAGCGAGGCTGGTGATCACGGCTGCGATGAAGTCGGGTCCGCGCACTTGGAGCGGCGAGGACGTCGAACTCGTTCGCGCCGTCGCCAATCAGGTGTCGACCGCGATTCAGCGCGCCGAACTTTTCAAACAAGTCTCTCACGGCAAGTTCGAATGGGAGGCGACCTTCGACGCGCTCACCGACGGCATCCTGATCTTCGATCGCGAAGGCAAACTCAAACGAGCCAACCTGGCCGGCGCCGCGTTCGAAGGCGCGGAGATTCGCGATCTGATCGGGCGCCAGTGTTGCTCGTTGATGCAAGGCATCGAAGGCGAAACGTGCCGTGTCGCGCAGGTGTTGAGCACCGGAAGGCCAGCCACTTTCGAGCTTGTGCCCGAGCGATTGAGGCGGCCCGTGCTGGTGACGATCTCACCCCTCACAAGCCGCCATAGCTTCGGCGAACTGGCCGATGCCGGCGCGAACGTTGAACACGACGGACCGCTCGGCGCGGTTTGCATCGTTCGGGACTTGTCGGAGCTGCGCGCGGCCGAAGCGGTCGCCCGCGAACAGCGCAACTTCCTGGTCAAGTTGATCGAGAACGCCAACGACGCGATCTTCGCTTTTTCGCCCGAAGGCCGGCTCATCTGGTTCAACGAACAACTAGTCACGCTAACGGGTTTTTCGCGAGAGGAGCTTCGCTCGGGCGATTATCGCAAGTTGGTGTCCGGCGACGACACGAAGTTGGCGGTCGCGCGCTTCACACGCGCGCTGGAAGGCGAGCCCCAGACCTGCGAGCTGCACGGGATGAGGAAAAGCGGCGAGACCCGTCTGCTGCTCATCACCTACACCCCAATCTACGACGAGGGCGGCGTCACCAGCGTCCTGACCGTCGCCCGAGATATTACCGAAGAGCGGCTCGCCAGCGAACGCGCCGCGCGAGCCGACAAGCTTCGTGCCCTCGGACAACTTGCTTCCGGAGTGGCTCACAACTTCAATAACATTCTCGCCGCGATACTCGGGCACGCGCAGTTGATGAAACGCGACTGCAACGATGACAGCCTGCTGCAGCGGATGGACATCATAGAGCGAGCCGCTCTGGACGGCGCACAGACGGTCAAGCGAATCCAGGGCTTCGGGCTTCAGCAGAACGAATCGGCAAGCGAGGAAGTAGACATCAATTCCATCGTGCAGGATTCCGCTGCGCTCACCCAGGCCAGGTGGTACGACGAGGCCTGCGCCCGCGGCCTTCGCTATCAAGTCGAGGTGGAACAAACACCAATTCCGATGGTTAACGGCTCGGCGTCTGAGCTGCGAGAGGTGTTCGTCAACATCATCCTTAACGCGCTGGACGCGATGCCTCAAGGCGGAATGCTGAGAATAACGACCGAAGCCAGAGGCGGCTCGGTGATGGTGAACTTCAGCGACAGCGGCATCGGTATGAGCCGCGAAGTGTGCGAGAAGGTCTTCGAGCCGTTCTTCACAACCAAGGGCGTGGCCGGAATGGGTTTGGGTCTCGCGGTGAGCTACGGCACAATCGAACGCCACGGCGGCCGCATTGAAGCTCAGAGCACGCCGGGCCACGGGACTACCTTCACGATCACGCTGCCAACTGCCCCGACAGCCAGCCTTGACGTTCTGCCTGATCAATCTTATGACGCTCTGCGTGATCAAGCCCGCTACGCGGTGCCTGACCACCGTCGCGAACCAGCACCAGTTCAAGCACCGCGTTTCGAAGCCGCGAAGGTCGTTGTCTCAAACGAGAACAGCCGGGTTGGCGAAACGCTTGTCGGGATGCTCAACTCCTCCAGCAACACCTCGGCGCTTTCTTCGGACGCTAGAGAACCCGCTCACGATGATCTCCCCTGACCACCTTGATTTCGAACAGTGACTTTCATACTATCCTGACGCCTCACCAGGTCTCGGTTCATCGTCAGCAATGAGAGTAATGCCGAGCTTCAAACCGGAAAACCAAGTGGATCGTGTTGTGCTGCAACATTGCGTGGGCGACTTCTAGGTCGTCACGGAGGAGGAGAATTGTGGCGGGTGTGTTCATAAGCTACCGGCGCGGCGACGGAGGCTGGGCAGGTCGCCTTAAAGATCACGTCCAGCTGCGGTTCGGTGACAGCCTGGTTTGGCAGGACGTTGATGACATCAAGTATGGAAAAGACTTCTCGGAGGCAATTCAGAAGGCTATTAAGACTTCGAACGCCGCCCTGGTAGTGATTGGTCCTTACTGGCAAGAGGCCGGGCTCAAACGCATGAAGGATCCGAAAGATGTGTTGCGGATGGAGATTGGCCTGGCACTCAAGAGTAGGGCCGTGGTCATCCCGGTGCTCGTCGGAGGGGCTGACATGCCGCAGGCCAAGGCATTGCCAACGTCGATCGCGGGCCTGGTCAAGTTGGACGCGGCATTTATCCACGATACGGATTGGGCCCGGGGAGTTCAGATCCTCATCGACCAACTGCAGCAAATCGTCCGAGCTACCGGCACGACAGAACCGCTGACGGACTTGCAGTCCAGTCTGGCTGAAATGGAGTCGCGATACTTCAAGTTGATTGTGGGCGAGGCTGACAGAGCTCTGGCGGTAGCTCAACAGGCGTTGAGACTGCTTGATGACCAGATGCCCCGCTACCCGCAGGATGTTTATCTTCAGTTGGTGCGAGGTTACTTCCTGAAGAATGAAGCCATGGCTCAGCGTGACGTCGGCAATTCAGATGGGTTCAAGAAGTCTCTGGACAACTCGGACCGAGTGTTCAAGACAATGCTTGATGAGAGCAAAATGCATCTGGCCAGTGCTTACAACGGCATGGGCAGCGTGGAACTTCTTCGCGAGCATTTTAGTGAGGCGGTTGGTTGGATTGACCGGGCCCTGGAGCTAATCCCGAACTACGAAGCGGCGCTACACGACCGCCAAACTGCGGTGCAGTATCTGAAGCAAGCAAAACAATAACTTCAACGCAAACGTAGAGCAAGAGTGCGGACGAAATGCCTCGAGGTGAACGACGCAGCCGGCCCGCGCGATTTCTGATCCTGGAGTGAGACAACATGTCAGAAACAGACTTGCTTATCTTGCAGCTCGAACAAGCGTTCGATCATCGCTCGTGGCACGGCACGAACTTGTTGGGCTCGATTCGCGGGACAACGCCCGAGCAGGCGGCGTGGCGTCCGAGTGAAGGCCGTCACAACGTGTGGGAAATCATCGTGCACGCGGCTTACTGGAAGTACACCGTCTATCGGCGGCTGGTGGATGAGGCTCGCGGATCGTTTCCGTTGAAAGGCTCGAACTGGTTTCCACGTCCGCTTGAAGGAACGGCCGCTGAGCTTAAAGCGGACACGCGATTGCTGCGTGACTTTCACGAAAAGCTCCTGGCAGCCGTAAACCAGTTCAACCCGAAGCGACTCGGTGATCGGCCCGCCGGCAGCAAGTTCACGTTCAGAGATTTGATCGTGGGCGTGGCCGCTCATGACTTGTACCACGCGGGCCAGATTCAGCTTTTGAAGAGGCTAAGAAAAGGTTGATCCAGTCGCGGCCTTCTTGGAGCAGCAAGCCAACGCGCGTAGGACGTTAGAAGGGTTTCACGCGAATGTCCGAAATCATCAAGAAGTATACGAACGGCGAAGTGACCGTTGTTTGGCAGCCCGCCAAGTGCATTCACTCCACCATCTGTTTTCGAGAGCTGCCCGAAGTCTTCGACCCGAACAAGCGTCCGTGCCGCACTGTAGCCCATCCCCGTCGTTCGCCGGCCGATTGTGGCTCCCAACTCTTCACCAAACGGCAGGTAGTCATATCGAGCCTTAACCGCGCCGTCTTGCTTCGTCGCCACTCGCGTGCTTCCAAGATGATCAGTTGTCAAAAAGCTTATGCCGCCTCCTCCTGCTGCGGGAGGCACCGGGTCACTGTGATATTCAGCGATCAACTGCCCGCCGAGATTATACACAAAGACAACCGTCCCGGTGCTGTCCAGTTTCTTCACTCGGCGGCCGTCTCCGTCATAAGCGTAAGTTGTCGTTACTCCGGCCTTGGTGTAGCTCACCTGACGATTCTCAGCGTCATAGACCATCGCATTCGCAGCCGTCGTCGGGTCGCTTGTCAGGTGCCCGCTGTGTCGTAACCAAAACCCGCAAGCGCGATTCGATTGTTGCTCTGATTGAACGCCGAGTAGTCCGTCAGTGTCGATGACTGCGGTGTGAGCTGCGGCTGTGGGATGTATGATGCCGACTCGGACGGCTCGATTCCCATAGCGGTCGAAGTGCCTCGCGCTTGCGGCGGAAACTATACCGCCGCCGCGCGCTCCGGTTCCTCACCCCCTTGCGCGCCACTCCGGTCGCCCCTTTTTGAAGGGGGACTTGCCCAGAATTTCTGTTGTTCCTCTGTATTCCCTAGTGCGTAAGTTTTCGACGCTTGTTGACAATCGCAAGATCCATGCCAGGCCCCCAGGCGATGGTCCGGCACCACACATCACGGCTCTGAGGGTGATTTAGTCCTGCGCCAATAGACAAGCATCCAGAACGTGAGAGACGAACACAATCCGCAAAGCATCAACCACAGGTCTTCGGCGACGTTCGACCAGTCAGTAAACATGAACGGAGAGAACACAAACCGGCTAAGGAACCCGATAGCGGCTCCAGCTATGGCGTAAGAATACCAGCTCTCGACGTGAAGCTTCCGAAAAAGTACTAGCAGCGGCACACCCAGCAAGGCTGTAATCAGATAGGCAAACGGGGTGTAGAGCAATGCGATTAAGTAGGCCCACTCTAGTGCACCACCCACCGTGAAGGAACCGGATACAATTTCCGAGGCCACGACCTTGACCCAAATGACGATCGGTGTAACTAAAGGGGCAGCAGCAAGCGCCACCAAGGTTTCCTCGTCCCGCAACAGCTGAACTCTTTCCAGCGCCACCTTGATGACCCTCTTCCACATCATCGCTCTGGGAACGATGTCTGCTGGGCTCTCAAAATCTTGTAGACCCCCGAATAATGGGATGCTACCCGCATCGAGTCGCTAGCAGCCGCACCCAGGCTTTTTCTCAGGGATCTTTACTTCCATAGGGGGAGCTAGATCAGCATTTCTTCCTTCAGGTTCTTCCGCAAGCACGGTCGTTGTTACGCCGCCGATCCCTGTGCTTAGCACCACACCTGACTCTAAGTTATACGAATACACCCCTAGTGATGGGTAACCATCGCGGATGCTATCCGGACCTATTCCGACCTTCCCATCCGCGGTCACTATAAAGTTTATCCGAATATCAATAGCCTCCCCAGGAGCCCCAAAAACGCCTTTGAACCCGTTCTCTGCCGTAACCGTGACCGTGAAGCTGAGAGTACCATCCGCGGCTACTTTCTCATTGCTTATGGGAGCTGTTGCCGTACCTTGCCTCCCAATCGATAATACGCCTGGAACATTTACTTCGCTACGGCCCGCGCTCACCCTCTGGCTGTCTATGCCAACGCCTGGCGTAATAACCAGATCTACTCTTGCCCGTGCTGTCAGCTTGCCGAGGTTATCATTACCATTGAATCCCCGGTCGTCTCCCTTTCCGACGACTCTGAGCCGCGATGCCGCGATAAAGGCTTCTATGCAAATACCGGCCTGACCGTTCTTTAGCGATGGAGACGAACATCGTCCATCTGGATCAACGTTCCGAACTGGACTGTTTAAAGAGTAGGTATACTTGTTCCAGATCTGTGGCTGAGAAATGTATGTTCTTACTCTTCTCTCACGTTCGCTTTGATTTCGTCCCTTGTTCTTTTCAAAGATGATCATGTACGGATCGGGACTCGTGAACCTCCCTTGCGCCGACGAGTAGTACCTCGCAAGAAAGTAATCCAGTCCTGATTCGGTGTCTCTTTCTTTTTGGGTGAACTTCTGCTTCGTGCTGTCCGCGAGGCTGTAGCCCAACCCTGTCGTGCGCTGACCAACTCCTGCCCCTAGCTCCTCACCAAATGGCAGGTAGTCATATCGAGCCTTAACAGTGCCGTCTTGCTTCGTCACCACTCGCGTGCTTCCCAGATGATCGCTTGTCAAATAACTTGTACCGCCTCCTCCCCCAGGTGGAGGCACCGGGTCGCTGTGATATTCAGCTATCAGCTGACCTCCAGCATTATACACAAAGACAGTTGTCCCCAAGTTATCTATCTTCTTCACTCGACGACCGTCTCCGTCATAAAAGTATTGCCCCGCAGTCGCGTTGAAGGTCGTCTGGCGATTCTCCGCGTCGTAAGTGAACGCCCGGCTCTGGACGTCGCCAGTTTGATTGCCAGCTCCATCGTACACACTCGCAAACAGACGATTGTTGGCTGCGTTGAACGCGCCCTGCGACTGCGGTGTGAGCGAACTCAGCGTATATCCGAATGAGTTGCTAACCCAGCGATTGCCGTAGCGGTCATATCCATAAGTCTGTGACCAGACTGCTCCGCTGTTTTCGCTGGCGGTCTGTAGACGGTTCAATGCATCGTAGGAATAGTTCTGGCTGATGGTCGTGCCGCCGATCACGATGTTCTGACTCAGCACGTTGCCATTGTTAGTAGTCGTTCCGTACCCGTAGTCCAACTGCAAGATGCTCGAATCGCTGCTCGATATGCCCAAGCCTATCTGCAAAGGCTGCAATCTAGAATTGAAGGTGGTGTGTTCCCACTTGCTGTTGCCAAGCCGCAGGGATTTGGCCGCGCCGTGCGCTGCGTAGCTGAACTGTGAGGCATAAGTCTTGTTCAGCTCTCCGGTCTTTTGCCCGTTGATCGTGCTTGTCCTTCCCGCAGCGTCGTAACTGGTGGTGATCTGGCGAAGGGACGGATACGTCTCGGTGGTCATCTCGCTCGCGATGTTATACCCGTAGCTGAAACCATAGTTCTGCGAGTCGGTCTGCTGATAGCTCGACGTCACTCGCCCAAGCTCATCATAGCCTGTGTAGTTGCCTGCGCTGGCGCCACCATACGTAACCGCAACCAGCCGCCCAGTTGAGAGACCCCGATTGAAGGAAGGCGGCGCGCCGGTTGGCACCGACTGAGCGTCATATTTGTAAGCGACCGCCGGAGTACTGTCAGAATAGGTCCGGCTCGCCACTCGATTCAGCGCGTCGTAGGAATAGGCCGTCGTCACCGCAGGCACGCGCGAGTCGGTCTTCGTCATCAGATTGCTGTTGTTGTCGTAGCCGTAGCTGACCGTTCCACTCTCTGGATTGAAAGCACTGGTCAATCGCTTCAATGCGTCATAGACGAAAGTGCGGGTCTGCGTTGTGCCCGTGGTCCCAACTTGCTGCGTCACTTGGGTAAGGTCATCAAGCGCGTCGTAGCTGTACTCAGTGCGATAGCCAGCGGTCACCTCCGGGTGATTGGGAAACGTCACTGCTTCTGTTCCGGTAACTGCATCGGCGGTCCTGATCTCCCAGATGTCGGTGAGTCGCCCCAGTCCGTCCGACTTGCTGATTCGCTGCTTGGCCGCCTGATCCGTTACGAGCACTCGCGACCCGTTGTAGTCGGTGCGCACTAGTGCGTTGTCAGGCGTCGTCACGGTCTTGACTCGTCCCCCTAGATCGAAAGCAGTAGTCGTATATAGCGCAGACTCACCACCGGAAGGCCTGAATGGATTGCTAGTCTGAATCGCGCGACCGAGCCCGTCGTAAACAGTCGACACCTTGACATCGCCTTGCGGATCTTCAGTCCAACTCTCGATAGTTCGCCCGAAGCCGTCCGTCTTTGTCCAGCTTCGAAGGTTGCCATCATCGATGCTGCTCTGGTCCTTCGCCGTCAGCACGTCGTTGTTGGTCAGAGTCACGCCGAACACCGTCAGCGGATTCAAACCGGCGTAATACATCGCTGTGTGATTCTCGAAAGGCGTGCCAAGGGCTGACTTGATCTGCGTAGGTCGGTCGAATAGATCGTTGTAGAGAGTCTGGGTGATAGTACTGTTGCGGTCTTTGAACCCGGTGAGCAGCCCGGTTGAGAAATCATACTGACTGCGAGCACTCTGTTGGGGCTCGCTTGGATTTGGCGGCGGGCTGGTGACCAGTGTCGGCAAAGAGTAGGTCGGGCCTAAGCTGCCGCTGCCCCCGAATCCCGGGGCCGCTCCGTTGCCGAAGTCGTCAAGGTAGCTGACGGTTGCCACGTTGCCGCGCGGGTCCTTCGCCGAGACCACGTTGCCCAGAACGTCATAGCGAGTGTAGCTGTTGACGAAGGTCGAGCCGTTGACCATCCGCGTGATCTGCGTGGCGTTGCCTCGCGTCGTGTAGCCAAACCCGTACCCTGAATCATGATTGTAGGCATCCGGCGTGTAGCTCTGCAGCGCGGCGTGATTCCCATCCCCTGCGTAGTTGTCGTACTCGTAGGTCGTGCGCGCCAGCTCGGCCCCGCCTCCATCGTATACCGACTGCTGAACGGGCAGACTCAACAGGTTGATTGTGTTCACGCCTGTCGAGGTGTAAGGAGTGCCCATAAGGTAGCTGGTCGTGCTGCGGCGCTTCAACGTCTGATCGAAATCATACTCGTAAACCTCGGAGGGATTGTTGATGTGATTCGACGCCGCGATCGTTGGATCGTAGAAGGTGTCCGTCTTCGCCATGCTTCCATCGTCGAGGTATTTGCGTCCCTCGTTCACGCGGTTGTCGTTGGCTACCTGCTCGATGCCGTATCCGGTCGTCCAGCTAATCGCCGCGCGCTGAGACCAGTCTTGCTCGCTCGCCGATAGCACCGTCGTGCCATTGGTACCAACCATTTCGCTGCGACGCTCGACCCCAGTAGACCACAACGAGTAGCCCGTTCCATCCGCCCCCGTGCTCGTTGAGCCTGTCAAGAAGCGCTGAGCAGGGAGAAAATAATGCCACTCGTCTAATAAGGTGATTCCGCCCGATGTGCATTTGACTTCTGTCTTGGTGATCTTGTAGCTGTAGCTCCAAGTCCCTTCCAGGGTGCTGCCATCAGGATAGGTGCGCCGCGCAACCACTGCCCGGTCGACTGCCTTGACGTTGCCTCCCGCCTGCTTCCCCGAGGCGATCACCTCGGCCGCCAGAGAATTGCCCGAAGGCAAACCGTTCCCATTGACGGCGTCCAGCGGCACACTCAGGTAGTCGTACTGCACCCTCCCGCCGGTCGGAAGTTGCACTTCGGCCACTTCGCCAAAACGGTTATATTTGAAAATTACCGCTCGACTATCGGGTAAGACCATCTGGGTCAGCACCTGCTTGTCATCGATTCGTTCAGTGCCGGCTTCATACGAGGCGGCGAATAACTCGGTCCCGATCACTCCAGTCGGGTAAGCCCCGTTATAAACCGGCAGCGCCGGGTTGTCATCCGAGCGGTAGTTCAGATTCATCATACCGCTCCGAACTTTGTAATACCGCAAGCTTCCGTCGTAGCCCGGCACTGTCACTCGCAGCGCCAGAGTCTCTCCCGGGAACTGTGGGTCAGACACGCTGAACTCCACGATCGTCTGGCGGCCAAGCTGGTCCGTGTACACCACCTTGCTTCCGGTTGGATAGTCGATACTGACTCTGTTACCGTTGCGATCCCTCACCCAATCGCAACGCGCAATATTGTTCAAGTACGCCGAGCCTGCCACGTTGCCTGAGCTTGCGTTGACAAAATGGTAGCGAGTCCCATCGGCAGTGATGACCTTTCCCGCCAGGTCGCCATTGACAATTCCGTTGTCGTTGTCGTTGATGAAGATCGTTCCCGACCCATCGGTCGCGTGCCACCGCTTACCTCGATAGCCATCTTGTGTGCGGCAGCCGGTCGGCCCGAAGACTTGAGCGGTTGCCGGCGCTCCATCCAATTGATCGTCGCGAAACTCGACCTCGCCCCGGTCGGGCAGCGTGAGCGTGAACTTGACTAGCGCCCAGGAAAAATCAGTACACCCATTCGGATTGTCAATCGAATTGATGCCTTGGCCTCGCACCTTGAGGAAAGGGGCGGCTCCTACAGTCCAGCCGGGCGCAACAGCATAATAGATGTCCGCGGTGTAGTCGTTGTACGCCGCCCAGGCCGCCGCCTCCATGTGGCCGGGCGCCGGGTCGCTGATGAAGACCTGGCTCCTCCGGCCCGACCACAGCTTGTTGCTGTAGTTGAGCGTGAGCGGCAGCCAGAACCCGCGGCCACCTACGCTGCCCAGCGGCAGCTTGAAGTTGAGTGAGCCGTTACTCAGGTTGATCGTGCCGATGTCCGCCGATATGTAACTGCCGAGCGACGAAATTCCCGCCGTGTGCTGCGGCGGCGTGCCTCGGTCGTATTGGCTCTGCTCCTGCGCGATCACAGTCAGGCCCGGAATGAGCAGCGCTACAAACGCGGTCAACAATCGAGTGGTTCGTCTTCGGCATCGGCTTCTGGTCATCATTGCTCTTTGCTCCTGTCGGTCTCGGTTTCTATGAATCGAAATACTTCTGTTACGGCTCGACTACCAATAAGGCTTGATTGTCTGGGCGGTCAGCCATGTAAACGCGGTAGCGGCCGGGACCGAGCCTCATCTCGCCTCTGGAGCGCCAGTGAGGCCCCGCGCGATCAACCCTCCCTGCGCGCTCAGGCGCCGCGCCGGTTTCGCGATCGACAATTACGCCTTGGCTGCCCCCCGAGTAGTCTTCAATCGTGATCGCTATCAAGCCTTTGTCCACGTGGACCTCGCGCGGGTAGATGCCAACGTCGTAAAGGGCGAATCGCACGACTTGCACTGGCCCGCGCTGCGTAGGCAAACCTTGCCCGGCGCTCGCCGCAGGGGCGGGCGCAGTTCTATCTGTGGCCGCGAGTCGAGGAGGTTCAGGAATGGGCTGGTTATGTGCGCGTGAAACAAGTGCGGCCGCACAACAACCGCCGATCAATCCTAAGGTCAACGCGAGTGTCGTCTGGAGCTTTGGCTTCCAGCAGATGCTCTTGAATCTAGCTCCATGTTGAGTGAGTGAATTAGTTTGTCTCATCGTCTAAACACCTCTGTTTGCTTCCAACTGCTTTGCCTTAGACTGCTCATTCCGGTTGAGGCTATCGGCCTGTTTGCACCGAGAAGCTCACCGTGTTTGACGTGCCAAAGGGCGTGGTAACCGACACCTGCCGAACGCCGGTCGCAGCGCCCGAGCTTATGACTATCGTCGCCGTCACCTTCACCGAGCTGACCACTATCATGTTGCTGACGGTTATTCCCGCCGACGGGCTGAAGTTCACCGATGTCGTTTGCGACAGGTTCGTTCCGTTTATCGTCAGCGTGAAAGTCGTTCCGGGCGCCTGTTTGATCGGCGAGAGGGTGCTTATCGTCGGCGCGGGTGAAGAGGAGAGGATTCCGAAGGTCAGCGCATTGGTCGACTCCCCTCCGGTTGCGGTTGTGACCTTTAAGTTTCGCCCTCCGACCGCCGCCGCCGCTCCTATGCTCATCGAGCAAGTAATCTGGCTGGCCGTCGAGCTGATGTTTGTGAACGTCACGTCGTCGGGCGGGGTCAAGTTGATCGAAGTCGTGCCCGCCAGGTTGCTGCCATTTATCGTGAGTGTGAATGACGCTCCCTGAATCGCCGTTGCAGGCGACATATTGCTCAGGGTCGGCGCGAGCCCTCCGCCGGCAGTCGGCGTCGCACTGACCTGACTGGAGTTGAGGCCCTCACCCGCGCCATTCGATGCGGACACCACGTAGTAATAGGTCGTTCCATTGGTAAGCCCGGTGTTGAGGTAGCTCGTCGTTCCTATGCCCGGCGCTATGGTCGAGTAAGGCCCGCCGTTTATCGTGGAGCGCTTCACGTTGTAGCTGGTCGCGCCGGAAGAAGCATTCCAACTCAACGACACCTGAGCGTTACCCGGTGTCGCTATGAGTCCTGTCGGCGCCGCTGGCGGTGTCGGGGCAGCCACCGGGGTTGCGCTAACCTGACTGGAGTTTGGTCCCTCACCCGCCCCATTCGACGCAGACACCACGTAGTAATAGGTCGTTCCGTTGGAAAGCCCGGCGTTGAGATAGCTTGTTGTGACTATTCCCGGCGCGATCGTCGAGTAAGGCCCACCGTTTGTCGTGGAGCGCTTCACGTTGTAGCTGGTCGCGCCGGAAGAAGCATTCC